>NZ_RKLX01000010.1 GCF_004745505.1 Levilactobacillus suantsaiihabitans
CTAACTTCCACTACAGAATACAGATTGAATTCAATATTCGGGTCCAAAAAAGAGGCCCAATTCGTAAGTGAATTGAACCTCTCAAATTCTCCCCATCAACACCGGTTGACAAAGAGCCTTAAAAATGAAGATTTTGGCCTGACACAAAAAAATCCCCGCCACGACTGACAACTGCCAGTCATGGCGGGGATCCCTAATTCAGGATTATTCTAAAAAGTCTTTCAGTTGCTTGCTCCGTGATGGGTGGCGTAACTTCCGCAGCGCCTTGGCTTCGATTTGCCGAATCCGTTCCCGGGTAACCCCGAAGACCTTGCCGACTTCTTCCAAAGTCCGCGTCCGGCCGTCGTCCAACCCGAACCGTAACCGCAACACGTTTTCTTCCCGGTCAGTCAGCGTGTCCAAGACACTTTCCAACTGTTCCTTTAAGAGTTCGTAAGCGGCGTGGTCGGCAGGACTCGTGGCATCTTGGTCTTCAATGAAGTCACCCAAGTGCGAATCGTCCTCTTCACCGATAGGCGTTTCCAAAGAAACTGGTTCTTGAGCGATCTTTAAGATCTCGCGTACCTTTTCCGTTGGCATGTCCATTTCGGCCCCAATTTCTTCAGGCGTTGGTTCCCGCCCTAAGTCTTGGAGTAATTGCCGTTGAATTCGAATCAACTTGTTGATGGTTTCGACCATGTGGACAGGAATCCGAATCGTCCGTGCTTGGTCGGCGATGGCCCGCGTAATGGCCTGACGAATCCACCAAGTGGCGTACGTGGAGAACTTGAACCCTTTACGGTAGTCGAACTTTTCGACGGCCTTCATCAAGCCCATGTTCCCTTCTTGGATCAGATCCAAGAACTGCATGCCCCGGCCCACGTAACGCTTGGCGATGGATACCACCAACCGCAAGTTGGCTTCGGCCAATTCCTGCTTGGCTTCTTCTTCGCCGTTTTCAATCCGCAAGGCTAAGGCGACTTCTTCGTCCGCCGTTAACAGGTTGACCCGGCCAATTTCTTTCAAATACATCCGTACGGGGTCGTTGATCTTGACCCCAGTGGTCGTGGAGGCTTCCTTCAATTCCTTCTTGGAAACGGCCTTTTGTGCTTTAACGGCCCGTGCATCTGGCTCACCCTTAGCATCAACCACGCTGATTCCGGCATCGGAAATCGTTTCAAGTAACTTATCCATTTGCTTAGCATCCAGCGTGTAAGGCGTGGCCACCTTATCAGTCAGTTCATCGTACGTGATGTGACCGGCCTTCTTGGTGTTCTTGATCAAAGCCCGCACCGTCTTGTTGTATGCCTTTTGGTCAAACATTGGTTGATCCGTGGTCTTTTTTGCCATTAAAATACCCCCTAGACTAAAGTTGCTTGTTCGCCTGGCGTTGTTGCTCCAGCTGAACAATCTCAATGACTAATTGCCGTTGTTGCTCGGCATTACCGAGGCGCGACGCCTCCGCCAGTTGATTTTTCTTCTGACGAAGTTGTTCGTCGATCGGCGCCTCGTCCATAATGATTGCTAAATAGTCATCGATCTCACGCGGGGTGACCGCCGCGTAAGTTGCCGTCTCTAAATCGATGACGATCTGCTGCAGCCGGTCTTCTTTAATGAAGTCCGTAAACTGAGCAGTACGGTAGGTTTGATGCGTTTGGAAATAACCTTGGGCCAAGGTATAGATCACTTGATAATCGTCGTGGACAAAGCTGAACCCTTCAATACTGGTGACTTTAGCCCACACGTTGCGGTCGTGCAGTAAACGGATCAACAAACCGCGTTCCGCCCGCTCTAAGCGTGTCAGTGGCCGCTTTTGTTGATGGACCGTGACGGCCGTTTCTGGCGGCGGTGGCGTTTGGTTCACTGCCTGCCGGGGCCGAGCGCGTTCCTGCTGCGCGGCGGTATCGCGTTGCGTTTGTTTCAACTGTGCCTGCAAGGCCGCCTTGTCGATGTGAAACTCGTTAGCCAACTGGTTCAAATACATGTCCAGTTCCACGGGCTCTTGCACCTGGGCCAGCAGTGGCATGACCTGATTGACGTACGCCAGTTGTTCACTGTCGGTGTCCAACGCCTTGTTGCGCCGCAAGAACCGCAGATTGAACTGTAACGGCGGCTCCTTGGCGGTGGTTAACATTTGGCGAAAGGCTTCGTCACCGTGGGCGCGCCGATATTCATCGGGGTCTTGGCCCTCCGGCAACTGAATCACACTAAGCGTCAGGTGGCTGTGCTGCCCCAATAACGTCAACGCTCGCGAAATGGCCCGTTGCCCAGGTTCATCTCCATCATAACAGACATTGAGCTTATCTGTCGTCCGTTCGATGGCGTAGATCTGTTCCGTGGTCAGGCTGGTCCCCATGGACGCGATCCCGTTGTGCACACCCGCTTGGGTCGCCGAGATGACATCCATGTATCCTTCAAACAAGGTGACTTCCCCAGCCTGGCGAATCGCCGGTCGGGCCAGATCAAAGTTAAACAGCAGGCGGCTCTTGTTGAACAAGGCCGTTTCTGGACTGTTTAAATACTTGGGTTGGTCGTCGGCCTTCTTGATCAGCCGCCCGGAAAACGCCGCGACGTGACCGCTGGCATTGCGCAGGGGGAACATGACCCGTTCGGTGAACCGATCCCGTAACTCCCCTTGCGCATTTTCAATGAACAATCCTGACTGCCGTAAGAGCTGGTAGTCGCTGTTGCGTTGTTCAAAGAACGGCTTTAAGAGCCGCTGGCCGGGCGCAAATCCCAGCTGGTACGTCTCGATGGTCTCGTCCGTGAGCCCCCGATCGTGCAGGTAATCCAGCGCTGGTTGACCGACCTGCGTGTTGACTAACACGTGGTGGTAAAGTTTGGCCGCCTGTTCCTGCAGATCAATGAGCTGACTGGTCTTCGAGTCCATCTTGGGCCCGCTGGCATCTTGCCGGTACTCGCTGTCAAGGTCCACGTGACTAAAGTCCGCGACCTTGACCACTGCCTCTGGGAAACTGACGTGTTCCAGTTCCATCAAGAACTTGAAGACGTTGCCCCCGCGACCGCAGCTGAAGCAATGAAAAATCTGCTTATCTTCTGAAACCGAAAATGACGGTGTCCGTTCCTCATGAAAGGGGCATAGACCAAACAAATTCTTACCGGACTTCTTAAGTTGGACGTACTGCCCAACCACGTCGGCGATGTTCGTTGCCGTCCGAACGGTTTCAATCACGTCCTCGGGTATCTTTGCCACACCATCACTCCCTTACCGTGGATCCATGCGCCATAGCCTTGAAAAGTCGCACCCCGGAAACCCGAAAAGTGCGACTCTTTAATTGGAATTCGCGCGTAAAACTACAAGTTATATGATAGCATAAGGGCAATTTTTGTCAATCTTTTCGGCTCGCTGAAAAAGAGTGTGACCACAGGCGGTTAACTGGCGAGCAATAACAGGGCTAGGCAGTTAATCCCGGTCTTGGATTATTTGCCTAGCCCTGTTAAGCGGAACCAGTTGCCTGTTGGCGCACGTTTCGGCCATGAGGCCACTTTGAGACGTGGGTTGCGGCTCAAAGCAAGGTGTCGAGACCGCCCTTTGGCGACCCGTCCGTCCCGGTGGGCCAACCCCTATTCGGCGAATGGTAGGCGGCTAAATACACATATGTATGAAGGGCCCCGCGGCCAAAACCACGGGACCCTTCTAATCTAATCGTGCCTGAGGCAAAACCTTTCAGGCGCGTTTCTTTCACCTTTACCTAGCTGAAACGTGTGCCCAAAGGCAGCCGGTTCAGCTCTCTATTTCACGATCAATTGATCCAAGTCGCCTAAGGTCAACGCTAAGGTGGCCAAATGACTGAGTTCCGTCAAGCGGTTGTTGCGGATGGCATCATCCTTGGCCATGACCATCGTGGCTTCAAAGTAAGCCGCAATCGTAGGTTGGATGGCTACCAGGCTGGCGTACAGGTCAGCCAAGCCCTTCTCAGCGGCCGCTGCCACTTCGGCAACGCCTTGGTGCAAGGCACCTTCACTGTCATTTTCAAACAGATCAGGGTTGACCGTGGCGGTGGCTAATTCGGCCGGTGCCTTTTGGGCTAAGCGAATCACCCGCGTCAAGGATTCGATCACATCTTTGAAGTTGGCGTCATCGGCGTGGTCAGCCAAGAGCTGAGCGGCCGTGAAGATCTGCAAGACGTCGCTGCTGGAGCCAGCCGTCACGGCATCGATGATGTCATGGCGTTGCTTGGCTGAACGCAAGATCTTGCGAATCCGATCCTTGATGAAGGACACCATGGCGTCGATTTGGCTAGCTTGGTCCAGTTGTGGGGCCACGTGCGCCGTGTCTTCAGCCGTGATGAAATCACTAGCCAGTTCAGCGACCGGTAAGGACCACTGTTGGTCTTGGGCGATACGCACGATCCCAGTGGCCTGACGCCGCAAAGCGTAAGGGTCGTTGGAACCGCTAGGGATCATCCCCGCAGCAAAGAAGGTCATGATGCTGTCAAACTTATCGGCCAGAGCCAAGACGGCACCGGGCACGGACGTTGGCAGCGCGCCATCGGCCGAGATCGGTTCGTAGTGTTCGCGAATGGCTTGGGCAACGGCTGGATCTTCGCCTTGCAGTAAGGCGTATTTCTCACCCATGACCCCTTGTAATTCAGCGAATTCGCCGACCATGCCGGTGACCAGGTCAAACTTGTAGATCTCACTGGCACGAACGGCCGCCTTGGTTTGCGCATCGTTTAAATTGAAGTGCTTAGCCAAGACACCGACAATAGCCGTGACCCGGGCCATCTTTTCGGCCATGGTACTGATTTTGTCGTGGAAGCTAACGGACTTGAGCCGGTCGACGTAATCGGCAATGGTCTTCTTTTGATCTTCCGTGTAGAAGAACATGGCGTCTTCTAGCCGCGCCGTCAAGACCTTCTCGTTACCGGCAACCACGTTTTGTAAGTCGTGGTCGGTCCCGTTACGCACGGAGATGAAGTTAGGCAACAGCTTGCCTTTTGCATCACGGGCGTAGAAGAAGCGTTGGTGGTCACGCATCGAGGTGATCAGAACTTCTTCGGGGATGGTCAGGTACTTCTTGTCAAAGCTCCCCTCAAAGGCGGTTGGCCATTCAACCAAGTTGTTGACCTCTTCCAACAAGCCGGCATCGACGGTGACCGTCCAGTCATGGTCGCTAGCGATCTTTTCGATTTGCTTCTTGATCAAAGCCTTGCGCTTGTCGGCGTCGGCGATGACAAATTGGGTGGTCAGGTCGGCTTCGTAGTCGGCGGCCGTCGCAATGTCGATGTCCGTGCCTAAGAACCGGTGACCGCGCGTGTTGCGACCGGTCGTGACGTCCAAGATGCTAAAGGGAATCACGTCGGCATCCAACAGGGCCACTAACCAACGGATGGGCCGGATGTATTCGAAATGATGGGTGCTCCACTTCATCATGGTTGGGAAAGTCATGGCGGTGATGATATCCTTCAAGCCAGCCAGGACTTCGGCCACGGGTTCGCCGGCAATAAACTTGTCGACGTAGACGTATTCCGTACCCTTGATTTCCTTAAAGGTAATGTCATCTGGCGTCAGGCCTTGACCGCGGGTAAACCCGATTGCGGCCTTGGTCCAGTTACCATCGGCGTCTTGCGCGATCTTTTTGGCGGGACCCTTGACGGATTCGCTGATGTCTTCTTGCTTGTCGGCTAACCCATCGATTTGGATGGCCAACCGCCGCGGCGTCGAAAACGGCTTGATGTCGTCGTAAGCGATGCGTTGTTCCTTCAAATAGTCAGCCGTCCGCTTGACCAGTTGTTTGATGGCTGGCGTTACCACGTGGGCTGGCATTTCTTCTAGTCCAATTTCCAGTAAAAATGTGTGTGCCATTAGTTGTTGGCCTCCTCGTCGTCTGCTAATAATTTTGCCCGTAAGGCTTCGTCTTTAACCAACGGGAATCCACGCTTCTTCCGTTCAGCAACGAATGCCCGAGCCACGGCGCGTGCCATGTTCCGGATTCGTGACAGGTAACCGGCCCGTTCCGTAACGGACACAGCCCCGCGTGCATCCAACAGGTTAAAGGTGTGGCTGCACTTCAAGATGTAATCGTAAGCCGGGTGGACCAGCCCGTTAGCGATTTGCTTCTTGGCTTCGGCTTCGTATTCGTCAAAGTGCCGCAGTAACATGTCCTGGTCGCTTTCTTCAAAGCTGTACTTGGAATGTTCATATTCGGGTTCCTTGAAAATGTCGCCGTACTTGACGCCATCGGCCCATTCCAAATCAAAGACGGAGTTGACGTCTTGCACGTAAGAGGCCAACCGTTCCAACCCATAGGTCACTTCAGAGGTGACGGGATCAACTTCCATCCCCCCCACGACTTGGAAGTACGTGAACTGGGTGATTTCCATCCCGTCCAACCAAACTTCCCAACCAACACCGGCACAACCCATGGATGGGTTTTCCCAGTTGTCTTCCACGAACCGAATATCATGTTCTAAGGGGTTGATGCCCAGTTCCTTCAAACTGTTCAGGTAAAGTTCCTGAATGTTATCGGGAGACGGCTTCATAATCACTTGGAACTGGTGGTGTTGGTACAACCGGTTCGGGTTTTCCCCGTAACGACCATCGGCTGGTCGGCGGGAAGGTTCAACGTAAGCGGCGTTCCAAGGTTCTGGCCCGATCGCCCGTAAGAAGGTGTAAGGACTCATGGTCCCGGCCCCTTTTTCCGTATCGTAAGCTTGCATCAGCATGCAGCCCTGTGCGGACCAGTACTGTTGTAACTTCAAAATGATTGCTTGCATGGACAGTTTTTCTGTCATGGGTGCTGTTTCCTCCTTGTATGGTTGCCAGTGGTCAAGAGACGAACTGATCGACCGATTAAACAAATAAGCGCGCAAAAAAGCCCTACGAGAATTCACCGAGGCAAATTCACGTAGGGACGAAGTTTTATTTTCGCGGTTCCACCCTACTTCTAGTCAATGACTAGCAGCTTACTTGGAAACGACTCCGAATGTGCCAACTCACGGCGGCTTGGATTCGGCTTGCACTCTCCCGAATTCGCTTAACCAATGACGCCGTGACTCTCATTCATCATAATCGACTTATTTAACTGTGTTTTATGATAGCTGTCTGGAGCGGGGTTGTCAACTGGCTGCTCACAAACCAGAACAAAATTTCCAAGCAAATCGGCGAACTGACTAATCGAGACGCCGAACCCGTTGACCGAATCAACCCTCGTCTAGCGATAAGGCCCAACCTGAGGACTTGCCAAAAAGAATAGTGCTCGCTAGTTTCGCACTTCTAGCCATTTTAATTATTTTCATTTGGATGATAGTGATGTGCCACTAACTCCTGATATTCATGTACATATTTAAACGGAAATGGCAAAACAGTATATTGGTTCAACCGTACAAATCCTACCTGCATCAACGACTCTAGGTCACCAAATATTTTAACAATATCTGCTCGTGGACGCTCGCTATCCATCGCCACAATCTTTTTCAAAGGGACAGCCCTCTTCTGACGTTTTTGAATCAGCGTACTGTGGCCGACAAAATAATAAAATTCACCTAGGAATTCCACTAACCCCATGCCATATGTCCCACCCCAGTAGTTATCATAAGTCGTTTGTCGAATTGGTAGATTTAGCCAAAATCCGTGCTCTTTATGAAACTGCTTATTAAAGTCTTGCATTACCCGATTACGCCAGCTCAATTCCAAGGCACTTCCAACCTGACTGATAGCCAACTCAGCCTCATTAAGACTCTTTAACTCTGCCAATACTTTCTTTCGTTGCTGGATATATTTTGGCTCTTGATAGTGCAACTTTTGGACCACATCAACTAAGTCCTCCCGGCAAACAGTATGACTAGGATTAGCTAATTCCAAATTCCGAGAAATTTCTTCCACTTTGGGAATCGTCAAAAGATCAGACTGATAAATAGCAAAGACACCTTGACTATTTTGAATGGCTCCTAGCAACCAGGCATTCTTCTCATTATCAGCGTTCCATACTTGGTACGCCACTTGTAACAACTCATTTGATTCATTTGGCGCAATAACTTCACCAAAATCAGCCTCTTCAAAATCCAACTGGCCTGTGGCTGCAATCGTCAGTCTAGTGACATGTACACAGAGTGGTTCAGACTTCCTATTCCTCTTTTCAAATAAATAGTAGCTAAATCTCATCGCTACGGCGGACAGTTCCGACGGTGATAACTGAAGTCGTCCTTGAATAATATCTCTCTTAGTTAATAGTTGCGATAGCGTCATTAAGAATCGACTATCATTCATGATATCGTCATCAGTGGTTAGTTGCCATTGGTATTGCTTGGTATTTATATCAAAGCTCCCAAAATTTTCAAAAGTTAAATGCTGAATAACTCGATTGGCACAACTTACTTGATAGCTCGAATCCTGGCGATTCATAACTAGCTGAATATTAAGTCCGGGCATCGCCGCTTCACTCATTTTAGTCACCACACCGGCTCGCCTTAGCAAAACGCTTTTACTCATTCGCATTAGCAAATACTCCGCTAAAGCCTGGAGGTGGGGCTGTCGATTCTTAACAACTAGACAAATTGTCTGTGAGCCAGCCTGCTTCAATACTTGTTTAAGTGCAGTAACCTTACGTTTAGTCAAGTAGTTTGTTACCTCACTCACATGTAGTCGTGGTTGCCGACGAAAACATACCATTTCACCTTGTAGAGCGGTCAACAAACCTAACAGGATACCCAGTCTAGTCCACTCAAAGTCGTTCTGGGTTTCTAACGAGAAAAAGTCAATGACATTTTTTTCACCATTCAAATGATCTTGTGTCCAAACTTTATCTTCACGTTGAGAATGCCCACACCACTTTAGACATCCTTCCCTTTCTACATAGCCATAGCTTTTTTGAGACCTCTTAAATGTTCGCGTTATCAGCTGCAACACATGGTTCTTTAATTGTATCTCCATTACAGCTAAAGAATAGCTTGATTTTGATTTTGAATGAACCAAAAACAATTTATCTGTTGCATCAGGATTTCGCAAAATATACTGAGAATCCAGCACAGATTGCTTTTTAGCTTTGAGCATCAACATAACAATCGTGTCCGTGTCTATTTTCTGACTACGGGCTTGCTTAAAAGTCAGTGTTTTTGACTGAATAAACTGATTATTTGGCACCCGTCCATCTAGTTGGTCCAATAACACTAAATAGCGGTAAGGACCAGTCAATTTACCTGATTGATCATCATGCGTCCGATGTAATTTGTGAATCGCAAGGACAGGGCATGCCGCAAACCATGCCGGCAATTCTTCTGGCTTTTGAGTCTCTGCCAATACTAATCGGAAACGGTGGTCAAACTTAACTGGATCAAACTCGTAATCCAAGACATTCGTGTATACTAATAACGGTTCATCTGCCATTTAAAAACACACCTACCATTCTTTCTTGTTCTGCTGTCAAAGCAAAGCTTCCGTCTTGATCAATTAACTGGGGAATCTCCATGATCCGGCCATCTTCAGTCATTCGCACAGCCAAGTCTTGTCTCATTGCAGGTCTAATCAAATTAATAACCAACACCCGTCTCTTCTTTAATGGCTGAGGACTCCTTACCTTATCCAGTTTTCCTTGAACGTGATTTCTCGCCGCCTGAACATTTTGATCATGTGGTTGCCGCCAGTTCTTAAAATCAATATAGATCTGCCCAGAGGTCTGGTAATCGAAAAGCTCATTGTTTTCTTCGGACAATGGTTGTAAGTTTACGTGCCAGCGCCGTTCAACAATAAATCGGCCTGCCACTTCACCCAAAATACCTTTGTAACTATCAAACTGTACCGGATTCATCATGAAACCATGATTCACCCATGCAATTGCCCAACCATTTGCCATAAAATAATCACGCATACCTGGATACTTGAGAATCGTTAGCAAGCCAGAAGACAATGCTGAAATTTCTTCATTCCCTTGTTTTTCGATACCAAATTCAAACGTTTCACCTAATCGATGAATATGATAAGCACTTTCTCGACAAGCTAAATAAGCAAACTCGGGATCTAATTCATGGACACGATACTGTTCTAACGTTGGCGTTGGCATTTCGAGTAGTGTCCTCCGATACTGGCGAAAGTGGTCTGCTATTCGAGCATCATCTTGCAAGTGACCGAGCATCGACGCAACACACTGCTGTGTTTCCAGAGTACGATTACACCAACGTTCCAACCGAACATTTTCCATCACTGATTGCTCATCTTCGGCGTCTTTCTGATTGACCATAATTGCTTGCGCTAACGGTCCCAGTTGATAATCTTTCATTCGAACCGGATCAAAGACATCGCGAATACGATCTCCTAAAATAACTGTTATCTGAGGCATCTTATTAAACGATCTATCCAATCGACCCAGCGCTTGTAAAATAGATCGCGTACACGCTCCCGTGTAACTACTTGTCTGACTAAACTGCTTATTTGGTCTCCCTAAGCTCTTATTAATCATATGTTTTTTAATTTCCATCAAACTTATCTCACCACTATCCGCCAGACTAAGCATCTCATAATAGGCTCGAATCCACACTTTTTTATTATCATCAGTCGCTAAATCTGGAATTTGCGTCAATACATGGGTAATTCGCCCCAAGTAAATACCAGCGATATCTACTTTTTTTCTTCGCGAATCGTTAGGATCTGCATCAGATGGTGCGATATCAACCACACGACTTGCCTCCAATTGCCCGATGTCATGCTGTAAATTTTGACCCACTCCTAACGTGGCATACGCACTTAATAGATAGACGCGTGTTTGCGATTTTTCAGGTAACTCCAAGGCTTCTCGAATTTGTTCTTTAATAGAAAGGTGTTCACTTGATAATTTCTTCGCAATCATTTTCAACTGCGGTAAATGCTTCTCCGCAGTACAGAACAATTGAGACAGTAAGTGAAATACCTGATCAATGAAAGTTTGTGACATATCAATTTCATCAATTTCTTGCTTTGCCTTAGGTAAAATACTTTGTAGCCCCAAAAAACTGGTCATTTCTGGTGTTACTAGAAAATAAATAATACTTTCGAATAAATCAAAATAGCGCTTTTGAATATAGTCAACACTCTTAGATTTATCTTGTTGAGAATACGAAGAAACTAAAGACATTTTTTTCTCAACTAATTCTTCTAGTTTCTGCATAACTGGTATCTGCTGTTCATCAGGATTAAAGTCAGGTCTATATTTATGGATTAAGCTCAGCATGTATCCATTTTCTGAGGAAACTTTATTTTTCGATACTTCAATCACGTTAATCTTAACGCCACGCTCCCGGCAACGCTGACTAACATCAAACTGTTTTTGACTTTCAGTCGGCAAGTTTGCTAATCCATCTATTAGATGATCACCAAGTTGTTCGCGAATGAATCGAAAATCAAAGTTACTAATAACCGTTGGCACGTCAACAGTTGCGGACATCCCCAAGACAATGCCGCGTCGCGCTAAACGAATCAGAAACTTTTCTGGTGTTTCCTGAACGAATGCCGCACTAATCTTTGTTCGATTCAAATGTGCATCACTATCCGCTAAAGAAATCAGCTGTAATCCCTGGCGCTGAAGATAATAGCCTGATTCACTAGACCGCTTGATGCTAATTGGCTGCACTTTTTTAGAATACCCTAAGTTCAACCGCTGATATAAATCGATGACTAGTTGCTTAGCTCCCTGAGATAGCCATAAACAATCACAAATTGTTGAGAGCGCATCTTCAAGGCTCAGTTGGTCAGCATTTTTAGAACGATTTTTGTTAACTTGCTGCTGATAAGTCATTGCCCATTCAACTGATTGGTGTACAAAATGATTGAAAAACTGACTAACTGTTTGAATCATCTGATAGAATTTCAAATCTGTTGGTGCCTTTTGATGTGATAAAACAACGCGCTTTTCTAAGTCATCTTGGTGGCTCCACCAAGGACGACTACTAGTCAACGTCATCCCGGCCAAATTAAAAATAAAGTTAGTCGTGGTTTTCTCTCCAACTGTTTTATAGTCCTCCGTCAACTTATATTTTTTGGCTAATCGATTAGCGCTATTTTTCAGTTTCGCAAATTTTTGATTTTGACGCATCAGCCTCATGACATCTTCTGGCCGATTTTTCTGTAAGTTATTCAGCCCCGTCTTGATTTCTCTGAAGAAAGATAAAAAATCAATAGGGACTTTTATGGCGTCATCAATGATCTTATCCAAATATTGTTTTTTCATATCATCAATTTCATCCAAAATCACAATTGCTTGTCCCAAGCATTCCGGACTGCTAATCTCAATTGACTTATTATTGTAAAAGTCAAGATAGGTGCGAATAAATTTTGCCCAAGATAAAAGAACTAGTCGACGTTGCGCCAAATTAATCTCTGGAAAGTACTGATTCAAATAATGTGCTAACGATGTCTCATCTTCATTGACGTATGCTACAATTTCTCTTTTCTCTCTTTGGGTCAAAGGAAAATCTAACTGCAACTCTTTGGCAAGGGCCTTTAACAGAAGATTCTTAGTATCCTGATAAGCATTTTTAAGATTTTGAAAGTCATTGCGACCAGCTACCGACTGTTTTTTAGGTTGGCTGTGGTAGCGACCGTAATAAACCTTCAGTTGTTCCACAACTTCTTGAGCCTCCTGTGTCGGCACTTCAACTGGCATCGGCACCTCTATCAAACGCTCAACTGTCTCTTCTAAAGGATACAGAATAGCCACTTGTCGGTGTAAATACCATTTTTTCTCATCCTCTGAACTAAACGGCCCGTTTTTCTCAATATATTCTTCCTCAAGCTTTTGATAAAACTTATCAATCTTTAAATTAGCCTTGTTGACCGTCACGAAGAAAAATCGCATATCGGTTGTTCCCACAATTCTCTTGCTCACATATCGGATAACGCCATATGTCTTACCACTTCCCGTTGGCGCAGCAACTGTTACCAGGCATCCTGGTTGTTTAACCGTTAACGACCGTTGTGCCTTGCCCATGATACCCGAAAAATCTAAGCCTGACATTTTACAGGTCCTCCCCCAAATATTAAGTGACTTCAACCTAACAAAACTATTTTAATGTTACAAGGGGATTTACAATAACTGTACGCAATGCTTTCAAAAACTTTACTTTCGTGTGTTCATCAGAAAAATAGCCAGGACAACGTATTAAACATCATCCTGACTATTTTAAAATTTCATTTATCCGTCGTGCCATCCCCCGGCGGCATCGTCATCCGAGCCGACCAGGACTGCATCTGGTCCAAGAAGCGCTTGGCCTTGGGGTGGACCCCGATTTGGCTATCGTAGATTTCATCCATCAGCTGACGCAAGGCGTGCTCCGTTTGAGGCTTGACGTTGATCGAATGCAGGGGGTCGAGATCTAACACCGAGAACTGGCGCAGGTAGTAGATCGTGCGTTGCGCCAGGTGTAAGCGCCGCGGGTCCATTTGCCAGTGCTGCTGACACAACAAGCCCCCGTAGCTTTCCGAGTAGTCAAAGGGCAAGTCGGTGCGCCCACAAATGGCACAGCCCTGCAGCTGTGGCGCGACCCCAAAGGCCGGCATCAGCTGGATCTCCATGATGTTGGTCACGATGGCCGCGTTGACGCCCTCGTCGATCAGCGTCAATGCGCGCTTGACGCGGTGATACCATTCGGGCAACGGCTGACTATCCGGAAAGGCTTGGTCGACTAGACTCATGATGTAGGTCGCGTAGGCGTTCTTGAAGATGTCTTCACTGATGCTTTGAAACTGACTGGTCTCCCTGGCCGTGCGGATGTACGACAAACCGTCGTCAGCAATATCACCGACGTAACTGCCGACTGTGAACGGTAAGATGTCCGCCACCATCTTGAAGCCCTTTTTCTTGGCGCCGCGGACCAGAAACATTTTCTTGCCAAACTCAGCGGTCAAAAACTTGATCAGAAAATCGCGTTCTGCGTAATCCCGCCGAAAAAGGAGGATGCCGTGAAAATCCGTTACGTTTCGTGCCACGACTCATCCCCCACTTTCATTTTTTATAAATCGTCCTTGCGGTAACCGTAGGACTTCAATAGGCTGGCCTTGTCGCGCCAGTTCGGTTGCACCTTGACCCACAGCTGCAGATAGACCTTACTGCCGAGCAGGTGTTCAATATCTTGGCGTGCCAGGGTCCCAATCTTCTTGAGCATGCTACCGCCCTTGCCGATCATGATACCCTTTTGCGTCGGCCGTTCCACGATAATGGTGGCCTCGATGTGGACGTGGTCTTCGTTCTTTTGCTTCATGCTTTCGATTTCTACGGCCACAGAATGCGGCACCTCTTCGCGCGTCAACATGAAGATCTTTTCGCGGATCAATTCACTGACCACGAAGCGTTCAGGGTGATCGGTGACCTGGTCTTCGGGATAGTACTGCGGCCCATGCGGCATCTCGTCAACCAACCCCGTCAACAGCTCATCGACATTGTTCCCTTCGAGCGCAGAAATCGGGTAGACGGCTTTCCACGGCAAGGCCGTTTGGTACTGCTCCATCACGGGCAAGAGGTCGTCGGGCTTGACCTGGTCGATCTTGTTGATCAACAGGTAGACCGGCGCCTTGATGCCCTTCAAGCGGTCGATGATAAAGTTATCGCCGGCCCCGCGCTTTTCAGCGGCGTTGACCATGAACAACACGGCATCGACTTCATTTAGTGCCGACATGGCCGACTGGACCATGTAGTCGCCCAACTTGCTCTTGGGTTTGTGGACCCCCGGCGTATCAATGAAGACAATCTGTGCTTCATCGGTGGTGTAGATCCCCTGAATCTTGTTACGAGTCGTTTGGGCCGTGTTGGACATGATGGCGATTTTTTGGCCAATCACGCGATTTAAAAAGGTCGATTTCCCCACGTTGGGGCGGCCGACGATGGCCACGAACCCTGATTTATAATTTGGATTATCCATTTTTTCCTCCTAGAGAGCCTGGGGCAAAACCTCCCAGGTTCGTTCGCGTCACCTTTACATAGCTGAAACGTGCGCCCAAAGGCAGCCGGTTCCGCTTAAAACTGCTAACCAAACAATCCAAGCCCCGGATCATTTGGTTAGCAGCCTTAATGCTCGCCAGCTAATCGCCTTTTGGCCCACTCTCCTAGAACCAACGCATAAGCGCCGGTAACATCACTAACGCGCCAACAATGACGGCAAAAATCGCGGCCATCAAGACCCCACCAGCGGCCACATCTTTGGCACGCTTGGCCAGGTCATGGTAGTGCTGGCCCACGACTAAATCAACCACGGCTTCGACGATGGTATTTAAGGTCTCGGCGATCAACACCAAAAAGATGGCTAAGACCAGCCACAACCATTCGTTGAGCGTCAGCCGTAGAATCAGGCCGGCAATGACCGCCAGGCTCCCGACGGCCAAGTGCTTACGAAAGTTGCGCTCGTAGTGAAAGAGCGCTCGCAGGCCATCCCACGCGTGGCCCAGCGACTGACTAAAGGCCCGATTTTTACCGGTCTGTTGCGGTTGCTTACCGTTTGAGGCCATAGGCATCTAAAATGTCGGCCTGGAGCTTGAACATGACCTTTTCATCTGCCGGCTCCATGTGGTCGTAGCCGTTCAGGTGTAAGAAACCGTGGACCACGAGGAAGCCCAGCTCCCGTTCGTAGGAATGGCCCAGGTATTCAGCTTGTTCGGCGACCTTATCCATGGACACAAAGATGTCCCCGATATTTTCGGGAATCTCGGCGGCCATTTCTTCATCCATCACCAGTGGGAAATCCTCATCGGCATCTTCGTCGTCTTCGATGGCAAAGCTGATGACGTCGGTGGCCCGATCCACACCGCGGTATTGCTTGTTAATGCGGTGGATATCTTCGTTGTTCATTAGGGTCACGGACATTTCCGTGTTCTCGGCTAGCTTCAGGTATTTACCGGCGTATTCCAAGACGTCCTTGATCATGTCAACGTGCTTGGCGGGAACGCCATCTTTGGTTTTATCGTAAATCTCTAAGTCCATTATTTCTTAGCTCCATTTGGTTTAGTATCGTTGGCTTCGTAAGCGTTAATGATGCGGGCGACAACGGGATGCCGGACCACGTCTTCCGCGCTAAAGGTGACAAAGCTGATGTGCGGCACGTTTTGCAAGATGTGTTGGGCCTGAATCAACCCCGACTTGGCGTTGTTGGGCAGGTCGATTTGGGAAATATCCCCGTTGACGATCATCTTTGAGCCAAAGCCCAGCCGCGTCAAAAACATCTTCATCTGCATGTTGGTCGTGT
This sequence comes from Levilactobacillus suantsaiihabitans, assembly GCF_004745505.1. Lineage (GTDB taxonomy): Bacteria > Bacillota > Bacilli > Lactobacillales > Lactobacillaceae > Levilactobacillus > Levilactobacillus suantsaiihabitans. The sequence goes on from NZ_RKLX01000010.1 coordinate 16,143, forward strand.
TTTGCGCTTCATCCAAGATGACGAAGGCTGACTCCAACGTCCGCCCCCGCATGTAGGCCAACGGCGCGATTTCAATGACCCCGCGGTCCATTAACCGGGTGGTATGTTCCGCCCCTAAAATGGCGTACAAGGCATCATAGATGGGCCGCAAGTATGGGTCGACCTTTTCTTTCAAGTCCCCGGGCAAGAACCCCAGACTTTCGCCGGCTTCCACGGCGGGCCGCGTGATGATCAGCTTTTCGACGTCGCCGTGCTTGAGGGCGGCCACGGCCATGACGACGGCCAAGTAAGTCTTCCCCGTCCCAGCTGGGCCAATCCCAAAGGTAATGTCGTTGTGCTTGACGGCGTCAACGTATTGGCGTTGGCCAAAGTTCTTGACCCGCACCGGACGGCCCTTGGCGTCGTTGATTAATTTTTCGGTGTAGAAATCCTTGAAGTACGTGAGCGTGCCGCGGTTGGCCATCTTCATCGCACTGATGACGTCAGCGCTGTTTAACTTGATGCCCTTTGCCAACAGGTCACTCATGTTGCGTAAAATAGCCAGCGTTTGGTTCACGGCTTCAGCCGCACCGGAGACTTTGATTGAATTGCCGAAGGGCTTGATCACAACGTTTTGCCCCTCTTCCAGGATCGTGACAAATTGATCCTGGGTCCCCAACAGACCCACTTCGTCCTCGGGGCGTTCCAAGATATATTCTTTTTCAATCGTTGCGTTCTCAGTCAAATACGGTGGCTCCTTTATTTTAAATTTTTAGGTCACACGAGCTGCGTTACTGTGGCGAGCCCCGTGAAACGCCAGTCGAGGGCCAGTTAATCCGTTAACCGACCGCCGACGCCGCTTAGACCTCTAATACTCAAATTTTAGCATACCGCCGGGGATTGTAAAAGGATTCAGCGTGAAAAGTCTGGTGGATGAGAATTGGCTAAGTTTTTGACTCAGCTGGCCAGACACAAAGAGCCCGGACACAATGGCGGGCTCTTTAAAGCGTTACTTATTTAATTGGGCCTTGACCGTCTGATTGACGATAGCCCCGTCGGCCTTGCCCTTCACTTGCGGCATGACCACACCCATGACCTTACCGAAGTCGCTCATGCCACTAGCGGACACCTTGGCGATACTGTCGGCTACGATCTTAGCAATCTCGTCTTCGCTCAATTGCTTCGGTGCATATTTTTCCACGATGGCGATTTCGGCCTTGACGCCTTCGACCAAATCATCGCGGTTGCCCTTGGCAAATTCTGCCAAAGATTCCTTGCGTTGCTTTAACTCACGGGAAACGACCGTCAGCTCTTCATCAGCCGTTAAATCATGGCCCTGCTTAACCTTTTCGTTGGTCAAAGCTGCCTTCATCATCCGAATCACGTTCAAGGAAAGTTTGTCGTGGGCCTTCATGGCCGTCTTTAAATCAGTGTTGAGTTGGGTTTCTAAACTCATATCATTTCCTCCTAAAAATATGGTTACTATCCAGTTTACACCTGATTGCCGCCAGCGTCAGGTATTCCGGCCGAAAAAATCACTGGTGGTATGCGACGCTTTCATGCCAGTCCGCCTTACCGTTGCGCGAAAGTTGTGCTGGAACGCGGTGGGCGGACCGGTCGAGCCAAAGTGCGGTCTCGCCCTCGCTTTGAGCCGACAGTTCGCGTCTCAAAGACGCCAGTTCCCTAAGCGGCCCAGAACGCCACTAAGGGAACTCCCACGGCTGAGTACAACTTTCGCTCCACTCTCGGCTACAGTAGCGGGGTTTACCACCTAACTGTGCGAACTGTTGGCGGTCCGGTCACCTTAGTTGATGCAACGGACAATCTGCCGGAGGAGGCCAGGGATGGCGCCAGCTGTGTCGACGCAGTTACCTGGCGTTGTTTGCCAGGTTAGTGCGTGGGACGACTTTGGAGACTGGCGGGTTATGCCAGGCTTCAAAGCGAGCCGGAAGCCCGCTTCTGGGCTGCAGGCGGTCCCCATAGCAGGCAGAATCCCTGGCAGCCGCAGGCACTGGTTTCCGCCAACGCAACGGTAAGGCGGATGCACTCGTGTGCCATTATCAGACGACTTCTCCAGAGGCGTCTGAATTGGTTTCTGCCGTGATTTGCGGTAATCTGGGCTTAGCACAGAAAGGACGTTGCTTATGAAAGACATGCGGGCGATTGGATTTACCCAAAACCTACCGATTACAGATGAACACAGTTTTTTGGAATTTTTCGAACCCAAACCAACCCCCACGGGCCACGATATTTTGGTCAAGGTCGTGGCGACCTCGGTGAATCCCGTCGACACGGCGGTGCGGCGTGGCACCACGATCAAGTTGCCCAGACCCAAGGTGATCGGCTTTGACGCCTATGGTATCGTGGACGCCGTGGGTGATGCGGTCAGTCTGTTTCACCCCGGGGATCGCGTCTGGTATGCCGGGTCCTTCAAACGACCGGGTACGGACAGTGAATACCACCTGGTCGACGAACGTATTGTGGGCCCGGCACCCAAATCCTTGAATCCGGCCCGGGCTGCGGCCATGCCACTAACTTCACTAACCGCCTGGGAAGCACTCTTTGAACAATTACCTTTGAGTCTCACGACATCCAAGGCCAACGCCGGCAAGTCCGTCTTGATCATCAACGGAGCCGGCGGGGTGGGCTCCATGGCCACACAGCTGGCGCACCTGGCGGGACTGACGGTCATCGCCACGGCCTCTCGTCCCGAAACGGTTGCCTGGACGCAAGCCCACGGTGCCGACATGGTCGTGAACCACCGACAAGACTTAGTGCCCCAGGTCCACGCATTGGGCTACCCCACGGTGGACTACATCTTGGAATTGAGCAATCTCAACCAGCATTGGCCGGAAATCGTCTCACTGATCAAACCCAGCGGCCATATCGTTTCCATCACCGGTAGCGAGACTCCCATCGACCTGCGCGCGTTGAAACAAAAACGGGCCACCTTTTCCTGGGAATGGATGTACACCAAGTCTTACTTCGGCACACCGGACATGATCAGCCAACACGACATCTTGACGCAGGTCGCTCAGCTGGTCGATGCCGGTAAGCTGGTCACCACTTTGACCAAAACCTTCACGCCCATCAACGCCGCCAATCTGCGCGCCGCCCATGAGCTGGTCGAAGCCAACCGAATGATTGGGAAAGTCGTTTTAACTAACGAACTTGAATCTTAAAATAATGACGTCAAAACCGATTGACCGGTATTTGAAGCCGGTGTACAAGAACCTGGGACATAGCAATTCCAGTCCCTTGCGCGTCACCTTTAAATAGCCGAAACGTGGACCAAAGGGCAGCCGGCGAGCATTAAGGCTGATCATCCTTTGGCCCACGCTTTTTTGCACAAACAAAGACCCCAGAACAATAACTTGTCCTGAGGTCTTTGAGTTAAATGCAAAAAGAGGTTTAGTAACGCTTCTTCTTGGCTTTACGCTTACGCGCAGCTTCTGATTTTAACTTTTTCTTCACACTTGGTTTTTCGTAAAATTCACGCTTACGGTATTCTTGTAAAGTACCGCTACGGGAAACCGTACGTTTGAAGCGCCGAAGAGCGTCGTCAAAAGACTCGTTTTTGCGAACGACTGTCTTTGCCATATAAAATTCCCTCCCTCCGAGCACAAGTAATAACGTCGGTTGGAATCTCTCCACCGGCGTAACGGTTCTTAACTATTATACATAATCACCCAAACCGCGTCAATAACACAAGCAAATAAATTTGAACCGTTTTAGCACTCGGGGTACACTAGAAGAAAACATCAGAGGAGTTGCTCGCCCATGCAGCAAATGACAATTTTCGTGATCTCCGATTCATCTGGTGAAACCGCCCTCACCGTTGCGCAGACGGCGGTTTCCCAGTATCCCGCGATTCAAGCCAGTTATCAGCGATTTCCGTTCATTCAAACCGACTCGATTTTAGACGGCATTTTAAACCTGGCCAAGAAGCAACGCGCCATGATTTTTCACACGCTGGTCAGTCCCAAATTAAGTCAACGCGTGCGTGAGTTTGCCGCAAAAAATTTATTATATCAGTTTGATTGTATTCAACCGGCTATGAACGTCATGCATCAGGCGACTGGGTTGGACCCTGAAGGCGTACCTGGTCTGGTCCACAACCTCAACGACACCTATTTCGACCGTATTGCCGCCATGGAGTTCGCCGTGACCTACGATGATGGCAAAGACCCGGCTGGCCTGTTGAAGGCCGACATCGTGATTTTGGGCGTCTCACGGACGTCTAAGACCCCGTTGTCCTTGTTCCTCGCTAACCGCAACTTACGCGTTGCCAACCTGCCGCTGTCGCCCAAGACTCAGTTGCCCGACGAGCTGTGGCAGGTCGATCCCAAGCGGATCTTTGGCTTGACTAACAAGCCAGATATTCTCCGCAAAATTCGCCAAGAGCGGATGATCTCTTACGGCTTGCCCGCCGACAGTGCCTACTCCGATACGCAAAAGATCACGGAGGAACTGGACTACGCGCAAAAACTTTACAAAAAGATTGGCTGTCTGGTCATCGACGTGTCAAACAAGTCGATTGAAGAAACGGCCACGCTGATCATGGAGAGCGTGGATTATGATTTGATCCCGCATCCCCTGGCCGACTGACAACCCGAATAACGAAAGGTGATTTTCTGACTGGCCCCAGCAGCCGGTAGAAAATCACCTTTTTAATTGACTTTATTAAAAGAAATCAGTTAGCACGATTATCATCATCCAGCCGCTGACCCGTGCTTCATAACAGGGACTAGTCGCCTACCCGCTCGTCAGATACAGGTTAGCAACGCTGAGGCAACGGGTCGCGCCCAAAAGCGGTCGACGCTTTAAATGGAAAAACACATCTCATATCCGCTGTATGGACAAAACGTGCACCAACAGCCAGTTTAACCCCTGATAGTCGGCAGTCACTAGCTTGCCAGCTAACTTTTGACCAACACCGTGTCACTGATAGACGCAGGCTTTTGGCTTCGCTAATCGGGATGGTCAAGGCACCGCCACTACAGGCTTCACTGCATTGCCACTGCTTGTTTTACCTAACGCGTCAGAAATGCCGTGAACTGCTTGCCCGCCAACGCATCGGCTTCTAGGTCTGGATTGAACTGTTGGTGCTTGAGCATAGCCACCTCATAACCGTGGGGGTTGACCCCATGCTTGCGATCTGGCCCGATCAGCGGCGTTTCCATAATCTTGGGGACCGTCGCCAATTGTGGGTGGTGAGCCACAGCGTTCAAGACGTCAAAGCCCAGCGTCCCGTAGCCAATATTGGTGTGACGGTCCTTGTGGCTGCCCTGCGGATTCTTGGAATCGTTGAGGTGAACAACCTTAAGCTTGTCTAAGCCGATTACGTGATCGAATTCGGCCAACACACCGTCGAAATCCGTCGCAATGTCATAGCCGGCATCGCTGGTGTGACAGGTATCAAAGCAGACTGATAGCCGGTCGTTGTGGGCCGTGGCGGCCATGATGGCGGCCAACTCCTCAAAATTGCGACCAATCTCCGTTCCCTTACCAGCCATGGTCTCTAAGGCAATCTGTACGGGTTCGTCGGCCGCGGCTAGGATCTCGTCCAAACCCTGCGCGATTTGCGCAATGGCGGCAGCCGGTCCGACCCCCACGTGTGCACCCGGATGCAAGACGATCTGCGTCGCCCCTAACGCCGCGGCGCGTTTGACCTCGGCCGTCAAGAATTCGACCGCAAAGGCGTAGTTCTGCGGCTTGGTCGTGTTCCCCAGGTTGACCACGTACGGCGCGTGGACCACCACGGCCCGTTGATCGTGGTCGGCCATGTAGGCTTGGCCCGCAGCGATATTTAGCTCGTCAATTGGCTTGCGACGCGTGTTTTGCGGTGCCCCCGTGTAGATCATAAAGACATTTTCATCGTAACTGGCCGCCTCTTTCGCGGACCCCAGTAACATTTCCTTGCCCTTCATGCTGACGTGGGACCCAATCAGAAATTCCGTCATTTTGTCTCATCCTTTCCGTGTCGTACCACCTGGACCACCCGTTGACTGGCGGTGCCGTCCTCCCAGTCACAAAATTTGTGATAAAAGGCCGCTTGTCGCTCCTGGTACCCGACAAACTCACCATCGCGCCGCCAATGATCGAGTTGCTGGTAAAAGGCCGTCGCCGTGGTGACCAGCGGCCCCGGGATCTCGCGTTCGTAGTCAAAGTAAAAGCCCCGTAGCTGGTCGCGGTAGTGGGCCAAATCATAGGCAAAGAACAGCTCCGGCCGCTTTAAATTGGCGAAATCAAACATCACTGACGAGTAATCCGTGATCAAGAGATCGGAAACCAAATACAGCTGAGCGATGTCCGTTTCCGCCAAAACCGTCACCCGGTCCTCAAAGCCGCGAATATCAATGGCGTCCTTGACCAGGTAGTGTGGCCGAATAATCAGGTGGGTCCCCGCCGGCACGTGGTCAAAAAACGTCGCCAGGTCAAACGGTAAATCGAAGCGATAGACGCCGGGACGCACGGCCATGTCGTCACGCCAGGTCGGCGCATAGGTCACGACCGGCCCACTCACTGGCCCCAATAAACGCTGCCGCAGGGCCCGTTGTTCCGCCGCATCGGTCGTGTAGAGCACATCGTTTCGTGGATAGCCGATCGACAGGAATTGATTTTTAAACCCGAAGGCCGATTTAAAAATGTCGCGCGAATACCGGTTTGGCGCAATTAAATACGTCCACCGACTGGCAGCCGTCTTGAACTGCTGATGATAGTCGGCCGTGCTGGTGCCCGGAATCGCCACGTGGGTGATGTCGGCGCCCAATTTTTTCAGCGGCGTGCCGTGCCAGGTCTGAATCGTGGTCGTCTTTCGGTTGGCTTTCCACCAATTCGGCAGGCGCGAATTTAAGACCCAAAATTCCGCGCGGGCCATCAGATAGACCCAGCGTGGCGTGAAGCGTTTGACCAACTGAATCTCGGGGTATTTGGCCTTGAGAGCGGCGTATTCGCGCGGCTTCACGCTAAAGTAGGCCGTCTTTTGATAGGCCGGATCTTCTCGAATCAATTCACGGTAAATGGCCGCCGGGTTGTCGTTGACGTCCTTCCCGTTAAAACTTTCAAACATGACTTGTCGCCGCTTAATGGGTAAACAAATAAGCCCATCGTTCAACACGATGAGCCCATAGCGAGCAACGAGCTTCAATGACTGGATGAGACTGTGTGATCGCGTCATTTTAGCGTGCTCCTTTCAACTTAAATTAAATCAACGAACCGTGACCGGAACTTGTAGTGCAAGTGTGACCCGATCAACAGAACAAAGATGACAAATAACCAGAATTCTAACGTGAGTAACGGGTGTTGCCAGAACCAGCCGCTCCCGATAAAGGATTCCCGGAAGCCATTGACCACGTAATAGTACGGGTTGAGTTCCAACAAGTGAACGAATGGGGCTGGGAAAGACGTGGTGACGAAGTTAAACAGCACGCCAGACACGTAGAACAACATCCGCATCACGGATTGTAACAGGATGTGGTAGTCACGCACCAATAAACTGATGCAGGAATTCAAGATCCCCAAGGCGACTAACAGGCAAATCATAGCAAAGAAGTAGTAGATCCACTGGAACCACGACACCTTCGGGTAGACCCCGTTCAGTAAGCCGATGAAAATCGAGAAGACCATCATTGTCCAAAAGGAACTCAGATTACTGACGATCTTGATCGTTGGCAACGCAGAAACCGGGAACTTCATCTTGGCCACCATGTTGACCCGTTGATAAATACTCTTCGAGGCATCCAACGTGGCCCGGTTCATGAAAAACCATGGCGTGATCCCAATCACCATCCAGGGCAGGTAGCCCACACCGTTTAACGGTTGGCCGTGTTTTAACCCGACACCGAAGACTAACCAGTAGATGGCAATTTGAATCAAGGGGTATAAATACTCCCACGCCAACCCTAAGTAGTGACTCTGATAACTTGCTTGGTCCTCATAACGGGAGATCCGGAAGATGATCCCGACACTTGAGAACTGTTCTTTAAATAAGGTCATGACCTCTTTCAAGGCACTGCACTCCTTTAAGTTTAATCGGATAATTGCGCAACGTAACGGGCCACCACGCGTTCAGTCGCGTGGCCGTCGTTGGCGCGATTCCAATGTTGATTGAATTGCGTAAGTTCGGTTACGGCATCTGCTTGAATAGCCGCAGCCAGTTGGTCGTTGGTCGTCATGACCGGACCTGGCAACCAGTCCAACAAGTCGGCTTGAACGCCCGGATCCTGTCGGTAGGCTGGTAAATCAAAGAGGTAAAACAATAAGCTGTGCGCATTGGGCAACAGGCTGTAATCAAAGGCCACCGAGGAATAATCCGTGACCAAGGTTTCAGCGACCGTCAATAATTCCGTGGTGCTCAACTCCGGCGCAGCGACCCCCTGCGGCCCTAATTGCCGCTGAAGCTCATCAGCCGTAGTCGCCAAGGCCGGATGGAGTTTGACCACCACGCGCGCCGTAGGATCTTGGCGTAACGCCGCTGCCAAGCCCGCCGGTGGCGTGAAGGTCACCCCATCGCGATAGGTCGGTGCATACAAGATGACGCGGTGCCCCTTTAAGGCTGGCACTTGTTGCCAAATCCGCTGCTGAGTAGCGTTCACCCAACTGGCATCTTGCAGACGATCCGACCGCGGATAACCCAGGACCTGCATCCGTGACAACGGTACCCGGTAACTGGTCGCAAAGACCTGTCCCATGGCCGGGGCACCCACGACGTACTCGTCGAACTGGTCGTAAACGGCTTGAAACCGTCGTTGATCACTCGCCGAACGCTGCGCCGTGGTGGGGTCATCCCAGCCAAACCGCTTAATGGCACCGGCCGCATGCCACAATTGGACGATGCGCATGCGCCGCGGGTGGTAAAGTCCCCCCAAAAAAGCGTAGTAGTTGTCACAAAACAAGAGCCGGGCCCGCATGATCTGCGGGATCCCCGTTAAAACGAAGGCCAGGTTATCCTCAAATGGCCGCACAGTAATGCCCGCCGCGGCTAAGTTCGCCGCAGCGGCTTGACACTTGGGCCGATAAAACACCACCAACCGGTGACCAGCGGGTAACTTGGCCGCTAGTGCCTGGATAAATGGCAGATTATCAGCAAAACTTAAGAGGTAAATCACGTCCTTTTGGCGGCGCCCCGCCCACAGTAGCGACATCAGTCGTACTAACCACAAATAAATCTCTTTCATGTTAATCACCAATATCACTAAATTTCGCTGCCCATAACACCGAGAATTATACCACATCTCTTGGGGGAACCTAGCAGTTTTTCGCAACCTTTAACAGTTTGGGGCCAAACTATCGCTAAGTTCTAAGAATTTGTTAAGTTCCCTGCCCAACTGGTCACAAAATGGTGACGGGTTTCGTTGGTTCTTTATGAACCCCTTGGCGACTGATGGCGTCAAAAAGCCTGGGACAAAACCTCCCAGGCTCGTTCGCGTGACGTTTACGTAGCTGAAACGTGCGCCAACAGGCAGCCGGTTTCGCTTAAAACTTAACCCAACAATCCCAACCTAGGATTATTCGGTTAGCAGCCTTAATGCTCGCCGGCTAATCGCCTGTTGGCCCACTCTTTGGCTTACCACTTAGGTTCATAGAAATGACCCAAGACCTTGACCGTATCCGAAATGCTGACGAAAGCCTTCGGATCCGCCTCTTCCATCGCCGTTTCCAGCGCATCCATTTCGTAACGGGTAATCACCGTAAACAAGATGGTCTTCTCGTCGTGGCGGTACGCCCCTTCTGCCCCGTGGACAATGGTGATCCCGCGGCGCATGTGGTTTTGAATACTGTCGATCACCGTCTTCGGCCGATCCGTGATGACCATGACCTGCATCCGCTGTTGCCGGGTAAACGTCATGTCAATGACCTTGGCGTTAACGAACAACCCCAACGCGGAGTACAGGGCATAGGGCCAGCCGTACACAAACCCAGCGCTGAGGACGATCAGACTGTTGAAGGCAATATTGATTGTCCCCATGCTCCGGCCCGTCTTCCGCCGCAACACGATGCCGATAATATCCAAGCCCCCGGTCGAGATACCGTTTTTCAAAGCAAATCCGGTCCCGAACCCGTTGACCGCGCCCCCGAAGATCGCACAGATGATCGGGTCGCTGGTCAGGTGCACGGGTTGGATCACCCGAATCATGATCGAGGCGAACAGCACGCAAATAAACGTAAAGACCGTAAATGACTTCCCAATTTGTTTCCAAGCCAGAACGAACATGGGGATGTTGATCAGAAACAGCCCAAGCGCCGTCGTGATGTGAAAGGTTCCCAGACCGGCCGTCAAACTGTTGACCAACTGCGCTAACCCGGTGACCCCGGAAGAATAAATATGTCCCGGCGTCCAGAAAAAATTCACCGCAATCGACACCAGAACCCCGTAGAAAAACGCCACGGAGAACTTCGCCGTATAGGTATGCCGTTTTAACAACTGCTGCACATCATCCATGATTTAAATACCGACCTCGCTTATTCGTTTGTCATACTTCACACTATGCTCGGCTTAGTATAGCATTTAATTACGGTTTCGGCCACGCCAAACGCCAGGTTTTAGCGGTTTCTAATCTTTTTATGCCAAATTGACAGTTCACTTCCGTAACAATCTTCACGCAACACTACTTTTGCGTCCAGTGTTGCTGGATAAAGGCTTCGCGGCCGCCCGCTTCCTGTTGGGCCATCCGTGCCGGATTCTTGCGATAAAACTGTTGATGGCGCTCTTCGGCCGGATAAAACGGCTGGGCCACCTCAATCTTGGTCACGATCGGTTTCGTAAATTGTTCGCGGTCCTGTAAGGCTTGGCGAGAAGCCCGCGCAATCTTCGCTTGGGCTTCGCTGTTGACGAAGATAACTGGCCGGTAATTACTGCCCCGGTCCTGGAATTGACCACCAGCGTCCGTGGGGTCCGTCTGTTGCCAATACAGTTCGACCAATTGCTGGTAACTGACCACTTGCGGATCAAACCAGATCTTCACAGCCTCCGTGTGCCCGGTCGTTTGGCTCTTGACTTGTTCATAGGTGGGATTGGCCACCGTCCCACCGGTATACCCGGAGAGCACCTTCTTGATGCCGGGGAACGTCTCAAACGGCTGGACCATGCACCAAAAGCAGCCGCCAGCAAATGTTGCCGTTTCTGTTTCACTCATCATAATCACTCCAATTTCTAATATTTCTATTACACGACTTTTTGCCGGTCAGGTCAACCATTTTGCTGGAAAATCCGTGAAGCTGGGCTAAAAAAGGAGAGTGGGCCAAAAGGCGATTAGCCGGTGAGCATTAAGGCTGATAACCGAATAATCCTGGTCTTGGATTGTTTGGTTATCAGGTTTAAGCGGCATCGGCTGCCTTTTGGCGAACGTTTCAGCTATGTGAAGGTAAAACGAAAGGAGCCTGGGAGGTTTTGTCCCAGGCCCCTTCATATAAACGCATTTTAAGCAACGACGCTAGTCTTCTGAATCGTCGTCTTTCTTAGCCACCAGTAAGTCCAAGTCCAACAATTGCTTGTCCGCAACCGTAGTTGGGGCTTCGGTCATCGGTTCCGTGGCCTTCGAGTTCTTCGGGAAGGCAATGACGTCACGGATGTTGTCGCGCTTAGCTAATAAGCGGGCAAACCGATCCAACCCGATGGCCAGACCACCATGAGGCGGGAACCCGTAATCCAAGGCTTTCAGTAAGAAGCCAAATTGCTTTTCGGCCCGTTCTGGCGTGAAGCCTAAGGCCTTGAGCATCTTCATTTGTAACTCGCGAGTGTGGATCCGGATAGAACCGCCACCTAATTCCAGACCGTTCAAGATGATGTCATAGCTTTGGGCGTAGGCCTTGTGTGGGTCTTCGCCGTCGTTCAAGTAATGGGCATCCCCTTCGGCTGGCATCGTGAATGGGTGGTGGGCTGGGACCCAACGCTTCAAGTCAACATCGTAATCGAACAGTGGCCAGTTGACGATCCATAAGAACGCCCACTTGTTTTCGTCGATCATGTCTTGTTCCTTGGCGATGGCGACCCGTAAGTAACCCAACGTTTGGGCCACGACACGCTTGGAGTCAGCGGCGAACAGCAATAAGTCACCACTCTTAGCGCCGGTTGCGGTCGTGATCTGGTCGAACCAGTCGCCGTCCTTGAAGAACTTGGCGATTGGCCCGCTAAAGCCGTCGTCGGTGACCTTCATCCAGGCCAAGCCCTTGGCACCGAAGCGTTCAACGTATTGGCCGTACTTGTCGATGTCTTTGCGGCTGTACAAGTCAGCCCCACCAGGAACGGCAATGGCTTTGACTTGGCCGCCGTTAGCAACGGCCCCAGAGAAGACCTTGAAGTCGGTGTTGGCCATGATGGTCGACAGGTCCTTTAATTCCATGCCGAAACGCACGTCGGGTTGGTCGGTCCCAAAGCGGGCCATGGAGTCGTCCCAGTCCATCCGTTCGAATGGCAGCTTGACGTCAACGTTCAACGTATCCTTCATGACCTTGGCAATCAGGCCTTCCGTCAGGTCCTGAATTTCTTCGGCCGTTAAGAAGGACGTTTCCAAGTCGATCTGGGTAAATTCCGGTTGGCGGTCGCCCCGCAAATCTTCATCCCGGAAGCAACGGGCGATTTGGTAGTAACGATCGAACCCAGAGCCCATCAACAATTGCTTAAATAATTGCGGGGATTGTGGTAAGGCGTAGAAGTGACCTGGGTAGATCCGAGAAGGTACCAGGTAATCACGGGCCCCTTCTGGCGTGGACTTGGTCAGATCTGGCGTTTCAATGTCGATAAAGCCATTTTTGTCGAAGTAGCTGTGAACGGATTGGACGATCCGGTTCCGCAGCATCAAGGCTTTTTGCATTTCAGGGCGCCGTAAGTCCAAGTAACGGTATTGTAGCCGCAGGTCGTCAGAAGCGTTGACGTTGTCTTTGATTTCAAATGGCAATTCCTTGGCCTTGTTCAACAGGTTGATGCCACTAACGCGGACTTCGACCTTCCCGGTGCGCATGTCGGGATTGACTTCCTTCGGTGCCCGGGCAACGACTTGTCCTTGGACCTCAATGACGTATTCACTACGCAATTGGTCGGCAACGGCTAAGGCATCTTGGCCGTATTCTTCACTGAAGACCAACTGAACGATGCCTTCGCGGTCCCGCAAGTCGATGAAGATCAAGCTTCCCAGGTCCCGGCGCTTTTGCACCCAACCCTTTAAGACAACGGTTTGGTCAAGATATTGCTCGTCAACTAAACCCGCATACGTGGTTCGTTTTAAATTCTTTTCCATATCTTTCTCCTCTTATTTTGCCGTAAACTGTGTTGCGACAACATTTTGAAAATCTTGGTAAATGTCCGCTAGGGGCACGCTGACCTCTTCACCCGTGGCCATGGACTTCAGGTTGGCCGTTTGGTTGGCCAGCTCTTGGTCGCCAATCGTCAAGGTGTAGGCCGCATTTAAGCGGTTAGCCGTCTTGAATTGGGCCTTCGGTTTGCGGCTCAGGTAATCCCGGTCGGCCGTCAAGCCCGCTTGGCGAATGGCTTGAACCAACTTCAATGTCTCTAGCGAGGTGTCATCCCCGATACCCACGACGTAAACGTCTAACGGGTGGTCGTTAGGGATGGCCACCTTTTCCGCTTGCATCAGTAAGACCAGGCGTTCGACACCCAGGCCAAAGCCAACGCCAGGCATGTCGGGGCCGCCCAGTTCTTCAACCAAGCCGTTGTACCGGCCACCGGCTAAGACGGTCGTGTACCCTTCACCTAAGGCAGGTGAATCGGCCATGATTTCAAAGATGGTGTGGTTGTAGTAATCCAGCCCCCGGACCATGGTGGCATCGACGTCGTAAGCAATGCCCAGGGCGTCTAAACTGGCCTTGACCCGGTCAAAGTGCGCCGTAGCAGCCGGCGTCAAGAAGTCCAGGATGGATGGCGCATCGGCCACGATCTCTTGGTCGTGCTTGTCCTTACTGTCCAAGACCCGCAGTGGGTTCTTGTGCAACCGGACCTTGGAATCGTCACTCAGTTCATCAAAGTGGGGTTCCAAGAAGTCGATCAGCGCTTGGCGGTAATTGTCCCGAGTCTCCTTGTCGCCCAAGGTGTTTAAGGCCAGCCGTAAATGCGTCAAGCCGAGTTTTCCTAGCAGGTTCATCCCCAAGGCAATGACTTCAACGTCCAACTCGGGCGCGTCACTACCGAAGGCTTCCACCCCGATCTGATGGAATTGCCGTTGCCGACCGGATTGCGGCCGTTCGTAGCGGAACATCGGGCCCATGTAGTAGACCTTGTACGGCTTTTGGGTCTCTGGACCATAAAGCTTGTTTTCCACAAAGGCCCGCACCACACCGGCCGTTCCTTCTGGCCGCAAGGATAAGTGGCGATCCCCCTTATCCTTAAAATCATACATTTCCTTGGTCACGATATCTGAGGTATCCCCGGACGTGCGTGAAAAGACTTCAAAGTTTTCAAACATGGGTGTCCGAATCTCTTCGAAGCGGTAATTAGCAAACAACTGGCGCGCGGTGGCTTCGACGAACTGCCAAGTCTGTGAATCGCCTGGTAAAATATCCGCCGTACCCTTTGGTCGTTGATAACGCATGAGCATTCTCCCTTCCGACTTCTGTAGAAAATAAAAAACGCCCCTGTCAATTGACAAGGGCGCAGGTATGCACGGTACCACCTTTTTAAAATTCTCTGCAGGATAACGTTGCAAACGAATGACGACGAGCGCCATTAGCCTCAAGAGTGTCTTCCAAGTGACCTCGTTAGTCGCTTCCAGCAACGCGACTTCTCTGTAAACGGGTTGACTCTTACTATTCTCTCTCATTGGCAATCTATTTTATTCTTCCTAAGAATACTGAAAATCGACTGAAAAGTCAAGGCTGGCTACCAGGTAATTGTTGCACTCCGCCCGATTTTCACGCGCTCCCCTCGAACCGGGGCTGGGATTTAGCCCAGCTTAATTTACCCGTGGTATAATAAAAGCTAATTTACTAAAGGAGCACACCCATGCATTTCAAACCACGCAATTGGCCTGGCCTGGTGACGGGCCTGATCATCCTCTTAATCGCTGGCGGGTTACTATACACCTTCACCCAGCACAACGCCGTCACCGCCACCGTCAGTAACCTCAACCTACGCAACGGCCCCGGGTTGACGTACACCGTCACCCACAAGGTCAAAAAGAACAGTCGTTTAACCATTTTAGGTGAAAAAGATAACTGGTACCACGTTCGTGACAGCCAGAACCATTTTGGCTGGGTGGCCAGTTGGCTGGTCAAGCACCCGGGTAATTTGAAACGGGCAACGAACCTGTCAGAGGCCACCATCGTCTTGGATCCCGGCCACGGCGGCAGTGATTCCGGGGCGTTGTCCATCGACCAAAAGCACGACGAAAAGACCTACACACTGACAATGGCCCAACAGGTCGCCAAACGCCTGCGGGCACGGGGCGCGCACGTGATCATGACCCGCGATAGCGACAAGACCGTGAGTCTCGCCGACCGCCCGGCTCTAGCCAACACCAATCAGGCCAGCGCCTTTATTAGTTTTCATTTCGACTCGTCGCCCACCGACAACTTGGGGTCCGGCACCACGACTTACTATTACCATCGCGACACCTCTTACGAACTGGCTGAAGACGTCAACGGCCAGATGAACGACCTGGGGTTGACCAATCGGGGCGTGAAGTACGGCAACTTCGAGGTCATCCGCGATAACAACCGTCCCGCCCTGTTGTTGGAGATGGGTTACATCAATACCAAAAAAGACTTCAGCTACATCCGCAGCACCACTTACCAAAAGCAGGTGGCGACCCGCGTTGTCGCTGGGTTAAGCAAGTATTTCAACAGTGCAAACTAAGCTTTTAAGAAAGAAGATCTTCACATGACACTTTCAGCAGATTGGTTGGCGCAGTTACCCTTACCACAAGTGACTGCTGCCACCCCCGTCTCTGGTGGGGACATTAATTTGGCCTACCGTCTGACCACGGCCGAGGGGCCCGCCTTCTTGTTGGTTCAACCGCACACCCCCGCTAGCTTCTACAGTCACGAGGTAGCCGGCCTCAAGGCGTTGGGTCAGGCCGTTAACGTTCCCGACGTGCTGGCAACCGGCAATATTGACGGGGATGCCTACCTGGTCTTGGAATTTCTGGAAACGGGCCATGGCAGTCAGTATGAACTGGGCCAGGCCGTTGCTCGGGTCCACCGCATCACCGCACCCCAGTTTGGCTTTGACCAGGATAACCTGGTCGGCAAGCTGCCCAAGCACAACACCTGGCAAGACGACTGGACCACCTTCTACTTGAACCAGCGCCTGGATCCGCTGGTCAAACGCGCCCAGGAACACCACCTGTGGAACGCCAATCGTCAGGCCGCCTACGACCGGGTCCGCCAACACATCGTGACCGAAAACACCGGCCGAAAAATCGTGCCGTCCCTGCTTCACGGTGACTTGTGGTCCGGCAACTACCTGTTCACCGCCGACGGGACACCGACGCTGATCGACCCCGACGTCTTGTACGGCGACCGCGAATTTGACATCGCCATGACCACCATCTTTGGTGGCTTCACGGCCGACTTCTACCGCGGTTATCAAGACGCCTACCCGTTTGATCCGGGCTATACGGACCGCTTGGCTCACTACCAGCTGTACTACCTGCTGGCCCACCTGAATTTATTCGGGGAGACCTATGGCGGTGCGGTGGATGAGGTGCTGAGCCGGGGGTAATTGCATTATGATAAAAATGATAAAGCCATGCAACTAATATTCCAATGGATATTGGTCGCACGGCTTTTTTCTATAATTTTTATCTAGCAGTTAGTCCACCATCAACAGCTAATTCTGTCCCAGTGATAAATGAAGCCTCGTCGGAAGCCAAGAACAAAATGGTATCAGCTATTTCTTTAGGTGACCCCATCCGTCCAATCGGTGTCGCTGTTGCCATCATTTCTCTACCAGCTTCCGGTGTCATTGCGGTCTTGATGTACCCTGGATGAACGGTATTAACACGCACATTAAAGTGATTATCAGCAGCATCCAACGCCGCTGCTTTAGACATCAGACGTACGCCCCCCTTTGTAGCGCAGTAATCTGCGGCAGTCGCAATACCACGCAAGCCCCCCAGTGAGGAGATATTCACAATCGAACCGCCGCCATGGTCCTTCATTATGTTCATTCCATATTTTGTACCAAAGAAGGTGCCAGTTAAATTAACATCCAAACGTTTTTGAAATTCAGCAGTTGTAATTTCCGTGATTGGTTTAACTGACGGCATGACACCTGCATTATTAACCAAGATATCCAGCGTCCCAAAATCCTTTTGTACCCGCGCAATGAGCTTAAGCCAATCATCTTCTTGCGAAACATCTTGCTGAACAAAAATCGCTTTGTCCGCTAAATCC
The DNA here is from genome assembly GCF_004745505.1 of Levilactobacillus suantsaiihabitans. Taxonomy (GTDB): domain Bacteria; phylum Bacillota; class Bacilli; order Lactobacillales; family Lactobacillaceae; genus Levilactobacillus; species Levilactobacillus suantsaiihabitans. The sequence continues at coordinate 33,471 of NZ_RKLX01000010.1, forward strand.
CTTTGAACCTGTTGTCCCTTCTCAGCATCGATATCCGTGAAAATAACTTGTGCACCTTCATCAAGAAAATCTTTCACTGTTGCCAAACCAATTCCGGCTGCACCACCCGTTACAATTGCAACTTTATTTGCCAAACGGTTTGTCATTGTAACTCGCTCCTTCCAAAAGCCACTTCTACAACATAAAATAGATTGTGAAATTTGAAGTGTAGCTAAGTAAATTACTATTGTTAATTAGTTCACAATCACTATTTGCCCTCATAATAACGGGCTATGAATTAACTGTCAACCACCTATCACCAGCAGCTTTTCAAAATTGTCCCTTGCTAAAAATAAAAAAACGGCTACTCACCAAATCGAGTATCCGTTTCTCTTCACAAAGTCAATAAATTTCCGCTTGCCTCTAAAAACAGGTTATTAGCAAATCCAGATTGGGGTCAGCTAACATCTATTCAATCTCTATTCCGCAAACAGCCACGCCTGCAACTCCGCAAAGCGAATCACGCGAATCTCCGGCTGGCTTTCATCCACGATCAGGTGCTCGGGGTCAAACAAGGCCCCAGCCATCCCCGCGCGGTGTCCCGCCTGCACGTCTAGGTTCCGGTCGCCAATCATCAGACCCGTCTGCCGGTCCACGTCATAGCGGTGCATCAAGGCTTGTAAACTGGTGGGATCGGGCTTGCGCGGAAAGTCGTCATCGGCCGTGACCGCTCCCGTGAAATACTGCGCCAGGTTCAGCTGCGACAACCGGTCCATGGCGTGATGGTCCCGGTGCGTCAACAAGAAGTTCCGCCCACCGGCCGCAACGACCGCCGCCAGTAAGTCTGCCACGCCCGGAAAGGCCGCCGCATCCTTTAGCCGTGGGGCCGCTTGTTTTTGGTAAACCTTGGCCAAACGGTCGCGGTTCAAGCGATACTCCGCCGTAAAGCGTTGGAGCGCACTGCCCAGACTGTGTTGGCGCATGGCTTTATAAATTTCTTCTTCATCCAGTTCAAAGTTATTGACGCCGCACGCTTCCAAGGCCTCGCCAAACGCCGTGACCATCCCCGGATAGGTGTTGACCAGCGTACCGTCAAAATCCCAAAATAACTGTTGATATCGCATGGGTGTCCTCCTTAAAAAAACGAGCCTGAGACAAAACCTCCCAGGCTCGTTCACGCGTCACCTTTACCTAGCCGAAACGTGGGCCAAAAAGCAACCGGTTCCGCTTAAACCTGATAACCAAACCATCCAAAATCAGGATTATGCGGTTATCGGCCTTCAGGCTCGCTGGCTAATCGCCTTTTGACCCACTCTCGTTTTCGTGTGCCTTATTTGTCGTCCGTGTCGAACCAAATCGTCACGGGACCGGCGTTGATCAAGGCCACGCGCATGTCGGCGCCAAAGACGCCCGTCTCCACGTGCCGGCCCGTTGCGGCCAATTTTTCATTAAATTCGTTGTAAATCTTTTCGGCGTGTGCCGGATCACCGGCCGCCACAAAGCTGGGCCGGTTGCCCTTCTTAGTGTTGGCGTACAGCGTAAACTGTGAAACGGATAAGATACTGCCATCGACGTCTTCGATGCTTTGGTTCATCTTGCCCGCTTCGTCTTCAAAGACCCGCAACTTGGTGATCTTGTGTACCAAGTAGTCGACCTGTTCGCTGGTATCGCTATCCTCGGCACCCACCAGCAACAGGTAGCCTTGGGCAATGGCGCCCTTCACAGCACCATCGACTAATACGCTTGACTGTCTAACTCGTTGTAACAAAACTCGCATGGTTGTTCCCGTCCTTAATGGAACGCCCGCTTGACGACGTAGACGTCCGGAATATTTTTGATGTTATCTAAAATGCGTTGCAGTTCAATTTGACCACGGGTCCCCAGACTAATGGAGATGGTCGCCATCTTGTTGTGATCGACCTTGCCGTTGATCGACGTCAGGTACTTGGTGTTGTTGTTAATGGTCCGTAAGACGTCGTTCAATAAGCCGTTGCGGTTGTAACCTTGGACCTCGATATCGGCGTTGTAGTTGGTCTTGTCGCCGGCCTTGTTGCCCCAGCGCACATCAACTAGCCGCTCGCCATTTTTCTCGGCATTGCGCACGTTCGGGCAATCCTTGCGATGGACGGAGACCCCGCGACCCTTGGTGATGTACCCCACAATGTCGTCACCTGGTACTGGTGAACAGCAGTGACTCAACCGAATCAACAGGTTGTCGACCCCTTCGATGACCACGCCATCGGAGTCCTTGCCCTGCTTACGGTCCTTCTTTTCACTTTCGGCATCGTTCTTGATGGTCTGGTGTTCTTCCAGCAGCTCACGTTCTTCTTGGCGGCGCCGTTCGTCTTCTTCGGCTTTGCGGACGCCTTCCGTTAACCGGTTGGCCACGCCTCGTGGCTGCAAGTCGCCAAAGCCAATGGCTGCCAACAGGTCGTCTGCGTGTTGATAGTGCATCTTGGCCGTAACCTTGTCCAGGTTGTCCTTGGTCATCAAACCCTTGGGATCATACCCGAGGTCTCGAATTGTGTGCTCCACGGCTTCTTGGCCAGAAACGATATTTTGTTCCCGATCGGCGGCTCTAAAGAACTGCTTGATCTTGTTGCGGGCGCGCCGCGTCGAGACCAGCTTGAGCCAATCACGACTGGGACCGGCCGAACTGCTGGAGGTCCGAATATCCACGATGTCCCCGTTCTTGATCTCGTAGTTCAGCGGCACGATCTTGCCGTTGATGGTGGCGCCGGTGGTGTGGTGTCCGACCTCGGTGTGGATGGCGTAGGCCATATCTAACGGGCCAGCTCCCTTCGGCAATTCGAGCACGTCGCCCTTGGGCGTGAAGGCGTAGACGTGGTCACCAAAGAGTTCACCCTTGACACTGTCCATGAAATCAGACGCGTCATCAGTGTCTTCTTGCAGCTCAATGATGTGCTTAAACAGGTTCAACTTGTCCCCGGAATTGGTCTCTTGGACCTTGTCCGTAACGCCTTCCTTGTAAGCCCAGTGAGCCGCAACCCCGTATTCAGCCACGGCGTGCATTTCCTTGGTCCGAATCTGAACTTCTAGCGGTTTGCCTTCTGGACCGATCACCGTGGTGTGCAGGGATTGGTACATGTTGGCCTTGGGCATTGCGATGTAGTCCTTAAACCGCCCGGGCATTGGCTTCCATTGTGAGTGAATGGCCCCGAGCACCGCGTAACAGTCCTTAATGGTATCAACGATGACCCGAATCGCCAGCAAGTCATAGATCTGACTGAATTGCTTGTGTTGGTCCTTCATCTTACGGTAAACGGAATAAATGTGCTTCGGCCGGCCGTAAATTTCCGGATCCAATTTCAAATCCTTGATTGATTCCTTAATATCCTGAATGGCGCCAGCGATGTATTGTTCCCGCTGGTCCCGCCGTGAATTCATCAGGTGGACGATGCGGTAGTACTGTTGCGGGTTCAGGTAGCGCAGTGAAATGTCTTCCAGTTCCCACTTGATGGTACTGATCCCCAACCGGTCGGCCAGCGGCGCATAAATTTCCAGCGTTTCGTTGGCGATGCGGCGTTGCTTGTCCGGTCGCAGGTGTTCCAACGTCCGCATGTTGTGCAGGCGGTCGGCCAACTTAACGATCATGACCCGAATATCCTTGGACATCGCCAGCAACAGTTTGCGGTGATTTTCCGCCAACTGTTCTTTGTTTGATTTGTATTTGATCTTCCCCAGCTTCGTCACGCCATCGACGATCAACGCGACGTCATCGCCGAACAGTTCGCGAACATCGCTCAACGTGACGCCCGTGTCCTCGACGATATCGTGGAGAAATCCGGCGGACACCGTTTCGGGATCCATGTTCAGGTCAGCCAAGATTCCCGCCACCTGAATCGGGTGCATGATGTAGGGTTCACCAGACTGCCGGATTTGGTCCTGGTGGGCAATCGTCGCAAAATGACAGGCTTTGACCACCATCTCCACGTGCTCCGCATTCATATATTTACCGACTCTGGCAATTACTTCTTCAGCCGTCCAGACACGTTCTTTGGTCATATGGACGCCACCACCCTTAGTTTTAAATTATGATTTCGATTCAATCTTCGCTTGCGTCAACCCGTAAGCCAGGTAAGACAGGCACACATAAACAATGGCAAAATACCGGGTGTACCGCGGCAAGAACCACAGCGCCCCGAGTAAATAAATCACGGGCCAAATCAACAGCCACCAGCCCGGTTGGCGCTTGTGGGCAATCACCCGACCAACCGCAATGGCCAAACACCCATTGATCAAGACGAGCCACAGGCCAAAGCGTATGACCGGATCCAGACCGATTAACGTTGCTAACGCGGGCAACCCCACGCCCATGACGACGGCGATGAGCCAGTAGCGCCAGCCAATTTTTTCTAAAAATGCCATCCCTGTCACCCATTTCTCTTAATAATTGCAACTATTTTAGCATGTTTCCGCCTAGATTTCACCCACTTATCTGGGTTGTTGGAGCTCTAGAACCATGGAGACCGCCGCCAAGAAGTACAGCGGGGCCGTTTCCGTCCGCAAGATTCGCGGTCCCAAGCCGACCAGCGTGGCGTTAGCGGCCTGCGCTTGCGTGACCTCGGCCGGGCTGATGCCGCCCTCGGGGCCAAAGATGGCCAGGAGCTGTTGACCGGCTTTCACGGCCTGGAGCTGTTGGTTCAAGGCGCTTTGTTCCCCCTGCTTGGCCGATTCCTCGTAGGCCATCACAGCCACGTCATGGGGCGCGTTTAGCACTGCCGCCAGGTTCTTGGCGTAGCTCACCGTGGGGCGTTTCAACCGGTGGGCCTGTTCTGCGGCCCCGTGAGCGATCTTGGTCAAGCGCGTCACCTTCTTAGCGACCTTGTTGCCCTGCCACTTGGCGACCGACCAGTCTGCCCCGTAGAAAATGATGTGGGTGACCCCGAGTTCGGTGGCCTTTTGTGTGATCCACTCCGCCTTTTCTTGCTTGGGCAACCCACAGGCAATCGTCACGTCAACCGGCAGTTCCACTGACGGCGTCGGCACCGCAGTTAAGGCCACGGTGGCCGGGTCGTCTAGCGTCAGTAATTTGCCGTGAAACAGGTGGGCCGTGTCATCCACGAACTCGGCTTGTGCCCCGACCTCGGCGCGCAACACCGTGACCCAGTGATGATAAATGGCCGGCGTAAGGCTGATCCGCTCACCGTCGTGGACCGTTGTGTCTAAGAAATACCGTTGCATACCTTATTCATCCTCCGTGGGCTTGTGCGCGATCACCCCGCGCCAATCTTTCATTTGTAAAATGTTATCAATGATGAAGCCCTGCTTTTCCTGAGCAGCCACGACCTCAGCCAGCTTGTCGGCAATGATGCCAGATGTCAGGAAGTAGCCCCCATCGTGGAGGTTCTCCCAAGCCTGAGGGATCAACGGCAAGATGATCTCGGCCAAGATGTTGGCCACGACCAAGTCGACCGGTTGGTGAATCCCCTTCAACAGGTCATTGGGTTTGGCCACGATGTCTTTAGCCACCGGGTTCAAGTCCAGGTTAGTCTTAGCGGAACGAACCGCCACCTCGTCTAGGTCAAAGGCCGTGATCTGCTTGACACCCAGGTACTTGGCAGCGATGCTCAAGACCCCAGAACCGGTCCCTACGTCATACATGGTCTCGCCACCGCGAACCACCATTTCTAACGCTGTCAGAGATAACCGCGTGGTCGGGTGTGTCCCGGTCCCAAAGGCCATCCCTGGGTCCAGACGAATCACGTGTTCGTCGGGTTGAGCCGGTTGGTAGTTCTCCCAACTGGGACTGACGGTCAAATACCGCGTGACCCGCACGGGATGATAGTACTTCTGCCAAGCCGTGGCCCAACTCTCATCGTCAACGGCCTTGGTCGTAACGGTCCCTGGTGTCGGGTCCAAGCCAAACTTGGTCAAGTCGCTGACCCGTTGCTTGATGGTCGGTAAGATTTCGGGGACAAAAATGGTCTCGGGATAGTAGGCGCTGATCTCCGCGCCACTGGTCCGGTGCGGAATCGTGGCCAGATCCACGACCTCACCATATTTACCCGGCTTGAGGTTGGCGTAGTCGGCGGCGTCTTCGATCTTCACACCACTGGCCCCAGCCTCCTGTAAGATGTTACTAACGGCCTCAACGGCTTCGTTGGTAGTAATGACACTGACTTCGGTCCATTGCATAGGTATTGGTCCTCCTCATAAGGGTTTGCAGGTAGTTTTTAAGATGGTACTGTTGGTGTACTGACGGGCGAAACGTGTACCCCCAGGCAACCCGTTTCGTCCTTGACAGTCAGTTTTTATCGGCAAATGCCACGATAGAAACGTCTACTATTAATTATAGAGGAAATGCCCCGGAAAAGCCAAACTCACGGTCAACTTATTGCCAACTGAAGGTTGAACGGTGGCAATCGGCTGGATTCATTATCAATATACAACTTGTGACGCTGGGGCGGACGGGTCGTCTCGACGCCTCGCTTTGAATTGAAACGTGGGCCTGGGACCTCTCAGGCTTGTTCCGCTTTCACCTTTACATAGCCGAAACGTGCGCCAACAGGCAACTGGACTTTCACTTTTACATAGCTGAAACGTGCGCCAACAGGCAGCCGGTTCCGCTTAAACCTGATAACCAAACAATCCAAGACCAGGATTATTCGGTTATCAGCCTTAATGCTCGCCGGCTAATCGCCTTTTGGCCCACTCTTGTATAAGAAAAGAGCCCAAAACAATCGCTGTTCTGAGCTCACCACTAAAGATAACCTAAATTTTAAACGGCCTTAGACCTTCTCGGCATCGTCCTTGTGGTCCGCACGACGTTGCTCGCGCTGGGCTAGGTGCGTTTCCAAGTAATCTAACATATCCGCTTCATTTTGAAACACACGGGGATGCTTTTGCTTGTGCAGCCGCAAATCAATCTCGTTAATTCGCTGACGGCCGGTCCACGTGTGACCATAACGAATGATTACCCGATTATTGAGCGAATTTTCTTGACCGAATTTAAAGACGTAGACGCTCTCTGGCGCCATCAATGGCCGAATATACGACTTTTCATAACGATAATTGTGTTGTCGTAAAAACTCTTTCGTTCGACTCAGCATGGTAATCACCTCCTATATCATGACAATCTACTAGGCTGACGCAACGACGCTAGGCCGTTTCGGTTGCCGTACCCATTAAAATGTATCAATAATTGATAATAGTTGATTTCCCCAGAGAATGCAAGCAAAACGTTTACGTTGCCGCGCTTTCACAATTCATGAAAGCACTGGTCTGCGGAAAATAACCATTATGAAACCACTTACATATTGTACCGTACTTTGGCCATTTATGAAACCATCTCATCAGGAGAAATTCGTGATTGGCCAGTTTTTCAGTCTAACAAGACGTGCCCTTGGCCGTCAGCCCCCGGTCGAAGGCTGCCAGGACCGTGGCGCCGTCCGCAATTTGGACCGCGTTGTCCAGCACGTGGGCGTCGTCTTTCAAGGAAATTTGGCCTTGCCCGTAATCCATGGCCACCCCGGTCTCGAGAAAGACCAGGTCGTACGGCGAGGTCCACAGATGCAATCCCGCCGCATTTTCCAGTGGCACCGCATAGTCTGAATCTGGCTGGTCCAAAACGATCAGCGTGAAGTTGGTCCCAATCGTGCACGCCCCGCCCTGCAGGGAGTATTTGCCGCCACCATCATCCGTAATCAACACGAGTTCCTTATCCGCCAGCTGGCGCTGTTTCAAGTGTGCCACCAAGACGTCGCTTAATTTAATCGCTGCCATCTTGTACCCCTTTCTCATTGCCACCATAACTTCGTCATGACGTGAGCGTTCACCCCATTAACTTACCTCTAGTTTAATACAAATGGGAGCAGCTTTCACCTGAAACGCCACTCCGCGTTTTGGTTGCAATTTATAACAAAATCGTTAAGAATAGACTTAAATCTCATTCGAGGAGGCACTTCATTCGTGTTAAAAGAATTTAAAGAATTTATCGCCCGCGGCAACGTCATGGACCTGGCCGTTGGGGTCATCGTCGGGGCTGCTTTCACCGCCATTGTTAATTCGTTGGTCACCAACCTGATCAACCCCTTGCTGGGCATCTTCGTGGGTAGCATCGACTTTTCCAACCTGGTCTTGACGGTCGGCAGCGCACATTTCCGCTACGGCGCGTTCATCAATTCCGTGATTAATTTCTTAATCATCGCCTTCGTGGTCTTCTTGTTGATCAAGCTGATCAACAAGGTCTTGGCCAAGCCGGCCGAGGAACCCAGCGAACCGACGCCTACGCAAGAAGAAAAGTATTTGCAAGAAATCGTTGAATTATTGAAGAAACAGGACAAGTAAAAATTTGAAGGTTGAAAGGTTAATTGCCGTAATAACGGTATTCTGACACCTAAAATTGGTGAAACCAGGCGCCTGCGTCAGCCAGGGTTCCGCCTGCTCTGGGGAACACCTCCAGCCTGAGAAGCGGGCTTCCGGTTCGCTGGCTCCACCCTGGCTGCCTCCGGCAAGGTTGACGGCTATCAGCAATACTGTGTTAATGATAGGCCAGTCGTCACTATAGTTACCACCTGGGGTTAAGGCAACTGTTACTAACACGCACTACCGTAGCTGAGAGTTCGCTAATTATGGGTTCAGCCGCCTAAACAGGCGGTTAACTGGCGAGCATTAACGGTGCTAGGCGGATAATCCCGGACCTGGATGATTTGTCTAGCACCGTTAAGCGGAACCAGCTGCCTGTTGGCGCACGTTTCGGCCATGAGGCCACAATTCTAGCTGATTCTCGTCTGTCAACCCTCAGATAAAAACGACGTTAACGCTGGTTTCCCCACGATTGTGGGTAAGCCAGCGTTTTTTGTCCCAGTGGGCGTACGGCTTAAACTGCCATTTTTTCGTGAACTGACTGAATCTTTCAAAAATTTTAACTTTAAGGGTTGCGACACCGCGGACCTTCTCATAGAATTAGTGATGGACCCACACCATTTAAGGAAACAATCATGATGACTAAAGTGGCAAATCACGGGGAGGAAGATCAACTCATGCTTTTTGCAATTCTATGGCTCGCCTTATGGGGCGGTGCCGCCTACTGGGCCTTCAAGGGGCCCCGACGTCGCCGCCTCTTGGGCAGCGTGTTGGTAGGCTTAGCGTTACTGGGGAGCGTCGGCGGATTGGCCGCCAGCCAACCTACCAACACGGTTAAGACCAAAACGGTGCGCGTCGGCACCCAGCGACTGGCCAAGGCCCGCGCCGAATCGCGTCGCTTGGCAGTCCTGGTCAGCCAGCAGGCCGCCAGTAGCGACCAGCTCGCCGCCCAATCCAGCTCACTAGCAGCTAGCAGCAGTCGACTGGCCAGCAGCCAACACGCTAGCAGTCAGTCCGCTGCCAAGCAAGCCGCTAAGGCAGCGGCGGCCAGTCAACGCCAGGCCAGTCACGCCCAGACCAGCAGTGCCACGCAGGTCAGTCGCACCCAGCACACGGCCAGCAGCCACACCACGGCTAAGGGGGACGTCACGACCGGACGCGCCGGCAAAATCATTGGCAATAAGAACTCTAAAATCTATCACGTTTCCGGTCAGGCCGGCTACCACATGAACAGTAGCAATGCCGTTTACTTCCAGACGGAAGCTCAGGCCAAGGCCGCCGGCTACAGAAAGGCGCTCCGTTAAGATGAAAAAATTACTGATCAGTACCCTTACCTTACTCAGTCTCGGGGTCGTTGGCTTAAGTGGTTGCGCACGCAATGACACCAGTGCGACCGCCAAACAGACCAGCACCAAGGTCGTTTACGACCACCGACCCCAGCAAAAGGCCCGCCGATTAGAACGCCAAAATTCCGCGACGGCTGCCAAATTGGCCAGTGACCAGCAGAGCCTAGCGCATAAACGAGCCAAGCTTAAGCAACGGGCCAAGACGCCTACCGCAAAACAGACCCCGTCTCAGCCTAAGTTGGCTAACCGGACTTACGCGGGCCAACAAGAAATCACCCTGAATCACAACGACCCCGGCTTCTCAGCTAAACAATTGTCTAAGGCCCACGGGGCTTGGCAGACCTATCACGCCCTGGACCGTTTAAATCGCGTCACGGGCGCCGCGGCACTGTTGAACCAGTCCTTAATGCCGACCGCCCAGCGGGAAGCTCTTACCGTCGACCCCACCGGTTGGCACAATAAGCGGACACATCACGGGTGGCTCTACAACCGCAGCCATCTCATCGGTTACCAATTTACCGGCCAAAATAACAATCCGAAAAATTTGATGACCGGGACGCGCACCTTGAACAATCCACTGATGTTACATAACGAAATGGACATCGCCACCTACCTGCACGCCAGCAAGTCCCATTACGTCCGCTACACCGTCACGCCAGTCTTTCGCGGCAACGAACTCGTCGCCCGCGGCGTGCACATGCGGGCACAGTCGTTGGGGTCGAACGCGGTGCATTTCAACGTTTATATTTTTAACGTCGAACCCGGTTACACCATTGACTACGCCACCGGCTACAGTCACGCCAGCTAGACTTGGTCCAATCCTGAAGACGCTAAAAGCTGAGGACACCCTTTGAGGAGGCCTTTCACCATGAAACACCTGCGCCAAGCAGTTGCCATCATTGCCGTCACCTTTACGTTGGGCGGCGTCGTTGAACCACTGACCACCCCCATTCCCACTGCCCAAGCCAAGGCCACGAAGGTTTGGATTGCCCCGAACCACGGTCACCGCTACCACTACAGTAAGACCTGCCGCGGACTGAACCACGCCGGCAAGCTCAAGCACGTGACCAAGAAATGGGCCAAGCACCATCATTACACGTTGTGCGGCTGGGAAAAATAGCCGGTCACTAATCATGAAAAACCGCCTGCGGCCCTGAGGCCACAGGCGGTTTTTCATAGCTAATGCCCCGTCACGTCGTAAAATGAGGCTACCCATTTGGGCTGAAAATGCTATACTATTTAGAGATACGATTTTCTTAAGATAGCACGGGAATTCTAAAAGTTTTAAACGTAACTTATTTTTAGTGAATCTAGAGGTCGACGAAGATGAAAGAACAACAGGAATTTACGGAAACGGATTGGCAACGGGCGCAAACAGCAGTCTTTGATGAATACGATTTATTCACGAAGCAACTACACGTGGAGGGTGTCGACTACACGATTCTGCAGGCCCGCCGCATCGTCATTTATCAGGACTTGGTGGAGGAATGGCGGCACAGCGCTTCGACACTCAAGGTCGACTTGGAAGACAACGTCCAGGCGCTCACAGTTTTCGAAGACCTCGCCACGGATGGCAAGAGCCACCTGCTCGACCGTTGCGCCACCAAGATGGAAAAGTGGCCGGACTACATCCCCTCACCGTTGACCATCTGGTTGGAGCTCGCAGAAGATGCAGAACGCGAATAGGTTGGCGGATAATTAATTAAGCATCTCACGGTCAGCGGTAACGCTGGCTTATTGACATAAAGGACCAGGATGACGATAACAACGCCACCCTGGTCCTTTTCATTAGGCCTGTACCCGGACACCCAAATCAATCAATTCCAAGTCCTCTAATTTATTCAGTCGCAGTGCCACTTCTTGCGGTGACATCGCCAGCTCCCCGGCTGGAATCACGCAGTCGTTGGTCCACGACCAGTTGCAAATATGCTCCAATAATTCAATATCCGTATCGTCCAGGTCATCAATTACTTGCGATAGGTGATCCAAGAAACCAATCGGTCCGTTATGAAACTGAAACGCCAATCCTTTCGTCATTGGGTCCGCCCCCTTCAACAGCACGTGCCAGCAGTTATAAAGATACTAGTAGCGTACCATCTGGCAGCGCTGAGCGCACGCGCTGGGACTTGGCTGGATAGGTCGGTTTCTAAACAAACGGGAGCCCCGCCAAATACACGTGGCACTCACCGACAGCAGGAGCTGATGGTCATCTCGCTTGCCATTTTGTTCAGTATCCTTTGTCGTACAGCCAATTCATGAACCATCACCTGAAACTACACTTCCAATTTTGCACGTAACGCTTCCGTCAAAACCTGAGAGACGTTGATCTTCCGTTCCTTAGCCATCACGTTCAGGTATTCAGGAATTGTCACATTCTTGCGCACCGTCCGGGAGTACTTGAGGCGAAATTCTGCTAAATCCACGGAAATGTAGACCAGGGATTCACCGTCTTTTAGGGCAATATCTTTGGGATTAGACGGCTTGGGATATGCCGTTTGGTCTTCCAGCAAGTTACCAATCAAATCCTCCGCCATGGTTACAGCGTCCAGCGCATCATTGCCCTGGGTAAATCCCCCCGGAAGATCAGGAACCCGCACAAAAATATAATCCCCATCTTGACTAAAAATCGCTGGATAAATGACCCTGTCTTTTTTCATATCATCGGTCTCCTTTTCACGATGGTCTCTCAACGTTGGCTTCCCGTAGAATCGCCCGTTCCAGCCCTTTGCCCAATTCTTTCGCATGAATTGGCACCATCACCGTCACGTTGCTTTGAGGATTGTAGAGCTTCAAATGTGATGAACCGTTTTGCGATTTTTCAACGAACCCATTTCTTTTAGTAGCTTAATCATCTGTCGCGGCTTCATGGGCATACGCCCCACCTCTTTACCTATTGCCGATATTATACACATTAAATACGCATTGCACAAGAAATTGGCTCCGCTGTTAAGTCACTTCATTTTCCGCTCAGTGATTACGGTAAGAAGCGTATCAACAAAATCTCAAGTTATCTCAATCACGCCTTCGGGGAATCGTCATAGTAGCGGCGGCCATGGTCCCGCTTGTCCTCTAAATGGGGCAATACCCAAAAAGCACCACCCACTAGGCATCGAATGACAACCTAACGAATGGTGCAAATGATGCTATATCAGTGTTTATTACTTGGTTTCATCCTCGTCAGTCTTCAAAACGGCCATGAACGCCTCTTGCGGGATATCCACCTTCCCAACAGCCTTCATCCGTTTCTTGCCGACTTTTTGCTTCTCTAACAGCTTCATCCGCCGGGTACGGTCACCCCCGTAGAGTTTGGCGGTCACGTCCTTGCGGTAGGCCTTGATCGTGGTTCTGGCAATGATCTTGGCGCCGATCGCAGCTTGGACAGGGATTTCGAAGTTTTGCCGGGGGATGATGCCCTTCAGCCGTGAGGCAATCTCACGACCCCGTTGAGCGGCGAAGATGCGGTGCGCGATAAAGCTCAGAGCATCGACCTTGTCACCGTTCAAGAGAATATCGATCTTGACCAGGTCGGCTTCTTGGTAGCCACTGCGTTCGTAATCCAGTGATGCGTAACCGCGCGTGCTGGATTTTAATTTGTCAAAGAAGTCAAAGATGATTTCTGACAGCGGCATGTTATAGATGATGTTGACCCGGTAATCATCCAGATATTCCATCGTCAGGAATTGTCCCCGGCGGTGTTGGCACAGTTCCATGACCGCGCCCACGTACTCGTTAGGCGCCATGATGGTCGCCTTCACGATGGGTTCTTCGATCCGTTTGATGGCTGAGGCTTCTGGCATTTCTGCAGGGTTTTCGACCTCTGTCATCCCCCCATCGGTCAAGTACGCGTGGTACGTAACCGATGGCGCCGTAGTGATTAGATCCAGGTTAAATTCCCGTTCCAACCGTTCCTGGATGACATCCATGTGCAACATCCCCAAGAAGCCACAGCGGAACCCAAATCCCAAGGCCTGCGAGGCTTCGGGTTCAAATTCCAACGCCGCATCGTTTAACTTCAACTTTTCCAAGGCTTCGCGCAAATCGTTCAGCTTGGCATTGTCCGTGGGATACAGCCCGGCGTAGACCATGGGACTCATTTCCCGGTAACCCGGCAAGGCCTTTTCGGCGGGGTCTTCCGCATTGGTCACGGTATCCCCGACCCGGGTGTCCGTGATGTCCTTGATGCTGGCCGTGATGTAACCCACGTCACCGGCAATCAGGTAGTCTCGCGAAATTGGCTTGGGTGAGTTGACCCCAACCTCGGTGACTTCGTATTCACTCCCGCTGTTCATCAGACGAATCTTATCGCCCGGTTGAACGGTACCTTCAAACAGCCGCACGCTCAGTACGACCCCACGGTAATCATCGTAAACGGAGTCAAAGACCAAGGCCTTCAACGGCGCATCCAATTGACCGGTTGGGGCGGGCACCTTGTGGACGATCTGTTCCAGCAGTTCGGGAATCCCAATGCCCTGCTTGGCACTGGCTAAGACGGCATCGGACGCATCTAGGCCGATCACGTCTTCAATTTCTTTTTTAACCTTATCCGGGTCCGCGGCGGGCAAGTCAATCTTATTGACGACCGGCACAATCTCTAGGTCATCATCCAACGCCAAATAAACGTTGGCCAGCGTTTGCGCTTCGACCCCTTGTGCCGCATCGACGACCAAGATGGCCCCCTCACAGGCAGCCAGGCTCCGTGAGACCTCATAGGAGAAGTCGACGTGCCCGGGCGTATCGATCAGGTGAAATTCATAGTCGTGGCCGTCCTTGGCGTGATACGTCAATTCAACCGCGTTTAATTTAATGGTAATGCCGCGTTCACGCTCAAGGTCCATGTTATCCAACACTTGATCTTGCATGTCGCGTTTGGAGATCGTATCGGTCAGTTCTAAGATACGGTCCGCAATCGTGGACTTTCCGTGGTCGATGTGGGCCACGATGGAAAAGTTCCGAATGTATTTTTGATGGTTTTTTAATTTCTCAAGATCCATGTTGATTTCCTACTTTCTTAAACGCCATTCTTGACAATTATACCAACCATCTGGGTGAAGCACAAACTAAAAGCAGGCCCCTCCTATGAGAATGCCTGCTTCGTGACGCTATTTCGTTTCTGCTTCGTATTGCGTCAAATCAGTCGGTGATAGGTTCTGCCACTTGGTGGAATAGAATTTATCACTGATGGTGTAATGTGGCTGCTTTTGGTGCTTGCTTAAGAACGGATTGACCCGTTGATCGACGGCCAACCAGCCGCGCCAGCCCAAGTGGATCGTGTCGGTCATGAAGTACGGCACGTTGCCCTTGTTGCTGAGGTCCACAATGTTGTTGAACCCTTGTGACTGTAATTGGTAATGGATCTTGCGGTCAAACTGTTTGAGCATCGTGGCTGATAAGCCCGTGTACTTCTGCCATTTGCCATTGATTGGCGGAATGATGAACAGTACATTGGTATTCAGCCGGGCAAATTGGTCCAGGCACAACTGAAAGTCGGCGAACTCTGGAGATTTCGTGTAGGACAAGTCCTTTTGGAAGTTCTTGAGCTTACCGGTCTTCAGTTCCTTTTGCAATCCTTGATGATAGAACTTATCGCTAATGTGGAATCGGTTATCACTCGTGGCGGCCTTACCTAACCGACCGCCCAGTGCATCCAGTGCCGAGTAGGAATAATGAGTGGGTAACTGCTTGGCTTGCTGGTTCACTCGGTTCAGGTTTTGCGATGGTAAGTCGATGCCGGAGAAGAACTGGTCTTCTTGCGTCAACATGTTCTTGCGCGTCTGCAGATAGAAGCGCTGGAAGTCCGTCAATTTTTCACCCTTGGCCACCCGTTGTAAGGCGGCGTAAATGAAGTGATCGGACTTGGCGACTGGCATCTGTAACAGCCGTTTGGCCGCATACTGGTCGATTGCGTCGTGACGGAAGTGAGTCAACCACTCTGCCGTTTGCAATTGCGAGTAGTAAAAGCCAAACGCATCCTTGCGCGTCCCGTCCTTCACGAACCATTGGGGTGAAATGACGAAGACCGCTTTTTTATTGCGCAGCTCACTTTGAATGTTTTGCATCACAAAGTACTGCGTCAATGATTGCGATCCCCGGGCCCCCAAGAGAAATGGCCGATACGAACGCCGGTACTTTTGCGCCAGCACAGACGGATGCATGGGATCGATTCGCGACCATTCGGAAGACCCAAAGAACGGGACGTACCCGTCCTTGAGCGCTTCTTCTTTCATGTGCTTGCCCCGTAAGACGTTGGGTGATAAGGAGACGGCAGCTTTCCGTTCTCGAGCCGCGCTCACGTGGCTAAAGCCCAGGGTCACCGGCATGGCCAGCACCGCAAAAACCAGAATTGCCGCGAGTATTAACGGACCAAAGATCCGTAGTAAACGCTTTGCCATTGGCTAGGCCAGGCTTTCGACTTTCGCAACGATCTTGTTGGGCGTGTCCCACTCTGACCGCTCAAATTCGGAAACAGGCACGTTGACCCCTAACTGGCTTTGCAGTTGTAATAACAGTTGGACAGACCCCATTGAATCCATCAGGCCGCTGTCGAACAGATTGTCGTCCATAGCGCCGCTAACGTCGCTCCCCGTTAAGTCGTTTAAAATGTCCAATACAGTTTGTTTGATATCCATGATAATTTCCCCCTAAATGAAATTGAAAACCCTATTCTTAATTAGTGAAACCATAATTTATCCAGCAGTCCTGAGAAGATCAGGAAGCTGAAGCAGACCATGTTTGCCGTCAAGAAGATGGCAAACACTTGCGTAAAGCCGTTGTGTGGTACGCTGGCACGGTGCTTTTTCTTGTAGCGCAGCCAAGTGTCATTGATGACCAAGGCGCACCCGTGGAACAAGCCGTACGTGATGTAGTACCACGTGACCCCGTGCCAGAACCCCATGACTAACATGTTGATGATATAAGTGACGTTAGCCGTAGTGGTCGGCTTCTTGAAGATGCGGTGTTTCATGAACCAAAAGACCAACCGCATGTAGATGAAGTCCCGGAACCAAAAGGACAAAGTAATGTGCCAACGATTCCAGAAGTCCTTGATGTTCGGTGAGCGCCACGGTTGCTTGAAGTTCATTGGCGTGGCGATGCCCATGATATAAGACGTCCCCACGGCGAACAACGAGTACCCAGCAAAGTCAAAGAACAAATCGGCGCTGTACGCGTACATGTAGCCCAGTACCGGCCAGGACAGATCCAAGAACCCGCCGCGGGCATGCATCGCCATGAGCTGTAGCTTGGGCATCAGCATCGTGCCAAAGTAGTACGCTAAGATAAACTTGTACAAGAACCCTACAAAGATGTAGCGGATCCCCTTTTGCACCATCCCCAGATAGGTCTCACGGTCCGGCACCGAACGGTAATCAGCTTCAAAACGCCGATAGCGGTCGATAGGCCCGGACGAGATGGTCGGGAAGAACAGCATGAACTGCAGGAAGGTCATGACTTGATAATCCTTCAGCGTGCCATCCCGCGTTTCCATCATGGTCTGAACGGCCCGGAACGTCAGGTAACTGATCCCCAGAAACCCAATCAGCGACGCCTGGCCATTTTCCACGGCCGGAGTCACCTTGACGATGGCTAACGGGGCGATGGCCAAGATCACCATTAGATAAAAGATTGGTCCCGAATTTTGGTGCTTCCGATAAACGGCATACCCCCAGGTCAACGCCACTTCGTACAAAATGTAGATGATCAAGGCCACCCCTTGGGCCCATTTCGGACCACCAAAGGTTAAGACCAGAAAGAAGATTGAGATCAACGTTTCGTACAGGCGTGACCGTTTGCCGTACAGAAGACCAATCATCAGTGGCAGTAACGCCACGCCCAACAAGGCGAAATACGTTGGGTTGCCGTACGGTTCAAATGACAACATTAGTGATTGACCTCGGCAATGATAGACTTGATATCAACCTTGCCGTTGGGGGTCATCGGTAGGCTTTCCTTGTAAACGAATCGCTGTGGAATCATGTAGGACATCATGTCGCCACCCTGTAAATTCTCCTTGATCGCCTTGGTCAAGTCTAATTCACTGGCGAAGTCATGTGTTGCCGGCACAATCCAGGCGATTAACTGACTCACCTTGTGATTGCGGTCATAGCGTGGCACCGCGACCCCGACCTGAATGTGATCTTCTTGTGACAGGTAATGATTGACTTCTTCCAGCTCGATGCGATACCCGTGCAATTTGATCTGAAAATCCGTTCGGCCCCGATACATGATCAGGCCGTTATCCAGTTGCACCCCTAAGTCTCCGGAACGGTAAACGGTCTGGCCCGCCATCTTGATGAAGGCTTTTTTCGTCTTGTCCGGATTGTTCAGGTAGCCCTTGGACATCGACGGCCCACTGATCAGCAGTTCGCCTTCCGTCCCCGCCGGTAGCGGATGTAGGTGCTCGTCCACCACTGTGATGTGCGTGTCATCCTTGACATAGCCGATCGGCAAGCGCGGATAATCTGCCAGCACCCGTTCGGTAATCTCGACTTGCGTGACCGCCACCGTGGTCTCCGTGGGCCCGTAGGTGTTAAAAATGCGCGCTTGTGGGAACCGTTGATGCAGGGTCGCCGCCGTCGCGTGGGTCAATTCTTCCCCACAGAAGAGGAAACGACTCAGGTTCGGATAATGACTCGCGTCAAAGGTCGGTTCCATCAGGCAAATGTCCACGAAGGACGGCGTGGAAACCCAGACGTTCAGCTGTAAGGTCGGTAACGTTGCAAACAGATCCTTGAAGTTATCCGTGACCTGCTTCGGCAAGGCCACCAGCGTGCCCCCACTGGCCAACGTCGGTCCCCAGTCCATCACGGAGAGGTCAAACGAGTATGGCGCCTGAGAGAGCGTCCGGGGTGTCTGTGGTAATTTGAAATCATCGCTCAACATCCAGTTGACGTAGCTCAGGAGGTTGGTGTGCGAAATCTGGACCCCCTTGGGCTTTCCGGTCGTACCGGACGTGAAGATGATGTAATACGTGTCGTCGCCGCTTACCGGATGCGTTACCTGATAATCGACGTGTTGGTCAAAAATCGTGTTCAGTGTCTCGGCGTCAATGACCGGCGTGGCGCCTAGCGTCGTCGGCAGGTCGTTCACTGCAATTGCGGCGGCCGGCTGAGCAATGTCATTGATCGTGGTGAGCCGTTCCACCGGTGAATGCGTGTCGATGGGCACGTACGCGTGGCCACTCTTCACGATCCCTAAGAACGTCGCCATCATGTTAAAGGTTTGGCCGCCATACACCATGATCGGTGCGTGAGCGGGTAAATTCATTTTATCCAAATGCGCTGCTAACGCGTCTGAACGCTGCTTTAAATCCCCGTAAGTGTTCGTGTGCCCCAGATCATCGTAAGCTAACCGTTCCGGGTCTTGGAGCGCCCAGTGATCCATGGCCGTAATCATGTCTCTAATCATACTCTGTCCCCCCAAAGATTGTCTCTCCGACTGATTCATAAGTTCGTTGCCCCCGCAACTAGAACTCGTTGTAAATAAATGTCGAACTATTCAAGCCACTATATCCATATAAATAAACTAATGCCATCAAAATTACAAAGTAGAATAAGGTCCAGCCAATAAACGCGACCACTGGCTGATGCCAAATCGCCAGCCACTTTGCTCTCATGAAATTCACCCCCAAAGTTTGTCGACCGATTCGCCCCCAAAGTCGACGTCCGTACATCCCCTTAACTAAGCCAGCAACTTCCCCGACGAATCGACTCAGCTAAGAGCGGAGTTCGTGGTCCCAACCACGCTCCTTATGTTTTGAGAATATCATTGCCAAATCCGGATTGCAAACAACCTCACTCAACCTTAATTCTTTCTTTTCATTTACCTGGCAAAATGGTCCTTTTGGGTCCAAAAAAGGGTTGCTGAAAACCTTCAGCAACCCTGATATATCAACTATATACACGTTTTTATCACACGATTAATTTTCGTTGAATTTATCGCGCATTTTGTTAAATAAGTTTCCTTTGCCACTGCCAGTAACCGTTTCACCACTGGCTTTCGCAAAGTCTCGTAAGGCATCACGTTGACCCTTGTTCAGGTTCTTGGGCGTCAAGACCTTGACCGTGACATGTTCGTCACCGTTGCCATTCCCACGTAAGCGTGGCGCCCCCTTGCCCTTTAAGCGGAAGGTCGTCCCACTCTGCGTGCCGGCAGGGATCTTCAACTTGACATCCCCGTGGACCGTCTTGACCGTCACGTCGTCACCCAAAGTAGCCTGAATGAAGGACAGGTCTTGATCAAAGTAGATCTCGGTGCCATCGCGGCGGAAGTCACGACTCGGTTCTACTTGGAAGATAATGAACAGATCGCCGTAGCCACCGCCATTTTGGCCAGCTTCACCTTGACCCTGCAACCGCATTTGTTGGCCGTCATCGACCCCAGCTGGGATAGTGACTTCCACTTCATGCCGTTCTTCTTCGTGACCAGAACCGCCACAAGTTGGGCACTTTTCCTTGATCTCTTGACCCGTACCGTGGCAAACCGGGCACGGTTGTTGGCTGCGCATCCGGCCCAAAGGCGTGTTGGTTTCAGTCGTCACGTAACCTGACCCGCCACACTGGTGACAGGTAACTGGTGACGTCCCTGGCTTGGCGCCATTACCGCCACAGGTGTGGCATTGGGCCTCGCGGTTGTACTTGATCTTGGTCTTCTTCCCAAAGATGGCCTCTTCAAACTTCAAGTCCATCTGGTACTGAAGATCCCGACCTGGCCGAGGAGCGTTGGGGTTGCGTTGACCGCCACCGCCACCAAAGAATTGGTTGAAGATGTCGTCGAAGCCACCGCCGCCACCAAAGCCGCCGAAACCGCCCTGTTGACCGCCGCCAAAGCCACCGAAGCCGCCTTGAGCACCGTCTGCGGAACCATACTGGTCATAGTTGGCCCGTTTCTGTTCATCGCCCAACACATCGTAGGCGTCCTGCACGGCCTTGAATTTCTCCGCCGCGTCCGGTGCCTTGTTTAAGTCTGGGTGATACTTCTTTGATAATTTCCGATAGGCCTTTTTGATTTCTGCTTGACTGGCATCTTTTGCGACGCCTAGTACGCCATATAAGTCCGTTTCCGCCATCTTTTTCCTCCCAATCAAACCCGATATTTTTCGCTACTAGTAAGAATAGCATACTCGAAACAAAAAGCCAAAGCCCCAGGGACTCTGACTTCTTGTCTACACTCTCTTAAAGTGAAACGGGGCAATTACTTGTTATCGTCGTCGTGAACTTCGTGGAAGTCCCCATCAACGGTGTCGCCGTCTTTGCCATCGCTCTTAGCGTCGCCGCTAGCTTGGCCAGCAGCACCATCAGCACCGCCCTGAGCTTGTTGCGCTTGTTGGGCTTGTTGATACAACTTGACAGAGAGGTCTTGGATGATCTTGTTCAAGTCATCCTTCTTGCTCTTCATGTCGTCCAGGTTGTTGGCTTCTTGGGCCTTCTTCAGGGCGTCACGTGCATCTTCGGCCTTCTTGATTTCGTCGTCAGAGACCTTCCCCTTAACGTCTTTCAACGTCTTGTCGGTCTGGAAGAGTAATTGGTCGACTTCGTTCTTGGTGTCGACTTCTTCCTTACGCTTCTTGTCGGCAGCTTCGTTTTCCTTAGCTTCCTTCATCATCTTGTCGACTTCTTCATCGGACAGGCCGTCGGAACTCTTGATGGTGATCTTTTGTTCCTTGTTGGTGCCCATGTCCTTAGCAGAAACGTTAACGATACCGTTCTTATCGATATCAAACGTTACTTGGATTTGAGGAACCCCACGAGGTGCGGCTGGAATATCAGCGAGTTGGAAGTTACCCAACGTCTTGTTGTCAGCAGCCATTGGCCGTTCACCTTGTAAGACGTGGATATCAACGGCTGGTTGGTTATCCGCAGCGGTTGAGAAGACTTGCGACTTGCTGGTAGGAATCGTGGTGTTGCGGTCGATCAGCTTGGTGAAGACCCCACCCATGGTTTCGATCCCTAAGGACAATGGCGTCACATCCAGTAAGACAACGTCCTTGACGTCACCGGTGATGACCCCACCTTGAACGGCGGCACCTAAGGCAACGGCTTCATCAGGGTTGATGGAGTGGTTAGGTTCCTTACCAGTCCACTTTTGAACGGCTTCTTGCACGGCTGGAATCCGCGTTGACCCACCGTTTAAGATAACAACGTCAACGTCGCTAGCTTGTAAGTCAGCATCCTTCAACGCATTTTCAACGGGGATCCGGGTCTTTTCAACCAGGTCAGCCGTCAATTCGTTGAACTTCGCCCGCGTCAAGCTCTTTTCCAAGTGCAGTGGGCCATTGTCGCCGGCAGAAATAAATGGCAAGCTGATTTGTGCTTCGGTAACCCCAGAGAGGTCCTTCTTAGCCTTTTCAGCAGCGTCCTTTAACCGTTGAACGGCCATCTTGTCCTTGGACAAGTCAACGCCGTTTTCATCCTTGAATCCGGCAATCAGCCAGTCCATGATCTTTTGGTCAAAGTCATCCCCACCTAAATGGGTATCCCCGTTAGTTGACAGCACGTCGAAGACCCCGTCACCTAAGTCCAGGATGGAGACATCAAAAGTCCCACCACCCAGGTCATAGACCATGACTTTTTCATCTTTGTCTTGCTTGTCCAAGCCATAAGCCAAGGCTGCGGCCGTTGGTTCGTTGATGATCCGTTCAACGTTCAAGCCGGCAATCTTCCCAGCATCCTTAGTAGCTTGCCGTTGGGCATCGTTGAAGTAAGCTGGCACCGTGATGACGGCTTTGTCGACCGTGTCACCAATGTAGTCTTCAGCAAACGACTTCAAGTGTTGCAAGATCATTGCGGAAACTTGTTCTGGCGTGTAATCCTTGCCATCGATGGTTTCCTTGAAGCCAGCTTCACCCATGTGACTCTTGATGGATGAAATCGTGTTTGGGTTGGTGATTGCTTGGCGCTTGGCCACTTCACCGACCTGGGTTTCACCGTCTTTAAACGCAACAACGGATGGTGTCGTCCGGGCACCTTCCTTGTTCGCAATAATCTTTGGCGTACTGCCTTCAAGAACGGCAACGGCTGAGTTGGTCGTCCCTAAGTCAATCCCGATAATCTTGTTACTTGCCATCAAAAATTCCCTCTTTTTTTAGTTTTTTATTTATAAATTTATTGCGCCACGACAACCATGGCAGGCCGGAGAACCCGGTCCTTGAGTTGGTAGCCCTTTTGGAGCACGTTGACCACCGTTTCAGCCGTTTGGCCGTCAGAAACGGGAACCGACTGAACCGCTTGGTGCAAGGTTGGGTCAAACTTCTGACCCAGCGCAGCAATCTCCGTCACGTGATTACGCTTCAACGCGTCTTCCATGTGATCGTAGGTCATCTGCACACCCTTTTTGATCTGCTTACTGGTCTCGTCAGTCGCATCGACCGCTAAGGCCCGCTCCAGGTTATCGATCACGGGGAGCACATCCTTAGCGAGTTGCTGACCATCGTACTTGATGAGCGCGGCCTGTTCTTTTTGGTAACGGGTCTGCATGTTTTGCACTTCCGCTTCGGCACGCAGGTACTTGTCCTCAAAGTCGTCAGCCTTCTTTTGAACGGCAGCTAAAGCCTCTGCCGTGACCGTTGGCTTGGGCTTGTCAGCGGGCTTTGCGTCCGCCGGTGTGGCTTGCTCAGTCTTGTCTGGGTCTTGCTTTGTAGTGGCGGCCTTTGCCGCAGTTTCATCATCAGTGGATGGTTGTTGCTTGTCAGCCACGATAAAAAACCTCCCTTTCTTTACTCGTCGTAGAACCGATAGTAATCTAACAGTTTCTTCGCGAGCTCTTCACGAAACGCACCGACAATTCCCAACATCCGTGAATACGGCATGCGGGTCGGCCCTAAAATGGCGATCATACCCTTACCATGCTGGTTCACGTCGTAGGTGGCGGTGATCAGGCTGAAGTTTCTCAAGGCATCGTTGGTCATTTCATTACCGATTTGCACGGAAATGTTGTCCCGCGGTTGCCCCAAGACGTTGGCGATATCATCGGTCTTGTCGATCAATGAATACAGCGACTTCAGTGAATCAACATCGCTATCCTGCGAGAAGTTCAATAGATTCAAGCGACCACCAACGTAAAACCGCTCTTGGGCGGCTCGCGTCAAAACGTCGCCGAAAATATCCAGAAAACCTTCCGGACTCTGCAGGTAGTTGGCAATCTTCATCGGAATGTCCGCCTGCAGCTTTTGAACCACTTCTGGTAGCGTCAACCCGACCAACTGATCATTGATCAGCCGAACGACGGCCTCTAATTGATCGCCGGTAACGGACTCACTCACGTCAAAGGTCTGGTTCTCCACATCACCACTATCGGTGACGAGGATGGCCATCACTTGCCGCTTACCGAGTGGGACCAACCGGAACCCACTGAGCCGACTATCCTTTAATTCCGGCTTCAACGTAAACGCGGTGTAACTCGTCAGGTTAGACAAAATCGTGGCCGATTGCGAAATAATTTCGTCAATCTTGTGGAAATCGCCGCCTAACGAGGATTGAATCACGTCAATATCATTGGGTCGTAGCGGATCGGGTTTTACCAAATGGTCAACGTAATACCGGTACCCTTCAACCGAAGGAATCCGACCGGAAGAGGAATGGGTCTTTTTGATCAGGCCCTGTTCTTCCAACGCCGCCATTTCATTACGAATTGTCGCTGAGCTTACGTGGATGGGTAACTGCTTGGCTAATGCCTTAGACCCCACCGGCACACCAGTGTTGGTAAAGTCGCGGACAACGGCTCGCAGAATCATCATTTGTCTTTCTGAAAGCATCACAATCACCCCTTTTTTAGCACTCAAACAACACAAGTGCTAAGTCACATATATAATGTAGCAAAACCGGGTTTTGAAGTCAAGAAATCTGGTAGAATTTTTAGCAATCGTTGGCATTAAGTGCTAATTTTTTAGAATTCGCTTAGAATACAGCGTTTTCAGTGGCGCTTGTGGCAACTGACCGCCTTATCGGGTGCGAGGAATTACCACTTCATCAGTGCTCCCTGCTCGATACTCTCTACCGATTAATCATCACTCATCGGCATTTGTCAGCGTGGTTGCTTCGAAGCCCGCAAAAAGGACTTAGTCGCCCCGTAACGAGTTGGCTAAGTCCTTTAACTAATTTATGACTGAAGGTTGAACCTGAAATTAACACACTGATTGCCATAATGACAGTGTTCTGACACCTAAAATCGGCGGAACCAGTTGCCTGTTGGCGCACGTTTCGGCTACGAGGCCGCTTTGAGACGTGTTCTTTGGCTCAAAGCGAGGCGGCGAGACCGCCCTTTGGCTCGACCCGTCCCCCCAGCGTTCCAACCCCTATTTGGCGAACGGTAGGCGGCCAGCTCACATTGTGAGGCTGAAATCGCCTATTTTTGATGCTATGGGTTGCACAATCACAATAGTTTCAATTGATAACCTTCAGTTTACGATTCACGCGTGGCGACCTGTTGGAAATAGGCCCGCGTATCCGCTTCGTCTTGTTTTAACTGGGCGACTAGGCCGTTGGCGTCGGCGAATTTGACCTCACCGCGTAACCGGTGGTGCCACTCGACTTCGACCGGCTCGCCGTACAGGTTGCCCTGGAAGTCCAGGAGGTTCATTTCGACCGTGATGGGCCGGTCATTCCCAAAGGTCACGTTGCGGCCCACAGAGACCATCCCAGGGTACCAGATGGCCCCAACCTTCAACCGGGCCGTGTAAATGCCAATACCTGGGATCCATTCGTCTTGCGGCGCCATCACGTTGGCCGTGGGGTAGCCGATAGTCCGCCCCCGGGCCTCGCCGTGCACCACCAGGCCGGTCGAGCGATACGTGTACCCCAGCAATTGATTCACCAGGTCCACGTCCCCGGCGCGCATGGCTGTCCGAATCCGCGTGGAGCTGACCTTTTCGTCGCCACTGGCTTCTTCGGGCACCGTGACCACGTCAAAGCGCCCCTGGGCGTACTCAGGGAGGTGTGCCATGTTGGCCACGTCCTTCTTGCCATAGGTGTGGTCAAATCCGGCCACAGCCGCCACCGTGTGGAACGCCACCAAGTAATGGTCGACGAATTCCTGCGGCGTCTGGGCCGCAAACTCACCGGTGTAGTTGACCAAAAAGACCCGGTCGACCCCCAACCGATCCAGCTGTTGGAGCTTACGGTTGATGGGACTCAAATACTTTTGGTCATCCGCTTGTAGTGGCCGATAGACCAACGCGGGATGGTGATCATAGGTCAAGACCGCCAATTTAACGCCCTTGGCTTGCGCGAGCGCCTTGGCGCGGTTGATCACGGCTTGGTGCCCGCGATGAACGCCATCGAAAAAGCCCATGGCCAAGACCACTGGCTCATCGGGAATTTGCCGTGCATCTAACGGGTGGTGTATGTGAATAACTTCCATTGGAAATTCCTCTTCTCAAAACTTAGTTCACCGCAAACATTTTTAGCGGCTTATATTGTTGCTTTTCTTCGGACCACTGGTACAGGCACTTGGTCGCTCCCTGATAGGTCAAGGCGACTTCCGGGGCCGTGGCCCCATCGAGCTCGGCGGCCGTCAAGAAGACGCCATTTTTAACCAGCTGCCAAACGCGGTCGCTCAACGCCACGTGTGGATACGCCGTTAGGGCATAATCGATGGGCCGCAAAATGGTCGTCAGGTCCTCGGCGGCCATGGCGGCTGCGACCTGATCCAACGTCACCGCTTGGTCCAGTGTGAACCCGCCGCTTTGTTGGCGGGTCAATGACGCCATGACGGCCGGCACACCCAATAGCCGACCCAAATCGACCGCTAACGTCCGCACGTAAGTCCCCTTCGAGCAGCCCACTTCAAAGGCCACCGTTTGGGTCCCGGCCTCGGCGTCAAAGGTCCCGGCATCTTGCAAGGTAAAGTGATCGACCGTCACCGTTCTGGTCGGACGTTCCACTGTTTCCCCGGCGCGGGCGTACTCGTACAGCTTACGCCCCCGCACCTTGACAGCGGAATACATCGGCGGTGTCTGTTGAATGGTCCCGGTCAATTGAGCCGTCCCCGCCGTCAGTTCCGCCAACGTAAAGGGCCGTGTCAACGCCTGCCGTTCCACAACGTCACCGTCTAGGTCCTCCGTGGTCGTCGCCAGTCCCAGGGTCACGGTACCGCGATACACCTTGCCAGAAGCCATGAGGTACGGCACGACCTTGGTCGCCGAGCCAATGCAAATGGGCAATACGCCATCGACACTGGGGTCGAGCGTCCCACTGTGGCCGACCTTTTTGGTGTGCAGAATGTGGCGCAGTTTGGCCACGCAATCAAAGCTGGTGAGGCCGCGTTCTTTGTATAAAGGGATAATCCCGTCCATTCCGGTTCCTCCGTTCTTACTTGTGAACTCGTTTCTTTTTAGGTCAATTGCATAGTTAAACCAGTGCCTGCGGCTGCCAGAGATTCCGCTTGCTATGGGGGACACCTCTGGCCTCCTCCGGCGGGATTGAGCACAACCAAACATAGCCGCAGAATTAACGTCATCACATAATCGGTTAACCGCAGTAGTGGATTTGACCACTACTGGAACCGACAGTGCGGCCAGGAGCCTCTACCATGCTGCAGGTAAAACCTAGAGACCGCAGGCAACAGGCGGACACAATTGGCCGGGCAGCTAGCCCTTGCTTCGGTAACCGTATAACGCAGCTGTCATCGCACAGAATAGCCTATATTTTACCACAGACTAACGGGATGTGACTAATCTTGCCGACAAGCTGACCCAAAAAAGGTGCTGGCCATCGCTGACCAACACCTCGCCTACCCCGATTACTCGCGGTGGTGTAATTCATTTAACAGTTCATCGATGTGGCTACCGTAGCGCACTGAGGAATCTTGTTCAAACGTCAATTCTGGCGTCTTGTAGATGCTCAGGCGAGAACCCAGTTCGGAACGGATCAGGCCTGTCGCCTTGTCCAATCCTTGTTGGGTCTTTTCTGCGGATGACGCCTTATCGGATAAGATACTGTAGTAAATCGTTGCCTGTTGTAAGTCACCGGTAACTTCTACCCCAGTAACGGTCACGCCCTCGACCCGTGGATCGCGGACCCGTTTGAGGAGAATATCCGTAACTTCCCGTTGGATTTCTTGTTCCAACCGGCCAACTCGATATTGTGCCATGACAGTTGCCTCCGATTATTTATTTAACGGGAACTTCCTTCATCACGTAGGCTTCGATCACGTCGCCTACCTTGATGTCGTTATAGTTCTCGATAGTTAACCCTAATTCATAACCCATCTTAACTTGCTTGACGTCGTCCTTGAAACGCTTCAAGCTACCTAACTTACCTTCGTAAATGACCACGCCGTCACGAATTAAGCGCACGTCGCTGTCAGCGGTCACGTAGCCTTCGGTAACCATCCCACCGACGATCGTCCCGACCTTAGAAGCATGGAAGATATCCTTCACTTCGATTTGGCCAATGATTTGTTCTTCGTAGGTCGGTTCCAGCATCCCCTTCATCGCCGTTTCGATTTCATCGATGGCGTTGTAGATGACGTTGTGCAGCCGAATGTCGACCTTGTCGCTGTCGGCTTGGGCCCGTGCTTGTGGCGTTGGCCGCACGTTGAACCCGATGATGATGGCATCTGAAGCTTCCGCTAAGGTGACATCACTTTCGTTAATGGCCCCTACGGCAGAGTGAATGATGTTGACCCGGACACCGGAAACATCGATCTTCTTCAGACTTCCAGCTAAGGCTTCAACGGAACCTTGAACGTCAGCCTTGATGATGACGTCAACTTCCTTCATTTCGCCTTCCTTAAGGGAATCAAACAGGTTGTCCAACGTGACGTGGCTGGTGTTGCGGCGTTCCTTGACCAAGGCTTCCTTGGCCCGTTCTTCACCGGCAGCCCGCGCCGTCTTTTCATCATTGAAGACCACGAACCGGTCCCCAGCTTCTGGCACGTCGTTTAACCCCGTGATCTCAACAGGCGTTGATGGCACGGCGTCCTTGATGCGCCGACCACGTTCGTTGACCATCGTCCGGACCCGTCCAAAGGTGTTGCCGACAACGATTGGATCACCGACGTGTAAGGTCCCTTGTTGAACCAACAGCGTGGCAACGGAACCCTTTCCTTGATCCAAACGGGCTTCGATGACACTCCCGGCACCGTTTTGTTCAGGGTTGGCCTTTAATTCCAGCACTTCGGCTTGTAACAAGATCATGTCGAGCAATTCGTCGATGTTCTTGCCAAACTTCGCGGAGATTTCAACGAAGATGGTGTCGCCACCCCAGTCTTCAGGAATCAATTCGTATTCCGTCAACTGTTCCATCACGTGGTTCGGGTTAGCACCCGGCTTATCGATCTTGTTGACCGCCACGATGATTGGCGTACCAGCGGCCTTGGCATGGTGAATGGCTTCGATGGTCTGTGGCATGACCCCATCGTCGGCCGCAACCACCAGCACGGTGATGTCGGTGATTTCCGCACCACGCGCCCGCATTTCGGTAAAGGCCGCGTGTCCTGGGGTATCCAAGAAGGTGATCAGCTTGTCATTGTAGTGGACTTGGTAAGCCCCAATGGCTTGCGTGATCCCCCCGGCTTCACCCTCGGTAATGTGTGAATGCCGCAAGTGGTCCAGCAAGGTCGTCTTCCCGTGGTCAACGTGCCCCATGATCGTGACGACGGGAGCCCGTGAAACTTGGTGATCCTTGTTGGCCATTTCCGCGTCGAAGGCCTTATCGATATCGGAAACGTCGACTTCAACCTTTTCCTTGGCTTGGATGCCGTAGTCGTCGGCCAGAATTTCAATCGTATCCTTATCCAGGGATTGGTTTTGGTTGACCATGACGCCCAACATGAAGAGCTTCTTCACGATTTCAGCTGAAGAACGGTGTAAGATCTTGGCCAGGTCTTGGGCGTTCATACCATCACTATAGACTAAGACTTCTGGTAAAGCCTTGTTCTTCCGTTCTGGCGCACCCTTGTGCTGGTTCGTGTCTTTAATCCGTTGATTCTTCTTGTAACGATTATTATTGTTGTTATTACGGCGGCGGTTATTGCGGTTGTTCCGGTTATTCCGGCCCCCACGACTGTTGCCATTGTTGCTACCACGCCGGCCGTTACTATTGTTTGTATTATTATTCAAGCTTCCACCAAATCTGCCGGTGCCGGAATTGTGTTGTTCACGATGACTTCCAGCCTGGCTGTTATTTTTATTGTTGTTACGGTGATTCTGATTACTGCCCCCATTACCATTGTTATGGTTCCGGTTACCATTGGCAGTTTGCTGCTGCCGATGGCTATCATTTCTAGCATGGTTCTGCTGCTGATTGCGACCGGCAGTGGTCTGTGACTGACCCGTCTCCCGCTTGTGCGTGGTGGCGTGGTCCGTTTGGTTACCGGTTCGAGCCGGCCGAGCCGCTTGCACCTTTTCGGGGTGCGACTGGGTCTTCCCGTGGGACTGAAAAGCAGCCCGTAACTGACGTTCTTCGTTCTCGCCGAGCGTTGACATGTGGTTTTTCACCGGAAAGCCCTTTTCAGCGGCCTTGTCGATGATCTGTTTACTGGAGACGTTAATTTCTTTGGCGAGTTCATAGATTCGCTTCTTCCCCATATCTTCACACTCCTTCATATTCTACCGATCACGAGAACGTCAGGTGGCTACTCAAGTAATTGTTGTAACTTCCGGACAAATCCCGGATCAGTAATTGCAATGACCGTGCGCGCCGACCCGATGGCCGTGCTCAGCTGGTCTTTGGTAAATGATTCATTCAATGGCACGTCATAGCTCGCTGTCTTATCGCGGAATTGCTTTTGGCTACTCTTACCGGCATCACTGGCTAAAAATACCAGTCGTGCCGTGTGATCCCGCACAGCGGCTAGGACAAAGGATTCGCCGGTGACCAGTTTGCCTGCTCGCCGCGCCAATCCTAATAATTGTAAAGCGCGCTCGAAATTAGTCATTGTCAAATAATTCCCGCCGCGCTTGTTGATGATCAACGTACGCAATCAAATCGTCGTAGAATTGGTCATCGATCTTGACACCAAAGGCGTGGTCAAAGGTCCGTTCCTTTTTGGCCTTTTGGGCAATGGCGACATCCAAACTAATGTATGCGCCCCGACCGGACTGCTTACCGGTCGGATCAATGCTGACCTCTTGCGCTTGGTTCCGGACGACCCGGACCAATTGCTTCTTCGGTGCCATTTCCCCAGTCACAATATCCTTGCGCATGGGGATTTTCCGTTGTTTCATGGACCTAACCCTCCTTTAGCGCAACGCTATTCGGCGTCGTCGCCGTTATCAGTCGTGTCAGTAGTTGCGTCGCTGGCAACGTCAGCGGTCGATGATGCGCCATCATCAGTCGTGTCCGCAGCGTCTTCAGGCGTTGCGGCCGTAGTGGCATCAGCTGGCGTTTCGTCACTGGCAGTGTCAGTGGTCGTGTCGTCTGCCACCGGTGCATCCGCGGCACTGTCATCGCTGGCAGTCTCGTCAGCGGCCTGATCAGCTTCCATTATAGCAGATGCTTCGGATTCTGATTTGATATCGATCTTATAACCGGTCAACTTAGCGGCTAAACGGGCATTTTGGCCCCGCTTCCCAATGGCTAAGGATAACTGGTAATCCGGCACAACGACTTCGCAAGCGCGTTCGTTGTTCGGATCAAAGATGACATCCAAGACTTCGGCGGGGTTCAAGGCGTTGGCAATGAACTTGGCTTCGTCATCGGTCCATTCCACGATATCCATGTTCTCACCACCGAGTTCGTTGACGATGGTTTGGACCCGTTGTCCCCGTGGTCCCACAGTGGTCCCCACAGGATCGATATCGGGGTTGTTGGAGCGAACCGCTACCTTGGCCCGGTCGCCAGCTTCACGAGCAATTGCCATGATCTCCACAGTCCCATCGTAAACTTCTGGGACTTCTTGTTCAAACAATCGCTTCAATAAATCGGCGTGCGTCCGGCTGACAAAGACTTGCGGACCCTTGGTGGCATTTTCGACCCGGGTCACGTAAACCTTGATGCGGTCGTGGATCCGGTAAGTTTCGTTTGGCATTTGATCCTGACGACCCATAACGGCTTCGACCTTACCTAAGCTCACGTAAACGAACCGTGAATCTTGGCGTTCAACTTCCCCAGTCACGATTTCGTTTTCGTATTGACTGTATTGGTTGTAAATGATGTTGCGTTCCGCTTCACGGACCCGTTGCAAGATGACTTGCTTGGCCGTCTGTGCAGCGATCCGGCCGAAGTTCTTAGGCGTGACTTCAAACTTGATGTCATCCCCAATTTCGTAGCCCTTGTTGATGGTCAGTGCTTCATCCAAGCTGACTTCCAGCCGAGAATCATAGACTTGGTCAACGACTTTCTTCACGGCAAAAACGTGAATGTCACCCTTACGTTGGTCGAAGTTGACCTCCACGTTTTGGGCTTGGTCATAGTTCCGCTTGTATGCAGACACCAATGCTGCTTCGAGCGCGTCAATGACGATTTGCTTGTCGATGCCTTTTTCCGTTTCCAGAACGTCTAAGGCACCCAATAATTCTTTACTCATGTGTTGTTTCGCTCCTTATTTAGAACTTGATGGCTAACCGGGCTTGGGCAATGGCATCGCGTGGAATCGTCAAGGTCTTGATGCGACCCTTCAGATTCACGGTCAATTCCATGCTGTCAGCGCTCAGTGAGTCCAACGTTCCTTCGTAAACCTTGCTGTTACCAATCTTTTGGTAAAGGGACACGTGGATGTAATCCCCCACGGCTTTTTCAAAATCAGCTGGTTTCTTCAGTGGTCGTTCAGCACCCGGTGAGGATACTTCTAAGAAATAGGCTTGAGGAATGGGATCAGGATCGAGGCTGTCTAATTTCTCAGACACCTCATCGCTGACCATCGCACATTCTTCAATGTTGATGCCCCCGGGCTTATCGATGTAGAGCCGCAGGTACCAACTCTTGCCTTCCTTGACAAATTCAACGTCAACTAATTCAAACTGATGATGCGCCACGATTGGCTGGGCTAAGGCCGTCACGGTCTCGACGACAGTACTCAAAGAATTCCGCCTCCTACATTTATCCATTAAAAAGAGTGAGCATTGACTGCTCACTCATTTAAAAAACGAGTTTAACTACAAGTACTACAATACTACACTAACCCCGAGATTGCAACCGTTCTGCCGCCTAGGCCTCACAAGTTAACAGTAATAAAACAAATCCCACGATGGTAATAAACTCAAAAACCAAGAAATTCAGGCGAGTCGTCGACATGGAACGCAGGCTGATCGTCTTAATCACGGTCAGCACGAATGCCACCACGAAGTACGCCAGGATCATAGCCAAAAAGGCAGCTTCCCCCACGCTCGCCAATGTACCGAACAAAATGTAACCTAAGCCAATCAAACAATAACCTGCCAGAAAAATCCACCCATCTGGTAACCGCACGAACCGCCGTAACATGGTGAACACCCGCTTTCGCTAAAGTTTATTTATGGTTTACGTTTCCTTGGTTCAAGTATAACATATCTCAACCACTTTGTAAGCGTTTCCATGACGCTAATCCGGTTAATCGGCGGTTAGCTTACAACCGGCTATTTTCCCTGGGCTAAACGCTGATTTGGCGGGGGTGATCACGGGTAATCATTAGTCAGTGACTGAACTATCTAGCTACTGACTAAGGGAATGACGCGTTGGCCGTAACGGAAATCAGTTCATTATGAGTTGGTAACCCCTATCCAGGCCATCCCCAAAGCAGGATTCCAGACTGACGCAGGCACCTGGTTTCACCAATTCTAAGGAGGCAAAACCGCGGTCGTTTCAGCCATCAACGCAACAATTATTCTGAGAGAGACAAAAAGAGGCCAGGACCGTAGTCCTCATCTCTTTTGCACCAATTTTAAATGGCTGAAACGTGGACGCCAAGGCAGCCGGTTCCGCTTAAACCTGATAACCAACCAATCCAAACCCAGGATTGCTCGGTTATCAGCGTTAATGCTCGCCAGCTAAGCGCCTGTTGGCCCACTCTTTATTACATCATATCATCAAACAAACTCAACTGATTTTCATCCGGCAAGCCCTTCAGCACGCCGTTTTCCGTCATGAAGTCGATGATGGTCTTGGAGACCTTCCCCCGTTTGGCCAGGTCTTCTTTGGAGATGAATGGCCGGTCGTTACGGGCCGCCACAATCTGCTTGGCTACGTTCAATCCCAAGCCAGGTGCGGCCTGGAATGGCGCAATCAGGGTGTCACCGTCAATGATCCAATCGGCAGCGTCAGACCGCTCCAGGTCGATCATCTTGAACTTAAAGCCCCGTTCCAGCATTTCGTTGGCCAATTCCAACACCGTCAAGAGGTTCTTGTCCTTGGCGGAAGCGTCCATCCCCTGGTCATTGATGGCCTTCATGGCCGCCTTGACCGCCGTTTTCCCTTGGGCCATAGCCACGACGTCAAAGTCGTCGGCCCGCACGGAAAAGTACGCGGCGTAGTAAATGATCGGGAAGTAGACCTTGAAGTAGGCCACCCGTAAGGCCATCAGCACGTATGCCGCGGCATGGGCCCGCGGGAACATGTACTTGATCTTTAAGCAAGAATCAATGTACCAGTCCGGGCAGTCCGTTTGCTTCATTTTTTCTTGCCATTCGTCCGGGATCCCCCGGCCCTTCCGCACGTGTTCCATGACTTGGAAGGACGTTTCGGAATCCAAGCCGAAGTTGATCAAGTCGGTCATGATGTTATCCCGGCACCCAATCACGTTGGCGATGGTGGCCGTCCCGTTCTTGATCAGCTCTTCGGCGTTACCCAACCACACGTCGGTCCCGTGAGACAGACCAGAAATTTGGAGCAGTTGTGAGTAGTTCTGCGGGTTGGTCTCTTCCAACATCCCCCGGACAAAACGCGTCCCAAATTCGGGAACTCCCAGCGTCCCGGTCTTGGATTGAATCTGTTCGGGCGTGACTCCCAAGGAATCCGTTCCGGAGAACAGCGCCATAACACCAGGATCATCCATCGGAATCGTTTGCGGATCGACCCCGGACAAATCTTGCAGGGTCCGGATCATGGTCGGGTCATCATGTCCCAGAATATCGATTTTCAAAATATTATCATGGATCGAGTGGAAATCGAAGTGGGTCGTTTGCCAAGCCGCATTTTGGTCATCGGCCGGATACTGGATCGGCGTAAAGTCGTAAATGTCCATGTAGTCCGGCACAACAATGATCCCCGCGGGGTGTTGGCCGGTGTTACGTTTGACCCCGGTTACCCCCTTGGCCAGCCGGTCGACCTCGGCGCCACGCAGGTTCTGCTCGGTATCGCGCTCGTAGGCCTTCACGTAGCCGTAACCGGTCTTGTCGGCCACGGTCCCAATCGTTCCGGCCCGGTACACGTTCTTCTCACCGAACAAGACCTTGGTGTAGTTATGCGCAATAGGTTGGTAGTCCCCGGAGAAGTTCAAATCAATATCGGGGACCTTGTTTCCCTTGAACCCTAAGAACGTTTCGAACGGAATGTTGTGACCGTCGCCGATCATCAAAGTGCCACACTTCGGGCACTTCTTTTCGGGCAAATCGTATCCCGAGCTGTATTCCCCTTTGGTGTAGAAGTGAGAATACTGGCAGTTGGGGCACCGATAGTGTGGTGGCAAGGGGTTCACTTCGGTAATTCCGGTGAACGTGGCGACCACACTGGAGCCGACCGACCCCCGGGACCCAACCAAGTACCCGTCCTTATTAGACTTGGCTACCAGCCGTTGGGCAATCAAATAAATCACGGAGAACCCGTTACCAATGATCGACTTCAACTCCCGGTCGACCCGGTGTTGCACCAGTTCTGGTAGCGGATCACCATACCACGCGTGCGCGGTGTCCATGGTCCGTTGACGAATTTCGTCTTCGGCCCCCTCCATGCGCGGCGTGTACAGCTTGTCCTTCAATGGATGGACCTCGTCGATCTCGTCGGCAATTTTGTGCGTGTTGGTAACCACGATTTCCTTAGCCGTGTCCTCCCCCAGATAGGCAAAGTCGTCGAGCATCTCGTTGGTCGTCATGAAATGCGCATCGGGCAATTCTTGCCGGTTCAACGGGTTGGCGCCCCCCTGTGAGTGGATCAGGATTTTACGGTAAATGAAGTCTTCCGGATCCAGGTAGTGGACGTCACCGGTTGCCACGACGGGCTTATCGAGGTCATGGCCCAGCTTGACCATGTTGCCCACAATCTCTTCCAGATTGGCCTCATCGGCGATCAAGCCGGAATCAATCAGGGGTTGGTAAGCCGCCTTGGGTTGCACTTCCAGATAGTCGTAATACTTGGCCTTGGCCGCAGCTTCGACCTGCCCCTTTTGCATCATGGCGGTGAAGACTTCTCCAGATGAGCAAGCTGAGCCGACCAAAATGCCTTCGCGGTAATGGTCTAACACGCTACGCGGCACCCGCGGCACGCGGTAGAAGTAATCGACGTTGGAAGCAGACACCAGCTTGAACATATTCTTCAGGCCCGCCTGCGTTTGGGCCAGTAAGATGGCGTGACTCGGCCGCGCGTGTTTGTAAGCATCGTTATCGGTCATGTGGTCGTTCAATTGATCATGGTACTGAATATTGTAGCGGTCCTCGGCATCCTTCAAGAACAGGTAGTTCAAGTGCCCCGTCGATTCCGCATCATAAACGGCCCGGTGATGGTGCTCCAGACTGACGTGGAAACGCTTGGCCAGCGTGTTCAACCGGTAGCTCTTGAGGGTTGGGTACAAGAACCGTGCCAGTGTCAAGGTATCGATGATGGGATTGGCAATTTCCGGCATGCCGTGGCGCTGGTAGCCGGTATTCATGAAGCCGACGTCAAACGTCACGTTGTGGCCGACGATAATCGCGTCGCCGCAGAATTCCCGGAACAGCTTGAAGACTTCTTCTTCGGACTTGGATCCCGCCACCATGTCATCGGTGATGCTGGTCAGGTTGGTCGTCTGTTCGGACAACGGGAACCCCGGATCGATGAACTCTTCGAATTGGTCGATCACATTCTTGTGTTGCATCTTAACGGCCGACAGTTCAATGACCTTGTCGTAGATGGCGGACAACCCCGTTGTTTCCACGTCAAAGACCACGTAGGTGGCGCCGTCTAGCGGCACGTGGGCACTGTTGTACCCAATCGGCACACCATCGTCGACCAGGTTGGCCTCGACCCCGTACAGCATCTTCACGCCCGCCTTGGACCCGGCATTAAATGCGGCCGGAAACCCTTGGACGTCGGCGTGATCCGTGATGGCCAAAGCCGGCATGCCCCATTTCTTTGCCCGACTGACGTAATCACCAATCGAGTTGGTGGCATCCATTTGGCTCATGGACGTGTGCAAATGTAATTCAATGCGCTTCCCATCGGCCGGTGCCGTGTCTTGGCGCGTGGCGTGCTTGACCTGGTTGATGTCATAGGCATTGAGCGCCAAATCGTGCATGTACGTGTCTTCTTGCACGCTACCGCGCACCTTGACCCAACTGCCTTCTTCGACCCCGGCAAATTGAGCTTCGTCTTCGGCACCGCGTGAGAATTTCTTCACGGCAAAAGAGGACGTGTAGTCGGTGATCTTCAAGGTCAACAATTGGCGACCCGACCGGAGCTTGCGGACTTCCTTGTCAAAGACGTAGCCTTCCACCACCACGGAGCGTTCCTCTTGGGTGATGTCGACCATCCGCGTGATCGGTTGATCGCCCTTGATGGTCTTCCCAATCTGCGTGGGACCCGTTGCGGCCGGGGTATCTCCCTGGGCGGCCCGCTTCTGGTTGGCCTTTTCAATGGCCGCGGCGGCCTGTTGCGCCAATTGGGCATCGGTCTTTTCTTGACGTGCCTTGAACTCATCGATCTTGGCTTGGGACTTGGATTCGTCGACCATCACCCGAATGTTGAACTTGGGGAAGCCGGCATCGCGGTAAGTGGCTTCCAACGGTCCTAAGGCCTGATTGGCCAAGAAGTCTTTGACCACTTCGTTTTGGGCGTAGAGTAAAACCCGATTGTCGGCGTCTAATTCCGGCACCTGGGACTGACACAGTTCTTGGACCAAATTGCTGGTCAAGCCACTGTGTTCAACGACCCATTTCCAGTAATCGCCTAGCGCCCGGTTGGTTAGCTCGGCGGCATCCACCTCCAAGGTGGCCTCGACCTGCGCAATATCTTTGAACGCCATTTGTAAATGGTTATGGAAATCGACGAAAGCCGTGAACGGCATTAAACTAGGCAGCTTCAAGAAGAAGTGCCAGCGCCGGGACTGCTCATGAACCGTCAACCGGTCAATGGTGGCCGTCTGGAAATACGGTTGCTCCGCAGCAGCGCTCAGATCTAGTTGTTGTAATAATTTTTCAAATAAAGCATGGCGATCTTCGTCCACGAGGAAACTCCTTTCGTTACTTAAAACGTGTTGCTAACTAAAATAATTGCGGCTCAAATGAAAGTGGCTAAGACGACGCAATGTGGTGATCTCAGCATTCAGCAATCGTTTGATACCTGGATTGGTTAAAAACCCACAATTGCCATTGTAAGTGAACTTCACCTCATCGTGCAACTGGTAGGTCCCGGAAACTGAGTCGAACGGCTGACCCAATATTTGGCGGCCAGTTCCCGCTATGACGCGGTCACCAACCACTCCTAGCGTCAGGAGTCGCATAGTCACAATGATTCGCCTTCAGTTGGGACTAAAAGAGCCTGGGAAAACCTCCCAGGCTCGTTCACGTCACCTTGACGCAGCTGAAGCGTACGCCAACAGGCAACCGGTTTCGCTTAGAACTGATCACCAAACCATCCAAGCCCCGGATCATTCAGTGATCTGCCTTAACGCTCGCCGGCTAATCGCCCTGTGGCCCACTTCCTTACGGTGAGGTTAGTCAATATCTTTAAACAGAATCTCGACGGTACTTGCGACTTCGTCTTTGATTACTTCGACCGTCTCACCAGTCTTGCGAATCTTAATTTCAACGATCCCCTCACCGGCTTTTTTACCGATCGTGATGCGGACCGGAATCCCCATCAGATCTGAGTCAGCGAACTTCACGCCGGGACGTTCCTTCCGGTCATCGGTCAAGACGCGGTACCCCTTAGCGGTTAACTCGTCTTCCAATTCGGCAGTCAGGTTCGCTTGATCTTCCTTCTTCAGGTTGACGGGAACCAGGTGAATATCGAACGGCGCAATGTTACGTGGCCAAACCAGCCCGTTTTCATCGGCTTGTTGTTCCGCGATGGCGGACAATAACCGGCTGACCCCGATCCCGTATGAGCCCATGACAACGGGCTTTTGCCGACCGCCTTCATCCAAGACCGTGGCACCTAAGGCATCGGAATAGCGGGTCCCCAGCTTGAAGATGTGACCAATTTCAATCCCACGGGTGAACTTCAAGACACCGGAGCCGTCTGGTGACAGGTCGCCCGGTTGCACTTCACGGAAGTCCGCGTAAGCATCGACTCTAAAGTCGCGCCCGGCATTGGCGTTTAAGTAGTGGTAGCCGTCTTCATCGGCACCCACGATGACGTTGACCATGTCGCCCACATATTGGTCGGCTAAGATCTTCACGTCTTCACCCACGCCCACGGGCCCCAAGGAACCGAAGTTGGCGTTCAGATACTTTTGGGCATCTTCTGGTGTGGCTGGATCTAAGAAATCAGCGTCCAAGTAGTTCTTTAACTTGGTCTCGTTGACTTCGTGATCGCCACGAACCAAGACCATCACGGGTTGTTCCTTGTTCGCCACGTACAACATGCTCTTGACCAACGCTGATGACTTTACATCAAAGAAGTCAGCGACCTCATCAATCGTCTTGGCGCCCGGTGTGGCCACCTTTTGCAGGTCCTCTGGCTGGGCGTGAGACTTCTTACTGATGAAGAGGCTCTTCGCCATTTCCAGGTTCGCTGCGTAATCGGAAGAATCGGAGTAAACGATGGTATCTTCGCCGACTGGGGCAATGGCGGAGAATTCCTTAGAATCCTTACCACCCATGGCCCCACCGTCACCCACGATGGCCCGGTAGTTCAAACCGACCCGGTCGAAGATGTTTTCGTAAGCTTGTTCCATCTGGTCATAGATGCGGTTTAAGTCCTCGTCGTTGATTGAGAAGGAATAGCCGTCTTTCATGATAAATTCCCGGCCCCGCAATAATCCATAACGGGGACGATCTTCATCACGGTACTTGGGCTGGATCTGATACATCACCAGCGGCAGACGTTTATACGACTTCACGGCATCACGAATCAACATGGTAAAGGTTTCTTCGTGCGTGGGACCCAAGATAAAGTCAGTGTCGTGACGGTTCTTTAACTTGAACAGGTTGGGACCGTACGTGTCGTAACGGCCAGATTCCTGCCAGAGGCTCGCCGGTAAGATGGCGGGCATCAAGGTTTCCACGGCGTCGATCTTAGCCATTTCTTCACGAATAATGGTCTCGATGTTCGTTAAGACCCGGTAGGCCAATGGCAAATAGGCGTAAACCCCCGCCGTGACCTGACGAATGTAGCCGGCCCGCAACATCATTTGATGACTGAGAGCTTCGGCGCCATTCGGCACTTCCTTTAAAGTTGGAATGAGTAGTTTCGATTGTTTCATAGTTAAATATTCCCTTCTCGTAACGACCGAATTTGTTAATGAATGAAGTAGCGTTCAATATCGTTCCACGTGACTAACAACATCAGGAGAACTAAGAACCCTACCCCCACCAACGTAATCGCCGCTTCCACATTTTCGGAAAGTGGTTTGCGCCGGATGGCTTCAATAAAGTTTAATAATATTTTACCACCATCCAGGGCTGGAATTGGTAGTAAATTGACAATTGCCAAGTTAATCGACAGAAATGCCAGGAAGTTCAAGACCCCGACGGCCCCATACTGGGTCGCCTGCGAGGTCGTGGCAAAGATGGCCACGGGACCGCCCAAGTCGTTTAGACTAAAGTGCCCGGAGACCATGTGCCACAGTGCGCCAAAGAGCGCCTTGGTCATGGTCCAGGTCTGGGTAAATCCGGAGGCTAAAATAGCGCCCACGTGCTTATCTTGCGCCTGGGTGATACCAATCATCCCCACGGTCTTGCCGTTAGACTTTTGACCAGCCGGCGTCAAGGTCACCTGTTTGGTCGTCTTGCCGCGCTGGATGGTGACCGTGGTCTTCTTGTTGGCCCGCGGCTGGATGGCGGTGCTGAGATCCGTCCAGCTGGTGGTCTTCTTGCCGTTGACCGCGATGATCTTATCGTTGTTTTGAATCCCCGCCTTCTTGGCCACCGAAATTGGTGAGCTGGCGACCTGAATCTGGTTGGTCCCCATGGCCACGCCGCCTTGCACGAACGACATCAGCATGAAGGTCACAATGGCCAATAAGATGTTGTTCATCGGCCCGGCGAAGTTGGTCATCAACCGCCGTCCCAGCGTGGCTGACTGAAATTGGACGTCTTTAGGCGCAATCTGCAGTTCGGTGCCGTCTGCCTCGATGATGGTGGCGTTGTGGGCTACCGGATAGCGTTTGACCTCAGACTCGTCGCCGTTTTCGTACCCTTCGATCCAAAGCTCATCTTCCAGATCCGTGCCGGTGACTTCCAGGGGAATGCCGTTGAACAGCGTTGACTTTTTACTCGTGTTAATGCGTTGGACCTGGTTATCGGCGCCGACGTAAAGACTGACCGGAGTCCCCGGTTTGATCTCTTCTTCGTCGTCTTCGGCCCCCGCCATGCGGACGTACCCACCAACGGGCAACAGCCGCAGCGTGTAGGTCGTCCCGTCTTTGCCCCGGTGATAGACCAGCTTGGGGCCCATCCCAATCGAGAATTCTCGCACCAAGATGCCCCCGCGTTTGGCAAAGTAAAAATGCCCAAACTCGTGCACGATGACCAGAATCCCAAAGACGATGATAAAGGTAATAATCGTTGTAATCACAGGTGTCGTCCCTTCTTCAGTTAAGAGTCGCGTGTCGTTTTTTTACATCTGCCCCTTAGCATACCCTAAGGACCCTAAGCGGCGCAAGCGAACAGCC
This sequence comes from Levilactobacillus suantsaiihabitans, assembly GCF_004745505.1. Lineage (GTDB taxonomy): Bacteria > Bacillota > Bacilli > Lactobacillales > Lactobacillaceae > Levilactobacillus > Levilactobacillus suantsaiihabitans. The sequence goes on from NZ_RKLX01000010.1 coordinate 74,999, forward strand.
GCACTTAGATCAATCCGAATAAATGGATGACTGGCAGAACTAACAGTAAACTATCAAACCGGTCCAAAATGCCCCCATGACCCGGTAAGATCTTGCCGGAATCTTTGACGCCGTAGTAGCGTTTCAAGGCGGACTCCACCAGGTCGCCGAATTGGCCCACGATGGAGAACACCAACGTCAAGACGATCATGATGCCCAAGTTGAAATGACCAATTGGGAAGAACGCCCAAAAGACCGTTCCCACAATGGTGGCCACCAGGCTTCCCCCGATCGACCCTTCCCAGGTCTTGTTGGGACTGATGTGCGGAGCCAGCTTGTGCTTCCCCAATTTCCGACCAATCATGTAGGCTCCGGAATCGGTGGTCCATACGATAAACAGCGCGTACAATAACGCCACCAGGCTCACACCCCGCGCGGCGATGAAGAAGTGAAACCCGATCCCAATGTAGAGCATGCTCAGGGTGATCACCCCGGCATCGTCAAAGGAAAAGCGGTTCTTGGACACGACCGTCCGTAACAATAATAACAGGACAAATAAATAGACGATGTACCAAGGGTTCAGGTAGCTGGGGACCCAGTTCCACCAGCTGTTCGGGGCAATCACCGCAATGATGCCCAACCCGGAGATCCAGGCTTCGGGACTGACCAATAATTTCTTACGCATGATTAGGACTTCAGACAACGCTACTAACCCTAATGCAATGGCCGCAATATCGACCCAGATGCCCCCCGCAATGATGATGGGGATAAAGATGATCAAGGCGATAACCGCCGTAATGACCCGTTGTTTCATAATTAAAAACTCCTCTTAATTTTTCTCTGGTTCAGGCGTCAGCCCACCAAAGCGCCGGTGACGCTGCTGATACTCATAAATGGCCTCTTCTAGGGCCGTTTGGTCAAAGTCCGGCCAATGTTGTTGCATGAAGACAAACTCGCTGTAAGCGACCTGCCAGAGCATGAAATTGGAGAGCCGTTCTTCTCCACTGGTCCGAATCAACAAGTCGGGATTCCGCAAATCCCCTAAATCATGGGTCATCAACTGCCGGTCGATAGCGGCATCGTCAATGGCCGTCGGGTCTAATTTTCCGGCCTGTACCTGCTGAGCCAACGCTTGAACAGCCGTGACGATTTCGGCGCGGCCACCGTAGTTGAGCGCAAAGTTCAACACCATGCCCGTGCAGTGGGCGGTGTCTGCCACCGCATCCTTGACGGCTTGTTGAGTCGCTGCCGGCAATTGATTCGTATATCCCATGACCTTCACGCGGATATTGTTCTTGATCAGGTCAGGCACAAACGTCCCAAAGAAATCGACGGGCAGCTTCATCAGGTAATTGACCTCAGCCGTCGGGCGCTTCCAGTTCTCCGTGGAAAAGGCATACAGCGTCAACACCTTGACGCCCAAATGACTGGCCGCCTTGGCCACCGTCTTAACGGTATTCATCCCTTGCTTGTGACCCGCGATCCGTGGCAAGTGCCGCTGCTGGGCCCACCGACCGTTACCATCCATGATGATGGCCACGTGAGCGGGAATGTTGGTCTCGTCTAATTGTCGCTGCTCAACTTCACCTGTCGCTTGATTTTTATTTGAAAATGAAAACACGGCGCACCTCCATTGTGGTCTTTACAACCTCTCATCATAACAAAAAAGAGACCGGGAAACTATCCCGGCCCCCAAATTGAGCGAAAACTTAAATTTTGACCGGTTACTCAATTAACCGCCATTCGCCACGCTTAGCATCCGCTAACGTGCCGAAGTAGCTCAACAGGTTGTTGGCGTCATCGGCGCTAACCTGGCCCAACAGGTTCAAGCCTTCCCCAGTTGGTAATGGATCTGAGAGATCCGTAATTTCGTTACCGTTTTCGATGGTTGCCTTAGAGAAGGCCACGATCCAGTCATCCCCAATTAATTGGGTGACCACGAAGAAGAGGTTGAAATCATCACTTACAAAGGCGGGTTGGGCGTAGACACCTTCTTGGATTTCTTCCAATTCCGCCCCGTTGTAGTTCAAGATAGACACGTTTTCGGCGTTAACCGGGTTGTTTAACCGGAATACCATCTTGCCAAATTCCTTAGTACCTGGGGTGATTTCAATGTTTTCTGGTTCTTCTTGGTTGTTTTGCTTGTCTTCTGCCATGTTTAAGCGCTCCTTGTCCGTGAATTAATCGGTCATAACTTCTTTTTCTTTGTCGGCCGCAATGGCATCGACACCCTTGATGGCCTTATCCGTGACCTTTTGGACTTGGTCTTCCAGGTTGTGTAAGTCATCATCGGTGTAGTCGCCATTCTTGTGGCCCTTCTTGATGCTGTCCATGGCATCCCGCCGAACGTTACGGACCGCTACCTTGCCTTCTTCGGCCGTAGCCTTCACTTGCTTGGCGATTTCCTTACGACGTTCCTCAGTCAATTGCGGAATGACCAAACGGATGGCCGTCCCGTCGTTGGCTGGGGTGATGCCGACATCGGATTCCATGATGCCCTTTTCGATGTCTTCCAAAGCAGACTTATCGTAAGGCGTCACCATCAAGACCCGGGGTTCTGGAATGGTGATGGATGCCACTTGGTTCAACGGCGTTGCGGCCCCATAGTATTCCACCATGACCCGGTTCAAAATGCTGGCGTTGGCCCGGCCGGCCCGAATCGTTCCCAATTCGCGCTTTAAGGCTTCTTCCGCCTTCTTCATCTTTGTTTCTGCAGTTGTTACAATCTGATCAGCCATAATTATTTACCCCTAACTGTCGTCCCAATATTTTCGCCCTCAACGACCTTGCGGATATTGCCCGGTTGGTTCAAGTTAAAGACGACAAATGGGATGTCATTATCCATTGAAAGTGAGCTAGCCGTGGTATCCATCACGTGCAGGCCCTTGTTAATAATATCTAACTGCGTTAATTGGTCAAACTTCACGGCATTAGGATCCTTGTTCGGGTCAGCCGAGTAGATGCCGTCAACCCCATTTTTCGCCATCAAGATGGCGTCGGCGTTGATTTCTGCTGCCCGTAAGGCGGCCGTCGTGTCCGTAGAGAAGTACGGTGAACCCGTGCCCCCAGCGAAGATGACGACGCGTTCCTTTTCCAGGTGCCGAATGGCCTTGCGCCGAATGTAAGGTTCCGCAATTTGACGCATTTCAATAGAAGTTTGCACCCGCGTTGGCACCCCGATGGATTCCAGGTTGTCTTGTAGGGCCAATGCGTTCATGATGGTCGCTAACATGCCAATGTAGTCGGCTTGGGCCCGTTCCATGCCCATCTGTTCGCCAGATACGCCGCGCCACATGTTACCGCCACCAACCACAATAGCGATTTGAATGCCCAAGTTGTAAACACTCTTGACCTCTTCCGCTACGTTTTTAATTACTGGCGGATTGATGCCAAATCCCTTGTCGCCGGCTAAAGCCTCGCCACTGAGCTTCAGCATAATCCGTTTATACTTTACGTCCGCCATTGTGTTTCCTCCTATTGTATTCTGACAATAATTCTATCATAAACGCGGGGCGAGCGATAGTCAGCGAGCACGAAAACCGTGAATTCCTTACAAATTCGCTGATATTTGCCCTCGCCGGCCGCGCCCTGCTCATCAGCCTAACAAAAAAGCGTAGTCCCTCACCGGAATCTACGCTTTTGTTTCAAAAATTAGCCGTTGATTTGGTCTTGAACTTCCTTGGCCAGGTCAACCGTCTTCTTTTCGATTCCTTCACCAACTTCGTAACGAACGAAGGTGACTAACTTGCCACCCTTGCTAGCAACGAATTGGCTAACAGTTTGGTCGCCGTCTTTAACGAATGGTTGGTCAGCTAAGCTGATTTCAGCCAAGTACTTGTGCAAACGACCTTCGACCATCTTTTCAACGATCTTTTCAGGCTTGCCTTCGTTCAAAGCTTCTTGCTTCAAGACTTCGCGTTCGTGAGCCAAACGGTCGGCAGGAATGTCATCGCGAGAAACGAATTCTGGGTTGATGGCAGCAACGTGCATTGCCACGTCCTTGGCCGTAGCTTCGTCAGCGCCTTCCAGAACAACCAATGCGGCGATTTGGCCACCTTGGTGTAAGTAAGACCCAAAGACTTGGCTATCCGTCTTCTTTTCAACAGCGAAACGACGTAACTTCACGTTTTCACTGGTTACTTGCGTCGTCTTAACAATGGCTTCGTTGATGGTGTCGCCATCAGCAGTTGGTAATGCCAAAGCAGCGTCCAAGTCAGCGGGTTGCTTGTCAGCAATCGTGTCGGCAATCGTGTCAACTAAGGCGTTGAACGTGTCGTTGGTTGCGACGAAGTCCGTTTCAGAGTTCACTTCGATGATGGCTGCGGTGTTGCCGTCAACCTTCACGCGAGCCAAACCGTTCGCAGCGATGTTGCCGCTCTTCTTCTTGGCCTTAGCGATACCCTTTTCACGTAAGAAGTCGATGGCCTTGTCCATGTCGCCTTCAGAAGCAACAAGGGCCTTCTTAGCATCCATCATCCCAACTTGAGTCTTGTCCCGTAACTCTTTAACTTGTGCTGCAGTGATTTTACTTGCCATGTGTAATGGCCTCCTTTTATCAATTCATTCAAGGCACAAAAAAGACTGACTCAATCTCAGGCCATTATCGGTCCTAAACATTAAGCCAGCCTAAGGTGCTTTAAATCATATTTGGAAAGTCGTGGTCACCCACAACCTTGCATTTAATTACTTGTTGTCGCCTTCAACGGCGTTAACGATGCTTTCCATTGAGTTGTCAGCGGTCTTCTTGTCGCCCTTAGCGGCATCAGACTTTTGGCCTTCAAAGGTCTTTTCGTCAACTTGGTCTTCACCTTGACGGCCTTCAACGATAGCGTCAGCCATCTTAGAAGTGATCAAACGAACGGCACGGATAGCGTCATCGTTAGATGGGATAACCACGTCAATTTCGTCTGGGTCGGTGTTCGTATCAACCATGGCAACGATCGGAATGTTCAACTTTTGTGCTTCGTGAACAGCGATTTGTTCCTTGCGAGGGTCAACGATGAACATCACGTCAGGTAACTTAGGCATGTCTTCGATACCGCCTAAGAAACGTTCCAACTTGTCTTGAGACTTCTTCAGTAAGGCAACTTCCTTCTTAGGAAGAACATCAAAAGTACCGTCAGTAGCCATCTTCTTCAGATCTTTAAGACGCTTGATCCGCGTTTGGATGGTTTCCCAGTTAGTCAAAGTCCCACCTAACCAACGGTGGTTAACGTAGAATTGACCGGCACGAGTTGCTTCTTCTTCGATAGAGTCTTGCGCTTGCTTCTTAGTCCCAACAAACAGAACAACGGCGCCCTTAGCAGCTTCGTCCTTCATGTAGTTGTAAGCAGCATCGATTAACTTCACCGTCTTTTGTAAGTCGATGATGTAGATCCCGTTACGTTCCGTGAAGATGTATTGCTTCATCTTAGGGTTCCAGCGACGCGTTTGGTGACCAAAGTGGACACCGGCTTCGAGCAGTTGTTTCATTGAAATAACAGCCATGATAAAATGCCTCCAAATAGTTTTTGATTTCCTCCCCCACGCTCATTTGACTGGAGAACTCGCAAGCGAGCACCCCTCCGGTCATCACGCGAGGTGTGAATTGGCGCATACGCACCGAAAGTTATTATACAAAACACCAGCCTTAAACACAAGCGAAATTTGCGAAGTTTGGGATTAAATTGGCTTTTTTTTCTGAATATGGTAAACTGCTAAGGAATTAAACGAGGAGGAAACGAAATGATAAAAGCGGTCGTCTTCGATGTCGATGACACGCTCTATGACCAAAAGGCGCCTTTCATGGCCGCCTTAGCCCCACTAGTAACCAACTCAGAGAAGTTTGATTTCACCCAAGCCTTGCAGGACTACCGTTGTCAAAGTGCCAGTGCTTACGCCCAAGTGGCAGCCGGCCACTGGACGCACGCAGAGATGGCCGTCAACCGGTTGAACGCGACGTTGCAGCAGCAACACCGCGGCCCGGTAACGCCCGCCATGGCACAGGCCTTCGAACAGACCTACGCCGAAGGACTCAAGCACATCAGCCTCTTCCCTGGCCTGTCAACGGCCCTCGACCAACTGAAAGATCAGTTCAAACTGGGCATCATCACCAATGGTAAAACGCAACACCAACTGGCCAAGGTGATGCAGCTGCAGATGCACCGGTGGGTCGATCGCGACAACATCATCACGTCTGAAGAATCTGGATTGGCCAAGCCCGATCCGCAGATCTTCACGTTGATGAACCACCGTCTAGACCTGCGTGCCAGTGAAGTGGCCTACGTGGGTGACTGTTACGGCATGGACGTTAAGGGCGCGAAACAAGCCGGCTGGCACGCCTTTTGGTTTAACCACCGGAACGCCGAAATGACCAATGGCAACTGGATTCCCGATCAAACCGTTGGGGATTCGCTGGAACTTCAGGACCTCTTGTTGGCCCTGGCCGCAGTTCCGGAAATGTCATAAGATTGCTAAATTTGTAGACTGGTGCGTTGGCAGTGATGCTAGCTCACCAGTTTTTCTTTGGCTACTTTTCTTTGGCTACTTTGGTGAGAGCTGGCCGCCTGCCGTTTCGTGAAAGTTGTGCTGGAACGCGGTGGGCGGACCGGTCGAGCCAAAGTGCGGTCTCGCCCGCGCTTTGAGCCGCAGAACACGTCTCCCATTTGCAGTTTCCTAAGTGGCATGGCCCACGTCACTAAGGAAACTCCCACAGCTGAACTCATCTCTAGCGAACTCTCGGCTACTGTAGCGACTGCCAATAACAACTTGTTTGTTCGATACACCCTTACACTCACAGTCAGTTTAGCCTCGCAGCGACACTCCCCACAACCAGTTCAGCATCCCCCCTGACGTGCCACCCCATCCCTTCAGATGACAATCGAGTTGGTATTAACAACTACTGCATGACCGCTTTCTAAGTTAACGTCTTAACATTTCAAAATCATCCCCCAAACTGTCACGGACGCGCAACTCCAAGCCTTACCCATTTAAGTCCTAATCTGCCAAGGCCTAGGAACTCAATACGATTTACCATCTAGCAAAAAAATGACCAGCCAACTGAAAAATCAGTCGACTGGTCATTTTTATGGTGATTGTTCGCTCAAAGACCAACGATCACCTTTGTCAGTCAAAGCTTAGAACTTAACTTCGTTTTCGGCCTTGCCCGTTTCGATCAATTGCTTGTTGTTGTTCAAAGCAAATTGAACCATGTTCTTAACGGCAGTCTTGGTGTAGAAGGCGATGTGTGGCGTAACCAGCACGTTTTCGCGCTTCATCAAGTTCTTCAACCGTTCGTCAGGAATAGCATCGAAGCTACCAAAGTCAGTGTTGAAGATCCCAACTTCGTCTTCGTAAACATCCAAGGCAGCACCGGCAACCTTGCCACTGTCCAAGGCACGGATCAAAGCATCAGTGTCGATAAGGGCACCACGGGCTGGGTTCAAGATCCAAACGCCATCCTTCATCTTGCTGAAGGCATCGTCGTTCAACATCTTGTCGTTGTCCTTGGTTGCTGGGGCGTGTAAGGAAATGACGTCAGCTTGGGCGTATAATTCGTCCATTGAGTCAACGTAGATCCCTTGCTTTTCCAGTTCTGGGTTGTGGAAGACATCGTAAGCAATGACCTTAGCGCCAAAGCCTTGGTAGATCTTCATCGCAGCGCGGCCAATCCGACCAGTTGCCACAACACCAACAGTCATCTTGTTCAATTCGTCAGCAATGTCTGGGGCCCAGGTCAGGTCACCGTTGGCTTGCTTGCGATCAAACGTTGGGGTCCGACGTAACAGGCGCATCAGTTGGGTCACCGTTAATTCAGCGATGGCTTCTGGTGAGTATGCTGGGACGTTGGTAACCTTGAAGCCGTTACGCTTAACAGCGTCAGCATCAACGTTATCAACCCCAACGTTCCGCAATGACAGATTAGTAACCCCGTTAGCGGCTAACTTGTCTAAGACTGCCGCCGTGTAAGGCTTTTGTTGGTAGACAACTGCGCCGTCATAGCCCTTAGCAAGATCGACCGTCTTTTCGTCCAGCAGATCTCCAACAGCCTTAACTTCAATTCCTTGGTCCTTGGACCATTGCTTCAAGTAAGGTTGTTCATCGTCACGAATGCCATAAGCAATAATTTTCACAGTTTGTTCCTCCTAAAAAGATATCTGTTTCATTTCTGAAGCACTTAATTAGTTTAACACAAATTGGGGCTTGTGCACCACTAAACACGTATTCCGTGTGCCGCCAAATACGCTAATTTGTGTTGTCGGCTCTGATGTTTAAAGGCCCATTCGGCATGCAGCGCATCGTGTTTATTGTCAAATTCCTCGCTGTAGAGCACTTTGAGCGGTCGGTGGACCTTGGTGTATTTGGCCCCCTTACCGGCTAAATGCGTCGCAAATCGTTTGGCCACATCCGTGGTGAAGCCCCCATACAGTGAGTTGTCTGCGCACAATAGCACATAGAAATAATACGCCTTAGTGGTGGCCATAAAGCAACGCCTCCACTTCCGGCGTGTAGTGGCCTTGAGCATCATACACGGTCAAGGGTGCGGGAAAACGGACGCCACCGGGCTTGCCATCCTTAATGGCTTCGACCAACACCATGTTGGCTTCCTTACCCGGCTTAGGGTGGACCAACCGAATCCGTTTGGGCGCCAGTCGATTGGCCGCCATCAGCTGGAGCAGTTGAAATAACCGGTCCGGCCGATGAACAAAGTAGGCCTTGCCATTCATCTTGAGTAGCCCACTGGTGGTAGCCACGATGGTCGCCAGGTTCGTCAAGATCTCGTGCCGGGCAATCGCCAAGTAACGGTTCGGATTTTTTTGGCTGTCCGGTAAATCCGCAAAGTACGGTGGGTTACAGGTCACCACGTCCGCCGAATCCTTGGGGATCCACTGATTCACCTGCGCCAAGTCCCCCTCATAGACGGTCATCTGGTCGTCTAGCTGGTTTAGGGCAATGCTGCGCCGCGCCATGTCGGCTAACCGTGGTTGGATTTCCACCTCGGCGATGTGACCGTGCGTCTTGTGACTCATAAACAGGCCCACCGCCCCGTTGCCCGCACACAGGTCGACGGTCTGGCTACTAGCTCGCAGTGGTAGCTTGGCAAAGTCGGCGAGCAGCACCGCGTCTAGTGAAAAGGCGAAGACCTCAGGGCTTTGAATAATTTGAATATCCTGGCTATATAACTGGTCAATACGTTCATCGGGTTTCAGGGTCACTTTGACCACCCACTTTCAAAATTTTTACGGATAACTTGCAACGGTGCCGTTTTTTTTGCATACTAGATGAAATGGTCTCATTCGAGAGGAGCGCACCACATGTTTTATAAATTTCTACGTGGCGTGGTTTGCACGATTCTATTTCTCATCAACGGTCGCGCCCGCTACGTTCACCAGGCTGACTTACCGGACGGTCCCTACGTCTTAGTGGGCCCGCACCGCACTTGGTTTGACCCCGTCTACTTTGCGATGGCGGCCTATCCCCGTAAGTTCAGCTTTATGGCAAAAGAAGAATTGTTCCAAAACCCTATTTTCCGATGGTTGTTGAAACATGTCAATGGTTTCCCGGTAAATCGTGAGCACCCGGGGCCTTCCGCCATCAAGACGCCCGTGCGCATCTTGCGGCAAGGTGACCTGTCCTTGATCATGTTCCCGTCCGGTTCACGGCATTCCAGTGAACTCAAGGGTGGCGCGGCGGTCATCGCCAAAATGGCCGGTGTCCCTTTGGTACCAGCCATTTATCAAGGCCCGCTCACCTTCAAGCAATTGTTCTCGCGTAAACCCGTAACGATTGCCTTTGGCGCGCCGATCGTCATTGATCGCAAGCTAAAGCTCAACGAGGAAGGGCAAGCAGTGATTGAAAAACAAATGCAAGACGCCTTCGACAAGCTCGACCAAGAGATCGACCCCAATTTCCACTACGTCGATGTCACCGGCGAAAAGAAGGACTAAACAAAAGGATTGTTCCCACCAGCCAATGTTGGTGGGAACAATCCTTTTTAGTTTTTACGCTAGACTGAAGGTTGAAAGTGGGGCGTCAAGACCAATCGTCCGCCCCAGCGTTCCACCCCATATTTGGCGAACGGTAGGCGGCCAGCACGGACAGTATCACTCTTCAACATGAGCAGCGTTTTGGAGCTGAATCATGTCGTAGTAGTAGCCGTGTTGGGCCATCAGCTCATCATTGGTCCCACGCTCGACGATTTTCCCCTGATTCAACACCAGAATCAAATCGGCGTTTTGAATCGTCGACAACCGGTGGGCAATCGCGATGGTCGTCCGGTTCTCCTGGATGCGGTCCAGGCCGTTTTGGATCATGGTCTCCGTTTCAGTATCGACGTTGGCCGTAGCCTCATCCAAGATTAAAATCTTGGGATCCGTGACCACCGTGCGGGCGAACGTAATCAGCTGGCGTTGACCGGCCGAGTATTCCGTCCCCCGTTCGAGCACCGGCGTAGCGTACCCTTGCGGCAGCTGGTCGATGAATTCATCGGCTTGAACGAAGTGCGCGGCTTGCTTGACCTGGTCGTCTGAAATATCGGGGTTGAACATCCGAATATTGGTCTGGATATCGCCGTAAAACAGCTGCGGTTCCTGTAAGACCAATCCCATCTTCGACCGTAATTCGGCTGCTGGGTATTCACGGATGTCGCGCCCGTCGATCAGCACCTGACCGGATTGAAATTCGTAAAAGCGCATCAACACGTTGATGGTCGACGTCTTCCCGGATCCCGTTTGGCCCACCAAGGCGACTGTTTGCCCCGGTTCAGCGACGAAGGACACGTCACGCAAGACCGGGTGCTCCTGGTCATAGGCAAAGGTCACGTGACGAAATTCAATCTTGCCGGCCGTAATCTTGGCATCCGCTACCGGATGTTGTTGGGGCGCTAAAGTCTGATCGTCAATGATCCGTAAGACCCGCGAGCCCGCGACCATCCCGTTTTGGAAGTCACTCAGGTTATCCATCATGTTACTCATCGGGCTGTAGAAGTTGTTCAGGTAGGTAATGAACGCGTAAATAACCCCCGCGGCCACGACCTCGTGAACGCCCCGGATCCCGAAGATTCCTAAAATGATGACGGTCCCTAACGCGTAGAATAAGTTAATGATGGGGCTCAACAAAAGCGAGTTGGTCCGAATCATATCGCGACGAGTGCCGTAGTAGGCCTCGTTGGTCTTCTCGAAGTTCTTGGCCGTCCGCTTTTCTTGCCGAAATTCTTGAATGACACTGATCCCGGTAATGGCCTCGGCTAATTTGGTATTCAGCTCACTGAGCCGTTCACGCATGCGCCGGTAGACCTTGGAACTGAACCGTTGGTAGTACCAGATCGTTAAGGCCAGAAATGGCACCAAGACCAGCGTCCACAGGGCCACGGTCACGTCGGTCGCGTACATCGCGATGAATGAAGAAATGACCGCAAATAACGCCAGCACCAGGGTGTTGAACAGCGCCCAGAAGTTGGAGAAGGTCATGGTATCGTTCATCAACCGCGACAGGATGGAGCCACCCGGTGTTTGGTCGAAGTAGCGCATTCCCTTGCCATGTAAATCGTGAAATAATTTGCGGCGGACATTTTCCAACATGTATTCGGCGCCCATGGTACTGGTGTAGTTTTGCCAAAACTGGAAGATGGCCTTCACGATCATGCCAAAGAGATACAGCCCGGCAAACAGCCACATGATCACGATGGTGGCGTTATTGGTCCGTAAATACTTGTCCATATAGGTCTGCAGCAGCCACGGTAAGAAGACGTTGACCGCGCTGATCAAGGCCGACAGGATCACGGAGCCGATGAAAAACCACTTGTACGGCGCCGCAAACTTGAACAGTCGCTTGATCACGGTCAACTGCTCGCGACCGGACATGCTATGGGCCCAGGCGGATTCGTGCGTCTTATCTGCCATCACTGATGCCTCCCTTCACTTGCGTTTCTAATTGTTGTTGCTCAAACATGCGTTGGTACCACCCGTGGGCGGCCATCAACTGCTCGTGCGTCCCGCGTTCGACGACGGCCCCTTGATCCAAGACCAAGATTTCGTCGGCATTCATGACGGAACTCAACCGGTGCGCGGAAATGATGGTGGTCTTGTTGGCCCGTTCGGCCTTCAGGTTCTCTAAGATCTCCGCTTCGGTCTCGGCATCCACCGCCGACAGCGCGTCATCCAAGATCAGCAACTCCGGATTGATCAACAGCGCCCGGGCAATCGCCAACCGTTGACGTTGACCCCCGGACAAAGAGATCCCTTCTTCACCGACCTCGGTATCGTAGCCAGCCGGTAATTTGGCAATCTGACCTGCCAGATCACTCTTGGCCGCCGCGGCTTCCACTTGCGCTTGGGTCGCTTCGGGCCGAGCAAAACGGATGTTTTCAAAGATATTCGAGGAAAACAGGAAACTTTCCTGTGGCACGTAGCCAATCGCCGGCAGGTAGCTGTCCAGCGCGTAATCTTTGATGGGATGACCGCCAAAGTCGATTTCGCCGGTGTAATTGTCAAACTCCCGCAGGATCAATTTCATAATCGTCGACTTTCCCGCGCCGACCCGCCCGACGATACCCAAGGTGTGGCCCGCCGGTAGCTCGAAGTCGATGCGTTTCAAGCTGGCCCCGGCATTGTCCGGGTAGTCGAATTGCTGGACGTGATAACTCAGCGTCCCGCTTGGCCGCGTTTGAATTCCATTGGTCTGATCAATGATGTGGGTCTTTTGTGCCAACAATTCCATGACCCGGTCGTAACTAGCATTGCCCCGTTCCATGGTGTTGAACAACATCCCCACGGCAAACATCGGCCACACCATCATAGCCAGGTAACTGATGAAGGACACCAGGTTCCCAATCGTGATGACGTTGTGGGTGACAAACAGCCCCCCTAAGACGATGGTCGCCACGTACGAGATTGAAATGATCAGGGTAATGGCCGGGTCAAACATTGAATCCAGTCGGTTGACGTGCCGGTTGATCTCAATCGTCCGGTCGACCTGGCTGTCAAAGTCGGCGACATCGGCGTCATCTTGGCCCAGTGCCTTGATGACCTTGATGCCACTGATACTTTCTTGGGCTTTGTTGTTCAGCCGTGAGAAGGCCGCCTGTGACTCGCCGAACGCCCGGTGAATCTTTTGCCCGAGATACCACGAGATAACCGCCAAAAAAGGAAACGGCACGATGGCCAGCAACGTCAGCCGCCAGTCAATCAACGCCATCATGGCGATCAGCGTGGTGCCTCCAGTAATAATGGCGTCGGCGAATTGGAGAATCCCCCCGCCGGCGACCCGTTGGACGGCTTCCAAGTCGTTGGTCGCGTGGGCCATCAAGTCCCCGGTCCGATACTTCTGGTAGAAAACCCGGTCCATTTGCATGAAGTGGTTGAACAACCGGTTTCGTAACAGCTGTTCCAGCCGCGCCGCTCCACCCCAGATGGCGTTACGCCAAATGTAGCGCGTGGTGTATTGGGCCAAGGCCGCCAGCGTCACGAATAAGAGATCCATGGCCAGCACGCGTCCCGTCATGGTCTGCCCGTGAATGCCATCGACCATGTTTCCGATGATCCGCGGGGGAATAATGGCAATCAATGCCGTCAGCAAGAGGCCAATGACCCCGACCAGGTATCGCCGCCATTCCAATCGGAAATACCAAGATAGTTTGCGAAAAATACTCACGAACATCCCTCCTTAAAATTAGAATATGATTAAAATATAGCACAGACTTACTCATTTTACCGGAAAATCGTGAAATTACAACGAAAAAGACTCGCCCCAGGAAGAAACCTGGAAGCGAGCCTCAAATAAACCAACTTATTTTTTGTGTGCATTTTGTTGCATGGCGTTCATCATTTGATGAAGTTTCCGCTGTGAAGGCTTTTGGCCCATTTGCAACATCATTGCCCGTAATTGGTCTTCGTTGATTGGTGGATTGTCTTTCAGATAGTTTTCCATGTACTTCCGTGCGCCGAAAAAGCCACCTGCTGCACAGGCCAACCCCACGACGATCACGATTAAGATCCAGATCCAAGTTGCCAAGTCGTTTCCCCTCCTTTGATGAAGTCATTCATTTAACAATTCTACACAAACTTAACGCAAATTAAAAGAGCGAATCCCAAAAAGGACCCGCCAGTACGCCTTAATCGTCCCGTAAGCCTTTGTCGCGTTGAATCTGCCGGACCTTTTCCGGAGTGACTTCCTTACCATTTTTGTCGTAGACCTGCAACATCTCGACTTGGCTCTTGAAGCTCGCCCGGAAGAGTTTTAGGTATTGTTGCCGCAAGCCGGCGCGTTCCGTCTTCTCCTCGGGCGTTAAGCCTTCCGCCTTATTTTTATGTGCAAGTTCATTGATGCGCGTTAATAACGTGTCCATTGTTGGTTCTGCCATGAACAGTCCTCCTTGAGAAAAAATTTGGGTTTAGTTATCGAAGTTTCCTTAAAAATTCAAGTCGACACCTATCATATCAGGGTTATTTTCAAATTTCAACCAATTTAACCGAACATCTGTTTGAAAACGTTCGGTACCTATGCTACAATTGCACTAAACAAAACTACGAATGACGAACGAGGTGGCAGAAAAAATGAGTAAGGCTTCTGAGAACAAACAAATCGCCGTTCTCCGCTTCATTTGGGAACGGGTCAACGAAAAAGGGTATCCCCCGACTGTCCGTGAAATCGGGGAAGCCGTGGCGCTTTCCTCAACTTCAACGGTCCACGGTCACATCGCCCGCCTGGAAAAGAAAGGCCTGCTGGTCAAGGACCCCACGAAACCCCGGGCGCTGGAAGTCACGCCGGCAGGACTGGAAGAACTGGGTGTCCACGAAGAACAGACCAAGATTCCCGTCTTGGGGACCGTCACGGCCGGCGAACCGATTCTCGCCGTTCAGGAAGCCACAGATTACTTCCCTGTGCCACCTGAATTCGAAAACGATGACGATCAACTCTTCATGCTCACGATTCGCGGCGAAAGTATGATCAATATCGGCATCTTAAATGGTGACCAAGTCATCGTCCGCCGGCAACAATCCGCCGATAACGGCGATGTCGTCATTGCCATGACCGAAGAAAACGAAGCGACCTGCAAACGGTTCTTCAAGGAGGCCGATCACTACCGGCTCCAACCAGAAAATGACACCATGGCGCCAATCATCTTGAATCACGTCAGCATCTTGGGTAAAGTCGTCGGCTTATTCCGCGACGATGTCCACTAGACTCTGCATACTTAAGTTAAAGCCAGCTCTCGATTTGAGGGCTGGCTTTTTTAGTGACTGAAGATTGACTGGCAGCAATCGGCTAGAAAGATTGCCGTCATGCGATTTCGCGTTAAGACTAGTTGTTGACGACTGCAATAACCAAAACTGGCCACCTACCGTTCGCCAAAGGTGCTGACCACTAATAACCGACTAACCCCTTGTTAGCAGTTAGCTGCTCAACTATTTTCTTGTCAACACCGCGGGACTGATAGGCATTATCTCGCCGGAGACAGCCAGGGTGGAGCCAGCTGTGTCGACGGTGTTACCTGGCGTTGTTTGCCAGGTTACAGCGTGGGACGACTTGAAAGACTGGCCGGTTTTGCCAGGCTTTCAAGCGAACCGGAAGACCGTTCCTCAGGCTGGAGGTGTTCCCCAGAGCAGGCGGAACCCTGGCTGACGCAGGCACTGATTTAACCAATCCACCGATTACTAGATGACTTCGCCGTGATAATGGCTTTCTGGCAAGGTTGAAAAGTCGTAAGCGGCCAAGGCTTCGGCTTCGCGTAAGTAGGCGTGTAGCCCTTCTGCCAACATCAGGTTTAAGATCGTATCCTTCTCGTGCAAGACCACGATTGGCTTTTTACTGTGAAAGGCGTAACCAATTTCAAAGGCCGTCCCCGAATCCACCTGATCGTCCACGAAGTCGACTAGGGCAACGACAACATCCGCTTGGTCGATCTGGCGAACATCCATTTGGAAGGTTTCCGTTGCCCATTCGGGCGTCCCCATTTCCAAGTCACGAATTTCGTTCAATCGGGGGCTAAAGACGTTGCCCACCCGGGGATTGGCAGCCAAGGCCTTTTCTGCCCGTTCAATCCGGGAAATCTGTTCCTCACTGAAGAAGGGTCCTGCTAAGTACACGTTAGTCAATCGAATCTCCTCATTTCTCTCTTGAATGTCCTTATTATACCGGAAACGTTAACTCTATGCGATAGGTTTTTGATTAATATTCGGTTATAATTCCCCGAGAAGCCGTTTTCACGCGCTACAAAAATAAAATATTCGAATTTGCCAATTATTTCACGTTTTCTCGCGAACCCTTATCACTTCCTAACGGTTGCCATAATATTCATGCTATACTTAGCTTAACTTATCATGCGGAGGGGTTAACATGTTCTTAGGAATTGCGATTTTGGGTGCTATTTTCATTGTTATCACTTTTTTCTCGGTGATCAACGCCGGGCGACGGGGAGAATCACGGCGGGGTCCGTTGATTGTTTTGGTGCTCACAATTTTAGTCACAGCCGGTGCCATTTGGAAACTGCCCTACTGGTCGGCTAATCACCACCACAGCGACCAATCGGCAGCCAGCTCCGTTTCTAAAACGTCATCTCTCAGCTCCCAGTCTGGACAGGCCTTTGCCAGCAGCACGCAGACCATGACCCAAGCCGAAGCGGAAAAGCAGGTCGCTCAGCAGTTGGCGAAGTCCCTAAAGAAATTGGGCCCAGTCACTTTCGACAAGGCCAGCAAGACCTACACGTTGACCATCACCAATACCAATTTGAAGAAAACCATCAAGGGCTTACACGCCGATCCGAGTCAGGCCAAACAAGCCAAATGGCCGAAGTTTGCGCACAACTTCATTCAGACCAGCGCGTCATTGAAAAAGGCGTTGGGTAAGGGCTACAGCCTAGTGTTTCGGGTCGGTCACCAGTCGCCCGTCTTGGTCTACAAGGACGGCTACCTCACTAAGAATCAATTCGAATAGTTTGTAAAATGAAGGGTCTGGGAAAAACATCCCAGACCCTTTTGCGTCACCTTTAAAAGGCTCACGCTTTCCAATCTAATTGGTAGCTTGATGACGGTACTGCCGTTGTTGATGTTGGCGGCCGGCCAAATAATACGGTGCCCGTTCTTGCCCCACGGCCAGTTGCGTATCGCGCCCATCGTTACTGAGTTGTTGCTGGAAAATGGCCTCGTATTCGGCCACACTGACGGCTTGGCGGTCGGCCAATTGTCGCGTTAGGAAGTCGTCGTCAAATCCAGATCGGTAATCGGGTTGCAGCACGCCGCTGAAGAACTCCCCCTCGGCACCCGAGCCGTAGCTAAAGAAGCCCAACCGTTCGCCCCCGACCAGCGTTCCGTGGCGCAGTAAGGACAGGAAACTCAGGTATAACGACCCAGTATAGAGATTGCCGACTTCGCGATTATCCGCCTGGCTGGCCTCAAAAGCCGCCGTCAAGGATGCTTGCTGGGGTTCATCGGCTTCCGGCAGAATCTGGCGGAGACCCTTGCGCCCCATCTTGGTAAATGGTAAATGAAAAACGAACGCCGAAAAATCCGCAATCGACCGCTGCGTTTGTGCCTGGTAGTCGGCCCAGACCGTCTTGAAGAAGTCCAGGTACACGTTGGTCGAATACTTGCCATCGACCAAGGCCTCGGTCCGATAGGTTGGCCGCCAAAAGTCCATCACATCCGCGGTGTGGTAACTGCTGATGGCATCTAATGCCAGGATCGTTGGATCCGCCGTGACCAGCATGGCAACCGCGCCGCCGCCCTGGGTAACCTCACCGGCCGTGCGCAGGCCGTAGCGGGCAATATCGGCCCCAATGACCAGCACCTTGGCCGTCGGGTGGACCCGAACAAAGTCGGCCGCCAACTGCAAGCCCGCGGTAGCCCCGTAGCACGCTTGTTTCAGTTCAATCGCCCGGGTATTGGCCGGCAGACCCAACAAATGTGCGAGGTACACCGCTGTTGCCTTAGAATTATCAACGCCGGATTCGGTGCCGAACAACACCATATTGATGTCGGCCTTGATGGCTGGCGTCAGGATCTGACTCGCCGCATTGGCCGCCATGGTCACGACATCTTGGGTCGGCGGGATCACCGCCTGTTTGGATTGGCCGATTCCAATCAGATATTTGTTGGGGTCCTCCCCCCGCGCATGTGCCAGATCGACCATGTCTAGATAGTGGTCTGGGGTAAAAAAGCCAATCTTATCAATGCCTACAGTTACGGTCATGGTGTCAAAATCCTCCTAAAATTCCTTGTACACGTGTCAGTCGATCGATCGTGATTTCCACAATTGACTAACACTTACGGGTGAAGCGTTCTCCTGATTCTCGTCAAAACACTTTATCACAGTGCTTAGATGATTGGCAAATCTCGTAAAATTGTATGATACATCTATTTATTAATTTAAAATCATTTTGCGCCTAACATGATGCTTTTTGCTAGTTACAATTCACCCTTCTTCAACTGGTGTAACGTGGTCTTAAGTTGTTCCTTGACTTCTGCGGAGACCGTCGGGTACGTTGGGTGAATGTTCTGCAGCCGTTTGACCAGAATGTTCGAGACCAACAGTCGGGCAACCCCCTTGTCATCGGCCGGGATGATGTACCACGGTTCCTTCTTGGTCGCCGTATTGGCCAGCATTTTGGTATAGGCGTCTTGATAGTCCGCCCAAAAGGCCCGCTCACGCATATCGCTGGGTGAAAACTTCCAGTTTTTGCTGGCAATTTCGATGCGCCGCTCAAACCGCCGCGTTTGTTCCTCACGTGACAGGTGTAAGAAGAACTTGATCGTCACAAAGCCCTGGTGGCGCAGGTACGTTTCAAAATGCCGCAGGTCATGGTAACGCCGATCGAAGAACTTATCGCCGACGTCTGCCAAACTGTTCACGCCCGGCAGGTGTTGCCCCAATAACATTTCTGGGTGGACCCGACTGATCAAGACGTCCTCATATTGTGAGCGGTTAAAGATCCGAATCTCGCCTCGGCGCGGTAATTCTTGATTGACGCGCCACAAGAAATCGTGATCCAACTGAAGATGCGTCGGCTGCTTGAAGCTGACCACGCTGGTCCCCGAGGGGTTCAACCCACTGAAGACGTGGCGGATCAGACCATCCTTGCCGGCGGTATCCATCCCCTGCAAGATGATGATCACGCCAGTCTCGCGTTGCGCGTACAAACGTGTCTGCAGGTCACTTAGGGTAGCCACGTTGGCTGTCAAGGCGTTGGTGATGACGGCCTGTTCAGGCCCCCGGTCAACGCGGGTGGCTATTTTACTGAGATCCACGGGGGCCTCCCCGGTATATCGATAACGACTTTCAGTATTCAAAACGCATCGCCTCCTGTTACTAACAAATCATAGCATGCTTTGCCCGCCGTGACCGTTTAAAAGTGCTAAAATTCACGAAAAAACTTTTTCCTGTCTAAATGAGTGCGTTTGCCCGGTGGCCTTGCTATACTTAACTTGTAACCACTTACCAAGTTGATGAAGGAGTTTCCAATATGAAAAAAATTACGGCATATTTTGTACGTCACGGACAAACCATGTTGAACCACTACAATAAGGTGCAGGGTTGGATCGACTCGCCCCTCACGGAAAAGGGCCGGGCTGATGCCAAACGCGCCGGTCAACAGCTCAAGGGGATTCACTTAGCCGCTGCCTACAGTAGTGACTCCGGCCGGGCCATTGAGACCGCGCGCATCGCCTTGCGTCAGAACCCGGAGAACATGAACATCGTGTCCTATCAGTACCCCGAATTTCGGGAACAGTGCCATGGCTATTTTGAAGGCAACGACTTGAACCAAATGTGGCAATTCGTCGGCGCCCAGGTCAAGATGACCTCCGAATCCGCGGTTTTAGGTACCTATGGCCTGGAAAAGGCCCGCGACTTGATTCACAAGGCCGACCTCTACGGAGAAGCCGAAAGCAACGACATGTTCTGGGAACGTCTGGACCGCGGCTTTAATAAGCTCCGGGACAATTCTCAAGACGGCGACACGGTCTTAGTCGTTTCCCACGGCATGACGATTCGTTCCATCGTGGACCGCTACGCCCCGGAACTTGACGAAGGCGTGGCCACCATCAATGGTAGCATCACCAAATTAGAGATTACCGACGATGATATTCACGTCGATTTCTTTAACAAGATTGATTTTCAATCCTAAACTAGTTTCCAGGGAGGTCTCATCTCATGAAAAACATTCACCGTTCTGCCAATAATCGGGTCTTTGCCGGCGTTCTCGGCGGCCTGGCGCAGCACTTTGATTGGAACGTGGGCGTGGCCCGCATCTTGTTTGTGGTCTTGGCCATCACCCCCGCGTTTCCCGGCATCATCGCCTACCTGATTCTTTGGATGATCATGGGCGATCCCGAATAAAGCACCCTGGCAGCTCCCCCAATTTTCGGCGGAGCTGCTTTTTTAGTTGACGTAAGCGGGCCAATCTTCTAAAATTTAGGGTGTAACTTGTTACGTCATGAGCAATGCGCTTGGTTGCTCCAAATACAAGGAGGTCTCTATCATGGCAAACTCAGAAAAGACTTTGGTACTGGTAAAACCTGACGGTGTCGCGGAAGGACACATTGGTGAGATTATTTCACGGCTAGAAAGAAAGCGCTACCAAATTACGGCATTAAAGGTCGTTCGCGCCACTCCTGAACAACTTGAAAGGCACTACTGCGAACAAGTCGACAAGCCCTATTTCCACGAAATTGAAACGTACATGATGGAAGGTCCCCTGGTCGCCATCATCGTCACCGGGACCGATGTCGTCAAGGCTGTCCACAATTTAGCGGGTAAGACTCGGCCCAACGACGCCCAACCCGGCACGATTCGGGGCGACTTTGCCCATGAATACCCCGATGGCATCTTAAGAAATATCGTGCACACCGCAGACAGCCGGGAAAATGCGCACCACGAAATCGCCATCTGGTTCCCCGAACTAGCGGTAGAAGCCCATCAGCAACAAGCCGCTCTTCAGCAACAAAAAGTCACGGAATAGAAAATGAGCGGGTCCGCAAGTTGGGCCCGTTTTTTTGGCGCCATCTCTGCTATAATCTACAGTAGCTAAGGTGGTGAATGACAATGACTTTTCCAGAAGATATTTTTGAAGCTGCCGCCTATGAATGGCTCAAGCAGCAGGATCTCACGCAACACACGCCCAAGGAGGTCACCAACGCTTTGACCGAGGCGATTCGTCAAGCTAAGGGCCTGGCGCCCGCGACCGAAGATCCTTGGCAAGCCAAACCATAATCAAAGGACTGATTCCATGACCGGCAAATTGGCCTACATCGACGCGCTGGCGTTGACCCCGCATCCAGAGGGTGGCTGGTACCGCCAGACGTTTCAAAGTGACGACAAAGTCTTTGACAACACCAGTCAGGCCGCTCGTTACCAGTACACCAGTATCTACTTTCTACTGGACGACACGCACCCCTCACACTTTCACCGCCTCACCCACGATGAGCTGTGGTTCTTTCACGACGGTGCGCCCGTGACTATCCACTGTATCGCCCCCGACGGCAACTACTCGCAGGTAACCCTTGGTGCCGATGTGACAGCCGGTGAGCGTCTCCAGTTCAAGGTCCCTCATGACACGATTTTTGCCTCGGAGGTGACCCAACCCAATGCGTTCGGCCTCGTCAGCTGCGTGGTGGCCCCCGGATTTGACTTTGCGGACTTCACACTGGTGAACCGCGAAACGTTGTTGGCCGCGCATCCGGGACTGGTGGATGTGATTGAGCGGTTGGCGGATTAGGTAATTTTTTTGAATCAGCGAGCACTAATCTCATGTTTTTTCGGGTTAGTGTTTTTTCTATCTTCTATTTTTTACACGCAGATATTAGATTTTTATAAAAGGCGAATTTTGGGGAAGTTTAATAAGACCGATAACTCTCGTCCCGCTCTTAAAATCATCAAACATAGCAAAAAGAAACTATCAGTCAGTGCAGGAGAACAGTATCATCGCTCATCCAAGCCCAATTTTTTCCGACTAGAAAAAATGACCAAAATTAAATAAACAGCGTCGCCACCAATCAATCTCGGTTGGTGGTTTTTTTACAATAGATACCAACCAAGATGATATTCGTCAGACAATTTCATCCTCCTATTTTCTGACAACTCGCCAATCATTTGCAATAGCTTATCTTCCGGAAGACTCAAAAAATCGCTAACGCTTGCATAGATTATTCAGGCTACGCTCTTCATCAAGTAGCCTGAATAATCTAAAACACAAGCATAACTACCTCGTCTTTCAATCTGCTCCCCAAAAAATCGGTCAGATTTTCATCAAAATCAAAAACAGGCTTGCATTTATAGTCATTATTGGTAGAATATATTAAGTAGTGACTTGGAGAGTTGGCAGAGTGGTAATGCAACGGACTCGAAATCCGTCGAACCGGCTAATACCGGCGCGCAGGTTCAAATCCTGTACTCTCCTTAAAGATATGAACAAAAACAGCAATTTCGTTAAATGAACGTTTAACGAAATTGCTGTTTTTATTTTAAAAAGTATCACTGAGTTATTCCGATTAGCAATCGACAGGCCCACTTTAACTCTAAAAATAAGTTGGGAAACGTCCGCGATTAAGACTGGTAATCAGGCAACGGTGCCGCTCACAACCGCATCTGTGGAAAAAAGTAAAAACAATTTACGCTCTTTCACAGATGTAATCATGGTCGACATTTCTCCTGCAGTCAATTGCTAAAGCTAAAATTCGTTTTACGCATCAAGGCATTCGGCCTCTAAAATTTTCGTTGTGCCAACACAATCGGATCGAATGGATCGATCCAAATCGGCGCCGTATCCACCAGACCAATCGGGGAAATATTGGTGCTGTCTAGCTTGGCGGCCAACAATTGTTTGTCGGCATCTTGGGCTGTCGAGATTTCCCAGTCGGTCCATTCCGACTGCCAGGTGGCCCGGCTAATAATAATCAGTAATTGATTGGCCGCTTTGATTTCCTTCCGCAAATGCCGGCGAATTCGGTTGGCACTGGCACAGTTAAAGCACACCGGCGGCTCCTGTTCGTGAAAGCTGACCGATGGAAACTCCCAGTACTTGTCCGCCCACTCCTGGAGTTGGACCTGAAACGAATGGGCTAACGGATCGGCTGACTGGTAGCTGATAAATAGATCACTCATCATCCAAACTCCCTTCCTAATTGACTTGGCTTAATTGTAACTGGCTTAAAAGTCAAAACGATTACAAGCAGGTGTTTTTCTAATGAATACTATATAACAAATCTAATTTACTTTCTAGCAATCACGATTATTCGGCAAAAACATTAACGTCCTAGATAATGAAAATCCGGGTCGCGGCCTTCCCGATAGCAGGCAAATGCCCGGGTCAACTCATTGTGAAACGTCACCAAGATTGCCGGCGTGGCCCAAGTCGAAGCAGCCCAAAACACGGTATCATCCGGCTCACGGTTATCGTTGGGATAACGGTGGTAACCCCACTCTTCATCCCAGATGGTCCCCTGCGTGTTCAACCAGTCCTCGGCCAACCCTGCCTGCACGACCGCCATAACGTCGCCATTGTCGCGTATCAGCGCCGCCAGCTTCTCCCAGTCTAATTGCCAGTCATGAAGCTTAGGATCCTGCTGGCGGGTTCCCAGGGGCGTATGCCGCAGCTGAATGGGGGTCAGGTCAATAAAATCCATGGTCATCATCTTCCTTTCCTCTATTCTACCTGGAACCGTCGAAAATTGCAGGGCCCACTCATTGGTTTTACCGGTAAGTCATTTTTTCTCTGAGCATATTGATTGCGGGAAAACACTAATTAGTCCATAATATAATTACAAACTAATCAAAATGATTAGTTGATAAACACATATTCTCCCCTTTGCACCACTCTCACAGATTCCGCACGAATCTTGATTCATCCCCCAGATAGTCCTCCTCAACGGGCTGTTTTCTTCAAAGCCAGGGTCGCCTCCCACGGCCCTGGCTTTTTTGCGTCCGATTGGGCTTTTCGTGGTGGCGGTTTCAGGTCTATACTAATTTTAAACGCTTTTTGAAGGAGGATTTTTTGTGTATCCCAAACGTTCCTGGTTTCTCTTTAGCATGATGCTGATCGCCGCTAACCTGCGGCTGCCCATCACATTAATGCCGCCCCTACTGCCCGATCTGGAACAGACGTTGCATCTGCCAAGCTCTTTGGCCGGCCTGTTGACGTCGATTCCCCTGGTGACATTTGCCATCTTTTCCCCACTGATTGTGAAATTGGCGCAGCGCTGGGGCAACGCCCGTACGGTTTTGGCCCTGTTTCTGCTCTTGATTCTGGGGAGCTACGGGCGCATCATTCCCAACGTGGTCGCCCTGTTTTTCGGGACCTTCCTGGTGGGCATTGGCGTAGATAGCGGTAACGTCTTGATTCCGGCGCTGATCAAGGAACGCGTTCCCGACCAGATTCAGCTGGGGACCAGTCTTTACACCCTGTCCATGTTGTTGGTCGGTGCGTTGGGGACCGCCGCGGCTGGCTATCTGATCACATCGCTGAGTTTTGGCATGACCCAAGCCATCTTGGGGGTCATCAGTATCATAGCTGTCATCTGTTGGCTGCCCAATTTAAAGACCGCCGACACGCCGGCCCTGACCGCCCAACAACGGGCGCAGGTACCGCATTACCATAGCGTTTGGCGGCAACCATCTGGCTGGCTGATCACGTTGTTCTTTGGCCTGCAGTCGTTGGTCTACTACGTCTTATTGACCTGGTTGCCCACGATTCTGACCACCCACGGCGTGTCCACTATCGTCGCCAGTAACCTCTTGACGCTGTTTCAGCTCAGCGGGTTACCTCTAGCCTTTCTGGTGCCTTACCTCTTTAACAAACGCCATGGCATGCCCTTACTGTTGACGATCATGACGCTGGGATACGTGGTGGCGCCACTGACCTTCCTGTTACCCACGCATTCGCTGCCGTTTCTCACGACCATGGCGTTGATCAGCGGTCTGGGCTCCGGGGTCGCCTTTAACCTGGCCATCATGTTCTTCACCGAAAAGACCCACAACCCCTACCAGACCGCCGCAATTTCCGGCATGGCCCAGTCAGCGGGCTACTTACTGGCCGCCGTCGGTCCCATTTTATTCGGCACCTTGGCCACTAGTCTGCACGCCTGGAACCCTGTCTTGTTGCTGCTGGTCGTCTGTGCAATCGCCTTGACCGTGACCGGTATCGTGGTCGACCGTCACGCCATGATTGCCGATTGACGACTATGCAAAACGGTTGACTATATGCATTTAATTATGGATAATATAATCGTAATCTAAAACGTTTCGTCAGCCAATGCTAAGGAGGTCATCTCATGTATCAGCATATTTTAGTCCCCCTCGATGGGTCCAGCAACGCCAATGAAGCCCTTAAGGCGGCCATTGATCTGGCCAAGGACTGGCACGCCAGCCTACTGCTCCTGCACGTGACCGATATCAACCAGTTTGGCGGCTACGCCCGGGGCCTGGCTTACACGGAGGTCATCGCCTCCATGCGCGAAAACGCCACGGAACTGATGACGCGCGCCAAGGAACTGGCAACGGCGGCCGGTGTGACCGTCACCACGGCCAACCTGGAGGGCGCCCCCAAACAGCAGATCACCGATGTCGCGAACGATGCCGAAAATGGGATCGACCTAATCGTCATCGGGAAATCCGGGACCAACGCCTTCTCCCGACTCGTGGTCGGGTCAACCACCACCTACGTGGTCCAGCACGCTCACCCTAACGTCTTCGTCATCAACGATATTGCCGAAGATTAAGGTTCCCCTATCTCCATGCAACTCGTGACGGCCGTTGTGCGGGCTAGCCCGCCCGTCGTTCGCCAATCTTAGGCGTTAGACACCCGTCACCCCAGCAAGCAACGCATCATTTCACTGTCAACCAGTAGATTAGTCTAAAAAAGGTGCCAACCACGAGAAATTTCCCGTGATTGGCACCTTTTGTATCGCTTGAATTTAGTATTCCATTAAGCTAAAGATATCGTAACCCTTCAGCTTGTCGCGACCGTGCAGATCCTTGAGCTCGATCAAAAAGGCCGTTCCCACGACGATACCGCCGAGGTCTTCAACCAACTGAATCGTGGCACCAATGGTCCCACCCGTGGCCAACAAGTCATCGGTCACCAAGACCTTTTGGCCCGGTTTGATGGCGTCTTCGTGCATGTACAGTGCGGATTGACCGTATTCCAAGTCATAACTAGCCTTGACCGTCTTCCGCGGCAATTTGCCTTGCTTACGGGCCGGGGCAAAACCGATCCCCATTTCGTAAGCGACCGGGCAGCCGACGATGAACCCGCGGGCTTCTGGGCCCACGACCATTTCAACGCCCTTGTTCTTGGCGTACTTGACGATCTCGTCAGTGGCGGCATGGAACGCTTCGCCGTCCGCCATCAGTGGGGAGATGTCCCGGAACATGATGCCCTTTTCGGGGTAGTCCGGAACGCTTGCAATGTATTTCGTAAAATCAGTTGCCATAAGATGAAGTTGCTCCTTTATTTTAAGTCCAATGAGGCCTGAAGACGCTGCAAGAGTGCTGCAGTCGGACAAGCTAACAGCTCTTTTTCCGTCTGCATTTGCTGTTGTCTGAGTTGGTAACTCGGCGCACTGGCCAAATCCTTGTGCTCTGGGTGGGCCACCCCGTTCATGATACCGTGATCGATCGTGATGAAGCCACACTCGAAGAAGACCTGAATCATGAAGACCAGCTGGGTCCGCGGAATCTGCAAGAAGGTCGCCAATTGGTCCAGCTGATGGCCTATATCGACTTGTTGATGTGTTGCAATGAACTTAAACAGTTTAGCATATTGCGGGCGAGTTGGCATCCCTAATTGCGAAAGACTTTCTTTCTTATACAAATAAGCCGTCACCTGCGTGGGTTTAAGTTGCTGTAAAACGCTGGTTAAATCTGCCGTATCGTCCGGACAGTCGACGATAAAGACCGGGGTGTCCGCCGCGACGGGCTGTTGCGCCGACCCGTCGAACAATAGCGCGTTGGCCCCCGTTGGCAATTGGCCCGCCAGCTGTTGGTAAATATTGCGGTGGAAGAACACGTACACGCCAAAGGCTTGAAACATCGCCTGATGCAGTTGCGTGGTTCGGGCATCGACGACCGGCCGCGCGACCTGCTTGAGATCCTTGACCATCACCTGCAAGGAATGCCGGCCTTGCCAAACGTTGTCCTCGATGGCCCCTAACACCTCGACTGCCTCGGGATCCGCAGTCAATGCCGGGACGTTTTTACCGGCACCAAACTGAATGGCGTTGAGTTGCTGGTGATCTTGGGCCAATTGAAATTTCAAATGACTGTGATCTTGACCGATGGCCTTGACCTGCGTGACCGTCGCTGACTTAAAGGCAAACAACGGCTGCGGATTATCCGGACCAAACGGCGCTAACTTGGCCAGTTGGTGGTAGAAATCCATCGTGGCGTCCTTGACGGACAAGGCCGCCGCGACCACCAACTCGCTGGGGCCACTCTCGGTCAATTTTTGCGTCTCCGCTTCAGCATCCAAGGCGTCCGCCAAGGCCCCTAATTGGTCCTCAGGCACCGTCAACCCGACTGCCATGTGATGGCCCCCAAACGCCGTCATCAGGTCTCTGTGACCATCTAGGGCCGTAAAGAGGTTGAATGCGTCGACGCTTCGACCAGACCCCTTGGCCCGACCATCCTGAATGTTCACCACCAACGTGGGTTTGCCCGTGGTCTCCACGACCTTGCTGGCTACGATTCCCAGCACGCCTTCGTGCCAATCATGACCACTAATGATCAGGGTCGGTCGCTGGCTGTGGTCGGCATCGGCGGCCTGCGCTAAGGCGGCCGCGCTGATGGTTTTGACCAGATCTTGGCGATGCCGGTTCTTGGCTTCGGTATCCTTGGCTAAAGCCGTGGCCTGCGTGTCATCTAACGTCGTCAAGAGTTCGACTGCGGGACTCGCATCGTCCAGTCGCCCCAACGCATTGAGTCGCGGCGCAATGCCAAAGCCGATGGATTGTTCCGTCAATTCCGCCGGTTTTAACCCCGCGCCTTGCATCAAAGCCTGCAGGCCGGGTCGTTCGTCTTGAGCCAGCAGCTGTAAGCCATAGTAGACCAAGACGCGATTTTCATCAATCAACGGCACCAGATCGGCGACTGTCCCAATCGCTGCCAGATCCAGCAGGTCTTGGGGAATCTCCTCGCGCAGGGCCTGGGCGACCTTGAAGGCCACACCCGCACCGGACAAGCCACCAAAGGGATACTCGGCGCCCGGATAACGGGGATGGATGATGGCATAGGCGTCTGGAAGGTCCTGGGGCAATTCGTGGTGATCGGTCACGACCACGTCAACGCCGGCCTCATTAGCCGCCGCAATCGCATCCTTGCCGGCCACCCCGTTGTCCACGGTCACGAAGAGCTGGGTCCCCGCCGCAATCAATTTTTGAAAAGCCGCGACGTTGGGCCCGTACCCGTCCGTAAACCGGTTGGGAATATAGTAGTTGACCTTGGCACCCATTTCGTTGAGCGTTTCGTACAAAATCGACGTACTCGTGACCCCATCGGCATCGTAATCGCCGTAAATGGTGATCTGTTGCTCCTGGGAAATGGCGTCTTCAATGCGTTCAACGCCCTTGGCCATGTCGTGCAACAGATTCGGGTCATGGAGTTGTTCGGGTCCCGGATTCAAGAAGGCCTGAATCGCTTCGGCCGTCCGATAGCCCCGATTCACCAAAATCTGGGCAATAATCGGCGGCGTCTGCGTTTCTTCGGCCAGCTTGAGCGCCTCTTTCGACGGCTGGTTCACGTCTTTGATATTCCAGCGATACTGTGCGGCAATCACCAACAACCATCCTTTCTATCCTTGAGTCACGAAACAGAAACGGACGCCACAGAAATTAGTGTTGATGACTCGCTAACTTCCGCAACGCCCACTTGTTTCAACGTTGATCTGTTCCTGAACTGTCTTATTTTTCGGCTAACTTGGCCTGCAGATCAGCCACTTGGGCCCGGAGTTCTTTGATCTGCTTTTCCTGGAGGCCAGCCGCTTGCTTACTGTTTGAATTTTGTAGGCGCTTGGACAACCGGTCGTTTTCCGCCTGAAGCTGGGCCAGATGCTCACTGCTAGTCTGTTCCAGTTCCTTGTAGGCCCGGTTGTGCTGCACGGCGTTGATGGTCGAAAACAAGATCATCAAGACCGCCCCAATCAAAATGGAGACTAGTAGAATCAAAATCAGTGGCCAGTGAACTGTGGTGAACCCAAAGGACACGGGGACACTTTCCACATTTAAGATTGCAAACACCGCGACCACGATGACTAATAAAATGCTGATCACAATTCGCCACTGATTCTTCATCACTTAGCACCCGCCTTGATTAATTTTTGAAAGGGAACATCGACCGCGTCAAAGTCCTTGACCACCTTGGTGTTCTTAAAGACTTCACGCGCCTGATGCTGGAGATCTAACGCCATCTTTCCCGTGTAACGTGCGGAAATATGGTTCAACAGTAATAATTTGACGTGCATCCGCTTGGCCAACTCGGCCGCCTGAATGTTGGTCGAGTGGTAATACGAACGCGCTAACTTGCTTTCGCCCTTGGCAAACGTGCTTTCGTGAACCAACACGTCCGCGTTTTTGGCCAATTTTTCCTCACCGGGCGTCTGCCGGGTATCCCCTAAGATCGCCACGATTCGACCGGGTTGGGCGGGCCCTAAAAAGTCTTGCCCGTTGACCGTCCGTCCATCCGGTAAGGTCACCGTTTGACCCGCCTTGAGTTGGCCGTAAACTGGCCCGGATGGAATCTGGGCGGCCTTGAGTTTGTCCACCTGTAGCTCGCCGGGATGGTCCTTTTCCTCGACGCGGTACCCAAAGCATTCGATGCGGTGGTCCAAGTGCTGCGCGTAAACGCGGAACTTCGGATCCTCGAAGATCAACCCGTCGGCCGTCAATTCTTGATAATGAATCTTGTAAGACAACTTGGTCTCGGACACGCGCATGCTGACCTCAACGAAGTTCCGAATCCCCTTGGGGCCATAAATCGTCAGGGGCTCATTGCCGCCCTGAAATGACCGACTACTTAATAACCCTGGTAGGCCAAAAATATGGTCACCGTGTAAGTGTGTAATAAAAATTTTATCGATTTTACGCGGCTTTAACGTCGTGCGTAAAATTTGGTGCTGGGTCGCTTCACCCACGTCAAACAACCAGACGGAATTCCGCTCGTCCAACAGGCGCAAGGCCGTGCTGGTCACGTTACGGAACTTTCCTGGTGAACCGGCGCCGGTCCCTAAGAATTCAATTTCCATATTTTTTTCGTTCCTATCCTGTTTTTAAGTCCAAGCACTATTTTAGGGGATTTTCACCCAAACCGCAACTTTTCCTTCCCCGATTCCGGTAAAACCTGTCTCGACCAGGCAGATGGTCCATGAATTTTAAAAAATCCGGGTGCCGGCCTGGGGTTCTCCAGAAAAATTCGGTATACTGAGGTAAAGTCACGAACTGGGGAGGGAGTTTCGTTGCGCCTCATCGATTTTAACCGTTCCACCATTGATCTGCATCCGGCACTAGAAGTCTTTTGGGAACATGACCACGTGACCACCCCCATCGTCGACATCCTACCGGCGACGGCCAAGCAAATCGTCTTGGTCAGTGGCGCCGGTCACGCGTTGACGCTGGATCAATTGCGTACCCGCTGCCAACAAATGGCGCCCCACGCCAACCTGTTCATCGCGGCTGACACGCCGATTCGGCTGTACGGGTATCGCTTAGTGCCTCACCAAATCCTATTAGGTTGAAAGGAGTTTTATCATGCGTTTCCATTCATCATTGGCCCTACTTGGTCTGAGTGTCTTAGTCCTCGGTCTGGCGGGCTGCCAGTCTAATGCCAAACAAAGCACCGCTAGCTTTAAGAATAGCTCGGCTAAGTCCAGCAGTTATAGTGCCCCTAAGCCCGATGCGGCGGTTTCCGGGTCATCTTCAACGAAAAAAGAGGCCCAGACCTACCGTCCTAAGGCCGCCCAAACCAGGAGCGCCCACTATGTCAAGTCGGGCAAATTGAAGACGGCCGGGCAATACACCTACGATAAGGTCGGCACCAAGCTGCAACTCGACCAAGTTAAGCACCCTCGGACCACTATCAAGAGCGGTCCGCTGACTTATAAGGTCACCACGGTGCGCATCATCAAGAACACGGCCAAGACCGCCGCAGCCAAACGCATGGCGGCCCAGGCCTTGAATCTGGCCAGCATCAAGAGCCCCTATTACACGATCCAAGTGAAATTTACCATCACCAATCACGGCAAGCGTGACGTCACCACGGATGGGATCAAGACCCTGCGACTCAGTCAAAACCGCCAGTTAAACGCCTCCGGGCAACTCAGTGACGCCAGCGCCGGCAAGACCATCCCCGCCAACGACCACCTGACGACCTTTGCCACGGGCTTGGCCAGCGAAAAGAAGCGCCCGACCTTCAAGTCGGTGAAAATCGCCTTCGCCGGCGCCTACGCCGACAGCAAGCAGGTCGTGGCTCCCACTGGCTGGTTGAAGCTAGCACTGTAACGGGGTGGCCTGGCAACGTGCTCAACCCCCTACTTGGCGAACCTTCGGCTACGGTGGGGGTTGAGCGCGGTCACCACCTTTGAAGGCAGGTTCAATCGACAGATTGTGGTTTCCATGACACTCAGTGTTGCGTTCACAATAGACCATTAAAAAAATCGTCATCAAAGTTGGGACTTATCTCCCTCTCTTGATGACGATTCTTTTTCTTTACAGCTTAATCTGAAGGTTGAACCTAAAATTAACGTGCTGGTTGCCGTAATGACGGTGTTCTGACACCGTGATAATAAAAGGCTAGTCGTCAATGTAGCTACCACCTGGGTTTAAAGTGACTGTTATTGAGACGCATCACCGTAGCCGGGAGTTCGCCAAATATGGGTTCAGCCGTGGGAGTTTGCTTAGTGGCGCGATTCATGCCACTTAGCAAACTGGCGTCTTTGAGACGTGTCTTCCGGCTCAAAGCGAGGCGTCGAGACCGCCTTTTGGCTCGACCCGTCCGCCCCAGCGTTCCAACCCATATTTGGCGAACGGAAGGCGGCCAGTTCGCATTGCGAGGCTGTAACCGACTATTTTTGACGGTATGAGTCGCATGCTAACAGTAATTCCAGCTGATTTCCGTCTTTCAACCTTCAGGCTCAATCTAAGTCAACGACCTAAGCCATGTACTCAAAGGTGAAGTCATCGATCTTAACCAGGTCGCCGTTCTTAGCGCCGTGTTCACGCAGACTGTCGTCGACGCCCATGCCGCGCATTTGACGGGCAAAGCGTAAGAGACTTTCGTCGTGGTTGATGTCGGTCATCTGGAAGAGTTTCTCCAGCTTGGCCCCACTCAAGATCCACGTGCCATCCGCGTCTTGATCGATGGTGAATTCGGCCTCTGGCTTGAACGTGTATTCCGCCGTCGTGGCCACTTCTGGCTGCTTGACTGGGAATTGTGGCGTTTCGGCCAAGATATCCGCGGTCCGACCCAGCAAGGGCGTCAAACCGTCGTGCGTCAAGGCAGACACGGCAAAGATTTCTGGCGTTGTCGCCAAGAGTTGGTCTTTCTTCAGGTCTTCCTTGAATTGCGCCAGGTTGTCGGCGGCATCCGGCATGTCCATCTTGTTGGCCACCACGATTTGCGGCCGCTTCAAAATGTCTGGATCGTAGGTCTTGAGCTCTTCGTTGATCTTCTCAAAGTCCTCGTAAGGGTTCCGCCCTTCCAAGCCACTCATGTCGATCAAATGTAAGATGACCCGCGTCCGTTCCACGTGCCGCAGGAATTGGAAACCTAATCCCACACCGTTGGCGGCCCCTTCGATCAGCCCGGGAAGATCGGCCATCACAAAGTCACGGCCGTCCGGCAAGCGGACCATCCCCAGGTTCGGGACCAACGTGGTAAAGTGGTATTCCGCAATCTTAGGCTTGGCACTGGTGACCGTGGACAACAGCGTCGACTTTCCTACTGACGGAAAGCCCACCAAACCGACATCGGCCAGGACCTTCAACTCAAGTTGAACTTCGAATTCCTGACCCGGTTCCCCATTTTCAGCGATTTCGGGCGCCGGATTCTTGGGTGAGGCAAAGTGGATATTGCCCCGGCCACCACGACCACCCTTGGCGATCACGGCAGAGTCGTCGCTGGCGACCAAATCAGCCATGACGGCGCCCGTTTCCGAATTGATGACCGTGGTGCCTTGAGGAACCTTGATGATGGTATCCTCGGCCCCGCGACCGGTCATGGACTTGATGGCGCCGTTGCCCCCGTTTTTCGCCTTGAATTTCCGGGAATACCGGAAGTCCATCAGCGTCCGTAAGCCTTCGTCGACTTGGAAGATGATGTTGCCACCACGACCACCGTCACCGCCGGCTGGACCCCCGTTGGGCACGAATTTTTCCCGACGGAAGGCCACCATGCCATTCCCGCCGTTACCGGCCTTCACGTTAATTTTAACTTGATCTACAAACATAATTTTATTCCTCGTTTTCTAAACCAGCGTGTGCTGCTTTCTCAGTGTGACTCCTGCTAGCCAGTATACCGGCAAACGGCCGCCACGTCAAAGATTGGTTGGCGTTCGGGGACTTTTTATTTCCGCCGTTTCCGCAGCCAGCGTCACGTGGATGGTTTGCGCCACGGTCTGACTGATGCCGAGTTTGCGCAGATCATCGACATCCGCTTCACCGATCTTCTTGGTCGAGCCGAACTTACGCAAGAGCTTGTTGCGCGTCTTAGGGCCAACCCCCGGGATCCGATCCAACCGTGAACTCAGTGAGTGCTTGGTGTGGACCTGCCGGTGGAAGGTGATGGCGAACCGGTGGACCTCATCTTGGATCCGTTGAACCAGGTAGAAGCCCTGGCTCTTGGGATCGAGGTGCACGTGATGGTCGTCGGGACCAAACAACAGGTCCGCCGTCTTATGGTGGTCATTTTTGACCATCCCCGCGACGGGAATATGCAGGTCAAATTCGTCGGCTAAGACCTCCTTGACGGCATTCATCTGAATGTCGCCCCCATCCATCAAAATTAGATCAGGCATGGCCGCAT
The DNA here is from genome assembly GCF_004745505.1 of Levilactobacillus suantsaiihabitans. GTDB lineage: Bacteria > Bacillota > Bacilli > Lactobacillales > Lactobacillaceae > Levilactobacillus > Levilactobacillus suantsaiihabitans. Next base: position 108,953 of record NZ_RKLX01000010.1, read on the forward strand.
GCTCCTTTAAGAGCCGCCCATACCGCCGGCGAATGACCTCCAGTGTGCTGGCCGTTTCATCCGCGTGATCGACCGTCCGTAATTTGTATTTCCGATACAACTTCTTATTGGGTTGACCATCAACGAAGACGACCATTGCCGAAACCAGGTCCGCCCCTTGAATGTGGGAGTGGTCAAAGGCTTCGATCTTGTGACCGGGCGCAATCCCCAACGCGTCCGTGATCTCCTTCATGGCCCCAGTGGTCTTACTTTCATCCAGCTCCAGTAGCCGAAATTTCTCGTCTAAGACCAGTTTGGCGTTCTTGCCGGCCATCTCTAGCAGATCGCGTTTGGTCCCCCGCTGCGGCGTTCTAACGGGCACTTTCAGCAGTTCTTCGATCACCTCATGGTCGATGCTGGCAGGCACCAGGATTTCCCGCGGCAAGACCGTGTTCTTACGTTGATAGAATTGAACAATGAAGCTGGCCAATTCCTCTTCGGCCGAGTTGATGACCGGGAAGAGCCGCTTTTCACGCTTCATCAACCGCGCCTGGCGAATGAAGAAGACTTGGATCGACAGCCACCCCTTGTCCAGATAAAAGTTAAAGATGTCGCGGGGCGTGTGGTCGTTAGAAATGATCTTTTGCTTTTCCACGGTCGCTTCGATGTAGCGAATCTGATCGCGCAATTCGGCGGCCCGTTCGTACTCCATCTTGCCGGCCGCCGCAGCCATCCGCTCGCTGAGTTCCTTTTTGGCGTGCGCCACGTTGCCATTTAAAAAGGATTTGATCTTGCGAATCTGATGGTCGTAATCGGCCTCGGGCACCTCTTTGAAACACGCTCCGAGGCACTGGCCCATGTGGTAATACAGACACGGCCGTCCCTGATAGCCGGTACACCGGCGTAGCGGGTAGACCTTTTGTAAGAAGTGCATAGTCTCTTCGGCCGCATACACGTTAGGATATGGCCCGAAGTAGTAGGCCCCGTCCTTGCGAATGTCACTGACCAACAAGAGCTGGGGGTCGCGTTCGTGGGTGATCTTGATGTACGGGTACCCGGTCCCCCGCTTGAGCTTGATATTGAAGTACGGCTGATGCTTTTGAATCAGCGTGATTTCCAGTAAGAAGGCCTCTTTGTCGGTCGAGGTGATGATCGTTTCAAAGTCAACGATCTCACTGACCAACTGGGCGGTTTTTCCGGTATGGCTACTCTTAAAGTAAGAACGCACCCGGTTCTTTAAGTTCTTAGCCTTGCCCACGTAAATGATTTGACTGTTGATATTTTTCATCAGGTAACAGCCGGGAAGGCCCGGCAGTAACGCTAATTTATGTTCCAAATATTCCGACGCCAAGGAAGATCCCTCCCGTTTTTAATCGAATCGATAAGCCTTTAAAGTATAGGCCGAATGTCTGTTTGGTGCAAGCAAAACCCCCTGGCCGCTAGAAAAATGACAAATCGGTCTAATTCTGCTATGATTACTGAAAAAGCAAGGAGGTGGTTCGCTTTGGCATTAAAGGTTAAACGTCAAGACGACCTGGATTCCATGTTCGGTAAATTTGCCCAAATGGACCCAACTGATGTGAAGCGCGATAAATTTTTGAAGCGCGACGATGAACACAAGAACGACAAGAAGGGTAAGGGCTTGATCAAGGATGACCAGATCAAGCACGAGCAAAAACACGAACACGACTAGGTTGTGAAAAGGACTCCCACGGGCATTCTGCCGGTGGGAGTCCTTTTTTATTGTTTACAAATGATTACCCCATACTGGGTGAACGATCAGGCGGCTCATTTCTCGTCGCCATCAGGGCTAGTGATTCGGTTGGTACCCATGTGGATAGCGGGCATTCAGGCGTTTGATGTTGTCTTGAGCGACTTCATCAAAGTCGATGTCGGCCCACTGGGAAATTTGGCTGAGGTACCAGAGCACGTCGCCCATTTCCTTGACGATGGCGTCGTGATCCATGTCCTTGCCGTGGAAGGTGTAGTTCTTCACCAAGTCCACGACCTGGCCCGTTTCACCCGCTAACCCCAACGCACAGTTGGTCAACACTTGTTCGTTGCCGTACAGCGTCCGGTTGGCGGCCTTTTGATATTCATTAAATTCCACGTCTATTCCTCCCCAAAGGCTTGTTGCTCGATCCAGTTCCAAACGGCATCCTTACCGATCTTCTTGGGTGCTGAGAACATGATGATGTTGTCCGTATTTGGCAGGTCCAGCGTCTTTTTGATCCGGCTGACGGCCTGATTCCATTTACCATGGGCGATCTTATCGCTCTTAGTCGCCACAATCAGCGTTGGCAGGCCGTAGTAGGCTAACCACTGGTACATCTGGACATCATCTTCGGTTGGGGCGTGGCGAGCGTCTACCAGGGAAACAACGCCCTTTAACTGGTCGCGTTGCGTCAGGTAGGTCTCGATCATCGTCCCCCACTTTTCACGCTCCGTTTTGGAGACCTTCGCGTACCCATAACCGGGCACGTCCACAAAGTAGAGCTGATCCTCCACGTTGTAAAAGTTTAGCGTTTGCGTTTTACCGGGTTGGCTCGACGTGCGGGCGTAGGAATTCCGGTTGATCAGGACGTTCGTTAGCGAGGATTTACCCACGTTAGAACGACCCACCAAGGCAATTTCTGGGTACCCCGTGGTCGGGTACTGCACGGGGTCGACCGCGCTCATGACAAGTTCTACATGATTGACTTCCATTAGTTAGTCCATCCTCTCCAAAATATCTTTCACCATTCTAACACACAACGACCCGAAAAATGGGAGAAACCTGGCGGGATTTTTCCCAGCATTTGACCAAAGCCCGGCCCCGCCAACGTTTGTCTTCCCATAAAAAAAGTGGCCGAAGATTTCTCCTCGGTCACTTCAACGCTCCTAAATTAAGAAGCCTTTTGATCCTTCAAAACTAATTCTGGTTCGGCATGATTCGTCACCGTATCCGCCGTGATGATGACCTTGGCCACGTCGTTGCGACTTGGCAGGTCAAACATGATGTCGCGCATGACGTCTTCGATGATGGACCGCAAGCCCCGGGCCCCGGTGTTGCGAGCGATGGCTAACTTAGCCATTTCGCGTAACGCGGCTGGCTGGAACTGCAGGTCAACATTGTCCAACGACAAGAGCTTTTCGTATTGCTTGACCAAAGCGTTCTTGGGTTCGGTCAAGATCCGGACCAAGTCGTTTTCGTCCAGCTTTTCCAGTGCCGTCAAGATTGGCAGCCGGCCGATGAATTCGGGGATCAACCCGAATTGCAGCAGGTCTTCTGGAATAACGTGTTGCATCAGGCTATCACCTGAAGCCAAGACGTTTTGTTCCTTGGTATCCGCGCCAAAACCGATCGTTTGGTCACCCAAACGCCGCTTGACGATGCCGTCGATACCGTCAAAGGCCCCACCCACGATAAAGAGGATGTTGGTGGTGTCGATCTGAATGAATTCTTGTTGGGGATGCTTCCGACCACCCTGAGGCGGCACGTTGGCGATGGTCCCTTCCAAGATCTTCAGTAAGGCCTGTTGGACCCCTTCACCAGAAACATCTCGCGTGATGGAGACGTTTTCGGACTTCTTGGCGATCTTATCGATTTCATCGATGTAGATGATCCCCTTTTCCGCGCGGTCAACGTCGTAATCGGCGTTTTGCAGCAGCTTCAACAGGATGTTTTCCACGTCTTCACCCACGTAGCCGGCTTCCGTCAGCGTCGTGGCATCGGCAATGGCAAATGGCACGTTCAAGATCTTCGCCAGGCTTTGGGCCAGGTAAGTCTTCCCGGAACCAGTGGGTCCAATCACCGCAATGTTACTCTTTTGCAGTTCAGGGCCTTCATCGTCAGCCTGCGCCATTTCATTGACCCGCTTGTAGTGGTTGTATACCGCTACAGACAAGGTGCGCTTGGCTTCCGTTTGGCCAATGACGTATTGGTCAAGCGTTTTGACAATGTCAGCTGGCGTTGGCACAGTTAACGTTTCTTGTGCAGCGTCTTGGCTGAATTCTTCGTCGATGATTTCTTTACAAAGGTCGATACATTCGTTACAGATGTAAACACCTGGGCCAGCAACGATCTTCTGCACTTGGTCTTGTGATTTCCCACAAAACGAGCAGACTACTGGGCCATTGGTTTCGTCGGTGTTTTCAAACAATAAACTCACCCTTTCTCTCCAGGCTTAAGCCTTAACTAAATGATTCTTTGATTACTGGGTTCCCCGTCAATCGTGTACTATACCACAGTTGCCGGCCGCTGAAAATCAATTCGCCTCGTCAGCCTGGAAATAACAGAAAACCGGGACAACATCGCCTGTCATCCCGGTCAAGTCGCCGACTAATCAATTATTAGTCTTCGGCATCCTTCTTCTTGTCTTGCTTGGCGGAGTCGGCAATCAAGTCAACGGCACTCTTGATGGCGATATCATGCTTCAGCATGTCATCGGAAAGGGCACTGCGAACGGCACTTTCTTCCATCCCGTATTGTGCAGCTAAGTCCTTGACTTCAGCAGCAACTTCGTCTTCGGAAGGTTCGATCTTTTCGGCTTCAACAACCGCTTCAAGAACCAAGTTGGTCTTGACCCGCTTGTCAGCACCGTCAGTGAATTGCTTCCGTAAGTCGTCTTGCGTCGTGCCAGTCAATTGGAAGTACATCTTAGGTTCGATACCTTGTTGTTGCATGTTAGCCAGGTATTGATCCATTTGCCGGTCGATATCATCCTTCAGCATAGCTTCTGGGATGTCACCGATTTCGGCGTTATCAACGGCTTCGCTGATAGCTTCGTCTTCAATGGCTTCGTGAGCGGCATTCGTCTTTTGTTCCTTCAGACGATCCTTAGTCTTGGCTTGTAATTCTTCTAAGCTGTCAACATCTTCGTCAACGTCCTTAGCGAATTCGTCGTCCAATTCAGGCAATTGCTTTTCCTTAACTTCGTGGATGGTAACCTTAAAAGTGGCTTCCTTGTCACGTAAGTCTTCGGCTTGGTAATCCTTAGGGAAAGTGACCTTAACGTCCACGTTTTCGCCAGCCTTGTGACCAACTAATTGGTCTTCGAAGCCAGGAATGAAGGAGTTAGAGCCCAATTCCAAGGAGTAGTTGTCAGCCTTACCACCGTCGAATTGCTTGCCATCAACGTAACCGTCAAAGTCGATCACAACAGTATCGCCCTTAGCAGCGGCTTCGTCTTCCTTCAAGACTAATTCGGCTTGTTGTTGACGTTGCTTTTCTAATTCAGCGTCAATGTCCTTTTGGTAAACCCGCGTGTTTTGCTTCGTAACACTCAAGTTCTTGTATTCGCCCAACTTAACTTCTGGCTTAACGGTCACAACGGCCTTTAAAACCCAAGCCTTACCCTTGTCCATGGATTCAACATCCACTTGGGGTTGGTCGACAGGTTCGATGCCTGCTTCTTTAATGGCAGCATCATAAGCTTCTGGCAAGACGATGTTTAAAGCGTCTTGGTACAAAGCTTCTTCACCATACATTTGGTTAAAGATTTGACGTGGTACCCGGCCCTTACGGAAACCTGGAACCGCTAAATTCTTCTTGGTGCGTTGGAATGCTTTATCTAAGCCTTCCTTGATCTTATCAGGAGCAATTTCAAAGGTTAATTCGCCTTGATTAGCTTCCTTTTTTTCCCACTTTGCAGCCATTAATTTTCCCTCCGAAATGAAAAGATATTACTATTTACAATTCTAGCAATTGCATACTGTATTAGTGTACCTTATGCTACCCAAATTGTAAAATGATTTTTGCTGAAACACCGTGAATGGCGCGGATTCTTTGCAATATTTTCCGAGAAAAATCACAAATTGAAAAGGTTCTATGATATTTGGTGTTGATGGAGAACTCCATCGACGCCATTTTTGTATAAAAAAGAGGCATATCACCTCTGTGCTACAATCAAGTCGTCGAAACCAATTGAAAGCGAGGAAA
>NZ_RKLX01000011.1 GCF_004745505.1 Levilactobacillus suantsaiihabitans
GTTAGGTGATACCATCAAAATTTAGAGTCTCAATACATAGTAAGCAAGATCAAAAGCCGTCAGTTTTTGAAAAACATGAAAACTGACGACTTTTTTGAAAGGTATGAATAATTCAGGATTAATCCGTTTGATTCAACACATCAGGCACCGCCGCTTGGACCATCGTCACGACCTCCTGGCTGGTGCTGGCTGAGTTTAAGACCGTCTCAACGAGAGATTGGAGTTCCTTGGCGTTTAGCTGGCTGATCAGCTGTCGTGTCTTTAGGATCGACCCCGCGCCCATGGAAAACTCGTCTAAGCCCATCCCCAATAGCAGGGGCACCGCAATCGGGTCGCCGGCCATTTCACCGCACATCGCCACAGGAATCCCCGCCGCGTGACCGGCAGTGATGATCCGGTCGACCAACCGCAAAATCGCAGGATGGTACGGCTGGTACAGGTACCCCACGTCTTGGTTCGTGCGATCCGCGGCCATCGTGTAGCCAATCAGGTCGTTGGTCCCAATGCTCATGAAGTCGACCTCTTGGGCAAACCGGTCCGCCAGCATTGCCGCCGCGGGGACCTCGACCATCATGCCCACTTTCACTTTCCCCATGGGCACCTTGGCCGCGGTCAGTTTGGTCCGCTCATCATCATAAATGGCCTTGGCTTGGCGCAACTCGTCTAGCGTGGCAATCATTGGAAACATGATCCGCAGATTCCCAAAAGCCGAGGCCCGCAACAAGGCCCGTAACTGACTACGGAAGATGTTTTGGTGCGCCAAGCTCTGCCGAATCGCCCGGGCTCCCAAGAAGGGGTTGGCTTCCGGCTTTTGCTTCAGATACGGCAACGGCTTATCGCCCCCGATATCGAGCGTCCGAATCACCACCGGTCGCGGCGCTAAGGATTGAACGACCTGGCGATAAGCCACGAACTGTTCATCTTCCGTGGGGAGCTGATCGCTGTCCATGTAGAGAAACTCCGTGCGCATGAGGCCAATTGCCTCCGCCCCATTCTGTAAAATATTGGGGAGATCATTGACCGTGCCGACGTTAGCCGCCAACACCACCCCCATGCCATCTTGACTGGTCGTGGTGTGATGCCGCAACGTCGCGAGCCGTTTCATATTCGCGGTACGGTCCTGCATGGCTTGTTTAGCCATCGCCAGTTCCGGCTTGGTTGGTTCACTGATGACCGTGCCGCGCGAGCCGTTAACGATGACCGTCGCCCCCTCCTGTAACTCAGTCGTCGCCGATTGGGTCCCCACGACTGCGGGGATATTCAACGACCGCGCTAAGATCGATGAGTGGGACGTCCGACCACCCAGGTCCGTGACGAACCCCAGGATGTACTTGGCATCGACTGAAACCGTGTCGCTGGGAATCAAGTCATGGGTGACCACGACCACGGGTTCCTTCAGTAACGCCAGGTCAGGCAAGCGCACCCCGAGCAAATGGGCCGTGAGTCGCTTAGTCACGTCATGCAAATCACTGACACGTTCTTGCATGTACGTACTGGTCAGGGCCTTTAATTTGGTCTCGTAAGTCGCCGCTACACCGGCCAACGCCACTTCGGCATTGATGTGTTCGGTCTTGATCTGGGTTTCAATGGCCCCAATGAATTCCGGGTCCTGGAGCATCTCAATGTGGGCACTAAAAACCTGGGCACTATCAGCGCCCAGGTTTTTAGTTGCTCGAGTTTTAATCGTCTCGACTTCTGAGACGGCTGCTTCAAGGGCCTGATGGAATCGATTTAATTCGTAATCAAGATTAGTGATTGACCGTCTTTTAACGCGCAGGTCTGGTTCAACAAACCGGTAAACCCGGCCGCAAGCCACCCCATCACTGGCGGCAATTCCCTTGAGCATCGCTCTCATTAGTCAGATAAACCCTCTTTTTTCAACGTTTCAGCCACTGCCTTCATGGCATCTGCTTCATCGTCGCCGTCAGTCGTGATGGTGATGCTGGCGTTTTGGCCAACACCTAAGGACATAACGCCCATGATGGACTTCAAGTTAACGGACTTGTCTTGGTATTGTAAGCTAACTTCTGAGTTGAACTTGCTAGCAGCCTGTACTAATAACGTTGCTGGACGGGCGTGGATACCAGTTTCTGCAGTGACACGAAATTCGCGTTTTTCCATAATTGATCGATCTCCTTTAAGCTTAGGTTGATTTCTTGCCGAACGTGACTCACCTCGACCTTGCGCATGGGTCAAACAACCATTTTGTGAGTTACGCCTACCTTCTAAGAATATCAATCTCAACCCCAAATTACAAGCATTCATGAACCGCTTACATCAAATAATCATGATTCAGCGTCATTTTGACCGCCATCATCGTAACGGTAGATGAGCTTGCCCCCCTTGTGGGCTTGACCCACGACCCGTTTCCGGGTTTCAAAGGCCATGAAGGCTTTTTGAAAGGCGGGAAATTCTTCCGGGGTCACTTCAAATTCATCCAGTTCCTTATTCTTGAGCTGATTCATCAGCGCGGTAAAATCTTTTGCCAATTTTTTCTGCCTCCTCTTTAGCATCATCTGAAAATAGCCAACATGGGCTCAAGCGACCATCTGGACGTTCGTCGGCTGACCGCCCTCACTCCGCTGACCTAAGACTTCCAGTATACCCGGTTCTACCCGGTCATACCACTCTTTCATCTTAGCACCACTGAAAGGTGAAAGACGAAAATCAACTGGAACTATGATGGTCATGCGACTCATGGCGTCAAAAGTAGTCGTTTTCAGCCTCACAACACGACCTGGCTGCCTACCGTTCGCCAATTTTAGGTGTCAGAAAACCATTGTTATTGCAACCAACGCATTAATTGTAGGTTCAACTTCTAGTTAACACCGTTAGTAAGGTCGCCAACCCTTAAACCATTCAGCCGCAACGCTATCGGCTGCCCCAAGGTTGGTGGCCGTCCCAAAAAGTACCCCGTTTTGCAAGATTTGGCCGTTTTCAAGTGGTGATTTTAGCATTCTACCTAGGAGAGTGCTAGAATGAAAATGTTCGCTGGAGATGCCCCACTTTGCACCGCTTATGCCCCGAAACAAATTACTTGCACGGGGACGCGAACGCGGTATAATGTGGTCAATGGTCAAGAAAGGTCAAACCCTTTCGAACGGACCTGCGTGGGGAGCTCCCACGAGAATTCCAGGCAAGAAAGGAGACGACAAGATGCTATGTCAAAATTGCCACCGCAATGAAGCAACGATTCACCTGTACATGAGCGTGAACGGGCAGCGGCAACAAGTTGACCTATGCCAAAATTGTTACCAACTGCTTAAGCAGCAACAAAACGATTCTGGAAATGGAGGTGGCCGTATGGCACAAGATCCATTCGGCTTTGGCAACCTGGATGATATTTTCCGGGCAATGCAAGGCGGCAACGGCAATGAACAAGCTGACTACCGGCAATCCGGTGCGCAGCCTGGTCAACCGACCCAACCGACCGGCAACAACGGCGGTAAGGGCAATGGCCTACTCAGTCAGTACGGCTTGAACCTGACCCAGCTGGCAAAAGACGGTAAGGTTGATCCCGTCATTGGTCGGGACAAGGAGACGGCTCAAGTCATCGAAATTCTCAACCGCCGGACCAAGAACAACCCCGTTTTGATTGGGGAAGCCGGTGTTGGGAAGACGGCCGTCATCGAAGGCCTTGCGGAACGCATTGTTGAAGGCAACGTTCCTGAAAAATTAGCCAACAAGCAAATTATTCGGTTGGACGTGGTCTCTTTGGTTCAAGGAACCGGGATCCGCGGGCAATTTGAACAACGGATGCAACAACTGATGAAGGAAGTCCAGAGCAATCCGGACATCATCCTCTTCATTGACGAAATCCATGAAATCATGGGTGCCGGCAACGCTGAAGGTGGTATGGACGCAGGTAACGTCTTGAAGCCCGCTTTGGCACGGGGTGACTTCCAACTCATCGGGGCCACGACTTTAAATGAATACAGAGATATTGAAAAGGACCAAGCCCTCGCCCGGCGGTTCCAACCGGTCACGGTCGACGAACCGAGCGCTGATGAAGCCATCAAGATTTTACAAGGCATCCAAAAGAAGTACGAAGATTACCACCACGTTCACTACACGGATGACGCCATTGAGGCGGCCGTGCGGTTGTCCGATCGTTACATCCAAGACCGGTTCTTACCTGACAAGGCCATTGACCTGTTGGATGAAGCCGGCTCACGGAAGAATTTGACGATCAACGTGGCTGATCCTAAGGCCATTGATGAAAAGATCAAGAGTGCTGAGGACCAAAAGCAGGCCGCTTTGAAGCAGGAAGACTACGAAAAAGCCGCCTACTACCGTGATCAAGTCAACAAGTTAGAGAAATCTAAGGAAGACGCCAAGAACGCTGATCAAAACCAGTCGGCAACGGTCACCGTTAAAGACATGCAAGACATCGTCGAAGAAAAGACGTCTATCCCAGTTGGGGAACTGGCAGCCAAGGAACAACATCAACTGCAAAGCCTCCCAACAGATTTGGAAAAGCACGTCATCGGTCAAAACGAGGCCGTGGACAAGGTTGCCCGGGCCATTCGCCGGAACCGCATTGGGTTAAACGGCACGGGTCGGCCAATCGGGTCCTTCCTCTTCGTTGGTCCTACTGGTGTCGGGAAGACGGAATTAGCCAAGCAATTGGCCAACGAACTCTTCGGCTCCCAAGAGGCTATGATTCGCTTTGACATGTCTGAATACATGGAACCACATTCCATTTCTAAGTTGATCGGGTCACCACCTGGCTATGTCGGCTATGAAGAAGCTGGCCAATTGACGGAACAAGTTCGTCGCCACCCATACACCTTGGTTCTGCTGGACGAAATTGAAAAGGCCCACCCCGACGTCATGAATATGTTCTTACAAATTCTGGACGACGGTCGTCTGACCGATTCTCAAGGACGGACAGTTTCCTTCAAGGATACACTGATCATCATGACCAGTAACGCCGGGACCGGTGACGCCGAAGCCAACGTTGGGTTCGGGGCTGCCGCTGAAGGCAAGACGCACTCTGTTCTGGGTAACTTAACCAACTACTTCAAGCCAGAATTCTTAAACCGGTTTGACGATATCATCGAATTCAATGCCTTGAGCAAGGAAAACTTGATGCACATCGTTGACTTAATGATTGGTGACGTCAACCAGATGTTAGCCGCTCAAGGGCTGCACATCCACGTCACAGAACCAGTTGAGGAACAGCTTGTGACTAAGGGCTACAATCCAGCCATGGGGGCTCGGCCATTACGGCGGGTCATCCAAGAAGAGATTGAAGATCGGATTGCCGACTTCTACCTGGATCACGCGGACGTCAAGAATCTCGTAGCCAAGATCGAAGACGGTAAGATCGTCTTAGCTGCTGACAACGAAGCCAACCAGGCCGACGCTGCCGCATACAAGACGGACGATACCGATCCGAAATAAGCGTGATGAAACGGCAGCTGCCTGTGGGCGGTTGCCGTTTTTGTTTGCCTCTGACTTTGGTAGGAGCTGGCCGCCTTACTGTTCGCTAGAGATGCGTTGGAACGCTGAGGGCGGACGGGTCAGACCAGCCGCGCCCCTGTTCTCAACAATTTTTTTACCTGTCATGGAAGCGTTTTGCAATTAGGGTCTGCAATCGGGCTGCAGAATGCGGTATACTGGTTTTAACGAAACTTCTGGAGGTGAAAGGACATGGCTTTTTTTGACTGGTTACGGCGGGTGATCGAACCGGCGCGACCGCCGAAACATCGACCGCGGCACGCACAACGCCGGGCGGCCCCGGTGACGCCGCCTGACGCACCCGTGACGCCGCCGACCCCCCCGGCGCCTTTGACCCCCACGCCGCAACCCGTGTCCCCGACACCTCAGTCGACACCGGCAATGACCACCCAGCCGCCAGTTGCCGCCACCTTAGTGGTTCGGCTAGTCGATGACCAAGACCGACCGTTACAACCAGCACTGGTGCTTACCGGTCAGCTCCATCATACCGTGCGTTTTCGCTTTCCGGAGATCCCGGGGTATGCTTTACGCGACGTCCACGGCTTCACGCAGACCTATCTCAGCGAATACGGCCTGACGACTTTGGTCTACGTGCGCCACTGGGGCCAACCCATCATCAGCTACCTGGTGGATTACGATACCGGTCGGCTCTTACAGCTACCTTCGATTTTACGAGGACGCTTAGGAACGCCCTTTTCACTGACCCCACCGCCCGTGACCAACTACCACATTTTCCAGGCACAAGGTCAGCAACGTGGCACTTTTACCGACCAACCTGGCCAAGTGGTCTACTACTACCGGCGCGATTCCTGGCAAACGGTTCAGCGCGTTCATCAGTTTGTCTTCTTGCAAAGTGACCACCAAGTCTACGACGAACCCAACGGTCGGGCGTATGGCTACCAATTTCCAACCGACTCACTCTGGCGCCTGTTCATGGTCATCACTCTGACCAACGGCGATGAGTGGTACAACCTCGGTGGTGAACAGTGGCTCCGGGCCCAAGAGACCGTCCGCCGCGACCACCAATTCATTGACCTGCATTTGCCAGCACCTGCCAAATGGCACCCTCAAGCCTTTGCCCGCATCGGTACGGTGGATTACATCCCCCATCAAGCGGTGTCCATCTATCGTGAACCATACGGCGAAACGGCTGGCCAGCTGAAACACGGTGAAGCCTTGGATATCCGCGGTCGCGTCGTGGATGACCAGCAGCTGGTCTGGTACCAGATTGGCCCGGCTGCCTACATCAATGCGCGTTACGTACGGTTGGCGCCCATTGCTTACGCCTAACTGAAGGTTGGACCTAAAATTGGTGAAACCAGACGCCTGCGTCAGCCAGGGTTCCACCTGCTCTGGGGAACACCTCCAGTCTGAGAAGCGGTCTTCCGGTTCGCTTGAAAGCCTGGCAAAAATCGCCAGTCTCTCAAGTCGTCCCGCGCTGTAGGCTGAGACAAAACCTCAGCCAACACCGCCGACACAGCTGGCTCCACCCTGACTGCCTCCGGCAAGGTTGACGTCTATCAGCAGCACTGTGATAACCAAAGACTAGTCGTCAATGTAGCTACCACCTGGGATTAAGGCAACTGTCACTAGCATGCACTACCTTAGCCGAGAGTTCGCATTGTGAGGCTGAAAACAACTATTTTTGACGTCATGAGTCGCATGCTAACAATAGCTCCAGCTGATTTCCGTCTTTCAACTTTCAACACCTAAATCAACCCATACAAAAACGGTGTCTCCCACCTCGGGACGACACCGTTTTTTTTGATAACCGTTCACTTTGCTAGCCCTAGTCAGTTTCTACTAGCCAATTTTGCGTGTCACGCCGCTGCCAGCGCTTGGCAATTTCCAAGACCAGCGTCGGTAAGAACATCGCCGGAATCACGATCAGCCAAGCCACTGCTGGTAAGCTCACGAGGCCAAACATTCCCTGCAGGCCCGGTACCGTGGCAATCGCCAGGACCAAGGCAATCGCGAGTAACATGGAAACGTTCAGCGTCGGATTCCGCCGTAAACTTTGCCGTGTCAACGGTTGACGGTCCTTGATGGCGTAAATGTCGATCATCGACCCCACCGCCAGCACCAAGAAGACCATCGTCATGCCTAGTGTGGCTTGCCCATTAGATAAGCCGAAGCGTCCCAGCGCATAGATACCCAGCGTCAGTACGGTAAAGGTCACGGCCCGCACAGCCAAACGGCCACCGAGTCCCCGGGCAAACAGGCTTTCGTCGTTGGCCACCGGGGGTTGGGCCATGGCTTCTTTTTCGCCCGGCTCGCGGGAAATGTAGAAGCCTGGAATGCCGTCAGCTAGCACGTTGATCAATAGGAGCTGCTCCGCCAGTAACGGGGCGCCCCAGCCCATGAGCACGGCGCCGACCATCAGGAAGATTTGAGCGAAGTTGACCCCCACCAGAAATTCCACGGCCTTTAAGATGTTTTGGTACACCGTCCGGCCTTCACGCACCGCCGCAATGATCGTGGCAAAATTGTCGTCTGTCAAGACCATGTCGGCCGCCCCCTTGGAGACTTCCGTACCGGTGATACCCATCGCAATGCCCACGTCAGCCGCCTTTAGGGCCGGCGCATCGTTGACCCCGTCACCCGTCATCGCCACCGTCTTGCCGGCGCGTTGCCAGGCCTGGACGATGCGGATCTTGTCCGTCGGTGACACCCGAGCGTAGACCGCAATGTCGGCGATCTGGTCGTCGAGCTGGGCATCCGTCAGCGTCCGTAATTCGTCACCCGACATGACCAACTGTCCCGGCGTCAACAGGCCAATTTCCTTAGCAATGGCCTCGGCCGTCACCATGTGGTCTCCCGTGATCATGACGGGTTTGATCCCGGCACGTTTCGCCTCACGAATGGCCGGAATTACTTCTGGCCGCGGTGGGTCAATGATGCCGACCAGCCCCGCAAATTTCAGCCCTTGCGTCAGTTCCGCCCAGTCGTGCGTCTGCGTAGCTGGCATGACCCGGTAGCCCACCGATAGGACCCGCAAGGCTTGTTGGCCGAAACTGTCGTGCATGGCCTGTGCTTGGGCCAACTGACCCGTTTCCCAGGCAATTGGTAGTCGGTCAAAGGCCCCCTTCACGATGACCAACTGCTGGCCATCGGAGAGCCGGTGAATCGTCGCCATGGTCTTTTTGGTAGAGTCGAAAGGATCTTCGGCCAACCGAGGCGCTTGTTTTTCAAATGCTTGCCGGCTCCGGTCGTGTTGCTTGAGCCAACGCACGATGGCCAGTTCCGTGGGGTCACCCATCGTTTCTTCTTGACCATCAATCAGTTGGATCTCCGCATTAGTGGCCAATCCCAGGTAGCGCATCAGCTGCTCACCCGCCGGCGACAAGTCTTCGGCCGCCAAGGCATTTTGCGTGTTGGGGGTCCAGTAACGCGTGATGGTCATCTGGTTTTGCGTCAACGTCCCCGTCTTGTCGGAAGCAATCACGTCCACGCCGCCAATGGTTTCTACCGCATTGACCCGTCGCATGATGGCATTGCGCTTAGCCATGCGCTTCACGCCGTGGGCCAAACTAATGGTCACGATGATTGGCAACGTTTCCGGCACCGCCGCCACGGCCAGGGAAATCCCAATCATGAGGCTGTCGGCTAGGCCTTGATTTTGCATCCAAATGCTCAGGGCAAAAATCACCAGGCCGCCGAGCACGGCAAAGGCCGTCAGCCAACCGGATAGGCGGTTCAACCGCCCTTGGAGTGGCGTGGCCCGTTTCTTAGTCTTGTTCAACAGCCCCGCGATTTGGCCCAATTCTGTAGCCATTCCGGTCGTCACGACCTGGATGATTGCCGTCCCGCCCGTTACCGCCGTTCCGGAGAAGACCTGTTGTGTTTCTGCCGCAGCCGTGGGGTCCGTCAGTTTTTCCTTAGCCACCGGCACACTTTCCCCCGTCAAAACGGCTTCGTCGACGGTCAAATTGGTGCTCTGGAGCACAACCCCATCGGCCGGCACCTGGTCCCCCGCCTTTAAGAGCACCAGGTCACCTGGCACCACGTCTTTAGCGGGTAGTGTCTGCGCAATATCGTCCCGGCGCACCGTCGTCGTGGGTAGGCTCATGGATTGTAAGGCAGCCAAAGCCTTTTCCGCCGAGGCTTCTTGGTACAACCCAATGATCACGTTGATGACCAGGATGGACCCGATCACAATCGTCTTGGTCCAGCCGCCCCCTTGAAACAGGGCCATGTAACTGGCCAGCCCCACCGCAAACAGTAAAACCAATGAGGACACGTCGCTTAAATGCCGCACCACTTGCCGCCACAACGCCGGTTTCTTCGCAGCCACCAGTTGGTTCGCGCCAAACTGGTCCAGACGTTCCTGCGCCTGGCGAGCCGTCAAGCCCTGCTGCGCTGTTAAGTGAATTTTCGTCATCTCTTTTCTCTTCATGTTATTTTCCTCCGTTATATAAATGAGTCATCGTATTGATTACCGTATACTTATTATTACGAAAAGTTTTGTATAGAATTTGGGCAATTTGTGAAGATTTCTGGAGACTTGCAGAGGTCCATACCAAAAAGCGCTACCGTTCGGCCATCGTGGCTTCGCAGTAGCGCTAAATTTATTTGATTAAACGAGTTGTTCTTGGCGACACTGCCCGTACTGGCACCTTGCCGTTCACTGGCGGTAGTCATCACTTACTAAAGGATAACCGCAGCCAGTGACCACTAGTAGCAATTTGCGCCAACTTTCTGACAACGGTCTCCGGTTCACTTTGAAAGCTAGCCAAGCTTGGCCAGTCCATGCTGTTGGTTGAACCGAAATTTCCGCAACACTGTCATACAATTGGCCGGCCACAACAATCGTTTTGACCGCCACCACCGGAGCCGATAGTTCGGCAAGGCGGTCAGGCTTCACTATGCCGCAGGCGACGAGCCCCCACCATCAGTACTGACTACAGGTTCTTGTCCATGTTGAAGGTCAGGCGAGACAGCGTCAACCCCTTTTCAATCAGGTCGTTGGTCAGTTGCGTGGTGACCTTGCGCATGTCGGCGACGACTTGGTGATTTTGCTTCGTCAAGAAGGCCGTCAGCTCATCGCCGGACAAAGACTTGGCCTGTGCCAGTGTTTGTGCCACGTGAGCACGTAGGCTTTGCTTGGTCGCCGTGAGGTAGTCCGTGTCCTGTTCAATGAACTGAACGTAGTGGGATTCTACGATCATGGACAGCTTGCGGTACATCCAGTAAGCACTGACGTCATCCAAGTGGACCGGCGTTTGGCTGTATGAGGGATCAGTATCCGTGGCGTTAGCAAAGAACGGCACGTACGGACTGAAGGCTGGTACCCCGAAGTTCAACCAGAAAATGGCGGAGCTTTCGACGGGCACGTCGTTGCGTAATTGCAGCACGTGTGAGTTTTGCGTCCGGTTCATGGAAATTGGCCGGAATTTCAGCTTATCCGCGTCATCCCCAGGGCCTAACGGATCGTACTTGGTTTCATTGTAGTGGGAGCTCAAAATGTATTCGACGTCTTCCACGCTGATCTTGTGACTGGTCCGGCAAATGAAAGGCAGGTCACTGGATTGGGGATCCTGTTCGATTTCTGGATTGAGCACGTGTTGGCCGAACCAGACCCGTGGCGTGTTGTAGTGCCGGTCTTTTTCGTTGTCGGTCCCAAAGATGTGCCGGAAGTTCCAACCGTCTTGGTCCGGATTCAAGTGGTTGTCGGCCACGAATTCTTGAATGCCCTCGGAGAACATGAAGTTATCGGGATCATCAAAGCTGACCTGTTGGATGGCCACTTGGTTGGCGGTCACGGCATAGGCGTCATCGGGAATGCGTTGGGCAACCCAGTGATGGCCAGTGACGATTTCCATGTACCACACCTCATCGTGATCCGAGAAGAGCACGCCGTTACCTTCGGGTGAACCGTATTGCTTGATCAAATTGCCCAGGTAACGCACCCCATCACGTGCGGAGTTGATGTACGGCAGGACCATGGTCTGCAGTGAATCTTCGGCTAACCCATTTTCCACCAGAGGATCCAAGGCCAGCGGTGCGGGATTGCCGTAAACACTTTCGGTGGCACTCATGGCCACGTTCTTTTCGTTAAAGCCGCTTTCGGCATAGACCCCTTCCTTGTCGACTTCGACGTTAGGCGTTGCCAAGTAGCGGTAGCCGTCACTCGGAATCGGCGCGGTGAAGCCGTTTTGATTGGAGACCCAGGTCCGCTCCGGTTGGTCGTGTTCGGCCGGGTGAACGTAGAACCGTTGTGGGGTCAGGGGTAAGAAGGTGTCATCGTTTCTGGCGATGAGTGTGGAGCCATCGACCGTGGCGTCCTTGCCGACTAAGACGGACGTGCAAGCCGAGAGATGCTTTGCGAATTTCATAATTAGTGGTCACTCCTTAATTTTTTCTATGACTCATATTTTACCGCTTTTCCCTACGCAAGACTAGTTTCGGCCCGAATCCGCGTGCATGACAAAATGGTAACACTTTCAAAAAAATGTTGACATTTCAGATGAGTTGTCTAAAATAGAGTTGTATTCAATTGATAGGGATTTCACATAGACTAGCTTGTGAAGTACCCTTCAAAAATCTTGTTTTGGGAGGCACCATCATGAAAGTCACAGTTGTTGGTTGTACACATGCAGGCACCTTTGCCATTAAGCAGATCTTAGCGGAACACCCCGATGCAGAAGTTACCGTCTACGAAAAGAACGATAACATCTCCTTCTTATCCTGTGGGATTGCTTTGTATCTCGGTGGAAAGGTTGCGGACCCCCAAGGTTTATTCTATTCCAGTCCTGAAGAGCTCCAGAGTCTAGGTGCCAATGTCCAAATGAATCACAATGTCTTGGACATTGACCCTGACCAAAAGACGGTCACCGTTGAGGACCTGAACACCCATGAGCAAACGACGGCCGCTTACGACAAGCTGGTCATGACCTCTGGTTCTTGGCCGATTGTTCCCAAGATTCCGGGCATCGACGGCGACCACGTCAAGCTGTGCAAGAACTGGAACCACGCCCAAACATTAATTGAAGAAGCCAAATCAGCTAAGCACATCACTGTGATTGGTGCCGGCTACATTGGTGCTGAACTGGCTGAAGCTTACTCCACCACCGGCCACGACGTCACGTTGATCGACGCGATGGACCGCGTGATGCCGAAGTACTTTGACCCAGAATTCACGGACGTCATCGAACAAGACTACCGCGACAACAACGTCCAGTTAGCCTTAGGTGAGACTGTGCAAAGC
Source organism: Levilactobacillus suantsaiihabitans (assembly GCF_004745505.1). Lineage (GTDB taxonomy): Bacteria > Bacillota > Bacilli > Lactobacillales > Lactobacillaceae > Levilactobacillus > Levilactobacillus suantsaiihabitans. The sequence continues at coordinate 12,671 of NZ_RKLX01000011.1, forward strand.
TTCACCGATACAGGCGATGGGGTCACCATTAAGACGGATAAAGGCAGCTACGACACCAACCTGGCCATCTTATGCATCGGCTTCCGGCCAAACACGGGCCTCTTAAAGGGCAAGGTCGACATGGCCCAAAACGGCGCCATCATTACCGATGACTACATGCGCTCCTCTAACCCCGACATTTTCGCTGCCGGTGACAGTGCCGCCGTGCACTACAACCCAACGCACCAAAATGCCTACATTCCGCTGGCCACCAATGCCGTTCGTCAAGGCATCTTAGTGGGCAAGAACCTGGTCAAGCCAACCGTCAAGTACATGGGCACACAATCTTCTTCTGGGTTAGCCCTCTACGACCGGACCATCGTCTCAACTGGGTTGACCTTAGCCGCTGCTAAGCAACAAGGCATCAACGCTGAACAGGTTATCGTCAAGGACAACTACCGGCCAGAATTCATGCCAACGACCGAACCCGTCTTGATGTCACTGGTCTTCGACCCAGACAGTCGGCGGATCTTAGGTGGCGCATTGATGAGTCACTACGACGTTTCTCAATCCGCTAACACCCTATCCGTCTGCATCCAAAACGAAAACACGATCGATGATTTGGCCATGGTCGACATGCTCTTCCAGCCAAACTTCGACCGGCCGTTCAACTACTTGAACATCTTGGCCCAAGCGGCGCAAGCCAAGGTCGCTAAGCTCCAACCGGCTGACTAAGCGATTGGTCTCATGTGGTGGTTACCAGCCGCCTTACCGTTCGCTAGAGATGGGTTGGAACGCTGAGGGCGGACGGGCCGAGCCAAGGACCGGTCTCGTCGCCTCGCTTTGAGCCGAAGTACCCGTCTCAAAGTCGCCAGTTGAATCTTCGAGACCAGTATACTGATGCTACCCTCGCGGAAGACAGCTAGCACGACGTTTTAGCAGGCGGAACGCCTAGCTGACGCAGACAACTGATTTAGTCAACTTTTCAATGAACGCATTCATGCCAGTCAAAAAGGTTTCGTGCATCCCCTTCCGGATGGACGAAACCTTTTTAGCTTGCATTGGGACTGCCCCTTCACTAAGACCTAAGGGACATCGTTTAACAGCCACGTCACTGTACTGCTGTACTCACTGGCCAGTGCCGAACTGTTGACCTCGAGCAACAGGCCACTCTCGTCGTCCCAGTCATCGACCACATTGGTGACCACGTCTGCGTCTTGCGCCTCGCCTCGACTGATGGTGATGGGCGTCGTGCCAATCGGCGTCCGGTCGGTCCCTTCATGGTAGCTCAACGTCCCGGCCAGTGGTTGCCCGTCTTGATTGATAAACGGCGTACTGGTCACCTGGAGCGTCCATTTAGCCCCAGCCTCTCGGGTATCCAAGATTTCAACCTGCCAGTCCAACATCCGCTTGACCCGTTGGTGCGCGCCGGTCAGGGTAGTCTCTTCAAATGAGCTCCGGTCCGCGACCGTCTGGAACACTAACTGGCGACTAACGGTGATCGTAAATTTCACTTCATTGGACACGTTGCCGTAAGGATCCGACACGGTGGTGATCAGCGTGTTTTGACCGCTTTGGAGGTCGGCTGCCGCGACGGTCACGTCAAAGCGCCCACTCGATGGGTCATCGCCGGCGGTCATTTGAAAATCTGGTCGCCGCTTGCCATTCAAGGTGGTGTGGACCGTCATGTCCGCATTCGTCAGGTCGACCCCCTCCGGTACCACGACCAGCCCTTTCATGACCGCGTCTTCATTTGCTTCAAGCTGCACACTACTGCCAGACAACGAGGCCGCGTACAATTCTAGCGTCGGGTTCAAGGTAAATGCTGGCGTATCCGCGGTCACAACACCATTGACGGCACTGAAGGTACTGGCCGCCGAATCCACGGTGACGGGGGCCTTCAAATTATTCGCCGTTCCCGTCAGACTAATGGTCGCCGTCGCGTTGGTCGCGGACAGTGCTCGGGCCAACTTGACCGTGACCTGATTATCCGTCATCCCCGCCAAGTCGACCGTCGCCGTGCTCCCATCCGCATAGGTGATCTTTCCCGCGTCGACCGTCAGTTGGTCTGGAATTTGAAGGTGGGCCTGCACGTCTTGCCAGTCTTGCTTACCACTCAAATAAGCCAATTGATACTCCAGCTTAAACGCATCTTGCCCCTTGAGCCGATCACCGTCTTGAATGACCTGATTCGTCGTGGTATCCGTCAGCCGGGTGGTTGCCCGCGCATCGACCAAGCCAGGCACCTCTTCGATAACCACTAAGTTATTTTCGTAGCTATCGCCGGTGGCCCCGGTAAAGCCCCACCGGACCTGGCCGGTATTTTGCGGATCAATCTGGTTCAAGTCCAGCTTGGCGGTCGCCTGCATGCCGGATTGGGCCGTCCCCGACACCGGATCCTTGTCATCAAAGGTATACGTCATCTTCTGCGTGCTCGCCTGCCAATCCAGGCTTAAATGATGCCATGCGCCGTTAGCGAGCAGGGTGTAGTCCCCCTGCAACAGCCCCTCATGCGTTTGCGTCGCGTAGTAGCCCACACTGTAGATGGGCAGAAGCGTCGACGTCCGTACCATTTGGTAGCTACTCGTCGCGGCCGGATAATTATTCGCGATGTGCGGACCGGCAATGCCAACGTCAAAGGAGTCCGCATCCCCGGTATTGCCGTAGTTCGTCGAAGTGTTCAGGTGCGTGTCAAATTCCAACGCCCAACTATTTTGAATCGCCATGGTGGCCAACTTATCAGGCGTCGTTTGTTTCTTATCCGTGTCGACGCCCCAAACGCCCAAAGTCTCGCCGGACACGTTCTTGCCAAATGTCGGCGTAGCTGCTAAACCGTTTTCATCATTGTGCATCACAAAGGCCATGCCATCTGCCGCCTTCTTGCCGGTGTTCCCGAAGTACAGCCACATCGAAGCCGACTGATCTTTGGTCAAATCAAAAACATTGTCCGCCGTCGACCAGATCGCCCCAAATTGCTTTTTACCATTGTTGACCTTGGCCGCCTGCGTCCCTGTAACGGCGGGATTCGTCGTGCCAACAACCGCTGCTTGATTATTGCTGGTGGTGCCTGGGACAAAGATGTTATCGAGGGAGATGCCCTGCGGCGCGGTCCGCAATGCTTGATCATAATCCGCATCCGCTCGTCCCACGACACCGCCAATCAGCAAGACCCCCAAGCCAACGACCCACCCTAACCAATTCTTTCGTTTCATCGCAACCGCTCCTCTCTGTCCCCAAACGGTTGTGGGACTAAATCTCTATCTGCCATGACTATTTCGTTTATAGTGTAACAGAAATGGCTTTTCGCTGATAGTCCGAAGCGAATTTCGAAGAAAAGGCTTCGAAATTTGACTTTCATGGACCAAGATTGATTTAAGGCGCCCCACCCCATCCGCCGGAATCATCCCGCTGCCACCCGTAGGCACTGCTTTCTCGGCGGCCATTACACTCACTTTTCCAAAATCGCCCACACAAAAACCGCCGCAACGACTAGCTCCGAGGAGCAGCGTTGCGGCGGTTCAAAATGATTGGTTCTGCGATTACTCGTGGAGCCAATCATTTTTTTATTATTTGCCGGCCGTTCGATAGTCGTGCGCGCCAAAATACCGAAGCCCCGGCAAGGCCTGATTATCCAGCAACTGACTGACCGTCACTAGCTTGTAGCCCTTGGCCTTCAAGCGTTTAATGATGGTCGGCACCGCGACGACCGATAAGGAAGTTGGACCCATGATGTACGACTTAGCGGTCGTCTTCATCCTCTTCTTGTGGATCTTAAACGCCGATTAATCCTAATTAAAATAAGCGTGCTGACCATCGCCTTCATGGGATGTCAGCACACTTTTTACTTTATCCGCACCCACTCTTGATAGACGGCCGGTTGTAGTACCGCCGCCATAATCATGGTCGTGACGGTAGCCAATTCCGCCGGCGTATCCGCATACAAGCCGGCGCGAACCCCTTGGGCAAAGTGAAATACCGGTCGCGTGAGAAAGTACCGGTGGAAATTTAAGTCAACCGACCGCAATATCTGCCGTTCTACGCCCGTACGTAACAACCGCTGAATCTGTTGATTGGCTGGGTCGTTGGACTTCATCGACAATTTAGCCTTCAGCTGCCCATCATCCAGTAACAACTGAATCACCGTCACGAATTCCGGTTGGTCCAGCGCAAACCGATAGATTCCCTGAATACTGGCCGTAAGCTGATCAATCACCGCCATCTCTGTTTTTAATGACGCTGTAGCCGCCACGCTTTCTGCGTGAACCGCCAACCGAAAAACCGCCAGCAAGAGTGCCTGCTTATTTTTAAAATAAATATAGAGATTTGATTGCGGAATTCCCGCTTGCTTAGCAACTTTGGTGGTTGAAAATCCCGCCAATCCAACCGTAGCCAACACGTGAACCGCTGCCTGTAAAAGCCGATCGTACTTCTGCTCATCTTTAACCTTCATCTATTGCAACCTCCCCGTGTCTTTTTATTCAGTTTACCAGTTGACAAAGTATAAGTCTATCTCTTATAATGAACTCGCTTAAAAAGATAGACTTATACTTTATGAAAGAAGATCAGCACATGAAAATTATCTTAACTGGTTCGCTGGGCCACATTAGCCGTCCATTGGCGCAAAAATTAATTGCCACCGGTCACACCGTTACCGTCATTAGTCACAACGCCGCGCGAGCCGACGAAATCACCGCACTCGGCGCCACTCCAGCAATTGGTCGTATCGATGATCTGGACTTTCTGACCGCGACATTTACTGGGGCAGATGCTGTCTACCTTATGATTACCAATGCTACCGGCGGACAAGGTGACCTCTTTACAGCTGGAAAGCGTCAAGCCACCACCTACGCCAACGCCGTAAAAGCGGCTGGTGTCCAGCGCGTCGTTAATCTCAGCAGCGTCGGCGCCAACCTCGGTCCTGAAGTAGGGGCGCTACACATCTACAACGTGATTGAAGGGGTCTTGACCCAGGAGCTCCCAGGAGTCAACCTCACTTTTCTCCGACCAACCGGTATGTTCTACAATCTCTTCGGTAGTCTTCAGAGCATCAAGCGCGATCACGTCATTTATACCAACAACAGCTTAACCAAGCGTGGGTCATGGGTCGCTCCCGCTGACATTGTCCCCATTGCGACACAAGCACTAACTGCCCCACAACCTGGCGTGACTAGCCAATATATTGCCAGCGATGAGCGAAGTTATACCGAAATTGCTAGTATTTTAGGTCAGGCACTGGCGCTCCCCGACTTGAAGGCCGTTCAGATTGACGATGCCACCATGACCCGCAACCTAATTGCCGGTGGCATGCCAGCAGCCTTCACGACGCAGTATGTCAAAATGCTGGCTTACCAGCGGGAACATGATTTTTATGCCGACTATCGCGCACACCACCCTCAACTGGGACCAACTAAATTAACCGATTTTGCGGTAACCTTTGCCCAGGCTTATCGCCAAGCCTAGCTGATCACCGGCTAGGCCGTAACCAACGATCTTTCATCCCCAATCTAAAAAAAACCGCCGCAACGACCAGCTCCGAGGAGCAGCGTTGCGGCGGTTCAATTATCAGCTGAAGGTGAAAATAGAATTGACTCGTTGATTGTCGTAAAGACGGTGTTCTGACACTTAAAATTGGTGAAACCAGGCGCCTGCGTCAGCCAGGGTTCCACCTGATCTGGGGAACGCCTCCAGCCTGAGGAGCGGTCTTCCGGCTCGCTTGAAAGCCTGGCAAAAATCGCCAGGCTCTCAAGTCGTCCCGCGCTGTAGGCTGAGACAAAACCTCAGCCAACACCGCCGACACAGCTGGCTCCACCCTGGCTGCCTCCGGCAAGGTTGACGGCTGTCAGTAACACTGTGTTAATGACAGACCAGTGTCAATGGAACTAACGCCTGGGGCTAAGACGATAGTTACTAACATGTACCAGCGTAGCCGAGAGTTCGCCAAATATGGGTTCAGCCGTGGGAGTTGCCTTAGCGGCGCGGTTCATGCCGCTTAGGCAACTGGCGTCTTTGAGACGTGACTTGCGGCTCAAAGCGAGGCGTCGAGACCGCCCTTTGGCTCGACCCGTCCGCCCCAGCGTTCCAACCCATATTTGGTGAACGGTAGGCGACCAGTTCACATTATGTGGCTGTAAACGACTATTTTGAGAGTCGCATGATAACAACTGTTTCAGCTGATTTTCATCTTTCAACCAATTATCCTTACAGTTTAGACGTCAATTCGACATCCGGGTACTTGTCCTTGAACCAACGTTCAGCGAACTGGTTTTCAAACAAGAACAGCGGCTCGCCGTGATTGTCCTTGACCAACAGGTTCCGGGATGAGGACATCCGTTCATCCAGTTGATCCGGATTGATCCAACGGGCGGTCTTCTTGCCCATCGGTTCCATGACAACTTCGGAATTGTATTCGTTTTGCATCCGGAATTGGAAGACTTCAAATTGCAGTTGCCCCACGGCTCCCAAAATGTAGTCGCCCGTCGAATACGACGTGTACAGTTGGACGGCCCCTTCTTGGACCAGTTGGTTGATCCCCTTGTGGAACGACTTTTGCTTCATGACGTTCTTTGCGGAGACCCGCACAAAGAGTTCCGGGGTAAATTGCGGCAATTTTTCAAATTTAATCTTGTTCTTCCCGGTGTAAATGGCATCGCCGATCTGGAAGTTCCCGGTATCGTACAGCCCGATAATGTCGCCGGCCACGGCCGTTTCCACGTTTTCGCGGGTGTCGGCCATGAATTCGGTCACGTTAGATAACCGTAGCTTCTTACCGGTCCGTTCCTGGATGACGTCCATACCCCGGTCGAATTCACCCGAGCAGATCCGGACAAAGGCGATCCGGTCACGGTGATGCGGGTTCATGTTGGCCTGAATCTTGAAGACGAACCCAGAGAATTCGGGATCAGTCGGGGCCACATCGGTATCCTCTTCGGTGTGGTGACTCGCCGGTTTCGGTGCGTATTCCAGGTACGTTTCCAAGAAGGTCTTGACCCCAAAGTCGGCCAAGGCAGACCCGAAGAAGACCGGCGTTTGGTCCCCACTGGCGATTTTTGCTTCGTCAAATTGGTTCCCGGCCTCACTGATCAATGCCATGTTGTCCTTGGCGTCTTGGTACCAGCCGTCTTCTTCCAAGGCGTTGGGTTCAGCCAATTCACCGTCATCTTTTAACGGCAAATACTGATGAGCGTCATCGTCTGGCCGGAACAAAGCCACACGGTGGTGGTAACGGTCATACAGACCCTTCAGTTCCTTACCCATCCCAATCGGCCAGTTCATCGGATAACCTTCGATGCCCAAGACATCTTCCAGTTCGGCGATCAGGTCCATGGGGTCCCGGCCATCCCGGTCGAGCTTGTTCATGAACGTGAAAATGGGAATGCCCCGCATCTTACAGATCTTGAACAGCTTCTTGGTCTGGGGTTCGATCCCCTTGGCGGAGTCAATGACCATGACTGCGGAGTCCACCGCCATCAACGTCCGGTAAGTATCTTCGGAGAAATCTTCATGTCCAGGGGTATCCAAGATGTTGATGCGCTTGCCCTGGTAGTCAAATTGCATCACGGAACTGGTCACGGAAATGCCCCGCTTTTGTTCAATTTCCATCCAGTCAGACTTGGCGAAGTTGCCACTCTTTCTGGCCTTAACGGTACCGGCCTCGCGGACCACGCCCCCGAATAACAGCAGCTGTTCGGTGATCGTCGTCTTCCCAGCATCGGGGTGAGAGATGATGGCAAACGTTCGGCGCTTGTTCACCGCTGACGCTAAAGTTTTTTCACTCATATTTTTTCCTCACAAATTTTTTTATTTTCTCTATTTAGAGTCTCATTTAAGTTTAAAGGTCACAGCTAGTAATTTTAACACATTTAGCGGGTGGTTGAAAGCTATCGACCGCCGACGGACCGCTTCTGACTTAGACAATTGTCCACCCCCGTCACGGTTTTTCGAGTCGATTCGCCGGTGCCGGGGATTTCGTGGTATGATAAGACAATGACCTTTAATCTTTAGAAACGGGTGAAATTATGTCGGCGTCTACTGAAGCCTTACTCATTGAAATCGTCTTTGGCGTGGGGGCCCTGGTGGTACTGGGCGGCCTCGCGGGATTACTCATCGCGCGGGCCAAGCACCAACCTTTACGCCCCACCATGTCCGTCATCCTTTGCGGGGCGGGCTTGGCGGTGATTGCCCTTCTGCTCAACAATCTGTTATTTCGGTCCTATGACCACGTCCAATTAAAAAAGAATCAATATTACGAGGTTACCAGTCTGACCGCTAACATGAAGCAGTCCCTGGCTAGCAGCCGCACGGCCAATCAACCGGTCAGCCCCCAGGCCAAAAAGGCCAGCAAGAATGTCACGTATCTGGTCAAGAACCTCAAGCAGCCGCACCACGCGCTCACCTTGGCTAAAGCGGCACAGCACCAGCTCACCTCGGTCAAGCACCCCGACGTTCAGCTGGTCCGGCGCAACTATCGCGTCATCTTACGCACGTACTTCAAGCAGACCGGCATTACGACGGAGCAGGTCGACCAATTGACCGCCCACGCTTACCGGCAAGCCACTAGCTACCAACGTTAGTGATGGTTGTGGATAGCGACATAGATGGGGCTGGCCACCTTACCGTTCGCCAAATATGGGTTGGAACGCGGTGGGCGGACCGGACCGAGCCTGAGAAACGGTCTCGGCCTCGCTTTGAGCCGAAGTTCACGTCTCAAAGACGCCAGTTCTCTAAGCGCCGTGAACCTTGGCGCTAAGAGAACTCCCACGGCTGAACCCATATTTGGCGAACTCCCGGCTACAAGCGTGCTAATCATCAACGGCGACCTAATCCCAGGCGGTGACTAACCTGACAGCTGGTCATTAACGCTTAGCTAATGCCAGGTTATCAATCGTCGGTTAACCACCGACTCCGACTGACACAGACTACACCACATGGAAGATGAAGCATTTCGTCGTCACCATCTCCGCAGTCCGACTCATCGCGACAACTCATAACAAACAATTAAAAACTGCAGGTTCCCACGTCAGCGTGAGCACCTGCAGTTTTTGTTATTTTAAAATTGACTTTCCGATGCTTAAAGAACTGGCGTCTTTGAAACGTGTTCTTCGGCTCAAAGCGAGGCGGCGAGACCGCCTCTTGGCTCGGCCCGTCCGCCCTCAGCGTTCCAACTCATCTCTAGCGAACGGTAAGGCGGCCAGCTCCGCATAGTCTCGTCAGCCAGCTTAAACGTTCTTTTCAATCTGTTGGACCACGTAGTTGACGATCTTCAAGGAACTCAGCCCGTCGTCGATGGCACAGAAGCGTCGGTAGAAGTCCATGAACTTCTGGTCGCCGCTCATGTCTGGTGTCTGGAGCTTTTCGCCGATCATGTCCAACAATTGCGTTTCATTATGGGCAATCTCACCCGGCAAGTCCTTTTCGTAGTCAAGGTAAAAGCCCCGGAGTTCGTCCTTGTACATGTGGTAATCGTACGGGTAGAACAGAATCGGCCGCTTCAGGTAAGCGAAATCAAAGAAGACGGACGAGTAGTCGGTGATCAACATGTCAGAGATCAGGTACAGCTCGGAGATGTCTGGATGGTTGGACAGGTCAAAGACGACCCCTTCGTAGCCACTGATGTCCAGCGCGTTAGAAATCAAATAGTGCATCCGCAGCACTAAGACCGCGTCTTTACCAAATTTCTCGCGGAAATCATCCAGTGAAAATGGCAGTTCGAAGGTGTACTTACCCTTTTCAGCGAACTGGTTGTCCCGGTAAGTCGGCGCGTACAAGACGACCTTCTTGTCCAGTGGAATCCCTAGCCGTTGCTTCAAGGCAACCACATCTTCGGGCGTACTGTTGATCAGTTCGTCGTTTCGGGGGTACCCGACCTTTAAGATCTGGTTGTTAAAGCCAAAGGCCGACCGGAAGATCCGCGTAGAATAGTCGTTGGGCGAAACCAACGCATCCCAGCGGTTGGCTTCCCGAACGAAGTTGGCGTGGTACTTGGCCGTCGTGGTGCCAGGCATCGACACGTTTTCAATGTCCAAGCCCAACTTCTTCAACGGCGTCCCGTGCCAAGTCTGGATGTAAGTCACGTAATTGGGCTTACGGACCCAGGCCGGGAAGCGCGCATTACTGATCCAGAAGCTGGCCTTTTCCAGCGTCCGCACCCACTTGGCCGTCCGCCGCACGACAAACGGGATTTGATTTTCCCGGCAGAACTTCTTTTGCGACTTGTCAATCGACCAGACGAAGTTAAACCCAGGGTACAGTTGCACGAACAAGCGATAAATGGCGTACGGCGAATCACTGACTTGCCGCCCACCAAAGCTTTCGAAGATCAGGGTTGGCTGCTCAAATGGCCGGTGACCGCGCTTGAATAACCGCCGCATGTAGGCCAGGTTGACCTTGTCCATCAACAGGGACAGTAACTTGGTCGCCCCACCGATTTTGCTAGGCACGTGGGCCAAGCGTTGGGGCAAGGTTGGCGCCGCCATTTCCTGAATTCGAATCCCATTGTCAAAGCGCTTTTGCACCAAGATCAAGCGGTGGTTCGGGGTAATGGCTTGGGTGACCTGCCCGGCTAATGACTTGGCCAAGACGACCCGTTGTTCCAGGTCTGTGCCCGCTACCGTGGAGCGGATGAAGAGCTGTTGGGTGCTGTCTTGGGGCAAATCAGACAACGGAATAGCGCCCGTGAACAGGCCGTGCAGGTTCATGTGGGTGATGGGCCACTCCGCGGAACTATCCTGCTTTTCGTTCTTCAAGACTAATCGCTGGTTCTCGATGGCTTGGCCGTTGAGGCGGCTGCGCCCGATGACCTGGAGCTGGTCGTCTTGTAAGTTGATGGCACTAATGGTGAATTCAGTTTCGGACTGTTGGGTGTGCAGGTTGAACAACGCCATCCCCTCAGCATCACTGTTGACCTGGTAAAAACTGGTCAACGTCAATTGGTGCCGGTCACTGAGGTATTCACTTTCGACTTGGATCAAGCCGCGAGTGTTCTGTTGCCGAATATTTAAGTATAGTTCCCAACTGAACTCGCTTTGTTCCGACGCCGGGATCTGCAGGTCCGCCGCATTGAGACGAATCCGCACGATCTCCGCACTGACGACCTTGCTGATGGGCACGGTCAACGACGCCTTGGTGGTTTTTTCCAAGAAGGTGACCGCTAAATCATCGAACGGTTCCGGCACGTCGATCAGTTCGAGTTCGAGTTCTTGTAAATTCTTTTTATGATGTAATCCAGATAAAATCGCACGCACGATGGAAAAACTCCTTAGTAATTAAAAATCAGCTGGTTCGGCATTTGCGGTGAAATGGCGGCGTTAATCGCCAGGTCGACGTACAACCGCGTCTCCGGCGTCAACAGGTGGCTCAAGACCGCTTGGTAAAAGGTATACAGGTCATCAAACCGTCGGTAGTTCGAGTAGGCCAATACGCCGTAGTACGTCTCTGCGGCCGAGACGATTGAGGTGTGATCCACGGTAGCGGCCTCGGCCTTGTTTCGTTGGCGCTTAGTCATGTTGGCCAGCGCCGCGTTTTGCTTGGCATCCGCGAATTCCGTGGCCATCATGGCCGACGCATTGCTCAGGTTGAAGACGTGGTTGATGGGCCGTTCATGCCGCACGAAGCGTAGAACCGCTTCTCCCTTGGCGTTTAAGACGTAGCTGGTCTGGGCGACCTCATCCGTGATTTTTTCAATGCCGACGACCTGACCGTCCAAGCCGTAAGTGTCGATCTGCACCAACTGATCGGCGTGATACTGCCGCAAGACCATCGGTGAGTCATCGTCTAATTGCCGTAATTCGGCGACCAGGTGACCGGCGTCCAAATACCGCTTGACCTGTTCTTCGTTGTCGGCGAATAGCCGCTCATCAAAGGTCGTCAGCGTGGGCGTGTTACGCTCGCCACTGGTCAATTTTAAGCCTTGCTCATCGCGATACAGGTCGGCTAAGGTGACCAGGTTCACATCACTGACGCCCGGGTTCTTGCGGGCCAAGCGATTTAAAAAGGTCCGCACTTTCCAGGTCGCCTCAAAGTCCACCAGCGCGACTAACACGCTGACTGCCACGTCTTGTTTGACCGCTTGCAATAATTGCTGGGTAAAATTGGGCTTATGCATCCCGTTTAAGGACGTTACTAAAAAAATAATTTGTTGCATTCCTCTGCCTCCGTCTGCGCTCTAATAAGAAAAAATCCCTAGTCAACGACTAAGGATTTTCACCAACACTACTCTTTTTCCTTCCAGTCTTCTTCGTCTGATAGGCCTAAGTCGTGCTTGATTTTAGTCGTGGAAATGCCTTCCGTCCGTGGTAAGTAAACCACTTCACAGTAGTCCTTCAAGAAGTCAAACTTGCCTTTCCAGTCGTCACCCATGACGAAGATATCAATATCATTATCTTGGACGTCGCGAATCTTTTGGTCCCAAGAGGTTTCTGGAATGACGTGATCCACGTACTTAATGGCTTCGAGGATGTACTTACGGTCTTCATAAGACGTGTAAGCCCGCTTGCCCTTTTCGGCGTTGAATTCATCAGAAGACACGCACACTGTCAAATCGTCACCCAAGGCTTTCGCCCGCTTCAATAACCGAATGTGACCCTTATGTAATAGGTCAAACGTCCCGTACGTAATTACTTTTTTCATGTAGACTCTCCTACTTTATCTGGTTAATTTCCCCGCCGCAGTCTGCAGGGGGCACAAAAAAATTCCAATAACAATCTAAATAGTAGCATATTCAGCGGTCACGTCAACTTCAAACCGCAAACGTTACGCAATTCTTGAGAATTTTGACACCCTAAAGTGCGGATTTCTTACTGTGATCCAGCTGCCAAATACTGTAAAGATACTGAACAATCGTCTTGACCACGGCGTATAGCGGAATCGCCAGAATCATCCCCAGTAGCCCCGCGATATTTCCTGCTGCCAATAAAATAATGATAATCGTCAGTGGATGGATCTGTAAGCTCTTGCCAATGATGTTGGGGTACACCAGGTTGCCGTCGATCTGTTGGACCACCACGACCACGATGATAACGTATAGCACCAGGCTGGTACTGCTGGTGAAGGCCACGATCAAAGCCGGTAGAATACCGATGTACGGACCCACGTAAGGAATCAAGTTGCAGATACCGGCGAACAGCCCCAGCAACAACGCGTATTTCTCCCCGACCAGGAAATAGCCGATGGCCGTGAAGCTGCCGACAAACAGGCATTCAATGATCTGACCACCCACGTAACGGGCAATCGTCTGGTTCATCCGGCCGAGCAATTCAGCAATCTGGTCGCCGTGCTTTTCGGGCAACCAGCTGCGAATGGCCGGCATGAACTTATCACCATCCTTGAGCATGTAAAACAGCATGACAGGCACTGTAACGGCCGTGACGGTCACGGTGGTCACTGTCCCGATGATGGAGCCAATGCCCGTGGTCAGGCCGCTCATGAAGCCCTGGGCGTACTTGGCGAAGGCGGACTGGAGTTGACTGAGGTATTTGGTAAAATCCACATCCTTAAAGGCCGGCTGATTGATAAACTTACTCAACACTGCCTCGCTCGACTTGGCAAACCCCGGGATGTTGCCAATCAAATTGGTAATCTGCGTGGCCAGCCGCGGAATCAGCCACATACCACCGGCCACCAAGACCAACACCAGCAACAAGAAGACCAGTGCCACGGCTCCGGTGCGGTTGAGATGAAATTTCCGCCAACGCACCTTTTCTAGCACCTTGACCAAGGGGTTCAACAGGTAAAACAACACCCCAGACAACAGGAGCGGTGCGAAGATTGTCGACAGAAAGACCCCAATTGGGGAGAACAGAAAGCTAATTTGCGTACAGACCCAGATCAATGCGGCCACGATCAACAATTCTAATGACCAAAAGAGGAGTCGTGAGTTGGCGACCCATTTCATGGCGGACGCTCCCTTCGTTTTCACCAGCCACCCGGCCGGTCTGATTTTTAGAAAAAAGGAGCGAGCCACGAAATGGACTTGCTCCTGGTGGTACGGAAGACAACTCTTACTGATCATTCGAGCGTCGAAGTAACTCCTGATAACGTTGGTACCAGAGATCGACGTAGGCTTGGGAAAAAGGCCCCTTATGATGATTAATCCAATCGACCAGGGTCAACACGTTGGCCTTCAAGATCCGATCGGTTGCCTCACCATACTGCCACCGCTGACTGAAATCTTCATACTCGTCAACGTCGAGCAGGCGTTTCTCACCATCCGGAAAAACCTTCACGTCGAGATCATAATCAATGTATTTGAGCGCTTCTTTATCCAAAACGTACGGGGATGCCAGGTTACAGTAATACGACACCCCGTTGTCCCGAATCATCGCAACAATGTTAAACCAATAATGCTTGTGAAAATAAACGATTGCGGGCTCACGAGTCACCCACCGCCGCCCATCGTCTTCGGTGACCAAGGTGTGGTCATTGACGCCGATGAGGGCGTTTTCGCTTGTTTTGAGTACCATAGTGTCGCGCCAAGTTCGATGCAAACTTCCGTCGTGCTTGTAGCTTTTGATCGTAATGAAGTCGCCTTCCTTAGGTCCTCTAGCTTCGCGCGTCATGTCTAAACCCTACTTTCTAAGTAACGGGTAACTATAAAAATTCACTCAATATTATACCAGATTACGCCTCCCTTGAATAGGTTCAGACCGATTCTCCTGAACAAATTCCTTCTGGTGGGCGGCTATCGTCCGGTGAATTTTACTTGGTGTTGAAGATTGCCCAGTAAATTTACTAGCTGCGCAAATCATCATTTTCCGCGTTAAAACTTTTCCAATAGCCCCCAACCCCGACTTGCCAAATTCCACAATCAAGTTCACTATTGAGTTAAAAATTTTAGAAAATCGAGGTAACTTCTTATGGCACAAGCTCCCCTCAGCTCCTTTGAACCCCTGATTCCCCAAGTCGCCGAACTTTTGGCGGATGATCCTAAATTAACGGCCTTCTTTAACGACCTCACCGTGGGCTACCAACGTGAATGGGCCCGCTACATTTTCGGCGCCAAGGCCGACGCGACCAAGCAACGTCACATCGCCGACATGCGCCAGATTTTAGCGGCTGGATACAAGTCCAAGCGGGCTTACGGCAGTCGGCCCAAAGACTAAGTGGTTGGTGGCGACGGGGGTTATACTGGCCGCCTTACCGTTCGTTAGAGATGGGTTGGAACGCTGAGGGCGGACCAGCCGAACCAAAGTACGGTCCCGGCTTCGCTTTGAGCCGAAAAACACGTCTCAAAGACACCAGTTTACTAAGGCGGCAAGCCGCCAAGTTAACTCCCACGGCTGAGCCATATTCAGCGAGCTCTCGGCTCCGGTGGTGGTTGCCAGCCACTTAGTCTTGGCATCTGTTGGCCCCGCAACATCGCACATGCCCTGGCTGCTGGTCAGTCCCTCTTTTCATAAAAATTTATCGCACCAAAGCACTCGTTAAGACAAACAAAACACGCCTAGTTACTAGCAAATCAAGTCGCTAGTAGCTGAGCGTGTTTTTTTAAACTTCTACAAATGAATTAACCGAAATCGACATCTTGCCACCCAAGTACCTGCACCGCTGGTTTGCGCTACCGTCGCCGGAGGGGGCCAGGGATGGCGCCCGCTGTGACGAGGTTCTTAGGTCGAATGGTATTTTTCGGCCTTAAAACCTGGGACGACTTTGGAGACTTGCGCTTTTAGCAAGGCTTCAAAGCGAGCCGGAAGACCGCCCCTCAGGCTGGAGGCGGTCCCCATAGCAGGCAGAATCCCTGGCCCCCGCAGGCAAACTGTGCGCAAGCCTGCGTGCTAGTTCTTGAGCTGGCCGGATTCGAGGAGGTTCCAGATCTGAATAGCCGGCGTTTGTGCCAACTGGTTGGCCCGGTAGTAGTTCGTCAAAAGCACCACCGCGTCTTGGCCATCCTTGCTGATCAGCGCCGTTGCCTCATACCCGTAAGCCAACCCGTGCACGCGAATGTACCCGGGGTAAACGTACGCGCCCCCGCCGTACATCGAATTGGACCCCGGCGCCAGTAAGACGTTGACGTCGCTTTGCGGATACAATTTTCCTAACAACATGTTGCGCTCACCCACATATAGGTCGTGGGCGGACATGTAGACCTGGCCCGTTCCGAACTGGTAGAGCATGGACGCCCGCGATTCTGGATATTCCGAATCGTAATTGGTGCCCACGTCGGCCTCATTGTTATTTTGATACCCCTGCGAGTAGGCCTTGCGGTGGGCCATATTGAAGACAAAGCCCGTGTGGTGCAGGCCCCACGGCTCAATGATGTTTTCCGTGAAGTACTGCCGGTAGCTTTCCCCGGTGACCTGTTGGATGATGCCCGCCAGCAACATGAAGTTGACCGGTGAGTAGTTCCATTTGCCAATGGTGGCCGGCTGACTGATGATGTGGTGCAAGATGAATTTGATCATCCCGTCTTCCGAATGCAGGGTGTCCGGAAAGGCCTCCAACGTCAGCCCACTCTTCATGTCCAGCATGTCACGCAAGGTGATGCGCTGTGACCCCTTGATCTGCGGATAGTACTTCGCCAACGGGTCCGTCAGCGACAGCCGTTGTGCCGCCGCCAACTTCATGATCAGTCCCGCCGTAAAGGACTTCTGCACGGACGCCAGTTGATAAACGCTGTTGATACCATTTTTCTTTTGCTCATTGGCCTGCGCGTAGCCAAAGCCTTGCTCATACATAGTCTTGCCCGAACGCACCACCAGCGCCGTGCCTACGAAGCGATTGGCGCGTAAAATGGCGTCGATCTGCCGCGTCGCCGCGGTCACCTTGGGCTTGACCGTCTTTTTCTTGGCCGGCTTCTTGGCCTTGGACTTGGGTTTAGGCTTCGGTTTCACCACCGAACTGCTTGTGGCGGCCGGTTCCGCATGACTCTGTGTTTGCCCGTTAAACCACCAAGCCAAGCCGCCCCCAATACCCAGGACCATCCCCAACGACACCAGAATACCCAACGTCCGTTTCCGCATGACAACTCCCCCTTACTCTTTTGCGTTGCTATTCGGCCGATTCCCCTAAATCAGCCAGCCACTGACTAATATCGTCGAGCTGAAACCCCTTGCGATACAACGCCTGCTTGGTCTTATATTTACGCTCTGACGGACTCAAGGCGCGGTACCGCCGCCACAGCTTCTCGCCCTGCTTGACCAATAAGTCGTGTTGCTGGTCAAGGTCAGGGGTCAAGTCCAATGTGGCGATCATCTGCCCGGCCTCGTCGTTGTTAAACCCACGTGAAATCAAGCCTTGACGAATCTTCTGCTGCTGGGTCCCAAAGGCCTGGCGGTGGTAGCGCTTCGCCAATTTCTCCGCCACGGCCGTCCCCACGGTCAGGCGTTCTTCTGGCGTGTACAACACCAGCGCGTCGTCGATCAGCTTTTCCCCCACACCCTTTTGGCGCAAATGCTGGCGAATCACCCGCGGGCCCTTATCTCCCGTGTGCATCATCGTCCGCACGTAGCTGGCGGCGTAGTGGGCATCGTCCACCAGGTTGAGCTCCCGCAATTTCTGAAACGTCAGGTCAATCGTTTCTTCTGGGATTTCCAGCTCGACCAGCTTGTCGTGAATCTCCTTTTCGGTCCGCAGCTGATTGGACAGGTAGTCCAACGCGCGGTTGTACGCCTTGGCAACATTGTCTGCGTCCACCAGCTGGCTCTCCAGTTCCTTGGTGACCTCCATGCCCTTGTACAGGCGAAAGTCAATCAGCACACTCTCACTGACGGGAAACGCATAAGCGCCGTCAACGTATACGTTATAACGGCCGCTATTTTTCTTCTGGGCCTCAATCATGGTAATGACGGCCATTACTGTCACATCCTTCGTTCAAAATACCAGTCATCCTTAACTGTCTGGCACCATTTTACCAGTTCTCCTGGGGGTGTGGGAAGCAGAGTGCCAGATTTGTTAGTCAATCATCTTTTCGCGCGGTACACGGTTATTTCCCCCAACCGTTCCTAGTCACCGCCACGGCAACCTGCTATAATTAACGACAAACACGGGTTTAACCTAAGGAGTGAAACGAAATGGTATCAGCACAAGTAGTCTTTGCCACTATCACCGGCAACAATGAAGACGTGGCCGACATTGTCACGGAAAAATTAGAGGACCTCGGTTGTCAGGTCAAGGAAACGGAAATCTCACAGACCGACGCCGCCGAATTCGAAAACGTCGACATCTGTGTGGTCTGCGCTTACACCTACGACGAGGGCTCGCTGCCCGATGAAGGCATGGACTTTTACGAGGACTTGCAAGACTTAGATCTCACCGGCAAAGTCTATGGCGTGGCCGGGTCCGGCGACACCTTCTACGGCGAATACTACAACACCACCGTCGATCATTTCGAAACTACCTTCCAGCAAACGGGCGCGACCCGGGGTGCGGCACCGGTCAAAATCAACCTAGCCCCCGACCAAGCGGCCATCGACCAGCTGGACGCCATGGCCCAACAACTCGTCGACACCTACCATCAGGCGCACGCTTAACTGAGGGCTGGCTGACGGGGGTTTGCGTTTTGCTGTCCGCCTTACCGTTCGCTAGAGATGAGTTGGAACGCTGAGGGCGCCGCGTCGAGCCACAGGGCGGTCTCGACACTCAAGTTGGAGCCGATAGAGCGCGTCTCCAACTTGCCAGTTCCCTAAGCGCCATGGACCGCGCCGCTAAGGGAACTCCCACAGCTGAACTCATCTCTAGCGAACTTTCGGCTACGATAATGCTTGTCAGCAGCGCTAGTTAAGGGCCGCGTGACCTGTGGTTGGATGGCTGCGTTGTTAACTGTGGCTGGTTTTTCTCACCGCTAATCATGGGTCCATAAAGGATTATGGCGTCAACGTCTTAATCCTGCCAGCGCATCTGATAAGCCCTCCTCAAAAACAATAACACCATAACAAAACAGACCAGGCGAATTTGTCGTCTGGTCTGTTTTTGCGTTCACCCCACCTTCGGCCCAATCGGCTTACTTAGGGGATTTATTTTTTAAGCGATACTTGCGATACTTCAAGAGATTGGGAATCGCTAGTGCCTTTTGTTCCTCGATGGCGCCGACAATCAGCTCCTGGATGGCCGCGTTCAAGACAGCCCCGAACATCAGAATCAGGCCGGTGAAGTCTAGCCAAAACATCAAGAAGATGAATGTTCCAATGGTTTTGTAGCTGTCAATGTTGTGGGCAAAGTATTTCACATAGATGGAGAACGCTTGCGATAACAGTAACCAGCCGACCGTGGCAACCAGGGCTCCCGGCCACACGAACCGCCATTTTAATTTGGCATTGGGCACGAAATAAAAGAGAATCATCAGCACCACAAAGACCACGAAGAACGTCAGTGGCCATTTCAAGGCATTCACGTACGCTAGAATGGCGTTGGGCAAATGCAAAAGTGGCGTTAATTTTTCCAAAACGATTTGGCCGAAACTGAAGAAGATCATTAGTGCAAACAGAAACGCGATCAGCACGACCATCCAAATGAAGGCCACCACCCGGTTGACGAAGGCATTTTGATTCTTCGCCACGCCATAAGCCCGGTTGACGGTGCGCTGAAACGCCGCGACCGCCCGGGATGACGACCAGATGGAAACGATAACCCCGATGGATAAGACGCCGCCACTCCGATTATTCAGGAAGGAGTGAATGATGGGCTCTAACATGTCAAAGATACTCTCGGGGACCATCGGCTCGATGCTGTCCAGCACCGTACTGGTTTGGATGTTCAAATAAGGTAAAATACTGGCCAGAACCAGTAGGGCTGGAAACAAGGACAGCAGGGTATAATACGCCAAGACCACGGCCGAGTCGGACACGTTGGCCATGGTATAGTGCTTGGTAATGGTCATGTAGATACGCTTGAGCTGCGCACCCCGCTTACGCCACTGAGTGGTCACGGTCGGTTGGCTCCCTTCTTTGGTTTAATTTGATTTAGTTCCGTTGGCAACGTGGTAAACGCTGCCGCCTACGACTGCCAGGGGTTCCGCCTGATTTGGGGAACGCCTACAGACTGAGAAGCGGTCTTTCGGCTCGCTTGAAAGCCTAGCAAAGTTCGCTAGTCTCTCAAGTCGTCCCGCCCAATCAGATTGACACAGCCCGTCACGGATCACCGCGTCAACTAAGCGGCCTGTAACGGATCACCACAACCGTAGCCGATAGTCGCCCACCGCGTACCGATCTCGAATTGGATGCACGGTACGGTGGCTCTTACCCCCTCAATGCAGGGACCGTTAAAATGACCCGTAATCCTCGGCGAACTTGAGCGTTCCAATCATCTTTTCCAGCGTCTTGCGGCTGAAGCGGACCCGTTTGGCTTGGCGGAAGGACTCGATGAACGTCTTTAAATCCTCGTAATTGGCCACCGCCGTGCAGTTGTAAGCGTCGTGGGCGTTGAGCTTGGTCTTGTTACCCACGACTAAGGAATTGCTCCGGTCATAACGGTCGTAATAATTATAATAAACTAACGGCTTCACGAAGTCGATGATCCGATCGTTTTTATTTTCCAATTGCTTGTGCATCGTGATTTCACTGTTGATGTAACGCACCAGCAACTTGGAGGACAGTTCCGCTTGCGTGGCCGGGTTACTGATCCCCGTGTGTAGCGTGATGGACCGTTGTCCGCGGCCCTCCTGTTCCAGACTCATGGTGTACCCCTGCGTCAGGGATTCATTTTCTTCCGATAAATTCGGCAAGAAAAAGCGGTCCAGCCGGTTGGTCAGGGCCTTAGCCGTGTCCTTTTCTCGGTTGCCCAGGTTGACGCCGGAAAAGTCATCCAGACTCGACGAGAAGATTTCTTCGGAGAGGTCATGGAAGATCATCCCCCGCCAATACTTGCTTTCCACGTTGATGACGCCAAAGGACGTGACCAACAGGTTATCGATCTGCATGACGCGCCAGGAGTCCCCGTCGTTCATTTCCTGCGTGACCGGATTCTTGACCTTGTTGGCGAAATGCACGTTGCGCAAAATTTTATAATCGAAGCGTTCGTTGTGTTTGCGCGCGGCCAAATGAATGTCGCGCATGATTTCTGATAATTGTTCTGTGGTCTTAATTTCGGCCCGGTCGTATGCCGTCTCAGCCATTCGCATTGCCCCCATTAATCGCTGCTTCAATGGCAGCTAAAATTCGTTCTGACGCGTGCCCATCCCCGTAAGGATTCTTGGCCTGCGCCATTTGGTCGTACGCCGCCTGGTCCGTCAGTAGCGTTTCCATGGCTGCTGTGACCTTGGCAGGATCGGTGCCGACCAACTTCAATGTGCCGTTCGTGACCCCTTCCGGCCGCTCCGTGGTGTCTCGTAGGACCAAGACCGGCTTGTTTAGGGAAGGCGCCTCTTCTTGCACCCCACCCGAGTCGGTCATGATGAAATAACTGCGGGCGGACAGGTTGTGAAAATCAACTACATCCAGTGGGTCGATCAAGTGAATTCGGTCCATGCCACTCAATTCCTCGCGAGCCGCGGCTTGAACCACCGGACTCAAATGCACGGGATAGACCAGTTCAATGTCCGGATGGTCAGCGACCACCTGACGCACGGCCTTGAAGACCGCGTGCATCGGTGCGCCTTGATTCTCCCGCCGGTGCATGGTCATCAAGATCATGCGGTGGCCCGGTTTGACCTGATCCAAGACGGCGTGATGGTAGTTGGCGTCAACCGTTTGCTTCAAGGCGTCGATGGCCGTGTTCCCGGTCACGGAGATGTGGTCGTCAGGATGGGCCTGCTTCAAGAGATTTTGCCGCGATAGTTCGGTCGGCGCAAAGTACAGGTCGCTCAAAATGTCCGTCAGTTGCCGGTTCATTTCTTCCGGATACGGTGAGTACTTGTTCCAGGTCCGCAAACCAGCCTCCACGTGGCCCAGCATGGTTTGATGGTAAAAGGCACTGATGCTGGCCGCAAAGGTCGTGGTCGTGTCGCCGTGGACCAGCACGATATCCGGCTGCGCCTCATCGAGGACCGTATCCAGCTTGGTCAAGACCCGAGTGGTGATGTCGCTCAGCGTCTGACGGGGTTGCATAATATTTAAATCGTAATCAGGCGTGATTTTAAAGATTTCAAGAACCTGATCGAGCATCTCGCGGTGCTGCGCGGTCACCACTGTGATTGGGGTGAACTCAGCGGGACGTTGTTGCATGGCCAAGATAATTGGGGCCATTTTAATCGCTTCTGGACGGGTACCAAACACCGTCATGACTTTGATTGGTTTTGTCACTATTTTCCCTCCAAATGGTGTTGATTAGGTCAATTATAGCAGATGCCACCCGCCCATGTTATTAATTCCCGTTTTTCTGCGTAAATGCTACACTGTAGCCATACCTTACCGTAGACACTGGCGTTGACTGGCCGCCTGCCGTTCGTCAAAGGTGGGATTGGCACGCAGCGGCGCCATCTGGATTGCTCCTCCAGACGTGGGCGCCAGTTGATTTAGGCACCGGATTAGCCCAATGTCATCGCTTTGCCCTGACCCTTCCGTGGCTGACTTATCCTTGTCGTCAACTTTTAAGCCAAATGTCATGGTCAGCCCCAAATATTTGAGGTAAGATAGTATCGTTGTGTGAAAGGAATGTCTAAACATGAAAAAGATTAGTCTGGTCGTTCCTTGCTATAATGAGGAGGAGTCAATTCCATTATTTTACCGAACTGTTAGCAAGGTGATCGACGCAATGAACACCCCCACGCCGACGGTCACGCCGGAATACATTTTCGTAGACGATGGGTCGACTGACCACACCCTCAAGGAAATGAAGGAGCTCCACCAAAGTTACCCCGAGACCGTCCATTACCGGTCGTTCTCCCGGAATTTTGGGAAGGAATCCGCACTGGCTGCGGGGTTACAAGCCACGACCGGGGACGTGGTCGCCGTTATGGATGTCGATTTACAAGATCCACCGGAGTTGTTACCCAAGATGTTTGCGCTCATCGAAAACGACGGTTACGACTGCGTGGGCACGATTCAAAAAGAACGGCGCGGGCAAAGTAAGTTGCGGGCCTTTCTGTCCAGCAGCTTTTACCGCGTCATCAATAAGATCTCGGACGTGCGCATCGAACCGAACGCGCGTGATTACCGATTGATGACCCGCCAATTTGTTGATACCGTGCTCTCTTTACCCGAATTCAACCGGTTTTCCAAGGGTATCTTCAGTTGGGTAGGCTTTAAGACCACCTATCTGACCTACGAAAGCCAGCCCCGGGCCGCCGGGACCACGCATTGGAATCTGCGCCAGCTGTTTGCCTACTCCATTGAAGGCATCATTGATTTCTCCAATGCCCCGTTGCGATTAGCCACCTGGGTCGGCAGTATTTCCTTTATCTTGTCGATTTTTGGTTTACTGTTCGTCATCATCCGGGCACTGACCGTTGGCGGTGCCGTCGCCGGCTGGCCATCTCTGGTCGCCATCTTGCTGTTCATCGGTGGGATTCAATTGTTCTGCCTGGGAATCCTCGGGCAGTACATCAATAAGATTTATCTGGAAACAAAACACCGGCCGAAATACATCGTCCGGGAAGAAAAATAAGTTTGCTGGGACCTGGCACGTGTTGCCAGGTCTTTTTTTGCTATTCTCCAGAACATGACCCATCCTGGGGCGACTCGCGGCATTGGGTTTAGTTACTGACCGCTTCATGTTGCGAACTGGCCGCCTACCGTTCGCCAAATATGGGTTGGAACGCTGGGGCGGACGGGTCGAGCCAGCTGGGTCGGCGGTGTAGGCTGAGGTTTCTTCTCAGCCCACAGCGCGGGACGACTTGAGAGACTGGCGAATTTTGCCAGGCTTTCAAGCGAGCCGGAAGACCGCCCCTCAGGCTGGAGGTGTTTCCCAGAGCAGGTCCCACCCTAGCCTGACGCAGGCGCCTGATTTCACCTATTTTAGGTGTCGGAACACCGCCGTTTCCGGCAGTCAACCTGTCAAGTCTACTTCCAGTTTCAAACACAAAAATGACCCGCCTCCCCTAAGGGCACGGGCCACACATATTTCAAAAATTAGTGAATAATGGCGTTCATCAGTAAGACCATCAACAGCCCCACCACGGAGATAACCGTTTCCAGTGTCGTCCAGACTTGGAACGTTTGCTTAACGCTCAAGTCAAAGTACTCGGAGAACATCCAGAAACCGGCATCGTTGACGTGAGAAGCGGCCAAAGAACCGGCCCCAATAGCCAAGGCAATCATGACCGGATCAGCGCCCAGTGAATGCATCAATGGCGTGATCAGCCCGGAGGCCGTCATCCCGGAAACCGTGGCGGAACCCAAGGAGACCCGTAGGATGACGGTAATCAGCCAAGCCAACAGGATTGGTGAGAACGTAGAGTTCATCATCAATTGTTGCACAGCCTTACCGACCCCACCGTCGATCAGCACTTGCTTGAAGGCTGAGCCCCCAGCAATCACCATCAGTAACATGGCGATCGACTTGATGGCGTCTTCCAGCGTCCCACTGATTTCCTTCATCGAACGACCGCGATGGAAACCCATGGACCAAATGGCAAACAGCAAGGCCACGACCATGGCGATGACAGGATTCCCCAGCATCGTGATGACCGCATCCAGACCATGCGGATTCTTCGGCGCCGTTCCGCCGTTGACCACCATTTGATAAACCGTTGCCAAAATCATGAAGACTACGGGGAACAGTGACGTGAAGACGGACAGACCGAAGCCTGGCGTTTCCTTCAAGTCAAATTCCTTCACTTCCCCGAAGGCAGGCAAGGAACTCTTGATGACAAATAAATCTGGATTAAACCGGCGAATCACACGCGTCCAAATTGGACCAGCGACGATCACACAGGGAATGGCCACGATGATCCCGACCATTAACATTTCCCCAACGTTGGCACCTAAAGCCGTCGCAACGGCGGTTGGTGATGGTTGTGGGGGTAAGAACCCTTGTGTCGCCGACAACGCGGCCGCCATTGAGATTCCCAAGTAGAGGAATGGCACTTCGGCTTCCAGCGCAACCGCAAAGACGATTGGCGTAACCAAGACCAGCCCCACTTCAAATAACAGAGAAATCCCAATCAGGAAGGACGCGACCACGATGGCAACCTGGAGTCGTTTCTTCCCAAAAATTCTAATCAACGTCCGGGCGATTCGGTAAGAACCCCCGGCATCAGACACTAACCGACCAATCATGGCACCGAATCCAAAAACGATAATCAGTTCGCCCATCGAGCTCCCGATACCGTTTTTAATGGAATCCGCAATATTTGCCGGGTTCATGCCTAAACCGAGCGCTACCAAAATAGACGTAGCGATCAGTGAAACGAAGGTGTTTAACTTTACTCGAATGATCAAGAAGAGCAAAAGTAAAATACCCAATAACAAAATCACGAACTGCATATTTCTCTCTCTTTTCTTATGCTCGATTCTGATGAATTCAGCCTGCCGTAGCCAAATTCGATCTTGTCGCATAAGAATCATTGTATGAAAAATTTTTTCAACTTGCAAGAGGCAATCTGAATATTATTTACAGTTTGCTTGTGAAAACAGCTGTGAAAACGCTATCTGACAATCATTACCGAAATTGGAGAATATTTCGCCATGTAGGCTGCCTGACTCCCAAAATATTTCCGCACGCCGGTCTTGGACAACGAGCCGACGACTAACAGGTCGGGCTCAACTTCGGGGATGATCTGCTTGACGATGGTTTCACCAGGGTCGCCCTCACCGATGATGATTTTGACCTTGGTAATCCCAAAGCGTTGTGCCAGGTTCTCGTAAGCTTCCAAATGCTTTTGCAAATCGGCCCGTTGGCCGTGCACATAGTCCTTGCTGAGCGCTTGGTAAATGTTCATGTTGTCCGATTCCAAGACGGAACAGATGACCAACTCGGCATTGTCGAATTTGGCGCGGTTCATCGCGTAACGAAAGGCCAATTGCGCATCCGGTGAGTCATCGACCCCCACTAAGATTCGGGTAAATTTCTTCGGATTCATTGATCCAGCATTGTCCATTGAAAACTCCTCCTCACTTTTTCGTAACCACATTCATTATAGCCGAAAACGATTCCATTGGGGAGGTGAATGCATGAAAAAAGCGAGAGTGGGCCCAAAAGCGATTAGCCGGCGAGCATTAAGACTGGCGGACTTGGCCAGGCTCTCAAGCGAACCGGAAGACCGCCCCTCAGGCTGGAGGTGTTCCCCAGAGCAGGCCCCACCCTAGCCTGACGCAGGCGCCTGGTTTCATCAATTTTAGATGTCAAAACACTACTGTTACGGTAATCAGCGCGTTAATTTCACTTTCAACCTTCAGTTATCAAGTTTAAGCGGAACCGGAGCTGCCTTTTGGCGCAAGTTTCAGCCATTTAAAGTTTCGTGAAGGTCGGTTCCCAGAGCAAGCCCACTCTAGACGCAAGCCCCTGGTTTCACCAACTTTACTCGAATTTGCATTTTGACCAGACACGGTCCGTTTTCTAACCACGAAAAAAGTCGCTTCAAATCAACGATTCAAAGCGACTCCAGATGTTTACGATTTAACGTCAATGGCCCCACCCGGACTCGAACCGGGATCATTCGCTTAGGAGGCGAGTGCCCTATCCAGTTGTGCTATAGGGCCAAATAAAAGATCCGCTTATCATTCTCACACGGATCTCGAAAATTGTAAAGGACTAGTTCTGCGCGTCGCGGTCCCGCCACTTCTTGCGCATCCCCTTGTTCTTAGTGTGGCGGTTCTTGTGCTTCTTTTTCTTGCTGGGGTTCGGCTTCTCCGCCTTGGCCGTTGCCTTGACGCTCGCCTGGGTCCCCGACTTAGGCGCTGCCGTAGCAGCCGGTTGGGCCTTAGTCGTTGCGGTGGTCGTCGTGCGCACCGCCTTAGCCGTTTCGTTGGCCTTGACCGTCGCCGCCGTGGGCCGTTCGGTCGTCAATTCACGGCCACTGAAGTAAAGCGGCACCAGGTCATAGTCCGTGTCCTTGAGCAGGCGTTTCAAATCCCGCAGGTCATGGTCGTCGCCGAGACTGATCACTTGTCCTGGTTCGCCCATCCGGCCGGTCCGCCCGACCCGGTGGACGTATTCGTTGACCTTATCGGGTAAGTCATAGTTGATGACGGCCGGCAACTTGGGAATATCCAACCCCCGCGCCGCCACGTCCGTCGTTAGCAGCAACCGGATCCGCCCCTGCCGGAAGTCTTGAAGTGCCTTTTCCCGTTGGACTTGCCGCAGGTCACTGGTCAAGCCCGCTGCGGACACGTGGTCGTGGTAAAAGCGCGTCGCCGTCTTCCGCAAAGTGCTGGACTGCTTGAAGAAGACCAGCGCCCGGAAATTAGGCATGGCCAGCAACCGTTTTAGCATCTGGTCACGCTTGTTCATCCCCACTTGCAGCAAGCCGTGGCGCACTACCCCTTGCGTCTTGTCCTGCTCACGAACATCGATGCGTTCGACCGTTTGGCCAAACCATTTATCCAGCTCGTGAAGAATCGGCGTGTCGGTGGCGGAGAAGAAGCCCAACTGAACATCAGCCGGCGTGGACTGGGCAATCTCGCGCACCGTGTCCAACGTGTCGCCCGTCAATAAGTCATCGGCTTCATCGACGATCAGCATGGAGACCAAGTGTAACTTGAGCTTGCGGTCATTGACCAGATTCAAGACTCGCCCCGGGGTGCCGACCACAATTTCCGGCCGCTTCTTCAGGCGTTCGGTTTGGCGTTTGACATTGGCACCCCCGGTCAAAGCGACCACCTTGAGATCCAACAACTTGCCCCAATCGCGCATGACGCGACTGGTTTGAATGGCCAGCTCCTGGGACGGTTCCAATACGATCAGCTGGGTGCCATCGCCGGGGAGAAGATTGGCTAAGGCCGGCAGCGTGAAGGCCACGGTCTTACCGGAGCCAGTCGGGGCCAACCCCAAGACGTTTTGGTCACCGACCATGGCATCGTACACCGCCGTTTGAATAGCGGTTGGTGCCTGGTAACCGAGTTCTGTAAAATGTTTTTCAAATTGTTTTAACATGCTGTTTCCTTTCTAGTCGTTCTCATCAGCTGGGAAACGCAGGTTAGCGCTCACTCGCAGGCTGTAAAGCACTTGGTTCACGGTCAGACTCCACTGTAGCCAACGCTGGTAGTCTGCTTGGTTCTGTGGGTCATCCGGGGCCAACAACACCCGCGCGAAGTCTTGGACCTCTGGCAACATCGGGTTGGCTAGGTCCGGTGCACTCAGGTCTTGCACGACACCGGAAGCCGCGTGTTCCTCGACGTGGGTCAGCTCACCGGCGCTATCCAGCGCAATGGTTTCCTTCAGACCGTAGATTTCAGAAATTGCGGTCGAATTGCTGGTCTTGCCAAAGGACACGGTCACGTCAAAGCCTGGGTACCGCAACATGGCAACCCCTTTGCCGTCCGCGCCGGTCGCAATCAGCGTCGGGTAGTACTGGACGTGTTCCGGTTGGCCAAACAAGGCAATCGCCAAGTAGATCGGATAGACGCCCAGATCCTGCAACGCACCTCCGGAGAACTGGCGGCTGAAGACGTTGGGCACTTCGCCATCCAAGACCAGGTCGTAGCGCGACGAGTACTTCATGTAGGTCAGCGATGCCCCCTGGATCAGTGGCAGGCCCAACAAGGCCTTTTCCAAGGCGTGGAAGTTGGGCGTATGCACGTGGCGCGCCGCCTCAAAGAACTTCACTTGGGGATGTTGCGCCAAGGCTGCTTGAATGGCCACCATTTCTTGGCGATTGCTGAAAGCCGGCTTTTCCACCACGATGTCAATATCGTGGTCGATGGCGGCCATGGCTTGCTTGAAATGCAGGCTGTTGGGCGAGGCGATATACACGACGTCCAGTTGGGCCTGAGTCAACATATCTTCATAATTGGTATAGCTAGCTTGGGCGTGATTTTTAGTAGCAAATGCCTCCGCCGTATCCTGATGCCGCGAGTACACCCCGGCCAATTCGTACTGACCACTGAGGGCCAAGGCTTCGACCAGCTGTTGGGTAATCCAGTTGGTGCCGACCGTTCCCATGCGAATCATATAAATCCCTCCAAATTGTTTCGTTACCTATTTAATATTTAACGTCAAAAATTCACTAGACCACTTTTAGAGTACCACACTTCTGTGCACAATCGGTCATCCGTGTTCGTCCCGGTCGTCACCGCTCCCCGATTTTGAAATTTGATATAGCTAAACCGAAACCACCACTAAGCGGGGCAATCCTTATTTTACCAGGCACCTTCCCTGGGCGATAGCCAGAGAATTAATTTTCCCCAAAATCCAGGGGAAATATTGCGGCTTTTCCGGTTAAAAATGTTATATTTAAAGGAGAAACTAATTCAAGGGAGGGATTACCGGTGAAAGGTCGAGACATCGCCTTATTTGGAATTTCACTGGTTGCCGGATTGACTGGCGGCTTTTCGTTGCGCAAAAAGAAAGACCCACAACCAAGCACGTCGCCACTCTTCTACGTTGGGACGTGGCAGTTCATTGACCCCCACAACCAGCGGCGCCACCGGTTAGAAATTAGTCCTAATCTTGACGTGCAAATCGATGACCACCAACTACAGGTCCGCGTTCAAGACCTCAATGAACAACAACTGACATTTCAGGATAAGTTCGGCTATCATCTGACGATTCACGCCAATGAACGTCAACCAATTTCCTTTTTCGATGAAGCCGACGACTGCACCTACGCCATGCAGCCGCTGACGGCTAAGCCAGACCACCCTAACGAAAACTAACGTGTTTAGAGTGGGACGAAAGGCGATTAGCTGGCGAGCATTAAGGCTGATAACCAAATAATCCCGATCTTGGATTGTTTGGTTATCAGGTTTAAGCGGAACCGGCTGCCTTTTGGCGCACGTTTCAGCTAGATAAAGGTGAAGTGAAAGAGCCTGGGGATTTTGTCCCAGGCTCATTTTTTGTCTATTACGTTAATCATTTAAAACGTCTGAGAAGCGCCCTTCCGCCATCGTAGCACGCTTTAATCGTTGCACGAACACCAAGGCGTTTTCGATATCCGGCTTGATCTTTAAAACTTGGTCCGCGCACGCTTGTTGCGAGAGGAGTTGCTGTTTCACCTGCTTTTCGGCAATGAAATCCATCACGGCCTGACTTTCTGCCGCTGACAGACGGGCCGTTAAGAGGACTAACGCCACCGATTCCAAATGCGCACGGTCGGCTAATTGATTCAACACCGTGATCATCAATTCCTCGTGATCAAAGATATTAGCCGCCATGTTAACACCTTCTCTCAACTAATTGGCCGCGAACTTCTGCCAAGCGTGCTGGTTGCCGTTGAACACGGAGCGCACAACGGGTAGACTCTGACCATTTTGGGTGACACTGCCCTCCGTGTCATACGCGATCAGCTTGACCTGAGCGCTGTGTCCGGCTAATTTGCCACCGGTGACCCAATAATCTTGTGCGGGTAAGACCGGCTGAACGAATTGCGTCAACACCTGTTGTGTCGCTAAGATAATCACACCCTGATGATACCATTCGAGCTCACTGACCAGTTTCTTCAGTTTTTGGCCTTGCTTGGCCATATCGACATTACTACTATTATATTTACCATAGTAGTTCACGGCCACCATGATTGGGAGTGTCCCCGTATTTTGCCCGACCGTCGTGTGAAAATGCCGGTACTGGCGGTTGGCAGACGTGGTAAAGCTAAACGTGTGGGCAACGCCGACCTTGACGCTGGCCCCCTGAGAACGAGAATAGTTATCGCTGAAGTCGTCATCGGTGTACGTGGCTCCTGAAGTGGCTTGCAAATACACGAACTGAACGTGTTTAGCCAACTGCTGATAGTCCAGGTAACCACTGTCCTGATTGACTGTCACACCGCGAATCGGATAATTGGCCAACTGCCGTTTTTGGTGGGCCTGCCACTGTGTCCAACCAAAACCCGCGATAAGCGCCACGACAATCAGTCCCAACAAGACCCACCACCGGCGATGGTGCCGACGATGAAACGTATTCTCATAGATGGGTTGAACCTCACGTCGCTTCACCGTCACTCACCACTTCTCCTCAGTCTGTAGAATATCATCTATTATACCATGCCTATCCCCTAAAAAAGCTTAAAGAAAAATGAGCCACCAAGCAATTTGGGGGCTCATCTATTTTACGGAAATAGTTGTCTATTATACAGTCGGTACTGGCCGCCTTACCGTTCGCTAGAGATGAGTTGGAACGCTGAGGGCGTCGGTCCGAGCCATAGAGCGGTCTCGGGCCTCAACTTGGAGCCGATAGACCGCGTCTCCAAGTTGCCAGTTCCCTAAGCGCCGTGGCCCGTGCCGCTAAGGGAACTCCCACAGCTGAGCTCATCTCTAGCGAACTATCGGCTACAATGGCCGTTGTCAACTACCTTTGTCAATTGGCTACTGCCGACCAAATCGCCATCATACTGGTTACAACAATCTAAACACATAGTTTCTGAACCTGCGAATTTTGCCGGAGGCAGCCAGGGTGGAGCCAGCTGTGTCGGCGGTGTTACCTGGCGTTGTTTGCCAGGTCATAGCGCGGGACGACTTGAGAGACTGGCGGTCCTTGCCAGGCTTTCAAGCGAACCGGAAGACCGCTCCTCAGTCTGGAGGTGTTCCCCATAGCAGGTGGAACCCTGGCTGACGCAGGCGCCTGGTTTCACCAATCTTAGGTGTCGGAACACCGTCGCTACGCCAATCCGCGCGTTAATTTTACTTTTAACCTTTAATTATCTATTGTACAGTTGGTGCTGACCGCCTTACCGTTCATGGCGGGTCTGTTCGATGACGTCGCGCACCTTGGTCAGCGTTTGGTCCGTTCGCGACGAGATGCGCAAGACCGTCATCATAAACAGGCTGTCCAGAATCGCCAGCTGTGAAATCAAGGAGTACATCCCCTCCGAACGGTAATTGACCTCGTCCGTTAGTGATAGGAAGGAAACGTCGGCGGCCTGAGCGAGCGGCGAGCCACTGTAGCTGGTGATGGCAATGATGGTGACACCATTTTTGTTTAGCTCATCGGCAATGTTTAGCGTCTCGTGATTCCGTCCCGAGTGAGAAATAATGATGGCACAGTCGTCTTGGCCGAGCTTGGCCGCCTGCATCAGTTGAATATCATAATCCGGATAAAACGCCACGTTGAGTGAGGTTCGTAAAAACTTATGGTAGCCATCCAAAGCCGCAATCGATGACCCGCCGAGCCCAAAGAACGTCACGGACTTGGCGTGAATCAATTTCAAGACGGCTCGCGCCAACTCGTGTTCACTCAGCGCCTCATTGGTCGCTTCTAAGGAATGAATCGTGTAGCGAAAGGTCTTGTTGGCAATGGTCGACAGCGAATCGCCCTCATCGAGTTCAGGAAATGAACTAACTTGCGGAGCGTCTTCAATCGCCATATGGGCCAATGCCATGGTAAACTCACGATAGTTGGCATAATCCATGCGTTTGACGAACCGCGAAATCGTGGCCGTGGAAACACCGGTCGCACTCGACAGTTCTTTGATGGTCATCTCACTGACGACTCCCGGATTGTCCAATGCGAGCTGGGCAACTTTCTTTTCCGTCCGGGATAATTGATCATAGGTGCCCCGGATCTTGCCAATCGTTGAACGCGCGATGGTTGCCGCCCCCTTTCTAGCAGCCTTTTGCTGCGTTATTTCACTTTTTGTAAACATTTTACATCAAAAGCCTTGAAAAGTGAAACTTTTTTACATATAATAGCGTTGTCAGAAAAATTTCGCATCATGCAAAGGAGATTAATTTCATGAAACTCGGATTAATTGGTTTAGGTAAGATGGGTCTTAGTCTTGCAGAAAACGCTATGGATCACAACCACGAAATCGTCGGTTATGATTTAAACAAAGATTTTGTTGACAAGGCAGTTGCTGCAGGTGCTGAAGGCGCCGATAGCTTAGAAGATATGGTTGCTAAGTTACCTTCACCTAAGATTGTTTGGGTCATGGTTCCAGCCGGCAAGCCAACCGATTCCACGATTGAATCATTAAGCACGTTGCTGGGTAAGGGCGACATCTTAATTGATGGTGGGAACTCTTACTACAAGGATTCTCTTCGTCACAACGACCTCTTAAAGGCCAAAGGCATCGACTTCTTTGACTGTGGGACTTCAGGTGGTATGGAAGGCGCACGTTCACACGGTAACTTCATGATCGGTGGGGACAACAAGGAAGCCTTCGAAACGCTTCGTCCATTATACGAAGATATCTCTGAAAAAGACGGCTACCTTTACACCGGTCGTGCCGCTTCAGGTCACTACTTGAAGATGGTCCACAACGGGATCGAATACGGTGAAATGCAAGCCATCGCCGAAGGTTTTGAAGTGCTTGAAGCTTCTGACTTCGACTACGACAACGAAGCCGTTGCCAAGGTTTGGAGCCACGGTTCTGTTATCCGCGGCTGGCTCATGGAATTGGCCGAAGAACAATTTGCCAAGGATCCTGAACTTGAAAAGATCGCTGGCCGCATGCACGCTTCTGGTGAAGGTCAATGGACTGTTCAAGAAGGTTTGGACAGCCACGTCCCAACGCCAGTTATCGCTTTGGCCTTAATGATGCGTTACCGTTCTATGCAAGATGACACCTTCACTGGTAAAGTGGTTTCTGCTTTACGTAACGGTTTTGGTGGCCACGCCATGGACAAGGCTGGCAAATAACACTTTTTAATTAGCGACACGAAAGGAAGAGCTCTATGGACTACATGATTGGGGTCGATATTGGTACTACCAGTGTCAAGACCGTACTTTATGATACTGCGGGTCAGATGCAAGGTTATTCAAACAACCTTTATCCCCTCTATCAAGATGTGCCCGACATGGCCGAAGAAGATCCAGATGAGATTTTCTCCGCAATGATCGATGGGTTAACCACGGTAATGCGCAAGGCAGATTTGAAGAATGGCAAGATTCAAGGTGTCTCCTTCTCCGCTGCCATGCACAGTCTGATTCTGTTAGATGAAGACCACAAACCGCTGACCCGAGCAATTACTTGGGCTGATAACCGTGCGGTGAAGTACGCGGATGAATTACGTGAAAACGGTGTGGGTAAGCAACTTTACGAAAAGACCGGGACACCAATTCACCCAATGACGCCACTTAGCAAATTAATCTGGTTACGCAATGACCAACCTGACTTGTTCAAGCAAGCCCGCTGGTTCGTCGGAATCAAGGAATACGTTTTATACCGTCTGTTCGGCGTACTCCAAGAAGACTACTCGATTGCCAATGCCACTGGTCTGTTCAACATCTTTAAGATGGACTGGGACGACCAAGCCTTAGAAGTTGCCGGGATTACCCGTGACCAATTACCAAAATTGGTCGACACAACTGACCGAATCACTGGCATGAACGCAGATTACGCCGGTGTGATTGGTATGGACCCACAAACTCCCTTTATCATGGGTGCTTCCGATGGTCCCCTCGCCAACTTAGGGGTTAACGCCATTAAGCCAGGCGTGGTCGCTGTGACCATCGGGACTTCTGGTGCCGTTCGGGTCGTTACCGACAAGCCGAAGATCGACCCTAAAGGCCGGGTCTTCTGTTACTACCTGTGCAAAGACCACTGGGTAGTCGGCGGTCCTGTTAACAACGGGGGGATCGTCTTCCGTTGGGTTCGTGATCAACTCTTCGCACCTGAAAAGCTGACCGCTGAACAAATGGGCGTTGACTCTTACGACCTCTTAACCGAAATTGCCGCTAAGGTGCCAGCTGGTTCCGACGGCCTGATCTTCCACCCATTCTTAGGTGGCGAACGGGCCCCTATCTGGGACGCTAACGCCCGCGGTTCATTCTTCGGTTTGACGCGGACCCACTCACGGGCTCACATGGTGCGGGCAGCCCTCGAAGGGATTGTCTACAACCTGTACACCGTGATGTTGGCCCTCGAAGAAGTCGTTGGCAAGCCAACTAGCATTCAAGCAACTGGTGGTTTCGCCCGTTCAGAACTCTGGCGCCAAATGTTGGCGGACATCTTTGAACAAGACGTCACGATTCCAGAAAGTCCTGAAGGGACAGCGCTGGGTGCTTCTACGCTCGGGATGTACGCGTTAGGTCTGATTGATGATCTCTCCGTTGTGAAGAACTTCATCGGGGTCGCTAACGTCCACCACCCGAACCCAGAAACCTACGATGCTTACCGTGCCTTGGTTCCGATTTACATTCGCCTGAGTCGGCAATTACAATCAGAATACAAGAACATCGCTGAGTATCAACGGACCCACGTCCACGCAAAGGCGAAAAAATAAGTTAGCCGGTTTAGTTTTTTCTGAAACTAAATAAAAAATTTAATTTTTCGCGAGCA
Organism: Levilactobacillus suantsaiihabitans; assembly: GCF_004745505.1. GTDB lineage: Bacteria > Bacillota > Bacilli > Lactobacillales > Lactobacillaceae > Levilactobacillus > Levilactobacillus suantsaiihabitans. The sequence goes on from NZ_RKLX01000011.1 coordinate 47,826, forward strand.
AATTGTGTACAAACCACACTTAGTCTAGTACAATGTGTGTACAAAGTATTGAGAAGCCAACGCTTTCACGTTGGCTTTTCAAAATTAACTATATGAAAGGGCTTACTTCCTATGGAACTTCTAGCTTTACTTATCGGGGTCATCTTCCTATTGGTCCTCATTATTCGGTTCAAGATCAATACGTTCGTTTCCCTGATTCTCACTTCTGTCCTAACAGCCATGCTGTTGGGCATGAACCTCACCAAGATCGCCACGACGATTGAATCTGGGATTGGGAGCCAACTGGGTGAACTTTCCTTAGTCTTCGGTTTCGGGGCCATGCTGGGTCGGTTAGTTGCCGACGCCGGTGGGGCTTATGTGATTGCCACCACGCTGATCGACAAATTCGGTAAGAAACGCCTTCAATTAGCTATTATGCTTGCTTCCTTTATTCTTGGGATCGCGTTATTCTTCGAAGTCGGAATGGTTCTGTTAATTCCTATCGTCTTTGCCATCGCCGTTGAAGCTGATGTGCCAATCCTGTACTTAGGGATTTCCATGGCAGCCGCTTTGTCTGTTACCCACGGGTTCTTACCACCTCACCCGGCCCCAGTTGCCATTGCGCAAGTCTTGGGCGCCAATGATGGTAAGGTCCTCCTGTTCGGTTTAGTGGTCGCGATTCCAGCCGCCATTGTTGCCGGACCACTGTTTACGAAGTTGGCCCAAAAATTTGCCCCAACTGCCTTTCAACAAAAAGGGAACTTGTCTTCCTTGGGTGAAGTCAAGACCTTCAAGCCTTCTGAAGCCCCTAGCTTCGGCTTATCCGTCTTAACTTCCCTCTTCCCTGTTATCTTGATGGCCATCACGACCATTTACAAGATGACGGTCGACGGTGGGGCTACTCCTACCAAGAACGCCACCATGTTGGACCAAATCGTGGCCCTGATTGGTGACCCAGCCATCGCCATGTTAATTTCCCTGATGGTTGCTATGTTTACCATGGGTTGGGGTCGGAAGCGTAAGACCGCTGACATCATGGCTACTTTGGAAAATGCCGTTAAGTCAATCGCCATGCTGCTGTTAGTTATCGGTGGTGGTGGGGCCTTCAAGCAAGTCCTCATCGACGGTGGTGTTGGTAAAGAAGTTGCCAAACTCTTTATCGATTCCAACATGTCCCCACTGATCTTAGGTTGGTTAGTCGCTGTGGTTCTGCGGGTGGCTTTAGGTTCTGCCACGGTTTCCGCATTGACCGCTGCCGGGATTGTTGCCCCATTGATGGCGCAATCCGGTGTTGACCCAGCCTTGATGGTGCTGGCCATTGGTGCCGGTTCCTTAGCCGCTTCTCACGTGAACGATGCCGGTTTCTGGATGTTCCGGGAATACTTCGATTTGACGGTTAAGCAAACGCTGAGTATCTGGACCGTGCTGGAAACTGTGATTTCCATCGTGGGTATCCTGATTGTTCTGCTGTTGAACATGGCATTCCACTAGAATTTTTCTGACAATTAATTCGAGCATCATCTCGTCCGCTGCCCAGTTCTGGGTGGCGGATTTTTTTGGCAGCATAAGTTATCCTGGCCGCCTACCGTTCACCCTCCACTTCCCCCATCACGCAACATCAACTTGTGTACCAAGAACTAACATGGTTCAACAGCCTCCCTCACCTATCACCCATTAACCGCTAAACGACTCAGGGTCAAAACTAACGCATCCCTTACGCACTAAATTGTACCCAATCTAATTCTCAGGGAAATTTCACGCTCCCCACCAACATCACCCAAAAATCCGTGCTATAATAGTTGAATCAGTCATTTGAGAGAAGAGAGGCGTCAAGAGTTTGGCAAAAGAGTTACGCCGAGAAATCGGCACGTTTACCGCCCTGGCCACCGTCATGGGAACCGTGATCGGCGGCGGGGTATTCTTTAAGACTGCTAGTGTCGTGGCCGCTAACCATTCGGCCAATATGACGCTGGTGGCTTGGATTCTCGGGGGAGTGTTGACCATCTGTGCTGGTCTGACCAGTGCCGAGCTGGCCGCCGCAATCCCGCGCACTGGAGGCGCCATGCGCTACCTGGAATATGCTTACGGCAAGCCCGTGGGCTTCTTGATGGGGTGGGCGCAATTATTGGTCTACTACCCCGCCAATATCGCGGCTCTGTCGATCATTTTTGGGACACAGTGGGTCGCCCTATTTCACCTCAGCAGCAGTTGGCAACTCCCGGTGGCCATCATTTGTGGCCTGAGTATTACGGGACTGAACTTCTTGGGCGCCAAGGTGGGCGGTTCCGTGCAGTCGGTGGCCTTGGTCTTTAAATTGATCCCCATCATCGTCATTGTCGGTATCGGCCTCTTTGCGCCGGCCAACGACCCGATTCAGTGGTGGCCCATTACCACCGGTGACCACCTCAACTGGGGCACCGCCTTTAGTTCCAGCCTGTTGGCAACGATGTTTGCCTATGACGGCTGGATCAGCATTGGAAACATTGCCGGCGAAATGAAACACCCCGAACGCGACCTACCGCGGGCTATCGTCATTGGGTTGGCGGGTATCACCATCATTTACACGTTGGTCAACCTGGTCTTCTTGAAGACCTTGCCCATCGACCTGATTGCCGGTAATCAAAATGCCGCGGCCGATGCCTCCATGAAATTGTTCGGGCAATTTGGCGGTAAATTGGTCACGATTGGTATCCTCATCTCCGTCTACGGTGCCATCAACGGCTACACGTTGACCGGGATGCGGGTCCCCTTCGCCATGGCCGCAGAGGACAGCCTGCCATTTTCCAAATACTTCCGGCGCTTATCTCGGCGGACCTACGTCCCCTACTTTGCGGGAACCGTTCAGTTTATCATCGCCCTCATCATGATGCTGATGGGCAGCTTTGACCTTCTGACGGACATGTTGGTCTTTGTTATGTGGTGCTTTAACTGTCTAATTTTCATTGCCGTGTTCAAACTACGGCGGACAGAACCCGAACTGGCGCGGCCGTATCGCGTACCCGGGTTCCCCGTGATTCCGTTGATTGCCTTATTAGGTGGCCTCTTCATCCTGGTTACCACCCTGGTCACCGAAACTGGCTTGGCCGTAACGGGGCTAGCACTGACCTTGATTGGGCTACCCGTCTACTACTGGCACCAACACCATCCGACTGTGGAGTAATCACGATTTATCCACGCTGGTCGCCTGCCGTTGTGTAAAATTCATAACCCAAAAATCCTCCTACCCGGCTTAAACCGAGCAAGAGGATTTTTATTTATAGTTCATAACTGAAGCCCGAAAGACGAAAATCAGCTGGAACCATTATTATCATGCGACTCATAACGTTAAAAATATTCGTTCTCAGCCTCGCAATGCGAACTCTCAGCTAAGTAAGGTATGCCAGTCGCCCAACCCAACCCCCAGATGATAGCTACATTGACGACTGCTATTTAATTAACACAGTGTTGCTGATAGCCATCAATTTGCCGGAGGCAGCCAGGGTGGAGCCAGCTGTGTCGACGGTGTTGGCTGAGGTTTTGTCTCAGCCTACAGCGTGGGACGACTTGGGAGACTGGCGGTCTTTGCCAGGCTTTCAAGCGAACCGGAAGACCGCTTCTCAGGCTGGAGGTGTTCCCCATAGCAGGTGGAACCCTGGCTGACGCAGGCGCCTGGTTTCGCCAATATTAGGCTCACCTTTTAGTAATGTAATGGCGTCGGCAACGGTGGGAGGTCGGGGAATAGCTGGCGCAGGCGGGCGTTGGGGTCCGCCACGTGCGTCTCGCGGTCCTCTAGCACCTGGGTCACCCCATCGAAGGTGAACATCAATAGGTCGGCGCCATTTTCATCGCGGACCTGGTAGAATTGCACGCCGGCTTGCAGGGCCGTCAAGATGAACCGCTGCGCCTGGTCGCTCAACTGGGCGAGTTGCGGCAACAAGGCCGGGGCGCTGATGCGGTCGTGGTACCATTTGCGGGCAACGGCCTGACCGAATTTCATCAGACTGCCCTGTTCCACGTGCGCTAGCAACTTGGCCGCCGGCGTCAACTCTGGGTGCATCAAAACCTCTTCTAAGTCATCGATGATTTCCCACTGTTCCGTGTGCGTCGCCAGCGCTTCGGCCATCTGCCGCATTTCCGCAAAGATGCGCGACCCTTCTGCTTGATAGGCAGTCGGGGTCAACGGGTCTTCTAACGCCACGGCTTGGTTTTTAGCCCGTGCTTCGGTCAGGGCGGTGGCTAAATCCGCTGGTTCGGGTTGCGTCAACAGGTACAGCATGAAGATCTTCAAGAAATACAGCATGTGCCGGCTGACCCCGTTGGGCGTGAACGGCGTGTTGTCGAAATCGCGCAGCTCCAGGTAGCGGATACCGCCCGTTTGAAAGTCATGGGCGTTAGCCTGTCCCTTGAGCCGTACGGGGCCGTAAAACTCGTGAGCCGAGAAGTAGGTCCCATCGTCTATAAACTGCTGGAGCTGGCTCAAATGGGCCTTTAACGAGGTGTAGGTCACCTGTTCCTTGGCAAAATTGACGAAACCAAAGCGACTGTTGCGAATGCTGCGGACCGGGCGCTGTAATTCTGGGGGCATTGGATCAAAGAATCCCTTTTCCGCCAACGGACTAGCGCCAAATAGATAGGTCAACAACCACTGGTAGCGCACGAAGTTTTGGGCGATGCGGAAGTACAGGGCATTCTTAAAGGCTATCAGTGACGGAAATTCTTGGGTGTAGTGACTGTATAGCCGGTGTACCACGGGATCCGGCAAGCTGTAGTTCACGTGCACGCCAGTCAAACAGCCGTGTTGTAGGCCGTATTTTTGGATTAAATGTTCGCGGTAGGGCCGAATCGCGGGGCGGTCAAAGTGATCGGCAATAAATTGCAGGTCGGTCGCGTCCATGACCGGCGGCATGCTCAGCGGCCAGATACGGTCATCGCCTTCTAGCGACCGATACGCCACCGTTTGCAAGGTATCCAGCTGGTCCAAGGTCCCGCCGATATTGGGGTTGGGATCCGTGATGACCTCCAACTGACTTTCCGTAAAGTCCGTTTGTAAATACGGGTGAAAGGTCCGTGACCCCAGCTGACTGGGATGCGGACGGCGGCTCAACCGGCCGTGCTGGTCGATGCGCTGCTCCTCGATTTCCAAGCCAACCAAACTGTGATAAAGCTGTTCCGAAAGGTTTTCTTCGCGAATAACCGTTAATAAGTTGTCCAGCATGACGGTAACATCCCCTAACTGTCAAGATGAGTGTGACAAGCGCTAAAGGTCGTCAGTCGACAAGCACTGGGCATTCTCCCGGTCGCGGCCACGACCGACTCGCTTCCAATCTCTAGTTAACCTAAAGTGTAAACAATATTGGCCCCCGTGTCACTGATATTTCACCAGTTTTTCAAAAAATATTTAGTGACTGTCTTATCCGTTTAAATCGGTCCGCCTACCGTTACGTGAAACTCTAGGTTGGAACCCCCTTATCTTATCAATTGCACAAACCAGTGCCTGCGGCTGCCAGGGATTCCGTCTGCTATGGGGGGCGCCTCCAGCCCAAGTACAGGCTTCCGGTTCGCTTTGAAGCCGGGCACAAACCGCCAGTCTCCAAAGTCGCCCCGCGCTGTAGGCTGAGACAAAACCTCAGCCAACACCGCCGACCCAGATGGGGCCATCCCTGGCCTCCTCCGGCAAGATTGTGCGTTGTCCGAAACATTGGATTAACCTAACTTTGCACTTGATGTACCAGCTATGAATGGCCCATCGGTTAAGACTAGTGCTCTAAATGGATCAACGCCAGATTCTACCCACAGTGCCAAAAAAACAGTTAGCGTTTATCGCTGGCCTTATCAATCTTTCTTGACACTTACTACGTATAGCCCTGACCATACCAACCCAAAAAGACCAGCCAGGCGCAAAACCCAGTTGGTCTTTTTTGGAGATGAAGCCAACGATTCGACTACCGAACCGTTTCGTGAATCAGCGTGATTGGTTCAGCTGAATCACTGATTTCAATGTTATCGTAGAGCATCTGCTTGATGTCATCGACGTTTTCTCGGTTACTGTAGATGGTCAATAAGGTGTCGCCAGCCTTGACTGCGTCGCCGACCTTCTTGTTCATCATGATACCAACCGCGTAGTCCAACTTGTCGTCAGCCTTTTGCCGGCCACCACCGAGTAACATCCCGGCGATACCCATTTCATCGGCTTCGACCTTGCTAACGACCCCGTCCGTCTTGGCTGGCAGTGGGATCTTGTATTTGGCTTGTGGCATGATTTCTGGATGATCGATGACGTTCCGGTCGCCGCCTTGAGCCGCAATCATGTCACCGAATTTCTTCAGTGCGGAACCGTCTTCGATGGTCTTTTCACACATTGCCCGGGCCGTCTTCAAATCGTCGGCCTTACCGGACATGACGACCATGTGAGAACCTAAGGTCAAGACTAAGTCCGTGATGTCAGCGGGTGCTTGGCCCTTCAGTAAGTCGATGGATTCCTTGATTTCCAAGGCGTTCCCAATGGCGTTCCCCAATGGTTGGTTCATGTCGGAAATGATGGCCATGCAGTTCATGCCGACCCCTTTACCGATGCCAACTAAGGCTTTGGCCAATTCACGGGAATCATCCAGCGTCTTCATGAAGGCGCCGGCCCCGGTCTTGACGTCGATCACTAAGGCGTCGGTCCCGGAAGCAATCTTCTTACTCATGATGGAGCTGGCAATCAATGGAATGGAGTCCACCGTGTCGGTCACGTCACGCAAGGCGTAGATCTTCTTGTCGGCGGGGGCAATGTTCCCGGTAGCGCCGACAATGGCTAAGCCTTCATTTTTAACTTGCTTCTTGAAGTCGTCTTCACTAATTTCAACTTGATAACCTGGAATCGCTTCCAATTTATCCAAGGTGCCACCCGTGTGACCCAGCCCCCGGCCAGAGATCATTGGCACGGGAATGCCCAGTGCGGCCACGATTGGGGCCAACGGAATACTGGTCTTGTCCCCAACACCACCGGTCGAGTGCTTGTCGACCTTGACGCCAGGAATGCTGGATAAGTCCAAATGGTCCCCGGACTTCATCATGGCCATGGTCAATTCAGACCGTTCGGCGTCCGTCATGTCGTTGAAGTACGTTGCCATTAAGAAGGCACTGGTTTGGTAATCTGGAATTTCACCGGAAACGACACCGTCAACGAAGGTTTGAATTTCTTCCTTGGTTAATTCGCCACCGTTACGTTTCTTATCAATAATGTCTACCATTCTCATGTTTCAGCCACTCCATTTCTAATTGGCCACCGCATTGGGTGACACTTTCAGTAGTTGTGCTGCTGCGTGTTGATCGATAATCAGACAATTCGGATAGCCGCCTAACAAGGCCGCCTTGACGGCCGGGACTTTCGCATCCCCCGCGGCCACCAGAATCGAGTGTTCCTTTTGCTTTAAGCTTGCCAAATTGATGCCGATGGTCCGCTCATTCAGCTGCGGATCGACGATTTCACCATTTTCGTCAATGTACCGGGAGAAAATGTCCCCCACCGCATGGGCCTGCAGCGCGGCCTTTTCGGGTTCGCGCAAATACCCTAGCTGAAAGACTAACGCGTTATTGCGGACGGTGCCGACCGAGTAAATGGCAATGTTGGCCTTTTCACCCAGCTCGAGGAGGTACTGAATGTGCCGTTCCTTCTCCACCAATTCCTTAGTTTGTTGGTGGTCGAAGATAACCGGCAACGGTAAGTACTGGGGCACGGCGTGAAAAGCGTTGGCAAAGGCGTCAATGCTTTCATAAGCGTACGTGTGCTCCGTGGAATAACTCACGCTCCCTTTGAGCTGAATCACCTCAACACCGGTTAACGTGTCCGGTGCCAAGTTAGACCCAATGGCATAAATGGTCTTCCCCCAACCAATCCCGATGACGTCGTGTTCCTGCACGATGTCCTCGAGGTAGCGGGCCGCGTACGACCCAACGGTATTCAACAATTCCGCGTTGGCGGTCAACTGAGTCGGAACCACGTGAACCTCAACGTGATAGGCCGCGGTCAACGCCTGTTCCAGCGTTTGCACGTCCTGCACGGGGTCCACGATCTGAATCCGCACCAATCCTTGTTCACGAGCAAATTGCAGGAGGCGGGAGACGGTCGGCCGCGAGATGCCCAGCTGTTGGGCAATCTGGCTTTGACTCTGGTCAGCTTGATAATACATTTTCGCAACGGTCAACCCTTGCGCTAATCGCTGTTCCGTCGTCTCTGTCATCCCGATTCCTCCTTGTAATTATTTTTTATTGCTTGCCGCCTGCGTCAGTCAGAGGTTCCACCTGCTATGGGGAACGCTTCCAGCCATAAGGCGGGCTTCCAGCTCGCTTTGAAGCCTGGCTTAACCCGCCAGTCTCCAAAGTCGTCCCACGCAGTAACCTGGCACAAAACGCCAGCTAACTGCGTCGACACAGCTGGCTCCACCTCTGACTGTCTCCGGCTAAGATTGCCACCCGTCTCAAGCAAATGACTTATCGGGCCGGAATCACAACGGCAAGCGTCAATCTGGTTCACTTTCAGAAAACGGGTGCGACTCGTGTCCGCACCCGCTAGTGGTTAACCTTTAACGGCTGTGTCTAACGCAACCTTGATCATGTCGTTGAAGGACTTTTCGCGTTCCTCAGGTGTCGTGGATTCACCGGTAATCAAGTGGTTACTGATGGTCAAGACGGATAAGGCGCGAACATGGTACTTCGCTGCCAACATGAAGAGAGCTGTGGATTCCATTTCAGTAGCAATCACACCGTAATCAACCAGCTTTTGCCGGTCCATTTCGTCGTTGTAGAACCGGTCTTCGGCCAAGACGTTGCCGACCCGAACCGGAATGTTCAGGTCTTGGGCTACGTGGTAAGCCGTGTCCAGCAAGCCAAAGTCACTAATTGGCGCGTAGTAGATGCCTGGGCCAAAGGTGTTTTGGATGATGGAAGAATCGGTCGTGGCCGCTTGGGCCAACACCACGTCACGCACGTGTACATCGGGGCTCATCCCACCGGACGTCCCCACCCGGAATAAGGTCTTTGCACCGTAGTCTCTGATCAGTTCGTTAGCGTAAATGGAAATTGAAGGAATCCCCATCCCCGTCCCTTGAACGGAAATGCGCTTGCCCTTGTAAGTCCCGGTATAACCGAAGCAATTCCGGACCTTGTTGTAGCAAACTGGGTTTTCTAAGAAGGTTTCAGCAATGTACTTTGCCCGTAATGGGTCACCTGGCATCAAAACAGTATCAGCAATGTCGCCCTTTTTCGCTTCAATATGGTTACTCATGATTAGTTCCTCCTAAAATGGTTGTTCACTATTTCAAGTCTGCTAAGAAACTGTGGCCTTCATCGTTGCCAGCCACGCCAAAGTTGTCGAGCACAGTTGCCCCAAAGTCAGCAAATGGTGACCGTACGCCTAAGCTCCCACCTTGCTTGAAGCTTGGTGAGTAGACCAGCAAAGGCACTTGTTCACGGGTGTGATCGGAACCCTTGAAGGTTGGATCGTTCCCGTGATCGGCGGTGATCATCAACAGGTCATCGTCATGCATGTTGTCTAAGACCGTGCCCAGGCGTTTGTCGAAGTCCATCAGGGCTTGACCGAAGCCTTCAGGGTTGCGGCGGTGACCGTACATGGCATCAAAGTCGACCAGGTTGATGAAGCAAAAGCCGGTAAAGTCTTCGGCCATGACGTGATCGACGTGGTCCATCCCGTCCATGTTGCTTTCATTGTGGTAGCCTTCGTCAATCCCGTGACCGGAGAAGATGTCGTTGGTCTTCCCAACTGCGACCACGTGCACACCCGCTTTTTGCAGGCGATCCAAGTCGGTCTCACCGGTTGGTTCCAACGTGAAGTCCCGCCGGTTAGCGGTCCGGGTAAAGTGTTGTGCGTCTGGTCCCACGTAAGGCCGAGCAATGATCCGCCCGACTAAGTATTCTGGGCCGTTGACCAGAGAACGGGCGTACTCACAGATCTTGTAGAGCTCGTCCAACGGAATCACGTCTTCATGAGCTGCGATTTGTAAGACGGAGTCCCCAGAGGTGTAGACGATCAAGTCGCCCTTGGCCATCTGTTGTTCCCCTAATTCGGCAATGATCTTGGTCCCGGATTCTGGCCGGTTCCCAATCACTTTACGACCAGAGAACTTTTCCAGCTTGTCGATGATGTCGGCTGGGAAGCCATTCGGGAAGGTGCTCAAGGCCTTGCGTACTGGCAGGCCCATCATTTCCCAGTGACCGTCCATGGAATCTTTACCGGCGGAGATTTCACGCATCTTACCGTAGTAAGCGTGCGGGTCGTCAGCGACTGGCACACCTTCGATTGGCGTGTCGCGCAGGTTGGACAACCCAATTTTCGCCAAGTTCGGCAAAGCCAGTTTGCCAGCAAAGTGTTGGCCGACGTGGCCCAAGGTATCTGAGCCTTCATCGTCGTACTTCGCAGCATCGGGAGCGGCACCCGTTCCGACTGAATCCATGACTAATCCAAAAATACGTTTGAACTTCATACCTATATACCCGCTTTCACAAAAGATTTAATTCTAGTAACCGGCCTTGGCACCCGCATCGGCCCCGGTCAAGATGGCAACCGTGGCACTGACACCCAAGCGGCTGGCACCGGCATCGATCATTTCTAAGGCTTCGTCCCAGCTGTGAACCCCACCGGAAGCCTTGACGCCTAAGCGGTCGCCAACGGTCTCACGCATCAACTTCACGTCTTCGACCTTGGCACCGGCAGTGGAGAACCCAGTGGAAGTCTTGACGAAGTCGGCGCCGGCCTTTTCACTCAACTGGCAACCCAAGACGATTTCATCCTTGGTCAACAGGCAGGTTTCCAAGATAACCTTCAAGAGCTTGCCCTTGGCGTGAACGGCATCTGCCAAAGCCTTGATGTCGGCTTCAACGACATCGTTGTTACCAGACTTCAATTCACCGATGTTGATGACCATGTCGATTTCTTCGGCACCGTCGTCGATGGCCTTGTTGGCTTCGAAGACTTCGCTATCCGTGGCCATTGCCCCTAGTGGGAAGCCGACAACGGCGATTGGGTTGACGTCGCTATCCTTTAATTGTTCCGCAACGAAGGGAATCCAGTAAGAGTTTACGCAGACGGAAGCCGTGTCAAATTGCTTGGCTTCGTCGCAGGTTTGTTTAATGCTGGCCTCAGTGGCATCAGCTTTTAAGTTCGTGTGATCAATGTATTTTGCTACTTGTGCTTTGGTTAATGTCATAATATGAAACCCCTTTCATTTATCACCAATAGCATACCGGATAGCTGCACATTTGTAAACCCCTCGATTGAACCGCTGTTCAAAACCATGCACGTTCGTTCAATTGGTGGACGAAAAAATTTCACTTGTCGGGTTAATCGTTTTACTTAATCGAAGCCCGTCGTGATAGCGTTTTCAAAAATACTTGTGAAATTACCTAGTTCACGGGGACGACGTTAAAGGGCCTCATTTTCCTGGCAAAAAAAATTTTAAAAAAAATCGACCGGACGTGCTGATCCGGTCGATTGCGGTTTAAATTTCAGTTAATCGGGCATCTGGTCACGAATGGACTGGCCGTCTTCAGTATTGGTCGGGCAGAACAGCGCGTGCTTGTCACTGACATAATACGTATCCCACTTATCCGCAATGGCTTGATAAGTGGCCGAGGTAAACTCATCTTTCATCATCCGCACTTGTAACGGCGCAGCAAACATATTCTGAGTCACGTAGGGAAAACCGTCCTCGTCATAAGGCACGTTGTCCACGTGATAAAACGTCAGCCCCCGCACCTCACCTTTGAGGTCCGGCAAACTGAGCCATTCTTGCCATGAGATGTGCTTGTTGGTCTTGATGTAGAATTTCGTACTGGTTGACGTCGTCGATGAGGCTGTGTTCGATTGGTTAGACTGGTTCTTCTTGCCCGTTGTTGCGGGTGACGTGGTCTTGGTACTGATTGTCTTGGTACCAGTGGTCGTTGACTTTTGCGTCGATTGCGTCGACTTAGCCGTACCTGTGACCCGCGTTGGTGACTTCCGTGCTGTCCGAGTTGACTTGGCAGTACCAGTAGTGAGCTTGGGCCGACTAAAGGTGATATACTTCTCATTCACCCAGGCACCCTTCCCCTTATAAGTCACGTAAACGTACTCGTAATTGCCCAACGACATGGCCTTAATCTGGTGAACGACTTTATGTTTCTTGGTCCCCAAGCGATACGCCCGCTTCAAGCGATAACGGTGGTGCTTCACCTTATGCAGTGTATAGGCATAGTGCTTGTAGCCAGACTTACGAAACTTACAGGTCACCCGCGCCCAGGCGTGCATCCAGTTCAGTCGGTAACTCTTAGCGGCCTGTGCCGGCTGCGTCATCAAGCCCCCACTCATTAAGCCACCTAAAACTAACAACCCAACAATTCTTTTCTTCATCCAATCCATCCCCTAGCGGCTTCTAACGCAGCCAATTTGTGTGTCGGACGCATTCATCTTCAAGCAATGCCTCACCGACACAACTTCTTCAGTCTACTCACAGTAGAATTCGTTGTCAACAATCGCTCGCCTAAAAAGTTCAGGGGCCAATCCTATACCCAACTGTCGTGCGAACCGCCCATTGCATTTACCTTGACCCTGCCCAATGAAGCTGGTAAGCTACCAGGCAATAATAGATTTGCCATCAATCTACTAACGACTCATACCTTTTCAACTTATGACATTTTTACATCGACACCACTATTTTGCAAGGCGGTTAGTTAAGTTAGTAACCTTACTGCTGAACCATCACCCACCGAGAAAGTTCATGGGCGCAAAAAAATCGCCAGGGAAATTCCCTCGCGACGTTAGCAGCCCAATTCCACTAAGGAATTAGCTATGACTCCTCCCAATGGTTCAAGCGATCTACAGCTTACCCTTAGCCGCACGCTGCCGTAAAGCGTGGATAAAATCACTCTTTTTACCAAAAAAGAGACAGTTCTGTGGCACCTGATAGAGCGCCGATAAACGCTCAATCGTTTGAATTCCAAGGTTCGAACTGTCCCGTTCCCAAGCAGCCAGCGTTTGGTAATGGATACCTAAGCAAGCCGCGGCTTCCTTTTGCGAGTACCCGGCATTGTGCCGAGCGGCTTCCAGTGTCATTTGCACCTTATCCATCACGGACTCCTCCTTACAAACACTTTCACATCTTAAACGAGTTTATTCGTTTTGTCAATTGCTGATTAATAATTAGGGGTGTTTTTTAAGTTTTTTTCTCATAAGTTTGCTTGTATTCTTGCAATTCGTTATAATGACGATATCAAAGGTTATTTTACTAAAACTATCTAAAGGAGTGAACGTCGTGCCCCGCCATGAATTATCGCCTTTTGAAAAGAACATCCGTCGAGTCATCGCGCAGAACTTAAAGGCAGCCAGTCGCGACATCACACAAGCTGAGCTAGCGGGGAAAACCGGCATTCCCACGTCGACTTTATCCGGCTACTTCGCCCAACGTTCCACCCCCAGCCCCGCGAACGTCGAAAAACTCGCGACTGCCCTTGGCATACATAAATCCGCTATCGACCCCCGGTTTGACGAAGACCTGCTCGATAACAATATTCATTTCGAAGCCATCTATGCCCAGCTTTCGCCCGACCGTCAGCGTGCCGTTCTGACCTATGCGCAACAACAGTTACAGGCACAATTATCTGGTCTGAAATGATGCATCTGCAAAAAAAAACAGCCCTGCCACCGATTTTGGTTCGCAGAGCTGTTTTTTATTTTTTTATTTTGGAATTTCACCTAAAGCTTTACTTCTTTACCAACACCGTCACGGATTCTACATGCGGCGTCTGGGGGAACTGGTCAACGGGTTGGATTGGGCCATCGATGGCGTAGCCGAGTTCTTGGAACCGGGCCACATCACGCACCAGCGTTGCTGGGTTACAGCTGACGTAGACGACCTTCTTCGGCCCCATCTTGGCGGTGGAGTCAATCAGGCTTTCGGCCAGGCCCTTGCGTGGTGGGTCCACCACCACAACGTCGGGCTTGATGCCGGCTTCTTGCCACTTGGCCATTTGGTCTTCGGCCTTGTCCACGGCAAATTCAACGTTGGCTAAATGGTTCTTTTGCGCGTTGACCTTGGCGTCTTCGATGGCTTCGGGCACGATATCGACCCCGTAGACGCGCTTGGCGTGCTTGGCTAAGGCCAGCGAGATCGTCCCGATCCCACAGTAGGCATCGATCACGGTCTCTTGACCGGTCAGGCCGGCCTTGTCGATGGCCATTTGGTACAGCTTTTCGGTCTGTTGCGGGTTGACCTGGTAGAAGGACCGCGCCGAAATGGCAAAGGTCAGCCCCATCAGGGTGTCTTCAATCGTGGGCTTGCCGTACAACGTCCGGGTCACGTTACCCATGATGACGTTGGTCTTCTTCGCATTGACGTTTAAGACGATGCTCGTGACCTCTGGCAGGGCTTTGTGGATCTGGTCGACCAATTGGTCCTGACTTGGCAACTTCTGCTGACGGCTGATTAAAACGACCATCATTTCGTGGCTATAGTACCCGCGTCGAACCATGATGTTGCGGATAACACCCTTGTCACTAATTTCGTTGTAAGCCGGAATTTCAAATTGGCGCAGTAAGTCGCGAACCTTCACGATGGCGTCATCGATGGCGGGATCTTGAATGTAGAAGTCCGTCAAAGGAATCAATTCGTGACTGTGTTGGCGGTAAAAACCGGTCTCCAACTTGCCCTTGATCATCCGCACAGGCACCTGAGCCTTGTTACGGTATTGCGTCGGGTTGGCCATCCCCAGGGTTGGGGCGACGTCAACGTCTTGGTGCGCCTTACTGAACAGCTCTTCAATCTGGTGTTGCTTAAATTTCAATTGGGCCGGGTACGCCAGGTGTTGTAAGGGCGCAATTCCCGTTTGCCGATAGGTCTTGTCCACGTCCTTGACCCGGTCGGGCGATTCGCTTTGCCAAGCAATGGCGCGGGCAAAGCCGTAGTGGCTCTGAACCTTGGTCACTTGGATGGTGATGTCTTCACCTGGCAAGGCATTTTCGATGAACAACGGGAAGTCATCCACCTTGGCCACGCCCATCCCCTGATACGTCAGGTCGGTGATGGTCACGTCTAGCCGTTCGTTTTTACTGACTGGTGCTTTTGTTTTCATAATAACCTCAATTTCCTTAATCAGAAAGGGACTTTGCTGCTCATTCGTCGCGCAAAATCCCTTTCAGTAACTATCTATAAGCCGTTTAGTCTTCGGACGGTTCGTCCGCGTCCTCCGGTAAACTTTCCACTTGCTTCACGAAGTTTTGCTCCGCGGCCAGCAGTTCTGGCGATTCGCTGGTGACGGCCGCATCCGGAATATCATCCAGATTGGCGTACATCTCAATGTGTTGCCGCAGGTTGCGGAACTTCATTGGTGCATCCCCACCGTACTCGCCGTCCAGGTTGATCATCATGCGATCTTCCACCGGCCGGGCGACCACCTTGCTGGTCTTTTCGTAAATGATGTGGGGGTCGTTGATGTGCTTGCCCCCGTTCAAGACCAGGCCCATCAGCCGCAAGATTTCCGGCATGCTGGCGGTCTTGACGATGATCATGGTGAACTTGCCGTCGTCTAGCGCCGCATCGGGAACGATCTGTTCAAAGCCCCCGATGGAGTTGGTCAGCGCCAACAAGAACATCGACGCCTTCCCCCGGAAATGCCCACCGTCGTAGGTCAGGTCCATGTCGATTGGCTTGATGCGGGGCAACAGTTCAGCGCCCTTCATCAGGTAAGCCAAGTAACCAAAAATGGATTTCAAGTTAGACGGCACGTCATAAGTCAGTTCCGTCAACAGGCCTCCACCCGCGATATTGATAAAGTAGGTATCGCCAGCTTGGCCAATATCCATCTTAATCGTCTGGTCCTTTAACACGACCTTGGCCGCCGCCAACGGGTCTTCACGCGGAATGTGCAAGGCCCGGGCATAGTCATTCGTGGTACCGGCAGGAATAATGGCCATCTTGGGACGGTGAGGCAAGCCAGCGATTCCGTTGACGACTTGGTTAATGGTCCCGTCGCCTCCGGCCGCCACGACCAACTCAAAGCCGGCCTTGGCCGCCCGAGTCGCTTCGTCGCGCGCTGAATTTGGTGCCGCAGTGGTCGCAAAGGCACTGGTCTCGTACCCCGCTTGCTCGAACACTGCTAAAATATCGATTAGGTCTTTCTTCAACGCCTCGCGTCCTGAAGTCGGATTGTAAATGACCCGTGCCCGTTTACGCATGCTGTGCCTCCAATAGTGCCTGGAAATTACCAGACACCCTTTTCTCTTTAAATCGCCGTTAACACGTGTCCCTCAGCGGCCACGTCTCACGCCTTATTTCTGTAATGCCTTCATTAACAACTGGTTCACCACTTGTGGGTTGGCTTGACCGTGCGTTTGCTTCATGATCTGGCCCACTAAGAAGCCCACAGCCCGTTTCTTCCCGTTGTTAAAGTCTTCGATGGATTGCGGGTTAGCCGACAAGACATCGTCGATGATCGGTTGTAACTTCGCTGGATCTGACAGTTGAACCAGACCATGTGCTTCCACGTAGGCCTTTGGTTCTTCACCATTGGTGATGGCCTTGAAGACCTTCTTGGCCATCTTGCTAGAAATGGTGCCGTCAGAAATCAAGTTGATCATCCCGGCCAAGTTGGCTGGCGTCAGCTTGGTGGCCTGTAAGTCCACTTGCTTTTCGTTCAGGTAGGCGTTCACGTCCCCTTGCAGGTAGTTGGCCGCCATCTTCGGATCTGCCTTCAAGGCCACCGTGGCGTCAAAGAAGTCAGACATTTCCTTGGTCTGGGTGATGACCATGGCGTCGTAATCTGTTAAGCCCAGATCGTTGACGTAACGTTCACGCCGCTTCCCAGGCATTTCTGGCATGGCGTCGCCCAATTCCTTGATCCAGTCATCGCTGATGTTCAAGGCAGGTAAATCTGGTTCTGGGAAGTACCGGTAGTCGTCTGAGCCGGCCTTGACCCGCATCAGAATCGTTTCGCCAGTCTTTTCGTCAAAACGGCGGGTTTCTTGTTGTACGGAACCGCCAGACATCAAGACTTGTTGTTGACGCTTTTCTTCGTATTCCAACCCGCGTTGCACGTAGTTGAACGAGTTCAAGTTCTTCAACTCAGTCTTGGTCCCAAACTTCTTTTGCCCGACCGGCCGCACGGAAATGTTGACGTCGACCCGCATCGACCCTTCTTCCATCTTCACGTCAGAGATCCCGGTAAATTGGATCCGTTGACGCAAGGCTTCCAAATAGGCGTAGGCTTCGGCTGGTGAAGCGATATCTGGCTTCGACACGATTTCGATCAATGGCGTGCCTTGCCGGTTCAAATCGACGTAGGAATAGTCCCGTTCGTGGGTGTTCTTCCCGGCATCTTCTTCGATGTGCATTTCGGCGATCCCGATTTTCTTCTTCACGCCGTCAACGTCGACTTCGACCCAACCATCATGACCGATTGGCTTGTCAGATTGCGTGATCTGGTAGGCCTTCGGGTTATCTGGGTAGAAGTAGTTCTTCCGGTCAAAGTGGGTGTGTTGTTCCACCGTGGCGTGCAGTGCCAAAGCGGCGATGATCCCATCGGCAACTACGCCCTTGTTGGTGGTTGGCAGTACCCCAGGATACCCCCAGTCAATGACGTTGGTATTGGCGTTAGGGTCGGCACCATAGGCAACTGGTGACGGGCTAAAGATCTTTGAATTTGTCTTTAACTCAATGTGGACTTCTAGTCCAATCGTGGTTTCAAAGTTCATTAGTTTTGACCTCCTAACGTGGGTACTTGTAAATGAAAGTCGGTGTTTTGTTCAAAGGCGTAACCCGCTTTGTACAGCGTGCTTTCGTCAAATGGCCGACCGATTAATTGCATTCCGACTGGCAAGTTGTTGCTGAAGCCAGCTGGTAAGGACAGCCCTGGCAATCCCGCTAAGTTGACCGGAATTGTCAAGACATCGTTCATGTACATGGTGATAGGATCCTTGATCTCGTCGCCAATGCCAAATGCTGGCGTTGGTGCCACGGGACCCATGATGAAATCGTGGTCCTTCAAGACCGCTTTAAAGTCGTTGATAATGACCGTCCGGACCTTGGCTGCCTTCAAGAAGTAGGCATCGTAGAACCCAGCGGACAAGGAGAACGTCCCCAACATGATCCGGCGTTTTACTTCTTCGCCAAATCCTTCGGAACGCGACTTCACGTAGACGTCTTCCAGGTTCTTCACGTCTTTAGCCCGGTAACCATAACGGATCCCGTCAAAGCGTTGTAAGTTGGAAGAGGCTTCGGATGAGGCAATGATGTAGTAAGCGGCCACGCCATACTTGTTGTGTGGCAGGGAAACTTCGTCCACCGTGGCCCCTAACTTGCGGTACGTGTCGGCAGCGGCCAAAATGGCAGCCTTCACGTCTTCGTTGACCCCTTCGGCCAAGAATTCCTTAGGCAAACCAATGCGCATGCCCTTGACACTCGTGGCGTCGTTCAAGTCCGCCGCAAAGTCAGGAACAGCCTGCGTCGAGCTGGTCAAATCGTGATCATCATGACCGGCGATAGCACTCAAGACCGTCGCGTTATCCTTCACGCTGCGCGTCATTGGGCCAATTTGGTCCAAACTAGAGCCAAAGGCAATCAGACCCCACCGGGAGACCCGACCATACGTGGGCTTGATCCCCACGATGCCGTTAAAGGCTGCTGGTTGGCGAATCGAGCCACCAGTATCGGACCCTAAGGCAACGGGCACTTGACCAGAGGCTACGGCTGCGGCGGAACCACCTGAGGACCCACCGGGAACCTTGGTTTGGTCCCAAGCGTTCTTCGTGGTCTTAAAGGCTGAATTTTCGGTCGACCCACCCATGGCAAATTCATCCAGATTGGTCTTGCCGACCGTAATCATTTGCGCGTTGGCTAACTTTTCCGTCACCGTGGCATCGTAGACTGGCTTGAAGTTTTCCAAAATCTTGGAAGCGGCCGTGGTCGTTAAGCCCTTGGTCACAATGTTATCCTTCAACCCCACTGGAATCCCCGCCAATGGTTGATTGGCGTTGATCCCTTGTTGATCAATTTCGGCGGCTTGGTTTAAGGCCGCTTCTTCGTTTAAGTTTAAGAAAGCATCGATTTGAGGATCGGTTGCTTTAATGTTATCGAAAGTCGCCTGCGTTAATTCCTTGGCGCTAATTTTCTTAGCGACCAGGTCAGCATGAAGACCAGCGAGATCTTTGTCAAAATAGTTCATTTAGTCGTTATCCTCGCTTTCATCGATGATGGCAGGTACCTTAATAAAGCCACGAGCGGCATCTGGCGCGTTGTGCAACAGCGCTGAGCTCTGCCCCCAGTTATCGGCGACGTCCTCACGCATCACGTTGAGTTGGTCGGAAACGTTGCTGGTGACGTCAACACCATCGGTATCCACTTCACTCAGTGATTCAAACATACCGATAATGTCGTCCAATTGGGGCGTAAAGGCGTCCAATTCGGCATCCGTAAATTCAAGCTTTGCCAGGCCGGCAACGTGTTGAACTTGTTCTCGATTAATTCGATTAGCCATCAATTATCCCTCTTTCTAAGTTATCCGCAATTCACCGTTTATTCCAGACTTCGCCAAGAATAAACATACATTGCCATTCTACCATATATCTGCGGTCCGCCAAAGATTATGCGTTAATTTTCTTCTGAACTAAATTGCTCTTGCAGCAACTGCGCTCGGCCACACAGACTATACTGACCGCCTTACCGTTCGCTAGAAATGAGTTGGAACGCTGAGGGTGCTGCATCTAATCAGTCCGCCTGCCGTTGCGCGAAATCTAGGTTGGAACGCTGGGGGAGGACGCCCCGAGCCAAAACCCGGTCTCGGGCCTTGCTTTGAGCCAGAAGACCCCTGTCTCAAAGTCACCAATTTGCCAGCAAAACCCACTGGCAAATTCCCCGGCTGAACCTAGATTTCGCTCCACTCTCGGCTACGGTAGTGACTGGACACTTCCTCGACTCCCTCAGTCTCAACTACAATGACTCGTCACTTCATCCCCACGATCGGTCACGAACCAGTCAGCAGTCTCACCTTGATTGATCGCTGGTTTCTGAAGGCCACGAAATTTGCGGTCTCCCCACCTAACAGTCCAACTCGCAACCGCTGTTGACCCTATCATCAACGCAGCGATTACGCAAGCCGTTTATCAGCCACACCAATCATTCACATCCACAATTAGCCAAAAGCGGACGACCGCGCACTCGTCACTCACAAACCAGGTGATGAATCCGCTGTCGTCCGCTTTTCTTGGCACTTGATGCCTTTTAGTAACTGTTAAAGACGTGACTGGTAAACTTCTTGGCGCCACTGGCCCGGGACAGGAAGCTTTGCGTGCCGTCCGTTGAGGCCACCGTGATGTCGATCGGTACCCCGGATGGCAAGTACTTTTGCGCCGCCGTCTGGAGGTACTGGGTGAAGCTAATGATTTCTGTTTGACTGTAGAATTGCGTCTGAATGTTGACGTGCATCCCCGTCAATGACTTGCCGTTGTAGTGGGCCTGAGCCGTGACCCCACTCAAGTTCGGGAAGAAGTTCTCGACTTCGGTCTTGAAGTTGGTGAAGGCACTGGAGTCATTGCTGTTCGGGCTGCTAGAGCCACTAGAGATCGGGAAGACGTAATTCTTCTCGTCCATCGCCGTCCATTTAGCCACGCTAGTCGAACCCGCCTTGTTTTGCGAGTAAGCGATGAAGTCTCCACCGACCAGACTATCGTTAGAGGCTTGCCGGTAAATGGCAATCACGATCGGCACGTCCTTCAGTGCGGACTTTTGCCGCAACCGCTTGAGGACCGTGTTGGCCGCCTGCTTGGCGTAGGCTTCGCCGGCTGCCTTAGTGATCTTGGTTTCGTAAGTGGCACCATACTGGGTCTTCTTGTAGTAATCCACGGAATTGACCGCGATTCCCACGGTGACCCCACCCAGGTGCAGCTTGTTGTTCTTTTGGGTCATGTAGTCTTGTTCTTCCAAGGCCTGGATGTAAATGGGGTTCCGCTTAGTCGACGACGTTGAGCCGTTGCTCTTGGGGTTCAACCCTGTAGGATTGGACTTCGACTTACGGTCCAACCAGTTTTGCACCGTGGACGTGGTCAAGTGCTGACCTTCTTGGAAGACGTACTTTTTGGTCGAGAAGACCTTCTTGGACACGCTCAACATCCCGTTTTCAAAGCTCTTCAGGTTGTAAGTGTTACCGGAATCTTGGCTGTTCGTGACCCCACGTGACTTACTCGTTTGATAGTGGCCACTCTTAATGACCCCTTCGTAATCACCATCACTGCTTTGCCCAGTCAGTTGGGTGCTCCCAGAACTATTGCTCCCGGAAGTTCCGGACATGCTGGAACTGCCCAAATTACCACACGCGGCCAAAAATAGGGGCACGGCGGCTAATGCCAGAAAAGTTCGTAACCGTTTCACGACTTGTTTCCTCCTAAAATCATCATTTCGTTGCGTTCATCGCAGCCTGCAGTTGCGCCTCATCCCACACGGGAACGTTGAGCGACTGGGCCTTGGTGAGTTTGCTACCGGCGGCTTCACCAGCAATCAGTAGATCCGTCTTCTTGGACACGCTGCCCGTCACGGTGGCACCGTGTTGTTCCAACCAGGCCGTGGCTTCCGGCCGGGTCAGCGTCTGCAGCTTACCGGTCAAAACGACCCGTTGCCCTGCAAATTGGCCCTCAGTATCGACGGGCGTTGCGGCACCGCTGGTATAGGTCATGTTGACCCCCACGGCCCGCAGTTCGTCGATGAGTTCTTGGACCTGCGTGTTGGCAAAATAGGTCACAACACTGTCGGCGATAATGCCGCCCACTGTATCAATGGCCGAGATCTGCTCACTGTCGGCGGCCATCAGACTACCGATATCACCAAATTCCGCGGCAATCGACCGGGCAGCCTTGGCACCCACGTGACGAATCCCTAAGCCAAATAGCAAACGTTCTAATGAATTATTGCGACTATTATCAATCGCTGTCAAGAGGTTTTGGGCGGACTTCTCCCCAAATTTATCTAAAGTTAATAATTGATCGGTCGTTAGCCGATACAAACTGGCCACATCATCGACCAATTTACGGTCAAAGAGTTGGGCCACAATCTGTGGGCCTAACCCGGCAATGTTCATCGCATTTCGGGAGGCAAAATGATTCATGCCTTCCGCCAATTGTGCCGGGCACCGCGGATTGATGCAGCGCAAGGCCACTTCTTCATCCAGGTGGACTAACTCGGCACCACAGGACGGACAATGGGTCGGAATCGGATACGGTTGCGCATCCGCGGGCCGTTTAGCCGCCACGAATTGCGAGATCTCGGGGATGATGTCTCCGGCCTTGTGCAACAAGACCGTATCACCCAGCCGAATATCCTTGGCGGTCAGGTAGTCCGGATTGTGTAATGACGCCCGGGCCACCGTACTGCCGGCCAACGCGACCGGTTCCATGACGGCAGTCGGCGTCACGATGCCCGTGCGGCCCACGGTCCATTCAATGTCTAAGACCTTGGTTTGGACCTCTTCGGGCGGGAACTTATAGGCAATCGCCCACCGCGGCACCTTGACCGTGGCCCCCAGTGACCGCTGGAGGGGTAACGGGTTGGCCTTGATGACGATCCCGTCAATGCCATAAGGCAGGTCGGCGCGTTTGTCCTGATACTGAGCGATATAGGCTGCCACGTCCGTCATGTTGTGCGCCACCTGATACGTCGGGTTGGTCGTGAAGCCCAGTTCGGCCAGCTCATCTAACAGCCCACTTTGTGTCCGCGTGTTTAACGGCTCGTAATCGGCAATGTTGTACATGAAGGTCGCCAGCTGCCGGTCGGCCGTGACCTGTGTGTTGAGCTGGCGTAGGCTTCCCGCCGCCGCATTCCGTGGATTGGCAAACGGTGCTTGCCCAGCGGCTTCCCGGCGTTCATTGAGCGCCAAGAAGGCAGCCTTCGGCATGTAACACTCGCCCCGCACGTCGATCGTCAGCGGACGACTCAGCGTTTGGGGAATCGAGTCAATGGTCTTCAAATTGGCCGTAATGTCTTCACCAATCTGCCCGTTGCCTCGCGTGGAACCCTGAACGAATTCGCCGTTTTCATAGCGCAACGAGATTGCCAGGCCATCGATCTTTAATTCACAGTTATAATCAAAGTCCTCGTCAACGTTTCCGCGCAGGCGCTCGTCAAATTCCTTGAGCTCGTCGATGGAGAACACATCCCCCAGCGACAACATCGGAATCTCGTGGGTCACCTTGGGCAGGTCACCGCGCGTCGTGCCCCCGACCCGTTGCGTAGGCGAATCAGCCGTCACAATGGCAGGAAAGGCCGTTTCTAGTGCCACCAGCCGCGCATACACGCGGTCGTACGTGGCGTCTTCCACTTCTGGTGCATCCGCATCGTAGTACTGTTTGCCCCACTTCAACAGTTGGGGCCGCAAGGTTGCCGCCTCAGCTGCCGCCTGTTTCTCGGTTAAGGTTTTAATGGGTTTGTCAGTCATCAAATTCCTCCCACGTTAGCGTCTACTTTTCAACTCGTTTGATAGGGGCAAAGGCGGCCAATAACCGCTTAACCCCCTGTTCTGGAAAGGCAATATCCAGTTCGGCATCTTCACCGGTCCCGTTGACCTTGACCACGGTCCCAATGCCCCACTTCTTGTGGCTGGCCTTGTCGCCAACGCCCCAGCTGACCTGGCCCGCACCGGTGCCTGTCGGTTCGCTGACCCGGCCGGTCTTGCCATGATAAGGCTTAGCTACGGCACTGGCTGTTCGCCGCGCAAACGGCACGTCGCGGCGACTAGGGGTCAAGCCAGACTTGGTTTCACTGTAATCCAGATGCAGCAGTTCCGGATCGATTTCCGTCACAAACCGCGATTGCGGATTGGTTTGCCGCCGCCCGTACAGCATCCGGGAATAGGCGTTGGTCAGATACAGCTTGTCTTGCGCCCGGGTGATCCCCACGTAGGCCAAGCGCCGTTCTTCTTCCAGCTCGTCGTCTTCGAGCACCGCCCGCGATAGTGGGAAAATGCCCTCTTCTAGACCCATCAGAAAAATGACCGGAAATTCCAGTCCCTTGGCGGCGTGCAGCGTCATCAAGGTCACCTCGGCGGGTTCTTCCTCGACGTCGTCTTGCGCCGAGACTAAGGCCAAGTCAGCCAGAAATTCGACTAATCGTTCTTCTGTTTCGTCATGATCTGCCTGATCCCAATCGTCATCGAACTTTTGGGTCACGGATAAGAATTCTTGGATGTTTTCGATCCGCGTCTCGGCTTCCAAGTTCTTAGCGGCCACAGCCTTGAGTGCAGCCATGTAGCCAGTCTTATCCAGCAGCTCATTGGTAATCTCAGACACGGTCATGGTGGCCGCTTGGTCTTGGATGCCCTTCAGCGTCATGCCGAATTTCTCCATGGAATTGCGGATGCGGGCGCCCAGATTCGTGGCCAGCGCAATATTTTGCGTGGCTTCCAGTTCCGTCCAGTCGTTCATTTCCGCAAATTCCCGCAGCTTTTCCACACTGGTGGCCCCAATGCCACGCTTGGGTTCGTTGATGATCCGTTCTAAGCTCATGGAGTCCGCCGGGTTAGCGACCAACGTCAAATAAGCCAGCACGTCACGGATTTCCTTACGATCATAGAACTTGTGCCCCCCGACCATGGTATAGGGCACGTTGGCCTTGACCAGCGTTTCTTCGATCACCCGGGATTGCGCGTTGGTCCGGTACAGGATGGCAAAGTCGCCGTACCCACGGTGGTGTTGTTCGCGTTCTTCTTGGATCTTGGCCACTACGTAATGGGCTTCGTCATTTTCGTTTTGCCCGCGGTAATACGAAATCTTGTCCCCTTCCGGATTGTCCGTCCAGAGGTCCTTTTTCTTCCGGTTGACATTCTTTTGAATCACGTCGTTGGCGGCCTTCAAAATCGTCTTGGTCGACCGGTAGTTTTGTTCCAGCAGAGTCACGTGGGCGTTAGGGTAATCGTGTTCAAAGTTTAAGATGTTTTCCATGTTGGCACCCCGCCAGCCATAGATACTCTGATCGCCATCCCCGACGACACACAGGTTGCCGTGCTTTTTGGCCAGCAGATTGACCAACGTGTATTGAGCATCGTTGGTATCCTGGTATTCGTCGACGTGAATGTACTGGAATTTTTCTTGATAGTAGCCCAGCACGTCGGCATCTTGTTTGAATAACTTGATGGTCAACATGATCAAATCATCGAAGTCCATCGCCTGGTTGGCCTGTAGCTCGCGTTGGTAGCTTTCATAGACCGTCGCCACCGTCGTTTCAAACGGATTGCCCGCGGCCTCACGCATCATTGCCGGCGTCTGTAAGGCGTTCTTGGCATTGGAAATGGCGCCTAACACCGAGCGGGGGTCAAACTTCTTCACGTCCAAGTTCTGTTGGCGTAAGACCCGCTTGATCAGCGTGCGTTGTTCACCGGGATCGGCAATCGTAAAGGCCCGGTTGTAGCCCAATTTATCCGCGTCACGGCGTAAGATCCGGACACACAGCGCATGGAACGTGGAGACCCACACGTCGCTGCCGTCCGGTCCCAGTAATTTGATGACCCGCTCGCGCATTTCCTTGGCGGCCTTATTGGTAAAGGTAATCGCCAAGATGCGCCACGGCATCACGTTGTTGTGTTCAATCAGGTAGGCGACCCGGTGCGTTAACACCCGGGTCTTCCCACTACCGGCACCCGCCAACACCAACAGGGGCCCTTCCGTTTGAAGGACAGCCTCCGTTTGCTTATCGTTCATGCCAGTCAATAATTCTTCTCCTGCCACCTAGAACCCAGTCCTCTCTGTCAATTAGTCTAGAATAGTATACCAAAAAAACATACGTTCTGCTGGAACTCTCACCGATATTTTAAAAGAAATTTCCGGCACCGGTTCCATAAAAATCCCGGTATTGCGCCCTAACCGACAAACGCACTCAATCAACCAGTAGTGGTGATCAAGTGCGTTTTGAAATATTACCAAATTAATCTTGGTCGGTCAGCTCGTCTGGCGTGGATGTCGCCCAAATCGCCGTGTCATCCAGCTGGTCCAACAGCGTCTTCACCGTGGGCCCCTGAACCGTGACGTGACCCATCACGTCCTCATCGGCTTGCTTGCGCAGGTGATAGAACGTGAAGTCCCAGTTGGGTTTGATCTGCCACTGAGTCCGAATCGCCGTCAGCTGCTTGACCGTAAAGTTCACGGTCACGGCCGGCGTCAACAATTGCGGCGTCGCCAGTGGTAACCCGGCGATGGCACGCATGTGTTCGGCGAATTCATCAATCGTACCGGCCGCCGCAAAGACGTACCCCGTCTCACTAGGTGCGGGGACGATTTTCTTCACGTAGATGGCGCCGCTAGCCGTCAGGTAGAAGGACACCTCGAACACACCCACGTAGGACACGTTCTTAGCCACTTCACTGGCAATGCGGTGAATTTCACTGGCCACGGCGTCGTCGACCTCAGTCGGCACCCAGACGCGTTGTGGCCGGTCATCCACGGAATGGACCTCGGTAATTGGGAAGGACTGTTGATTACCTTCCGCATCTCTGGCGACTAGAATCGAGAATTCCCGGTCATAGGCAATTTGAGATTCCAAAATGTAGGTCCCCCAATCCAACAACCCGGCCGCCTTAGCAATGTCGGTTTGGGTCTTGATGACTAGCTCACGGCCGTGGGACCATTCCTTTTGAATTGGCTTTAAAACGCACGGATAGCCGATAGAATTGACGGATTGGTACACGTCATCCAGATTGATGATCGTGGCGTAAGGGGCAATATTGACGTTCAATTGTTCAAAGAAGGCCCGTTCCAACAGGCGATCTTGCATGATTTCTAGCATGTCGCTACCCTGCGGAATCCGCGTGAACTGCGCCAAAAATTTCACGACATCCGTGCTAACCCGGTCCGAGTCGTACACGATGGCCGCGCAGCTTTCCGCAAAGTGCTGGAGCTTGTCGCGGTCCTTCGCAGTGCCGACAGCCTTGAAGTCTGCTAATTGTAAAGCCTCACTCGTTTCGTCGGCACCATATGCCCCGACACGTAGTCCCATCTTTCGCGCCGTGGTAACCAACATCGCGGCGTTGGCACTACTACCAATCACCCCAACAGTATCTCCCGGATATAAGACCGTGTTCGCCAAATTCATTCCCTACTTTCTTGCTTGACTTATTTTTGATTAATCACAATTTAAACCCATTCAAGTTCATTCTAAAGTTTAATCACGGATTAAACAAGCTAGCGCCCAATTAATCTTGGGCGAAAACTACTTGTCCGTCTTCAAAGGACGCAATGCTGGCCAATGCGACCAGCGGCACACCCGCATCTTCGACCAGTTGATGGCCTTTTTGGAACCGTTTTTCAATCACGACCCCGACCCCGGCAACGGCGATACCAGCCGTCTCCGCGATGTCAAATAACCCTTGGACCGCCTGGCCATTGGCCAAGAAGTCGTCGATGATCAAGACGCGGTCACTCGCATCCAAGAAACGCCGGTCGATGGAAATGTCGTTGTTGACCTGCTTGGTGTAGGAATAGACCTTGGCCGTGTAGAGGTTATCGGTCAACGTCAGACTCTTGTGTTTCCGCGCAAAGATCACTGGCACGTGGAGGTGCAACCCAGCCATCACGGCGGGCGCAATCCCCGAAGACTCCACCGTTAAGACCTTGGTGATGCCCATGTTCGCAAATTTCCGGGCAAACTCTGCCCCCATCTGATCCATCAATTGGGGATCAATCTGATGATTTAAAAAGTTATCAACCTTTAATACGTTCCCCGGCAGGACCGTCCCGTCTTGGCGAATGCGATCTTCTAAAAGTTTCATCTCTGCTTGACCTCCAAAAAGTATTTCTTTCATTCTACCTGATTGCCCCGTAAAAAACAGCCACTTGGCGCGAGATTTAGGAATGTTTTAACCAACTGTTTGGTGCCAAGAACCCGCTGTAACGGCCTTCATTGTTGCTGTGGTGCATAAGCTGGCCACCTCCGTTTGCTACAGATGAGCTGGTACGCTGTGGGCGGCCCCCCCGACTGCTAGTGCCGCCTAGCCCAACCACAATCCCAACAGTTCCGCCACCACCGTGACCAACGCCAGCACGCCCAGGCTGCGGACGGCCAGGATGAACGTTTCTTTTTTCACCTGCACGCGAAACAATCCCTGCACGTTACGGACAATCACCGGGATGCTGAGCAAGGCCAGCAGCGACCATTTTGGCAAATCCCCTAAGGCCACACTGACCACCAGCGATAGGTAGCCCACCACGTAGAAGCTGGCAAACAGCCATAACGCCTGCTGCTTGCCTAGGTAATAGACGATGGTCTTCCGGTTCAAGGACAGGTCTTCATCGGCGTCACAGATGTTATTAGCCAGCAATAACGCGGCAATGGCCATCACGGCAATACCCGATGCCAACAACACTCGCACCAACAGTCCCCCGGTGAACGCGGTCGTTTGATAAAGATTTAAATAAACCGTGATCAACATAATCATGTAGCCCATGGTAAAGCCGGCAAAAAATTCCCCCGTGGGTGTGCCGGATAACGGTTTCGGCCCGCCGGCATACAGGTAGCCGACTAAAAAGCAAAAGACGCCCATGGCCAGCAACGGCCAGCCGGTCCGCCACACCAAGTACAGGCCAATCACACCGGCCACGGTGGCCAAACTCGCCATCAGAGCAAAGATGCGATTCACTGCCAAATGGTGAACACCGATGATATTGGTGTGTTTCTTCCATTCCGCAGCCTGATTGCCAGCCTTGGTATAATCCTGATAATTGTCATTGATGTCGACGGCCATGTTGAAGAGGACCATCGCCACAAAGAACAGCAATGACGCACCCCAGTTCAGGTGGTGGAAATTAGCCTGGACGAAGATCATCCCCAGCAGAAATGGCCACACCGAGGCAATCTTGGCCTTGATCTCAACGAGCTCTAAAAAAACACTGACAGTCATGGTGGTTCCTCCCGAAAATAAGTCTCTGTATCCTTTAATTTTGATGATAGCCCATGTCCCTTGGCAGTTCAACTGTTCGTGGATTCCCCGCCAGTTTTCCCGGCCACTTAATCAGCTGCCGATTTCCCCACCGCCCTGCGCTTATCGGTGCTAAAATGGGGAGTGTCACAAATGAGCGTCCGACAATCTAGCATTGCGGGAGTATCCTTTATTGACAACGTTTCCAGTTGTCGGTAAGATAAATTTTAATGTGACATACATAGCGAGGTGCGAAATGGATCGACAACTTTGGCGGCAATTCCCGCAAGTAGAACCGCAACTGGATGCGCTTCAGGATTATCTCTTCCAAGAAGTTCAGTTGGATAATCAACCCATCCACAGTAAAATATTAGCGTTATTAAAATCCGGCGGCAAGTTGTTGCGTCCCGGTTATTTTTACCTATTCACGAAATTCGGCGACCAAGGCACGCCGGCCGAGTTACAGGCAGGCGCCGCGGCCTTGGAAATCCTCCACGTGGGCACCTTGATCCACGATGACGTGATCGATGACTCCCCGACCCGCCGCGGCGTGCGAACGATTCAAATGAAATACGGCCAGCGTAACGCCATTTATGCCGGTGATTTCATGTTCACCGTCTACTTCAACCAGGTCCTAAAGGCCACGCGCGAC
Organism: Levilactobacillus suantsaiihabitans; assembly: GCF_004745505.1. Classification (GTDB taxonomy): domain Bacteria; phylum Bacillota; class Bacilli; order Lactobacillales; family Lactobacillaceae; genus Levilactobacillus; species Levilactobacillus suantsaiihabitans. Next base: position 77,350 of record NZ_RKLX01000011.1, read on the forward strand.
CGGGCCTTGGTCCAGGAACACATCGACGCCATGCACCGCATCTTGCAGGGCGAACTGCATCAAATGGACCTGAACTACCGCGAAGACACCACGGTGGCGGCCTATCTCAATGAGGTCGCGGGCAAAACTGCCGAGCTCTTTGCTCTCAGTTGCGACACCGGCGCCCGCTTGGCTGGGGCCCCGGCCAACGTGACGGCTTTGACCCGCCAGATTGGCATCGCCATTGGCTGTGCCTACCAGATGTTAGACGACATCTTGGACTACGCCGGCGACCCGGCCAAAACGCAAAAGCCGGTGCTGGAGGACTTACGCTCGGGCGTGTATTCCTTGCCATTGATTTTGGCCATTCCCCACGCCAAGCGTGACTTCCACCACCTCTTGCGTAAAAAACACGACATGACCGTCGCCGATATCCAAGCCGTGCAAGCACTGGTCGCCCAATATGATGGCGTCGGGGCCGCGCGGCAATTGGCGACCACCTACACGGACAAGGCATTGGCGCTGATTGCCCAATTGCCCGCGGGTCCGGTCCAAGACGACCTGGCCAAGCTGACCACGATGCTGTTGCGGCGTGACCACTGACCCATCTGGCACCCAAAAGCAATTCCTTTCAAGTCATGGCGGGTACTGGCCGCCTACCGTCCGCCAAATATGGGTTGGAACGCTGGGGCGGACGGGCCGAGCCAAAGGGCTGTCTCGGCGCCTCGCTTTGAGCCGAAACCCGCGTCTCAAAGGCGCCAGTTCCCTAAGCGACATGAATCGCGTCGCTAAGGGAACTCCCACGGCTGAACCCATATTTGGCGGACTCCCGGCTACAAACGTGCTTACCAATAACAATCGGTTTAACCCTTAGTGGCAGCTAACTTTTCAACTAACTGTTTCCAGCGTATTGGTACGCGACGTCAATTCGTCGGAATAGCCAGAGATGGCCCCATCCGGATCGGCAGTGTTCTTCAGAGCAAGCCCTCCCTTAGACCGACACAGGCCCCTAGTTTCACCAATCCCAGTGAATAAAGCCCTGCTGTTTCAGGAATCAACGCGTAAATTTCAGATTCACATTTTAACAGACCATCTAAAAAGGTCCAGTTACTTGGCATTTTGCCGGTAACTGGACCTTTTCGATTAATCTTAGTTAGGTGACGGCAATTCACGCTGATAGGTTTCAAGCAGGTGAATGTCGGCTGCGACGTCGTCAATTGTTCGGTGTTGTGGTTCCTGATTCACAAACTCTGTGTACCAAACGTTGACAGTTTGGGCATGCTTGCGGACCAGGTGGCGAGCGTCTGTTGCCAAGTAGTGAAATTGGGTGATGAGTTGACGCACAACCTCATCGATTGTTGTGGCATCAGCTGGTCTAATCTATTGTGCCACGACACTCACCTCACTTACTTTCCCCGGTCCAAATCATACAACGACCGGAACCGTGCATTGTCTTGATACAACTGAGCTGGCGTCCCCTGCATGTCGAAGTGGCCGTCCTCGATGAAGCGGACCTGATCGACGTGATTGATGCCCGCCAAGTGGTGTGTGACCCAAATGATCGTCTTGTCGTGAAGCACGCTGAAGACCGTGTCCAATAAATGTTGTTCGGTGATAGGATCCAGACTCACGGTCGGCTCATCCAAGATGATGATGGGCGCGTCTTGCAAGAGGATCCGGGCCAGCGATAGCCGTTGCCGTTCCCCACCGGAGAAGCGACTCCCGGCCTCTTGGACCTCCGTATCGTAGCCCTGCGGCAGGCGGCCAACCAAGTCGTCCAGCTCGACGGCCTTGACCGCGGCGTGCACATCTTCATCGGTGGCGTTCAAATTGCCCAGCCGCACGTTGTTCATGACGGTGGTGTCAAACAAATAGGGTTGCTGGTCCAACACGCCAAAGAGTTGCGCCCGTTGCGTTTGCAGCTGACTAACCGGTACGCCATTTAACGTGACCTGGCCGCGAGACGGCTGCTCGTCGCCCAAGATCAATTTGAGTAACGTGCTCTTCCCCGTCCCACTAGGGCCCAGCAACGCCAGCTTTTCGCCGGGGTGTAGGTCCAAGGACAGGTCGTCGATCACCTCGCGTTTTGCCCCCGGATACGTGAAGGACACGTGGTCTAATTTCAGTTCTTCCAGCGCGCCAATCGTGGTCTGCGCCGGCAGTTCGGGTTCGTGTTCATCCAAGCGATTCACCCGTTTGATGGAATCCTGGTAGACTGGCCATTCACTGACCCCCTGGCTCATCCCCGAGAAGGGTTCCACGGTCGGAAATAGCGCCAGGCCAAAGGCGGCCACCCAGTTGGCTTCCGCCTGATTGTGGGTAAAGGTCAGCCCGGCCCACCACACGATCAAGACGACCGCCGCGCCGAAGATGAATTGAATCGCAAAGTTACGCCACCACTGAAAATGATGGTCAGCGCGCCGTAACGTGGCAATCTCGTCGATGGGTTGGTCTTGTTGCTGCAAGAAGGCTTGCCGCCGACCGGAAATCAACCAGTCGCCTAGCCCCAAGACGGCATCGGTCAATTGCGTGTAGAACCGCCGTTGGACCTGCCGCGCCTGAAATTCCCGCCGCCCATTGACGGCCACGGATAGCAGCGGCATAAAAATCACAATAACACCCAGTAAGATCAACATCAATAGCCCAAAGGCCCAGTTGAAATACCCAATGCCAATCACCACGAATAGATACAGCAGCCAGCCAATGACCAGCGGAAAGACCGTTCGCAGATACAGGTTTTCAATGTGGTCGATGTCTTCGGCCAAGATGCTCAAGACATCCCCGGTCTGGTGGGTCTGCCGGATGGCCACGGCCTGCTTTTCCACGGCTTGATACAAGCGCTTGCGAAAGTCCGACACGATGCGCAGGACCCAGTTGTGACTGGTCAGGCGTTCGGCGTAACGAAAGGCCGGCCGCCCAATCCCAAAGGCCCGTGCCAAGACGATGGGCACGTAGATCATCAGGATGTTGTAGGGATGCGTGGCCGCCCGACTGATCAGGTAGCCGGAGTTAAACATCAGCGCGCCCCCACAAAAGAACGTCATGAAGCCCAAGAACAGGACCAACGCCAACAGCTTGCGGTACCGCCGCAAGTATGGCATGACCCAGTGATCATGTTTAAATGTCGCAAAGAATCCTTTCATCGGGTCGTCGCTCCTTCCATTTCAGATCGTAACCGCACGTAGGCGCCGTTTTGTTGCTGGAGATCCGCCGGCGTCCCCTGTTCCACGATCTGGCCGTGATCCATGACCAGGATATAGTCCATTTCATTCATCCAGTGCAGCCGGTGGGTCGCAAAGAAGACCAGGTGGTCCTTGAAGACCGGCATCATGGTCTGTTTCAATTCGACTTCGGTCTCGATATCCAAATGCGCGGTCGGTTCGTCAAATAACAAGACGCGCCGCGAATCATCCAGAAAGGCCCGAGCTAACGCGATTCGTTGCGCCTGACCCCCACTGACCCCGCGAGCCCCTTCGCCAATCTGTGTGGCCAGACCGTCCGGCAAGGTCGCAATCCAGTCGGTCAACCCAGCCTTGGCCGCTGCGGCAGTCACCGCCGAATCGCTGGCATCAGGCGCATAGAAGGCCAGGTTGTCGCGCAGACTGGCGTGAAACAGGTAAGGCGCCTGCGGAATGTAGACAAAACTGCGTTGCCAGGCCTGTTGGTCCAGGTGCGGCACCTGGGTCCCCCGCACGTTAATTTGCCCATCAGCGGGGCTGAGAAAGCCACCCAACGTGTTGATCAGCGTCGACTTGCCGGAACCCGAGGCACCGATAATGCCGACCTTCTGGAAGCCGTGGACGTTAAACGTGATATCGCGCAACGTCGGCGCAGCGTCGCCATAACTGACGTTGACGTGCGCCAGCGCCAGGGAATCATCGGCTTGCCAAACAGGCTCGCGCGTCGGCAATAACTGCCGGTCCGTCGGCGTCTCCCGCTGTAAGACATCCAGCACCGCTGTCAGGGCATTTTTCCCGTTCAAGGTGGCGTGATAGTCGTTGGCAAAGTTACGAATCGGCGCAAAGTAATCGGGCGCCAGCGTCAAGATCACCAACGCGGGCAACAGCTGAATCGTGTTGTCCATTAGGCCAAAGCCCAGAAACACGGCGATGATGGCGATGGACAGGGTCGTGAAAAAGTCCAACGCAAAGGTCGAGGTCATGGCAATCGTCAACGTCGCCATGGTCTTCTTGCGGTAGTCCTCACTGACCTGATACACGTTGTCGGCATAGGTCTCGTTTAACCCCAGCTGCTTTAAAGTCGGTAGCCCCCGCAAGGTATCGACAAAGTGGTTGGACAGCCGCTGGTAGCCGGCGTATTGCCGGTCGGCCTTGGCCTGCGCTGCTAACCCTAAAATAATCATGAACAGAATGATTAACGGATAAATGGCCAGCAGGAACAGCGCCTCTTTCCACTGGATAAAGGCAATGTAGATCAGCACCAGCCAGGGCGTAATCGACAGGTCCAGGACCTTACCGATGATCATCATCAGGTAAGTCTGAATCTTGTCGATGCCCTCCAGGCCCATGGTGACGACGTTCCCGGTCCCCTTTTCGGCCACCACGCTGGGCCCCAGGTCAAAGAGCTTGGCCATAAATTGCTTCCGCAACGTCTTGGTCGTCTTCTCCACGAACGGATACAGTAGCCAATCCTTTAAGACCGTCAACAAGTGGCGGGCTAAAAAGGCCACGGCAAAGATCGCCAACGGGGTGACAATCGTGCCAATGGGTTGTTGTTTCCAGAGCTGAACGATGGCGACCGATAAGTACTGCGCCTGAATAATAATCATAATGGCTTGAATCAGCGTCAGTACCGCTTCGATGGCCGCGGCCGGTTTCACTCCGGGAAATTTAAAAACACGTTGATCAATCAAAGTGATGCCCCCTTACAACAAGTGATAACTCATACTGCTATGATAGCATTTTTCTGGAATCTAAGCGCTACCAATCAGGGTGATTCCAGCTTATTTTTGCCAATTTAATTGGTCACAAGCCACCTGCTTTGATATGGTGGTGACTGACCGCCAAATATGGAGCGGACGGGCCGGGTCTCGACACCTGGCTTTGAGCCAAAACGTACGCCAACAGGCCACTGGTGAGCATTAACACTGCTAGCCCACTCTTTTTCAGCGGACGACCCCATATTTGGCGAACTCTCGGCTACGGTAGTGTGGGTTAATAACTATCGTCTTAGGCTCAGCCTTCAGTTCGGCCAAAAATGAAAGTCCCCACGGCCGAACAGCCGTGGAGACTTGGCGAAACAAATTTGTCAGTTTAGGCGTTTTGCTTTGGTGAAGCCAAGCGCTTGTAGAAAACCCAGTAGCTCCAGATGAAGTAGACCAACACGATCGGCAGGATGCTAAACGTCAGGATCGTCATCAGGTGCAGCGTGTATGGGGAACTGGATGAGTTCTTGATCAGTAACGAGTAAGCTGGGTTGTTGGCAATCATGACCCGCGGGAATAACCCGTTGAAGATCAAGACGACCACGCTAATCAGCGATAACCCACTGCCGATGAAGGACAGCCATTCGTGGTTGCCCAAGACGCCCCAGTAAGCCAAGCAAGTGAAGATGACCAGTGCCACCACGATGGCCGTGGTCGTCAATGGCTTCTTGGCAAAGAAGTCGGTTGAGAAGTACAGCAGAATGGCAAACAGGACTTCCCCCGCAAAGAGCACGGGGTACAAGACCTTGTTCCAGGCCAATGCCCGTTCGCGCAAGGCCCCCGAGGTCTTCAGCCGGATGAAGTTCAAGCCGTGGACCAGAGATAAGACAGTCACAGCGACCCCACCGACTAAGGAAAACAGGTTAACGTAATCGAAGAAGTGCGCGGTCATGTCGCCGTTCTTGTCGATTGGCATCCCGGCAATCATCGCCGTGAACAGCATCCCAAATAAGAATGCCGCACAGAAACTACCGATCGTTGACGCCCACTCCCAGAAGGTCCGCCATTTTTCCGTGCGCATATTCGCTCTGAATTCAAACGACACGCCCCGGAAAATCAAGGCAGCTAAGATCAAGAACAGCACCAGGTAGAACCCGGAAAACAGCGTCGCGTACCACATCGGGAAGGAGGCAAACATGGCCCCACCAGCGGTGATCAGCCACACTTCGTTGCCGTCCCAGTGAGGTCCAATCGACCGGATCACCACATCACGTTCGGCTTCATTTTTGGCGAAACTCTTCACGAGCATCCCCACACCGAAGTCGAAGCCTTCCAGGAAGAAGAAGCCACTAAACAGCACACCGATCAGAATAAACCAGAGCAGTTGTAAGTTAGTCATGGTTGAACGCCCCCTTTGAGTACGGATCAAGGTCAGTATCGCCCGCCGCATACCCATCGGTATTTTCAATATCCGGTCCGGCCTTCAACGTCCGGTGGCACAAGACGATCATGACGACGCCCATGCCGGCAAACATCAGGAAGTAGATGATGTTTGACGTGAGTAACGACGCAACGGAAACATTTGGCGAGACCGCATCGGCAATCGTGAGTAAGCCGTAGACGACCCATGGGTACCGCCCAAATTCAGTGATGAACCAACCAGCCGTGTTCACGATAAATGGTAGCCACAGGCACAGTCCCATGATGTACAGGAACCAGCGTTGGCTCATGATCAGCTGCGACTTCTTACGGTTGAAGAACAAGCCCACAATCGCTAACAAGGCAAACAGTGCACCCGCGCCAGACATGATCCGGAAGCTCCAGAACAAGGTCTTGGTTGGAACGTAATAATTAATATCATTGCCATATTTCTTGTCGTATTTCGCATGCAATTCCTTGTTAATGGTGTTCATCCCTTTGATGGTCCCCGTCGTCTTGTGGTAGCTCAACAGGTTCAAGACGTAAGGCACATCAACGGACCAGGTGGTCTTGTGTTGCTTGTTGTCAAAGCCGGCAATCGCCGCCCATTCACCCTTGTTGGTCGAGTCCTTGTAGAGCCCTTCCATCGCGGCAAACTTCATCGGTTGGTTGTTGATCAGGTAACGACTTTGAATGTCCCCACTGGCAATAGAGCCCAGCGAGAAGATCAGGCCGATGACCAACGCAACGTTCAAGGACTTCCGGTAGAACGTGACGTGATCTTTCTTCAGTAACCGCCAAGCCGCACAGCCGGCAATGACGAAGGAAGCGGTCACAAACGCACCGAAAATCACGTGCGGAAATTCACTCCACAGTTGGGGGTTGCCCAAAACGGCGCCGAAGCTGACCATTTGAACGTGACCCGTTTGTTGATTAATGATGTAACCTAATGGGTTCTGCATGAAACTGTTGGCCGCCAAAATCCACAGTGCCGATAGTGAAGACCCGAACATAACTAACCAAATAAACAGCGTGTGGACCCACTTATTGAAGCGGCCCCAGGTGAACATCCACATCCCGATGAACGTGGATTCCATGAAGAACGCGGCCAGAGCTTCGATCGCCAGTGGCGCACCGAAGATATCCCCCATGAACCGCGAGTATTCAGACCAGTTCATCCCGAATTGGAATTCTTGAATAATCCCGGTGACCACACCTACGGCGAAGCTATACAGGAACATTTTGCCCCAGAACTGCGCCATCTTTTTGTAATCCTCATCACCTTTAATCGCATACATGGTTTCCATGACGGCGACAACGAAGGCTAACCCGATGGAAAATGGAACGAAGAAGAAGTGAAAGACAGTGGTCATTCCAAATTGGAATCGCGCTAGGCCTAGGATATCCAGACCAAGATTTAACATTTTTCTAACCTCCCCAAACGTTATTAGTGTAAATAAATAATTGCTGTCTTGCCTCTATTATATCGAGTGATAAGTCAATACGCAATGGTTCAGTGTCAATCTACCGAAAGTTAATGGATTACATTCGAAATTTGTGTGCAATTAAGTTGTCAATCGTCGTGACACTTTGGAAAATGTGTGTCGTTAATGTAAGCGATTTCGCCGATTTAACGGGATTCCTAGGTGGAAACGGGTCACTCGTGCTAAAATATAGGAGACGACATCCGTCGAAGGAGGTTTTTCACATGACAGAAAGATTATTCACCTTTCCAACTCTCAATCAAGCCCAAATTGCACAGCTGACAGCCCTGGGCGTTGAGGTCGTTCCCGCCAGTGACTGGGAAACGGCGACTGATATTGACATCATCTTTGGTTGGGGCGAACACGGCGCCGCGGTGCTGCAAAATCCGCAAAACCACGTCCGCTGGATTCAAACCTTTAGCGCCGGGGTCGATTACCTGCCGCTAGACTGGATCCAAGCCCACCACGTTCAGGTGACCAACGCCAGTGGCGCCTATTCCGCCGCGATTGCGGAGTCCACGATTGGCTACCTGCTGTACTTCCTGCGCGACTTCAATGACGCGGTGAAGAACCAGGCCGGGCATTTCTGGCAGGTCCCAGCTCGCACAGAATTAGCGACTCTAGCCAACCAAAAGGTGGTCATCTACGGGACCGGCAGCATCGGCCAACACATCGCCGAACTGCTCAATGGCTTTGGCAACTACCCGTTTGGCGTCAACCGCTCCGGTCACGGCGTTGCGGGCTTCCAAGGCACGGTCAGTCTCAAGGATGACGCCGAGTTGGTCAAAGACGCCGACGTCATCATCAATGCCATGCCTGCCACGGCGGAGACCACGCACTACTTTAATACGGCATACTTCGATCAACTTAACGGCGTACGCATCTTCGTCAACGTCGGTCGCGGCAAGTCCGTCGACGAAAACGCCTTGATGCACGCGTTGCTCTACCAAAACGTGTTGAACGCCGCCTTGGATGTCTTCGAGCACGAACCACTCCCGAAGGATTCCAAGCTGTGGGATTACCCGAACGTCTTGATCACGCCACACCAAACCGGCTTCGACGTCGATAACGTCCGCCCCATCTTCGGTTACCTGACGGATAACCTGAAGAGCTGGGAAGCAGATGGCACATTGTCTGTGAACTTAGTTGACGTCAGTCGTGGTTACTAAATTTTGTTAAGAAAAACGCTCTTGCCGATGTGATTTGGCAAGAGCGTTTTTTGCTAGTGGTGCGGGAAGATGACGCGTGTATGGATCATTTGTTGGCGGATACGTTCTAGGTTCATTGCATCCACTTCATCTGGTGAATACCGTTGTAGATTTCGCTTTAGTTCTTGATCGCCACCGGGCTCATTGATAAATTCGAGAATGGCGTCGCGCTCTTTAGGGTCAATGTCGTATTCTAGATGGTCAATCTTTCGAGTCATTTTTCTGCCTTCTTTTCTGTACGTATAGTTGGATGTCGTTTAACAAGTTGACATAGTTATTCATCACTTGTTCTTTTAGAAAATGATCTTGGACAAAAGCAAATCCATCTAGCTGAATCAACTCATAGATGGAATCGCCAATGCTACTGTAAAGTTGATATTTGTCGATTTCATCGTAATAAACATAACTTTCCAAAATGTTTAGACGTTGAAAACAAGTGCCAAAATCAGCGACGACCATCGCCTGAATCATAATTGATTGGCGAACATGCTCATCTTTCTTCTTTTGAAAATCATTCACTTGTAGGGCCGCCTCGTACTGCGCGATTGTTCCATCCAAAATCTCCGCCACATTATTTTGGTAAAATTCATAAGCCTGAATCGTGTGATCAAATCTAGTGGCAGCCAAATCAATCCGGCGATTTCGTAAGACGACCTGTAGCTGGATCAAAGCAATCACGATACCGCCAATCGTAGCTACCGAAACAACCGGCGCCAATAAAGGCGCGAGTGTCAACCAAAACGCCACTGCCATCCCTCCTAAAGAAATTGGAGCGGTCAGAAGCGTTCACCCAGTATACCATAAACGCCACCTAACGTCCTGTCATCAGCTTACCGAACCCGCCGGCGAGCCGCTAGCGAACGCGCGTTTTTCGATGATTAAAAAAATAATTTACTGCCCGTTCTGACGATACGCCGCCTCAACCGTAGCCTTGGCCCCCTGCCACCACTCCGGGTGGTCCTGGTACCAGGCAATGGTCTGTCGCAATCCGGCCGCAAAGTCCGTGACCTCGGGACGCCACCCCAATTCATCACGCAACCGACTGGCATCAATGGCGTACCGGACGTCGTGCCCCGGCCGGTCCTTGACCCAATCAAAGGCGTCGGCGGGCTGACCCATCAGCTGTAAAATGAGTGCCAAAACATCCCGATTGCTGTGCTCGCCGTTGGCCCCCACCAAGTAGGTCGCGCCAATCTGGCCGCGCGTCAAAATCTCCCAGACCGCCCGCGCGTGGTCGGTCACGTGGATCCAGTCGCGGACGTTAGCCCCGTTGCCATAGAGTTTCGGGCGACGGCCACTCAAAATGTTGGTGATTTGCCGCGGGATAAATTTCTCAATATACTGATACGGCCCATAATTGTTCGAACAGTTAGAAATGGTTGCCCGCAGACCAAACGACCGCACCCAGGCCTGGACCAGCAGATCTGCGCTGGCCTTAGAGGCCGAGTACGGGCTGCTGGGTTGGTAACGGGAGGTCGGCGTGAATTTGGCCCCGACCCCGTTTTGCCGCAGCGGTAGGTCGCCGTACACCTCATCCGTTGAAATTTGGTGGTAGCGCACGTCAAATCGGCGGCAAGCTTGCAGCAACGTGTAGGTGCCGACGATATTGGTCTGAATGAACGGGTCTGCGTCTCGTAGTGAGCGGTCGTTGTGACTCTCGGCGGCATAGTTGACCACGGCATCGGTGTGCGCAACCAACTGATTGACCAGCGGCGCATCCGCAATGTCGCCGACCACCAACCGAACCCGGTCGGCCGGTAAGCCCGTTAAATTGGCCCGGTTGCCGGCATAGGTCAGCTTGTCCAACACGGTCACCTGCACTTCCGGGTGCTGGGCCACCACATAACGGACAAAGTTGGCGCCGATGAAGCCGGCACCCCCGGTTACTAGTAAATGGGTCATCTGATCCCCTCCTAACCCTCATTATGCAAAAAGGACCGCCGCCAATCAAGTGCGTCGGTCCTTTATTTACAGGTTAATAGCCGCCACCGGGGCCGCCGTTATTACCGGTGTCCGTGCCACCATTGGTATTGTCCGTTGTTGTCGTCGTAGTCGATGACGTCGCATCCAACTGGGCAATCGTCCCGGTCGACTTGTGCGTCAGACCCAGAGCGTTACGGATGTAGTTCGTGATTCGCTGGAGTTCGGACTTTGAGGCCACCTCCATGCTTTGGCCGTTGATGGTCTCACTGGTCCCCTGCAAGTGCGTGGTCTTGATGTGGTGCGTAGCCTTGCGATAGTTAGTGGCCAGCGCCGTCAGGTCATCGAAGGTCAAGTCGGTTTGCGTTTGCTTGGAAAGAGACGAAATGAAGGATTCATTTAGCAACGACGTGACCGAGTTGGACTTGTTCAGTAAGGCCATGATGACCTTGCGTTGCCGCGTCTGGCGGCCGTAGTCGCCCAGCGGGTCATCGTCGCGCATCCGGGCGTAGGCCAAGGCCTTCTTCCCGTTCATGTGGGTTGAGACGCCCTTCTTGAAGGTGTAGCCACCGTAGCTAAAGGACAGTGACGGCTTCAAGTCGACCCCGCCGACCTCGTCGATGATTTTCTCCATGCCCCCCATGTTGATGATAGCGTAGAAATCAATCGGCACATTCAACATGTCCTGGACCGTCGTGATGGCCGTCTTGGACTTGCCATAGGCGTAGGCCGCATTGATCTTAGAAAGGCCGTAGCTTTCATAGCCTGGAATGGTCACGGCCGTATCCCGTGGAATACTGGTAATCGTGGTCTTGTTCGTGGTGGGATTTAAGGTGACCACCATCATACTATCGGTCCGGCCGGCAAAGGTCCGCCCCAGCGCCCCAGTATCGGTCCCCATCAGTAGGATTGAGACGGGCTGCTTATCCTTTAAGACCTGGTTTACGTTCCGCAATTTTTTCACGCCGGACGCCTTATAGGTCTTATCGACGGATTTTTTAATGCTTTGATATTTATGCATGCCATACGCCGTACCACCTGCCAGTAAGGCAATCACCAACACGATGAGGAGGTTACGGATGGGATGTCTTCTTCGACGCGGCCGTTGCCGCTTTTCCATTTCCATGCTTTGATAGCCACCCTTTCAATCCAGCCGATTCTATGCCGACTGGCGGATTTTTCTGTTTTTAATCGACTTGACCATTATAGGGGTTGTGCCTTAAGCCAACTTAAGTTCCGCCTAACCTTAAGAAAAAAACAAAGCGTCACCGACTATCCAGTGACGCTTCCATCGCTGTCAAATTAAGCCTGTGGTTGCTTGCTCAACAGGTCGACCAAGTCTGCGGCCGGAATCTTGCCGAAGTAGCTGGGCACGTCCAACTGGTCAAAGACGGCTTGAATGGCCGCCGGTGAATAGGTCACGCCCGTTAATTTAGCCGTAACGTCTTCAATCGGCAGTTGGCCAAAGAAGTCGCCGTGAATCTGAATGGCCTTGATCTTCCCGCCATCGACGTCCAGGTCAAATTCCACCGTTCCAGCCGGAAAATGGCGGCGCCGTGTCAACGAGTAGGCCGGGTCATTGCCGTAGATCCAATCCCAATTGTTAAAGTATTGGTCGGCCAGCGCCTTGACTCCGGCCTGATCGTCAGCGGTCAAGGTGTACTGATGCGCCTGCGACAAGTCTGTGACCCCGAGGATTTCCTTGGCTAAGGTATCGCGGAATTCTTCGATGGTCAACTGCTGAAATTCCGGCGCACAGTACGGCTTCAGATTGGTGACCCGACTGCGCACGGACTTGATGCCCTTGGTGGCGAGCTTGTCCGCCGGCACCTGCAGGGCGTGGGCAATTTGTGATTGGTCCACGTCGTACATCAACGTCCCGTGCGAGAACATCCGACCATTTTCCACGTGCATGGCGTTGCCGGAGAACTTCTTGCCATCGATGGTCAGGTCGTTGCGCCCGGTCATGGCCGCGCCAGTGGCCCCCATTTGGTGAAGGGCCTTGATTACCGGATCGGTAAATCGTTTAAAATTACCCACGGCATCCCCGTCATCCTTGGTAATGAAGCTAAAGCTGACGTTGCCTAGGTCATCGTAGACCGCACCACCCCCGGACGTCCGCCGGGTCAAGATGATGTTATGGTCCTTGACGTACTGCTGGTTGATTTCCGCCAGCACGTTTTGATACCGCCCGACAATGATGCACGGTGAGTTCACGTAGAAGTATAAGATGGGCTCCGTCAAATCGGCGTGCTCCATCAGATAAGTTTCAATCGCTAAATTTTGCCGAATATCTAAACTTGGACTTGCTAAATAACGCATCCAGTCATCCCTCTCACATAGTCTGAGAATAGTTTACCACAAATGAAAGCGTTATCGCACTATGCAGTCAACCGCACCCGGCTGTGATGATAGCCGTAGCTGACGTAGACAATCAACCCGAGGACGACCCAGACGCCAAAGGCTTGCCAAGTGAAGGCTTGTAGCTGCGTCATCAGGTAGACACAGGCCAGAAATGACGCAATCGGCAGATACGGGTACCACGGCACCTTAAACGAGGTATCTAGGTTCTTGAAGCGTTCGTCGTGACGCAAGAAGACGATGCCCAACGACACCATGGCAAAGGCCGACAACGTCCCAATGTTGACCAGTTCCGCGATCTTATCAATCGGAATCACAGCCGCAAAAAGACTGGCGACCACGCCAAAGATCCAGGTATTGGCAACCGGCACGTGGGTCTTGGGGTTCAAACGCTTCAGCGAGGCTGGCAACAAGCCGTCGCGACTGATGGCAAATAACAGCCGCGTGCCGCCATAGGACATGACGATCAGCACGGTCGTCATCCCCACGATGGCCCCCAGGGAGATCACACCGGACGCCCAGTTTTGATGAACCAGCGTCAAGGCCAAGGCCACTGGATCGGCGACCCCCAGCTTGGTGTAGTGGACGACGCCGACCAAGACGGCCGACAGGCTAATGTAGAGCACGGCTGCCACCAACAGGGAGCTGATGATGCCGATTGGCATGTTACGTTTGGGATTCTTGACCTCTTCACTGGCCGTAGACACGGCGTCAAACCCGATGTAGGCGTAGAAGGCCACCGCGGCGCCCTTGAAGATGCCGCTGGTCCCAAACGGCAGAAACGGGTTGTAGTTCGCCGGCTTCACGTAGAAGATGGCAATGCCGATAAACAAGAGGATGACTAAGATCTTGACGATGACCATGATGTTATTAATGCGCGCGGATTCGCGAATGCCTTTGGATAACAGCCAGGCCACCAACATGGTGATGACCAGCGCCACGATATCGACGCCGCCCCCGTGGACGCCCGCGGTTCCCGAGGCGGCTCGCAAGAAGTTGGGTAACTTGATGCCAAAGCCCGCCAGTAGATTTTGAAAATACGACGACCAACTTACCGCGACCGATGAGACCGCAAAGAGGTATTCAGAAATCAACGCCCAGCCCAAAATCCAGGCGGCAAATTCGCCGAAGACGGCGTACACGTAGGTGTAGGCACTCCCTGCCAGTGGGATCGTTGAGGAGAATTCCGAGTAACACAGCGCCGCCATGGCACAGACGACCACGGCAATCAGGTAGGATAACATGACGCCTGGTCCGGTGTAATTGGCCGCAATCAAGCCGGGCGTGATAAAGATCCCCGACCCAACGATGGCGCCAATCCCCATGGTGGTTAAACTAAAGGCGGTCAAGGTCTTCTCCAACCCCGTCTTGCGGTACAAGTCCGTTTGCACCTGCTTTTTAATAAAGAGTTGCCGTGGTCGTCCCACTGACATCCCCTCCTTTCGACCGATTAATTAAAATACGATTAAAACTAATTAGTATATTCTAATTTCATTTAGTCGAAATGTCAATAGAAAATCCGCTGAAAACGTTCTCTGTCAAGGTTACCCGATCCTTTGCTTAGCCAAACTAGCCGGTCGCCTGTTCAGCGGTGGCCGTTAAATCCGCGGCCGTTCCCGCCGGCCGCCACTGACGGGGGAGCGGTCGAGAAAGGCACTGAGCTTATTCTCAAAGGCCGCCTGCTTACTGGGCAACTGAGGGCGTTTTTGCGCCAGCCGCACCAAGCTGCGGTAACTGGCACTGCCGCCCAGCTGGGCCACCTTGCGATCCCGGTCGGCCACCACTTGAGCCACTACGGTCAGGGCATTGTTGATGCCATACTGAAAGCAGCGGTTCTCGGCCGCAAAGCGTCGATGACGGTCGCGGGTGATCAGAATATCATAGCCCACCCGGTGCCGCGATTTTTTCCCCATGGGATGGTCACTCAGGCGAATCTCCTTTAACACGTCGTGATCTAAATGCAGGTAAAGGCTGGGTGTGCGGTGATGGGTCACCGTCACATGAATGCCCGCATTACGCAGCTGAATCAGCAGTGTGTGGATCAGCCGTCGGAGCTGGTCATCTTCTGGGTTCATCGGCAGCCTCCTCAACGTGAATGCGGTCGGTGACGGTCTCCCCCATCTCAAGGGTGCGGGCCGCGCCATTCAGCTGGCCGTTCAAGGTAAACAAGTCTTCAAAATGCATGCTGGTCATCCCCTACTCTTAAAGTTAGTCCCAGCATACCGTGTTTATTCAGACCGGTCTAGACCCACCAATTCACCTACAGAGAAACTTAAACTCTCATAATTTAATTTATGCCAGCCGCCATTGGCAAATTTATTTTTGACGGGCGACGCAGACTTTTTTTACTATAGAGGGCCCCTCCCCACGCCCCAAAAAATCTCGTCAAATTTTAATTTACGTATTTACAATTTGAAAATTGGTGCTAGTATTAATGCCACAAGATAAAAAACGCAGGAAAGACCAGTACGTTTGATCACCCCGTCAGTGAGTTGGGACTTAGTGCAAACCCAATCGGGTGTGAGCTTACCGAATAACACTTTCTTAGTTGCTGCCTGAAATGACGCCGTCACGTTAGGGTAAGCCGTTAACCGGTACGTTACCATCGGTAGAGTATGTTTGTACTCTAATTGAGCTGGCCGATCAACTGGATCGACAACTTGGGTGGTACCGCGAAAAGGTTTTTCGTCCCTTGATTTCACAAGGGATGGAAAACCTTTTTGTTTTATCTTAAAAAATTTGGCCCACAAAAGGAGAACGTGCTTATGCATTTAATTATTCCAAAATCATACGATCCAAAATTATCCGTGCGGGAGACCCAGACCGCGATTCGCTACATCCGGGAAACCTTCCAAGAAGAATTTGGTAAGCAATTAAATCTGTCGCGGCTGTCCGCACCGATGTTTGTTGAAAAGTCGACCGGACTGAACGACAACTTGAACGGGGTCGAAAAGCCGGTCTCCTTCACCATGGCCGACATGGGCGACGAAACCATTGAAATCGTCCACTCCCTGGCCAAGTGGAAGCGCGTGGCCTTAAAGCGGTACGGCTTCAAGATGCATGAAGGTCTCTACACCAACATGAACGCCATCCGTAAGGACGAGGACCTCGACAACTTCCACTCCGCTTACGTGGACCAATGGGACTGGGAAAAGGTCATCGCCAAGGACGAACGGACCGAAGAGACGCTGAAGGCCACCGTGCGGACCATTTTCAAGGTCATCAAGCACATGGAACACGAGGTTTGGTACAAGTTCCCTGAAGCCGTCCACCACCTGCCAGACGAGATCCACTTCATCACGACCCAGGAATTGGAAGATATGTACCCAACGATGACGCCGCGCGAACGGGAAAACGCCATTGCTAAGAAGTTGGGCTGTGTCTTCTTAATGAAGATTGGCGACGCCTTGAAGAGCGGCAAGCGCCATGACGGCCGGGCCCCCGACTACGACGACTGGACGTTGAACGGAGACATCTTGTTCTGGTACGAACCATTAGACCAATCCATCGAAATCTCCAGTATGGGCATCCGGGTCGACGCCGCAGCCATGAAGCGTCAGCTCAAGTTGGCCCACGCCGAAGACCGGGCTAGCCTCCCCTACCACCAAATGGTCTTAAACGAAGAGGTCCCTTACACCATCGGCGGCGGCATCGGCCAATCTCGGCTGTGCATGCTGTTGCTGGGCAAGGCCCACGTCGGTGAGGTTCAAGCCGCACTGTGGCCGCAAGAAATGATCGACCAATGTGAAGCTCACGGGATTCACTTGCTGTAAAAACGCAGACGATAAAGAAGCACACCTAGTGACCGTTAACCAACGGTACATTAGATGTGCTTTTTTCATTGGTCTTTTCCCCATCGACTGCCTAAGTCCAAAAATGCCATCCGCTTTTCAGACTGGAGGTGTTCCCCATAGCAGGCGGAACCCTGGCTGACGCAGGCACTTGGTTGCAGCAATCAGCGCTTCAATTTCACTTTCAACCTTCAGCTATCAACCGACTAACGCATGAAACAGCTTACTTCTTCAACGTCGCATCCAGCTTCTCCACGTTGGCGATTGGCCCGACCACCGTCAACACGTCATGGAGCTGCACGATGTCCGTGGGTTGCGGCGAGATGTTGATGGCGTGGTCGTGTTGAATGGCAATGACGGTCAGGTCAAAGCGCCGGCGCAAGTCGAGTTTGACCAGGTCCTGGTTGACGAAGTTGGGATCGGTGATGACCACCTCGGCCAGCGTATACTCGTCGCTCAAGTCGATAAAGTTCAGAATATGGTTCGACAACAATTTGCGCACGATACTGTGACCCATGTCCCGTTCAGGGAAGATGACCTGGTCAGCCCCCACGCGTTTCAACACGCGGCCGTGGTCACTGGTTTCGGCCTTGGCAATCACCTTTTTGGCGCCCAATTCCTTGGTCAACATGGTCGTCAGGATGCTGGCCTCCATGTTGTTGCCGATTCCCACGATCACGTAATCGAAAGTGTCGATGTTGAGCCCGCGCAAGACGTCTTCGTCGCGAGTATCCGCAATCAACGTCTGCGTGGCGATGTCCATCATTTCGTTGACGGGCTCTTCCTTGACGTCGACCGCCAAGACGTCTTGATGAGAGGCCACTAGTGTTTGCACGACGCTTTGGCCAAACCGGCCGAGTCCCAGCACCGCAAAACTCTTTTTCGTCATTTTAAAAAACTCCTTAACCAATTAGAATATTTTCTTCTGGGTAACGAATCTGGTTGAACTTGGTTTGCCGCTTGGACAGCGAGTACAGCGACGTGAAAATGCCGACCCGGCCGATGAACATCAGCAGCATGATGACCAGCTTGCCGATGACCGTTAGATGCGGCGTCAAGCCCAGGCTCAAGCCCACCGTGCCAAACGCGGATAGCACCTCAAAGACGATGTATTCCAGGCCAAAGCCCTTGGGGATGTGTTCCGTTTGGGTCAAAATCAGCGTGGCGATGACAATCACGACGCTGGCCAAGAAAATCAATAGCAGCGCCCGACTAATATTATTTTGACTGAAGCGCCGCCGACTGAATTCGACGTCCTTCTTGCCACGAATCTGGGCAATGCTTTGGAGCATCAGCACACCAAACGTGGTGGTCTTGATCCCCCCGGCCGTGGATCCGGGCGTCCCGCCAACAAACATTAAGATCATCAGCAAAAAAATACTCCCCGCCTGCAGGTCGTTGGTCGGCAAGGTCACTAACCCGGCCGTTCGCGGCGTCACGCTCAAGAACAGCGTGTTGACGGTCCGATTGAACCACGACGTCCCCTTGGGCAAAAGCGTCAGGTCCTTTTCCGTGACCAACAACAAGACGAAGCCGACCACAAACAAGGTGCCAGTCGTGACCAGCGTCAATTTGGAGTTCAGACTGAGCCGTTTACGCTCGTGATACAATAACAGGTCGCGCCAGACCAAAAAGCCCAGGCCCCCGCCGATGATCAGGATGATGGTGACAATCAATAGGTAGGAATCATCCTGAAAGCCCATCAGGCTATTGCCGAAGACATCGAAGCCGGCGTTACAAAATGACATGACGGCATGGTAGACCGACGTGTACAGCCCCCATTTCCAGCCGTAGCGCGGAATAAAGTCGACCGCAATCAAACACGCCCCACCGACCTGGAAGAGCGCAGAGAGGCCGACAACGTACTTCATGACGCTCTTGGTATCGCTCAGGTTCTCCAGGTTCAAGGATTCCTTGACCATCAGCTGCGTTGACAGGTCCAAGTTACGCCGAATGATGTTAAATAACAGTACGGCAAAGGTCATGTACCCCAGCGCGCCGATTTCAGAAAGCACCAGAATCACGATCTGCCCAAACAACGACCAGTGTTCGGCCGTGTTGACCACCGTCAGCCCGGTGATACAGGTCGCCGACGTGGCGGTAAAGACGGTATTGATGAAGCTGGTGCCCTGCGGTTCGTTGGTCGCGGCGGGCAGACTCAACAGAATCGTCCCCACCGTGATCAGGATGATGAAGCCCCAGACCATCTTTTTCGACAGTGTATCAAACAATTTAAAACGCGAAATTTTTTCCATAAGTCTTCCAGTCCTAATTAAGCTATTCTCTTCAGCTTAAGGCAATTGTGACGGGAAAACAATACCCATTTCTACCCGATTTTTCGCTAGTACGGTGGGCAAATGGCTGGGTGGTTGGGCGGTATCGGTTCCATAGAAAATAAAAGTAAAGATCCCCACCACAGTCTGTCGTGCGGGCCGGATGGCGTTAACCTTAGCCACCTGTTGGCCCACGGTAAACACCTAATAATAGACCGTAGTAAGCACCAAATAACTGACAGTATTGACAAAATCGCGTCAACGATATAACCATTGGCCTTATTGTAGATAATAACTGACTTATTTTGCCAACTTTGAGCTGAACTGCCCGGCTGGGAACAACTGGCGCTGTTCCAACAGCCTGACGTGGCATTTTGACTTGCACGATATCTGGTTTGTCCATAATAAAAACCTCACCAATTTATTTGGTGAGGTAATCATATCGTGTTGTGACCATCAATCATAGACGGTCAGCTATTAGGTGCTTACAATCGAGGGGCCTCCCTCGATTCTCGCCTTTTATTATCGACTAAAAATTACTTAACAGCCGCTTTGTTCAATTGCTTTGTCGTGAAGACGGCAGCCTTACCAGTCGTCTTGTGGGACAAGCTCAAACCTTTACGTTCTTTGTTCGTAACACGTTGTAATTCAGACTTCTTGATGACCTTCATGTTAGCGCCATTCAACTTCTTCATCGTACCATGAAGAGCAGTCTTAGAAACTGTCTTAGTTGCACGACGGTAGTTCTTAACTAAGTTGGACATCTCGTTGAAGTTCATGTCCGTCTTAACGGCGCCAGCCAAGGAGTTGATAAATTGTTGGTTGAATAACGTCTTGAACGTTGCATTCTTCTTCAACACTGCAGAAAGCACAGCTTGTTGACGAGCTTGCTTCCCGGCGTTAGTCCCCTTAGGATCGGCCTTGTAAGAAGAAACATAGGCCAGAACCTTGTTACCGGTCAAATGGGTCTTAACACCCTTCTTGAACTTGTAACCGTAATTAGAGAACGTAGCGCTAGACTTAATCGTAACGCCGCCACCCTTGGTAACAACTTTCTTCAAGCCGCTAGGCTTAGCCACAACATAAAAATCAATAGGCACATTTAACATGTTTTGAGTCGTGTTAATTGCACTCTTTGTACCACCCCAAGCATAGGCCGACTTAATCTTTGAAGGGGCCTTCTTACTGTAACCAGCGACCCGAACTGCAGTTGTATGAGGAATACTCGTTACCGTAGTCTTCTTCTGTGACGGATTCAACGTGACTAACATACCACTGTCAGCACTGGTCTTACTGTCAGCACCAATAACCAATAAGGAAATAGGCTTCTTCTTATTGACTTGCTTAACGACATTACGTTGCTTAGCAGCCGCCGTTGGAACGAACGAACTGTTAACAGCATTCTTGATACTTCTGTAACGGGTCATCCCATAGGCTGAACCTCCAAGTAACAAGACAAGTGTTCCTAAGAGCACTGAATTTCTCAACGTGTGCTTCTTCTTTTGCATATAAAACTACCTTTCCTTATGTAAAAATTAACCCCTAATCAGACAACCTAGTTCATCGGAATTCATCCTAGCATCAGTACAAAGTCTCGTTAAGCAAGACAATTTACAAACCATCTCAGTGTAACCTCTAGTCCACCTAATGATGTGTCAACGAGCTCCGCTTGCTAAGTCATTTACTAACTGATCAATTCTACAATTTTTATTCAAACTAAGTGGCAAATCGCAATCTTAGACATAGAATTGTGTTGAAGAATAAGATTCAGCAACAAGAACTATAACATCTACAATTATACTTCTTATTGATTATTACCACAACACTTTCTGGGTCAATCATTCATGCCACTGTTTGAATTCTCGACACCATTCGATGGCTCCAACCTACCATCGACCAATACCTCCACCGCTATAAAATTAATTCTTCTACTCAATATTCACTAACTCTCAATATTTATCTACTTCCCACAAATGAAGTGACGATAACTAGCATAAAATCAAACTCAAGCTTTACAAATCACTTTTAAATTCTCGCAGGGCCTCCTGCCAAGAAATTATGGAAAAACCCATCAACTTTGCCTTTTCTAAACTCATGACAGAGTGTTTTGGCCGGTAAGCCTTCTGTGGGAACTTTGAAGAATCCACAGGATGGATCGTTACTTGCTTGTCCTTCAAGATTTCGCTGGCAAACTCAAACCAGGAACAGGAATTATCATTCGACAACTGATAAATTCCATACTCTATCCGATTTTCAACAGCATAGGTCATGAAATCTGCTAATGTCTTCGTCCAAGTGGGACGCCCTACTTGATCATCAACTACGGAGAGTTCGTCATGCGTCTCAGCCAACTTCAGCATGGTGTACACAAAGTTCTTACCATACTTTCCAAACACCCAAGAAGTTCGAATGATATAATACTTGCTCATAATTTTTTGAACAAGCTGCTCACCCTGATACTTGGCTAAACCATATTGATTTTTAGGATTCGCACTATCCTCTTCTGAATACATTTCTGAGTTCGTACCATCGAAAACGTAATCCGTGCTAATGTAGACCAGTGTCGCTTTTACTCGCTCAGAAGCAATTGCCAAATTACGAGTTCCTTCAACGTTAACTAATCCATTGGTCGTTTTCCCCGGTTCCTCTTCAGCCGCATCAACTGCCGTATAAGCTGCACAGTCATAAACGACATTGGGACGTTCATTCTCAAAAAAATTATCCACGGCTTTGGCGTCAGTGATATCCAATTGTGTCGAATCCATGGCCAAATACTCTATCCCTCGAGAATCTAATAGATGTCGCAATTCAGTCCCTAATTGACCACTAGCCCCCGTTATCAAAATCTTCATTTACTCAACCTCAATTATCTTTTATTGACCATTTTTGGCATACTTGGCTTCAACCTCAGCCTTTTCAGCCTTCCACCAATCTTCGTGTTGCTGATACCAATCGATTGTATGCTGAAGGCCTTTCTCAAAATCGGTAAATTCTGGTTGCCAACCCAACTCCGTACGAAGCTTAGTAGAGTCAATCGCGTATCTTAAATCATGACCCGGACGATCCTTAACGTGATCATAAGCATCTTCTGACTGACCCATCAATTTCAAGATAATTTCAAGAACCGTCTTATTATCCTTTTCACCATCTGCACCAATCAAGTAGGTTTCACCAATCTTACCCTTTGTTAGAATAGTCCAGACAGCTCGCGAATGATCATTCGTATGAATCCAATCACGAACATTCTTTCCTGAGCCATACAGCTTAGGACGAATACCACTCAGAATGTTAGTGATTTGCCGCGGAATAAACTTTTCAATATGTTGGTACGGACCATAATTATTTGAACAATTAGAGATCGTCGCTTTCAAGCCAAAGGAACGAACCCAAGCCCGAACTAAGAGGTCTGAACTGGCCTTAGAAGACGAGTAAGGACTGCTAGGACGATAAGGACTGTCTGGTGTGAACTTCTCACCAGCACCCTCTCCATGTCCAGGGAGATCCTCACGAAGCGGTAAATCTCCATAGACCTCATCAGTTGAGACATGATGGAATCGTACATCATACTTACGGCAAGCCTGAATTAACGTATAAGTTCCCACGATATTCGTCTGAATAAATGGCGAAGGGTCAATTAGAGAATTATCGTTGTGACTCTCAGCAGCATAGTGAACAACCGCATCAGCCTTCCGAACTAACTTGTCGACCAACGGTGCATCACAAATATCACCAACAACCAACTCAACTCTGTCTTCAGGCAAACCTGCCAAATTAGCCCGGTTCCCAGCATAGGTTAGCTTATCCAAAACCGTAACATGCACTTCCGGATGGTTCTCAACGATGTAATGAACGAAGTTAGAACCGATAAAGCCAGCACCACCGGTAACAATTAAGTTCTTCATGCTAATCCTCCCTAGATTTCACCGTAAACAAATGGATTATTCTTTTCAAATTCAGTAAATGTTGGTTGGTTCGCATCTTTTTCGGATGTAATCGCTTGGTCAAAATCAATTGGCCACTGAATCCCTAATTCCGGTGTCTTGAACGAAAAGCCCCCATCAGCTTCAGCATCATAGTAGTTGTCACACTTGTACAAGAAGTTAACATTATCCGTCAGCGTCACAAATCCATGCGCGAACCCCTTAGGAACTAGCAATTGACGATGATTGCTTTCAGAAATAATGTAGCCTTCCCATTGCTTATATGTAGGTGAACCTGCACGAACATCGACAATCAAATCTAACACCGCACCGGTGACAACCCGAATCAGCTTAGTTTGAGCTGCTTTTCCCCGTTGAAAATGAAGTCCACGTAAAACACCAGCTTCTGCAGACAGCGATTGATTGTCTTGAATAAAGTTAAAGTTGATCCCGGCCTCTTTAAAATCACGATCAGAGTATGTTTCCGTAAAGAACCCTCGTTTATCACCAAAAACTGCTGGTTCAATAATCTTTACGTCCTGTAATCTTGTTGTCGTTACTTTTAATTTTCCCATACTAAAATTCCTCCAATTATATTTTAAATTTATTACTAATTATCTTTCTCCCGGTATTTACAATATTCGCACGAAGAATAATAAGCAGTCCAAAATAGAAAACAATCCCTAAAATGATACAAGCAATAATTGAAATCCAACCTACCGTTACAAGTTGCAACCACCTAATAAAAAGATACATACCACAAGTTGCAATAGTGTACTTTAATACATCTCGGCCAATCCCATAAAAGTGTAATTCATTACGTACTTGAAACACCTGCAAAGTTGTAACTAAGGTTTCGGAGCAAGCAATCGCAACAGACGCACCGAACGCACCCCAAGTTTCGATAAGCGGTACGCTAATTAAGATATTAAAAATACTTCCTCCAAAAATTGAAACATTTAACTTTTTGGTCTGTCTCGATGGAACCAAATACTGATTGCCAATCACATTTGCAATTGCCATAGGAATTATAATAAAGCCTTGAACTTGCAAAAGCAGTATAACCTTGTCATACTGATTTCCAAGAAAAAGTGGAACTAAACGTTCAGCGATTCCCACCAGCCCTCCAAATAGCGGAAAAGCAATACATAAACTAAACTGTAACGATTGACTAAGCAACTTCTCCACCTTTTGCCTATTCTTTTTGGCAATCTCATTTGCCACAACGGGCATCAGTACTGTGGATAATGATACTAACATTGTAAAACTTAATCTAATTATCTTGTCCGCGCTATCGAAGTAACTTCCCTCACGTATTTTTCCCATAGCTCCCAAAAGAACCTTGTTCAACACTGTATACAAGGTTATAGAAATCTGTGGTATAAAAAGCGCAAGTGTCCCCCTTAAGTGTCTGAACGGTCGTAATTTTGGAATCATCTGTTTCTTTAAGAACAGAAGTGAGTCTTTTTTTATATACGGCCACAAGGTTAAATTTGAAACCAGAATTGAGAGCACATTGATCAATATATATATATATAAGTCACTACTATCCTTCACTAGACTAAAGATAAGGAGTACAGAAATTATTTTTACGATAAAATTTCTAATCGCAAGAATGGCAAATCTACCAGTCCCCATAAATAGCCACGAAACATCAAAAATATTAGCAATTATTGTAATCGAATATATCAAAAATGAAATTTGATATTTAGATAAAAATAAAATCACAATCAATAAACCTATGTAGGAAATTACACTTGTACCTATATTCAGTAACTCAACTTCTACAAAAAAACGAGTTAATCCTAACTTATCGTCTTTCAAATATGCTACTTCTCTTTGAGCGTAAGTGGTTGTTCCTAATATTGCAAACATTGTAAAATAACTTGTTACTGAATAAGTATATGAGTTCACTCCCAAAGCACTTGGACCTAATGTCCTAGCAACGTATGGCAACGTGATAATTGGCAAAATTATCAAAAACAACTGATAAGAACTATTATACAAATAATTTTTAATAATTTTCACCTTAACCATTCCTCCATTGCGTTTAATTCACCAATGATTATTCTCTACCAATTAATCTAAGCAAATATTGTCCATAGTCATTTTTCTTTAATGGTTGGGCTAACTCGTAAACCCTACCCGCATCAATATACCCCATTCGATACGCAACTTCTTCTAAACAAGCCACCTTAAGATTTTGGCGTCTTTGAACTGTAGCAATAAAGCTACTTGCTTCTTGTAAAGAATCATGGGTACCTGTATCTAGCCAGGCAAATCCGCGTCCCATTAATTCAACATCTAATTCGCCACTCTCGAGATATACTTTATTAATATCCGTAATCTCCAGCTCGCCACGATCTGACGGCTGAATACTTTGAGCAATATCCACTACCCGATTATCGTAAAAATACATACCAGTGACCGCATAATGGCTTGCGGGATGCTTTGGCTTCTCCACAATAGATTTCGCATGCATATTCTCATCGAAATTAATGACCCCAAATCGTTCTGGATCATTGACATGATAACCAAAAACAGTAGCTCCTCTGTCCTTTTGACTAGCTTGTTGCAGCATCCTTGACAAGCCACCGCCATAATAAATATTGTCTCCTAAAATTAAGCAAACGGAATCATCGCCGATAAAATCTTTACCAAGTATAAACGCTTCAGCAAGCCCATTGGGTTTTTCCTGAACTTCATACGATATGTTTAGTCCTAAAGATTCTCCATTACCGAACAAGTTTTCAAATCGTGGGGTGTCAATCGGAGTTGAAATAATTAAGATATCCTGAATTCCAGCTAACATCAATGTAGACATTGGATAATAAATCATTGGTTTGTCATAAATTGGAATCAGCTGTTTCGAAATTGCTCGCGTAATTGGATACAATCGCGTGCCCGAACCACCAGCAAGAATAATTCCTTTCATAAATGGCCTCTTCCCTTCTAGCAAATAATGTTACGTGACCGTAATTTTTACATATACTTATTTTGCAATCATTTTGCTCAGTACAGTGGTGCTCAATCAAAAAAGTACTGTAACAACTTACAAACGTGTAACCTTTCTGTACTTTAAGAAAGATCGGAACTCGCTTCACTTCCTTACTAATCAGAGAAGTCAGAATCATTCCCTCTATTTTTAATCTACAGATTAGAATTTGTAGCGGAAATTACCGAAAACTCCTCTCATAGCCTTTTGTAATGCTACATTCAATGACAATTTAGACAGATTCTCTTGACATTAGTTACTTCTACACAGCTTGTGCCTTCATACTCGCAATTAGTATAAACTTAATGCTTGACTGTTCTAATTACGAGTATGAATACATTAACTGAACTGTAATCACTTCCAATCATTCTTATCGACTAGACTCCATAGTCACGATCAACTTTGTATAATACATCAAATATGTTGAAATAGTTAATATGATCTCAAAGTTATTAAGCGGTGAACCAATCAATACCTAATATTTCATATTGACAGTCAATCGCCATATTTATTGCCAATCATAAGTATCATTAGAATCTGACTTAGTTAAAGATTCAGTATAAGAGATCGGATTGTGGTTCGACTTCAGTTCCAGAACATTTCTTAAATCACTAAAACTCTCTGGCGATACGAAAGCAATTCTTTAGTAAAACTCGTTTCTATTCTCATTTAGCTTCAAACAGATTGTTCATTGACTTCAGTCAGGTTTCAGACTAGCTTTATAATTTAATCATCATATCTAAGAACTTTACTATTGCGCCGTTTATCTTACTCACCTATGCAAAAGCCGTGTAAAGAAGTCATTTACCCACTAGAGTACTCACTGCAATATAGGTCATTTTTTCACTTTTGTATAAACATTAAATCATCTCTTCAATACAGTTAACAGTATATTATCAATATAATTTATCAGTTTCGAAAAGGATTCATACAACATTCCAACTTGGTAATATTCTTTAAGAACATATAATCTACTCTGATCATTTATCTTCTTAAATGCCACTTTTCCCAAAGATGTTGAACCTCCACCCACGTGTTTATAGCTAGAAGTGCGAAGTAAATAGCTCTGCATCTTTTTTTTTGCTAGTTTTGCGTAAATTATTTCCTCTTCATAATACAAGAATGTATTCTCGTCAAAATACTGTATCCTTTTGAACGTTTGCTGCTTGATTCCGAAAAAAGCTCCTAAAATAACATCAACTGGTTGAGAAGTAGGTTCCTTTTCAGCATAGCTTCCACCTTCTTTAATTCCTAACTTCATGAGAGTCCATCTAAGTACCCATGAATTAAAGATCAACCCCTTGATTGGTGTTATATGATGCCATGCACTCCTCGATCCATCATCCAATTTAACTGTTACTGCACCCACATTGGGTGTGCTCAAAATGAATCCTGAAACATCATCGATATTCTTAAAGGTGACTATACTATCTGGATTAACAATAAAAATAACATTTTTTTCGGATATACCCCACTTTTTCTCAGCGAAATATAACCCTACATTATTCCCTCTAGCATATCCTTTGTTCCCCCCAGAACTTAATATATACACTTGCGTTTTATCAAGAAAAGCTTTCTTAAGTTTGGAATAGGAACTATTGGTCGAACCATTATCTACAATAATAACTTTATCAACATGAGCAGCTAGCAATGTATTTCCACATTTTATACTTTGACCATAATTCATATAATTAAGAATAATTGCAATGTTCATTACCTAAATTCCTCCACAATGTATTCCTGTACTGTCATTTTTCCTTTAACACTTCTTCTCCATTGCTTTTTATAAGTAAGCATAAAAAACAAGTTTTGAGGATCATGAATAATACCCTTAAGCCTCTCATTAATTTGTGAATTCCATGTTTGCCGTGTAATCAATCCATATGGATTGATTACACCCATTTGTTCCCATTGATCTCGAAGTGTCGTTATGTGCTTAAAGCCAGAAAAGTAACCCTTGAAGTTTGCAAAGTAGTCTATTTCTATGATTGGATCAAGCAAAATTTTTTCGGTAATATCAACAGCAAATTGATAAAAGAGGCCATCTTTCTTCCCAACTAAAAAACTATTATTGAATTTTTCAACAAATGGTATCGAACTATATAGATTCTTTCCCGTCACATCTCGAACGGAATTCCACAATAATAGGTCTTCATCCCAAATAGTATCCGAAAATGGACGTATTAGGTATTGTGTAGCATCCAACCAAATCCCACCATACTCTTTTAATAAACAAACCCTTATGTAATCCGTAAAATGGGCGGCAGATAATTTCCCTAATCGAAATTTCTCGATTATTGACTCTTCTACATTCAAATAATTCCCAACATTCTCCAAAGTTATTACAACGACTTGATACGATCCAGAATTTCTGATCATAGAATTGAAACTTTCCTGAACAGCCCTCGGTAAATCGCCTTCTCCTTGAAGCCATGCCGTCCAAATTATTTTCTTTACAGGTATTTCACCATTGTCAACGCAAGAATCATACATATCGTAAATACCTTTATACTTATTATAAATATAATCTTCAACCATCGTATCTGTAACAGCAGCAATTCTTTTTAATTTTCTGGCTAACCAGTCTCTCCGCCCACTAACCTTAAAAAACAAGCGCATTACAAGCCCCAAAGTTTTTACCAGTATATACTTAATTCCTTTAATAACTCCAAAACATTCAAAGATAACCACGATTTTTCTCAATTACTTTCTCCTTTTATAAGCAACAGTACCTAAATCATTAATTGCATTTGTACTTCGATCCGAAGCTAAAAAGTCTAATAAGACCATTAGAATTGGAAAATAGAATATTCTCTGAGGGTCGAATAACGATAAACTAATACTCATTCCAATAATTGCAAGCAACGGGAACAAACTCAAGAACTTAAACCTTGATTTCACATATACAATTATTATAGAAATAAGACCAATTAGTAAATCTAGCACCCCAACAATTCCAAATCGTCCTAAAAAGCCTACAACTCCAGAATCATCAAAATTATAAGAAAGAATTTGTCCCGCACCATTTATATGCGTATCATGAATTAGACCTCCAAAAATATCGTCCCGAGCGAATCCCATTGAAAACCAACCGTTTAATCCTAAATTCGACAAATAATAATTGATGGCACTCTGCCTTATATCTAGAGATATACTTCTACTTGAATCCGAATAGAATAATTTAGCAAGAGTTGCATAAAAACCAATTATTATCGGAACGGATAGCAACACAACAACGAAATAAATAATAGCAACGTTATTTGTTCTTTTCAGGTTAAATAACACTACAATGCAAGACAACACAAATAGCAATACAATATATCCCCGCGTTTGACTAACGAAAATTAGATATCCAGCATTAATAAAAAAAACAAAAATACTATATTTTGTTTTTACATGTGGCACCTTCTTCACCAACGAAACGGCTAACAAGACCTCGCCAATAAAAATAAAATCAGCTGATGATGGTATTCGCGCAAAACCTAATGCCGTATGTCCTAGTAATAGAGCTTTTTGATCTGAAGTACTATTAAGATATAATAATTGAACACCCGTCTTCGCTAAAACGAACGATGCTACTATTTTTGAAAGAGATAAAACAATAGAAAATATACTATATAGCTTTATAAAGTCCCCCCAACGAGACCAATCATTCAAAATCTCTGACAACGGGAAATATAGTAATAAGATCCAGAAATAATAACCAATAAAAAAAGTTGAAAGTAGAGACTGATCAAATTGAAAGATTGTCCCAATAAAAACAAATAACCAAGACACAAGGGTTACCGTGACGAAAACTTTAAAATAGCAATTACTCGATACAATTTCTTCTCGTTTCACCACAAATTGCCTAAATAATATATATACGAGTACAACAAAAAGTGTCAATTTCTTTTGTGAATACGATGAAATTGAAGCAAGTACAGTCCCATTTATATTAACAAGATCAAAAAAATTAACTTGTAACAAAAGTAATATAGTTAGAAAAAATTTATCAATTCTTTTCAAAAGAAACCTCATTTTTCGAAGGATGATTTGTCAAAATATCTTTCCTTAAGCTTTTCTCTCAATATCTCTGAAATTTCCAAAAACATTGTATCGTCTATTTTCGAATTATCGTTAATTACAATCATCTTATGCTTTCCATACTCTATATCCTTTTCAGCCTCCCTAGACTTAGTATATAAATCATATATTTTCCCAACCCTTGGAGTTCTCACAGAAAACTTTCCCTGCACTAAAGCATAATACCTTACTAGCCAGATAGTGACGTCATTTTTTGAACGGAAACGGTCATTCATCGTTCGTAAATAGGCATCCTTATTTTTTTTGATAACTTGACTCATTTGAGATTTCAGAATTGAGTACGGATAGTGTAAATCGAAAAATCTTGTAAACTTTGGCCAAAAAAATAATAAGATTGTATAAATATTTAATTCTAAGTTTACTGGATTAATAAACTTAAAAAATTGCTTTCTCATAACATCCTTTTTATTGAAATTCTGGTTGATAATCCGAATATTGTTTTCATGTATATAATCAAAATCATACATAGGTTGTATCGCATTAAGCCCAGCCGTATCCTTAGGAAGCCCCTGCTTACTAAAAAAATCTGCTGGTTGTGTCTTTCGATTCAAAAACATATCATCATTAAAGTACACGAAATGTTCAGCCAGTCCTGGAATTTTATGCAAATTCAATTCAATTGCACTCGAATTAAATATTGGTAAAAACTTACTATCAATTATTTCTCGATGATCAACCACAGTAATCATAGGATTAGCCACATCCAGCCAAGATGGAATCTGTTCATCCGTCACCAGATAGACATGGTGTACCCATGGAGCAAACTTTTCCACTGCACGAAACCAATATCTGAAAATATAGAAATCTCTGAACCGGGCATCTTTTTCATCTAGCGTATCTTGCGAACTGTAATGATTGTATTTTTTTAACCAATTTTTATCTCGACCATTAACCCAAGTGACTACAAAATCAATATCAAATTTTTCCGCCAAAATTTTCATCTCCATATATTAAAGTAATTTACCATACTCAATGACATTCATAATATCCCCTGGACACTTTTTATTTATTCTTTATCATTCATGATACACATATCCATCTGGCGAATTCACAAATCTACGTTTTCTCTTAGTGTACCCGGGAACTTTGATAAACCGAAAAAAGATATCAAATACAGTAGATTACTTCTTTAGCAAACGTTGAACTTCACCACAATAAAACTACCTTTTCTTCATCTTATTACTGGAAGTAGTATTAACAACTACTTGATGGATACATTTGATAAGTGGCTGACGATTCGTACCTACTAACCCGATCGCTTCAACAAATAACTCAAGGCCAACAAGACAAGCGACAGTTAGCAATACAGCCCCTAAAATATTGGACAATGGGTATAACAAAGCAATGAAAGAAAAAACCAACGCAATACCATAAATTACTAAAACGGTTTGACGATGTGTAAGGCCCATCTGCATAAGTCGATGATGTAGGTGATGCTTATCGGCATGTGAAATTGGCTGACGATTTAACTTTCTTCTTATCATAGCATACACAGTATCTGTTATTGGTACACCTAAAATAATAACGGGAATAATCACCGTAATAAACGTAACATTTTTCAAACCATACAAAGAAAAACACGCCAACATGAAACCAATAAATTGTGCGCCAGTGTCACCCAAGTAAATTCTTGCAGGATAAAAATTATATGGTAAAAAACCAATCATTGAAGCAACTAATGTAAAAATCATAATAGCAACCCAAACATTCGCCATGTTTAAGAAAAATAGCCCTGTGATTCCAATCGTCGTTAAGGCAATAATTGAGACCCCAGTTGCTAATCCATCTAGCCCATCAATTAGGTTTACGGCATTAACTATTGCAACTATCCATAGAAGT
The DNA here is from genome assembly GCF_004745505.1 of Levilactobacillus suantsaiihabitans. Taxonomy (GTDB): domain Bacteria; phylum Bacillota; class Bacilli; order Lactobacillales; family Lactobacillaceae; genus Levilactobacillus; species Levilactobacillus suantsaiihabitans. Next base: position 109,510 of record NZ_RKLX01000011.1, read on the forward strand.
GTAATTGGTAGCGACAACCAACCAAATTGCCAAATCCCAATAAATGGAAGTGTCAGATACTTCATTCGTACACCCGCTACAAAATAAACCTCTAACCCAGCTAACAATTGACCAAAAATTTTTTGTCTAGGACGTAGCTCGAAGATATCATCAATCATTCCTTCTGCAATAATGATACATTCTCCGCCAAAAAGTCCCCACAATTTCTGAGTTGGTATTTGGTTTCGCAACAAAAACATTGTCGCAAAGGAAAACGCAATAAAGATTGCCAAGCCACCTATCGTTGGCATAGAAATCTTATTTACTCGCCGTTTATTGGGTGTATCAACTGCCCCAATCCCAAAAGCAAACTTCCTAATAAAAGGGGTCAAAATAGCTGAAGTAATTGCGGTTGCAAACAAGCTAACAAATATTTCAAATTTCATTTATAGTCCCCTTCACTTCATCTAATTTCTCCTATATAAGTCAAAAACTATTACTATATTCCTGAATATTTCTGAATAAAATGCCCTAAGTCTCCTGCTAAGAAATATTATTAAATCCAAGTAGATTCTACCCTGCGAGGGTACGTAATTGAACATTTCAAACGTAATGCTAGCCGAAAAAAATTCGTTGAATCAACAGCCAACATTTTTATCTTTTAATATCTCGATTGCAAATTCGTGTCCAGTGTATGCTATGTACCTTCATTTAAAAAGTTAGACGCCCATCTAATCATTCACCAACAAAACACCGTTGTGAGTTATCACAAGGCTATGGCATCGTATAAGCAAAGCTTCTACCATATTCCTGACAATTTTTCTAAACCGTTCTGATTAAGTAGATGTGTATTATCATCCTCTATATCTCATTCGTACTCATTCCATGAAAAACACGATCCGCCTATGTAACTATTGGTGGATTTGACACGGTCCAAAGCTAATAATCTCTGTATACCATTTCAGCACACTCTGTACATTTATGGTTATCAACAGGACATATCGACAGAACGATCTTTAGCCGTATCATATGCATCTGCCGACTGTCCCATCAACTTTAGAATCATCCTAGTACATCTTTGTTGTTCTTTTCGCTGCGTACTCAAACCAAACAGTTCTCACTAATGCTACTTTTATATACGATCAACTTCATAGAAAAAGATTTCAGATTACTTTCTCAACACAGTTACCATAGCTTCCAGCCCCACTTGTTAAAGTAAGTAAACATACTCGATATCATTCTCATAAACCCCGTGAACGTTTTTTTATTTTCTCTTTGCCATTCATGATAAATAAACGCTTGTGGATAAAAAATCGTTTTCGATATTTGATTTACTCTCATAGTAATATCGGTATCTTCCATATATAAAAAGTAAGCTTCATCAAAGCCATGAATTCTTTTGAACACACTCGTTCTAAAAACCATAAAAGATCGGCTCTTTGTCAACCGGTGTTGATGGGGAGAATTTGAGAGGTTCAATTCACTTACGAATTGGGCCTCTTTTTTGGACCCGAATATTGAATTCAATCTGTATTCTGTAGTGGAAGTTAG
>NZ_RKLX01000012.1 GCF_004745505.1 Levilactobacillus suantsaiihabitans
TAACTTCCACTACAGAATACAGATTGAATTCAATATTCGGGTCCAAAAAAGAGGCCCAATTCGTAAGTGAATTGAACCTCTCAAATTCTCCCCATCAACACCGGTTGACAAAGAGCCTATAAAACTACCAGCAGCCATTCTGTGGTGTTCTCCGCTGGCATTTTTGACTGACGAGGACAGCGCGTTTCCACTTAATTTTAGACACAAAAAAACCGTCACCCACAACAGGCAACGGTTCGTTTTTGAGTACGTAATTACTTCAAAGTAACGGTACCACCAACGGCTTCAAGTTTTTCCTTGATGTCGTTAGCTTCGTCTTCAGAAACGCCTTCCTTGATGACAGATGGTACGTTGTCAACAAGACCCTTAGCGTCCTTCAAACCTAAACCAGTGATTTCACGGACAGCCTTGATAGCCTTAACCTTGGCGTCACCAGATTCAGTTAATTCAACGTCGAATGAATCCTTGGCAGCAGCGTCGCCACCAGCAGCACCGGCTGCAGCAACTGGGGCAGCAGCGGATACGCCGAATTCGTCTTCGATACCCTTAACTAAGTCGTTAAGGTCAGTAATGGATGCTTCTTTAAGAGAAGCGATGATAGCATCTTTATCAAAAGCCATGTTATTTTCCTCCAATAATTGGGTTTTATATTTATGTTTCAATCAGGGACTTAGGCTGCGTCGCCTTCGTCACCCTTGTCAGCAATCGCCTTAACAGCGTAAGCCACGTTCCGTACTGGTGCTTGTAAGACATTAGCCAGCATAGAGAGCAGGTCTTCACGGCTAGGCAACGTTGCGTAGGTGTTGATTTCGTCGATAGACATGATCTTGTCTTCGATGTAACCACCCTTGATTTCAAGGGCGTCAACACTATCTGCAAACTTCTTCAAAACCTTAGCTGGGGCGATTGGATCCTCGTCAGAGAAAGCAACGGCAGTAGGACCAGCGAAGAGTTCGTTTAAACCTTCGTAGCCAGCCTTTTCTGCAGCCCGAACCAAAATCTTGTTCTTGATGACGCTCATTTGAACGCCGGCTTCACGCAATTGCTTCCGTAAGTCCGTTACTTGTTCAACGGTTAAACCACGGTAGTCAACGACGATAGCACTGGTGGCGTTGTTGAACTTTTCAACAACCTCATCAACCTTTTTAGCTTTAATTGCAATAGCTTGTTCACTCAAATTGTTCACCTCCCGGAGTAGTTTGGTGGGATAAAAAAATCCCTATGCCACCAAGACATAAGGAGTCAAAAGTTTAAGTAAACTTCTGCCTCGGCAGGAAATTAAGACCATTAGGCCACCTGAGTCTTAGGTAGATCTATTAAATACAACTTCAATAGTATACAATACTTCGACATTGCTGTCAATGCATTGCTAGGGATTTTTTTAGTTTTGCTTTAACTTAGGCTAATAAAGAAGCCAAGTCAACGTTGACACTAGGGCCAAACGTTGAAGCAATTGAAACGTGTTGTACGTAAGTCCCACGCACAGCGGCTGGGCGAATACGAACAATCGTTTCGGCAATGGTCTTCAAGTTGCCGGCAAGCTTGTCAGCATCAAAGGAAACCTTACCAAAAGGAACAGCGACGTTACCGTCACGGTCAGTCCGGTAGGTAACTTGACCATTCTTAGCATCGGAAACGGCCTTTTCGACGTTCATCGTCACCGTACCCGTCTTAGGGTTAGGCATTAAGCCCTTAGGACCTAAGACCCGACCTAAACGACCAACTTGGGCCATCATGTCTGGCGTTGCAATGGCAACGTCAAAGTCTAACCAGCCGTCTTGGATACGTTCAACTAAGTCTTGGTCGCCAACAACGTCAGCACCGGCAGCTTGAGCAGCCTTAGCTTGATCACCCTTAGCGAATACGATTACCGTGGTTTCCTTACCGGTACCATTTGGCAATACTAATGCGCCACGGAGTTGTTGGTCCGCTTGCTTCGTATCAACGTTAAGCTTGAAAGCAACTTCAACAGTTGCATCGAACTTAGCGAAATCCATCTTCTTAACTAAATCAACAGCTTCGCCCATGGCGTAGACCTTGTCAGCCTCGACCATCTTGGCAGCGTTTTGATAATTCTTACCTCGTTTGTGAGCCATTTTTGTGTATTCCTCCTTGCAAATGTGGTTGTAACGGATAAACCTCCCACTTGACACATTTCATTTTCGTGAAGTGTCCGACTATCCGAAAACTGAGCTTAACCTTCGACCGTGAAGCCCATGCTCCGGGCAGTACCTTCAATCATGCGCATAGCTGCTTCAACGTCAGCTGCGTTTAGATCTTGCATTTTAGTTTCAGCGATTTGCTTAACTTGATCCTTGGTTACAGTAGCAACCTTCTTCGTGTTAGGTTCGCCGGAACCACTTTCAACACCAGCAGCCTTCTTCAACAGCGTTGCTGCTGGCGGAGTCTTGGTGATGAAATCAAAGGAACGATCTTCATAGACACTGATCACAACAGGAATGATCATACCAGCTTGGTCAGCGGTACGAGCGTTGAATTCCTTAGTGAAGCCCATGATGTTGATACCTGCTTGACCTAAAGCTGGTCCAACTGGGGGAGCTGGGGTTGCTTTACCCGCAGGAATTTGTAATTTAACGACATTAGCTACTTTTTTAGCCACGAGACAATACCTCCTTGAGTCCGTGTGTGGTAAGTGGGGCTGTTAGTTTGCCCCTCCCACTTTGTGCATATGCGTCACGCATACCTGAGAATCATACCACATTTTACTAACCGCAACAAGTTATTTTCTGAAAACATTGGCGAAACTGGTCCGTGACCAGCCGCGGCACTACTTCAGAATGGGGTCGACTTGGTCGAAGTTCAGTTCCGTGCTGGTTTCCCGGCCGAACATGTCGATGTTGACCTTCAACTTCATCTTTTCGTTGTCAACTTCGGTAATCTTACCGACTAAGCCACTGAAGGCGCCGTCCACGATGGTGACAGAATCGCCAGGGGCCACGTCCAGATCGGCGTGCCGCGCAGAAATCCCCACGCGCCGCAAAATCCGTTCGACTTCATCTGGCAACAGCGGCGTTGGCTTACTCCCTTGCCCATGGGATCCCAAGAACCCGGTCACACCTGGCGTGTTCCGCACGATGTACCAAGCTTGGTCACTCATGACCATTTCCACTAAGACGTAGCCAGGGAAGGTCTTTTCCATCGTGACCTTGTCCTTACCGTTCTTAACTTCGTGTTCCTCTTCTTCCGGCACAACCACGCGGAAGATGTTGTCTTGCATTCCCATTGATTCGGCCCGGGATTCCAAGTTTGCCATAACCTTGTTCTCGTACCCTGCGTAGGTGTGAAGAACGTACCATTGCTTTTCAGCTGACTCAACCATGTTTGGTGCACTCCTTTTAATATCATTGACTTTTCGAGCAAAATAAAAAAACTCCGCGTACACGAAGTTCCCTGTTACCAACTAATATAGCATATTTTACGTGATTTGACTACCGACAATTCCACTAGGCGAGGAACTTTAAGCCATATTGAACGACCCAGTCAACGACCGCAAAGAAGATTGCGAACAAAACTGAGATGCCAATTACAGTACCGGTATCGTGCCGGGTCTGCTTAACGCCGGGCCAAGAAACTTGTTTCATTTCGGCACCGACCGATTTGAAGAAACGGATTAAACGCATGGTGTTGCCTCCCTAAAATTAGTGTTTGTCATTGTTGTCAAAATTAACGGGTCTCACGATGTAAGGTGTGTTTCCCACAGTATTTACAGAACTTCATAACCTCTAGTCGCTTCGTGCGGGTCGCACTCGCGGTGATGGTGTAATTCCGCGACCCACAAACTGAACAAGCTAAAGCAATCTTTCGTTGAGCCATTTTGCCACCACCTTCTATTAAAACCTAGCGCTACTCATACTGTAGTAGCTTACCATCGTTTGCCCCCGCCGTCAATCATTCCGCGAGCAGTTCCCGCAACTTGGCCTGGCTGCGGTGCGACGCGGCCTGAACTTGCGGGACGGTCAAATTTTGTTCCTGACTGATGGCGTGCAACGATTGCCCGGTCAAAATGCCGTGAAAGACGCTGTGTTCGACCGCCGATAGCCGCGGCAAGACCTGATACACGGCCTCCTTGGCCTCCAACTGCTCGCGCAAGAGCCACCGCTGATCCGGTAGCGTGTCCGCAAAGTAAGCCGCCTCGGCCTCCAGGGACAACGATTCCCGCGCTAACCGCCGCTTTAAGGCCTGGCTTTGGCGAATCAAATCAAAGACTCGGTGACGCAACCGTAGCCGGTAAAATGCCCCAAAGCTGCGTGACAGGTCGTCTTTGAAGCGCTGCACCGTGCTGCAGAGCACCAACAGGGCCTCTTGGTCCCAGTCTTCCTGATCGAAGCCGGGGATAAAGTACTGTTTTTGTAGTCGCTGGAGCACGGGGTGGTAACGCTCAAATAAGATCAGCAATGCGGGGGAATCCAGGTCGCGGCGGAGCAAGTCAATCAGGTCGTCATCGGACATATCAAACACGGGTAACGCCTCCCTTTTCGTAGTCCTTTCAGTCTACGGGAGACCCGCGCCCTGCCATAGCGAACGCTCGTTTAACCGGAAATTTATTTTGTTATAAACCGGTTGGTTCTGGCGACATCGTGTTAACTGGTCGCCTGCCGTTGCGTGAAATTCTAGGCCGGAACGCTGGGGGAGGACGCCCCGAGCCAAAGCCCGGTCTCGGCGCTTGCTTTGAGCCAGAAGACCACTGTCTCAAAGTCACCAATTTGCCAGCAAAACCCACTGGCAAATTCCCCGGCTGAGCCTAGATTTCACTCCACTCTCGGCTACGGTGGTGATTGCCAGTAACCACTTGTTTAAAGATTTCCAGCTTGACCTCCCAGTTAAATCTGCGGCGATGGCAGCTGCTTTACCATCACTTGTGGACATGCATTACTGAGGGGGAGCTGCATTGGCGGGACTGGCAAACCCCTCGGCTGAGCGCAGATTTTACGCCACTTTCGGCTACGGTGGTGGTTGCCAGTGACCACTTGTTTAAAGATTTCCAGCTTGACCCCCAGTTAAATCTGCGGCGATGGCAACTGCTTTACCATCACTTGTGGACATGCATTACTGAGGGGGAGCTGCATTGGCAGGACTGGTAAATTCTTCGGCTGAGCCTGGATTTCACGCCACTTTCGGCTCCGAGGATGGTTGCCAATAACCATTACCAGCGGTGGTTCCTGATAACCATAGACAACTGGCTAGGTAACGTTCCAGCCCATATTGGACGGACGGCAAGGCCACCCCAGTGTATGCAAAAAAAGCCTGGGAGCTTCCCAGGCTTTCAGACGTTACCCTTAAATAACCGAAACGTGCGCCAACGGGCAGCCGGCTTCGCTTAACACCGCTCGCCGGCTAATCGCCCTTGGGCCCACGCTTTTTCTTTGCCTTAGACCGCTTGGCCGCCTTTTCCGGTTGCGCCATCATTTGGTCACGCAACTTTTCCAGCTTGTAGAGCTGTTGGTCGTTCCATGGCGACTTGCGGACGATGCCGCGATCCGCGAATTCACGGGCCGTTTGCTTCACTTCGTTTTGGGCGCGCTCGATGTCTCTCAGGAGTTCGCCCGCCGGAATCCGCAAGGCCCCTTCCGAAAAGATGGTCCACTGCTCGGCTTGGTCACTGGTGGCTACCGTCACTTGGGTGAAGCGCGTCTGCCGTTCCTTCGCTAATTTTTCAATATAACTATCCGCCGTCTCGTCACGATTGGTCCAGACGACCTCCAAGTCGAACTGCTTGTAACTCTTGGAGATGCCCGGCACGTACATCGCGTCAAAGACCACGGTGATTTTGGCATCACGTAATTTCTTATAATTGGCCAGCATGTTCAGCAACTCGTCGCGGGCCTCGGGTAACCGGTCCGTTAACTTGAGCCGATTGAGTTTGGGCCAGTTGCCAATCATGTTATAGGCATCAACAATTAAAATGTCCTCTTTCATTGACTTGCTCCCTCGCTCATGCCGTTAGCTCAGTGTTGCACGGGATGCCGTGAGCTAAACCCTTGATACATCAACAGGCCCGCGGCCACACTGGCGTTTAAGCTTTGGACTTGGCCGACCATCGGGATCGTCAACATCTCATCGACCGTTTCCTTCAAGAGTCGGGAAATGCCCTTGCCTTCATTGCCGATGATGAGCGCACTGGCGCCCTTGGCGTTCCAGTCGCGGTAATCGGTCCCGGCCATGTCGGTCCCGAAGACCCACAAGCCGCGGTCCTTCAGTTCCTTGACCGTGTTGACCAGGTTGGTGACCCGCGCAACGGGTACCCGTTCAATGGCTCCAGTCGAGGTCTTGGCCACCACGGACGTCAAGCCGACCGCTCGGCGCTTGGGGATAATGATCCCGTGCACGCCACTGGCATCGGCCGTCCGCAAGATGGAGCCCAGATTGTGGGGATCTTCGACGCCGTCCAGGATCAAGAAGAACGGTGCTTCGCCGGCCTTGTCGGCGTTGGCGAAGAGGTCATCGATCGTGGCATAGGCAAAGGCCGCCACGCCCAGTGCGACGCCTTGGTGATTTTGGTGGTCCGTCAAGAGGTCTAATTTTTGCTTAGGCACCTCGGAGATGACCAAATGGCGCTTCTTGGCCAACTGGCGAATCTCGTCGATGGCCTCGGCCTTGAGCCCGCTTTGCAAGAAGACCTTGTTGATGGCCTGTTGGCTGCGCAGAGCGGCGACGGCTGGGTGCCGACCGATCACAAAGTCGCTGCTGGTTTCCGTGTTTGCTTGATTTTCTGTCATTATTCAGTCCGCCCCGCTTCTACTTGTTCAATGCACCACTGGCCGAGTTCATCCACCCGGTCTTGCTGTCCGCTCAACGCCAGATAGCCCATCAAGGCTTCAAACCCGGTGGAGATGCGGTAGGTCACGACATCCGTGTTCTTGGCGTGGGTGTAGCTCTTGGCATTGCGCCCGCGCTTGAACATGGTCCATTCGTCCTCACTCAAAATCCCGTCTTGTTCCATCAGGTCGATCAACGCCGCTTGGGCTTTGGCCGAGACGTAATGGGTCGCCTTCTTTTGCAAATGATTGGGCTTGGCTAAACCAGCCGCAATCAGGTGCCGCCGAATGATGACCTCGTAAGCGGCATCCCCCATGTAGGCCAGTGCCACCCCGTTTAATTGTTGATAATCTACTTCAGTTGTCATTAATTTCCCTTTCGCCAACGCGTCCCTTGGGGCGTGTCTTCCAAAATAATTCCTTGATTCTTCAATTGTTCCCGAATCTCATCACTGCGTTCAAAGTTGCGGGCCTTACGTGCAGCCAACCGCTCGTCGATCAGGCCTTGAATCCGGTCGTCATCTAATTCAGCGGCGGCCGTCAGCTTCACGCCAAAGACGCTCAACAATTCCGCCAGCGTTTGCCGCATGAATTTCAACGTACCGGCAAAGACCACGGGCCGTTCCGCGTAAACGTTGCCGAGCCGGGAGAGTTCGAAGACTTCCGCGACCCCATTTTGCACATTAAAGTCGTCATCCATGGCGTCGATGTAGTCGGCCACGATTTGCCGCGTTTCTTGTTCCACCTTGGGATCATTGCCGGCTTCGGCATCCTTGAGCCGGTAGCCCATGTTGTCATAGGCCGTCTGTAGGCGTTCCAGGTTACGTTCCGCAGTGTCCAGGTTTTGCTGGGTGTATTGAATCGGCCGGCGATACTGCGTCGTGGCCATGAAGAAGCGCAGCGTTTGGGGATTGACGGTCTTCAAAATGTCGTGGACCGTCACGAAGTTCCCCAGCGACTTGCTCATCTTCTCATCATCATCCCCCACCGTGACGAAGCCGTTGTGCAGCCAGTAGTGGACAAATGGCTTGCCGGTCTTGGCCTCACTTTGGGCAATTTCGTTTTGGTGGTGTGGGAAGATCAGGTCTTCGCCACCGCCGTGGATGTCAAAGGTATCGCCCAGATAGTGCGTCGACATGACCGAGCACTCAATGTGCCAGCCCGGCCGCCCGGCACCCCATGGGGAAGGCCAGGAGATTTCCCCCGGCTTGGCGCCCTTCCACAGGGCGAAGTCAACGGGATCTTCCTTACGCGCCGTCTCCTCATCGTTGGTGTGCTGCGAAGCGCCCTCTTCCAAATCATCCAGGTTCAAATGGGCCAATTCCCCATAGTGTGCAAACTTGTGGGCGCGGTAGTACACGTCCCCATCGACCGGATAGGCATAGCCCTTATCGATCAGGTCCTGGACAAAGGCCACGATTTCGGGGATGTGGTCCGTCGCCCGCGGATTGACCGTGGCGGGTTCAATGTTTAGCGCCGCCGTATCTTCCTTGAAAGCCGCAATAAACTTGTCCCCTAATTCCGGCACCGTGATGCCTTCCTTGCGGGCTTCGTTAATCATTTTATCATCGACGTCGGTGAAATTAGACACGTATTTCACCTGGTAGCCTCGGTATTCAAAGTACCGGCGAATAGTGTCAAAGGCAATGGCACTACGCGCATTCCCAATATGAATGTAATTGTAAACGGTCGGGCCACACACGTACATGTTGACCACTCCCGGAGTAATGGGTTCGAATGTTTCTTTTTGGCGAGTCATGGTATTAAAAACTTTGAGCATGCCGAAGCTCCTTTCGCTTCATTAGTTAAATTCAGCCTGGGCCCTAACCAACACCGACCAGGCCACCCGACTAAATGAGTTAGGTCCATTGTAGCATATTCCGGCGACAACAAAGAAGCCGAATGAAGCGCCAATTGGCCCTCATCCGGCTTCTTTACCAAATCATTAGCCTTCTAATTGGGCTAAGGTCTGGTGAATGTGTTGTAAGGCGGTCTCCCGTCCCACTAATTCAATGGATTCTGGTAATTCTGGCCCGTGCATTTCGTGGGTCACCGCAATTCGAATCGGCATCCATAATTGCCGACCCTTGATGCCCGTCTTGGCTTGAACAGCCTTGATCACGTGGAAGATTTCCACGGAGTCAAAGAGGTCGAGCTTTTCGATCTGCGCAGCGAATTCCTTCAAAACGACGGGTGCCGTTTCGTTATTGATTTCATCAAAGGCTTCCCCGCTGACTTGGTCGGGTTCTTCAAAGAAGACCGAGGCCATGTCGTTGATTTGCGCCATGTAGCTCATTTGCCGCTTGTACAGGTTGATCAGTTGACGTGCCCATTCAATCGTTTGGTTGTCTGGGTTAGCCGGAATGTTGCCAGCCTTGATCAATTGCTTCAAGGCCAGGTCCATGATCGTACTGTCATCGGCATCCTTGACGTAACGGTTGTTCAACCATTCCAGCTTATCACTGTCAAAGGTGGCTGGTGAAGAACTCAACCGCGTTTCATCATACATCTTGATGAATTGCTTACGGTTAAAGATTTCGTCTTCACCCACTGGTGACCAGCCCAACAACAGAATGAAGTTGAACATGGCTTCTGGCAGGTAACCCAATTCGCGGTATTGTTCGATGAATTGTAAGACGGATTCGTCACGCTTGGATAACTTCTTACCGGTATCCTTGCTGATGATCAAGCTCATGTGCCCAAACTTAGGGGCTTCCCAGCCGAATGCTTGGTAGATCATCAATTGCTTAGGCGTGTTGGCCACGTGGTCATCGCCCCGGAAGACGTGACTGATGGCCATCTTGTGGTCGTCAACAACCACGGCAAAGTTGTAGGTTGGCATGCCATCGCGCTTGGCAATGACGAAGTCTCCCCCGATGGTATCGGAGTTGAAAGAAACGTGGCCCTTGACCATGTCGTCCCATTCAAAGACTTCATCCTTTGGCACGCGGAACCGAATCACTGGCTTTAAGCCTTTAGCCTTGGCGTCAGCGATGGCCGCAGCCTTTTCATCTTCGGTCATCCCAGCGTATTCGTATTCGTAGTGTGGCATTTCTTTGCGGGCTTTTTGCGCTTCCCGGTCGGCTTGCAGTTCTTCTTCTGTCCGGTAAGATTCGTAAGCCTTGCCTTCGTCCAACAGTTGTTGGATCAGTGGGGTGTAAATGTCACGGCGTTCAGACTGACGGTAAGGACCGTAGTCGCCACCGACGTCAGGACCTTCGTCCCAATCCAAACCAAGCCACTTTAAGTTTTCTAATTGGCTCCGTTCACCATCAGCAATGTTCCGTTTCGTATCCGTATCCTCGATCCGAATGATGAACTTACCCTTGTTGTGACGGGCAAATAAATAGTTAAAAATGGCTGTCCGGGCATTACCAATGTGTAAATGACCGGTTGGGCTCGGTGCGTACCGAACCCGAATTGAATTTTTCGCCAAAACGTTTGCGCCTCTTTCTAAAAGTTTTATTCATAATCAATAGTCAATTATGACAGAATGTCTTAATTTTACAATGCTCAAGCGGAAAAAGAAAGGACTCACTCCTAATCCGCTGGAAAAATTTGTTTTTGGGGGACTTTCTGGCGGCAATACGGGCTTGTGCTGGCCGCCTAGACAACTGGCGTCTTTGAAATGCGACCTTCGGCTCAAAACGAGGTGTCGAGACCGCTCGTTGGCTCGATCCGCCCCAGCGTTCCAATCCATATTTGGCGAACGGTAGGCGGTCAGTTTCCGCTGTGAAGCTGTCAACGAGCAATCTTAACGCCACGAGTCGCATGATAACAATGATTCCAACTGATTTTCGTCCTTCAACCTTCCGTTAATAAAAAGAGCCTGGACAACACTTGGTCCAGACTCTTGCGTGTTAACTTTAAATAACTGAAACGTGCGCCAACAGGCAGCTAGCCAATCGCCTTTCGGCCCACTCTCTTAGGCGTTAACGCGATGACTTCGAATTCTTTCCCGTCGTGGCGTTGCCCTTGTTCGCTTTCTTTTGGTCTTCGATGTTCTTCGTTGAATGCAGCGGCTTGGCGAAGATCATACGACCAGCATCCGTTTGAATGGCACTGGTGACGACCACATCCAATTGCTTGTTGATGAAGTAACGACCGTCTTCGACCACGACCATGGTGCCGTCGTCGAGGTAGGCCACCCCTTGTTGCCGTTCCGTCCCGTTTTTCACGACCATTACGTGGAGATTTTCTCCCGGAATGACCCGTGGCTTCAAGGCGTTGGCTAAAGAGTTGATGTTTAAGACCTGGACGTTTTGGAACTGGATGACCTTGTTCAAGTTGTAATCATTGGTCACGATGACCCCGCCGTTTTGCTTGGCCAAGGCAATCAATTTACTATCGACCTCGGGGATGTCTTCGAAGTCGCCTTCGTACATCTCGATGGGCATGATGTGTTCATTTTGTAACTTGTTCAAGATGTCCAGCCCGCGCCGACCCCGGACGCGTTTGATGGAGTCGCTGGAATCCGCAATGTACTGCAACTCGTACAGGACAAAGTTGGGCACCAGCAGCGTGCCTTCCAGAAAGCCCGTCTTGGCCAAATCGTAAATCCGTCCGTCAATTAAGATGTTGGTATCCAAAATCTTATAATGGTGGAAATTCGGTTCGGTCTCCTTGTCCAAGACCTTCTTGTCAGCCTCTTCTTCGGCCTTTTTACCCCGCGGTTGGAACAGCTTGCGCCACTCTTCTAACCGAATCTTGCTCAAGCGGGCCCCAATGCGGAAGCCAAAGTAGCCAAACAGAAGCATCAAGATCCACGGAATCACCGTGCCAATGAAGAAGGATGGCACGTGAAACAGAAATTGTGAAATCAATAAGGCTAACGCCAGCCCCACGATGGTGAGTAAACTCCCAAAGATAATGGTCATGGGGTTTTGCTTGTTCAGGTAAGTCTCAATCCGATTGATCAACCGCAAAATCACGCCCGCGAAGAGTAATCCGAGAATGAGGAAAATAATGGCTCCAAGCAAAATATTCACGAAGACGTTGTCAATCAAGCGGTTGGTCATCCCCATCAAGAGCCAGAGCCGGGAGAAGTACGCCGCTCCCATGACTCCACCTAAGATGGCGAAGATAATTAAAACAACCGTTTTTTTACGCATATTTGTTCACCTCCCTTCAAGGTCCCTGACGCTACACGCCGAGGGCTAATTTTAACGTCTGCCGTAACGTGGACACGCCAACGACTTCGATGCCGTCTGGTGCGGTCCAGCCCTGCAGATTATTCTTAGGAACAAAGATCCGTTTAAAACCGAGTTTCTTGGCCTCGGCGACCCGGGATTCGACCCGGTTGACCCGCCGGATTTCCCCGGTCAAGCCAACTTCTCCGACGAAACAATCGGTCGGCGCGGTCGCGGTATCCCGGTAACTGGAGGCAATCGCCAGCGCAATGGCCAGGTCAATGGCAGGTTCATCTAGCTTAACGCCCCCGGCCGCCTTCAAGAAAGCATCCTGGTTTTGGAGCATCAGATTGGCCCGTTTTTCCAGCACCGCCATCAGTAGTGAGACCCGGTTGCGGTCCAGCCCACTCGAGGTACGTTGCGCGTTACCGAAGACCGACGGCGTGATCAACGCCTGGACTTCGACCAAGATGGGCCGCGTGCCTTCCATCGACACGACGATGGCCGAACCGGTCGCATCCTTAAGCCGTTCCTCCAGGAAAATTTCCGACGGATTGGCGACTTCATAGAGACCGCCCTCGCGCATTTCAAAAATGCCCAGCTCATTGGTCGAGCCAAAGCGGTTCTTGACCGCCCGTAAGATCCGGTAGGTGTGGTGCAAATCGCCTTCAAAGTACAGCACGGTATCCACCATGTGTTCCAAGATCTTGGGTCCGGCAATCGCGCCACCCTTGGTCACGTGACCGACCACAAAGATGGTGATGCCGTTGGTCTTGGCAATCTGCATCAATTCACCGGTCACGGCGCGAATCTGCGAGACCGACCCAATGGCCGACTCGATCCCCGGGGCCTGCATGGTCTGCACGGAGTCAATGACCACGTAGTCCGGCTGCATCTGCTCGATGTTGGCCCGGATGCTGGCCATGTCCGTTTCCGGATACAGGTACAAATTGTCGCTGTTGACGACTAACCGGTCCGCGCGCATCTTGATCTGTGAGGCACTTTCTTCCCCGGAAACGTAGAGAACCTTGCCCCCCGTTTCGCTCAACTGACCAGATACCTGTAACAGCAGCGTGGATTTCCCAATGCCGGGATCCCCACCGATTAAAATCAAGGAACCGGCCACGATACCGCCACCCAAGACCCGGTTCAACTCTTCCATCTGGGTCTTGGTCCGTGTCTCCGTTGAATGTTTAATGTCTTTCATCAATTGGGGGCGGGACTGTTCGCTACCAATTGCGGTCCGCGTCGATTGCGGCTTGGCCTTAGCGGCAGTTGGTGTCACAACTTCTTCCACCATGGTGTTCCACTCGCCACAATTTGGGCAACGTCCCAGATAGCGCGGTGAACTGTAATCACAATTTTGACAAACATAAGTTGTTCTTGGTTTAGCCACGAAGATCCCCCTTTTTCTTAGTCTGAATACCTTTATTTTAGCATATCTAGCGGGCAATCCCCCACTAGTCTGTCAGGTCTATTTCTAAAGTTTTAGTTACGGTCCGAGGAGCCAAAGCCGCCGGTCCGTTGCTGTTGTGGTGCCTGCTCGTCATCCGCCAGCAGATAAGGCATGAACAGCCCTTGGGCGATGCGCTGACCTTTTTTAATGACCTGATCTTTTAGCCCCACGTTAATTAATTGAACGAAAATTTCACCCTCATTCTTTTCGTTGTTGTAGTAATCCGCGTCGATCACGCCAATACCATTGGGTAAAATCAAGCTGTGCTTCAACGGATTGCTGGAACGGTTGGCCAGAATCAACACCTCGCCCGGCTGCATGTAGGCCTTGATCCCCGTGGGAACCAACCAAGGCTTGAGGTCACTTTGCCCCGCCAACAGCTCTTCGGTGGTCAGCTCATCTTGGTGCCGCAACCGCTTGAAGGCGTGCAACAAGTCATGGTGCCAAATGGAAGGCAACGTGAAATCCGCCGCACACTCAAAGTCGTAGCCAGCGGCCTGTTTCGTGGTTCGGTACGGCAGCTTGATCCCCTGGTTGGCATATTTACTGACAATTTCAAATCCGCGTTGCATGACAAGCACTCCCTCGATAATATTTTACACTGTTATTTGTTAAAGCGAACGGCTAGTGACGCATTCAAATGGTTGACCACCTACCGACTGGTCTAGGCGGCAACCGTGAGTGTTTCATTTTACCATGAATCTGCCCAGACGCAATCCCTAAATTTACTGGTGAGCCGGTCGTTAAGCTGCACCGGTGGCCAAAACGATTTGCCGCCAGGTCCCTACTCGACAAGCAGGCAAATACCCGATTGGCCTAGGTCGCCACAGCCGCCGTTTACATTAACCTCTCTAAGCATAAGCAACCTGCCCGCAGATTACCAGCAAAAGTATGTTCGCCAGCCACATTTTTTCTGGGCAAAAGGAGTTGACAATCCCTCGCCGATAGACCAGAATTAAAAGTGAGACTGGTCATGAAAGGAGTTCACCCATGACGATTACGGAACAGCCTGGCCAATTACAAGTGGTGCAAGATGAACAGCTGTTGGCGCGCCTGCATTATTTGCGGTTGAGCAACACTAGCTGGGTGTTGGAACAAATCTTCGTCCGGCCCTCACAGTCTGCCACCACGTTAGCTGACCAGCTGATAAAACGTTTTACCGAACTGGCAACTGCCGCGCAGGTCACGGTTAAATTGCTCGATCCGTACGCCAAGCGATACTTCAGCCAGCATCCCGCCGACCAAGCACTCTTGGCGGATCATCAGTTACCCGTCACCGGTGACGCGGCGGTCAAACCAGTCGCCTTACACCTACACACAGAAGAGGAGTAGTTCACATGGATCAAAACGCATTGAAAGCTTTAGTGGGTCAAGAAGCCGTTAAGTACGTTCAAGACGGTATGATTTTAGGAATTGGAACTGGGTCGACCGTTCGCTACATGATCGACGCTTTGGGCGAACGCGTGAAAAACGAAGGCTTGAACATTGTCGGGGTCGCCACGTCCGACCGTTCTGCCAAGCAAGCCGAATCACTGGGCATCACCATCAAGCAATTGGATGAAGTCGACCACCTTGATTTGACCATTGACGGTGCCGATGAAATCGACGACAACTTCCAAGGTATCAAGGGTGGCGGGGCCGCTCACCTCTGGGAAAAGATCGTCGCCATCAACTCCACCAAGAACATGTGGATCGTCGACGAAAGTAAAATGGTCCACCACCTGGGCAAGTTCCCGTTGCCTTTGGAAGTCATTCCCTTTGGCTCCAGCCACGTCCTGGAAAAGCTGGACAAGATGGGCTTCAACCCTAGCTTCCGCATGAAAGAAGACGGTAGCCACGTGCTGACTGACTCCAAGAACTACATCATCGACCTGCATCTGGGTCGCATCGACCACCCCCACGAACTCGCCAACACCTTAAATGGTATCGTTGGCGTCGTGGAACACGGCCTGTTCTTAGACACGGTCAACACGGTCATCGTCGGCCGCCAAGACGGTCCGGAAGTCTTGAACGCCCGCGACTAAATTAAATTAAACTGATTTCTGGCGAGAGTGGGAGGTTTTGTCCCAAGCTCGCTTTTTTGTGTTCAGCTCCCACTACGCGGTCAATAAACCTGAACAACCACCGCCAGCGACAGCCAGCACCTCCCCTGTCACCCGGCTTACCCAGTAACTAACAAGCGTCAACCATGAAACCATTCGCACAGTAGTGTATCATATAAATATAAGTGATTTTAAAAATCTTAAATGAGCGAGGTAATTTCATGGAAACGACACAGTTAAGTAACGGCGTCACCATCCCCATGTTAGGATTCGGCACCTACTTAATCGACAGTAAGGACGTTCCGGCCGCCATCAAGACGGCGTTGGACGCGGGTTATCGGCATTTAGATTGTGCCCACATTTACGGCAATGAACCTGCCGTGGGTGCGGCCATCAAGGCTTCCGACGTCGACCGGTCCGACTTGTTTATCACGTCCAAAGTCTGGAACGCCGATCAAGGCTACGACAAGACGCTGGCCGCTTTCGATCAGACGTTGAACGACCTGCAATTGGACTACCTGGACCTCTACCTGATTCACTGGCCCAACGAAGAGAACTTTGACCTGACGTTAGACACCTGGCGCGCCCTGGAAACCCTGTATAAGCAAAAGAAAGTTCGCGCTATTGGGGTCTCCAACTTTTCCCAAGACCAACTGAAACAGGTCTTTGCCATGGCGACCGTTAAGCCCATGGTCAACCAGATCGAACGCCACCCGTACAAGGTGCAAGCCGAGCTGGGAAAATTCGACACGGACAACGGCATCGTCAATGAAGGCTACTCCCCAATTGGCCACGGCCATCTGATCCTCGAAGACCCGGTCATCACCAAACTGGCCGACAAGTATGGCAAGTCCCCGGCCCAAATCGTCTTACGGTGGCAAGTCGACACCGGCTTCGTGGTCTTCCCCAAGTCTTCCAAGCCAGCGCGGGTACGGGAAAACTTTGAAATTTCCGGCTTCAACCTGACCGCCGAAGAAATTGCGGCAATCAACGCCTTGGATCAAGACAAACACTTGAACTACGACTAATCTAATGAGAGAGATTGTTAACCAATTGGCCGACAATCTCTTTTTACTTAAGTATTAACGGTGAACCGGAAGACTGGCCGACGAGGCGTATCATCACGAGCCTGGGAGATCTTGTCCCAGGCTCGTGATGAAAAATCCCCAACTTTTCGTTTCCCTATACAAAAAATGAGAAGATTGGAGTACAATGAGAGAATAAGATAGGAGAGTGACGTCATTGAGTAAAGAAATCACGGCGGATCAAACCGCCCGTTATCAACAAGCTTTAGCTGCTGACCCCACCGCAAAGGTTTTGGAACGTGCTGTCAGCCACCAAGGTATCTTAGCAACCTCTGCCGATTACGCTTCTGAAACCGACATGACTCCCGTGTTCTCCATTGATTTGGACACTGGGAAAGTTGCCAACCAAAAGCAAAGTGGCCGTTGCTGGATGTTTGCCGCATTGAACACGATGCGTCATCACTTAGCCGACCTGTTTCATTTGAGCGATTTCGAATTATCGCAGAACTACACGAACTTCTGGGATAAATTTGAAAAAGCCAACTACTTCTACGAAAATGTGTTGGCCACTGCTGACCAACCAACGTCTAGCCGCAAGGTGGCCTTCTTAATGGCGACCCCGCAACAAGACGGTGGGCAATGGGACATGCTGTGTGCCATCATTCAAAAATACGGGATCGTGCCCAAGTCGGTCATGCCCGAAACCTACAACAGCTCCAAGTCTAGCGAACTGAACAGCACGCTGAACTTAAAACTGCGCAAGGACGCTATGACTCTGCGGAAGTTGGTCGCTGACAAGGCCAGTGATGCGGATATCGCCGCTGCCAAGGATAAGATGCTGGGTGAAGTTTACCGCTTACTGAGCTTCTCCTTGGGCCAACCAGTCGACAAATTTGACTTCGAATACCGCGACGATGACAAGAACTACCACATCGACAAGGGCTTGACGCCAAAGTCATTCTTCGACAAGTATGTGGATTGGGACTTAAACGATTACGTTTCCATCATCAACGCCCCAACCGCTGACAAGCCATACAACCACACCTACACGGTAGAAATGCTGGGTAACGTGGTCAGTGGCCGTCAAGTCAAGCACTTGAACGTTTCGATGAAGGACTTCAAACAATTGGCCATTAAGCAGCTGCAAGCCGGTCAATCCGTTTGGTTCGGCTGTGATGTCGGTCAATCTTCCGAACGGCAAAAGGGCATCATGGACACCAAGTACTACGACAAGGATGCCCTCTTCAACATCGACTTCTCCACGACCAAGGCTGAACGCCTGGACTACGGGGAAAGCTTGATGACCCACGCCATGGTCTTGACTGGTGTGGACTTGGTCGACGGTCAACCAACCAAGTGGAAGGTTGAAAACTCATGGGGCGAAAAGGTCGGTACCAAGGGCTACTTCGTCATGAGCGACGCCTGGATGGACGAATATTGCTACCAAGTCGTCGTCAACAAGCAATTCCTGCCTGACGACCTGAAGCACATCCAAGAAACGGAAGAACCAACGGTCTTAGCCCCTTGGGATCCAATGGGTGCTTTGGCTTAACATGAATTTTGCGTAAACGAAAAGGTATCGGAATCCTTGAGAGGTTCCGGTACCTTTTTTATGTTCAATACTGCCCTAGTCACTTGCTTTGACCACACCAATAACCTCTGGAGATGAAGTTAGCTTAGTTTTCGCGAGCGGCGTGATCCTTTGAATGGGCATTGTTTTGACCATAGTAAGCGTTAGCCCCATGCTTACGTAAGTAGTGCTTGTCTAACAAGTATTGTGGTAATTCGCGGTTAGCCCGCGTCAATTGTAACGTGTGATAGTCCTCTTCGGCCACAACTTCTAAGACCTTGGCGTTGTAAACTGCCTTGTCTGGGGTTGGTCCCCAAGCAAACGGTCCGTGTTGACTAACCAATGCAGCAGGAATTGCCTCATAATCCAGTCCCCGTTCGTTAAAGGTCTTAACGATGGTTTTCCCCGTGTTGCCTTCGTAATCTTCTTCGATTTCTTGCTTAGTCAGTGCATCCGCTGCGGGCACATCCCCATAAAAAGTATCCGCATGCGTCGTATTCATTGCTGGTACATCCATCTTAGCACCAGCAAATGAGACAGCCCAAGGGGAATGCGTGTGCACAATGCCACCGATCTTAGGAAAATGATTGTACAGGTACGTATGCGTTGGCGTATCGCTGGATGGGTTCATCTCCCCTTCAACAACTTTACCGTCCAAGTTCACAACTACCATGTCAGCTGGCTTCAAATCGTTGTAGTCGACACCCGATGGCTTGATGACATACAGGCCTTTTTCCCGGTCGATTCCGGAAACATTGCCCCAAGTAAATGAGACCAGACCCAGTTCTGGCAAACGCATGTTAGCGTCATAGACTTCTTGTTTTAATTTTTCAAGCATGTGATCATTCTCCTTTTAATTGGTGACTTTAACGGGTTCCTGCGTGATGCCAACCTTTTCAAATAGCTGGTCAAAGAAACGCTTAGCCGCCTTGACTTCTTCAACAGCATCATCAGTCGTTCCGGTCCACATTTCAATGGTGTAGCTTCCTGAATAATTTAGCCGTTCAAGCAAGCGTAAGCATCCCTCAAAATCCACGCAGCCTTCTCCAAATGGGACTTCCTTGAACTTCCCTTTAAAGGTTGGCGTAACCGGCAATGTATCTTTCAAGTGAACTGCCGCAACATGTTCGATGTTGTTTTCCAAATCCTCAACAACGTTATTTTCTGGCCAAGCTGAAATGTTACCTAAATCAGGGTACCCTTGCAAAAATGGACTCTTAATCATTGACTTATAATGCGCAATCTTAGTCATTGAGTTAATGAACGGGTCATCCATCGTTTCAATAGATAGCGTGACTAATTTTTCAGCGGCCATGTGCACACACTTCGCCAGATTTTCAGTGAAGTATTCTCGTGACTGGACAGTTTTCTTTTCGTAGTAAACATCGTATCCTGCCATTTGGATGTTACGGATACCCAAGTCCACTGCCAAGTCAATCGCCTTTTGCATCATTTCCAAAGCTTTGGCACGAACTTTGGAATCGGCTGATCCCAGTGGAAAACGACGGTGGCCGGACAACATCATGGTATTGATTCGGCTATTGGTCCGCCACATAGCTTCCCGAAAGGCCGTCCGCTCTTCCTTGGTCCAATCTAACCGGGCCAGACGTTCGTCACTTTCATCAATTGAGAATTCCAAAAAGTTAAAGCCCAATTCATGAACTAAATTAAACTTTTCTTCCCAAGTTAAATCTTGCGGTAATGCTTTTTCATAAATTCCTAGTGCATTCACTGTCACTTTGCTACACCCTCCTGAAAGTTCTTCAAGTCCTGCCAATGGCCATCTAACGCGGTTAACAAGCTGACGTAAGATCGGTACTTTTGGTCATACAATGCCACCTGATCAGGCTGTGGTTCATAACGCACCTTGACCCGCGACATCTGAGCAACCGCTGTTTCTAGGTCTGGGTATTGACCAACCCCTACAGCAGAAGTGATGGCACCGCCCAAGCCGCCTAATTCATTAGCCGTGACCAATTCAACTGGCAAATTCAAAATATTCGCAAACATTTGCACCCAACTAGGTGAATTGGTCCCACCGCCGGACATCCGAACGACCTGTGGTTGATGACCTAAGACCTTCAACAACTTCTCAACGTGGTATCGGTGGGCAAAGGCAATCCCTTCATAGACTGCCCGAATCATTTCTGATTTGGTTGTCGCACTGCGCAGTCCAATAAATGCCCCCGAAGCGTCAGGGTCCGCATTACTGCCGTACAAAAACGGGAAGTAAATCAATTTAGAAAATGTCGCATCCGTGTTCTCCAAGAAGACTTCCAAGTTGTCATAAATCGACTTGCCACTGGCCTCGGCATCTCGTTGCTCCGCTGTCATTAACATCTTAATGACGATAGCTAAGTTACCAGCTGAAGTGGGGCTGGAAGCTTCAATTAGCTTCTTCCCAGTAGGAAAGATAGAGTTCATCAGCCCACTATCTTCCGGTGCCATTTTGTCATTGGGAAAGATATTCATGTTCCATGTTCCGGCAATCAGGCTGAACTTATCGTTGTCTAAAACACCCGTTGCAATCGCACAGGCATCAATATCAAACATCCCTCCAAAGACGGGGGTTCCTGCTTGAATACCCGTGAGTTGCTGAGCTTCCTCAGAAACATGACCACAGAGATCCGTTGCCTGTACCAGTCGGGGCATCTTCTGTGTTATCTCCGGAATTCCGAAGAAGTCAAACAGCCGTGAATCATAAGTCTGCGTATCCAGATTAATCAAATTATTACCAGAGACATCGCCAATTTCCTGGCAAATCTCGCCGGTCAACAAGAAGCGCACGAAGTCCTTATTCGACAAAACTGTCCCAATCTTCTGATAACGCTGCGGATCATTATCCTTCAGCCATCGCAAGATAACTGGCGCTTGGCTAGCCATTACGTGTTGGTGACTAATGTCAAAGATTTCATGAACCCGTTGTTCGAATCCGATCGCCAGTTTCTCAGCGCGGTCATCTGCTGAGAGAATGCCGTTCATAAAAATCTGATGCTGCTGATCCAAGACGTACAAACCCTTACCATGCCCTACCGTCGAAATCCCCGTGATTTCATCACCGTTAAGTTGGGCTTTGTGTAATGCAGACTGAATGGCAACGCCTAGATCTTTTCGCAGTTCATTTAAATCAATTTCATGAAAGCCAGGATGCGGCTCCTGATTCTTCGTCGGAAATGCTGTAACCGCTACCTGGTTACCCTGCTCATCAAAGATTGCTACCTTTGTATTTGTTCCGCCGTTATCAATCGTTAAAAAGTGGTTTGCCATGGTTACAGCCTCCTAATCGATGTCGATGGCGTAAATAGCGACTTGATTGGCTTCACGGTTAGCGGACAACAGGTAAGTCTGACCATTCTTTTCGTAAACAGTTACGTTACTTGGGCCAACTTGTTGGTCGATCAATTGTGCATCCAGGTGATCACTGGTGATCAATTCCAGATTTTGCTTACCAGATCGCCACCCAAAGATGAAGTAGTCTCGGTTGCCTAACTTACCACCCCAAATGGCATGGCCAAACGGGGTGTCCGCTTCGCTGCGCGCGATAGAGTTGAAGTGATCATCTGACACGCGTAGATATGGGCCGTGGAAACCTTCAATCGTCAAGTATTCTTCTCGACCATCTTGGTTAATATCAGCACTGAAAATATCTGAAGTTTCAATGTCTGACAATTGTTCTAACTGCCAATCAGCTGTTGCCGTGGGTGGCGTTAATTTGAAAATCCCTTGAACGCCGGTAATCAGCGAATAGCCGTTCATCCGCTTGTAACCATGGTTCTTTGTCAATGTGAAGTCAGGCAGAGCCCGCAAATTATCCACTCGAGCAGCATCATCGTCATAGTCACCGACCCAAACCTTGCCAGGATCCGTCCAGTCGTCAGTATCCTTTTTGGAGTTGGCAATAGAGCAGCCCACGTACCAGTAACCTTTACCATCGGCCTTAGGAAGAATGTCAAAACGGTGGATGTATGGGAAGTCCCCAACGATCGTTTGATCCCAGTCCTGACCGTTAAAGGTTTCCTTGACGATCCGGCAAGCCGCTGAATTAAAACCAGGATAGAACTTCTGGGTGGCCAAAAAGTTTAATGTCCCAGGAATTTGAACCATCGTCATGGTTCCTCCAACATCGGGCCAGACGGTCGTTCGTTGATAATCATTATTCAAATCGTAGGCGTAACAAGGCTTGTTTTCTTCCGAAGCCACCACAATAAAGTCGTGGTCGCCCTGCTGTAACCGCATAATGGCGTAACAGTGATCTAACTCATCTTTGAAAATCTTTTCGAACTTCAATGTATTTCCTCCAGATTCTTTGTTAACCGGTTAACCAAAACTGTAAAGCAGAACCACTCCTGTAACAGAGTGGTTCACTTGGACCAGTTTCAATTAACTATCTTCATTGAGACGATGCTTACTTAGGCGTTCACGTGATTCAAAGGCTTGCCGTCGCGGATGAATGAGATCAAGTTGCGAGAAGCTTCTTGAGCAATCGCAACTCGCGCTTCTAAAGTCCCAGTCCCAGCGTGAGGCGACATGATGACGTTGTCCAAAGCGCGTAAGTCAGCAGAAACGTTTGGTTCATTTTCAAAGACGTCTAAGCCAGCACCAGCGATTTGGCCGGTCTTTAAGGCAGTAACTAAATCAGCTTCCTTGATCAGAACACCCCGAGCAGCATTGACAATGTAGGCCGTGTTCTTCATCTTACTGAAGACATCTGCGTTGAAGATACCTGTCGTTGATGGCAGAGCTGGTGCATGCAACGTAATCACATCCGCAGTCTTAACCAACGTGTCAAAGTCAACGTAAGTCACGTCTAATTTGGCTTCCAAGTCGCTGTCAAGCCGACGAACATCGTTGTAAATAACCTTCATGCCCAAAGCTTGGCAGAAGCGACCAACTTCGGAACCAATCCGGCCCATACCGTAAATCCCCAAAGTCTTGCCTTGTAGGCTCATACCCATGTACTTTTCTTCGGAAACGTCCATCCAATCGCCACGACGGACAACCTTGTCATAAAAGTATAACCGACGAACCGTAGCCAGTAACAATGCAAAGGTCATTTCAGCAGTTGGTACCCGAACACCCATTGGGCAGTTAGAAACGACAATGCCTTTTTCCTTAGCATAAGCAATGTCAATATGGTCAAAACCAACACCGTTAGCTGTAATAATCTTCAAGTTCTTACCGGCATCAATCAATTCACGGTCAGCCTTAGTTCCCATCAACAGTAAACCATCAAATTGGGCAAGGTTGGCTAAAATCCATTCACGTGTTTCCTTTTCTGGATCATAAGTCACGTCGAAGACTTCTCGTAATTCAGTCAATCCGGCTTCTGGAATGATTCCCGTAACTAATACTTTTGCTTTACTCATAAGATATACGCTCCTTAAAGTGTCTTGTCTTTGACAACGGTTACAAATGCATCACGGTGTCAAGCCATTAAGTTATTCGCTTAACTTTCCACTAAAAACTTATTGTTTCCGGTGGTTCGCTAAGCCCAATGCTTGTTAATTCGGTCTAAAAATCAGTAAACTGAATAATTTGGTGGTAATTCAATCAAACTTAATTTAGAATGTGGTTAAGCGGTTAACTAACTTTACAAGAAGAATTCTAAAGCTATTATGCTGGTTTGTCAACCGTTGATTTAAAACTTGTTGTTAGGATTGTTAGCGATTGCATTGGTTAGCGGCCAATCTGCAACCGTTTTAATTTACTTTCTGCTATCATTATCGACCCCCAAGATCGATAACCATGCTAAACTAACAGTAAAGACTACTCAGTGTGAAAGATGTTTGCATCTTAGAAGGAGTTTATCGTGGATAAATTTACAATCAAGGACATTGCCAAACTAGGAGAAGTTTCCACGGCAACGGTCTCGAATTACTTAAATGGCAATTATGCCAAAATGTCTCAAAATACCCGTGATAAGCTAGCGGGCATCATCAACAAAACCGATTACCACCCGAGCACGACTGCCCGCAGTCTGGCTAAAAATGAAAACAAAACGATTGGCGTTTCCGTTGCCGACATTACCAACCCCTTTACCTCTCCGGTTATTTCTGGGATCTCAGAACGTTGTGCGGCTTACGGCTATAAGATGGTCTTCACCAATTCCAACAACGACGAGCAACGAGAAATTGAAAATATCAACCGTCTGCGAGCTGAAGAAGTTGCCGGCTTAATCATTGATCCGGTAAATCCCGACAGCAACGTCTACAATCAGCTTTCCAACGCCACTACGGTAATCGTCGACCGCCAAGCCCGCCGTAGTGTCATTGATTCTATTGTGACTGATAACCGCGACGCCGTTAAAAGTATGGTCACACAAATGGTTAATCAGAAGTATGACGAACTCTATTTCGTTACGTGGCCACTTGAAGGCATCAGTACCCGGTTAAATCGCTACGATGGTTTTAAATTAGCCACTGGTTACCTGGATGACACCCACCTCATCACGATTCCATACGGTGACTCACCCAAAGAAATGACGCTTTTTGTCGATCACTTAAAATCCGTCTTTAATGATAAGAAAAAGAAAATCGGCTTCTTTACTATGAACTCTCGGGTCTTACAAAAGATGTTGATCACAGCTCAGCGTTTAAAGTACACCTACCCCGATGACTTCGGCGTCGCAACCTATGAGGAATTCGATTGGATGCAGCTCATGAAGCCTGGAATCAGTTGCATTCGCCAGGACTCTTTTGCCATTGGTTGTGCTGCCATGGATCTGATCAAGGAGAAACTCGATCACCATTTTTCCAGTGAACCAGCAGCAAAGGTTAAAATTATTCCAACTAAACAGGTTATCCGCCAAAGTTTTTAATTTTTAACTTAATAGCCCCTATTAAGCCCGTCATAACGGTCGTTAATGCACCCAGCGATCATAATGACGGGTTTTTGTGTTATCTTAAAGATCAATCCGAATATAATTTGTGAAATAAAAAAATGATCATATTTTTTGCTTGCAGAAGATCACAGTCAAAACCCACCACCAACAGGTAATTGCCACTCGGAAGGGACGTTTTACACCTTAACAGACTTTGTGATTTTTTCATTAGCCCCTTGCTTTATTTTTTGTAATCGTTTACACTTACGTTGCTTGATGGTGGTTAAGCGATTAACTATATTTTAGAAATTTTGCTATTGTTTGTAATAAGCCCGTCATAACGGCAATTGATGTATTGCCTTTTTATTTAGAGTTTTAGTTAATCGCTTAACTAAAACTTGAGGAGGAATCGACTTGCTCTACGTAAACTTAGCATCCTTTGATGCGCAAGATTATCAGCGTCTTCAGGAAGCTGTTAACTTCCTACAACAAACTGATTTAACGAAAACACCGCTTGGACGCAGTCACCAAGATGGTGAACGCTTCTACGTTCAAACGCTTGAATATGAAACCGAATCCATTGAAAATTTTGATTTTGAAATTCATCAACACCGACTGGATCTACACTATATCGTATCCGGTGAGGAACGCATCGACGTTTCACCAGATACTAATTTTGTGGGTCTCTCCCCTTACAATCCGGATAGGGACCTTCAATATGTACAACGTCCAGCAACATTCAACCAAGTCTTATTGCATCAAGGTGACTTCGTCTTAATTGGCATGCACGAACCTCATCGGACCAATGGCTTGATTGATCAGCCCACTCATGTTAGAAAAATCGTTTTGAAATTAGGTAGATAGGAGCATTATCATGGAAAATTCTACAGCCACAAGTAGTCACTGGACATTCCGCCAAGTGATGGTTATCGCTGGCATTTGGTTTGCCTTCTTAATTAGTTTTATTACTCGGTTGTCCTGGTCGACAATCATGCCTTCTGCAATTGATTCGTTACACTTTACTGTTCAACAAGGTAACTCCTACCTGACTGCCTTCTACATTGGTTATGCCATCACCGTTTTACCCGGTGGGATGCTGGCCGACAAGTTTGGCTACAAGAAGTTACTGCTCGCTGCCGTTTTAGGTAACTTAGTTGTGATGGGGGCCATGGTCTTCATGCAAGGTTACTGGGATGGCTTAGCTCTTCGGTTCATCTTAGGGTTAGTCAGTGGTCCTGACTTGTCAGCTTGTTTAGGAATCATCACTGAATGGTTTGATGGTAAGAAACGGGCAACTGCAACTGGTATCTTTAACACGTGTACTTCTTTTGGGTTGACCGTTATCAACCTGTACGCCCCAACGGTTATGGTTCACTACGGTTGGCGTGCTGCTTTGGGTGTGACTGCTTTCTTCCCACTGGCTGCTTTGATTTTCGCCTTCTTTGCCCTTCGTGGTAACCCACCATTCCCACAACAATTTGGTGTCAAAGAAGCCGACGGCAAAATTGAGACCGAATCGTCTATGTCACGGTTGAAGAAAGCTATTAACAACCGTAGTGTGTGGATGTTAGCTATCACTGGTTTATTCGCTACTGGTGCTAAGTGGGGTGTTACCAACTGGGCCAACTTGTTCATCGTCAAGAATTTAAAATTTGACGTTGTGACTGCTGGTACTGCCATGTCTATCTTTGGGATTACTTCCGTGGTTTCCATGGTCGTTGCTGGTTGGATTTCTGACCACTCAAAATGGTCACGTCACGTCTGGGCCGCTATCTTTATGGCCATCTTCACCCCAACTATTATTGGGTTTGCTCTGACGCCACAAGGTAGTCTCGGCATGTTGTACTTCTGGACTGGTGCAATGGGTGTTGGTGCCTTCATGTTTAGTACCATTACCAACAACCTTTCCGTTGAAGTTGCACCAGCAGACCAACGAGGAACGGTTTCCGGTTTCATCAACGTTTTCAACCAAGTAGGTTCTTTCTTGGCCCCTGTCCTGTTAGGACAACTCTTAGCTTCAACGGGTAGTTATGTATCTTCATACTTAATTATCTCTGTCTTCCCGATTATCGCGGTCGTCGCTTTACTCTTTGTTCGTGAATCCGACGCCGATAAAAACAAATAATTTATTTTAAAGGAGAAATTACTCATGGAATTTGGACTTAGCAAGAACCACCAACGCAACGAAAAGGTACAACAACGGATTCAAACAGCTTTAGACTGGCTTGATGCACGCTCTACTGAAGAATTACTGGCTGAACCCATTGGTCCTAAAGTGATCGCTGATGGCGTTGAATTACGTTTCCAAGAATACGATACCCGCGACTACGCTGGTATGACTTACGAAACTCACCGCGAACACATTGATATTCACTACATGATCAAGGGTGCTGAATGGGTTCGTTGGGCAGATGATGGGGATGCTGAACCCGTTAGCCCTTACGACCCTGAAGAAGAAATCCAACGTTTCGGTCACCCTGCTTTCCATAGCAAGGCTCTCTTAACAGATCGCCATTACGCTATCTTTGACCCAACTGACTTACACGCTGCCCACGGGATGGTCGACGGTAAGGTTGGTCACAACCACAAGCTCTGCGTTAAGATTGCGTTGAACTAATTCATTACTGAAATTAAAAAGAAGCATGCTGTCCCAGTACCTTGCTGAGATAACATGCTTCTTTTTTGATCCAACTTTCGTATCGGTTGTCACTAGTGATGCCGGTGCAACCGCGCCTGCTGCCGCTGATACCCATCCAAGATCAGCATCAAGTCGATCAACAAGAACAGCCCACCCAAGAACAGATTGAAGGTGACGTAGGCGATTTGTACGGCTGAAAACGCCAGGATTGGCGCCAGTTGCCACCACATGCTCTCTAGTATCGGGAAGCGACGGTGCCAATGCTTTTGGACCAGCGGCACGACGATCACCGCTAGGATCACCATCAGGGCCAGGCTGATCTGATACAGCCCCGTCAGGCTGTGATCAATGCGAATATCCAACATGGACTCACCTCCCTACGAAATCGTCGACGCGGTGACCACCTGTTTAAACGTCGCCTTGGCAATGTCTTCGGTCGACCAGGTTGGCCACATGGTCTTCTTGTAAAAATTGTTCGACATGAAGATGACGCCGGTCCGGCCATCGGTGCTGACCAAGAAGGTATCCTCATAGAAGTTGCCGACCCCGTGACCGTAGTAGCCTTGGTCCGCAAAATGGTACATTCCCCCGGTATACTTCGGCGTGGCGACGCCGGGTTCTAACAGCTTTTCGGCACTCGAAGCGTGGCTAAACCGCTTGCCCTGGACGATGGCCTGGACCGTCTTGAACACGTTGCTAGGACTCATGGTAGCGTTGCCCGTCCCCAGCCGCGAGCTAACATCCTTGGCCGCTGGCGTTTCCGGATCCGTGTAGCTCCCCGGTGTTTGGCCATTATAGCCGACCGACAAGGCGGCATTTTGCGCGCGCAACTGCACGAAGCTGGTGGCATTGAGGTTTAACGGCGTCACGATTTGTTGGTAAAACTGGTGGTAGTACGATTGGTTCGTCACCTGATTTAAAATGGCCGCCAACATGACGTAGCAAATCGGTTGATAGTTAAAGTGATTCAGCTGCGACGTGTCGACGCGGACGTGTTTGACCGCGTACCGGTAGACTTGGTGTTCACCCAGGTCCTTGTCCGGCTTCATGTCCCCCAGCAAGCCACCTTCCATGTTGAGCATCTGGCGAATCGTGACCCGGTCGCCGTGCTTGACCTGCGGATAAAATTGGTGCAGCGTGTCCGTCATCTTGAGCTTGCCCTGTTCGATGGCCCGCATAACCAGCAGGCCCGTCATCGACTTTTGCAGCGAGTTGATGAGATACTGCGTCTTTGGCGTATTGCGCTGCTTCTTCGCTTTATTGGCCCACCCAAAGGATTTCTGATAAATCACTTGGTCATCTTTCACCACCAAGGCGGTCCCGGAAAATTTCTTGGCCGTCAGCTGCTGGGTCAAATTAGCCGTAAACGTCGGGTTGGCGCTGCCGGCGGTCCGGTCCAGTGCCGTTGTCTGGTGGTGCCGCTGTTGTCGACTCACCTGCGCATTGCGTTGAATCAGCCGGTGGGTCTGCTTTACGGTCGTCGGTGTCACCGTTAACTGGCGCCGCTGCTCCACGTGGTACCACTGCACGGCCCCGTAGCCGACCAATCCCAACAAGATCACCAGTAGCAGCCAGCGCCCCCAGTGAGGATGGGATTGCGCGGCGTGTTGTTGTCTTCGTGTTTCTTTCATTTTGTCAAAGCCCCTGTCTTGTCAAACTTACCCTTTAGATTATACGAGACTCCCGGCAAAATACCAACCGTCAGTCAATGGTCTTCGTTGCCGCGGCCTGGTGAAAACTGGCCACGATTCGTCTACCGTTTGCCCAAGAATTGACGCTAGCCATCGCCAGTATCCAACCAGACAAAAGCCACCAATCCACTCGCCGTAACGAGTCATTGGTGGCTAACTTATTATTGATTAAAGGTTAATTGCATTGTGCTCATGACGTCAAAAGTCGTCGTTTACAGTCACATAATGCGAACTGGCCGCCTACCATTACGGCAATTAGGTGCAACCTTCTGTTACTGACACCTATCGCAACACCTTCGCCCGGTCAATCTGCTTGAACGTTTGGATGCCCAGGTCTTCCGTGGACCAGGCCGGATACATTGTCTTTTTCACGAAGTTGTTGGACAGGAGCACGACGCCGGTCCGGCCGTTCTTGCTGATGACGAAGGTGCTCTCGTAATCGTCGCCCATACCGTGGCCATAGTAGCCCAGCTGGTCGAGGTGGTACATCCCACCGGTGTAGTGCAGCGTGGTGTTCCCCGCCTCGTGGAGCACCTGGGCCCCCGCTGGCGTCGACAGCAACGACCCCTGAACGATGGCACGTTCGGCGCGGAAGACATCCCCCGCGCTCATTGTCGCGTTCCCGGTGGCGATTTGAATCGCCATGCTGGCCGCCGATGGCTTGTGTGGTTCACTGTAGTCGCCCGGCATCGTCCCGGCATACCCGGTCGTCATACCCTTGGTGGTCGACCGCAGCTGGGCAAAGCCAGTGTGATTCAGGTTCAGTGGCGTAACCAATTGTTGATAAAATAAATCATAATACGACTTGTGCGTGACTTGATGTAAAATGCCCGCCAGCAACGTAAAGCAAATCTGCTGGTAGTCGAATTTACCAATCTTGCTGGTGTCGATCCGAGCATTTTGACTGACGTATTGGTAAGCCTCATTTTCCGTCAGGGTCCGCCCGGGCTTTAGCTCGCCGGTAATGCCGGCCGTCATGTTCAGCATTTGGCGAATCGTGACCTCACTGCTGTGAGCAATGCCCGGATAGTACTGGTTCAATCGGTCCGTGAGCTGTAATTGCCCGGCCTGGACCGCCTTCATCAGCAGCATCCCCGTCATCGACTTTTGGACAGAGTTGATCAAGAATTGCGACGTGACCTTGTTCTTGCGGTGCTTCTTGGCGTTGGCCTGACCAAAAGCACGTTGGTAGACGACCTGGTCATTTTTCACGACCAGCGCCGTGCCGACAAACTTCTTGGCCTTCAGCTCTCGCGTAAAGCGTTTGCTAAATTTCGGTGTGACTTGGCCCCGATTGGTCCGATCAAAGGCCGTCTTGGCCGGGTCGCGTTGCTGCTTACTGGCAGCGGCGTCCTTGGCAATCGTGGCGTGCGTTTGCTTGGCGTGTTGATGATTGCTGGTCGCCACCTCTTTTTGGTCCTGCTGGTCGATCTCGTGCATCCCCCAGATGACGCCACCAATCCCCAGAATGATGACGAACAATACCGCCCAATGGCGCAAATTTCGTGTATTCACTTTTCTCTCCCCCAATTAGCTAACTGGTTAACCCCTTACACTACTCATCCGACTGGCTAGCTTGCCCCCGCAATCGTCAGTCCTTCATTTTTGATTATACGAAAAAGCCGACCAAAGACAATAAAAGTCTTCGTCGGCTAGGGGAACTTATTATTTACTTTAAAAACTCACAGGGTTTGCTTGCGCAAGACGTTTAGCCGGTCATCAAAGTCGTAACGAATTGGTTCACCGTTGGCAACTTCCACCTGACTAATATCCGCATCCGCCACATGGTCCAGGTACTTGATCAACGCCCGTAACGTGCTGCCATGGGCGACGACCAGCTGATTGTGCCCGTCCAATAACCGCGGGGCAATCTGGTCGTTCCAGTAGGGTAACAGCCGATGGTAGGCCATTTCCAAGCTTTCCCCCCGTGGTTCGACGTGCGGCCCGAACTGGTCATAGCGCCGGTCCTGGCTGACGTGGTCCAACAGTGGCGGCACGGTCTTAAAGCTCCGCCGCCAAATCTTGATCTGCTTTTCCCCCACGCGCGCCTTGACCGCTGCCTTGTTCTGCCCCCGCAGTGCGCCGTAGTGGCGTTCGTTGAGCCGCCAGGACTTGTATTCCGGAATGTACAGTTGGTCGATGGCCGCTAAGACAATGTTGGACGTCACGATGGCTCGCTGGAGCATCGACGTGTGCAGGGCCCCAAATTGCAAGCCCGTGGCCGCGACCAACTGCCCAGCGGCCGCCGCCTGTTGCCGTCCCTTTGCCGTCAGGGGCACATCACTCCACCCGGTAAAAATGTTATCTCGGTTCGCGACACTCTCGCCGTGCCGTAAAATGACCAGCGTTGCCATTGATCATGCTCCCTTTCTCTCTTATCAATTCTCACTGACCATCATACCATAGGTTTTGGCTGGGACCCGGTCATTTGTGTCAGTTTTCACTTATTTTTCTGATAAAAATGAAAAGAGTAAACCAAAAGACGACTAGTGATCATCAAGGCTGATAACTGAATGCCCCTGGATTTAAATCGTTTGACCATCCGGTTCAAGTGGAACTAGGACGTCTTTTCCTCTTGCGTTACATAGCGCAGGTAACTAGTCCTGCCAACGCCCCAGCTGTCCCATTCTCAGCTTTCTGTTCCCTTAATCACTTATAGTCAAACTGAGAGAGCGGATAGGTCATAATGTGCTTGTACGCTCGCGTACTAAACGTCACATGTCCATTACGATACACCGTCGTTTTTGCTGTACCATCATAGCCATAAGTAATCACTGTCACCAGCTTCTTCTTATTGGTCGCATGAAAGTTTACCCGCGTTTCATCAACCCGGGTATACGCATGAGCGGCCTGGTAATGAGTCCGTAATCGTTTACGATTCGTAATCACTTTCCACGGCTTCCGACGATACGTATAAACTGTCAGCTTAGTCGCACGTCCTTGTCGAAAGCTAATCTTGGAAATGCGATTGTCCATCCCCGTTACTAAAACCTTACTGATGTGATGCTGGTGATTTCGCAATATATAGGCATGCTGTGGCATTGATAGACTCTCATTCGTGGTAACACGATTTCCCGTCGAGCGAGCACTTTGCACTCTTTTTCGCAACGATTCATATTTTTGGGGTGCTAAGAATTGTTCTCCTGGATCCCGATACTTGCCAGCAATCAGAGTTTTAGGCGTCTTCTATGTCCACCCTAATTGCTTGCCCTTTGCTGTCTCCAAATAAAGGAAATGAACACCATTATACTTTGTCACTTCCTTGGTGGCATAGAGTTGTTGTGCAGCCAGCCGGTCAAACACACCTGAAACGTACGTGTAATGCACCGTGTAGATTGGTCGGTTCCAAATTCGATGTAAGTTAGGATTGGCAACATAATATGGCCGCTTATAGGTCTTAACGGAATGAACTGTCTGTATCCGCTTCATATCGCTAGCTTTAACGTAACCCACGTTAGCAAAGTCTTAAAAGTTACTAATTGTTTTTGGTCCATCGATTCCTTCAAAACCACCCAACTCATACGCAACTAGATGGTAAAATATCCCCTTGGTAGTTGTAACCTTCTCGATAACCCCAAGCACTTCTCCTGCTTCGGTAACGGCATCTGACAGCTCTCCTGCTTTCGTCCCAAATGACTTCAGACTCCGATAGAAAATAACCTTTTTGTTGGCCATCTTGTAAGCAACGTATACATCTGGCTTCACGCTGCTTTTGATGCGCCCAACTTTAGGATTGGTAAAAAGACCGGTATTGGACGCTACACTAAAACTCCCCGCGATAACGAACACCCCTAAAAGCAGGGCCAAGCATATCTTTTTCTTCAATTTAAACTTCCCCACCAATAGTTGTGTTACCACTTCCTCTAACCGTTCAAGCCACAAGTTTCGCTAGTTCTGATAGACCATCGCCTTAGTATCATAACCGGCGATTCCTACACGAACTAGCTTGTGAGATTTTTTGAACAAAGCGGACTTCAACAGCTTACTTCTCCCCTAGTCAAAATCTGCAATCGGAAAAGTAATCGCACCGTCTCTATCCAATCATCAATATCCCAAATATCCCAATAAAGTCGAATTATTATATTTCTTATATTGTGCCTCCCTTAACCTAATTTCAAGATAATATACAAAATCATTTCAAAAGTTGACTGCTTTAATGGTCGACTATTTAGTGCCCCGTTCCATGTCAATTAAATTCATATCCCATACCTTTACCAACGAAATGCAATCGCGTTTGATAACTCTGTTTACGTATCCTTAAGAAAAAATTAGCCCTTCTCTCTATGCAAAAAAGTACGCTACCGGAGTGGCGCGTACTTTTCATTAACAAAATTCTTTATTTCTGCGTTTGCCCCAACAACGACACGTCATAAGCTGACTACTTAAAATCCGCCAACGGATAACTCATAATATCTTTTGGCATAACGGTCTTAAAGCCAACCTTACCATTCCGATAAATCCAAATGGTTGCGTAACTGTCAGTTCCATAAGTCCGCACACGAACCAGCTTCTTGCTCTGATGCTTGTAAAAGTGCACGGTTGACCATGAGGCTTCGACAAAGTCATGGGAAACGGTAAAATGGGTTCGTAATTTTTTCTTATTGGTGATGGTCTTCCAAGGCTTGCGCCAATACTCAAAGGTCCGTACCTTGACCGCCTTACCACGCTTGAAATCGATACGGATTGGCCGATTATCCATTCCCATCGTCAGTACTCGCAAAGTATGCTTTCGCTTATTCCGAATCTGATAAACCCGTTGTGGCAGTGCCGTACTATCGCTCACGTCCACCCGTGTCCCCGCCGACTTACGGCTTTGCTTTTTCACCACCATTTTTTCATGAGCCTTGGGCTTAAGGAGCTGCTGACCAGGATCACGATAATAGCCGGCAATCAGCGTCTTGGGTGACTTGTATACCCAGCCTAATGGCCGCTTAGCCGTACTTAAGTAAACGTAGTGACTGCCATTGTATTTAACCAATTCTTTGGTTGCATACAGCTGCGTTCTTGCCAAACGGTCGAATACGTGCGTCACGTAGGTGTAATGCTTAGTATTGGCCGGCGCCGACCAGATACGGTGCTCATAGGGATTGCCCACGTAATATGGTTGTTTCTGCGAATAACGCCATTCAGATTTTACCGTTGAAAAAGGCTTTAACCCATCTGCTTTCACAAAGCCATAATTTGTGATTTCAGTCGTATCACCTGAATTTTCCGGACTATTTTTATTCTCAAAGCCATTAGGATAAAACATGACAACGCGATAGTACACACCAGTTGTGGTTTCATATTTTTTAATTGCTCCAAAAATACTACCCCGTGCGGTGATATTATCAGAAATAATGCCATCTTTTGTGCCATACTCCTTTAAACTGCGATAAAACACTGTTTTCTTGTTGGCTACTTTATAGCCGATATCGGGGTCCATTTTCTCTGTCGAAATGACCTTACCAACTGGCGATGCCTTTGAAGATGAACTGGACTTCACCGAACTAGTCCTGGCTTTTGATGTTGAAGACGCCTCCGTCTTTTTCGACGGCTGTGCAGTGCAGCCAACTTCAACGGTCCCTAAGAAAATACATAAGGCAACTACGAACTTTTTTCTAAGCATAGTACCATTCCTTCCCCTAACTAACTTTTCCAACCGACTTGATACTTTCTGCCTGACGATTCATAATCATATACCCCTTTCCATCACTAGTAATTCCCATCCCCTCAGATTCACGATAATTTCTTCTGGTCAGAACTGTAAAGTGCATGGTCTTAGACTTCATCGAAACTTTCTTGTTCAGTTTATTGACTGGCAAAGTCATAAATGAGCTATCATAGTTAAAGAATAAACGGTTATTCCGGCCGTCGTAAGATAGTCCTTGGCTGGTTGTACCAATAGCGTTAGAAATTTGATCTACGGCATGGATCTTAGCTGAATGCCTTGATAACTTTCCCTTATAAACTTGAACAGTCCTGCCATAGTAATACTTACGGCTAGATTCGTGCCTGCTCGGTTTATAGTTTTTGGGGCGTCTACGCTCCTTTTGAACCTTTGTTCGTTTCCTTTTGCTCATTTTTCTAACCTTACTGCCCGTATCTCTACCCAACATCTTAGTAAAATAAAAATTACCTTTCTTATCAAAAGTTAAATCATGTAGCTGCAAATATCCTTTAGTTTTATCAGTGAATGGCCAACGAATCTTAAGCCCAAAAATCTTAATCCATGATTTCTTCCGGATACGTAGGAAAAGTTTCCATTGCTTAATAGGTCTCAACTTGGACATACTAAGCTTTTGAATCGTAATAGAATGTTTCTTGCCCCTATCTCTTGCTAGCGAGTAAGCGGCATTATACAAATGCTTATCCTTAGGATTGTACGCAAAGCTTTGGCCATGACCAGTTTTAAATAATGGGCCAATTGTTACCGCAGAGTAAATTCGAAAGTAACTAGGTTTCAAATGTTTCTTAGCCAGTCTTCTAAGTTTTCTCTTTCTAGATTTACTAGTTGAAGAAACATACATGTACTTACTGCTCTTAACTAACGCCTTAACAACACGATCATGTTTTCCGCTCTTGTTGACATACTTTGCTAATGTGTGCAAATTATAACGGATAATTCAACCTTTTCTGGCATTTCCATAAGTTTTCTTTGCCGCCCTTTTCTTCTTTGCATTAGACATCAGGATGTACATCTTGGCCTGCTTATTCTTGCCAATAATTGCAACTCCTTGAGGTTGGGACGACTTCTTTAATCCCTTAATCTTATAGTACTCCATTCTCTTTGTTTTTCCGTCTGCTAAAAATGCAAATCGCTTAAAAACAAATTGATGTCCCTTCTCAGCAATAACTCGACTACCATAATACTTTCTCCCCTTCGATGAAAGTCTTGCACGTGCATATCTCCCCTTATTTGCCCGCGGACGATACCACTTCTTCGTGATAACCTTGGTGTTAATCTTATGAGCCTTGTTCTTTCCAATATTAACCGTTGCGTGGACGGTCTTAACTCTGGAAGCATCTGCACCAACGGGGGCGATTAATACAAAAACCATTACCAATAAAATTATACGTAACCACATCTTCTTATTCATCTCGTCTACCCCTTAGAAATTCACCAACACCTGCAAAAAAGCTTACTAAAATTCCAAGTGAAGCCAGCATGGTCGTCTTATGACTTGTTTGTTCACTCGTTTGCGGTAGTGCTGTCCCCAATTTATTATTACTCCTTAAAGACACCCCACGCTTAGACCTTTTTGCCGAATCATTCCTCTGAACAACAGCCAACTCATTTTGAACACTATTCTTCAAATAAGTAACTGTTGCACTATGATGTACCAACCAATCGGCTTGCCTTTCTTCCGAAAGCAACACAAAACTAGAGTCAAGTTTTGTGCTTGGATTCAGATGATAGATAATCTTCCTCTGAACTTTTCCAGTACTATCAGTAGTTGTCACCTGGAGTTCGCCATTCTTTAAGCGTTGTAAGAATAGTTTCTCTAACACTTTGCCGCTATCTTTGGAACTAGCCTCAGGTTCATCATCATAGTCCTGTTCATGGTACTGACCATAGTTAAGTGATCTCAGCGACATAATTTGATGATGCCTGATTTTTCCTACCTCAGTACGAACTAAGACTCCGTCAGAAGTTAAATCCTGTACGTAAATTTTTCCATTCCCCGTCTTGTTAGTTATTACTAACTGACTAGTCAGAGCGCCATAAGCATTACCACTAAACGTCCAACATGTTTTTCCAACCTTAATGGTTACCACCCTGGAGAGAGAGAACTTGGCCTTATTGTAGACAGTTTTTCCCTTTGAACTTCGAATTATGATTCGAACATGCTTTGGATCTGTAACATCGTAGCTGGTCGTATATCCATTTGGCCATTTCTGTACGGCCTGACGATAATCCGTTTCACCATCAAAATAATTAGTCATCGAACTAAGACCCTTCACAGCACTTTTCATTGTCGTAAACTGTTCGACCCAGCCACCATCTGCACTAATAGTTGCCTTATCAGCCACAGGCAACGACTTACTATTCACATGAGCAATCGTGATCACTCCAGAATTTGATACGGATACACGAATCTTTTCACCAGTGTTACTGGTTACAGTGACAGACTTCCCTTTAGCTACCGTTGCTTGCTGCTGAAAAGTACTAATATCAGCATCGTCATCGAGTGTTCCCACTAAATACTTGCCACTTGGTTTAATGAGAACAGTAGTATTATTCTCATTAACATCTGGATGGATTTGCATGACTCCAATCAACTTATCTAAGCCATTAAAAACTGGGATTGTTTCTGAACCATCGTAGCTCAAATACGGCTGGTTCCAGGCC
Source organism: Levilactobacillus suantsaiihabitans (assembly GCF_004745505.1). Lineage (GTDB taxonomy): Bacteria > Bacillota > Bacilli > Lactobacillales > Lactobacillaceae > Levilactobacillus > Levilactobacillus suantsaiihabitans. The sequence goes on from NZ_RKLX01000012.1 coordinate 37,480, forward strand.
TGCTTATACCGCAACGTAATTGTCCGGTTCTGCGCATAGGTCCCCGTCAACAGTGACTTCGCCCCCGAATAGATCTCACTCCACTGCGGAACGTTCAACACGGATAACTGGTAAGGGTCGTTATACAGGCCCTGAATGGTCCGCTTCAGCCCCAGTTCTTGATCCAAGTCATTGTCATAGTTATCAATATCGCGAATCTTGATGGTAATCGTCTTCGCCTGGTAGTGGAAAATGATGGCCGCCGGATGATCCGTGTACGTGCCAGTGACGTGCTCCACCGACTTCAGGTCGTACCCGGTCAATGTGCGCTGCAAGTGATTGGCATCATACGAGGTGGCCAACCGTCCCGTTAGACTGGTGGCAGGCGAAATTTCTTTGCCCCGTTGATCCACGAATTTGACTGGAATGGTGACTGTCAGTGGCGCGTATTCATAGATGGCCGGTTGATTCTCATCGGTGAAGGTCCCGCTGGTGCGGACCTGGCCGACCAATCGGTAATTGTCAAGCGTGAGCGCACTGGTCGTATAGGGCGTCCCGTAGATCAGCCGCTGCCGCTGGTCGGGGGCAACTGACGTGGTGGTGCCTTGAATGTAGTAATGCGTCACTAAGTAATGCTTCTTATCGACCAACGTTGTGACCGCGTTGGTCGCCTGCGTCTCCCCATCAATCGTGGTTACCGCGTGAAAGTTCAGCTGCTGCACCTGATCCGTCTGGGGCACGCTCATGGTCAATTGCAAGGTGTACCGGTGACCGTAAAAGTCGCTGTTCTGCAGGGCATCCGCAGTGGCGGTCACTTTAAAGGCCGGCCCACTACTGGCGTTGGTGAAGAACTGGGTGACGTCATTGCCCAGTTCATCGACGACCTTAAAGCCCGTAATCGTCGCATTCGGTGGCAACGTACCCGTTAGGGCCACACTGCCATAGTAGAACTGCGCCCATTCGTCCGGAATGACCTGGTTCAGATTGTACGTGTAGGCCGATTCACCATCCTTGACGGTATCCCGTAAGACGGTCGTCTCATCACTGTCACTCACGGTCAAAGTGGGCGTGACCGTAGCCGTGGCCAATGGCTTTTGTGGAATATAGTTGACACCCCACGCCGTCATTTTAGTGGGAACAGAACCGTCTAAGCCATCGCTGTAGCGAAAGGTCAAGGCACTCTGATTCGTATAGGTAAACGTCAACATGGAATACTGACCATCAGACGGTGTATTCCCCGAGTCTGGCGACACCAGCGTCAAGTAGCCATTGTTTTCCGTATAGCGGAGCCAGTTGTCCGTCTGCCCACTCAGCGGGTCCGGCCCCTCGGGAATGTAGACGTTGTCAATGTTGGCCCACTGGCTATCCGTGATACTAACGGTTTGGTTGCCGTCGATATCGGTCAGAGTCAAAAGCCCCGTCACGTTTTCGGCAGCTCCGGAATCGCTGCGGACGAACTGATACGTCACATCACCCCAACCGGCTCCCCGAAAGTTGGAATAGATCATCGTGGTGTACGTTTCCACGTACGCAGGATCCGTTTCCGATAGCCGGCCCCAATCCGTATAGAGAATGTTCATGTCCAGGCTGTGGCCCGCGGCATCAAAGCCCACGTTCGTGTACTTAAACCCCACTGCGCCCTTGGTCGCCGTAGTCAAGTCTGCGGCAATCGTATGTTTCTTGGTCACAGGTTTCTCCGCTCCAATCACCGACACCGTCGTCGTGCCACTCCCGTTGAACTTCGGAATGAACGCGTACTTACCTGCCAACTTCTGAGTGCCATCGGGCGTCACCGCCTTGGGGTTCTTCGCAATGGGCGTCGCACTGGCATAATCGGTCTACGTGGTCGGATCGTTAGCCGAGGACTCCGTCGACTTTTCGCCAGTAGTGTGCGGAGCTGTGGCGTCGGTTGGTTCATCATTGTGCGTTGTGTCCTGTGCTTCATCGGTGTCCTGTTGGGGTGTCCTCGTCTCAGGCTGCTGGGTTTCAGGAACCGCATCCTACTTTGAATCGGCTGGTTGCTGGTCCGGATTGTCCGGTTGGGCTGGCGTTTTGGGCTGACTCACTGGCGTTGCGGTAGCCGGCTTATTTTTGCCCAAAACCACGCTGTTCGCTGGTTGAGCAGCTGCCTGTTGGGTAAGTGATGCCGCGTCTTGCGCCGGTGCGAGATCAGACTCATCACCCGTGGCAGCCTTGGCTGACGTCATTCCTAGACTAACGCTCAGTAAGACCGTTCCCGTTAGCAGTCCGTAGTTTAGCGACTTTGTACATTTTTTTTACGTGAAGACTATTCTGGTTATTTACCTTTGTTCTCCCGTTGCTCATCTGTTGAGCCCCCTACTAAAATAGTGTTTCGACCCCCTGGTAACCGACAATTGACTGATAGTTCACTGAATTTACTGACATAACCACCCTCACGGATTCGTCTGGATGGGGTCAATCAATATTGCTCTTTTATTCACATGAATTCATCCGTGACATCCCTTGATTCACGACTATCCCCGCACGCATCAGCCTGATCGCCAATTCTTTCTAAGCATCAGTATCCCAATAAAGTCGAATTATTACATTTCTTATATTGCGCCTCCCTTAAACTAATTGCAAGATAATATGACAAAAATATTTCAAAAGTTGACTGTTATATTGCTGGCTACTTTTATACCAATTTTTTTATCAGTTGGCACTCATGCCCCATATCTTTACAAACGAAATGCAATCGCGTTTGATAACCCTGTTTACGGATTCTTAAGAAAAAAATAGCCTTTTTCTCTAAGCGCAAAAAGTCCCTTCATTCAGCTAATCATGCCAAACAAAGGGACTCACAATTAATATTAATTTAATCCACAGAAGACTCCGAATGCGCGGCTAACTTGTGCGCGGCCACCGCATCGTCTGCTTCTTGGAATTCGCTGGCGTCTTCTTCTGCCAATGCAGATTCGCGCGCCTTGACCCGGTTCCCCATAAAGGTGATAACCGACCCAATTAAGATGATGACGATCCCGATGATGGTGTTGGTCAAGATCTTTTCGTGAATCAGCAGGGCCGCCATGATGGGTGCCAGCCCGGGCTTAATGAAGAAGACCAATGAGGCCGTCGACACGTCGGAGCGTTCCATGGCCAGGAAGTAAAAGGCGAACCCTCCACCAGTCACGCAGACCCCAATGAAGAACAGGATCCAGAAGTACTGGAGGCTAACGTTTTGCAAAATCGGCATGGCCGCAAATTGACGCGTCCAGCTGACCTGGCGCAACCCACCGGCTACGGCTGGCACGTGCGTCAGCAACATGATGGCCAACAACTCGGCTGATCCCGCCAAGAAGGTAAAGCAGGTCATGATGATGCCGTTGAAATGGTGCCGCACGGATCCCCACCGCGAGACGATACTGTACAGACCAAACGTTAACGCGGACCCAATCGCCAGCGCTAAGCCGACGGGATTGGTCAAATGCGCGGGATTAACGATAACCACTAACCCGATAATCGACACGATTACGGCGATCAAGTTAGCGCGACCCAGCCGTTCGTGCAAGATCAGATACGAGAAGATCAGCGCAAAGACGGGGTTGCAGCTGAACAGCACGGCCACCGTGGAGGCCTCGTCCACGCTGATGGCCAGCTGATACAAAGTCATGCTGACGATGACACAGACCAGCCCGGTCAACGCAAACAGCGCCCAATCGCGCCCGGTCAACCGGTGACTTTGCTTATGTAAGGCCCGCAAGGCAATTGGCAAGAGAATCAATCCCCCAATGAAGAAGCGAATCAGATTCAACTGGATGGGATTAAAGGCGTTGCCCGCGGACTTCAAAGCGATTTCCATAGAACTAAACATTAACGTTGAAAATACGATGTACAACAGTGTTTTTCTCAAAACGAAAAATTGTTCCTCCTTAAGGGTACTTTCAAATCAATCAGGCAACGTGCTGGACGATGACCATCAGGATCGGAATCACCACTAAACTTAGGAGGGTCGTTTCGGTTACCATGATGGCCGCGTAATCCGCATCGGCGCGGTACAATTTGGCCACGACGGGTGCGTTGGTCATAACGGGCATCGCTGCTTGTAAAATAAAGACTTGTTTCATTAATATTGGCATACTGGTGGGCAACACCAACAGCCCCATCAACACGGGCGCCACGATGAAGCGTCCCAGCAAGATGCCAAGGCTGTCGCGGTCCACGTGGATATTTTGCAATCCCGCCCCGGCAATGGCCGTCCCGATAAAAATCATCGACAGCGGAATCGTCAAGCCACCAATATATTGGAAGTCTTGCATGATCCACCCCGGCAATTGAATGTCGAGTAAGACCAAGATGACCCCCACGATGAAGCCCAACAGTGGCGGGGAGAAGATTTTTTTGAGCGTTTGCTTCAGGTCAAACTTGGCATTTCCCTGGCCGTCGCGCTGAATCAAGTACACGCCCAGCGTCCAGAAAAAGGTCGTGTTGGCCATGTAGTAGACCAGCACGAACGGCAAACTCTTCGGGCCAAACAGCGCCTCGTTGACCGGCAAGCCCACGAAGACGGTGTTCGAGTTCAGAAACATCGACTCAAACAGCCCGCGGTGCCCCGGCTTGATGCGAAACGCATGAAAGGCCACAATTGATAGACCAAACATGATCAGCATCGAGATCACCGGGAACCGGAGATCCGGCAACGTCCGTTTCAACGTCTCCGCCGAGAACTTCGCGGTGATGGTACTGATCATATAGGCCGGCAGCGCAATCTGCGTCACGAGGCGCGCAATTAACTTAGGTGCCTGGTCGTCAAACCAGCCCCGCCGCGATAACACGTAGCCGAGACCAATCATGACTAAAATGATTAAGACACCCGAAACACTTCGAATAAAGACAGCCATCTGCCGACCTCCCCACGAAACATTACCAAAAATTAGTTTTTCTTAAGCAACGCTTCTTATTATAGCACGTTCCTACCAGCCCCCATCTCCGCAACCGGTTACAAACAGCGGTGTTAGCCACTTTTACTTACCTTGACAACTTGTGAAAACCGCGTTTATTCGGTCTAGACAGCCCGACAATTGCGCCAAATTGTCCGGGGGAAACATTTACGAATGGCCATTTTTATGGTCTAATGAATTAATTGAGTCTACAGATAGAAATTCCAGGGGAATTAACCAATCTGTATCACTGGGGCCCCGCGAGCAAGTCGTGGTGCGGCCCCAATGCGAAAAGTGGTCAAGATTTTAATGAGGATGAGGAAATAATTATGCCAAATGATAATGAACCAAAACGGCAACATACACCTGAGGATTTCGAACAGGTCTACGATCGCCGCGCTGACCGTAACTCCCACTTCAAGACGCCTAAGGTCCACCCCCACCGGCCGGTCATGTGGACCATCGTCATCGCGCTACTGGTCTTATTGGGCGGTGGCTTGGCCTATGGGTATCAAGCGTGGAACTCAGCCAAGAAGACCTTTAGTCAAACCTACGAGGCCTCTAATGCCGCTAAGAGTCGTAATGTGGCGGCCGTCTTGAAGTCCAACAAGCCCTTCTCGATTCTGTTGATGGGCACGGATACCGGAGCGCTCGGCCGTTCCGATGTCGGTCGGACCGATACCATGATGGTTGCGACCATCAATCCCACGCGCGAAACGGCCTACCTGACCAGTATTCCTCGAGATACACGGGTCACGGTCGGTTCTGGGGTCAACGCCTCGATCCAAAAGATCAACGCCGCCTACACGATTGGCGGACCCAAGACTGCGGTCAAGACGGTGGAGAATTTGCTAGACGTGCCGATTGACTTCTACGCCATCGTGAACATGGGAGGCCTCGAAAAGATGGTCAACGCGGTTGGCGGCGTCGACGTGAAGCCTACGCTGACGTTCCAATACGGTGCGGCCAACGTCGTCAAGGGCAAGAAGACCCACTTAAACGGCAAGCAAGCCCTCGACTATTCCCGGATGCGTCACGAAGATCCGCTGGGTGACTACGGTCGGCAAAAACGCCAACGAGAAGTCTTACAGAAGTTGGTCGTCAAGGCGGCTGGCCTGTCGTCCATCACCCGTTACCAAACGATTCTGAAATCGTTAAACGGTAACCTGAAGACCGATCTGACCTTCGATGACCTGATGCAGATTCGCGCCAAGTACGGCGACGCTTCTCACCACATCAAGTCTGAAACCCTCCAGGGACAAGACGCCATGATCGACGGCCTCTCCTACCAGGTGCCAACCACGACCGAACTAAAACGCGTCTCGAATCACATTCGCAAGACGCTGGACTTGGCCAATACCAAGAAATTCACCACGGATGCCGACACCAGCACTACGGATACCGGCTACACAACCGACACCACCACTGGTAACAGCGGCTACGGGTATTAAACAAACATTGAACTTGGCGTCACTCACGAAATCGTGGGTGGCGCTTTTTTACAACACCAGTTGGCACTATTGTTGTCATGCGACTCATGGCCTTAGGGTTAGTTGTTGACCGTTTCATAGTAGAAGCTGGCCGCCTACCGTTCACCAAATATGGGTTGGAACGCTGGGGACGGGTCGAGTCCAAGAGCGGTCTCAAAGTGGCCCCATGGCCGAAACGTGCGCCAACAGGTAACCGCCTGTTGGCCCACTCTCCCCTGCCAGTTGAAAACTCTACTTGCTTTTTTCTGGCAGATACAGTAAAGTTGGCGAAGCTACTCGGGCTTAAAGTTAACCGTGACCCCTGACTTATCAATCGTTAACCAACTCACACTTTCCGGGATGCGCTCATTTTGTCCGTCCCGGCTGACCGTGATAATCACGAAAGAGTTCGTGGTCCGCACGGACGATGGGCAACTGAATTAACTTATTTTTCAACCCACTTATTCGGTGATAACCAGCGCCCCGAACCGTTTTCCGGGCTACGCCGTTATCACACTGAACGATATATGGCGTTGTACTTTTTTAGAATTGCGGTAAAATGAACTTAAACTTACGAGTAGAGAGGCAAAAGGAGTGGATCGGTTATGTATCGTTTCTTTGTTCAACCACAAATCAATCAAGATGACCACCGCGTCTTTGGCTACGAAGTTCTGTTGCGCAAGCAGGAAGACGATAATTGGATCCTCCCCCGCCACTTCACGGATATTTCCGTAGCCGATCAGGCGAAGTTGCTTGAGGAGACGGCCGCGTCATTGAAGACCGCCGTGAATAATCAGGTACTCGCGTTTAATCTCAATAATCAACAATTACGGCATCCCCTAACGTTGGGAACAATCATCGCGCTCAAAAAGCGCATCGCCCCCGCCGCATTGACCATCGAGCTAACGGAGGCGCCCACGCTGGAGGAAATGAAGCAGTTCAGCCTGGCCGTCCATCAATACGGCATCGGCCTGGTCCTCGACGATGTCGGTACTGGGTCCAACACCTACCAAAACGTGCGGGACCTGTTGCCATTCGTCGATGAGATCAAATTCGCCATGCAAAACCTGCGGATGAGCGGCGAGGGGGATCTGATTCCTGCCAGCTTAGCCTTCTGGGCGCAGATTGCACGCGAATATCGGCTCCGCTTGATTTTAGAAGGCGTCGAAAACGCTGACGATCAGGCCTTGGCCAAGCAATACGGCATCACGTTACATCAAGGCTATTTATACGGTAAACCAAGTTTAGTTTAACCATACTGGACGTCCTTGCTAGTTTCTTAGCGAGGTAGCGCCCAGTTTTTTTAGCCAGATTGGCCTAACTGTTATATTTTAATGTAATCATAGATGCATAGCGTTAACATGTATTTAAAGAAGGTATCACCCGATACCTAGATGGGAAGGCGTTTAGCAATGACCTGGTCTCAATGGTTTGTCACCCCTGCAGTTACCAGCTTGTTTTTTCTGCTGGGCGTATTGACCCTCTATTGGTTTTTAACCAACCAAATTATTCGCTTCTATAAAAAACGGGGCAAGCACCCCGATGCCGTGAAAATCCGCACCAACGTGGGCGTCATCTACATGGTGCTCCTCAACGTGGGCGTCCAGCTGGCGGTCAACGGCACAGCTCACAGCTGGGTCTTTATTAATTTTCAAATATTTGCGATCGTCTTCGTCAGTTATTTCCTCAAGCTGAACATTCGGCTCTGGGAGCTGGTGGCCGCCGTGTTCCTGTTCATGGGCATCAACGGCACCTTCACCTACTTCCTATCTTGGCTCTACGCCATCGTGCTGGTCGGCCTGTTCTACGTGATGAGCATCGTCCGCGAACACCGGCACCATAGCTGGGTGGACTACCTGGACTACACGCTAGCCTCGCTGGTCGGTTCAATGATCTTGTGGGGCGTGATTGGCAAACGCCTGAGCCTCTCCACGCCATTAGTGTTGTGGGAAATTCTCTTCAGCTTCTTCATTCTAACGATCATGTACATTTACGTGGACTCGTTGATGAGCGGCGCGGCCACCCTGGCACAACTGACCTACACCACCAACTACGACGAACTGACGAAGGTGAAAAACTATTTTTCCTTTAAAAATGACTTCAATGAACTGTTTCAACGTAGTAAAATTACCGGCCACCCGTTAACGCTGATGCTGTTTGACATCGACCATTTCAAACACGTCAACGACACCTACGGCCACTTGACCGGCGACTATGTGCTCAGCCACACGGCGGCGCTGATCAGCCAGCACTTACAAGAAATCGACCCGCACCTCCATCTCTACCGCACGGGGGGCGAGGAATTTACGATTCTCTTCCAGGATTACACCACAGACCAAGCCAGGGCCCACGTCCAAGCTATTGCGGACGGCATCCGGGCGGCTGATTTCCAGCACAACGGCCAACACATCCACGTCAGCATTTCCGTGGGCGTCACCCAACTACAAACGGCCGACCAGGGCCAACTGGACGTCTACCGGCGCGCGGATCAAAACCTGTATTTCTCGAAGCGCAACGGTCGTGACCAGGTGACGTTTGGCTAGCACCCCTCGCTAAGACGTACAAACAGTTTCATGCAAACAAGTGACCAACTAGCAAAAAGCGCTTGTCTCCCGCTCAATGGCGGTGGGACAAGCGTTTTTTATTATAAAATGAAAGTTGAAAGCCAGAAATCAGCTGGAACTACTGTTATCATGCACTTCATGACGTCAAAAATAGTCGATTTCAGCCTCACAATGCGAACTGGCCGCCTACCGTTCGCCAAATATGGGTTGAAACGCTGGGGCGGACGGGTCGAGAAACACGTCTATATCTGCCACATAGCCGAAACGTGCGCCAACAGGCAACTGGTTCCGCTTAACACTGCTAGGCAAATAATCCAAGACCGGGATTATCCGCCTAGCACCGTTAATGCTCGCCAGTTAACCGCCTGTCGTCACACTCTAGAACAGGCCCCACCCTAGCCTGACGCAGGCGTATGGTCTCGCCAATTTTAGGTGTCAGAACACCGTCCCTAACGCAAGATTCCCAGACTGTAGCCAGCTAAGCCCAGGATAAAGAGCCCCAGCAATAGCCACAGCGGCTTGACGTGACGCCGCAACAGCCAGACACACCCTAGCGTCAGGAGTAAGGGAATCAGTCCCGGCAACAGTTGATCCATCAGCGATTGCAGTGACAAGGCGGCGTGGTGGTTAGTGGCCACGATGGGGGCTAATTTGACTCGCGTCCACCGCGGAATGATGGCCCCCATCACGAACATCCCCACAATGGAGGCACCCAAGGTCAGCTTTTGCAAGACGCCACTGCTGAGCGCCGTCACCACCTTTAGTCCCTGGCGGTAGCCCCACCGTTGTGCGCCCCAGCGAAAGGCCAGTCGCGCCAGGTTCCAACCGATAAAGAAGACCAGTGGCCCGACGATGCCAAAGCCGCTCAACGCCAAGCTAGCGGCAAACGCGCTCAGAATCGGCCGCCAAGTCCCCCACCAAATGGGGTCAGCCACGCCCGCCAGCGAGCCCATCATGCCGATCTTGACGGCACTGATGTCGGCTGAGGAGACGGGTTTACCGTTGGCGCGGTCCTCTTCCAGCGACAAGGTGACCCCGGTGATCAGTGACTGCATGTACGGCATGGTATTGAACAGCTCCAAATGCCGGGCGGCTGCCTGTCCCGCTTCCGTTTTGTCCGGGTACAGTCGGCGAATCGCCGGAATCATTAGGTAACAGAAGCCCAAATTTTGTAGCCGCGGATAATTCCAGGCGGCCTGCTCCCACCCCGACCGGCCGAAGACCCACAGCTGATCGGTCAGCGTCAATTGTCGTGGTGTCTCATTTTTCTCTGTCATCAACGCATCCTCCTAAAGATCATCTAATTCCCGGTCCAGGTCATCTTCGGCCGCTGGCGGCGTGGGCCCATTACCCGATTGCGACTCATGTGGTGCCTGTAAGCGCAGGTACAAAATAGCCAGAGCCACGCCAATCAATCCCAGCGCCACCAGGCTGAGGTGACTGTCGGTCCCCAGCGCAAAGCCAATGCAGAAAAACGGCCACAGTTGGCGCGTCGCCATCATGTTGATGACGATGGCAAAGCTAACGATGACCAACAAGCCAGCCGCCACGTGCAGACCCCCGCGAATCGTTGCCGGTAACACGTGAAAGCTCAAGCGGATCCACGCCGCCGGTAACGCCATCAAGAGCGCCGTGGGAATCATGACTCGCAATCCCTGCAGGACCACGCTGCCCCGGTGTAACCACTCGATTTTATGTAGATTACCCGCCGCGGCCGCCACGTCGGCTTGGGCCACTAACGGAATGATTAGATGCCGTAGCCCGCGCGTCAGGCCCTGGCCAATCAACGCCAACGGGATGGCTAAAATCACGCCAGCTGCCACCGGCAAGTGCGCCGGGCCACTGACCCACCAGGCTGCCACAACGGCCGCCAACGCCGGGTCAGGCGCCACCGCCGCCCCGATATTCATCCACCCTAACGTCACGAGTTGTAGGGAGGCGCCCAGGGCGATACCACTCACGAGGTTGCCCGTCGCTAGGCCGACCAAGGTACAAGCGACGATGGGTTGGTGAAATTCCCACTCATCGACGACCCCCTCAATTCCCGCCAAGAAGGCGATCAGTAAAATTCCCCAGATGCTCATCCGTTGTTGACTTCCTTTCCATCAATAGATCTCACCGCAAAAACACCCCGCTCAGGTGGGGGTGACCACCGAGTGAGGTGTTACGACAAACCCTTTTTAGCTGCTAACTTCAAAAACGCCTGTTTGCGATCCGTGGGTACCGTCTGCGTGTAAACGGCGACGCCCGCTGCCTCGAGTCGCTGGGCCGCGGCCACGTCGGCGGCATCAGCGGCCACGCTCGGCGTGAGCATGACCTTGCCAGCGGTGTACGCCAGGTTACCAATGTTGACGCCCGTAGCGGCTAAATCAACGCCCTGGGCGGCCAAATCGGCCATTTCGGCGACCGTTTCCGTTAAGATAATCGGTTGAAACCCATCGAAACGGGCATCTTGATAAATCTGCGCCATCTTGGCTAACGTAATCACATTGGCCTTGGCCTCGGCCGGCGCCGCTTGCGTGATCAAGACCTTGCGTAACTGGTCTTGAGCCACGGCGTCCGAGACGACTAAGATGCGATTGGGTTGGACCGTTTTCGTCCACACCGTGGCAATCTGGCCGTGCAACAACCGGTTGTCGACCCGGGCCAATTTAATTGTCATCGTCATAGTAAGTCATCATCTCCCGTATCCGTGCGCAAATCCAGGTGCCGAATCCCGCCCTGAGCGGCGCGTTCCAAGTGAGGAATCACGTCGGTCAAGGTTTGGTTTTGAATCGACAAGGCCTCGATCAGCATCGGCAGATTCAACCCCGCCACCAGGCCATACCGGTCGGGGTGTTGGGCCACGACCCGGCTGGCGGCGTTAAATGGTGAACCGCCCCACAGGTCGACTAAAAACAACAACTCGTCGACGGGTTGCATGTCGTCGATGGCCGCTTGGTAATGGTTCGCCAGGTCCTCGACACTTTCATCGGCTGCTAAGGTTACAGCCATCACTTTAGCTGTTTTACCGAAAATCATTTCGGCGCTCTGTAAAATACCACGGGCAAAATCACCGTGGCTCGTGACGATTATGGCGAGCATTCTGCCACCCCTTCATCAATTCCGCTAATTTTAAAACTCTAAATTGCGTCTGCATTTAATATAGCATAAAAAACCGTTTCCAGCTAGCTCCCCGTAAAAGCCAACCGCCTTACAATAAGTCCAGCATGGCGGCGGGCGTGATGAAGCTGACGTCCGGCTTGAAATCCGTCGGCGTCCGGCCATTCCAGGCTGCGAAACCAAAGGTCACGTGCGCCGCAGCGGAAGCGTCCGCATCGTAGACCGTATCCCCTACGTAAACCGTGTTTTCGGGGGTCGCGCCCAAACGTTGCATCGCCAGTAAGATGCCATCTGGTGCAGGCTTGCCGTGGGCAATGTCTTCGGCCACGACGGCTTGACTAAAGTAACTGTCGAGCCCCGCACTGACCACGTCCCGATCGTATTCGTAGCGTTGTTTAGACGTCATGATGGCTAAACCGGCGCCGGCTGCCCGTAAGTCGGCCAGGGCCTGTTTGACCCCAGCATAGACCGCCACGGTGCCGCGATAGTCCTGCGTCCGTGGCCCCCATTCGGCCAAAATGTCATCCACATCGGCCAACTTCAAGCGAATCAAGGCATCACGACTGGGAATCCCAAACGTTTTCGCCAATTCGGCGTATTCCCGGTCAATGCCGCGGTCATGCAAGACCGCTTGGAGAGACTTCATGTACATGGCTTCGGTGTCTAAGAGGGTCCCATCAATATCAAAAATAAAGTTTTTCATTTAAGCTGGTCTCCTTAGTTTTTTAACAATTTCCAAGAAAAAAGGTGCGGCCATCGCTGACCACACCCTAGTTTATCATGCTTTTGTAGCGGACTCTAATTTTGGAGACGCTGAAACCGATTTAATCGTCGTCATTTCTTCGGGAACTGACGCCAGTGCTTCGGGATCTTCACCAGCGGCCACTTCTTCGGCACGCTGTAAGTTCCGTAATTGCTTGACGGCCCGAATCCAGGATGGCACCAGGATGGCACAGGAGCCCAACCAGGCCAACGGTTCAGCCGAAACGGCTCCGGCATAACCCAAAGCTTCGACCATGAACAAGGCCGCAAAGACCCGCATGGTCAACTCACCGACCCCCGCCAAGGTTGGCAATACCCGCCGGCCCAGGCCTTGAAGCGTGTTCCGAATGATAAACAGGACACTTAACAAAAGGTAGGTGCTACCGATGATGTTGAAGTAGGTCTGCGACAACTGAATGACGTGTTCGTCGGCGGTCCCAATGATCAGCGTGACGATAGGCTTACCGAAGAGGATCACCAAGCCACCGGCAAAGACGGCAAAGCTTCCAGACAACCACAGCGTCTTCTTAACACCTTCCATGATCCGGCCGTACTTGCCAGCCCCAAAGTTTTGGGCGGCAAACGTCGCCATGGTCACCCCAAATGAAGACATCGGCAGTGAACACAGTTGATCGACCTTGGAGGCCGCCGTCGAAGCGGCCACCGAATCTGTGCCCAGGGAGTTCAAAGCGGCCTGCATGACCATCGTCCCAATCGCGATGATGGACAGTTGAAAGCCCATTGGCATCCCCGTGGAGAAGTGTTGCCACAACTCGTCAAAGCCAAATTTGAAGTCTTCGCGGGAGATGTGCAGTAATGGAATAGAGCGGGCAATGTAGCCCACGCACAGCAAGGAAGCCACGACTTGAGAAATCACTGTTGCCCAGCCGGCACCAGCCACGCCCATGTGGAAGACTAAAATGAATAATAATTCTAAAATTACGTTCACGACGGTCCCAATCACCAGGAAGATCAGTGGTGTCCGGGAATCTCCGAGCGCCCGAATGATGTTGGACAACAGGTTAAAGGCCATGGACGCAAAGATCCCAGCAAAAATGGTACTGATGAAGATCCGCGCATTGGCAAAGATCGACGCCGGCGTTTGCATCAATTTCAAGATAGGGTCGACGAAGGTCAAGGATAAGACCGTCAACACAATCGTCATTAAAATAGAAATGATGATGCTCGCGGCAAAGGACCGCCGCACACCCTTGTAGTCTCGTGCCCCGAATCGGGTAGCGGTAATGATGGCCAGCCCGGCCGTCAAGCCTTGGGCGAAGCCAATAATTAAGAAATTAATGGAACCGGTCGCACCAACGGCCGCCAGCGCCTTCACGCCAAGGGTTTGCCCCACGACCACGGTATCAGAGACGTTATATAATTGCTGGAACAAGTTACCAATCAATAATGGAATCGTGAAAAAGAAAATAAGTTTGAGGGAATTACCCTTGGTTAAGTCGCTCATGCGCCGACCTCCTTCAGAATTTTTGGTCAATCAAAATGACACAAGACAACTACTATAACGCGTTGACACGCGCTTGTCACCAAATTTGTTTGGCAATTTAACAAGTTGTCAATTTAATTTCCAATCTTACGCTTCTCTTAAGGTTTTTTGAAGCCCCATTTTCGATGAAAACGATTGCGTGGCGAAAATGTTATCTGTTTGTCATGTTTGGGGGGCAATGGATGTGGGAACCGGCCTTCATCATCCTCCGTCAGCTCACGATTCTGCCCTGCAGGGGATGTACAAGTCCCCACCCTTTGCGGTATTCTAGTAGTCAGGGGAAATTATAAAGACACGTTTACATTCGGAGGAGTTAACTTGAAAAAGACTTGTATCACGACACTCATTGCTACTTCACTGGCGTTAACCACGCTGAGCGCTTGCGGTAATCACAAAAATACGGCATCTTCAGCCAGCTCGAAAGCGACTAGCAGTCTGGTTGCCAAGAAGCACAAAACCTCATCGCAGAAACCGGCCCAGCATCACCAACACCAAGCCGCCCAGTCCCATTCAACGACTAAAGCTCAGTCGGCGGCGACGAAGACTTCCTCGACGGATCACCGAACCGCGCGTACGGTGACGCCAGCAGCACCCAAACAGACGCCGCGGCACCGACACACGACTGCCGCTTCGCACAGCAGCACTTACACGCAGTCGTCGCGGGCCCCACAGTCCAGCAGTCACGCGCAGTCATCCGTGAACACGGACCCCAATACGCTGACCGGGTTCATCAATCAGTATGGGATGTCACCCGTCGCCTACAAGATTGACCACGGCATGTCGGAAAAGGCGGCCCTCGCGTCCACTCCCAATTCCATGAAATCATCTGGCGAAATCCAGCGGCAGCACGAATTGGGCATCAAATAAGCCGACTGTGACCTCAACAATCAGTAGTAGCCAATAATCAGCTTAAGAAGACATGCCTCAGTTGACAGTCATCGCCACCATGCGCTGACCAAATACTGAAGTCATTAAAAGCTGTTTATTCATTAGGGGGTTGTTGTTGTGAAAACAACAAAATTAGTTTCTGGTATCATCATGATTGTCTTGGCCGTCTTCATCTTCTTTCAATCTATGGCGGTCGGCGTCGGGGACGCACTTGCAGGTGGCAAACACGTGTCAGGAACCGCTGGCATGTTTGTCGCCATCCTATACTTAGCTTCCGGTATTGTTTACTTAGCAACTCGGAAAGCGGAGAAAATGGGCGGTGATATCGCCACACTCGTGATGATGCTCATTGCTTGGTTGATTGGATTATCCGACGTTGGCTTCTACTCAGACCTGATGATCTGGGCATGGCTGGCGTTGATTATCGGTGTCGGTTTCTTCGGCCGGCACCTCAGCGCCAATCACAAAGCCAAGCACGTTGAGCACCAGGCTTAGTTCACCCACAGAGTCCATGAAAAAATGGTGTTGATGGCAAAATCCATCAACACCATTTTTGTATCAATTACCATTCGAATAAATTCAGCGGTTTATCGCTTACGTGTCTGGCGACACAGTCGTCTAACGTTATAAGTGACTCCTAAAAAAGCACTCACTAGGAATGTGCTTTAGCTTAATCATTATCTATGAATGCTCAATGATCTTTGAAATATCTGAAATTTTGACGTCGAAAATCGGGAAATCACTCTGGTGCGGATTCTCCTCAAGCGTTACCCACTTTGGATAAATGTCTACAACGGTTCCAGTTCTCCCGTCAGTAGTTTGAACCACATCAAACATATTTACTTCACCATGATTCATGATTTACCACCTCGTATCTTCTTGTCCAAATCCAGATTTACATAGAGTGTAGTGAGCCTAGTTACATCCCTCAGAACTGGCTTCGTTTTCCCATTTCTCCCCGTAATCATAACATTAACTTCATACCGATAACCACCATGACCTGCCACAATCTCTAGCAAGAATCGTCCTCGCACGGGTTGAATTTGGGTCGCAATTTGGGTAGGTAAAAGAATGAAACATTGAAAGGAAAAGAGCCCCGACGAACGTAATGCCGATTTGACAACCATCCTACTAGTTATCAACATCATGCAGGGCATTGCAGTAATCGCCGAAGCTCTCATTCCACACAAGTAACATGGTAAGGGTTGAAAGACCCTTACTTGTTGTACCCAGATTATAACACGGAGGCTTCAATATGAGTAAGAAAATAACTAAATTGCTTTATGTAGCTATCATTGTCAGTTCATTATCTCTAATTCTCAGTCTTCTCCGCCTGTTCAAATTACTGTGAAGTGATAGAAATGGCAGAACATATCAATCTAAACAATCCCGAAATCATGACTTCTAAAGACGTTGCCTTACGTTGGGGTATGGCTCCCGACTATGTACGACAAGTTTTGCGGAGCAATCCAAGCCGGTTTCCAGAAGGAACTGTGCGCGTATTTGCACGCCAAATATTGGTTACCCGTGAAGGAATGGAAGCCGTAACTGGTCATAAGGAGATTGTTCCTAATGACTAGCGTCGCCAATTATTAATCTGCTGATTTTAAATGCTTCATAAACTGGGGTATACTAACAACAAGGATGGTAGGAACATAATTGGGAGGTAATTCAATTGAAAACAATCGGAATTAAGGGAGCTACCCTACTCATGCTACTGGGTGCTGTCGCTGGAAGTCTAGCTGTCACCAACGCCAGCGCTATGAGCAAAAGCGCAAAGCAATATTTAACGTCGGCCAAGAAAGCAGATCAAAAGTCGTCCAAAACTAGCAAGAAAATAGATAAGGCGTTTGACAAGGTAGGTATGAGAAACCTTTCTGCTTTAATGGCGGATGGCAGCAATGGTGTTGTTCCAGGCAGTCCTGAAACCAATATTTTCTATACGACAAAGAAAGTTTCTCTCTCAAACGGAACCAGCAAAAAGGTAACGCTTGGAAAGGGTTCGGTTGTTTCTGGCACGGTTTACCAAAAGGGAACATTTACTGTCAGTTCTTTAAACTTGAGCAAGAAGAATCAGAAGAAAGTATTTAAAGGGTTGAGTACTAAGTATCCTGGAAGTGGTCTTTCGACCGTCAACGGCACACCATTAACTAAGTACACCAAAAATACCGCATTCGCCCACAATGGCGTTCGCAACCTTCCCGACTTACAGCAGAAGGGCTTACAATCATATTTCGATACGGACAAAGCAAATAATCCATTTATCACAGTTACATCAGACAACTACTTGAACTACTACACTACCAGCTACAAGAAGGGAAATACTGCGAATTACAGTAAGATTTCTCAATCTGTTAAAATCAAAAAGTTCACACGTGGCTCTTCTAACTACACCTATTATCTAGCCAAGCCGTTAAAAGGTTTTGGCACTAAGAAAGTCAAAGTAGGTAAGAAGACACTCTATAAGTTAAAGATGTCACTGGGCCATGTATTTATGGCGGCTGATAACTTTAACCATGACGCTGATACCTTTAGAATTACTGTTAATGTTGGCAATAAACAATTCTATGTAACCCTAGGTGATGTCGCAGAATCATATGCATACGCATTGCAAGGACACAATTATGGTTCGTTTAGCACAAGTGAAGCAAAATCTTATATTGAAAGTTTGCAGTAATAAAAAAAGCGGAACAAGCTGCCTTTTGGCGCACGTTTCAGCTATATAAAGGTGACGCGAACGGGCCTGGGAGGTTTTATCCCAGGCCCGTTTTTGTATCAATTACCATTCGAATAAATTCGGCGGCTTGTCGCTCACGTGTCTGGCGACACAGTCGTCTAACGTTATAAGTGACTCCTAAAAGAAAGGAATGACTTCATAATCGGGGAAAGTATCAAACTTTGCCATGTCGTAAAGTTTTTTATTCAAATGTCCACGATAATTTTTCGGGTAGTCATCAATAATGTCGTCTAAAAATTTCAAGCCATGATGTAACCGGCTATACAGTACTTGGCCTTTTTTCCATCCTCAGCCTGGTACAGATAATTTACAACATCCCCATCGTCAGATTGCAGCCAAAGTCTAATCATGAAGTCGTCCCTCCTGTCTCAATTCTTCGCCGTAATTATACAACTTATTAATTTCATTATGTGCTTTTTCATACAGCGAATTTATTTTGCTAGAATATCCGTTTCCAGTAATCAATTAAAATCTTCCAAATTAAACAAAAAAGCCTCAACCAAAATGGTCAAGACTTTCTGTAAACCTCTGATGCGGCCAAGAAGATTCGAACTTCCACCCGGATTACCCGGACAAGATCCTTAATCTTGCGCGTCTGCCAATTCCGCCATGGCCGCATTAACTCACAAGAAATAGTATACCAAATGATTTCGCACCTGACAATATTTTTTGCAAGTTAATTCAAAAAAGTTTTCTTTATGCATCGGTGAGGACGGTCGCGCCGTCCGGATCGAGGTCGATGATGCGCAGACTGCCGGCCAAGTCGCGCTTTTCCAACTTGGCTCGCAATAAGGTCAACTGCGCCGCCGTGCCAAAGGTGACCACGGTTGGACCGGCCCCACTCAGATACGTACCGACGATGCCCAGTTCGTGGGCCGCATCGCGAATTTGATTCAATTCAGGGACCAGCTGGGAACGGGCTTGCTCATGGAATTCGTCCCGTTCGATCATCTGGGAGGCCAACTCCCAATCTTTGGTCAACAGTGCGGCCACCAACACGTTGGCCACGCTGCTGGCGTGGACCGCCGTTGCCAATGGCAAATCCTTCGGCAAGGCCTCACGACTCTTACGGGCCAGTAACTTTTGCCCAGGGATGAAGACCAAGACCCGCAGATCTGGCAGCGGTAACTTGATGGCCTTGGCCGTGTCGCCATCGGTGGTAGCAACGGCGGCCTGCCCCATCAAGGCGGGGGCCACGTTGTCCACAGCGCCGCCTAATTTGACCGCCCAGTTCAGCTGCTCGGGGATGGTCATGTCCATGTTGCCCAATTCGTTGGCAATCTTGATACCGGCAATGATGGCGCTGGTCGAACTCCCCAGGCCGCGAGATACCGGAATATCCGACATGACCGTCAGCTGGTGCGCTGGCAACTCAGGGTTGACCTGCAGGGCCGTTTGGACCATCAGGTTGTGCTCATCGCGAGGAATCTCCGTCCCCAGCGCATGGTTGACCCGCCACTGTTCCGTTTTTTCCTCAATGATGACCGTTAAGTACAAGTGTAATGCCGCCCCAATCGAATCAATGCCGGGGCCTAAGTTCGCCGCCGTGGCGGGAACCCGAATAATTGTTTTACCCATCCTATCAACCTCCTAAGCTTGCGGCCGCGTCACGGCGACCACCGTTTTTTGCCATTGTAAATGCCCGTGACACCGACCGCAGACCATCTTGGTGACGTCGATGCGTCGTGCCCGGTAGTATTTCTGCTGGCAGCGCGTGCAAACGTACAACTGCCATTGCCGCGGCCGTGGTCGCGCGTTCGGTGGCGCCGGGGCAAAGCGTAAACCGCCCACCTGCCGCAACAGCTGCTTAAAGGCCGCCGTGCGGTGCTGGCCCGATTGTCCGGCCAGATTCAAATGATAGTGGCACAGCTCGTGTTTGATGACGCCCACCAACACGGCGCGGTCGTGTTCCGTAATCATTTTCGGATTGATTTCCAAATTATGATCGCCCAACCGGTAACGGCCACCCGTCGTTCGCAAGCGGGCATTGAACATCGCGTGGTGGCGGAACGGTTTGCCAAAACTCTCTAGGGAAATGCGCTCGACCAGCCGCTGTAATTCTTGATTAGTCATGTTGTTCAGCTCGCATCGTTAATTGGATTCGGTGACGATTCTCGTCGACGCTTAAGACCCAGACCGTGACGACGTCGCCAATCGTGACGACCGTGCTGGGGTCACTGACGTAGTGGTCGGCCAGTTGTGAAATGTGGACCAGGCCGTCTTGTTTCACGCCGATGTCCACGAAGGCGCCAAAATCGACCACGTTGCGGACGGTCCCTTGCAGCTCCATCCCCGGCTTCAAATCAGCCATGGTTAACACGTCTTGGCGCAACAACGGTGCCGGCATACTGTCACGTAAATCACGCCCCGGCTTGCTCAGCCCGGCAATGATGTCGCTTAACGTTGCCACGCCCACGCCCAGCTGGTCGGCCAACTTGGCCTGGTTCAACTGCGCCAACTGTTGCTGAAGCTTGGGCGTCCCAATCTGCCCATCCGGCGCCAGTTGCGTCAACAGTTGATGAGCCGCCGCATAACTTTCTGGATGAATATCCGTGTTGTCCAGCGGTTCGCGGCCACCAATGATCCGCAGGAAGCCCACGGCCTGTTGGTAGGCTTTGGGTCCCAGGCGTGGCACCTTTTTCAACTCCTGCCGGGCAGCAAATGCCCCGTTTTCGTTGCGGTAAGCCACGATATTTTTCGCCGTCGTGGCCGTCAACCCAGAAATGTGCGTCAACAGCTCCGGACTGGCCGTATTGACGTTGACGCCGACCTGGTTGACCGCCGTTTCCACGACCCGGTCCAGTTGCGCATCCAACGCCTTTTCGGGGACGTCGTGTTGGTACTGACCCACGCCCACAGCCTTCGGGTCGATCTTGATCAGCTCGGCCAACGGGTCTTGGAGCCGGCGCCCGATGCTAACGGCCGACCGTTCCTCGACGTGGAAGTCCGCAAACTCCGCACGAGCATTGGCGCTGGCGGAATAGACCGACGCCCCAGCCTCATTGACCAGCACGTAGTACACCGGATGGTCCAGCGTCTTCAAGATCGTGCTGACAAATTCTTCGGATTCCCGGCTAGCGGTCCCGTTGCCAATGGCGATCATTTCGACGTGATACTTTTCCAATAATTGCTTGAATGCTGGCCCCGCGGCGGCGCGGTCCTTGGCATTGGCTGGCTTGTGCGGATAGATGACTTGCTTAGCCAAGAAGCGGCCGTTGGGGTCCATGATGGCCAACTTGCAGCCAGTCCGGTACGCTGGGTCAAAGCCCATGACGACCTTGCCCTTCAACGGTGCCTGCATCAACAGGTGATACAGGTTATTGCCGAACACCTGAATGGCGTGGTCGTCGGCTTTTTCGGTCAATTGGCGCCGCAACTCCCGTTCGATGGCGGGCCCCAAGAAGCGTTTGTACGCATCCGCAAAGGCCGCCGTCACCTTGGCCACGGCCGGTCCCTGATGCTGGCCGACCAGGCGGAAATGCCCATATTGCAAAATGGACGCTGGGTCAACGCTGATGCCGACCGTCAAAATCTTCTCGCGCTCGCCCCGGTTAATGGCCAGCACCCGGTACGGTGGCAATTGCTTCAACGGCTGACTGAAGTCGTAGTAGGTCGCGTAGACCTGTTGCTCATCGTCGTCGGCCGCCCCGCGTTTCAGCTTGCTGGTCAACTCCCCGTGCTGCCAAGTGAACTGGCGAATCCATTCCCGAAAGGCCGCCTGTTCGCTGAAGGTTTCCGCCAAGATTTCGTGAACCCCCGCCCAAACTGCCGGGAGGTCCGGTAAGTCCTTGGTCGGATCAACGAACTGTTGGGCCTTCGCGTCTAAGCCACTCGCCGGAAAGGTCAAGAGCCACTCCGTCAACGGGGTCAAGCCCGCTTCTCGTGCCACAGTTGCCTTGGTACGGCGCTTTTGTTTGTACGGTAAATACAGGTCCTCGACTTGTTGAATGACAGTCGCCCGCGCAAAATTTTGCCGCAACGCCGGGGTCAATTTTCCCTGTTCGTCAATAATCTTCAAGACCTCTTGGCGCCGTTGGTTCAGCTTCATCAGCCGCCGCGCCTCATCCTCGATGTCGCGGATGGCGACTTCGTCTAGCGACCCCGTCCGCTCCTTACGGTACCGCGCAATGAACGGCACCGTGTTACCTTCGTCTAGTAGGGACAACACGGCCTGAATCTGTTGCACCCGGTACTGACTTAACTGTTGTTGCACCGGCTTAGCCAGCTCGCTGAGTGCCGTTTCTGTTTGTTTCGTTGCCATGCAACCCCTCCGTTACTTTTTTCGATATACCTGCATTATACCATGCCGGCGGGGCGCTTCGCCCGTCAGCGCCCAGACAAAAAGGTCACCCCACAAGTTGTGAAGCGACCCCGTTATTGTTTGGCTTAGTGACTCCTGGTGAAAACAATTGTTGGCAACCGTATGTTGCTGGCTGGCCGCCTGCCGTTGCGCCGTACCAGTTGCCTGCGGCTGCCAGGGGTTCCACCTGCTATGGGGGACACCTCCAGCCCAGGCACGGGCTTCCGGTTCGCTTGAAAGCCTGGCTAAGCCCGCCAGTCTCCCAAGTCGCCCCACGCTGTAGGCTGAGACAAAACCTCAGCCAACACCGTCGACACAGCTGGTTCCACCCCTGGCCTCCTCCGGCACGATAGCGATAGCCATTGGACTCGGAGATTCTGACCGTCCCATACCAGCAGACTTTCGCGCAACGGTAAGACAACTAGCTCCTGCAGCGTTGCCAGAAAGTTCTGCCCGCCACAAGTGGACCAACGATACGGTTTCCGCCCCGTGATAGCCGCAGCGTGACACAGCCGGCAGCCGGTTTCGTTCAAGCCGGTCACCAAACCAGCCTAGCTGGGACTTATTCAGTAACAGCCTGACTGCTCGCCGGCTAATCGCCCTTTGTCCCCACTCTCCATTACATTGGGCTGGTCATGATCCGTTGCGTGGCGGCCGTGACCTTTTCCATCGCATTTTCTTGCGTCTTTTCGGCTTCGTCAAAGGCGGCTTGGTCGACAGCTTGGTGCTCAACGTCGATGCTGTCCGTCATGGCTTGGCACGCCTTCGTGTAGGTCCGGTAGGCCGCGACCAGTGACTTGTGCTTGCCCAGAACCCGAACTGGCACGTTGGCCTGTTGGAGCTTGTTCAAGTTATCCTCATAGCGGTCCGTGCCGCGTTGGAAATTGTCGGCGACCTTTTGCAAGTCGACTTGTGACAGGTCACTGACCGTGTCATTGTCAATGGCGCCGCGCATCTTTTCAAAGTCGGCGTTCATCGTTTCCGCGCCCTCTTCAGTCGTCTTCAACACGCCTGATAAGACCTGGATGTAGCCGTTCATATTGTTCTTTTGTAAACTGTTTCTTGCCATCGTTTCCGCCTCCGTAACTTAATTGCGCCAGAACGTGTCGTAGACGTTGACTGGCAAATGCCGCTTGTGCGCGGTCTTGTGGTACCAACTTTCAATGCGTTCCGCCGCCGCAGTATCGATATCCTTGCCTTCCAGGTAGTCATCGATATCCTGGTAACGAACGCCCAGCGCTGCCTCATCGGGCAAAGCCGGCCGGTCTTCTTCCAGATCGGCCGTCGGCACCTTTTGATACAAGTGTTCTGGCGCGCCCAAGTACCGCAACATCGCGGCGCCTTGACGCTTATCCAGCCGCCAAATGGGGCAAATATCCGCGGCCCCATCCCCGAATTTGGTATAAAATCCGGTGACGGCTTCCGCGGCGTGATCCGTGCCCACCACGGCGCCGTGACGGGCCCCCGCGATGGCGTACTGCGCGATCATGCGTTGCCGCGCCTTGATGTTACCCTTGTTAAAGTCACTGATGGTTTCGTGGTTGGCCGTAACGGCCGCCAACATGGCATCCGTGGCCGGTTGGATGTTGACCCGTTCGACCTCATCGGCATTCATGAAATCAATCGCCATCATGGCGTCGTCCTCATCGGCCTGTTCGCCATACGGCAAGCGCACCGCGATGAACCGGTAGTCCTGATCACCGGTCTCCTGGCGCAATTCCGTGACGGCTTGTTCACACAATAACCCGGCCAACGTCGAATCTTGACCGCCGGAAATGCCTAAGACCAGCGTCTTCATGAAGTCATAGTGCTTCAAATAATCCTTTAAGAAATCCACACTCCGTCGCACCTCAGTTGCCGGGTCGATCGATGGTTGGACCTTCAACGCTTCAATAATTTCTTTTTGCATCGTACGCATCATGCTGCCCCCTTGTTGACATGTAAGCATGGACCACCCGACCACTCTTGGGCCCACGTTTCAGCCATTTAGAATTGATACCTAAAAATTGAGAATAGACTTGATTCTCGAATTAGCAAATTAGCACCACCACGGGCTAAGCCGCTTACTACTGGCTCTCACACTTGTAGCCGAGAGTCCGTCAAATATAGGTTCAGCCGTGGGAGTTCTCTTAGTGGCGCGGTGTATGCCGCTTAGAGAACTGGCGTCTTTGAGACGCGGCCTTCGGCTCAAAGCGAGGCCGAGACCGCACCTTGACTCGGCCGCTCCGCCCACCGCGTTCCAACCTATATTTGACGGACGGTAGGCGACCAGTTACCGCTATACTATTGCCAACAACCAAATCTTCGCCATCAGACGTGAAACGCTGCTATTCAGGCATCGTCTGCACGTACGTGTGAATATCCTTGATGATGGCCATCTTGTGGTCCCAGCAGTCTTTGGACAGATCCACCGGATACTTTTGCGGGTTCAAGTCCCGTTTGTACTCTGGCCACAGGTTCGCCAAGGCCCCCCGACACCGGTCCCGCACCGCAGACAGCGTCGGTAGCTTGTAGACCAGTTCGCCGCGGTCGAAAATGTTTTGCAAAATCGGCCGTGCGTTGAAGTCGTTGACCGTCTTGTTGATGTAGGTGTAGTTGGGATGGAACATGAACAGCGATTCTTCGTTACGCGGATCTTCATCGATCAACGCCACGTAATCCCCTTCCGTCTTGCCGTCCGCCTTCTTGGTGATGCGCCAAACTTGCTTCTTGCCCGGCGTCGTCACCTTTTCGGCGTTGTTGGACAGCTTGATGGTGCCCTTCATCTGGCCGTGGTCGTCGGCAATGGCCACCATCTTGTAAACGGCGCCCAAGGCTGGCTGGTCAAAGGCCGTGATCAGCTTGGTGCCGACCCCCCAGACGTCGATCTTGGCGTCTTGCATCTTGAGACTTTGAATCGTCTTTTCGTCCAGGTCATTAGAGGCGTAAATTTTGGCATTCGGGAAGCCCGCTTCGTCCAGCTTTTGCCGCACCCGTTTGGACAGGTACGCCATATCTCCGGAGTCGATCCGCACGCCTTGGAAATTGATCTGGTCGCCGAGTTCCTTGGCCACCTTGATGGCGTTCGGCACCCCACTACGCAACGTATCGTAGGTGTCGACTAAGAAGACGCAGTCGCGATGCGTCTTGGCGTAGGCCATGAAGGCATCGTAGTCGTTGCCGTACGTTTGGACCAGCGCGTGGGCATGAGTTCCGCTGATGGGAATCCCAAAGATCTTGCCGGCCCGCACGTTAGAGGTCGCGTCAAAGCCCCCGATAAAGGCGGCCCGAGTGCCCCAGATGGCGGCGTCAAATTCTTGGGCCCGCCGCGTGCCAAATTCCATCAACGCGTCATCCCCGGCCACGGAGCGAATCCGTGCAGCCTTGGTGGCAATCAGCGTTTGATAGTTGATGATGTTCAAGATGGCCGTTTCGACTAATTGGCAATCCGCCAACGGCCCTTCCACCTGTAACAGCGGTTCGTGGGCGTAAACCAATTCGCCTTCCACAGCCGAGCGAATCGAGCCCCGGAATTGGAAATTCTTTAAGTAATTCAAGAAGTCTTCGGAATAATCTTCAGCTTCTCGTAAGTAATCAATATCCGTTTGGGAAAAATGCAGGTTTTGGATATAATGGACAATGTGTTCCAGACCAGCGAAGACCGCGTAACCGTTTTTAAACGGCATCTCACGGAAAAAGACTTCGAAGACCGCGTGTTTATCAGCGATTCCTTGTTCGTAGTAAGTTTGAATCATATTGATCTGGTAGGCATCCGTGTGCA
The DNA here is from genome assembly GCF_004745505.1 of Levilactobacillus suantsaiihabitans. Classification (GTDB taxonomy): domain Bacteria; phylum Bacillota; class Bacilli; order Lactobacillales; family Lactobacillaceae; genus Levilactobacillus; species Levilactobacillus suantsaiihabitans. The sequence continues at coordinate 63,443 of NZ_RKLX01000012.1, forward strand.
GAGTCATACTGTCGTCAGGATACAAATTCGTCATAATGAGCTACTCCCTTAGCTGGTTTTTGAGCCGGATTTAATGATTTAAATTTAATTTCAATAGTCTTATTTTAGCATGAAACAAACAGAGCGTCATACAATTTAGTGCGGTACCGGGGGCTTAATTCGTTCTCGTACCAATCCTTGAGAGGAGTCCCCTTATGCAAACCACATTTCCGACCGTCACCGTGCTTGACCTACCCTTCGTCAAGACCACGGCGGCGGCCCTCCTACCCGTCTTACAACAGCGCATCAGTGACCGGCAAAACACCTTCGTGGTGACCGCCAATCCGGAGATCGCCATGTACGCCCACGAGCACGCCGACTACCGCGACCTGTTGCTTAGCGCCGACTTCATCACACCAGATGGCGTCGGTATCCTGGACGGGGCCAAAATTTTGAAACAACCGCTGCCCGAACGGATCACCGGATTTGACACCCTGCAGGCCTTACTCGCCTGGGGCAGTGACCATCACCGCTCCGCGTACTTTTTAGGGGCCAAGCCGGCCGTCATCGCCCAACTGAAGCCGATTCTGGCACGGGACTACCCCGGCCTGGTGATTGCTGGCATTCGCGACGGCTACTTCCAAGACGCGGCGCCCATCGTGGCCGACATTGAAGCCCAACAACCCGACATGGTGTTCGCCGCGCTGGGCTTTCCCAAGCAAGAACAGTTCATTCACCAGCACCGCCACGTCACCAAAGGGTTGTGGATGGGCGTCGGCGGCAGCTTTGACGTTCTCGCCGGTGCCGTCGTCCGGGCGCCCAAGTTCTGGCAAGACCACCATTTGGAGTGGTTCTACCGGACGGTCAAGGAGCCCAAGCGCTTGAAGCGTATCGCGGTCATCCCGCACTACCTGCACCTCGTGCGCCAACAGGCCAAACGCCAGCAATAAGCAGTGTGCGTTGGCCCACGTTAGCCGCCTTGCCGTTCGCTAGAGATGAGTTGGAACGCTGAGGGCGCCGGGTCGAGCCAAAAAGCGGTCTCGCCCCTCAACTTGAAGCCGATAACCCACGTCTTCAAGTTGCCAGTTGCCTAAGCGCCATGGCCCGCGCCGCTAAGGCAACTCCCACAGCTGAACTCATCTCTAGCGAACTATCGGCTACGGTCGTGGTACCTGTAACCGTTTTGCTCGCATAACATCATCGCATAACATCATCGTGTCACTTAGGCTAGCGCTGCTTGGCGCTGGTCTTTTTGCTTTAGTTAAAGGTTGAACCTAAAATTAACACCTTGATTGCTGCAATAGCGGTGTTCTGACACTTAAAATTGGTGAACTCAGAAATCTGCGTCAGCTGGGACTCCGACTGCTCTGGAGAACATCTCCAAACCGAGAAGCGGTCTTCCGATTCACTTGAGATCCTGGCTGTCTCCGGCAAGTTAGCGTCTTTCAACCTGCAGAATTTAGGCCGTAGTCGCTCTCCAACGACTGGATTGCCGGTATCAAGCAGGTTTCGTCACGCCCATTTGCCAAAAAAGGAGCCGAACCACCGTCCAGCTCCTCGTATTTACTTTTCCAAATAAAATTCAAAGCGTTCCCCAACATATTGGGTCCGCACATATTCAAACGGTGTTCCATCTTGCAGGTACGTCACCTGCCGTAGGCGCAAAATGGCGTCGCCGCGCTTGATGTTCAGGTATTCCGCGATGCGCTCGGACGCCGACATGGCCGAAACCGTTTGTTGGGCCTTGCCGGGGTTCAGTTGCTTCTTATCTTCCAGCGCGCGGTACAGCGAACTGGTGACTTCCTTTTTGTTCAGGCCGTCCACCAGCTTTTCGGGCACCGTGGCCACTTCAAAACAAATCGGGACGTCATCGCCGTAGCGAATCCGTTCCATCCGCAACACTTGGTCGTCTTCCTTGAGTTTGAGCTTTTCGGCTTCACTCAAGGATGGATTCATCACGTGATACGAAATGGTCTTGCTGGTCGGTTGCTTGCCCTGCGTCAACATGAGGTCGGTGAAACTGGTGACCCCGGACATTTTTTCCTGGACCTTTTGGTTGGCCACGTAGGTCCCAGAACCCACTTGCCGTTCCAAAATCCCTTCATCGACCAGCGTTTGAATGGCTTGGCGGAGCGTCATCCGACTCACATCAAAATCACGAGACAACTCTCGTTCAGACGGAATTCGATCGCCAACCGCCCATTTCCCGGCTTCAATTGCACGTTTAATGTCATTATGAATTTGAATATAAATCGGTGAACTCACAGCACCCAACGTCCCTTCTCAAGATATCTACAATTGGTTTATTTGATGAGCTCCTGCATGTTGCGACCCAAACTAAAGGTCGTGTCCACGTGGAGATCACGTGTTAACAAGTTTAAATCGGCGTCGCGCCCCGGAAGCAGCTTGCCCTTTTGGGTCAGGCCAAATTCCTCGGCTTGGTTCACGGCACTCATTTGCACGGCGTCGTTGACGTCACAACCGGTAAAGGCAATGACGTTGCGGAAGGCCTCGTCGAACCGTAAGACAGACCCGGCTAAGTTGCCGCTTTCCAGGCGGGCTTGGCGGTCCTTGACGATGACCTTTTGGCCACCCAATTCACTCACGCCTTCAGGCATCCCCTTGGCCCGCATGGAATCGGTGACCAGTTCTAGCCGGTGTTGGCCCTTTTGTTCGTAGGCCAGTTTAATCATGTCCGGTACGATGTGGAAACCATCGCAAATCAATTCACAATACAAGTTGTCTTCCAGCATGGCGTGACCAGTGACCCCAGGTTCGCGGTGCCGCAAGCCCCGTTGCGCGTTGTACAAATGGGTCACGTGGGTGGCACGGCTCTCCAGCAGTTGTTCTCGCGTGGCGTTGGAGTGGCCGACAGACGGCACGATGCCATTGGCCAGGCAATAGGCTTCAAACTTTTCGGCCCCCGCGTCTTCTGGCGCGTAGGTGATCAATTTGACCCGATTGCCCGACAACTGGTTCCAACGGTCCAACAGGTCGACGTCTGGATCCTTGATGTACTTTTCAGGCTGCGCCCCCTTGAAGATGGCGGCAATGAAGGGCCCTTCCAAATGAACCCCTTGAATCAACGGGTTCCGTTCGGCAGCCACCGCAATCCCTTGCATGGCATGGTCGATGGCCGCATTGGATTGGGTCATCGTGGTCGGGAAGATCGACGTGATACCTTCCAACGACATGAGGTTAACCATCTTATCAATTTGGTCAGGGTCCCCATCCATACTATCATATCCATAGCCCCCATGGCTATGCACGTCAATAAATCCGGGCACAATCATCTTGCCAGTCACCACGTGGATCTCATCGGCAGGTAAGGGCCGAAAGTCCGCCACGGGGCCCACCGCTTCGATTTCCCGGTCGAAACGGATGAACCCATCGGCAATGACCTCGTCACCGGTGTAAATCTTCGCGTGCTTTAAAACAATGCTCATTGCTTTTTCTCCTCCTCATCAATTATAACCTTCAGTCAACACTGTTATTATAATCGGTATAGACCAAAAAGGCAACTCACGCGACCGGCAAATTAGCAGTTTTTTTCGCGCCACAGTGGTTAAGTGTCCGCCTACCGTTGCGCGAAATATTGGGCGGCACGAGCCGAAGTGCGTGTATCAAAGTGGCCTCATGGTCAAAACGTGGGTCAATAACCGTTTTGACCCGCAATGATGACCACCCCAACCTGTGCTATTTGACTCAACAAGACACCCCAAGTCAGACAATCGGCACGACGTCACCAGTTGCGCGCGGCTATGTCGCAATGGTCGTCGATACCACATGGCTCTGGTAACCACTTCAGTAGCCGAGAGTGGAGCGAAATCCAGGTTCAGCCGGGGAATTTGTCAGCGGTCTTTGCTGGCAAATTGGTGACTTTGAGACGTGGGCTTCGGCTCAAAGCAAGGGCCGAGACCGCACTTTGGCTCGGACCGTCCTCCCCCAGCGTTCCAACCTGGATTTCGCGCAACGGCAGGCAGCCAGCACCATAGCAGGCGACTGGTTTAGCAAGCCCCAGCAGCGTTAAGCCGGGCCGCCGGCGTCGCGCTTGATGGTGGCGTCGATGCCTTTGACCACGGCCGTCATGAAGCCGGCCTCTTCCATGGCCAACAGGCCGGCCACGGTGCTCCCACCGGGCGAGGCCACTTGGTCGATCAAGGCAAACGGAATCTTGTCGCTGGCCAGGACCATTTTAGCGGAGCCCAACGTGGCCTGGGCCGCGATTTGCGTCGCCTGGTCCTTGCTGAGACCGTGCTTGACGCCGGCGCGGCTGAGACTGTCGATGAAGAAGTCGATATAGGCCGGCGAACTGCCTGCCAGCGCGCTGAAGACACCAAATTGGTCCTCGGCTAGCGTGGTCGTCGAGCCAATCGTGTTGAAGACCCGCAGTGCGGCGGTAAGCCGGTCGCCTGTCAGCTGGTCATTGGCGGCCACGGCGGTCATCCCCGCGCCGACTTCCACGTTAACGTTGGGCAGCGTCCGCAAGATAGGCACGTTTTCGCCCGCCACGTTGGCCAGCTGTTCCAGGCTTAAGCCGGCCACGATGGAGATCAGCGTCTTGTCACCGTTGGCCAGCTGTGGTTCGACTTCCTGTAAGACGTCGAGGGCCACGTTGGGCGTCACGGCCAAGACCACTAAGTCGCTAGCCGTCACCACGGCGGCGTTGTTAGCCACGGGGGTCAATCCCCATTTGGCCGCGTACGGCCCATAACTTTCCTGGCGGTGGCTGTGCACCACGATATCCGCCGGGGCAAACGTCTGGGCCTGCAACAAACCGCCGATGATGGCCTGCGCCATGCCACCGACGCCAATAAATCCAATCTTCATTTTGCGTCCTCCTTAGGTAAGTGGTCTTTGAACCACTGGTTGATGCGGTTTAGCCGTTCAATGCGTAAATTAGGTAGTCCGGAACGTGACAGCTCGTGGTTCGACTGCGGGAACAACACGAGTTGCGTGTCCACGCCCGCTTCTTTTAAGCCCACGAAAAACTCTTCGCCCTGCGTCGTGGGACAGCGCAGGTCCTCTTCGCCATGCAAGACTAAGATTGGTGTCTTGGCGTGGCGCACGTAGGCCAACGGGGAAAAATGCCACAGCTGGTTGATGTCGCGCATGTCTTGTTTCAGCTCCCACGGTGTGAAGAAATAGCCAATGTCACTGGTGCCGTAAAAGCTGATCCAGTTGGCAATCGAGCGTTGGGTCACGGCGGCCGCGAACCGGTCCGTGTGCGTTTCGATCCAGTTGGTCATGAAGCCGCCGTAAGAACCGCCGGTGACGCAGAGTTGTGCCGGGTCGATGGTATCGTCGAGTTTGAGCGCCGCGTCAACGCCTAGCATCAGGTCCTCAAAGTCCCCCTCGCCGTAATGGCCAATCACGGCCGTTTCAAACTCCTGGCCGTAACTGTTTCCGCCGCGCGGATTGATGGCGATGACGCCGTAGCCCTGACCGGCCAGAAACTGTAGCTCGTGGTAAAAGCCGTAGCCGAAGTCGACTTGCGGGCCGCCGTGCACGTACAGTACCGCCGGATGACGCGGTGTCGGGGTGACTGGTGGGAAATACCACCCTTCAATCTCCCAGTCGGCCGCACCCTTGAATGTGAAGCGTTGGCCGGCCACCAGCGCGTGTCTAGCCTCGTAGGTGGCGTTGGGGTTTACCAGTCCCCACTCGGCGCCTGTGGCCACGTTAAGGGCCTTTAACCGGCTCACACTGGTCATGGTGGTCTCGGTAAAGACGATGGTGTTGGCATCGACCACGCTGAAATCGGTGATGGCCCGGTCGCCGCCCAATAACACGTGCGGTTGAGTCTCCCCTAAGCGCTGGCTGACCAGGCTGAGGCGGCCGTGGGCATTTTCCAACGTCACCACGGTCTGGTCGTCCAGCCAGGCCACAAATTGACCGGACTGGCGCTGTTGGCTGTCGACCGCCAGCATGTCGCCGACCTCGACGTCTCGTGGCGCGGTCAGATCCGTCAGTGTGGCCGTGTTCAGGTCGCTCAGCCAGGCGTGGGCCTGTGACACGTTGGGGATGTGGTTATCTTGGCCCCACATCACGACGCGCTGCCCGTCCGCTGCCAACTGGCCTTGGCCAAAGGAACCTGCCGTCAAATCGGCGTTCAACAGGCGTTCGGCGGTCCCATCAAAGGGGTGCCAGTATTCGCCAAAGCTAAAATCGTGTTCGTCGTCCGGCAGCCGTTTAGCATCAAACAACAAGCCGTCTGCCGTCGCCGCCGTTACGGTAAACGCCTGAGGCCGCTCTAGCACCACGGACTGGTCACGACTGGCACACTGGTAGCGAATACATTGATAGGTTAACCCTTGAGGCAGGAGTCCCCGCCCGTTTTGTTTGTATTGTAATTTGTCGACCACCCGTACGCTGGGCAGCTCAGTGGGTTTGGGCGCGCCGGTCGTAGTCTGAAAGTACAGGACGTCCGCGTTGGCTTCCCAGACCAGCTGGCTGATGTCGGCATCCCCGCGTGTGATTTGCTCGGGCGCCCCACCACTCAGCGGCACCATGAATAGCTGCGCATGGTCCGCCACGGTGCCGATAAAGGCCAAATAGCGATGACTGGGACTCAACGCCAGCTCACTCACGGTCACGCCGGCCGGACTCCACCGTCGCCGGTCACTGCCGTCAGCCAGTTGCACGCTATAAATCGCCGCTTGACTAGCATTTTTCTGCTGGTCTAGTTGACTCTCCACGTAATACACCCGTTGGCCGTCACTGACGGGTTGCGCCAGTGGTCGCAAGGCAAACAGGTCTTCCGGTTGCACAATCGTTGCCATGATAAGACCCCCACTTTCTTGGACAAATTCACAAATGGTCTGGAGCAATTATTAATTTGACTTTAGCGAAGTTCCGGGGGGATTGTCAATTTTTTCGGGAGGATTTCCCGGGGTGTTTTCGGGAAAAGGCTGCGCCGAGTAAAAAACAGACTGGCAACCAGGGCCAGTCTGTCTTAGCGGTTAATTTTGGTAACTGAAGGTTGAAATACGAAAATCAGATAAAACAATTGTTATCATGCGACTCATGGTGTTAAAAATAGTCGTTTTCAGCCTCACAATGAAAACTGGCCGCCTACCGTTCGCCAAATATGGGTTGGAACGCTGGGGCGGACGGGTCGAGCCAAAGGACGGTCTCGACACCTCGCTTTGAGCCGAAGCTCACGTCTCAAAGTGGCTTCATGGCCGAAACGTGCGCCAACAGGCAACTGGTTCCGCTTAACACTGCTAGGCAAATAATCCAAACCCGGGATTATCCGCCTAGCACCGTTAATGCTCGCCAGTTAACCGCCTGTCGTCACACTCTTGTTAAGCGGCTGAACCCATATTTGGCGAACTCTCGGCTGCGGTAGTGCTTGCCAGTAACAGTCGTCTTAACCCCAAATAGTAGCCACATTGACGACTAGTCTTTAATCAACACAGTGTTACTGATAACCGTCAACCTTGCCGGAGGCAGCCAGGGTGGAGTCAGCTGTGTCGGCGGTGTTGGCTGAGGTGTTGGCTGAGGTTTTGTCTCAGCCTACAGCGCGGGACGACTTGAGAGACTGGCGGACTTTGCCAGGCTCTCAAGCGAACCGGAAGACCGCTTCTCAGTCTGGAGGTGTTCCCCAGAGCAGGCGGAACCCTGGCTGACGCAAGCGCCTGGTTTCACCAAATTTAGGTGTCAGAACACTGTCATTGCAGCAATCAGCGTGTTAATTTTAGGTTCAACCTTCAGTTAGTGACGCTGGCGTAAGCCCCGCCCTAGCCAACCGAGGCCAGCGAGCAAGGTCAGGCCGAATGCCTGCCAGGGGGTGGTGGCGTCGTTGGTTTGTGGCAGCGTTAAGTCGGCCACATTGGCGTTGCGGTGACCTGTGCGGCTGGATGTCGTGCGGTGGCGGACCGGTTGTGACCCAGTCGTCAACACGGTCTCCGCATCCACCGCTGGCGTTTGGCTCACCGTGGGCGTGATTGCTGACCAAGTCCAGCGATCACGTTGGCGCAACTGCGGGGTGGCGTTTGGGTCGGCATTGCGGTGCCAGGTCAGCTGATCTACGACCCGATTGGCCACCCGCCCCGTTGCGTGTTGCTCGGGCGTCCACGCGCTGGGCTGCGGGATTACGGCCGTTGAACCGCCATCCATAACTGACGAATCAGTGGTTGGCGTAGTCGTGCTGTTATCGCCTGGCGTTGAAGGGGTGTTCCCCGGCGTCGTTTCATCGGGGAGCGGATCCGTTTCCGCGGTCGGCGTTTTGCCTGAATCGGTTGCGCCCAGCGCAGGCACCGCAATCTCCAGGTTGTCAAACCCGATCTGGCCGGTATACTGGCCACTCGACGTGAAGACGACGGATAAGGTTGTTGGCGTGTCAGTTGGCCAGTTGGCAGGCAACGTAAGCGTGTCGTTTTCTTCATCATAAGCCAGTGGCTGGCCATCGTAAATGAAAGTTAGTTCTCGCAAGGCATCGTCGTTAATGCCCAACGTCCCGATCAAGGTCGCACGGACGTTTTTCACCGTCGTTTTCTGCCGATTTTTTGGTTGGATTTTCAAAAACTCCTGATGACTGAACGCGTTTTCGCCATTTGACCAAGGCTTTCTCGCAGCATTTAAGCTTTCCAGCCGGTTGTAGGCAAAAGCATCATCATTCAAGTGAATAAAATCATTCCCGATATTAATCATAATTAAGTAGTTGTGGGCGAACGCTGACACACCAACATTTTCAATTTTTTCCGGCAACGTCAGCATTCGTAATTGATTGTATTCAAAAGTCCCGTCATTAATTTCCGTGAGGCCGTCACCTATCTGCACGCCCGTCAGCCGATTGTCTTTAAATGCAGATGCACCTAAGCTCGTTAGACTAGCAGGCAAAATCAGCTTACCTGTGAGTTGATTTTTAAGGAATGCCGCATCCCCAATCGTTGCTAACTGATCATCCAAAGTCACAGACGTTAACTGATTGTTCGTAAAAGCGTTATCCCCCACATTCGTCAACGTCGCTGGCAAAATCAAATCCCCGGCAAGCTTATTATTGGCAAAGGTGGCTGTCCCAATCTTTTCCAGCCGGTCATTGACAATCAGCCGCTGAAGACCATTGTTCACGAAAGCCCAGTCACCCAGGTTCGTCAGACGCGCCGGCAACTTTAGCTCGCCCGTCAATTGGTTCTGGCTAAATGCCCCCGTTTCAATGTTGGTGATGCTATCGGGCAACACCAGCGTCGTCAGCTGATTATTTTTAAAGGCCTGAACCCCAATCCGGTTGAGCCGAGCATCTTCCGCAAACGTCAGTCCCGTCAAATGCGCACCATCAAAGGCCTCATCCCCAATGTCTTGCACACTAGCTGGAATCGCCAGCGCACCTGTTAGCGGATTGCCTTGAAAGGCTTGCTTGCCGATAGTCTGCACCCCTTGTCCCAACGTTAGATCCGTCAGGTGATTGCCACTAAAGGCGTTGTCACCAATCTTAGTCACACTGTCTGGCACGACCACTGCGCCTTTTAGCTGATTATCAGCAAACGCTGCCGTTCCGATCGTCGTCACACTTTTGCCTAAGGATAAGTCCGTCAATTGATTGCCCCTAAAGGCCTGATCCCCAATAGCCGTCAGACTATCCGGAATCGTCAGGCTCCCCTGAATCTGATTACCCGCAAAGGCCGCCGTATCGATTGAAATCAGCTGATCATCTAACTGCAGGTGTGTCAGTTGACAGTTGGCAAAGGCCGACGCCCCAATCATTTCGACCGAATCTGGTAGCGTCAGCGTGGTCAACGGGTTGTCGCGAAAAGCGGCCTGCCAGATTTGCACCACGCCGTTTAGATCGATGTCAGCCAGTTGATTGTCCGCAAAGGCCTCGTCATGAATATACAGCCAAGTACCAGAAAATTTGACGGTCGTGAGTGCATTGTCCGCAAAGGCGTCTGCCCCAATCAGATGCACATTTTGCCCCAGCGTGACCTGTGTCAATTTGGCCAATCCAGCCGCCGTCAACTTCTTGCCACTAAAGGCGCCATCCCCGACCGTCGAGACTGCCTGGCCTTGATAGGAATCCGGAATCACAATGGTTGTGGCGCCGCTGTTAAAGGTGTCGGAAAATCCGGTCACCGTCCATGAACCGTCGTCATTTTTTGTATAGCTAAAATCGGCTGCTGTCGTTGTCGCTGGGGTATCGGTTTGGGACTGAACATCGGTCGTTGGTGTGTCCGCCGGCTGATGTTCGGCGTCAGTGTTGGGTACCTCATCTGTCGGCTCCTGTGGCTGACTGGCGTTGGCAGTATCGTCAGCCAAGGACTCATCCTTAGCCACCAGTGACTTCGGCGACACTGGATCTTCGGCATCCTTATCCGATTCACCGGTATCTGTGCCGGAATCCTGTGACTGATCATCGGTCCCCGCGTCAATATCCGGCTGGTTGTCCTCAACATCGTCATCGGTACCGCCTTCAATATCGTCTCCAGTATCCTCGCTGGTATCCTCTACCGCGTCGTTCGCGTTACCTTCACTACCCGCAATCGACTCCTGACCATCGGCCGGGGACGACTGATCTGCGCCAGTGACTTCCCCCGCTACCGGTGTCGCAGCGGCTTGCGCACTTGGGTCACTGAGCACTAGGCCGCTCCCTAATGCCACCACGGTGAGTCCCGCGTAAAACCATTTACGCTGAGGTCCTCCCCACCGTGTTTGTTGTTCTAACTGACTACTCCGCATGACCCTGACGCATCCTTTCACATTTATGATGATTCGATACAATATAACTAATATGATAGCACGCCCCCGGCAATTCGTCAGGCCCAGTTAATTGCCAAAGAGGTGAACGATTACCGCTATCGTCTATTCAAATTGACCGCGTTTCCGACACCGTTTATCGCTAGATTAGTTGCCCTCAACCGACTTAGATTGACCACAATCGTCTTGGACCAGGGTTATTTAGGGGACAGGTTCGCTAATCTGTGGTAGGGGAAACTTTTTTCAAGCCCAGCAAAACGACATCACTTACCGACGTCGTTTACCAATTGGCAGCCTAAATTTGTTTGGCCTAAGCGCAAAAACGACCGCCATTCCTGGCAGCCGCTTTTGGTGAATTTTACAAACTATTTGACGGCCATGACGAGTTTCTTGTTGGCCGTAATATACTGCCCATTTTGTAACACAAACCGGGTCGTTAGGTTGTGGTGCTTAATGGCAATTACTTTGAGTGTCTTTCCCTGCTTGACGTTTTTCACTTTTCCAGTCAGGTTTAAGTTCTTGTACACATTGATTCCTGACTTGCTAAGAACTTTGATTCGCTTAGCCACTTTCTGGTAATAGACCGGGCCAACAAAGTCTGTTCTGGCAGTGATGTATCCCGTCTTACCAGCTGTCTTGCTGTTGTGATTGACATCCTTGACTTGATACCGCAATAAACCGACGTTGGAACGGGCATACCCAGTGACGACAAACATGGGACGTTGCGACCGTTTTGCCTTAGCATATTTAACGATTCTCTGGCTCTGCTTAAAAGTAGGCTTTTGATACAAGTACAACGTCTTCAAGCCATAAATCGCAGACTTCTTGGCCGCAACGGTTTCTGTATTGGCTTCCGCAGCATTAACCGTTAATTTCACCGTCATCGATTTTCCGTTGTCCGCTTTGAGAATGACATCGTAGGTCCCCGGCTTAGTTAAGTCAGCTTGACTCGTATCCACGTTAACTGGAATCGTATTTCCAGCACGATCCGTTGCGTGGGCATTAAATGTGTCAGCGCTTACTTTTTGGCCCACTGTAATCGTCGCTTGTTTGTCAGCGGTTAAACTTGCAGAGTCATTTACACTAGGCGAAGTCGTTTGACTACCAGACTTTACATAATGAACGGTTGTAATATTGTCTTGCTTATCATTATTAAAGCTAACGGTCACGACCTTTTTATCAGGAACATAGCCTTCGACTGCCGGACTCTCAATATCTGCTGAAGCTTTCCCTTCATAGCCAGCAACAACGGTGTCACTTGCGGCTTTGGAACCATCCGGTAATACGTATTTAATTGTCATCTTATAGTTATTTTTTTTGATATAAATATAGAAATCCGGCAATAGATAATCACTGTACTCATTTTCATCACTGCGCGTAACTTTCTCAGGGATAACAACCTTTTGCGCTTCAGCTCGCGTTTTTTCCATGTCGACTGATGAATTTGGGAATGTTAACAAGAATGCTTCGGCTTTGTCTTCAACAAGCTTTGATGTGATTATACTGTAATCATCCAAGCTAAAAATGTCAATCAGTCTTTCAACAGCTTCTGAAGATGTAATAATATTATTGGAATAGTCAAAAAAGACATTGAGTTCGTCATATACATTCTTACCATCTTTAAATACGTCTTTCATCATGTTATGCAAATAATTGTTAGCAGTGTTACCGTTAATATACTTACTATCAAGTGGTGCCACCAAACGGGGATCGTTAAGGTAAATATCTACTTTATTATCAGCATCTTCATCCGACACCATATAAACATTCATTTCGAACCGATAAGTTTCTGCCGCCTCCGCAACTACCTTTTTAGAATCTGCAACTAATCCCAAAGCAAACACGGCAATTATGGTACAAAGGCTTAATAAAATTTGCTGAAAAATTCGTCTACTATGCATTATTCTCACCTCGTTGTAATTGTACCATTTTAGATTTACCTTTTTTCATAAAATGTTGATAGATGTAAATATAATTTGAGGCTAAACCAAGCAATTCAAAAAACATCCAAATTGGCTCAATTATGAAGCGACCACATCCAGATAAATAATTTATACACTAAGGCAGTCTTTTAGTTCACTCCCCCTGCCTCCACCACCGGATTGTTCACTTACGGCTCGTTCCGAGCCTAGCGCAAGAAAACGCTTAACGATAAGCGCTTTGAGGCCTGTTTCCAAGGACAAGAACAGTTCACTCTTTTCCTTCAATTTTTCGTTTGACACCACACTAAAAAACGAGCGCCATCCGCCAAATTCCGGACGTCACTCGTCAGCATTATCTATTCATGTCGCTGTTTTCTAGTCAGGCCAACCCAACTCAAAACAACTAGCAAACTCACGCCCAACCATCGCCAAACTGATCGGCGTTCGTTGGTCTGTGGCAAGCGGCTCGCCGTGGCTGATGTCGCTTGGTTGGACTGGGTCTGCAACTGATTGACGGTCGACTCAGCCGGAGCGTCGCCAGTCATTGCCGTGTCAGCGGCCGCCATGCGGATCACCCTAGCCGGTGTCACCCGTCCAGACGACTCCCGGTAACCGCTAACCCATTTACCATGGGTCGCTGTCGCCGGTTGACCCTGACGCTGAGATGTCGCCAGGCGCGCCCGGTCCTTAGCGGTAATCAACGCGGCGTGGTGCAGATCGATGAGGTCCGGCTTAATCGTCGCGGGTTGGGGAATCGTATCGTCGGCGCCGGTAGTGGTGGTCGCTGGCGTGGTCGGCGCTTCTGGTATTTCTGGTACTTCCGGCGTAGCCGGCGTCACTGGGGTGTCTGGTGTCGTCGGTGTATCAGTCGGCGACTCACTCCCAGGATCCGTGGTGGGATCAGGATCCGTTGGCGTACTAGAATCAGTCGCCGGGTCCGTGCCAGTGCCGGGTTCGTCATGGCCACCGCCACCTGGACCAAGATCTGCAGTATAGTTGACCTTTTCCAGAGCGGTGATCGTGCCGTCCGCATTGACCAAAGCCGGAATGGTTTGCCGGTCCGCGTTATAGCCACCAACTTGAGGAACCTTTACAGTTTCAGTATCACCAACAAGACCTTTACTTGCTACTTTATCGGCCTTCATACCGATCAGCATGTCCAGCAGCCCTTCATCCCGCAAATTACTAGGAATCGCCACATCGGCCTTAACATACCGCTTCAGCACAAACTCCAGGTTATTCACGCTATAACGCCCCGTATCCGTGCCGCCCGTCACCAGGCTGACCGTCACCGTCGCGTCAGTGACCTTGGCCGGCAATTTCAGCGTATCCGAGTTACTGTCATAAGTGGCGCCTTGTTGCGAGTCGGTTAGCTTAAATTGTAGCTGGTCAATGTCGATATCAAGCTGGGCCTCGATGGCCGCTTGCACGTGATGAATGGTCATCACACCATCCCCATCAACGTTAACGATCCGCGCCGTGGTGCCCACATTATCCAGATTTTTCTGGCCCGCAAAGGCGTAGTCGCCAATCGTCCCGATTTTACCAGTCGCCGTAATCTTTTTCAGGTCATTATCCGCGAAGGAATAGTCTGCCAGACTGTTAACGTTGTTTTGCAGTTCCAGTCCGGTCAACTGGTTATTTTCAAAGGCGTAGGCCCCCACGTCGGTCAGCGGATTGCTCAGTATCAGCGTTCCTCGTAACTGATTGTTTTGAAAGGCATGGTCGTTGATGGTAATCAGCCCAGCCCCGCCAGTCAGCTTATCCAAGACATTGTTGGCAAACGCGTAGGCCCCAATGCTGATCACCGTATCCGCTAGATTTAGCACCCCGGTCAATTTATTATTATAAAAGGCTCGCGCTTCAATCGTCTTAACGTTCGCCCCACCAGTCAAGCCGGTCAGCTGGTTGTTGGCAAAGGCGTCCGTCCCGACATTGACAATGCTGGTCGGCAAATTCAGCGTCCCGGTCAGTTGATTGTCGGCAAAGGTGCGGATCCCCACGCGCGTGATCTTATCGTTCAGAGTCACGCTAGTCAGACGGTTGGTCGCAAACGCGCCGTCCCCCAGCTCGGTCAGGTTAGTCGGTAAGGTCAGTGAATTTTCTATCCGGTTGTCAGCAAACGCGTCCGTCCCAATCGACGTCAGGGCGTCATCTAGGGTCAGCCCGGTCAGCTGATTGTTCGCAAAGGCCAGGTCCCCTACGCTGGTGATGCTGGCTGGCAAGGTCAATGTCCCGCTCAGCCGGTTGTTGGCAAAGACGCCAGTATTGAGCACCGTCAGTTGGTCCAAACCGTGAACCGCCGTCAATTGGTTGGTGTTAAAGGCGTTGTCGCCCAGCGCCGTTAATTTAGTCGGCAAGGTCAGCGGTCCCGCAATCTGATTGTGGGCAAACGCCGCCGTCCCGATTGCCTCGACGTTGGGCCCCAGGGTCAGCTGACTGATGGCGTTGTCTACAAAGGCGTCAGCGGCAATCGCTGTGACCTTGTCCGAAATCACGAGACTGGTGATGGCGTTGTGGGCAAAGGCGCCGATATTGATGGCCGACACCTGATTCAAGTCCACACTGGTCAAGACGTTATTGCTAAAGGCATTGTCGCCAACCGACCAGATGCCGTCCGTCATTTTAACCGTTTTCAATTTATTATTGGCAAAGGCATCCTGTTCGATCCACTGGAGATTGTTGCCCAGCGTAACCGATGTCAGCCCATCGCCAGCAAAGGCCCCCGCCCCAATCACCGTCACGGGCTTGCCCAAATACGTATCGGGGATCGTGATGTCAGTGGTCGTGGTCGCTGGTTGGCGGCCCGTGACGATGTAGCCATCCCCACCAGCATTTAGCTGATAGGTCAGCGCGCTGGTGACGGTCGGTGCGACCGTATCCGCTGGCGTCACGGGGACGTCCGCGGTCGGCGTAGTGGTCTCAGTGGTGCCGGTTACCGACGCCGGCAGGTCACTAGCGGATGCCGGCTCAGCTGCGGTCGGTTGGACCTGACGCCGCAAGAACTGGTGTCGCAGCGCGTAGGTCGGCGTCACACTGGCCTGATGGGTCTGGTGTGAAACGCCCACCGCCAGCTTATCCGGCTGGACGGCCGTGGTCACCGTGGTGGTGGTTTTCGTGGTTGGCTTGGTTGTTACCGTTGGCTTGTCTGGCGCGGTTGGCTTGGTCGGCGTTGTCGCTGCGGTGGTCGGCGTGGCGGTACTGACTGCACTCGGCGTCACACTGGCAACGGGGGTCGTCGCTGCGGTGGTATCCGCGACCATTTCTGTTTGGGGATCCGTATCGTTGTCACCAACGCGCGTGTCGGCATAGACCGGCTGTGTGACCAATAAGGCCCCCGCTAGCCCCCAGCTACCGGCCACTTTACTCTCAAGGTTATCCTACCACCCCCCGGGGCAATTGTCAGTCGGGATTAATTGAAAATACCAGCAATCATTTCTAGGGTAATATAATTCATCGACGCCGCCAGTCAATCACTACCAGGCTTTGTCGCCCACTTATCGGCCGACCCTAGGATTGCGAGAAAAATGCGCATAAAAAAACCGACCACACACCGTGATCGGTTTTTTAGTTGGGCTAGCTGGGTTCGAACCAGCGCATCACGGGATCAAAACCCGTTGCCTTACCACTTGGCTATAGCCCAATAATAAAAATGGTGGGGAGTGGATTCGAACCACCGAACCCGAAGGAGCGGATTTACAGTCCGCCGCGTTTAGCCAGACTTCGCTACCCCACCAAAAGATGAATCGTCGTAACGAATCAACTTCACTATCATACAAAATTCTGCATAAACCGTCAAGACTTTTTTGCAGATTTTTTTATTTTAAGTCCAAAATTTTTAAACGCCGCTGCCATTCCGTGAAATAATCCGGCTGCGACCACTCGTTAATGCGGCGATTGTGGTACCCCAGCGCCTGATTGAGGTACGTGGTGTGACCAAAGGTAGCGGGCGCAAAGCGGTGGTGACTGTGACCGAATAAAACTACGGGAACTGAATACTTTTCCAGTAAGGCGCCGGTCTGCGGACTGCCCATCAGGGCGTTGGCCATGTTCCAGAAGCGGTCATCGTCCGTATAGCGGATGTAATCGCGCCGAGGTACAAAGTGGGTCATCACCAGCACCCGTTTGTGCGCCGCTTGGGCCACCATTAGTTGCGTCGTCAGCTGGTCCAAACTCACGGCCAAGCGCGCGGGATCGCTCATCGGCTGGGCGATGGTGCTGTCGACCCAGTAGGCCCGTTTCCAAACGGCAAAGTCACGATTCACCAGGTTGTCGGCAAATCGGTAGTCATACCAGCCATTATTGCCGATGACACGCCAGTTAGTGTCCGCGACGTCTAAATACCCACGATGCAGGTAAACGGGCGCTAGCGGCGATTCTAGGCCCGCGTACGTGACATCATGTAACATGTCATGATTACCCGCAATGAAGCGGACCTGCGCCGGGGCAATGGCCTGCTGTAATTGCGTGACGAACGCCAGTGACTGGTCGAAATAATTGGTAATATCGCCCGCAATCAGGTAGACCCCCACCCGCTGCTGCGTGAGATACGCAGCCTGTTGGCGCACCACCGTCGCCACATCCTGTTGATTCACGTCCAAATGAAGATCACTGATCAAAGCGACTCGTACCATGTTGCGCCTCCTTAAAATAAAAAAGTACCACTCCGATAACAGAGTAGCACTTTTTCGCCAGAAACAAATTTATTTGATACCGGCCATTAAATTCTTAATTGGTTTAACCAGTGCGAACATGATGACCCCAGCGACGATCGCCACGATGGCCACGCCCATGAAGTAAGCTGCTTCGTTTTCTGGTGTGTATAACTTAACGATTTGCGCGTTAACGGCTTGCCCAGCGGCATCAGCCAGGAACCACATACTCATCATCTGTGATTGGAAGGCCTTTGGCGCTAACTTGGTCGTCACGGATAACCCGATTGGCGAAATCAGCAGTTCGGCAATTTCAACCACGGCCCAGCTACCAACCAGCCAGAGGGGACTAACCTTGGTGTCGGTCCCAAACATGACCACAGGAATCACCATGATCAGGTAAGAAGCCCCGGCAAACAGCATCCCAGTCGCAAACTTGGCAGGTGAACTAGGTTGCTTCTTGCCCCAACGGTTCCACAGTGCGGCGAAGAATGGCGTGTAAATTAAGATGAACAGCGGGTTTAACATTTGGTACCAAGCTGGCAAGATGTGTAAGCCCAAGAAGTGGTTGTTCGTTTGGTTAGCGGCGAACAGCGCTAAGACGGAAGACCCTTGTTCTTCGATGGCCCAGAAGATCATGGCCGCGATGAACAGGCCCAAGTAAGCCCACACGTGTTTGCGTTCCACGGTCGTCACTTTTTTGCTGGTTAAGAAAATCACGAAGTAAACCACTGGTGCGGCAATCGCGATGATCGACAGTAACAGCACGAAGTTGTTTAAGTTCAATGAACCCAATAAGTACATCAGTAAGACGATCAACCCAAAGGCCACTAAACCAATCGTCCCGCGAACGGTTAACTTCTTCATGTCACCGGGTTCGAGCGGGTCAGTTGGGTATAAGCTGTCCTTGCTCAGGTACTTCTTTCCACCGATCCAGTATTGAACCAGTCCTAAGAACATCCCGATAGCGGCTAAGGAGAACCCTAAGTGGAAGTTGTAGCTTAACCCTAACCAACCTACTAAGATTGGTGCGACTAAGGAACCTAAGTTGATCCCGAAGACGAAGATGGTAAACCCGGCATCACGACGCGTATCCCCTGCATCGTAGAGGCCCCCAACCATTTCAGAAACGTTCGGCTTCAACAGCCCAGTCCCTAAGACGATCAGCAGAATCGAGATAAACAGTGCCATGGATCCGGCGGGAACGGACAACGCAATGTGCCCAAACATGATCAAAACCCCACCGATGAAGACGGTCTTCCGACTCCCCCAGACACGGTCACTCATGTATCCCCCTAAAACGGAAGACAGGTAAACCATGGATCCGTAAATGGACATCACAGAAGCCGCAGTGGCTTGGCTAAAGCCTAACCCACCCTTGGTCACAGAGTAGTACATGTAGTAGATCAGGATGGCCCGCATCCCGTAGTAACTGAACCGTTCCCACATTTCTGTGAAGAACAGCGTCGATAACCCACGCGGTTGACCGAAGAACGTTCGGTCTTGGCTGGTTGTTTCTGGTTTGTTATTCAAAACGATAATACCTCCATTGCAATCTTGAAAATGAATAATTTTATTTTTCGCAGGACCCATCACAAAACCCGATGGTCACGATGTCTCATAGACCTCTAATAAAACATAGTAGTAATTATACTGCATGAAGGCCCGTTACGCAACGGTTTTCCTAATAAAAAAGCCGCCATACCCCGTCAGGCCGCGGAAAAATAATGATGAAAGTATTAGCCATCTCATGCAATCTTCTTATTTTTTATTCATTTTGCCCCGTCCCCGAATATTAGTATTTTTATGTATAAAATTCGCCAAAATTGCCCTAATTATGCGAGGACAACCGGTTCCCCTAGTCGGACGTCCAAAAGCAGCCAATCGCCCCCAGTGGCCTTCTAAGTAGCCAAAAAAGAGACCTGTCAAATCGACAGATCTCCTCACAGTTCGTGCGTTAAATTTAACGGGCACCCACGACGCTTAACCCCAATTCTTGGCAAGCAAATTTGACCAGTGCTTGGCCGTTTAACCAACCGTAGATATCATTCGGAATATCGACCGTTGGGACTTGGGTGTTCATAGCTGCGGCATCAGCGTCACTAGCGGTTTGTGGGGCCAACAAGACCAGGTCCTGTTCCGCTAACAGTTCCGGCGTCAGATCAGCCATCACGCTTGCCTTAAAGTTCAAAGGAACTTGCCGAGTTTCAGCGGTCCGCTTAGCTTCCCCTAAAAATAAGTGACTTGAATTTTCGTTCCCTGATAATAATAAGACGTTTTTCATGATGTCCGCTCCCTTTAGTTATCTCTTCTCGATATGTTAAGAATATCACTTTCAAGAGTAGACCACAATAGGTTTATGAAATAAATCAATATTTAATTTATTATCTTAATCAGCCATATGTCGGCGTTTTAAGTTCTATACCAATTATTTCACATCGACCTATACCAATTTGTTGATTGCGACGTGGCGGCGAATTCGCTTTCAAAAAGGCCATTTAAAATGGAAACACAAAAAAAGCCATCAGTCTAAACGACTAATGACAGTTTTGATGCCGGCTGAGGAATTCGAATCCCCGACCCTCGGTTTACGATACCGATGCTCTACCAGCTGAGCTAAGCCGGCATATCAATTGGTTAACCAGGTTAACCCGACTCCGGCAGGCGGGCTCGAACCGTCGACAACCTGATTAACAGTCAGGTGCTCTACCAACTGAGCTATGCCGGAATAATCGCGTGGCAACGTCCTATCCTCGCAGGGGGCGATCCCCCAA
>NZ_RKLX01000013.1 GCF_004745505.1 Levilactobacillus suantsaiihabitans
AGCTCCAGCTTCTCCATGGCACTAAACTTGACCTTTGACATGTCATATTCCCTCCGTTGATTGTCAGATGAATTATATTATTTCATTTGACAACCCCAAAGGGATCATAACAGGACGGGTCGAGCCAAAGAACGGTCTCGACGCCTCGCTTTGAGCCGAAAATCGCGTCTCAAAGACGCCAGTTCCCTAAGCGACATGAACCATGTCACTAAGGGAACTCCCACGGCTGAACCCATATTTGGCGAACTCTCGGCTACGGTAGTGCGTGTTAGTGACAGTTGTCTTAACCCTAGATGTAACTTCATTGACGACTAGTCTTTCATTAACACAGCGTTACTGATAATCGCTACCTTGCCGGAGGCAGCCAGGGTGGAGCCAGCTGTGTCGGCGGTGTTGGCTGAGGTTTTGTCTCAGCCTACACCGCGGGACGACTTGAGAGACTGGCGGTCCTTGCCAGGCTTTCAAGCGAACCGGAAGACCGCTTCTCAGGCTGGAGGTGTTCCCCAGAGCAGGCGGAACCTTGGCTGATGCAGGCGCCTGGTTTCACCAGCTTTAGATGTCAGAACACCATCATTACGGCAATTAACGCGTTAATTCCACTTTCAACCTTCAGTTGGGAGAATGCCCACCATCTCGCCCCCCCAGGCCTTGACCCAACCAGCCCCCACCACTTAATCGTTCACGGGGCTGGCAAAAGTGATATCATCGTGATATCATTAAGCTATCATCAGGAAGGGGTGTTCGCATGGCTAAGGAACCACAGAAACGTTTTCTCTTACGCTTGGACCAGCATTTATTTGACCGCGTTGCCGCGGCAGCAGACGCTGATGGCCGGAGCATCAACGCCTACATTGCTCAGGTTCTCGCGCGTGCGGCACCTGCTGGCAACTGGGAGCAGCGCCAATTGATTGGCCGCGCCATTTCGAAGAAGGAACTAGACGTGAAATCCGGTCTGGTCTTAGTTGCCGGCATTTACTACCGCTACCTGTTGGAGGCACCCGCAAAACCGGACGCAACAGCGACTTACACGGTCATCGAGAGTCATGGGAATATTTTGACATTGAAAAAGATCTAGGGGGAATTGGATGTTTGGGATTAGGATTGTTCGGCAAAATAATGTCGGTTTGGTAGAAACACTGGGGAAATACAAGCACTCCGTCACATCCGGGATTCACTTTTACCTGCCCGGAATTCAGAAAATTCGGACCGTCAGCTTGGCCATGTCGCCGCTGGCCCTGCCGAATTATTCGGTCATCACCAAGGACAACGCGGACGTCTCGGCGAGTCTGACGCTGAACTACCACGTGACCAACGCGGTGAAGTATCAATACGAAAACACGGACTCCGTGGAATCCATGGCGCAACTGGTGCGGGGCCACTTGCGCGATATCATCGGCCGGATGGACCTGAACCAGGCGTTGGGATCCACGGCCAAGATCAACTTGGAACTGGCCACCGCGATTGGCGATCTGACCGACACCTATGGCATCAACGTCGACCGGACCAACATCGACGAACTGACGCCGTCTAAGGCCATTCAGTCCGCCATGGACAAGCAGTTGACGGCCGACCGGGAACGGATCGCCGCCATTGCCAAGGCCGAGGGGGAAGCCAAGTCCATCGAACTGACCACCAAGGCTAAAAATAACGCCCTAATGGCCACCGCAACCGCCGAAGCCACGGCCACCCGGACGCGTGCCGACGCTGAAAAGTACCGGATTGACACAATCAATTCCAGTCTGGAATCGGCCACCAAAGAATTCTTCGAAAACCAATCGATCTCGGCCTTCAGCGACCTGGCCAAATCACCGGCCAATGTGGTCGTCGTGCCTAACGATCACGTGGCCGACTTGGGCCAGATTCCCGCGGTGGGCGCGGCTTTGAAGACGGGGTTGGCCACACCGGCGACTCCTCAAGTGCCAACGAGCAAGTAACTTCGCTTTTATTTAGGAGAGTGGGACAAAAGGCGATTAGCCGGCGAGCATTAAGGCTGATAACCAAATAATCCTGGTCTTGGATTGTTTGGTTATCAGGTTTAATGCTCGCTGGCTGCCTTTTGGCGCCCGCTGTTAATTTTACGCGTATACTGAAGGTACTCACTCGTTTCCAGAAAGGATGCTGATCATGGTCACGCGCAAAGAGATTTTTACCTACACTGAAGACAATTACGGCGTCACTCCCGAGTACACCTTCAAACAGTACCCCCACTACGCCGCGCTCAAAAACCGTCAAGGCAAATGGTTCGGGCTGATCATGAACGTTCCCCGCGAAAAGCTCGGCTTGACTGGTAAGGCAGAAGTCGATGTCTTAGACGTCAAGGTCGACCCGGAACTGAGCGGTATTCTGCGCAGTAAACCGGGTTATTTGCCCGGCTACCACATGAACAAGGAACACTGGCTGTCAATCGTGTTGGATCAAGACACGGACCGCGAGACGCTGTTTCAGTTACTTGATGGTAGTTATCAATCTGTTATTAAACGTTAATTATTAATAATCAATCAATGATTAATCCAATTGCATTTCAAATTCACCGTTGACACCCACCCTTTCCGGGGGTACACTAGCCTCAATTCAATAAATCGTCCGAAACAAACCATTGAGGTGGAGATCAAGATTATCGTGCACGTGCAGAGAGCCGTCGTTGCTGAGAGTACGGCCGAACGCAGGTAGTTAAATGGACCACCGAGGGCTTCCCCGAACCTTTTGCAGTACGGGAAGACGTGTGACATACGTCAGTTGTCAGGGAAATGTTAGTTTCCTGTGGAGAGGGGCGCGGTCTCTTTTGGGGACCCGTCTAATTAAGGTGGCACCGCGGTTAAAACCGTCCTTAACACATTGGCTGTTGAGGGCGGTTTTTTGTCGACTTTTTTCCGAGGGGGACTCACTGATGATGATTCGATGGCAACGCTCATATCTATTTCTAGCCGACCAAGACCAATTAACTGGAGGAAATCAGTATGAGCTTATTACAACACAAGAAAGCACTCGCCCTTTGCGGCGGCATTATCCTAATCGGCGGTATCTTCGCCGTGACCGGCCATTCCCAAACGACTAAGCGGGCAGTGGCCCAGCACCTGCGTCTAGCCGAAACGGCGCCCATCACGAGTTTGGACGTCGCCAAGATTACCGACAGCGTGTCCAGCAACACGTTGAGCCAGGTCGGTGAGGGCCTGTATCGCCTGAACGCCGACAGTCAGGCGCAAGATGCCCTGGCCACCAAGACTACCGTCACAGACCATGGCCATCACTACACCATCGACCTGCGTCACGACGCCAAATGGAGCAACGGCGCGCCCGTGACGGCCCAGGACTTCGTTTACTCTTGGAAGCGTACGCTCGATCCCCAATCCAAATCGGAGTTCACCTACCAATTTGCCAATATCAAAAACGCCAGTGCCATCGCCGCGGGCAAAAAGTCCCTGAACACGCTGGGCGTGAAGGCCGTGGGAAAATACCAACTCCAGATCACGCTGAGTCGCCCCGCATCTTACTTCAAGCAAATGTTGGCCAGCACTACCTACTACCCGTTGAACCAGCGCGCCGTCGAGAAGTACGGCAAGCGCTACGGTTCATCGGCAGCCACGACCGTCTATAACGGGCCGTTCGTCTTGAAGAACTGGAACGGGACCAACGATAGCTGGACGTTAAAGAAGAACCCGACCTACGTGGCCGCCAAGACCGTTAAGCTCAGCAGTATCAAGTACCAGGTCATCAAGACCAGCTCGACGGCCTACAACTTGTACCAGTCTAAGCGACTAGATGCCGTCACCCTGGACGGCGAACAGACCACCCAAAACCAGCACAACCCGAACTTGAAGTCATTGGCCGCTGGACGTATCGGCTTCATCCAGTACAATCAACAGAACAAAGTGGCCGCCAACCGGGACTTACGCCTCGCCATTTCACTGGCTATCAATCGCCAGCAATTAGCCGATAAGGTGTTAAAGAACGGCTCGCGGCCCGCCCAGACGTTTGCCATTCACCACATGATGACCAATGCCAAGACCGGTAAAGACTTCACGACCGACGCCTACGTCAAGAACACTGCTAGTTACAACCCGACGCTGGCCAAGCAGTATTACCGGCGGGCTCTAAAGCAACTGGGCAAGTCATCCCTCAGCGTGACCGTCACCTGTGGCGATGACGACACCACCAAGAACGTCGCCGAATTTATTCAGAGCACGGTCGGCAATCAGTTAGGCCTCAAGATTCACGTTGCCGCCATGCCATTTCCTGCCATGCTGAGCAACGTTTCCAAGGGGAACTTCGAGTTGAACCTGACCGGCTGGAGCATGGACAACGCCGACCCAATCCAATCCCTGCAGATTTTGGCGTCGACCAACAACTCGAACATGGGCCATTACGACAGCAAGACCTACGACCGCGCCATCACCCACGCGGAGGGTGTCGATGCGCTCAAGCCAACGGCACGCTACCAGGACCTGTTGACGGCGGCCAAAACGGCCTTGACCGACCAGGCCGTCACCCCCCTGTACGAGGCCCGGACCAATACGCTGGTCAACCCTCAGATCAAGGGCGTTGTTTATAACAAATTCAATGGTAGCCCGGATTACCAGCACGCTTATGTGACGGATTAACCACTTAACAACTGAAGGTTGAAAGTGAAATTAACGCACTGATTACCGTAATGACGGTGTTCTGACGCCTAAAATTGGTGAAACCAGGCGCCTGCGTCAGCCAGGGTTCCACCTGCTCTGGGGAACACCTCCAGCCTGAGAAGCGGTCTTCCGGTTCGCTTGAAAGCCTGGCAAAACCGGCCAGTCTCTCAAGTCGTCCCGCGCTGTAGGCTGAGAAAAAACCTCAGCCAACACCGCCGACACAGCTGGCTCCACCCTGGCTGCCTCCGGCAAGTTGACGTTTATCAGCAACACTGTGTTAATGAAAGAGTAGTCGTTAATACAGCTACTATCTGGGGTTAAGACGACTGCTACTAACCCGCACTACCGTAGCCGAGAGTTCGCCAAATATGGGTTCAGCCGTGGGAGTTGTCTTAGCGGCGCGGTCCATGCCGCTTAGACAACTGGCGTCTTTGAGACGTGGGCTTCGGCTCAAAGCGAGGTGACGAGACCGTCCTTTGGCTCGGCCCGTCCGCCCCAGCGTTTCAACCCATATTTGGCGAACGGCAGGCGGCCAGTTCGTATTATGTGGCTGGAAACGACTATTTTTGACGCTATGAGTCGCCTGATGCCAATAGTGCCAGCTGATTTTCGTCTGGCAACCTTCAGTTAACCACTTTAATTTCCCAGGGTATTCTCGTTGCAGTGCCAGCCAAAAACGGTATAATTAAGCTAGCATTACAATTACACGTTTTCATAACTCAGGTGGGACCCGGGGTGCTTTCACAGCGGTTTCACCCAGCTAAGTGAAACGTCACAGAAAGGTTCCGAATTTTATGGAAAGTCAACCCTTACGTCACGATCACTACCCGGCTTCAAAGGAGGAGTACGAAGCGGAGTTAACCGAAACGGAAAACGAATACGCTGCGCAGTTACAGGCAGTCGAGGACAAGGTCCAAGGCCAAGCCGCGCGTTACTTACTGTTTGGGGCCATCTCAGTGGTCATCAACATCACGTTGTTCTACCTGTTCTACCACACCTTTGGCATTGAATACCAACTGGCCAACTTCATTGACTGGGTCATCAGTGTGCAATGTTCCTTCTGGCTCGACCGGACCTTCGTGTTCAAGCACAAGTCCGACAAGCCAATACGTGAAATGGGCACGTTCTACATGACCCGAATCGCCACGTTCTTGTTGGAAACGGTCATCTTGTTCTTGGGAATCTCTTGGCTCAACGCCAACGGGACCATGACCAAGGTCATCGGCCACGCCATTGCACTGGTCTTGAACTTCTTCTTATCCAAGAAGCTGGTCTTCAAGAACCAACCCGCTCCCGCTGACTAATTTGTTCGCCAAACACTTTGAGCGCTTAACCCGTTGCGGTTAGGCGCTCATTTTTTAAGAGTGGGCCAAAAGGCGATTAGCCGGCGAGCATTAAGGCTGCTAACCGAATAATCCTGGGTTTGGATTGTTTGGTTAGCAGTTTTAAGCGGAACCGGTTGCCTTCTGGCGCACGTTTCAGCTAGGTAAAGGCCACGCGAACGGTAGGCGGCCAGTTTGCATTGCGAGGCTGGAAACGACTATTTTTTCACCCACCTATCATTCGCATAGCTAACTAACCGACCGACTTGTTAACTATTTTTCAAGCCATGCGGTCCGGGGGGCCATTTTTCTTGTACAATGGAAGTAATCTTGTAGCACCAAGGAAGGTGAGTCGTACGCTATCCTTTATTTTGACCGCCGTGGGCATCTTCTTTGTCACTGATACCGATGACCTGGTCGTCTTACTCTTGCTTTGGTTAGCCGCGGCCACCCCGCTGCAACGGCGCCACGTCGTCGTGGGCCAATACCTGGGTATTTCCACGTTGATCCTGGTCTCTTGGCTAGTCAGTCGCGGGATTCTCCACTACAACGTCGGCGGACTGGTCCACTGGTTAGGGCTAGTGCCACTATCGCTGGGAATCGTCGGGCTCACGCGCTGGTGGCGCAATCGCGGCGTGGCCCAATTGCCGCCAACGTTGACGCATCCGGTCAGCCTGCCGCTGGTTTGGTCACTCACGCTGGGCAACGGTGGCGATAACCTCAGCATTTACATCCCCTACTTCACGCACCTCGACCCACCCGAATTTGCGGTAGTCCTGGTGATTTTTCTCAGCATGATTGGGCTGTGGCTACTGCTCAGCCACCACTGGGCCCGCTCGACGGTGGCCAGTCACTTCTTCGCGCGGTTTGGCGCGTGGTTGTCACCGCTGCTATTTATCGGTATCGGTCTCGCCATCGTGCTTAAATGAAATCATGGCCGCCAAAGCCCGTCTTATCCGCCGCCGTGATGGGCCGCAACACCTGACACGGGTTTCCAGCCGCAATCACGTTGGCTGGGATGTCGTGGGTCACCACGATGCCGGCACTGCCCGCTAGTGCCTGAAATAGTCGACCACGGTCGGGGCAGCGTTGCGCGCATTGGTCTTGGTGGTGGACCAATCTCGCGCTGCTACCAACACTGGGTCACTATCGTCATAAGGTTGGCCGGTGGCCATGTAAGCAAATTTCTCGTCAAGGTTCATGTGATCACGCCTATCTGTCTCCATGATACCGTATCCCGGGGTGTTTCACATGGAACAATTTTCGTCAGTTCTACCCCAAACTACGGTATAATGTAGGCACTAAATGCATTTTCATAGGAGGCAAATATGGCAGATGATGGCTTTGAAGGGTTTCCGCTCTTCACGCTTGGTGTGGGCGTCGACGGCGAGCCCTGGGTCAAATCAACCAACGCCGCAACCGTCATGAAGGACCCCGCCAAGTACAGCCAGGCCCTGGGATTATTGATTGGCGAGATGCGCGACAAATTACATTTAACGGACGAGCAGGCCTTTAACGCCTTCTTGCACCTGGCGTTACAGCAGGCCGCCGCGAACACCGCCACGGTGCCGCGGCCAACCACGGCCCAGCACGTCAAGCTGTCCGGGAAGAATCTCCGGTCCGGGCGGCGGGAGATTCACCAGATCACACTGGCCGACCTCACTGATGTGGCGGCCAACGAGGATGTGGTCTACCTCACCTTTAAGAGCACGATTCTGGGTATCATCATGAATGACGCCTACCAAGCAGCCAAGCTGGCCATGGGCAAACGGGATTTTAAATACTTCCTTGACGAAGCCAATCTAAACTTTGCGCTGTACGCCTACCCGGCTGACCTCAAGGCGCTACACACCATCTTCGCCTACGCGCGCGACCACCAGCTCTACACGGAACTGCATCCCGACGAGACCGTGGCAGCGGATGCGCCGGACACGCCGGCAGAATTCGACAAATTCATGCAGTCGATGTTTGACGAGATGAGCAACGATACCCCCCATGATTCGGGAAACGTGCTGCCATTTCGGCCGAAAGAAAAATAACTTAAAACGAGCCTGGGACAATCATCCCAGGCTCGTTTCACTTCACTTTTACATAGCTGAAACGTGGGCCAAAAGGCAACCGGTTCCGCTTAAACCTGATAACCAAACAATCCAAAACCAGGATTATTCGGTTATCAGCCTTAATGCTCACCGGCTAATCGCCTTTTGGCCCACTCTCGTCTTTTTAGTCTCCAAATCTTTGAGCGAACGGCACCATCACTTGATCCAGCAACGGCCGGTTGATCATGGCTTGCCACCACTCCGCCGGAACGGTCTGCTCGGGATAACTCATGGCCAGCAGTGGTGCGGCCACCGTCGCAATCGTATCGACATCGCCGCCGAGATTGACCGCCCGCAGCAGGCCGGAACGCAAGTCGGTCGCGGTTAACGCCACCCAAACGGCCGCCTCCAACGTGTCGACGACGTAGGCCGAAGTATGGATGTCGTCGAGCTGGCAGTTCTGGAAGTTGCCCGTGAATAACCGCTGATAGGCCGGGACCTCCGCCGCAAATGCGGTAGCCGGATTTAGCCCGGTCAACGTAGCCTTCACCGTGGTTAATGCGGTCATTAGGTCTTGGCCCGCCAATAACTCGTGCAATAATTCCAAGTAAATGAAGCTTCCCACGACCGCTCGGGGATGGCCGTGAGTGACCGTTGTGTAGGCCTTGGTGGTCGCAAAGCGTTCCGCGACTGGCTGCTTTGCCAGCACGAAGGCCAGCGGCGCGATTCGCATCAATGCGCCGTTACCATTGGCATTTTCGGCCGCATCCCCGCACTGCTGGGCGGGCACGTGGTTGATGGCGTGTTGCCGGACTGCGTGCGCACAGGTCCGCCCCACGTCAAAGGTAATCCCCCGCGGCGTCCACTCGCCAAACATCATGTAGTGCTCGAACTTGTCTAAGAGGTCCTCGTCAGACCCCGCTTCCAAAATATTTTGTAACAGGCACAACGTCATGGACGTGTCATCGGACCAACTTCCAGCCGGCTGTGGCCAGCTGCCGTAACCCGTCATCCCGGTCAGCTGGTAGCTGCCACGCGGCTTCATTTCAGCCGGCACGCCCAGGGCATCCGCCACAGCGGCGGTACGGAGAACAGTTAAGATTTGTGCTGATTTCATGGTTAAGTCCCCTCGCTTTCAGGCTTTATCATTATCTTAGCAGGACTGCTTAGCGTTCACAATCCAGCTGACGAAAATCAGCTGGAACTATTGATATCCTGCGACTCATGGCGTTCAAAATAGTCGTTTACAGCCACATCATGTGAACTGGTCGACTACCGTTCGCCAAAGGTAGTGTTTGCCAGTAACAGTTGTTTTAACCCCAGAGAGTAGCTGCATTGACGACTAGTCTTTCATTAACACAGTGTTGCTGACAGGTATCAACTTGCCGGAGGCAGCCAGGGTGGAGCCAGCTGTGTCGGCGGTGTTGGCTGAGGTTCTTTCTCAGCCTACAGCGCGGGGCGACTTTGAAGACTTACGGGTTTAGTGAGGCTTCAAAGCGAACCGGAAGCCCGCTTCTCAGGCTGGAGGTGTCCCCCATAGCAGGTGGAACCCTGGCTGACGCAGGCGCCTGGTTTCACCAATTTTAGCTTCAACCTTCACCTGGGCAAATTAAAAGAGCACCGCCAGCTCAGTGGACGTGCTCCCAATCGACAAATTTTATCATTTAATCCGGCTAAATCACCATCATCACCGCTTGGTACAACAGGTAGGCCCCGTACACCATGACGATGCCGCCGGAAACGATGTTGACCCACATCAAGAACTTCTGCGGCAACCGTTCCTTGAGCAGACCCAAGATCAGCGTGATGCCAAAGAACCAGATGGCCGTGGCGGACACGACCCCGGTGATGAAGGGGGTGACCTCGTTGTCGGCCAGCGACCCGCGTAAGGCCCCGAACATCAGGCTGGTGTCGATGATAGCCTGGGGATTGGCCCAGGTCACGACCCAGGCGTTGACCAGCGACTTTTTCATCGTCAACGGCGTATTGGCACTTTCCAATTTGAAACTGGCCGCCGAGCGCAGGATGCCAAAGCCGATCCAGATGACCAGCAGGCCCCCCAGAAACATGATGATCAGCTTGAACAACTGGTGGGAACTGATGATGGCCCCCATACCAAAGAAGGCGGCCAACGTCAGTGCCGTGTCGGCGAACCACACCATGATGGTGACGGGCCAAGCCCGCTTCAATGGCTGGTTAATGGCGTTGTTAAAGACGAATAAATTTTGCATCCCAATCGAGGATACCAGAGCCAGACTCAACAGTAGGCCCTTCAAGTACATTGCGGACATGATAACTCGCTTTCCCTCCAGGCCCACTCCGATAGCCGCCCGAGTTTTTTTCAGTATTCGATTAGCATACCAAATATTCTGTGAAAATTAAAGATAAACGAAAAAGAAACGGGCCCCTATCCTCCATCGTGAAGGATCGACACCGTCCAGAGGCAACCCGCCTAATCCCCACGGCTTTAATTGCCAGATGTGTGGTCCCGGTGACCCAACTGGTGACTGGCGACTAACTAGAGTTGATTTTAATCTAATTTTAATCTAAAATTCACTTTAAGATGGCTGAGTCATCCCCACACTAAACCGAAAGAACGCGATTCACGTGAAAAACCTAACGCAGAACACCCCATTATTGCGGAAACCTAGCCAACCAAGATGGGAAGTCTCGTTATATGCCCAAAATTTCATTACACCAATTGACCTTCGGCTTTGCGTCGAACACCGACTTACTCTTTGATCACGTAGATCTAGACCTCGATACCCGTTGGAAACTCGGCTTGGTCGGCCGTAACGGGCGGGGCAAGACCACCCTGTTCAACCTCTTACAAGGCCACTACCCCTATCAGGGGCACATCACCAGCACCACGCCCTACACCTATTTTCCCGCCACGGTCCCCGACCCCACTTTGCCAGCGATGACCGTCCTACAAGCCATTGCGGACGTGGCCGACTGGCAAGTGGTCCGCGAATTGCGGCAACTTCAGCTGGACCCGCAGCGCTTGGAGCAGCCCTTTGCCGCGCTGTCGGGCGGGGAACAGACCAAGGCTTTACTCGCGATTTTATTTGCCGACGAAACAGCCCTGCCGCTGATTGACGAACCGACCAATCACCTGGACCTGGCCAGTCGCCAACAGGTCGCAGCTTACCTCAAACGTCAACGCCGCGGCTTCATCGTCGTCAGTCACGACCGGCATTTTCTCAATCAGGTCACCGACCACACGCTGGCCATTGAACGCCGCCAGATTCGACTGTATCAGGGGAATTTCGCCGTTTACGAGGACCAAAAGCAGCGCCAAGACGCCTTTGAAGCGCAACAAGACGCCAAGTTAAAAAAGGAGGCCGACCGCCTGAAACAAGTCGCCGTCGACCGGACCAACTGGGCCCAGGTCACCGAGAGCCGCAAGCACGGCAATCCGCACCAAAAGAACAGTGGCTGGCAGGCGGCCGGAGCCAGTGCCTTACCTGCTAAGATGATGAAACGCGCCAAGAACCTGGAACGCCGGCGGGACCGCGAACTCCAGGCCACCGAGGGACTGCGGCAAAATATCGAACACGTGGCCGCGCTGTCCCTGACGCCGATGACCACGCACTACCAGCCGCTGATCCACGTCGCCGACTTTGCGTTGTGGTACGGTGACCGGCAGCTATTTCAGCCCGTGTCCTTTGACCTCAACGCTGGCGACCGGCTTGCCTTGGTGGGCCCCAACGGCTGCGGCAAGTCCTCGTTCATCCACTACCTCCAGGGGACCTTCACCGGCCAGCACACCGGTAGCGCCACGATCCACCAGCAGCTCACCTTGAGCGTGACCCGCCAGTTGACCACCGAAAACGGCTCCCTGACGGCATTTGCCGCGGCCCATCACCTGAACTATCGTGAATTACTGAATACCTTGAAAAAACTCGGCCTGCCCCGCGACGTCTTCACCACGCCCATCGACCAGATGAGTCTGGGCCAGCAGAAAAAAGTCGAGCTCGCCCAATCGCTCATGACGCCGGCCAACCTCTTTATTTGGGATGAGCCACTAAATTACTTGGACGTGTTCAACCAAGACCAGCTGGCCACCCTGCTCACGCAGACGCAGCCCACCCTCCTGTTGGTCGAACACGACCAGGATTTTATCGCCGCTGTGGCCACGAAGGTGGTGCGGTTGCGGCCGTAAAAAGCTAGAAAAAAGGCACCTGTGGCGGTGTCTTTTTTAGTCCGAGAGTATTTACATATTTGGTTTCGTACAACATGCAAGATTCAAAACTTCTAATTTTTATCCAGTATACTGGATAAAATCCAGAATTCCCCAGTTTCTTCCAGTATACTGAAAGAAATCCAGACCGTTCATCGGCCGATTCCAGACGGAACACATCTGGGCGGTGCTGATCAAGTCCGTGGGGAAGGTCACGTCGACGTTCGCCATGATGTTTCACATGAAACATTTAACCTAATCCAGCGTCTTCACAACCTTAGCTGGCACCCCTACGGCGACCGCATTATCGGGGATATCCTTGGTGACCACAGCGCCCGTCCCCACAATGGCATTCTCCCCAATCGTTACGCCCGGCAAGAGACTAACCCGGGCGCCAATCCAGGCATTACGCTTAATGTGAATCTCCTTGGTCAAGATTGTTCGAATATTTTTGGGCTCATGATTGACCGTAAAGAACCCCACTTCCGGCCCCATCATGACGCCATCGTCAATAGTAATGGTGCCCGCCGCCATCATGGTCAAGCCGTGATTGGCGTAAACATTTTTGCCCAGAAAGACCCGGCTGGCCGTATCGATGTGCATCGGCGGCGTAAAGAAGGTACCAGCGGTCATTTGCCCGTGAAGTAGGCGATTTTCCAAATCCAAGATACGCTGTTTTTGCTTAGGATTGGTTTGGTTGATTTGAAATTGTAACGCATCCGACCGATCAATTTCACCGTGAACTTCTTTTAAATAGGCCGCGTCGTGGATATCGTAAGCCTGGCCCGCTCTTAAATTTTCAAATACCCCCATGATTAATGCCTTCCTTTCTAATACGTCGTGACAACCGCTGACAAGATCTGCCACCGACCATCAATCTGTGAAACCGTCATGACCGTATTCAACGGCCACTCATGCCGTCCGCTACCATGAATGCTGGCTACGACCCGGTTTTGACCGGTCACCTGCCAGCCTGAAGTGGTCGCTCGCATCGCCACGTGGTCTTCGATAGAAGAAAAGTAATGCATGGTTCCCCGTTTCAACTCACCCAGCCATTCCGCGCGTGGCTGCACGTATCCCGTCATGTGGGTCAGCGTAAAGTCCGGCCCCAGTAAGCAGTCCAAGGCCGCCGTGTCATCTGCCGCCATGGCTTGGTTGTAGTCCCGGTAAAGTTGTAAGATTTCTGTGTTCATTTTAAAACCGCCTCTCAATCCATTTTCATTTAATAAAACCTTACTGTAGTTCCTTGCAGTTACTTCAAGTCAAGGCCCATTGCCCTAAGAATGATAAACGAGCCCATAAAAAACGTCCCAATCACCTCGGAGGAGGCGTTCGAGACGTTCACAGTCAGTCTTTTCTACCCTGTCTAGCCTATTCGCCCGCCGGAAAATCCGTTGAGGCGGCCAGATCCGTTTGTGTCTTGAAATCGGCGACTCGCTTTTCCAGCGTCGCAATCGTATTTTCCAGCGCTTGAGAACCCAGGACCATTCGCAACGGCGCCGGGTCTTGAGCGACACTTTCGATGATGCGGCTGGCCATACGCTTAGGATCGCCAGGCGCGAGTCCATTGGCCGGGTCTAGCATCGTTTGAAAGGCGTGCGCCGGATTGCCTTCGTACGCCGGCATCGCCTTGGCCACCTGCGCACTGCCATAACGAAATTCAGTCCGCGCACCACCGGGTTCAACGATGGTCACGCCAATGTTAAAGCTGGCCACTTCCTGGGCAACGGCCTCCATGAAGCCTTCAATCCCAAACTTGGCGGCGTGATACATTGCATTCCCCGGAAAGGCCACCTGACCACCGTAGGAAGAAATCTGAATCAAGCGGCCATGTCCCTGATGCCGCATGCTAGGTAAAATAGCCCGCACCATTTGAATGGATCCCGTCAGGTCAGTCGCGATGATCCGATTGATCTCGTCATCGCTCAATTCCTCAGCGGCACCAAATAACCCGTAACCGGCATTGTTGACCAACACATCAATCTGATAACTCTGCGTTAACTTGGCGACTAAGCGATGAATGGCCGAAACATCCGTCACATCAAGAATTTCATTAACAAAGGTGTCGGGATACTGGTCCATCAAGTCCTGCACCTTGGCAACGTTACGGACGGTGCCAATGACCGTCTTCCCCTGAGCCAAGAGTTGTTCGGTCATCGCGTGACCAAATCCGTTGCTAACACCAGTAATCAACCATGTTTTATTTTCCATTTCTACGATACTCCTTTAATTCAAGTCCAGCGTTATCTACTTGCGGTTAATACCTAGGCTATCGCGAGAGCCCAACGTTTCGTCGTGAGCCAAACGCATGACCAGGTCGGCAATGCTTTGCCGGGAAACATCATGGCCGCCGAAGGGTTCGCCCTTCTTGGTCACCTGGTAGTCGGTGTCATTACCGTTGTCAAACCAGCCGGGCCGGATGACCGTGTAGTTCAGGTCAGATGCTTCGATCACGTCGGCGGCGTTGCGGTAACCTTGCAGCATCGGGTTAGTGGCCAAATTGCCGCTGGCGCCCACGCTCGCCGGAATTTCGTTGTAAATCCCCATCGAGGCAATGAATAAAAGGCGCTTGACGCCCATCTCATCCATAGCGGTAACGAGACTCTTCGCCATACCAGCAAGGTTTCCACTCAAGGCAGCAAAAACCACGTCCTGACCCTTAAGTGCATCCTTCAACGTTGCCGCATCCGTGACGCTGCCGGTGACTGCACGTTCGCGGTCGGACAATTGACCCAAGCGACGGGTGTTCCGCGCCATCAAGGTCAGTTGGTCATCCGTGTGGTCCAAGAAATATTGACGGGTAACGCTACCCACAGAACCCGTTGCCCCAATAATTAAAACGTTTGTCATGATTCATTTTCTCCAATTCATTCGTTGATAAATTCAGTGTAGCCCCTTGCAGTTACTTCAAGGCAAGGCCCATTTCAACTTATTTTTAATTTTTTTGATGTTCACCCGGCACAATTAGGAAGATGGCGGCTAATAAGGCCAGTAACAGCAAGCCGGCACCCGTCAGGATAGCGTGTTGGAACCCTGGTACTTGACCACCAAAGAGATCTTGCATGGTCACCAGAATCGACAACCCTACGGAGCCACCAATCTGATGCATGACGTTGACCACCCCAGAAGCGGCACCAGCGTCAGCCCCTTGCGTGTGCGCGACTCCGGCCGCCGTGAAGGGACTCAGGGAGAAGCCTTGACCAATTCCGATGACGACCATTGGCGCGGCGATTCCCCACCAGTAGCCGGTCGTCGGCGTAAACCAACTCAGCCAGAGCATGCCAAACGCCGTCAGCGCAATCCCGATGACCAGTAGGCCGCCATTACCCCATCGCGCCGTCAGTCGGGCAACCTGAAGCGCAATGATAAAGTTCACCACGGTTAAGGGGAAGAACGCGACCCCTGCCATCAACGCGCTGAATCCCAATTGATTTTGCATGAGTTGTGGCGTGATGAACCAAAAGCCCATCATGGCCCCGAGATAAAGGAAACGCCCCACGTAAGCCCCAATCCGTTCACGGTCAGTAAACAATCGTAACGGCATGATCGGTTGTCCCGTCCGGTGTTCCTGATAAATGAAGATACCCAAGAATACGACGGCCAAGAGTAAGGCCGGCAGCTGGGCCCAATTTCCAATAATACTGTAGACCAGTGCACTCATCCCAATCAAAGAGCTCAGGGTGCCGACCCAATCCAATTTGCCAGATTGACCGCGATCCGCGCTGAGCTTCTTAACCGCCAAATAATACATCCAGATACTGATGGGAACGTTCATGAAGAAGCCAACCCGCCAGGTTAACAGACTGGCGAAGACGCCGCCAATGACCAGACTGACGCTAGCGCCAATGCCGGCCATGGCGCCATAATAAGCGATGGCTTTGACGCGTTCAGCCCCTTCGTAAGTATCCATCAAGATTGCCAGCGTGGTTGGCGCCAGAATAGCCGATCCAATGCCTTGAAAGGCCCGAGCGGCAATGATCATCGGCGCATTTACTGCCAGCCCGACCAAAAGTGACCCCAGGCCAAAGATGATCAGTCCTAATTTAAAGACCCGCCGCCGACCAAATAGATCTCCGGCCCGGCCCCCTAACAACAAGAAACCGCCGAACGTCAGCGAATAAGCACTGCTGACCCAAGACAGCGTCGCCTGATTCAGGCTTAAATCTTGGGCAATTTTAACCGTCCCCGTGAAGATGATTGAATTGTCCAAGAGAATCATGAAATAACTCATTAAGATGACCAGTAAGATCCAGTCAAATCGTTTTTGCTTTGCCATGTGTATTTGCTCCTCGTCTTTAAGTGAATGATTAGGAGTTTAGACCTTCATCCGTGCTTCAAGGCAAGAAGAAATTTGAAATAAATTAAAAAGCTTTCGGCGAATCCCGCATTTCACCCCAGTCACTCATTTTCAAAGAGACAGACTTGTAAGGAATTCTAAAGTCTTGTCGCCCAGAGGTTACAAATTCCTCACCAATTTCGTTAGTAAGCGTAGAGAGGGTGTTTTTCCCATTAAAAAGGGGCCTGCAGCTACTGCCACACGCCCATTTTTATTATTAATAATTGCATTTAATTATTAATCACTGATAATTAACAATGATTTAATTGCTTCTCGCTTGTCCATGGCCTCATAGGCGTCCTGGACGTGATCAAGGTCAAAGCGTTGCGTGAAGACCTTACCGGGGTGAATTTCACCCTTCAAAACGGCATCCAGCAGAACAGCCCGGTCGTAAGTTGTGACCGAAGCGATTCCACCGCGCAGGCCAATGTTCTTCCAGAACAAGTTGTTGGTGTTCATTTCAGCCTTTTGCGGCACGCCCACACGACCAACCACGGCACCCGGACGGCCTACCTTGACAGCCGTATCGACGGATTGTTCAGTCCCGACACATTCCAAGACGGCATCGGCACCAGCACCAGCCGTCAGGGCCATGACACGTTCAACGGCTTCATCGCCGCGTTCGGCTACGATATCGGTCGCGCCAAATTCCTTGGCCAACGCCTGGCGGTCGGCGTGGCGGCTCATGGCAATAATTCGCTTAGCCCCGCGAAGCTTGGCAGCAATTACCCCGCACAGACCCACGGCGCCGTCACCCATAACGACCACCGTATCGCCGTCCTTAACTTCGGCGGTTGCGGCGGCGTGGTAACCCGTAGCCATCACGTCGGCTAGCGTTAACAGGTCGTTGAGTTGGGCATCGGAATAATCGCTGGGTTGACCGGGTACCTTGACTAGGGCCCAGTCGGCGTTCTTGAAGCGTAAGTATTCGCCTTGGTAGCCGACGATTTCGTCATCGGTCCGT
This sequence comes from Levilactobacillus suantsaiihabitans, assembly GCF_004745505.1. Taxonomy (GTDB): domain Bacteria; phylum Bacillota; class Bacilli; order Lactobacillales; family Lactobacillaceae; genus Levilactobacillus; species Levilactobacillus suantsaiihabitans. The sequence goes on from NZ_RKLX01000013.1 coordinate 17,464, forward strand.
GCATTTTCACAATCGCCGTCAAAGCCGGCTAGACAAGCCGCACAATGACCGCAACCATGGGTGAACGGGGCGACGACAAAGTCACCGGGTTTCACGTTGGTGACATCGCTACCCACACTCTCCACGATTCCGATAGCTTCGTGACCCACCGGCGTGTTCTTTTGCCGGTCGTTGATGCCGCGATACCACCACAGGTCGGAGCCGCAAACACAGGCACGGACGATTTTTAGAACGGCGTCCGTGGGATTCTTCACTTCTGGTTTAGGTAATTCTTGGGCTTCTACCTTGCCTGGTTCAACAAATACGGCTGTTTTCATTTGAAATTCCTCCAATTATTTAATTAGGTTCTGCCACCAACTGGTCAGCTGCTGCTCGGCGTCCCGCAGTTCTCCCGCTGTCAAACCAATTCCCGGGACCACGGTAGCGGTCGTGACCAGACTGGCAAAGTCATCCTCGTAACCACCGGGGGTGCCAGCGTCCGTGTAGAACGGCGCGACAGTGCCCTGGAAGTTCGTAAGCTGCTGTAAGAATGACCGGACCGGCGTCGATACCTTCGCCGACCAGACGGGACCGCCCACGAGCAACACATCATAGGCGTTAACATCGGGGAGCGCATTGGTTAAGGCCGGTAACTGCTGCGTTGTCAGCTGCTGGTTCGCCACATCAGAGGTGGCGTACATATCGTTAGGAAAGGTTTCTGCGGCGACCGTCAAATCCACCCGATCACCGCCAGTCACGTGCTGCAGAGCAGCCGCTAGCTTGGCGGTAGTTCCGGACCATGAATAATCGACAATTAACGTTTTCGTTGCCATGTGCAGATCTCCTTTATCTATTCAATGGTTCCAGTTTAGACCTTGAAGTAGACTTTAAGGCAAGCGTTTTTTCAAAAAAACAGACTTGAGCTTCATTACTTGTCGACGCGTTCTAATTACCACAGCGCTACACGGCATGACCCCCATCACCAGCCAGCCTGTCGCTTAAGCTAGGCATACACCGGCGTATCACCATCCGTACCAGCCTTCGCAATGCCAAGGCTACTGCGGCTGTGCAGGGCTGGATTCTTAGCGATCTTCACGATCAGATCGGCAATACTTTGCCGCGAGATGGTCGTTCCCTTGAAGGTTTCGCCCTTTTCCGTCAGCTCGTAATCGATCTCGTCCTTGTTGGTCATGTAGCCAGCCCGGATGATGGTGTAATCGAGCGGTGAATCTTCGATAATTCTGGCCGCTCGCCGTGTATCCTCCATGACGGCGTGCCCAATCGACCGTTCCAACCAGGCATCAAACTTTGCTGGCAATTCGTGGTACAGGCCCAATCCCGTAATATACAGTAAGCGTTGCACGCCAGTTTCCTCCATGGCTTGCACGATATTTTTGGCCATGGGTTCAAACGTCCCACCCAAATCAGCTAGTACCAGGTCTTGACCGGCCATGGCGGCCTTTAGGGTGGCGTAATCATTGACATCACCTTCGACAACCGTTTCTCGTTGTGCGTCAACCGCGTTTAGTCGCGTTGCTTGGCGTAGGTACAAAGTCAACGTCGCATTCGTTTCGGCCAGCAACCGCGTCCGGACCAATTGGGCAATTTGACCATGCGCACCTAGAATTAAAATTTTCATCATGACACACTCCTTTTGACTGATTACGCTCACGATAAACCTTCGAGTCGACTCGAAGACAAGTCTTTTAAACCATTCGGCTGTAAGGGTCCACTACCAAGGCTTCTGACATCAAAACTTCCGTGTAAATATCGTGTAACAACGTCACATCAACGACGTGGCGGCGTGCCTGATCGGCCAAGAAGGCCCGTTCACCGGCAAATGCTTGCATCCCAGCAATCACGTTTTTCGTTAACCGGTTTTGCCGGTCATGGTCCACCACGGCCACGAAGACCAGATTTTGGCCGGCCATTGCCTTGGCCACGGCGTCAGCGTCCGTGATGTCCCCCTCAATCAACGTGACGCGGGGATTGTCCTGCAGATCGTTCAACCGACTGGCGTGACGCAAGAACAGCGTCAAGGCGACGTCTTGAAAGGCCGCCTCCGTTAAGATCCGGTGTTCCACGAGTCGCGCAATTTGGCCGTTAGCGGCGAGAATCAATACTTATTTTGTCATCCGTGTCATTTCCTTTCATGTCACTTGAATGACCTTAGGATAGACCTTGATGTGTACTTCAAGGCAAGGGGAAAGTTTAAAAATTTTTCTTTCCTATAAAATCAGCGCATAGGTCTCCCGGAACTTCCGCAAAACCGCCGCTTCCAGGCCGGCCACCTGCTTGACGTCCAGGCGCGCTTGGCTGTTGGCTGCCAACAGGCTGACTAATTGCAGGTGCAAGGTCGCCTCCACATACCGTCCCGCCTGGTCAACTGCCAGCTGGCGATGCTGCACCCGAGTCAAGATACCTTGAATCAGCGTTTGGGCCTGAAAGATCACAAAGTCGGCGGGGTAGACGTCCATCAACACTTTTTGCGCCTGCCCCTGAGTGATGTAAGTCTCTAGTTGGGCGAAGTAATCCTGCTGGGCTTCGCTGACCGCCTGAAAGTGTTCTGGGTAGTGGGTCCGCAGGTCGGCCATAAACCGCTCGGTGGTCGTTCCCATCAGCTGGAGCGATGCCAACCAAATCGGTAGGAAGGTCGCCGGGGAAAATTGCTGCGGCACGGGATGTTCCGCGATGAAGCCCAAATGGCGTTCGACCACGGCCTGAACGACCTCATCTTTGTTCTTGAAATACAGATACAGACTGGCCCGGCTAATGCCTACCGCGGCGGCCAGTTTTCCCATGGATAATTTTTGAAAGCCTTCAATTAAGACGACTTGGTTCAGCTTGCGCATTAAGTCTTTTTGATTGATCACGTCTGGTCACTCCTTATGTAACCAGCATAGCATTTCTTGGCGGTTTAGACTACTTAAAATCTTATCTGTCTAATCAGAAATGTACCCGCAGAATTCTCACAAACAAATAACTTCGCTTTTTCCCGCCAGTCCCGTAGACTAGACCTAAGACAATTTACCGAAAGGATGAAGCATTATGAATATTGGTGTTGTGGGTTCCGGAACGGTCGGTACGATTTTGACGCAGACCTTCAGTCGTGGCGAAAACACCATCGTCTTGAGTCACCAGGGTGGAGCGGCCAGTCTGGCACCCCGTCGCGCAGAATTTGCGGCCAACGTGACCTTTGGGGAGGTCGCCGTGGCCCTCCAACAGCCCTTAGTCATCATCGCCGTACCGTTTACGGTGGCGCCGACTGTTTTAAACCAAGTCGCCGATTACCAACAACGTATCGTGGTCGATGTGACCAATCAATTTACCGCGGACTTTAAGAAGATCGACACGCGCCCATTGACCGGTAGCGAAGTCATTGCGAAAGCCGCGCACAACGCCCGGGTCATCAAAGCCTTTAACACCTTGCCCCATGAGCTGATGAACGGGCGCGTCGACGGTCCCGGCCAACGGGTCCTGTTCTACGCTGGTGATGATCGCCCTGCCAAAAAGCAGTTCGCCGAGCTGGTCAAGCCACTGAATTTCCACCCGGTCAACCTAGGCAAGCTCCGTCACGGCGGCAGCGTCATGCAGGTCGGTGGCGGCTTGGGTCATACGGCGTTCGTGCAGCTGGATGAATCACTGGACTAGTTGGGTTTAAAAAAGTTTGGGACAAACTCCCCACTCGCATAAAAAAGGACCACCCCAGAAATTGGCTAATTTCTGGGATGGTCCCCTTTTTGTGCTTAGGTATACTGCTAGTCTTTAGGTGCTGAACCAAAAATCAACCCCCTGCAGTCGCCGGCATGGTTACCTTTGGGCGTGTGCCACTTAACTTGTCGAGTCAGCATTTCATGGTCTTCAGCAACGATTAAAGCAATCGCTTGGGTCATTTTCGCGGTATCATAGTTTTTTCGCAGCTTTTTCCAGGTTCTTAAAAACAGCTTGGGATATCTGACCTTTTTAATCATCAGGATTGTCAAGGAGCTTCATGAAGTCATCAACGGAAACGGTTTTAGTATCGCCATTTTTAACTTCTGCTAACGCTTGATCTAATTCAATTGCCCAGTTATTACGCGTTACATAGTGGTTATCGATTTGGGTTCACCTCTTTCTCAAATTGTTGATCCAGCAGTTGCGCCAACTGTGTTTCTGTTAAATCGGGCTGCTTTTCAGTATTTTCCATCTGACTCACTTCTCAGCTAATTGGTAGCTAAATCATATCATCTAGATAGTCGATTGCAACTAAAAAGAACCTGAGACAAAAACTTGCCCAGGTTCTTTCGCGTTATTTTTACCTAGCTGAAACGTACGCCCAAAGGCAGCCCGGTTCCGCTTAAAACTGCTAAGGCTTATTCGGTCAGCAGCCTTAATACTCGCCTACTAATCACCTTTTGGCTCACTCTCTTTGACGATGCGCTATTCAACGCCCGCAATCACAAACTTCACCTCATGGTCAGCATCCCCGGCCACGTGGTATTGCGGTTCAACGTCGGCGCCCCAACTGTCGATGCCACCGACACCACGGGTAGCCCCGTAGATGGTCAGGACCGTCCGCCGAGCGAGCGGCAGTTCTTCCATGTGCGTCGCATTTTCCAGTTCCTCCGGCGTGTACGGCAGGCAGCTGAAGGCAAACGGTTGGTCGGCTTGGGCAAACGTCAGGCTAAATGGCTGGTGATCGGGGTCGGCGTTGTTTTGCGTCGTGGCCCGCGTGACCTTGACCCAGTCATTTTGCATGTGCATCCCGCATTCCTGCGGCACCATGTACGGCGTCACCGGAAGACCAGCGACGTGGTAGGTGCCCGGCTTGCCGCCAGCTTGGCGGTCCGGATACGTTTCGCCCGACAGGCCTTGGTAATCAAAGCCCGTGGCGCGCGTTGGCATCACGAAACGTAACCCGAAGACTGGCAGCTCTGGTAAGCTCGCGGCCCCGTTGTAGTGGGCGGTCACGGTCATTTGGCCACTGCCATCAACGGTGTAGGCCACGGTCACCGTGGTAGCAGGAACCGTCGGCGTGGTGTAGGTGAAGGTGATCGTCACTGAATCCGCCGTTTCGTGGTCGGAATACTTGTTGTTTTCCGGCGCGATGGGCAGCGGAATGGCCTGACCATCCACCGCCACGTCCACACTGGTACAGGTGCTGAACATGTCGGCCCCTAACCAGGCAGCCGACTTCGTGGAAAAGCCGTTACCCCGGTCGTTATCGGTCGTCGCGCGCCAGAAAGCGGGCATCGGCGTCCGGTACAGCCACTCCTTACCGTAACGCACCAGCGACTCCAAGCCGCCGCGGTCATAGGCAAAAATGTAGTGGAATCCCGGACCGCTGAGTCCTAGCGTCACGTCGCCGTAGATCACGTTTAATTTAGTCGTGTTGGCCATAGTAGTAGTCCACCTCCTGTAGTGCTGGCTTAGGCGTCCGGTCGGCAAAGAGCAGGCCGTCGCCCGAGAATTCGTAATCCGAATGCCGGTCGTCGAAGTCCCCGCCGTAGCGCAGAACCGGCTGGCCGGTCACCTCATCTTTGGTCCAAAACGCCTGGTCGATGTAGTCCCAAATGAAGCCGCCCTGATACATGGGGTACTTATCGATCAAGTCGATGTAACTGTTCATGCCGCCAATGGAATTGCCCATGTCGTGCATGTATTCACAGTTGACAAATGGCTTGTCCGGATCATTTTTCAGGTATTCTTCGATGGCGCGCGGCGGATCATACATCATACTTTCCATGTCGGAAATGCGGTCCGCGTAGACCCGGTTGCGGCAAACGCCCTCGTAGTGCGTCAAGCGCGTCGGGTCGGCGTCGTGGTAGAACTTGTCCATGGCCGCGATGTCATCGCCAGCGTAGGATTCGTTCCCCAGTGACCAGAACAAAACGGCCGGGTGGTTCTTGAACATTTCGTAGTTGCTCTTGGCACGATCCAAGACGGCCAATTGCCATTGCGGCAGGCTGCCAGGCACGTTGTAAGACGGTTCCACGGCGCCCATCTTTTGCCAGGTCCCGTGGGTTTCCAGGTTATTTTCGGCCATCATGTAGATGCCATTTTGGTCACACAGGTGGTACCAGGCATCCTGGTCCGGGTAGTGACAGGTCCGCACGGCGTTGATGTGGTTGTCGTGAAAGACCTGCATGTCGTGGGCCATGTCCGCGGCGGTCACGGCGCGGCCGCGGTGGGCGTCCCATTCGTGGCGGTTGACGCCGTTGATGATTAAACGGTGACCGTTCAATTGCATGATCTTATTTTTCAGTTCAATGCGACGGAACCCGACCTGATACGGCACGACTTCGACCAGTTGGCCGAGGGGATCGCGCAATTCGATTTGCAGCTGGTACAAATACGGGTCGTGGTGCTGCCACAGGTGGACCGCGTCAACGGTCGTCTTGAGGTCTAGGTTCGCGGCCACGGGCGACTCGGTGGTCCACACGGTAGTGCCATCGGCCGTCAAAAGGCTCGCCGTCACGGTGCCGGCCAATTGGTCAGCCGCGGATAATTGCAGCTTAACCTTTAAATCGCCGGTCTTAAAGGCATCGTCGACCCCGGCGCGAATCGTCAGGTCCTCGACGTGCAAGGCAGGCTTGGCCACCAACCGCACGCTACGGAAGATCCCGGAGAAGCGGAACATGTCTTGGTCCTCGAGAAAGGCCGCGGTACTGTGTTTGAAGACTTCGACGGCCAACAGATTGTCGCCGTCTTGCAGGTAAGGCGTCAGGTCAAATTCGGAGCGGCTGAAACTGTCTTCGGCATAGCCCACGAAATGGCCGTTCAACCACAGGTACATGGCCTGTTCGACGCCGTCAAATTCGACGCTGACCCGTTGCCCCTGCAATTCGGAGTTCAGGGTGAAATGCTTCACGTACGCGCCGACCGTGTTTTGCGGGTCGGTACTGAACATCCCTTTTTCGGGGCGATCGGCGCCCATGCTGTAGGCCGGCCGGCGATAATGCTTGCCCTCCCATGGATAGGCCGTGTTGATGTATTGAATCTGGCCGTAACCCGCCAGCTCAATGTGGCCGGGAACGGCCAACCGATCGAAGTCCGCCCGGTCAAAATCTGGCTGATAAAAGCCGACTGGCCGATGTTGCGGGTCTTGCGCAAAGGCAAATTCCCAAGCGCCGTCAAGACTTTGGACCAGACTGCTCTGCTGGTTTTGCGCCTCCGCAACCGTCGCGTAACCGCGGTGATCACTATGTGCGGGTAACTGGTTGACCCGAAAAGTCTGGGGGTCGTCCAGCCATGAAATTTCTGCTTTCAAAAGTCTTCCTCCTTTTTAAAACGCTTACATTGGTTATTATACAACAGAATTGATGAGATGCCAGCGAAGTCGTTGGTAATTGTCAGTTGTTGAGTGACAAATTAAAAAAGCAGTCTCTCCGGCTACTGGACCGGAAAAACTGCTGAAATTACGGCTTTAATTTGATGAACCTAGCTCACCTGCTGGTGGCGGTCCTGAACATCTTGGATCATATCGGCGACGGTCAACTGGCGCATTTCGGCCTCGGCCGCGCGCTGAATACGGGTGTACGCCGCATCCAGGGTTTGCTGGATGTGCGCGCCGACCGGACAATCCGCATTAGTCCGCGGATCCACGTGATACAACATCTGCCCGGGTTCCACGGCGCGGGCGACCTCAAGCAACGTGATGTCGTGAGGGTCACACGCCAGGCGCGGTTCGGCGGCCCCGGCATGACTGATGATCAGCCCCGTGTGCTTCAACGTGGCCATCAACCGCCGCACCACACTGGGATTAGCGCCAATGCTGGCTGCAATCGTTTGACTGTCCAAGAGGCCTTGCGGGGCGATATAGATGTAGACCAAAATGTGAATGGCATCACTCAATTTATACGAATATTTCATGGGTTTTCCTCCAAAATTTGGGCACCATTTCGCCGCAACGCTCTAGCGCTGTAAGATCTCGTGGATGGCGTCCGGTAGGCTAGTCAACGGCCGCCCCAACACGTCTGGTAAATCAGAACTGGTCACGTCTAATTCGCCAGCACGCATCATCGCCTGCATGCTATTTAATCCAGCCACTAGCCCCTGGTCCATACCGGCAGCCTGCAGTGATTCCCGGTAGGCCGCGTCGTCAACGGACTTAAAGGTAAACGACTTGCCCGTCACCTGACTGAGTGCTGCGGCCAAGTCGGCATAAGTCCGTGGTTCGCCCCCGAATTCGTAGACTTCCTTCGGCGCCGGGGTCATCAAGACCTGAGCGGCCGCCTCCGCATACTCGCGTTCCAGAGCAAAGCTGATGCGGCCCTGACCGGCGGCGTAGACGGCATTTTGGCCGTTGGCGCCGGCTTGCAGGTAGCTGGATTCATTTTCCAAATACCAGGCGTTGCGCAGGAAACTGTGCCGTAGTCCGCTGGCCCGTAAGGCTTTTTCCGTGGCCACGTGATCCGTGGACAACGGCGACTGCGCCGTATCGGCGTGGGCAAAGCTGGTGTAGGCCACGAAAGCAACGCCAGCCGTTTGCGCCGCTTGGATCACGTTGGCGTGTTGTTGCTGGCGTGAAGGCTCCCCACCCGGCACGGATGAGATGAATAACAGCCGGTCGACACCAGTCAGGGCCTGGGTCAAGGCCGCCTCGTCGCCGTAATCGGCTTGGCGAACCGTCACACCAGCCGGCAAAACGCTGCGGCCCTTGGCGGCATCGCGGACAATGGCCACAACGTCACCGGCATCGACGACCTTAAGTAGATATGAGATGGCAAGTTGACCGAAGCGCCCGGTCGCGGCAGAAATGGCATATTTCATCATTAACGTCTCCTTATTCTAACATCTGTTATTCTGAACACAACAGCTACAGGATAAATGTTGGTTGTTATTTTATAAATCACAGGTTACAGCATAGCCGGTTGTGCTTTTAAAGTCAACAGGTTTGTGTGCCTTTTTGAAAAAGGCCCAGGAAGCGCATCCCGGGTCTTAATAATGAAGTGTGTGATTTACTTGTGGTACCATCCCAAATAATCATACTTGCTCGACCACGCATTCTTGAATTCAAGCTTGTGATTCTTCAGGACGATTTGGAGCCGGGCATCCTTGTCGGTCAGATCCTTGCTCTTGAACGTCCCCTTTAACTTGTAGGTCTGCTTGCCCACCTTTTGGTACTTCAATTGCGACCAGGTACTCGTGGTCGCGTGCTTGCGCGTCAGATGAATCGTTTTGGCCTTTACCTGAAAATGCATCACAATCTTGGTCCCCTGATCCTTATAGGCCCGTTGCCAATTGCCACGCAGGGCTTTGGGCGTGCCATTGTGCCACGTCGCCGCATCAGCGGTCGTGGCGGCAACGCCCCCTACCATGATGGTCGTTAAGGCAATGACCATGACTTGTCCCAACTTTTTCATGTTTTCCATCCTCCAGGAAAATCGATTCAGCTTTTAACGACTTCCGTTGACTGGTCACTACCCAAATTATACACGCCGGGCTTGAAAATTACCGCCATTAACTATCGGAATATTTGGTGTCAAAAATCGATTGGCCGTTTAATCGCCTCTTCCAGCAACTGATGCCAGCACAATTGGTTTGACCGGTGGCGATTGTAAGGTCAGCGGCGAAACGACGCAGCCTGATGGGCACTGCTGCAATGAGGGGGTTATCACCCGGGTTAAGCAGTATTTCCCTCGGTCTCCTTGCCCCGGTTAACCCGGGTTATATTTCCCAATTTAACCCGCCTACCCCGCTTTCACCCGGTGCATTTCCATAGCATTTCAGGTATACTAAAGTTGATGAAATTTCTTGAAAGGAGTCGGTTCCCATTTTCAAACAGCTTGTCAAAGGTAGCTTGGGTGCCCTCGTCGTTGGGCTTATTGTGGGTGGCGGTTATCTCGCCGCACAGGCCCAAACTGAGAAGCCCAGCGCCATCGTTAAGGTCGGCGATTACGCCGCCAGTACTGACTTTCTCAATTTGAGTGCCTACTACCAAACGACCCGACCCGTGACGGTCAAGGTGGCCTATTTCCCAACTTACAAATCCGGCCACGCCATTCGCCAAAAACTGACCCTGCCTACGGGTATCACGGTCGCGGGGAACCTGACGTCCACCAAATCCGGCAGCTATTTAGTGCCCAGCCTGCAGCTATTCTTGGCACGGCTGAGCTACACGGCCTTGGCTGGCAGCGCCAAACCCGGCTACACGATTGATCCCGGCGCTAGCGCGTATGATCCGCAAGCAACCATCACCGACACGACCAGGCTGAGCGCCTTCAAACGGGTGCCCGCCCCCGACTACATGCCGGGCTACAGTCACGGCGACCTCTACATCGGCGGGGCCAAGGCGGCCTTGAGTCCGGTGGAGCCGCAGACCAAAAGCATTCGGGTAACGCCGGACGGCTATCTGGAGGTCCTCAAGTATGACCGCCGGGCGAATGCGGGATTGGGCTTTTACCAAAAACCCGTTGGCATGGGCAAGATCGTGAAGACCGACTTCAAGGATCCCAACCGCACGCTGTATTTCAGCCACGACATTACCGGCGTTAAGACCCAACGCGTGACGCGTGACGGCCAAACGCTTTACCGTCTGACCTTAAAGAACCTCCATCAACCCCAACACATTGCGGGCAATCCGGAAACGGGGACCGCGGGCACGTTCGACAGTCTGTACCGCATCGGTGGCCAGCTTTACTATACGTTTATTGGCTATGATGGTGTCAGTGATTAAGTTAAGCGATTCGTATCGAGAGAGTTGGCTAAAAGGCGATTAGCCGGTTTCGCTATATAAAGATGAAACGAACGAGCTTGGGCTGTTTGTGGAGCTGCCGAAAGAGTCAGAAATCCGGCATTTGCAAAATCGAACTCCCAAAAATATAGTCAAATAGCCAGCAAAGTGGGGGAAACCATTCACTTTGCTGGCTATTTTTAGGCTTAAATGGTGATTCTTCAAATAACAATTTAGTTTTTCAGCGGTCCTATGTTTGCCCTGTTTTTTTGATTTCAGTGTGTCAGGCGTTTGTAAAAATACGTGGTCGTGACCCCGGCAAACGGGAGATCCGGCAGGGTACCGTAAATTTGATAGCCACATTTTTCGTAGAACCCCACCGCCTGATAGCTCCGCGTCGACAGGGTGATATTGATGACGTGGCGGTCGCGGGCGAGTCGTTCCGCCGCACGTATCAGTTGGGTGCCGATTTTTTGGCCACGATAGGCCCGGTCGATCGCCAGTTGCGTGATGGCCAGATGGTCGTAGCGCCGCCGCATGATGATGCCGCCAATCAGCCGGTCACCATCATAGGCCCCCATTGCCAGTAACTCCCCCACCTTACCGTCATAGGCCAAGTGGTTTTCAGTAAATTGTTGGGTAAAAATCGTGTTTAAATACAGTGCCAGTGTCGTCGAGTCTGTGCGTTTTAAAGTTGCCATCGCTGCGTCCTCCTTAGACCAGGTTGCCTTCATTTTAACGAATTCATCCTGACTTAGCGATAACTAATTTGCCATTAAGTGACTTATGGGGTAAAACGACTCTTTCCCGCCCCACCTGAATCCATGCTACAATGACAGTAATCTTACCTGGAGAGGAATCAGAGATGCTTATTAAAATTGTCTCATCTTTTGCCGCTTTGTTTATTACGGTCAGCCTCTTGACGTTCGGCAGTTGTCAGCCACTGCCTCGTCACCGCACCAAATAAATAAGAGCCTGGGATAAAACCTCCCAGGCTCGTTGGCATGACCTTTATATAGCTGAAACGTGCGCCAAAAGGCAGCTGGTTCCGCTTAAAACTGCTAACCAAACAATCCAAAACCGGGATTATTCGGTTAGCAGCCTTAATGCTCGCCAGCTAATCGCCTTTTGGCCCACTCTCCGATTTGGCTAACCACTGCGTTACCAGGGGCTCATACGTGGCAATCAGCTGTTCTTGTTCGACGAACTTGCCCAAGAGGTTGAGCGAGTTGAGTTCTTTTTGAAAGACTGAGTTTTGAATCGCCAGCGACCGGGTTCGCTGGCGATTGGCTTTTCCCTTTAGCGTTAGCCATTGCACCACGTTGACCGGCGACTGGATCGCGGTGAACGTGGCAATTGGTGTTTGCCGCAAGACGCTAAACAGGTGGTCGGCCATCTGAATTCCCCGACTATCCAAGTCGCCCAAATACGTGAGGGCCACGTGGCGCTGTTCCAGGGACTGAATCAACGCTAGGTACGTGGTGTTAAAGTCGTTGCCGGACTGGTTGATGAGCGGCCAATCGGGATGCAACTGCAGTAACCACGCGAAGACCCCGTTATTTTCGACAATGATGGCTCGGTCGGTCCGCAATGGAAAATCTCGCATCGCGGTGACCTGCCACGGATTGATCGTCAGTGGTTGGGGCAGGTCGGTTTGAAAGACATTGGCACACGTGAATACGCGGCCAATCAATTTGGCGGTCAGTTCCGTGATCTGTTCCGGCTGAAAGCAATTGGTCAACACCCACCGGTAGTAGTCGTAGACGGCGGGATTTTCCTGCGGGTCGTTGAGGCTATGGGCCGTCAAGCCCAGATCCACGGCCTGTTGGCCCCGCGGCGGCAAGACTTCACCGGCCGCAATGCGGTCAAACAATTTAGCCAGCTGAGCGGCCTCTTGCGGGGCACGTTTGCCCGTGGCCGTTTCGTAGGCCTGTTGATAAGTCATCACTGGACATCCCCCCAACTCAAGGCTGGTCGCACGACGTTTTCATGAAAGCGACCGTCATCTTGCTTGGCGGGCGCAATCACGTCATAGGCAATGTTGTCGACACCATCGGCCAAGATCTTATTTTGCGCCCCACTCGGCATGGTCGCAATAAAGTTGAAGCCAAACCGGGCAATCGTCTTGGCAAACGACTTGGCGGTTTCCGGGTCCAGCTTGTCGGCAAACTCATCGAACATGACCAGATAAGGCGCATCCGGCAGCTTAGCGCGTTGCAGGACCATCTTAGGCACCAGCAACAGTGGTAACACCATGGCCTGGGCCTTTTCCGCCCCGGAACCTCCGGACTGAACGAACTTGTCGTCGACTTCTTCGTAGTGGTCCTCATCGCTTTGCCGCCGTTTGATCATGACCTTAAAGGCCGACCACTGACGGGTATCCAACAGTCGTTGGGCGGCCGCCATGAACAGTTCGTCATCGTCGGCCACGGTCAGGTCATTGGCCAATTTCTCCAAGCGATTTTGAACCTCCGCCAATAACGTTGGCCGCTCTTGGAGTTGAGGATCACAGGCTTCCGTGATGACTTGGGCATCGACGTCCACCGGCGTCAGGGTGATCTTCAATTTGATACTCTGCTCGCGGCTGACACCCTCCATTAGCATCTGGTTGTAATCGCCAATCAACCGGTATTGCGAGGTGATTCGCTGCACGGCCGCGGCCATATAGGTATCCTGGGCGACGTTGTTGCCAGTCGTGAGTTCCTGCAATGCCCGTTTGACGTGACTTTCATCGGTCGACATCAAGAGCAGCGCCTTGTTGATGTCAAAGGCCACGACCGTCAAGCCGTTGCGGTTAACGGAACGTTGCTGACGCATGGCACTGGCAAAATCGTTATACCCCCGCTCCTCAAACAGCGTATCCAAGGCGTTACGGTCGATACCATCGCTATTGTTCTTATGAATCAAGCGGCCGATCCAATCACTGATATCAGCATAGTCACTGTTACGGACCTCGCTACGATGCTGTTGGACAAACGCCAGGGCTTCCAGAATCGTGGTCAGCGGCGTCTCGGCGGGAACGTACGGTGCTAAGGTCTGCAGGATCGCCTGCCCATCCGTTTCCAGCTGGTCCAGTTGGTCCCTGAGGCCCACCATATCTTCCTTGGCAGAGCTGATGCGGCCTTCTGCTTGGGCTTGCTGATTACTCAGTTTCGCTTGTTCCCGTTCGAACTGATGTTGCGAATGTTCGGCCTGGGCAATCTTTTGGTCGATTTGCGTATCGATGACCAGGGCATCCCGGCGTTGTTGCGTGTCAACAATCGTGTCTTGCGCCTGTTGCGCGTCAAAATCAGGGTCCATTTGGGCCTGCACGTCGTCGACCTGTTGTTCATAGAGAGCTTGCGTATTAGCCAAGCTCTCTAACTGCCGACGCAGATCCGCCAAGTGCTGGACCAGCTGAGCTAATGACCGCTGCTGTTGACCCAATTCTGATAAGAAATCAGCCTGGTCTAAAATGACCTTCAAATCAGGATGCGCACGCAACGCCGCCTGTTGTTTCGCCAAAATTTCTTGGAACTGGTCATTCATCTTGGCTGCACCGGCTTCGTGTACGTCAACGTTATCTTGTTGCAGATCCTTGCGCACCCGTCCCTGAAGTGGCCCTTGGAGTCGTTGATCGATGCGTTGTCCTAAAGTCTCCCGCATCTCACTCACGATTTGAACGTCACGGCTGACCCGTTCCTTGGCGCGTTCATCGGCCTGATACTGCGTCAAGACTTTCTTCATTTGTCGAATGTAGTCGGCCAGGCCCACGTTAACGTCGGTCGGCTCAACTTCGGTCACCACGTCCATCAGTTCGGGCAAGTCCGTGGCCCGCGTGGCCAACTGCGTTAATAGCGGCCGCAATTGTTGTTCTTGGACGGCTTGTTGTTGCGTGGTGAGGGTCGTTTGTTGCTGGACCACCTCGGCTAATTGCGCTCGGACCTTTTTTAACTGCTTCTGTTGGGCCTGGTAGATTGCCAACTGCTTAGTGAGGCTTTGAATCTGGGCTTGGTATTGGTCGCGTAAGACCACGATACTTTGCTGATCCGCCTTGGCTTGGCGTAATTGCCGTAACTGTTCGGTCACCTGGGTCAGACTCGTCGTCACCAACTGCAACTGTTCCTGCACCGTAGCAATCATCTGCCGCGCCTGGTCAATGACTTCTTGTTTCTTTTCATGGTCCTGGCGCACCCGACTATACGGGATCAGCGTGGTTTCGCGAATGTGATTCAGGTTGCGCCAGAAAATTTCTTTTTTCATTCTCTGGAGGCGTGTTTGGGCCTGCTTCAGTCGTTCCAAGACGCCCTTGGTGCGGTTCACCTCGCGCTGGCTGTCGGCGACCTGTTGAATGATCTGGGGATCGATGCCCTCTTGTGCATGCTTTAGGGCCTCGCGAATCGGCGTAAAGCGGGCATTGCCGGCCGTTAAAATCGGTGAAGCCAACAGGCGATACACCGCGGCTAATTTGCCCAGGGATTCACCACTGGTAAAGCCGTAGACCTGCGTGGCTGCGTATTCCCGATAATTGATGGCTTGGTTGAAGAGTCGTAATTGGTTGCCCAAGCCGGCATTGGCTTCACGAAATTCGGTCTCGTTTAGCCCGGTGCCATCAGTGCGCGCCGTGATCAACGGTAACTCGGCGTCGGGCCGATTGCTGATGACGACGAACCACCAGGTGGGCTTACGGATCTCGCCGACAGCCCGGTGCGCTCCCAGGCCTAAAATGACCTGGCGTTTTTGCGACCGCAACCGCATGTAACTGTAGCCCGTCCGCACCTTCATGGCACCGCTGCCCCAACCCAGTAACATGCTTTCGAAGTTCCGCGATTCACGGGCACTGTTGCGCGGATTCCCCGTCTGCGTCAATTTGTCGGTACCCTTGGCGGAGTTGAAGGACGGCGTCGCAATCGACCCATCGATCAACATCGGGAAGAAGCAGTTGGCCAGTGTCGTTTTCCCGGCGGTATTTTCCCCAATCAGCGTTAAATTTCCGTTCTCGGCCGCTGGTAGATCCAGGGACCCGTACTTGTTGAAGCTACGCAGGTGAAAACTGACCGGCGTCAAATGTTCCTTTAGTTCCATCATGTTATGCTTCCCCCTCATCTGGTGTCTTGGCATCCTGTTCTACCATCGTCCGCATGACAAAGCGACTGACGATGGGCGTGGGACTGACGTACTGGTTTTCTTCCTTGACCAAACCGTTATCCGTCAGTGCTTGCTTGACCAAGCCCACTGGCACATCGGTTTCTGGAAAAATTTGGCGGGTTAACAAATGAATCCGCGTCGTCAACATATCGCTGGGGATACCGACCCCCAAGGAATTGGCCACGGCAATCGCCACCACAAACGGCTTGGCCTTGCTGGGCTGACGGGTATTATCCAATAGCAACGCGTAGTCATCCCCGCACTCCAAATCAAATCGCCCCAATTGCGCCCACTGTTCCGCAATTTCTACCTTGTGTACCAGTAGATCCGGCCACAATTTAGAGGAGCGACTCAAGTAGCGTTGCGTCAACAGCGCCCGGTTGACCCGTTGGACCGCCGTCAACGGCTGCGTGTCCGTTTGCGCCTGAAGATGGTTGACCAGGCATTGGGCAAAGTAGTTGAAATCCGGGCTGACGTCCCAGTAATCTTCCACCGTTTGGGTCTGCTCGCTGGGCCCCAGATCGGGCAGGTCGGGCACAAACAACGCGAAGCGGTCCACGAACAAGGCCGTGATCTGCCGGCGAATCTCCTTTTCGTTGAGCGTGACGACCTCACTGTGGACTTGCCGAATGATTGTCTGAGTCGCCACCACCCGGTCGCTTTGGGTATTTTGCAATTCCGGGAGGTTAATGACCGCCTTGATGGTCGCCAGTAATACGTGCACCGCCTCTGGCTCTAAGCGTTGCGTGCCAAACAAGAACAGGAGGTTTTCCTGATAGTTGTCCGGGACCACCCCGAGTAAATTCTTAAAATAGCTGTTCAGCCGCTGTTGGTTAGCTGGTTTCTTTAAAGCATTGATGGCATCCACCATCGGCCCCGTGGTCTTGGGCGTAATCGTTCGGGTGAAGACACCATTATTAAAAAGTTGATTGATAATTAAGCGATCCGTCGCGCGTAAATTACTCATGGTCTTCATCTCCCTTGGCAAACCAGACGGCAAACGACCCCGGCAAGGTCACCGTATACTGCTCATCGACACAGTGGATCCGCACCGGTTCGGCCTTGAGTAGCGCCACCTTGACGACTGGCCGACCAAACGGCGCAAAGCTATCGTAGTGACTGTACCCGGTGGCACTATACAGGCGGATAACTTCATCGCGGGCGTGGCGCGAGTGAAAGGTCAGGTCATGATCCACGACGCCATAATCCGCGTCTCGCATCACGAGTTGCTGAAATTCCACCAGGCCTGCTTGGGCATCCGGCACTTCAGGGTCATCCGTTGCCAGGGGCGGGTTATCCGCTTCGGTCGCAACCTTGGTCGTGCGCGTTTGGGCCGCATAGACCACGGGTCCCATCGTCGTGGCGTTCAAAAGATCCGCACTATCGTCTAAGTCCTCGCGATCATTGGGCAGGTGGCGGGGAATCGGCTGACGCACGATCAACGATTGATAGTGCGTCAACAGATGGTCGATTTGCCCCGTCAAGGCCTTGACGTCAACGGTCTGGCTTTGAATGTGGTCGTACTCCTGACTGAGCAAGCGAATCGCGCCCAGAATCGTTTGAAACAAGAGATAGACCGTATCCAGACTGTTGTCAATGGCCGTCGCACTGGGGTCAAAACTCCCCGCGAGTCGTTCCAGTTGGCGCTGGGTGTACGCCTGTACGCTTTGAAAACGCAAGAGCATCTTCGCCTGGTCGCCCGTCGCGTGAGCCGCGTCAAGGTCGTCGCTCCCCTGTTGGCTGCGGGCGACGCGTTTGCTAAAGCTAGTGGAATCCGCCAGGGCTTGAATGCGCGGGCCCTGACCCAATAGCTGCTTAAAGGCTGGGATGGCCTTGTCTTGCAGCATCTGTTGTAACTGCTCGGCCGCGGCCCCGCCATGATTGAAGGCCAGGTCGTTGGCCAACTCACTGAGGTCTTCGTCGAGCTTGTGCATTCCCTTCATCACGTCCGCGTAAGCCGCCAGCATATTTTGAAAATCGTTGAACAGCTGCGTATCTTCCGCCGACAGTTCCGGATCGGCCAATTTCGCCACCAACACACAGTACTCCTGAATCCGCGTGATGTTGGCCGTCACCGTGTTATCGGCATCGATGACCTTGACCATTAGGGTTAAATACTCAATACCACTACTCGTAATCTTGTAAACGTAGGATTGGTGAATGTGGTATCCCCCATTCATCATGCGTTTGCGGACCTTTTTGGGGGACACTTCAATCAAGCCCGCCTGAGTGCTCAACACGTCCAAGATTCGCTTCAGAACTTCATCGGTGATGGGTTTTTCTTCCTCATCCAGGTACTCGTTGTTATATTTCTGAGAGAGGTAGTTTAAATCCGTGACCTCGCCACTGGCAGCGCCGTCGTGATAGAGAATCGTCAACACATTCCAACCGGCCAACCGGTGATCTCTGCTCAACCCGAGATTGTTGGCCAGCAATAGCTCTCTTAATTTTGGATCAAGTGCAACTGCGATGATGCTCCCCTCCTCTATGTCGCAGGTTTTCTGCGAGACTCTCATCTCTCCAGTATACCGACAACGCCCGATTAGCGTCTAGTTTACCGGTGAAATTGTTCCGGCAGCTTAATCAGCTTACCAATCTAAATATAAGAATTTTAATTTAACGCATCTGATTAATTATGCGTAGTGTTTACTATACAGAACAGGTGTTCCGGCGTCAACCTTTTTTTGGCGACAGCACCCGATAACATGATTACCCATTTAATGATTTTGCCACGCGAAAAAAAGGTCTGGGACAGAACTTCCCAGACGCTTCGCATCACCTTTACCTAGCTGAAACGTGCGCCAAAAGGCAGCCCGGTTCCGCTTAAAACAGCCAACCAGTCCCAACCCGAGATTATTCAGTTAGCAGCCTTAATGCTCGCCGGCTAATCGCCTTTTGGCCCATTCCTCTTTTTGTTAGCGGTTACATTTCAAGTCTTAACCGCCCTCACTCATGACTGCTTTAACTGAAGTCGCGCGTAATCTGAAAATTCGGCCACGCTTGGGTATTCACCTGACTTGACCACTTCATCTCCCACCATCGTTATTGGTAAACAAGCCATCCCCCGGGTAGCCAATAGTTCTTGGACCACCGCTTGATGGGCAAAGGCCCCAGGATTTTGTGCCAAATTATAGCGAATCACCCGCACGTCTTTGGACGCGTTCACTTCCTTTTGGACCGCCGTCATGCGCAATAAGTCTTGACGAACGACCGGACCACAAACCCCAGTCGGACAACACAATGCTTCCTCATAAACTTGAATCTTTCGCATAAGCCATCTCGCCTCCCAAATAAGGAATCTTAGTCACTTTGAACAACTCGTTGTCAATTTTGTCAAACCCGCAAACGTTGTGCTTCAAAGTCCGGCTGCCAGCCTTCAACCGCAAAGTGCCCACCCGATACAGCCTCAACCTTGGCTACCCACTTTCTCTCGGCTGCCGCCTTGGCCTGTAACAGCGGACTAGTCGTAGTTGTTGCTAGCAAACTCTCATTGATTAACCACCATTTATGCGGCATTTGCGCGCGATCCAGGTCCGCGCTTAATCTTTCGGTTTCATAAACCGGTGTCGCTTCGGGCAGCGTGACCATGACCACTTCAACGTCTTGGGCGTGGCGTAATCGCGCCAGTAGGTTAGTGACCGCTACCGGAACAGTGCCCACCGTTCGTTTAACTTCTGCTTCATATTCTCGAGTCGTGTTCAACAACAATAAAGTGTGTCCCGTTGGCGCCGTATCTACCACCGTCACCTCGCACTTGGTCTGGGCAATTTCATCCGCGAACACCCTGAATAAAGCAACTTCCTGAGTACAAGGCGACCGTAAATCTTCCTTCACGTAGTCTAAATCATCCGCGCTCATCGTTTGTGCCGCCTGCTGGATCACCTGCTCTTGATAGTCCTGTAAAACGCGCTGCTGATCAACGTGAGTCACCTGGACCCGGGCGTCCACTTTAAATAACCCCAAATGATCTGCCGGATCGGTCGTAATCAATTGCACCGATTTTCCTTTTGCCACTAAACCTTGCGCAATCTGCACTGCCGTGGCGGTTTTACCCACGCCGCCCTTCCCCATCGTAAAGATCAGTCGCTTGTCCTGCCGGTCCAAATCAGCAATAATCGTCGCTAACGT
Source organism: Levilactobacillus suantsaiihabitans (assembly GCF_004745505.1). Classification (GTDB taxonomy): domain Bacteria; phylum Bacillota; class Bacilli; order Lactobacillales; family Lactobacillaceae; genus Levilactobacillus; species Levilactobacillus suantsaiihabitans. Next base: position 37,352 of record NZ_RKLX01000013.1, read on the forward strand.
TGGCAAGTGGGGAGTCGGCTGCCGTAATTGTTGGTGCGGTTCAACCATTTCTAGCTCTAAAATTTGTCGCATATTGGCGATACCGACCGTACTCCCCGCCCGTAAATAAACTTCGCTTTGCGGGGATGCCGCCAACCGTGGTAATAATTCGGCCAGATCTTGTTGTTGCTGGCGCCGGATTTGCGCCGTCACCTCGTCATCGGCTACTGGGATAACCCCATTAACAATGACTTTCTGCTGCGTCATGCCTAAGCGTTTTAGCTCTGACGCTGTGCGCACAGTCTCTAATAACGAGGTCCGCTGGGGCCGGGTCACTAACAGCATCGTCGTCTTTTGCCCGTCCGCCAACGTTGCCACCGCCTGCCGATAAATTTGTCGGTTATCCGCTAATCCCGCCAGTTGTCCCAAGCAAGAAGTCCCCGTAACGTTCGTATCCAAGTAACTGGTCCAGGCCGCTGGCAGCTGCAACATTCTTAACGTATGCCCAGTGGGAGCCGTATCAAAAATAATATAATCAAAGCTTTGGTCCACCGTCTCATCAGTCAGAAAATGCGTAAACTCATTGAACGCGGCCACTTCAGTTGTACAAGAACCTGATAATTGTTCTTGCATATTTGCTAGTGCTGCCGCTGGTAAGACGCCACGGTACGGCGCCACCACCGACTCACGATAGGCTTTAGCTGCCGCCATGGGATTGAAGTTTGCCACTTGCAGATTGGCCACCCCAGGGATGGCTCGCGGCTGGTCGGTCAATGATGTCTGAAAAACATCTTGCAAATTGCTCGCGGGATCAGTCGAAACGAGCATGACTCGAGCACCTTCATCTGCCAGCTTAATGGCGGTTGCGCTCGCAATCGTGGTCTTACCCACACCGCCTTTACCCGTAAAAAATAGATAGTGTGTTAACGCTGAATCTAACGGATCATACCGTTTCAACTTAACCTACCTCCTCACAGTCAGAACCTGCTTGCGTTTTCTCATGACAAATACAGTTCTCATCACGCTGTAACAGCCGTTGGGCGAACTGGGGAAATTCTGTTGTAAATGCCGCAACTAACGTGTAATACTGCCAACGCCCCCGCTTTTCAGCGCGAACAATCCCCGCATCTTGAAGAACCTTCATGTGATGGGACAATGTTGGCTGGGTGAATGAAAAATGCGCTAAAATATCACAAGCACACAACGTCCCACACGAGAGTAGGTCGACGATCTCCAGTCGTTTCGCATTGGCCAATGCTTTGAGCGTCTGAGCATACCCTTCATAATCCACGAAATTCACCCCCAATACATAGATAAGTATCTATACATAAAATATAGATGCCTATCTATGTAAAGTCAAGTTGCGTGATTCAGTAATCGTTCACCCTGACGAAAAAAGGGCCTGGGAAAAACTTCCCAGACCCTTCGCGTCACTTTTACCTAGCTGAACCGTGCGCCAAAAGGCGGCCGGCGTTTAAAACTGTTAACCAAACAATCCCAACCCGGGATTATTCGGTTAGTAGCCTTATGCTCGCCGGCTAATCGCCTTTTGGCCCACCCCCTAGTGTTTCACATGAAACATTTAATTAAGGCCGCCGGGATATTGCAACGTCAGGTCTTGAACGTGGAGTAAAACCGGATAATGGGTCGCCAGTGGGGTCAGTGTTAGGGGCGCGATGTGTTCAAAGAGTGGTGCTGTACCAGCGAAGCCAAATGTGAGGTGCTGAATGGTAATTTTGGTCATGTAAAAGAACTTCCCATCTATGGTGACTAAGTATCGGGTGATATGGGATGAAACGAGAACGGTTCTTCACAGTGATCGCATTCTTTCGGTTTAATTTACACCATTCTCGCCTAATTCTAACAATTAGACGTTGATTGTCTTTTAAGTGGTGCAGTTGAGCTAATTTTAAATGATAAAACAATTAAAATCAGCAAAATCCATCTCGTCTTGCAAATTAATTTAATTATAGAATCATCTGCGCCGATCACATGTAATCATTCGGTTAAAGCAGCCGTATAACTAGGGAGCAGGACTGTTTGTACGAAATCGGTTAGTTGGCGATCATCGATTGGTTGATTGACAAAGCGTTGGTAACGAATCCAATCAAAGGGTAATAATTTAAGATTATCAGGAAGATTGGTCCGTGTGAGTTCGTGCCGTTGCTGCGCCCGTTGTAAAACATGGTCGATGGCGTGACTATCAATCTCTTTGACGGCCGTTAACATTTGTTGTAGTTGCGCAGTTTGTTCATGATCTAGGCCGGTAAACCAAGTGTTCATAAGTGCCTGGCCGTAAGCGTCCATGCTCAGAGTAAATCGTTTGAGTACTTGAAAAAGATCAGTCGCTAGATTATGACCAGTTAAAGTGAGCTGATCGAGACGACCGTGATTATCAGTTTTAATTTTATCCTGAATAGCCAGTAAGGCCAAAGTAAATGGTGAATCCCAGTGACGATAGATAACGGGTTTGCTGGTTCCGGCTACTTCGGCAACTTTGGCAAAGGTTAATTGTGCGAGGCCATCCTGTTCTAGAATAGTCCGAGTGGCCTGATAAATGGCGGCATTAAGTTCTGCTCCGCGACGGCGGGTTTTCGTCATATGATAACCTCCAAATTAAGAAACTATATAGTTTCTTATTGACTTTTTCTATCTAGGGTGTATTATACGCTTTGCGTCATTAAGATACCAAAAAGTTTCTTAAAAGGAGAACAAAAATGTCTAAAGAAAATCAGATTCCTAAGTCAACCATTGTGATAGCCTTGGTCATTGTTTTTGGTGCCATGGCACCATTATTGGATTCAACGATGATGAATATCGCTCTTAACAATCTCGTTCATAGCTTTGGTAGTTCGGTGACTACGGTTCAATGGACGGTTACCTGCTATTTACTTGCAACGGGGGTGGCGGTTCCGTTTTCTAGTTGGTTTTTGAATAAGTTTGATGGGAAACATGTTTTCATGGCCGGTGAGATTTTATTTGGTCTCGGTTCAATCATGTCCGCTTTAGCGCCAAGTATTGAGGCCTTAATTGTGGCACGACTCATTCAGGGATTTGCTGGTGGGATTATTATGCCACTGCTGACAACGCTATTAGTGCAAACGGCGGGAGCTGCCGTTATGGGACAGATGATGGCAACGGTCGGATTGCCGATGATTTTGGGACCGTTATTTGGCCCCATTATTGGCGGTATCATTATAAAAGTGGCATCGTGGCGGTGGATTTTTTGGGTAAATGTTCCGGTTGTGGTGATTGCGATTGCTTTGATTCTGTGGAAGATGCCCCATTATCCGGCTCAAAATAAGACCGCTAAAATGGATTTTGTGGGGATTCTATTATTGATTCTATCTTCCAGTGCTTTAATTTATGGCATTGTTCAGGCAGCACACCGTGGTAGTTTTATGAATCACACCAGTGTTCTCTTTGTTGGCTTGGGAATCGTTGCGGCGTTATTTTATCTTGGATGGGCCAGCTATCAAGGAAAACAAGCCGTGCTGCCATTATCGCTCTTTAAATTTCGTTCCTTCGATGGCTCTGGTCTGGGGTTATTCATGGCGGGAACCGTGTTAAATGGGGCGATGCTGCTCTTGCCACTGTATTTTCAAAATATTCAAAATATGTCAGTAATCATGGCAGCCTTGGCCTTGTTGCCACAAGGGATTGGCATGTTAATTTCACGAGGAGCAACGGGAAAGTTAACCGATAGCTTGGGTGCAAAATATGTGGTCTTAGTGAGTGTCGTCATTACCTTTGTGGGAACGCTCCCCTTTTATTGGTTTGATCAGCACACAGCCTATTGGGTAATCGCGTTAGTCCTGTTCATTAGAGGAATTGGTGCCGGTGGAATCTTAATGCCACTGATGGCGGATGCTTATACCGGTATGCGGAAAGACCAGATTCCGGCAGCCACGATTGGTTCTCGAATTATTCAAAACATTGGGAGTGCTTTTGGTTCAGCCTTAATTACAACGGTGGTAACAGCTGATGCGACGACACGGATTCATACCTTTGCGGAACAATTAAAAGCCGGGAAGTTCCACGTAACGGCTGAACATTTATCAGCTTTTGCGGCCAGTCATGTGCTAGCTTTAAAGATTCAGGCCTTTCAGAATGGCTTTTTGTTAATCTCAATTGTGGCTCTGCTGATTACGTTACCGACATTACTTTTAACCAATAAACGGCACGGTGCCTAACGATAGCCGTGTTTCACGTGAAACCGGACAAGGCAGCAACACTACCCTTTTTAACGACTTCATGTTTGCCATACCGTGGGCAAACACTAAGGGTGTAGGAAAGATCCGCGTAAATACGTAAGGCATCACGTGATTCGTCTAAGACCTTGAAGTTATTAATGTTTTGGTCTTTAATTTGTAAGAGTTTTCTTGTAAACTGTTCTTGGGACATATCATTTTCCTCGCTTTCAATTGGTTTTCGACGACTTGATTGTAGCACAGAGGTGATATGCCTCTTTTTTATACAAAAATGGCGTCGATGGAGTTCTCCATCAACACCAAGTATCATAGAACCTAATTAAGTTGTCCCCGGCGTTGCATGCTCCAGACGTTGGGCAAGATGACCGCCCCAATGATGATCAGCACGCCGATAATTTGCGGCCAACTGACCGTTTCGCCCAGGATGACAAACGCTACGATGATGGACGATGGCAATTCCAGCGACGATAAGATGGGACCGATGCCCAGCTCCAGGTAAGGCATGAAGATGGAGTAGGCCACCAGGGGGAAGACCATGGAAAACAGCGCGATCAGCACGCCCCACTTGATGGTGTTGCCGGTCACCGGCGCCGTCACGATTTGTGGCCCCCACACAATGGAGATCAACAAGAAAGCCCCAATACACAACAACCAGGTCTTGCTCAAGGCATCCAAATTGTTCCCCAAGCTGGCCGTAAACTGCATGGTACAAGCATACGCGCAGGCTGCTAGGAAACTAAAGAACAAGCCTAGCGGCGACAACGCCTGGGTGATGGGAAACAGGCCCGCGGCCAAGACCGTCCCGGCCAGGACCAAGACAATGCTGACGACCTGAACCCGGGATGGCCATTGTCGATGGATGATGGATCCCAGTAAGACTGACAGCCAAACGGCCTGCATTAACATGACCGCCGCAGCAGCGACCGGAATTAATTTCAACGACTGAATATAAAAGGTATTGGTAAATCCGGAGGCCGTGCCAGCCGCAATCACCAGCAGAATCTGCTTCCAGTTGGTGTGCTGATACCGCAGCCACTGCCGGCGTGCAAAATGGATCACGCCGAGAATGATCACAGCGCTGAGAAACGACCAGAACAACAACGGTCCATTGACCACGCCTTCGCGGGCAGCAATCTTAAACAGCGTCGCGGGGATTCCGAAACTTACCGCGCCTAACCCTACAAATAGGGGTGCTAACTTCTTCAAAAACTCACCTCATCTAAAAAACTCACCCTTTCATTATACAACACTGGGTCGGTTCGTTAGACCCGGAAAAAATCGGCTGACTGATTCACAGGCATTGACTACACCAATTCCCTTGCAGACTTCCCTTGAATCCCCCACTCAGACTCGTATACTAAAGTTATCATTATGAAAGGGGATTCATCATGAAGAAGATTGTTTACACGACGCTCGCCATTGGCTTGGCGGTGACTGGCCTCGGGGTTGCGAACCCAACCATTGCCAGCGCCAAGACGACCTACCTACCTAAAACCGTTCGCAGCCACACTTGGTATCGCCTGACCGATGGTGCCCAAGGCGGCTTCCATGACAAGACGACCTTTAAGGGAAACCACTTCACGGTCAAGGTCAAGGGATCCAGTCTGCATTATCACTGGCACTTTACCGGCCTCAAGAAACACACCAAGACCACTTACTACGGCCGCTTACACTACTCCAAGAAGCGCTCCGAACTTGTTAAGGTCAAGATTTTCAGTCACAAGCATTTCGATATTATTCCGAAACATGTCTTCCACCTGGCCGGCAACTACACCGGCAATGAAAGTTACGGCGCCATGATCTTCAAGCGCTAGCCCCACCACGCGACCAGTCACTTGACCCGGCCGCGTTTTTTCATCCCCTCAACTATGACAAAATTTATAAACGAACAGTGAAATTCCCCATGGCCAGCGACTTTATCCTCCGTTATATTTAAGGTAATTATTTAGTGAGCAAGCAAATGTAACCGCTACCATAAAAGCTCACCACACCATTAAATTTGGAGGTCATACCCATGAAAGGTTCCACGAAGATTCAACCACAAGACGTCATCGCACCGATCGACCGGCGCATCTACGGCTCATTCATCGAACAACTGGGCCGCGCAGTGTACACCGGCGTTTACCAACCCGGACACCCGGCTGCGGACGAAGATGGTTTTCGGACCGACGTGATCAACGCCGTGAAGGAACTCAACGTGCCGCTGATTCGCTACCCCGGCGGGAATTTTCTGTCACAATATCGCTGGGAAGACGGCATTGGTCCGAAAGACCAGCGGCCCACACGACTTGACTTGGCTTGGCGCGAAATCGAAACCAATCAATTTGGCCTCCACGAATTCATGAAGTGGGCGGACAAGGTCAATGCGGTCCCCAACATGGCCGTCAACCTCGGGACCCGCGGGATTCAAGAAGCCGCCGATCTGGTCGAATACTGCAACTTCCCTAAGGGCACCTACCTGAGCGACCTACGCCGGCAAAACGGGGCGGAACAGCCCTTTGCCATCAAGACCTGGTGCTTAGGCAACGAAATGGATGGTCCGTGGGAAATCGGCGCCAAGACCGCCAGTGAATACGCCCACCTGGCTAACGAAACGGCCAAGGCCATGCGCCGCGTCGACGATTCGCTGGAACTCGTGGCCTGCGGCAGTTCGTCGATGGACAACCCGACCTTTGGTGAATGGGAAGAAACCGTGCTCGACGAATGCTACGACAACGTCGATTACCTGTCACTGCACCGCTACTACGGCTATTACAACGACGATGACCCGACTGAACTGGACAATTTTTTGGGCAAGAACCTCGACCTCGATGCCTTCATCAAGGGAGTCGTTGCCATGTGTGATGCCGTGAAGGCGCGCAAACGGTCGACCAAAACTATCAACCTGTCCTTTGACGAATGGAACGTGTGGTACCACTCCAACGATGCCGACACCAAGGTCGAACCGTGGCAAGTCGGTCCACATTTGCTGGAAGACGTCTACAACTTCGAGGACGCCCTGCTGGTCGGCAGCCTCTTAATGACGCTGTTACGCAACGCCGACCGGGTCAAAATTGCCTGCCTGGCCCAACTGGTCAACGTGATTGCGCCGATCATGACCGATACCGACGGCGGCGTGTGGAAGCAGTCCATCTTCTTCCCGTTCATGCAGGTCGCTAACTACGGTCAAGGCAAGGTCCTGGTCGATCACAGCCAGTCGGCCACCTACAATTCCCGGGAATTCAAGGATATTCCGTACTTAGACACCGTCACGACCTACGATGAGGCCAGCCAAACGCTCACGGTCTTTGCCGAAAACAAACACCAGACCGATACGCTGGACTTCGACTTAGATCTGACCGACTTCACGGTCGACCACGTCATCGATGCCACTCAGTTCTACGGCTACGACGTCAAGGCTGACAACCGTGACGGCAAGATGCAGCTCCAACCACTCGCCGTCAACGCCAGTGGTCACCAAGCAGCCGTGACGCTACAGCCGCTATCTTGGAACGTCCTGCGGTTCGCTGTTAAATAGTCATTTCCAATCACTCGCCATCGAAATTAAACTCACTCACCGCGTAATTTTGCCGGTGGGTGAGTTTTGCTATCCGCTACTGATACAAACGAAATTCAATCATTTTTTGTAACCCCTAACACAAAAAAGCTTGAGACAACCGCCCAAGCTCCTTGCGAATGCTACTATGCAATTTACGTGTCATTTACAACCGCAGCAACGCCTTAGCCACCGCCTGGTCCACGATCAACACGTTGGCGTGATGGCCTACGAGCGCCGCGTGGATTGGCTGCAATTTGGCCTGACCGCCCGCCACTAAAATGGCGTAGCGCTTCTTACTCAGCCGCTCGAGTGGAATCGACACCGTGCGTTGGTCTAAGTCTGGTGCGGCCAAGGCTCCGGTCGCCGTGATGTAGTGGGACAAGACGTCACCCACCGCATCGGTCTGGAGCTGGTGAATCTGCTGGTCATCCAGATAGCCCGACTGAAACAACATCGCCGTGGGCCGCGTCGTGCCGACCGTGTACAGCGCAATGTCGGCGGCATCCCCCTGCGTCACGACCTGCTTGATGAATTGGTCGGTCATGGCCAGTTGCTTGATCCGTGCGTCGCTGAACACGATGGGCAGCGGCAAGAGACTCGCCTGCGTGTGAAAGGCCCGGTTAAATTTCTGAGTGATGTCGGCCGAAAAGTTATCTTCGCTAGAATTGGTCACGCTTCCCTTGAGCTGGACCAACCGGACGTTGCGGTTGTGGCTGGCATGCAGATGATTGGCCACGGCCTCCATAGTCCGCCCCCAGTTGATGCCAATGGTCACGCCGTCCGTGACGATCTCATCGAGGTAGTCGGCGGTGACGGCTCCCAACTGTTCCAAAATCCCCTGCTCATCGTAGTTGGCCTGTTCAGCGATCACGACGTCTTTCAGCTGATACTTGGTCCGCAACTGCTCGCGCATGACCCCGGTATCTTCAAACGGGTCGTGAATGTTGATGGTCACGATGTGGTTGTCGCGCGCTAACTGAAGTGATTTGGACACCGTGGGCCGCGACAGGTCCATCTTGCGAGCAATCTCTTGTTGGCTCAGGTCATCTTGATAGTAATACCGGCTGACAGCCAAGATCCGTTCGATCTGTTTCTTGGTTAATGCCATGGGTTTCCCTCCTTCGTCTGAACAATTTTTGTCGTTAACCTATTCTACCACACTTTACATTTGTTATTTTTATTACTTTACATTTGTAAAAATGAGTGTTAAATTAAGTGGGTAAATAACTTAACATTGAAAAGAGGAACTCACATGACCACATTAAATCGCACCATCGACCACACCTTACTGGCCCCAGAAGCCACGCAAGCCGACATCGACCGCATCATTCGTGAAGCTAAGGAACACCATTTTCGCTCCGTCATGCTCAACCCTTACTGGGTCGCCTACGCCCATCAACAATTAGCTGATACCGACGTGAACACCGACACGGTCATCGGCTTTCCTTTGGGGGCCAACACCACGGCCATCAAGGTTGCCGAGACGAAACAAGCCATCCACGACGGGGTCGACGAGATCGACGTGGTCATGAACATCGGTGAATTCAAGAGTGGCCATTTTGCCACCGTGACCAGTGATTTGAAAGCGGTTATTCAAACGGCCCACAACCATGACAAATTGGCCAAAGTCATCATCGAAACGGCCCTGTTGAGCGATGCTGAAATCACCCAGGCATCTGAGCTCGTGGTCGACGCCGGCGCAGAATTCGTCAAGACCTCCACTGGTTTTTCCACCCGCGGCGCCAGCGTCCATGACGTGACTTTGATGAAGCAAGCCGTCGGTGACCGCATCCAAGTCAAGGCGTCCGGCGGCGTCCACACTAAGGCAGAAGCCGAAGCCATGCTAGCCGCCGGGGCCACGCGGCTGGGCACCAGCTCAGGCATTGCCGTCGTCAGCGAATAGCCCACGAAGTTTAACTTGACGCCACCGCCACCACGTGCGATACTACTCGTGGTGCCAAACCACGGTGAGGGTACGCGATCGGTGCGCAAGCATTCCGAAGGTCGCCGCACCTCACCACAGCAGTCTCGAGTAGAACGCGAGGCTGTTTTTATTTACAAATTTATCTTGAAAAGAAGGCCCCCTCGTGAAAATTATCATTGCGCCCGCCAAGAAGATGGTCGTCGATTCCGACACGTTTGGCATCGACGCGCTCCCCCAATACTTAGCCCAAACGCAACAGCTTCTTGCGGCCCTGCGGCAACTGGATTATCCGGCGGCCAAGGCGTTGTGGCACTGTAGCGACAAGCTGGCGCGGCCCAACTTCGACTGGCTGCAACGGCTCGACTTGACCCATCAGCTCACTCCGGCGTTGCTGGCCTTCTCCGGCATTCAGTACCAGTACATGGCCCCGGACCTGTTCACCGCGCCGGCCTTGGCTTACGTGCGGGCCAATTTACGCATTCTGTCGGGCTTTTACGGCATCTTGCGGCCCTTTGACGGCGTCGTACCCTACCGCTTGGAAATGCAATCTAAGCTCAACGTGGCAGGAAGTCGCAGCTTGTACGACTTCTGGGGCGACCGGTTGTATCGCGCGTTGACCCCTAAACCAGAGCCCATCATCAATCTGGCCTCGCAGGAATACGCCAAGGCCATCACGCCTTACCTGCAGCCCGACCAACCACTGATCACCGTGGTCTTTGCCAGTTTGGTAGATGGCAAACTCAAGACCAAGGCCACCCTCGCCAAGATGGCCCGCGGCGAAATGGTCCGCTTTCTGGCCGAACACCAGGCCAACGCCCCGGCGGAGATCCAGGCCTTCGACCACCCCGACTGGGCCTTTGCGCCGGAGCGGTCGACCGCGCGGGAATTGGTGTTTGTTTATCAAAAATGACAATCAAAAAACTCACTAGCCCCCTCCGCCGAGAGTCGCTAGTGAGTTTTACTTTTGCTTTGAAGGTTGCGCCTAAAATTAACGCGTTGATTGCCGTAACGACGGTGTTCCAACACCTAAAATTGGTGAAACCAGGTGCCTGCGTCAGCCAGGGTTCCACCCGCTCTGAGAAACGGCCCCAGCCTGAGGGGCGATCTTCCGGTTCGCTTGAAAGCCTGGCAAAAATCACCAGTCTCTCAAGTCGTCCCGCGCTGTAGGCTGAGAAAGGACCTCAGCCTACAGCGCCGACACAGCTGGCTCCGCCCTGGCTGCCTCCGGCAAGGTGGAGGTTATCAGTAACACTGTGTTAATGAAGGACTAGTTGTCAACGTAACTCCTATCTGGGGCTAAGACAACTGTTACTAACACGCACTACCGTAGCCGAGAGTTCGCCAAATATGGGTTCAGCCGTGGGAGTTGCCTTAGCGGCGCGGTTCATGCCGCTTAGGCAACTGGCGTCTTTGAGACGTGGGTTGCGGCTCAAAGCGAGGCGTCGAGACCGACCTTTGGCTCGGCCCGTCCGCCCCCGCGTTCCAACCCATATTTGGCGAACGGTAGGCGGCCAGTTCGTATTATGTGGCTGTAAACGACTATTTTTGACGCCATGAGTCGCATGCTAACAGTAGTTTCAGCTGATTGCCGTCTTTCAACCTTCAGTTTTGCTTTGTTAACGCCAACAACCCCTGCATCCCCGACAAATTCAACGCCACCAAGCGTTGGCGAAAGGCCGACTTGGATAGGTCGATCTGCTTCGTGATGTACAAGCGAAACAGCGTCATCGTGCTGTCGATCAGGAAGTTCACGCCGATTTGGGCATCAGTAGCGCTCAGCTGGTAATCGCGCTGAAAATCCGCAGCCATTCCTTCAGCCACGCGATTTTTGACCCGTCGCGATAGGAAACTATAGTCATCTGACGTCAGGATGAACGTGTAAAAGGCCGGTGCCTCGTCGAAGAACTCCCCCAGCCGTTGCGCCCAGATGCCGGGATGTTCCAACGGTTCGTGGTCGGCTGGCGCTTGGAGCAACAGCGTCAAGAGCTGGTCAGCGATTTCTGTGGTGAAACTTTCCGCCAGGTCATCAATCGAGTCAAAATGTAAGTAAAATGTCTTACGATTGATATTGGCTTCATCGGTCAGCTGCTGGACCGTGATGTCGTGGTACGGATACTGCTGGGCCAGCTTTCTGAAGGCCGCGCGCAGTGCCTGGTTCGTTCGGACAACTCGTCTATCCGTCATCTAATCCCTCCCGTTAAACCCCAGATGTGGCGAAAGTGAGGTTTAATCCTCAAAGTGCTCATATCTGTTGTGGACGCTTGGCCACTCCCTGCGTATGCTTTACCCACAAATGAGGCAGATCCTTTGCCCATAGAATACCACAACAGTTAGGGGGGCGTCGCCGATGATCCGTGCAGAATGGCGCTATTTGTTAAAACACAAACTATTATTGGTGGTGTTGGTGGTGGTCATGTTGATTCCATCCATCTACGCCGTGACATTTTTAAAATCCATGTGGGACCCGTACGGCAAGCTCGCAGACTTACCCGTCGCGGTCGTCAACCAAGATCGCCCGGTCACCTATCAGGGAAAGCACCTGACGGCCGGACAAGACCTCACCCACAATTTGACCCACTCCAGCGCGCTTCATTTCACCACGACTAACGCAGCCGCCGCCCACCGCGGCCTCACCAACGGCAAGTACTATATGGTCGTGACGATTCCGCAGGACTTTTCGCACAACGCCACGACGCTGATGGCCAAAGACCCGCACCAAATGGTTCTGCACTACCAAACCAGCGCCGGGCACAACTACACCGCCTCAAAGATGACCGCTTCGGCCGCCCAATCAGCGGCCACGGCCGTCGGCGACCAGGTCACGCGTACCTACGCGCACACCCTATTTACGGACATCAAGCGGTTAGGGAACGGTCTGAATACGGCCGGTCGCGGCAGTCAAAAGCTCGCTACCGGTAGCCAGCAACTGACGGCGGCCGACCAGAAGATTGCGCGGGGCCTCACGACCCTGGCGACCAGCACCGTGAAATTAACTAACGGTGAGCGCACTATTTCCCAAAAGCTCAGCCAATACGTCAACGGCGTTCAGCAGGCGCAAACCGGTAGCCAGCAGCTGACCACCGGACTGGACCGCCTGCTGAGTCAGTCGCACCAACTCATCGCCGGCCTCAATCAGCTGGCCACCGGCAGTCACCAGCTCGCCAGTGGCGTGAGTGCCTATACAGCCGGCGCTGGTCAGCTCAACACCGCCGCAATCCGGTTGTCCAGTGGCAGCCAAACCGTTGACGCCAGTACCCACCGCTACGTCAGCGGCGTCACCAGTGCCAATGAAGGCGCCCAACAGCTCGCGACCCAGTTGACCACCCTACATGCCGGCACCCAACAGCTCACTAGTGGCGTGAACCAACTGGCCACGGGTAGTCAAACGCTCACCCAAAACTTCGGCAAGCTCACGACCGGCAGTGCCGCTTTAACCCAAGGCCTCCAAAAGCTCCAGGCCGGCGTGAAAACGTCGCAGGCCCAACAGGCAACGATGAAACAGGCCGCTAGCCAGCTGGCCACCAGCACCGCCAGCACCCAGGCGCTCAAGCAAGACGCGACCAGCCTGCAGACGGCATTGACAGCCCTGGCCAGCGCCGATGACTCCACCAAGCTGCAAAGCAAGGTCGCTGCGGCCGCCGACGCCCAAGACCTGACCGCCAGTCAAAAGGCCGCCATGCTAAAGGCCGTTAGCGCCACCACGACTACCAGCACCCTCACGGCCGTCCAAACCGCCGCCAAGCACCTCGACAGCGACCTCAGCGCGCTGACGACCGGGGCCAATGCCGCCAAAACGTTACAGACCGGGTTGACCCAAGCCGCTAGCGCCCAAACGCAACTGGGACAAGGGCTGACGACTCTCACCACCAATGCTCAAAGCCTGACCAGTGGGCTGAAACAGACCAATCAGGCGTTAACCACCCTGACCACAGGCCTGCACACGCTAAACACTCAAGCCCCCGCCCTCAATACTGGCGCCGGACAACTGGCTACCGGCGCCACCACCCTGGTCAACGGCACGCAACGGCTAGCCACGAGCGGGACCCAATTGACCGCTGGGACCGGCCAGTTGGCCGCCGGGAGCACGCAACTCGCCGCGGGAACGCACCAATTGACCGCCAAGAGCACCGCGCTGAACACCGGGGCGACCACCTTAGCCAATGGCCTGGCCACGCTGAATGAACGGGCGCCGCAACTGACCCAGGGTGTCGGCCAATTGGCCACTGGGGCCACCACGCTCAATGCCGGACTGACGACTCTGGCCACGACGGGTCCGCAGCTGACGGCGGCCACGCAAAGTGCCACGTCCGGGAGCACGCAGGTCACGAGTGGCGCTTCGCAATTGGCCACCGGGGCCCATCAGGCCGCCAATGGGGCCACGACCGTACAAGCTGGCAACGCCCACCTCGCACAATCCTTGAATCAAGCCGGGCACCAGGCGGCCGTCCACCCGTCCCAGCTGACCTACCGGCAATTTGCCAAACCCGCGACTACCAGTCACACCGATCACGATGACGCCCCGGACAATGGCACGGGGATGGCCCCGTACATGATGTCCGTGTCCCTCTTCGTGGGTGCGCTGGCGTTTAACCTGATGTTTGATATGTACACGCCCCGCAAGTATCCGCGCAGTGGCTGGCGGTGGTGGCTGGGCAAGGCGTCCATCATGTGCGCCTTCGTCTTGGGTGAAGCCCTGTTCATGACCGGCCTTTTGGCGGCCATCGACGGACTGGCGCCGATCCACCCGTGGGCAACCTTCCTGACACTGCTGATGACTGGCGGCGCCTTCATGAGCATCGTCTACTGGCTCAACCTCGTGCTCGGCAAGCCCGGTGCCTTCTTCAGCATGGTGCTCTTGGTGCTCCAGCTTGGTGGCTCTGCCGGAACCTACCCGTTGCAAATGACCAACGGCTTCTTCCAGGCCCTACACCCGTGGCTGCCAATGAGCTACTCGGTGGCCGGGCTGCGTGAAACGCTGATGATCGGCAATTCCGCCTTGCCAGAAATCGCCGTCCTCGGAGGCATCGTGGTCGCCTTCTCCTTACTCAGCGTGCTCTTCTACGCGCGCCGGCACGGCCACTTATCGGCAATGGATGTGGAAGCTCAAGATTGAAAGACGGAAATCAGCTGGAACTACGGTTAGCATGCGACTCATGGCATCAAAAATAGTCGTTTACAGCCACATAATACGAACTGGCCGCCTACCGTTCGCCAAATATGGGTTGGAACGCTGGGGCGGACGGGCCGAGCCAAAGATCGGTCTCGACGCCTCGCTTTGAGCCGCAACCCACGTCTCAAAGACGCCAGTTGCCTAAGCGGCATGAACCGCGCCGCTAAGGCAACTCCCACGGCTGAACCCATATTTGGCGAACTCTCAGCTACGGTAGTGCGTGTTGGTAACAATCGTCTTAACCCCAGATAGTAGTTACGTTGACAACTAGTCTTTCATTAACACAGTGTTACTGATAACCTCCACCTTGCCGGAGGCAGCCAGGGTGGAGCCAGCTGTGTCGGCGGTGTTGGCTGAGGTCCTTTCTCAGCCTACAGCGCGGGACGACTTGAGAGACTGGCGATTTGTGCCAGGCTTTCAAGCGAACCGGAAGACCGCCCCTCAGGCTGGAGGTGTTCCCCAGAGCAGGCGGAACCCTGGCTGACGCAGGCGCCTGATTTCACTAATTTTAGGTGTCAGAACACCGTTGCTACGGCAATCAGCGCGTTCATTTCCCTTTCAATCTTCAGATGTGGAAGAAATCTAGCCGAATTTAAACGTTTAAAGCCACGCCGAAGAAAAAATTTCTTCGGCGTGGCTTTTTTGTCGGAAACCGCCGCAAGCGCCGGTATCACAGCATTTGGCCCACAACTTTTTTGGATAAATTGTGCCCGTCGCGGGAAAAATTCACAATTTCTTAACACTTAGTCGGCTAATCACTGGTACAATCTTTCTTATCACTGTTAAAAGGTAGGTTCCAAAACAATGTCGACGCTACATCAACTCCCCCACTTAAATCATCGGCTTAATCGCCACTTGCTCCTGATCACGGCCGCACTGGTCGTCTTGGGCGCAGTCCTGCTGCTAGCATCTTGGACCACCAAGACGACGGCCAAGGCAGAGACCTTAACCATCGCCAACACGCCCACCGATCTGGCCACGGACCAGCCCAAGCGCGTTTATCAATACTTCCACGTGGAAAAAACCACTCCCGCCAAGCCGAAATTAACCCGCTTGGCAACGGCCCAACAACCCGCGACGCAATCCGAGTCCACCACCGAATGGGGCTGGCCCTACACCGGTGGCCGCTACGTGACATCGACCTTTGGCAAACGTGACCTGGCAGATTCTCCTTGGCACGACGGCGTTGACTTCAACGCGGGCGTTGGCAGCAAGATTCACGCCATCCACGCCGGCAAGGTCATCTTCGTGGGCAATCCCATGAAGCGGGGCGTGACCGACGCCTATCCGCTGGGCCTGGGCAAAGACGTCGTGGTCACCAAGACCGCCGCGGGCGACGAAATCATCTACCAGGAATTTGCGATGGGCAAACAGACTCACACCGTCCACGTGGGCGATACCGTCAAGACCGGCCAAGTCATCGCAACGCAGGCCAGTGGTCATTTGCATTTGGGCATCACCAACCACAAGAGTTGGGTCAGCGCCCAAAACGACTGGCAAAATCCAGCGGCACACTCCTGGCAAGATCCGTTGAAACTGCTGAAGACGGCGGCGTAATGCAGTCTAAATGAACTTCAAAAAAACACCCCCACTATTGGCCAAAATCCAATGATGGGGGTGTTTTCATACGCATTAGCTTTTAAAAACGGCGTTCCCAAACCGCTAGCTTGGCATTCCGTTCCGCTTGGTCTTCAAAGATAGATTTGTAAAACCGGCGAACCTTTGACTTGGTAATTCCCACGTCCACTACGCAATGAAAACAAAAGTCACTAGTTGTATCTTGTGAAATCAGTTCCGAATTGCCCTCATCGTCCACGTAACAATAGTTCTCTCTACTAATAACTTCAGCAATATCAGCGTCGTTACTACAGATTAACTGGGCATCCTGTAAGATACAAACTGCCAACGTGGCCTTTTCCCCTAAGTCAGGAGTCGTTTTAGCGTGGCTTCCCTGCGCTTGACGCATCTTTTGAAAGGCAACCTTAATTCCAGCAAGATGGGCGCGATAGAGGCTTTCTTCCGGACTAGACAGCGTTTCAGGATTAAATACATGCCAACCTCTAGCCGTTATCTCACTCTCAATCCTTTTTCTTCCCAGAAGCACTTCATCCAAGACGTCTATATGAATCCAAACGTCGTTGTAAAGCTGATCTAGCCAATCGAAAACATTGTCCTTTCGATAATTCTCAGCAAATATCAACATATTGGTATCAATGTAAGTGCGCACGTTTTGCCGATCAGTCATCGTCCACCTCGATTTGGGCAATCTTTTCTTGACGCATTTTGAGATAACGCTTCGCTTGGTTAGGATCCGCACGCGTTAGAAAGCGCGCTGCTTCCAGTAACGTCATCTGCTGATGGTCGACTTGCTTTTTTACGAATGCTGACAAACCCGCAAACTTATCAAAGCTGGCCTTCTCATCTAGTGGACTTGGTGGGAAATCGGCGTATTGTAGATAGTCATGCCAATCTGACTTATCCCACCGCACAATGGTCCGACTGACCGGTAGTCCCAATTCCTTTAGTCGCCGACACACGGCCACATACGGCATCGCAGAAACATTAGCCAGCCGAACCACAACCTCTTGTACTAACTGCGTACTGGGCGTCTCCTGGCCCTGCACGTACTTATCCCAAATTTTCAGCACAGTCTCTTCTGGTAGCATCAGGGCAGCCGCAAAATGATCCGCAGCCCGCTCGCTATCAAATATCGGATTAGCCGCATCGTATTGAATGACTTCACTTTGTTCTCCAAACATTGCACTGGTCAACGCCAAATGCCACATTTCATGGGCAGCGCTATAATAGCGCGCTCTCAAATCCTGATGGGTATTTAAAACGACAAACCGTTTACCCTTGTAGCTAATTAGCGCACCAAAAAAATCGGGAGCCTGAATATCTTGATAAATAACTTGGGCATTTTCCGCAATCAGATTCTCGATATCAGCACCGATGAATATCGCGGTACCAATATTTTTCTCTAAAAATACGGCTGCCGCATGATCAGCGACCTTTTCAGAAAAATGCGTTTGTTTAGTCATGACTGGCACCCGCTAAATCGACATAACACTGAATATCCCAGAGTAACTTATCAAATTGATTTTCGAGTTTGGGATTAGAAAAGTCCCCTCTTAACTCACACGTCAGCTCATTATCGGCTAGTACCTTCTCATCTCGTGCAAGCTCTTCTGGCGACATGCCCGTAACTGTTGCAATGCTTAACAGATACTTCGTTTGAATCTTTCTTTCACCATTAAGCATTTGACTGATTAGTGGCGCACTCACATTGATTTCTTTAGCCAGCCAACTCTGGGGATGATGGTTTTTTTCCAACCACTTCTTGATGTTTTCAATGACAATTTCGTTGTTCATACGGGTCCACCTCCAGCAAAATCTCTTCATACTATCTATTAACTGTCTTGATTCTACCATCTTTGTAAATATTTACAACAAGTATGCATATTTTGCAAATGTTTCAGCTGGCTATCCGCTTCACTGGTCTCTAGACAATTATTAAAATCTAATTATCTCTAAAGTCACCACTAGCACGCCTATTTAAAATAAACCAGCGTGCTAGTAAGTTTACCTATTCCTGTTTTGTTCCACGTGAAACACTACCGCCGCGGCCAGTGCCACGGATCTGCCCGCCACTGTTGTAAGGAGGCAAACTCTGCCGCGGACATGTCGCCTTCGGCTCGCGCTACCGCAATCAGGGTGCTGTAGGTGGTCAGCGGCGTCAAGGTCAGGCCGGCCTGGCGAAAGTTGACGACGCTGTCGGGCAGTTCGTACGAAAAGATGGCGACGACGCCCAATACGGTGGCCCCCGCCGCCTGAACGGCCTGGGCGGCGGCTAACACACTGCCGCCAGTCGAAATGAGGTCATCGATCAAGACCACCTGATCTGCCGCTGACAATTGGCCCTCAATCTGCTTGCCCTGACCGTGGTCCTTGGGTTTGGCCCGGACGTAATTCATGGGGAGGTCCAGCCGATCGGCAACCAGCGCCGCGTGCGGAATCCCCGCGGTGGCGACCCCGCCAATCACGGTTGCACTGGGATAGTGGTCTTCAATCAGTGCGGCTAACCCGTCGGCAATGGCCGCTCGTACGCGCGGATAGGCAATCGTTTGCCGATTGTCCGTGTAAATGGGCGCCTGCATGCCACTCGCCCACAGGAAGGGGTCCTGGGGCGCCAGACTGACCGCGCCGATGTGCAAGAGGTCCGCTGCAATTTTATCCGTAATCGTCATCATTTTCCTGCCTCCCATTCTGCTAATACCTGATGATACGCCGCAACCGCATCGGCGGCTTGCGTGATCGACCGCCCGACGACGATGCCATCGCTCCCCAGACGTGCGGCCTGGGCGGGTGTAACGACTCGTTGCTGGTCATCGGCCGCATCCGTGGCCAGCCGGATCCCCGGATTGATACATAGAAAGTCCGGGGCGGTCGCCGCATGAATCACCGGATCCTCTAAAGCTGAGGCAATCACGCCGTCCGCACCGTTGGCCTGGGCCAGCTGGGCCAAATGCCGCACACTCGTGGGGAGGTCGGCAGCGACTAATTGTTCGGCTTGCATCTGCGCTTCCGTCGTCGAGGTCAGTTGGGTAATGGCCAGTAGCTTCGCCGGCGCCACCCCTGCCTCTTGGCTCCCCTGATTCAATCCGCGACGGGCCGCTGCAATCATCGCCGCGCCCCCGGCCGCATGGATGGTCACCATCGCGACGCCTTGCCGCCCCAGTTGGCGCATGGCCCGCTCGACGGTATGGGGAATATCATACAACTTCAGGTCTAAGAAAATCTGGAGTCCTCGTTGCCGTAATGTTCGTAAAATGCTGGGACCGGTCGCGTAAAAGAGTTCCATCCCCACCTTGACCATTGGCTGGTCCGTAGCGGGAAATTGCGCTAAAAAGTCGGTGACGACCTGTTGATTTTCGAAATCTAAAGCCACGATTACTGGGCGCATGTGAAGGGTCCTTTCTCTAAAAAAAATCCGGCTAGCGCCTGTGGTGGGCTAGCCGGATTTCGCCCGCAAATCGGTCTACTGCGGGTTTTACCGTCCAACTTTTTAGTCTCACAGGGCTAAGTTAAAGGTTTAGTTGCTATTGAGTTTAGCGAAAATCCAGGTCCGCGTCAACCTCAAGTTTCAGGTTAGACGATTTACCTAGAAAAATAAAGGCACACCGTCTTTGTTCGCCAAAATAGTTAATTTTCCTAATGATTGACAAATCTAAGAACCCGTATAATTAATTTAATATCCGGATTAACGGTTGCTTTTCACTGACGTCCATGGCATAATATGCCCAACGTCCGGTTTGCCGGCAAAAATAACGAATGTCCGTGAACATTCATTTTGGAGGAACTGAATAATGGAAACCACCACGCAAGACCACGCGCTTAACACGCACCAGAAATGGACGATTGCTTCGACTTCGGCGGGATTCGCCCTGGAGAATATGGACGTCATGTTCTTATCATTCGCCCTCTCCTCAATCATCGCCGATCTGCACATCAGCGGGGCCCAGGCCGGTCTGATCTCATCGATCACCAACCTGGGGATGCTCGTGGGGGGTGTTTTGTTTGGCATCTTGGCCGACCGCTTCGGCCGCGTCCGCACCTTCTCGCACACCATCTTCATTTTCGCCTTCGCAACGGCGGCCATGGGGTTCGCCAGCAATATCACCTGGATCTACGTCTTCCGGTTTCTGGCTGGCGTCGGCGCCGGTGGGGAATACGGCGTGGGCATCACGCTGATTGCTGAAAGCTTCTCGCGTGACAAGATTGGCAAGATGACCTCGGTGGCCGCGATTGGCGGTCAAATTGGCGCCATCCTGGCCGCCGTGGCTGCGGCATTTATCATCCCCGCGCTGGGCTGGAAAGCCCTGTTCGTCTTGGGCCTGGTCCCAGTGGCTCTGACCTACTTCATCCGGCGGCACCTGCACGAAAGCGACGAATTCTTGGCCGCCAAGCAAGCACCCCGCGACCAACAAAAGCCGGTCCAGATTCGTGCCCTGTTTAAGACACCCAAGCTGGCCTACCAAACGGTGGCACTGATGATCATGGTCATCGTTCAAATCGCCGGTTACTTTGGGCTGATGAACTGGCTGCCAGCCATCATGCAACAGAAACTGGGCCTGACGGTTTCCGGGTCCTCGGTCTGGATGATTGCGACGATTGTCGGCATGAGCATTGGCATGATGACCTTTGGGAGCATCCTGGATTACTTCGGGCCGCGACGCGCATTTGGCATCTTCCTGATTGCCTCGGCCATCGCCGTCTTCAGTATCACTCTGGCCTTCAACCAACTGACTTTAGTACTGGCCGGCGCCATCATCGGTTTCTTCTCTAACGGGATGTTCGGCGGATACGGCGCGGTCATCAGCCGCCTCTACCCGACCGAGATTCGCTCAACGGCCAACAACGTGATTGTCAACGTTGGGCGGGCCATCGGCGGATTCTCCTCCGTGGCGATCGGTTTTTTGATGGACCACTACACGCTGACCGTGGTCATGGGCTTCCTGTCCGTACTCTACATCATCAGCTTCACGGTCATGCTCACGATTCCCAGCCTTCGTAAAATGGGCGTTGTCAACGAAGATTAAGTAAACACAAAACTGGCCCCCGGTGCCGTCATTTGGACGGTGCCGGGGGCCTTTTCCTTTGCCTAATCTTGTGCCGCCAACCACGCCGTTAAGCGTGCGAAATACGCCGGTGTCTCGTCGATAAACGCCATGTGACGACTGTGGGCAAACAACGTCCAGGTCGCGTGGGGCAAGGCATCGACCATGGTCTTGGCGACTAGCGGTGTGCACAGGTCATTGGTGCCGCTGGTCACCAACGTGGGCGTCGTCACCCGCGCTAATTTGGCCGTGTAATCATAGTCGCTGAGCGTGCCCGTGGGGACATACTCGTTGGGCCCCCACGCCACGTTGTACGCGGCCGTACCTGCCCGCTTGGGGCGGCGCAAGAATTCGGGTGAATCCGCTGTGATTGGCCCCGCCGCGTGCGCCAGCATGTAGCGCTCATTGGCTGCCAGGTAGGCCGGCGCGGTAAAATCGCCGCTGGCTTCGGCCTGGGCGATAGCGGTTTGGTCGGCCGGCGCCATGAATTTGATCAGCCGGTGCTGTTCTTGCCGCCACAGGGCCGCCGACGATAGTGTGCTGGCTAGAATCAGGCTCTGAATGCCGGCCGGGTGGTGGTCACACAGGTAAATGATGGCCAGCATGCCACCCCAGGATTGCCCCAGTAAATGCACGCGTTTTAGCCCCAAATATTGACGCAACGCCGTTAGTTCCGCCACCCAGGTGTCCGCGCGCCACAGGCTGGCGTCGTCGGGCATACTCGAGCGACCACAACCCAACTGATCATACATGACGACCGGTCGCCCCGTTTGTGCCGCCAGTTGGTCGAACACTTCAAAATAGTTGTGGGTCGACCCCGGTCCGCCGTGTAACAGGAGTAAGGGCGTTGATCCGGCCGTCAAATCCCCGACGACCCGGTAATACGTTTGGTACTGGCGAAACGGCATGAATCCGTCGTGAACTTGCATACTACCCCTCCAATCCGCGCTGGGCCGCCGTTAACAGCGCCAACAACTCACGCTGCTGAGCGGTGTTCAGTTCCACGGTCAACTGCTGATAAACGTCGGCGCGCGCTCGTTCAAAGGCGGCGACGACCCGTTGACCACTCACGGTCAAATACAATTGCTTGTTGCGGGTATTGTCGGTGGGCACCCGCCGCACGATGTATCCCGCCGTCTCCAATTTCTTTAAAAAGGCCGAGACCGTGGCCGCCCGCCGCTGCAAAACGTCCACGATATCGCGTTGGATCAACCCCGGGCGCTCATCGATCAGCTGTAACACGACTGCCTGCTGCGGCGTTACTGCCGCGTCATCGGCTAATGTGGCCGCAATTTGCCGCTGTTCGGCGAGAAAAATCTCCCGAATCCGCGTGCTGATAGCCTGACTATTTTCCGTTGCCATTGGAATCACCTCGCCCTTAGTTTACCAAAGAGTTTGGTGGAAATACAGTTAGACGGACTAACTGAATCGACGGCTGATGAAGTTTGGTGTAGTTTGACTAACTGTTAGATAAACTAACTATGCAAAAGACGTTTAAGAGCAGATAGAATCCTTCCTCATCACGCGCGATACGAGTCGCTGCTTTTTCCAGGTGTCACCTAGTCGACCCTCCGCCATGACGGTGTCCGGTTCCACGCTCATCCGTAAAAAAATTAAAAACTAGGTAAGCATCCCGCATTACTGCGGATTCTCGCCTAGTTTCACGCCATCTTACTGTAGCCATTTATTTTCGTGGTCTGGCCATTAGGTACCCACCAAGTACATTTACCGCAACTAAGAGCGTTACGGCTTGCCAGGTAATCTTAAACTGGGTGAGTAAAATGATGCTCGTATAGAGAAAAATCATCACCGAATTTAACCAAACACTATTAAATAGACTGAGGTGGGACTGGTAATAGCCACGCTACTCACAGCGCCTACAGTTCAAAGGGAATACCTAAAAACTCACCAGCCGCCTTTCACAAAAGCTGAAAGCGGCTGGTGAGTTTTGCTTGCTGGTGATATTCCTTAAGAAAGTTCTGCTACCTCATGACAGTTGTTCCACGTGAAACACTAGCGGCGTTTTCCCCGCTTTACGTGGTCCATAACCTGTTTCATTGCCCGCTTGCTGCCAAAGTTCCGGGCAATCTTAGCATTTTCCCGTTCACGGGCATTCATCCCGTTGTAGGCCAATTCACGCTGAAGTTTTTGGTAACTAGCCAGGCGCTCGGCAGTCAATTGTCCCGCGGCTAAAGCAGCCTGGACGGCACACCCCGGTTCCGTTTGGTGGGTACAATTGCGGAACTTGCAGTGACGGGCCAGCGCCGTGATGTCGGCGAAGGCTTGGTCCAAATTGCCACCTTGGACCTGAAGTTCGCGCATTCCCGGGGTGTCGATCACCACCCCACCCGCTGGCAAACGCAAGAGTTCGCGCGCGGTCGTGGCGTGACGGCCCTTATCATCATCGGCGCGAATCGCGCGGGTAGCTAGCTGGTCGCTTCCCAATAGCTGGTTGATCAGCGTGGATTTGCCCACGCCTGAAGACCCAATGAACGACACCGTCTGATTGCCTGTCACATAAGCCTTCAACGAAGCAATCCCGGCACCAGTCTGGGCGGAGCACGTCAGGACGTCTACGCCCAGTGTCACCGACGCCAGTTCCGCCAACTTCGCCGCCACATCGACACACAAGTCAGCCTTCGTCAGGACCACGACCGGCACGGCGCCGCTATCCCACGCCATCGTCAAATAACGTTCGATGCGTCGCACGTTGAAGTTCGCGTTGAGCGACATGCAAATGAAAATGGTATCGACGTTGGCGGCAATCACTTGACCGCCCGCTTGGCCCACTGCCCCTCGAATCAAAACGCTTTGGCGCGGCAAGACCCGCTGAATCATCGCAGGCGACTGGGTGGCAGTCACGGCGACCCAGTCCCCCACCGCGGGAAAATCAGTCGATTGCCGCAACTCATGGCTGAGCCGCCCTGCAACCTGGGCCGGCCGACTGCCCTGCGTCGTCATCACCTGGTACAACTCCCGGTGTTGGGCCGTGACCCGAGCCAGCGTTTGGTCGGGTAGCGTTACTTGGGTCAATAAATCAGGCGTGGCGCCAAAATCTTGTAAATCAATGGTCAATTTAATCGGTTCCTTTCGTCAATGGCGGTCCCCGCACGGTTGACGAACGCTGCTAATTTTGGGTCACAAAAAGAGCGCAGTCGAAACTACGCCCGAGATTTTGGGCGCTCGACCGTCAGCGATTCGTTCTAACCATTACGGGCACACTAAACACAGCGGGAAATTCCCCACTTTTTAGCATCCTGCGTAACGCTTAGCAAACGACTGACATCGAGCAACCCTCCGATTCATTTAATTGCCATTACATTACCATGGTCAAACGCCGGTTGTCAACAGCCATGCACAGCGGTGTTCAACCATTCTACTCAACCTTCAGCCGAAACATCCGCCGGCCACCAGCTGGTCCACGCTCATTGATCCAACGCCCGCAACGCCGCGGGTGAATAGGCATAATCGACGTGCGCCATGGCCGGCACCTCGTCCCATGGCACGGGATAGCCGGCACCATGCGCACAGAACACGGAGTCCGGCGTGTTTGGTAGATCCGCCACAGGGGCGTAGTCCTGTTCGGCCACGATGTCATCCTGGTTGTGACACGGCCGGTAGCCGTCGACCAAACATTCCAGTTGGCCCTTGCCGTGGGTGTAAGCCTGCACCGCTTGGGCGTAGTCTTGCATCTCAGCGACCGGCGCCGTCCCCGTCAAGACGACCATGCCAGCCGTGCTGGTTGTGCCATCGGGCGTGTCAAATTGCCCGTGCATCCGCTGGATATCGTTCATGGCCCGGCCAACCTGGTCTTGGCCAATTTCCAAGCGGAACTGATACCACGGTTCCAGCAGCTGACAGGCTTGTTTGGCCCGCAACATCATCAGGCCTTGCCGGACTGCTCGCCAAGTGGCCTCGCGAAAGTCGCCGCCGACCGAGTGAACGATGCTGGCGCGCCCGGTGACCAGCGTGATCTTCACGTCGGTCAGGGGTGCCCCGACCAAAACGCCCAGCTGTTCCTTGGCACGCAGATTGGTAAGGACTTGGTGCTGCCAGTTTTTCCCTAAGATCTCTAACGAGCAGTCGGCGGCAAACGTCAGCCCGCTGCCCCGCGGCGTGGGTTCCAGTAGTAAATGGACCTCCGCGTAGTGCCGCAGCGGTTCGAAATGCCCAACGCCCTCCACCGGCTGGGTGATGGTCTCCTTGTAAAGGATGCTCCCGGCGCCAAAGCCAATCGTCAGGTTGAACCGGTCGCGCAACAGCTGTTGCAAGATCTCCAATTGCACGCTGCCCATGATTTGGACGCGAATCTCCTGGAGTTGTTGAGACCAGGTCACGTGCAGCTGCGGATCCTCGTCTTCGAGTTCCTGCAGGACCGTCAAACAGTGATGCAGGTCGTTGTCACCAGGGTCCACCGTGTAGGTCAAGACTGGTTGGATCTCCGGCGTGCGCCCCGCGGCCTGTTGGCCTAAGCCCTGTCCCGGATGAGTAGCCGTCAGGTTCGGAATGGCACAGACCTCACCTGCCACGACTTGCGGCTGGACCGTGAACTTGGACCCGTTGTACACCCGCAACTGATTGACCTTTTGCTCGCCCAAAATGACGTCCTTATTGGCCAGAACACCTCCGGTCAGACGAATCCAAGTCAGCCGTTCGTCCTGATCGTGAGAGATCTTAAAGACCTTAGCACCAAATTCGGCGGGATAGTGCTTTTCTTGGGTCCATTTGGACAATCCAGACAAAAAGTCATCAACACCGTCTAATTTCAAGGCTGCCCCAAAGAAACACGGGAAGACCTGGCGGCGCTGAATCAACTCGCGGACCGTGTCGTCGGCCAGCTCCCCGGCGTCCAGGTAAGCGGCCAACACGTCATCGTCTTGCATGGCCACATTTTCCGTGGCGTCCGCAGACAAGTTGGGCCCGTCAAAGGCGATACAGCCAGGTGAAAAGGTTGCCTGTAGCTGGGCCAACACCCGATCTTGGTCGGCCGTCACGGCGTCCATTTTATTCACGAAGATGACCGTGGGCACCTGGTAGTGGTCGAGCAAGCGCCACAGCGTGCGGGTGTAGCCCTGAATGCCATCGGTGGCCGAGACCACCAAAATGGCATAGTCCAAGACGCTGAGGACCTGTTCCGTTTGCGAGGCAAAGTCCACATGGCCCGGGGTGTCCAGCAAGGTCAACTGCAGGTCATCATAAGTCAGGCTGGCCTGATGGGAGAAGATGGTGATGCCGCGTTGTTTTTCTAAGTCGTCGGGGTCCAAGAAGGCATCCCCGTTGTCGACGCGTCCCAGTTGCCGCACCGCGCCGGATTGGTACAATAGCGCCTCCGATAGCGTGGTCTTGCCGGCATCTACGTGGGCAACGATTCCCGCTACGATGTGTTTCATGATTGGTTGATTCCTCCAAACTTACTGACGTTTCTTCTTGCGCGCTGCCTTCATCGAAATAACATTGCCCCGCTGGTGGTTGGCTGGGTGGAGGACCGCGATAATGCGTTTGCCCTCTTCGGCAGGGAGATAGTGATCATCGACCAGCATGTGTATTAACGCCGTCAACAAGGCCAGCAACTGCTGCGGCTCAAGGCCAGCTTGCCGAATCCACTGCGCAAAGTCCTCCCAGATAACCGGCGGACACTCGTCCAGCGTGACCAGCTGTTGGCTGTACAACATATCAGCGAGTTGCGTCAAAGCATCCATTACCTTAAACGCCAGCTGCCACGACTCCCCTTCTAACGGGTACCGGTCCCGTAACAGCCATAACCGCAGGCCGAAGAGCAGACTCAACTTGTGCGCATCCTGGGCATCTGCTTGGTGCCAATGACGGCCACCCACCTTGGTGATGTGCATCCCGGTTAAGTAGTCTGCTTGCGGATCCGGGTCAAATTTAACCGCAACTGCAAGCAACCGATCGTCATCATCTAGCAGGGCTTGAAATTCTGCGGCCGTTAGATCCCTCCCATCCGGCAGACGTGCTCCCCCTTCGTAGGCGCTGTTCAGCCCCCCTTGGGCATTGACCTGGTCCATGAACGCTTGGATTGCGGCTTCATCGGTCGTATCGACACCTTCCGTCCGCATTTGGATGATTGCTTGTTTGGCCGGGCCAAAATTGTTGGGGTCCTGGGCCTGGGCAACGGCTTTAGGCGCAATCGCATTCAAGTAACGCTGATAATTTTCGGCTTTCTTGGCATTCAACCAGCCCTGCTCAGCCGCAAAGCGCATGACGTGGCCAATGACTGGAATAACGGCGCCCAGCTCAGCTGCGGTCAAGTCTAGGTTCGAGACAAAATAGCCACACAAGACGCTAGACAAGACCTTCTTCGTCCAGCTCTTGGGCGTCTTGCGGTACGTGTCGTAGGCCTGTTCACTTAACTGTTCAACGGCTAATTCTAACGTATCTTGGGTGAGATCCGCGTTACGGTCCCGCCGCCAACCTGGGCTTCTCACATAAGCCGCGACCCATTTGGCCGTATACCGCTGTATGCTATCAGCCCTGTATGCACGCCACTCTGGCAGATCCGGATCACTCACGTCACGGGTGGGCACGGGCGCTGGGTCGTCGTTTTCTAACTGGTCTGCAGACAACTGATGCCCCTTTTCAAACTGGTCCAGCGACTCGGTTAAGTCCTGTTCCTGAATCTTGGTGGTACCAGTCCCAACTAGATACTGTAGGAAACTCTTAATCACAGCATAACTAAAATACAAAAAGTCATCAGCGTCAGGCATGTCCGGCTGAGTAGCGTCCGCCGCGAACTGCTTTAAAGCCAGTAACACGGTGTGGGTCGTCCACTCATGAAAATCTTTGTTACTGCTGCTAATCTCTGACAGGTAGAATACCAACGTTTGCATGACCAACTCGTCGGGAAAAGCGCTAAAGTCACGATACGCGGCCGAGGCCTGAAAATCAGACAGCAGCTTTTTTTCTTCACTTGTCACTAGTAACACCTCTTTTTCCAGTATACGATGAGTCAATTTTACCGTACCCCCGCGCAGAATGCACCTAGTGACTGCGCATCGTGGTTGAAAAACGCCAATAGACCGAGACGTTTGGAAACATAAAAGGGGAGACAACAGACAGCGAACATTTAAAATTGGTGCACAAAAAGAGCTTGGGCGGCTTTAAACCCAAACTCTTTGGAAAATCACTGATTCATTTAAGGGGCTGAAGTAATCGTCCAGTCCAGTGTGGACGTGTAGTTGCCTGGGTAGATGGCTTGGCTGGCGAGAACCAGCTGTAATTCCTGGCCATGATTGGCGTTTAACGAGCCCACTTTAATACCCGAGCCCGCCGACAAGACGACCTGATTCGTATCCGTCAGTTGCTTGACCGTGCTCCCGTTGGCGTAGCTTAGCTTGGCCACCAACGTATGCGTCCCATCAGTGAATGGCGTTGCCTGCCGCAAGGAAATGGTCGTGGCGTTCTTTTCCCGTCGGTCATCCGTAACGGCCAACAGGTCGCCGCCACCCTCGACTTGGCCTTCAATCGTCTGGTCAACATTGGCGTAAGACAGTGAGCCAAATGTGACGTTCCCTGCCTGAGCCGTCAACGTATTGGACGAGAAGTGAAGGCTAATCCCTGGGCCGGTGTACGTGTCGAAATTGTTGTCATTTGTTGTCCCTAAGATTGTATCAGCAGGTACAACTGCTTTCAATTTAGACGCATCAGTTTCATACGCCTCCATCTCTACCAGCGATGTAAAGTCACTGTCTGTCTCCTCTAGGGAGTCAAAACTGACTTTATACGTATGGGTTTGACCAGCTTCAAAATCGACGGGGGTTCGTGGAACTAGATAATAGTAATCGCCAATCTGCTTAGGCGCTTGTAAAGACGTCGCTTCACCGTCAATG
Source organism: Levilactobacillus suantsaiihabitans (assembly GCF_004745505.1). Classification (GTDB taxonomy): domain Bacteria; phylum Bacillota; class Bacilli; order Lactobacillales; family Lactobacillaceae; genus Levilactobacillus; species Levilactobacillus suantsaiihabitans. The sequence continues at coordinate 66,638 of NZ_RKLX01000013.1, forward strand.
GAGACAGCCGTATTACTACAATAAGGGGGTACCCGAATGGCCAGCAGTCCCGCTTTCATCTTCGAATCCTGATTACCATCCGTAATCGTTCCCGTAATGGTAATCGCATCTCCGCTGATGACATTTGACAGCCCATGCGCCACGTTCCCCGTATTATCAGTATTATCAGTGGCCGTACTAGTAATCGTCACTTTCGGCGTATCGCTGAACTTAACGTTTAGTTCGGCAGCGTTCGTCGTAATCGTCTTTGACTCAGAATCCGATTTAATCGTGATTTCGGCATAATAGTGCGCCTTGTCATCTGCCGCGGACGTGGTTGGCGTGGTGTACGTTAAGCTGGTCCCACTAGCGACTTTGGTCGGCGTACTGCTACCAGGTGCCTCTTTGTACCAGGTCACGGACGCTGGTGTGCTGGGGAACGTGCCTTGAACAGTGAACGTTGCGGACTTACCGGAATCGACCGTTTGATCGTCCAAACCACCACCCACTTTAATCTGCGTGGAGTTGGTTTGGGTCGACCCATCCGCATTGGTGACAGTCCCATTAATCGTTGCAGTCCCCGATCGACCACTAGTATTCGCGGTTACAACGCCAGAAGTCTTGTCGACCGTCGCCAAGCCGGGGTCACTACTGCTCCAAGTAACATCACTAGTCGCGTTAGCTGGTATCAAATTGGCATGAACAGTGGTGGTACCGGCTTCAGATTGGTTACTGTACAGATAATGATTATCCGCCGTGACGGTAATGCCGGTCGCGTTGACCGGACTACCCATGGCTGTAACGGAAGCAACGCGCGAATAATAGTATTCGTTGGGTAACAGTGGTGGGATAAACAAATAATACCCAAAAGATTCTTGATAATAAGTGGTCCCCACCTTAGACGGCGTGACACTTAACGTTGAGCTCGTCGCCCCTTTGATTGCCGTCCAAGTTGCGCCGGCATCCATTGACTGATACCACTGAAAGTGATCATAAGCCAACGGATTAAAAAACGTATCCAAGAAGGAATAGCCTACCGCTGTCGTCAGCTTTTTGGTCGTCCCCACCGTCGTATACGTATCCTGTGGTTGCGTTCGAAAACCTGTATTGGAATACCAAAATAAAAAGCTACTTGGATCCTGGGTCGGCGTCCCATAACCCTTGACGGTCGCCGCTTGAGCAACGATCGGCGCTGATTTGGCGCCATTAAAGAACCCAACCGCCAGCACCAACGTCAACAGCCCCACGAGTAGTCGACCCAATTTCTTACCCGTCATAATGTCTTCTCCCCTTTTAAAAGGTCTGAACGACTGCTGATCCACTACGCAAGGGCAGTCGATCAGCGGTCTACTTATCTAATCGTCCACGACCGAGCTAAACTAATCAGTTCTCAGTCGCGTGACCGTAGTCTCTCATCCGCAACCGCAAGATTAGGGCACACCGGTAAACAACCTGGCTATAAGCGGTGTTTACTGGTCATTGGGACTAATCAATTGGCTACGAAATGATTCGTGACACGTCCCCCCAGTCGCGGGCACCGTGTCCTACCGTAAAGTCGACAATCAATCCGTCACTAACACTGTTACAGATTAACTACCCTGGTCATCTTTATTATAGTTTCTATTTTGGAGGAATACCATTTTAAACATAAATTATTTTAACTATCGAACTATAATGCGGATGTTATCCGTTGACCCCTCGAAAAAAGAGCCTGGGGACTGCATCTCCACAAGCTCTTGACCGCCTATTCTAAATAACCAAAACGAGAGTGGGCCAAACGGCGATTAGTCAGCCTTAAGCGGAACCAGCTGCCTTTGGGCGCACGTTTCAGCTACGTAAAGGTGAAGCGAGTCTGGGAAGCTTTGTCCCAGGCTCGCTCCTATGTTTCACATGAAACAATTATCCCTGCGGCCCGGAAATAAAGGTCCACTGGATGGTCGCCGTATAGTGGCCCAGTTGACTCGCCAGCGCGTTCAGGTGAAAGTCCAGCCGTTGTCCTTGGCTCGGGCCAATCGCGGGCACCGACTGGTTAGCCGCAATCTCGGCCACGGGTTGTGGGTCCGCCGTTATCGGCAACCGCCTGCCCTGTCCGTTGTCAAAATTCAACGTGGCTGGCAGTTCTTGGGTGCCATTTTGAAATGGCGTGACCTGCTGGAGGCCCACCTGTGTGGCGACCTTTTCCCGCCGATAATCGGTGACGTCTAGCAGATCCGTTTGCCCCTGAGCCGGAACGTCTTGCCCCAATTCAGCCGGTCCCACCGTCCCGAAGTTGACTGGGTTGGCGGTGGCGTGCAGGTTGCCGTCGGTGAAGTTTATCGTGAGCGGATCGCCTTGGTAGGTCCCCAACTGCTGATTTTTACTGTCATAGCTAATCAACTGAACCCGCGTCGAATAGCGTCTTAGCGCGCTTTGCTGCGAGGTCAGCGTGACACGAAATGACTTGGGAAATACCCAGTCGAGCTGGACGCCACTCACAATCAACTGCTTACTCAGACCATCCGGCGCCACCTTAACGTAATATTGTGCTTCCGCGTCATCGACGGTAAAATTCGTGACCTGGGCACTCCCCGGAATCGAAATGATCAAGTCACCATCTGCCATGGCCGTGTCCCCATTGGCATCCTGAAGTGTGCCGCTGATGGTAAAGTGATCACCGGTGATGACGTTGCTGAGCTGCTGGTCGGTGTCTCCCGTACTATCCGTCAAATTTTTAACCTTACTGGTAATACGGACGTCGGGCGTCGTATCGGGCTGGACCGTTAACGTGGCCTGGCGGGTCGTGACGGTCTGCGTCTGGGGCTTTTCTTGTTCATCATACATCGTGTAGGTTGCCGTTGCGTAATACTTGGCCTGATCATCGGCCTTCTTGGTGGCGGGGGTCGTGTACGTTAATCCTGCAGCGCCTTTGATTGTCGCCACCTTAGTCGCCTGACTACTCCCTGACGCCAGACGGTACCAGGCCACCTGGTCAGGCGCCTGCTGGTCACCACCGAGCACGTGGAACGTGGCTGTCTGGCCTTCCGCAGCGCTCTGGTCCATCAGACCACCACCAATGTCGATGGTCGTGTGGTCCGTGATCGTCGACTGATCATGGTTGGTCAACGTCCCGGTAATGGTGACGCTACCGGCCTTCTCTGCAGTGTTGGCGGTCACCTTCCCGGTATGGGCATCCACCGTGGCCAATGTCGGGTCACTACTGGTCCAGGTCAGCTCGCCGGTCGCGTTTGCCGGCTCTGGCGTGGCGTGCACATAGGTCGTCGCCGCCACCTTCTTGCCGTCAAACACTTGGTTGTTATACAAATAGTGATTGTCGCTGGTCACCGTTAGCTTGGTCGCGTCCACCGGGGTCGGTAACGTCTCGACCGTCGCTACCCGTGAATAATAGGTTGCCGTAACAAATGGAATTGGCACGATTGTATAGTACTGAAAAGACTGCTGATAGTAGGTGGTGCCCACCTTGTCAGTAGGCAGCGTCAAATCACTCTGCTGGCCCTTGTTCACCTTTGACCAGCTCTGACCGGCATCAGTCGACTGGTACCATTGAAAATGGTCGCTGGCGGTCAACCCGGTGACAATCGCCCACATGGAATGCGCCGTGTCCGTCGTCAAAATCTGCTTGCCCGGCGCATTGAGGTAGGTGTAACGGTCTTCGGGTTGGAGACTGAAACCCGTGTTCAGGTAAAATCCAAATACCCCCACAGGCGTCGCACTGGGCCGGCCCTTGCCGTTGATTGTGGCCGCCTGAACGGGTAACGGGGCTTGCAGCCACCACAGATACAGCCCCATCACCATTGCCAAAACGCCTAATACCACGCGCCAACGCCCCATTCTACGCCCCATCTTCGTCTCTTCCTCTCCGTTTATTTGGTTAAGGTCCAATCACATATTTTACCGGATTAGACGTAAACACACTTAATTTATTTAACAGGCAATACTCTCCCACCCTGACCATCCAGGGCCACCCATTCGCCCCCATTATAGTCAGTGGCCCCTGTAAATACCACGATTAATTATAAATATTTTTCATAATGGACTATCAACCGTTTTACCGACAAAAAAGAGTGGGACAAAAGGCGATTAGCTGGCAAGCATTAAGACTGCTAACCGAATAATCCTGGGTTTGGATTGTTTGGTTAGCAGTTTTAAGCGGAACCGGCTGCCTTTTGGCGCACGTTTCAGCCATGTAAAGGTAAAGCGAAAGCGCCTGAAAGGCTTCCTCCCAGGCCCTGGTGCGTCACTTTTAACTGGCTAAAACGTGCGGCAACGGCTGGTGAGCCCTAGTTTTAGGGGGCCGTCACGATGCCCAGATCGATCATCGACTGGGCCGTGGCCAAAATAGCTGTTTGTGCCGAACGCGGCTGCCATCCCAATAATTTCACTGCCTTGGCGTTGCTGGTCCCTGCATACGTGCCCACGATGCTGGCAATCATTTTCAACTCTGGCTTGATCCACGCCGCCGCTTTGACCACGGCGTTAGGAATCGTCCGAGTCGGCAAGCGTGTTGCAAATGCCGGGAAGGCCTGCCGCAGAAGCGTGGCGACATCTAGCATGGACAGGGTCTCTCCCGTGGTCGCCAGAAACCGCTCGCCCGCGGCTTCTGGCGCCGTCATGGCCAGGAGGTGCAGGCTCGCCACATCGCGCACGTCGACGTACCCGGAGTCCACGTGAGGCACGGCCTTGAGTTGACCGGTCAGGAGCTGATAAATCTGCACGTTAGAGTGAGAATAGTCATCGGCCAAGACCGGCCCCATGACGCCGACGGGATTGACAGCCGCTAGTTCCATGCCATGACCCTCACGCTTGATAAACGCCCAAGCGGCCTGCTCAGCCAGCGTCTTAGACTTTTGGTAGGCGTGCACCCCTTTGGCAGTCACGTCCGACCAATCTCGCTCGGTGTAGGGCGTCGTGCGGTGGGGATGGCCGGCAAAAATGGCCCCATAGGCTGAGGTCAACACGACCCGTTTAACCCCCGCATCCCGCGCTGCCGTTAACACCCGGCGAACACCCGCTACCGCCGGGCGAATCATGTCATTTTCATCCTTGAACACGCGATTGGGTGTGGGTGAAGCCACGTGAATCGCGTAGGTCGCTCCCCGCATCACCGTCGACCAGTTGGCATCGCTGGTCAAATCAGCAGTGGTCACCTCAAGATCCGTCAGATCCGTCACGCCACCCGTCGCTAACATTTGGCGAATCAGGTCCGCTTTTTGCAGCGACCGGACCGTGGTGCGCACGGCATAGCCCTGTTGCAGTAATTGTAAAATAATCTGGCTAGCGATAAACCCACTCCCACCGGTCACGACGACAACTCGTTTAGTCATTAATCTTCACTCCCGCTTTCGTTTCACTTGTAACGTCTGTGCCATTAATCTACACTGAGATTGGACGCGTGACAAGAACTTACCGCGCATCTCTGACAGATTGGAGCGATTGTTATGGCAGCTACTCAGCATGCCCAAGCGATTAAACAGGATTCACAAGATTACCTCGCCACCGCACTCCTGCAGCTACTGGCGACCAAGGACCTCAGCGACCTGACCGTCACGGCCGTGGTCCGCCGGGCTGGCGTTAGCCGCATGGCCTTTTACCGCAATTTCACGACTCTCGCCGACGTGTTGACGGCGCATTTTACGCCCATCATCACGGCCCGCTTCGACGATGTCTTGGCCCACGTGCCGCAAGCGCAAAAATTAGCGGCCTTGGGGGACTTCTTTACGGACCTCGCCCCCACGCTCAAGTTGGCCGTCACCCGCGGTTTCGAACCCGTTTTCCAACAAATCTTCACTCAAAATATGACCCGGTTTTACACCAGCATTTCCTGGCCAGCCATCACGCCGGTCCAGCAAAAGTACTGGACCACCTTCATGACCGCTGGCGTCTACCAAATTTGGCGTGACTGGCTATTGGCCGGTCAAGTCGAGTCACTGACCACCATTCATGAGTTGATTGCCGATTTTCAAACTGGTACCCTCCAGGCCCTGACCGCCCGGCACGCAACCGATGCGTAAAAAAGACATTGTTCCGCGCCACAGCTGTGACGAGGGACAATGTCTTTTTTTAAGTTAAGTCTTGAAGGTGAAACTAACATGTTGCGGGTCGGAACGACAAGGTTCTGACACCTAAAGTCGGTGAAACCAGGCACCTGCGTTCCAACCCATATTTGGCGAACGGTAGGCGGCTAGCTCACTTCCTGTCACGGTCAACAACCAATCCTAACACCATGTCTTCCAGCCCTTATTTACGCAAACATATCGCCGGGCAGCTTCAAGAGCCGCGGCTTGCTGAAATAGTAGCCCTGCTTGAGCTTGATACCCAGATGACGGCTCAGTTGGCTATCCGCCGCATTTTCGATGCCCTCGAGGACCAGTCGCAACCCATATTCTTGGGTAATGGCCCGCCAAAAATGAATTTTTTTCTGAATCTTGGGGTCGCTGAATTCCTCCGCAAAATTTTGTAACGCAAATTTAACTTCGGAGACCAGTGGCAACAATTCCTGAATACTTGTGAAATAATTATCACCGGTACCCACATCATCCAAGGACAATTCCATCCCCTGGTCGAGGAACTTTTTCAGCTGCGGAATTAGCTCTTGGACCGAATATTGTTGCGGCCCGTCGTCTTCCGTTAGCTCCACGACCAAACGTGTGGGATAAATCTGTTCTTGGCTTTTGGTGATGGCTGAGGCAATTGACGTCGTCATTAATTGCTCACGGTTAACGTTTACTGAACAATATCGCACTTTAGGCGATAAAACCTTCGTTGTTTCAACTAACAGGTCGGCCACGACTTTCGAGTCGATAGCGGAGAACGACGCTGGTAAACGCCAACCGTCAGGGGTCAATTGCTTCATCAACAATTCATAACCGAAAACCGTTTTCGTTTCCGTGTTAATTTGTGGTTGCACAAAATACCGATAGATTGGTTCCAAAAAATACTACCCCCTCATGAACAGTTTGCATTGCTTTATCTTATAGAACAGTATACTATAATGTAGTCAATTAGTAATAGAAAGAAATGATTAATGTTATGAAAGTCGTCGTCATCGGCTGTACCCATGCGGGCATCGCGGCGGTAAAACAAATTTTAACCTACTACCCTGATGCAGACATCACGGTTTATGAGCGGCAGCAAACAATTTCCTACCTGTCTTGCGCGACCTATCTGCACATCGAGGGGACCGTTGCCACCCTGGCCGATGCGCGATACGCTGAACCCGCAGATTTCATCAAACGCGGCGTACATTTTGCCACCAACCACGATGTCATTCGCGTCAACGCGGCCAACCACTGCCTATTAGTCCAAGATCTCGCCACCAAACAGATTAGCCGCACCAGTTATGACAAACTGATCGTGGCTACCGGCTCGGTCACGGCCATCCCCGCTATTTCTGGCGTGGAGAATCCCAAGGTCCTCTTGTGCAAAACTTATGATGAGGCCCACGACCTGTGTGCCTATTCGGCCAATCAGCAAAGCGTCGCCATTGTTGGGGGCGGCTATATCGGCGTCGAACTGGCGGAAGGCTATGCCACCTCGGGTTATCAAGTGCTCCTGATCCAAAAGCCCGCCCACTTGCTAAACGGCTACGTGGAACCGGCAATCGGTGATCAAGTCGCCCAACTCCTGCAAGCCAAGGGCGTCACTGTCCTGACGGATGCCGTGGTCACCTCATTTCAAGACACCGACAATGATCAGCTGCTGATCACCACCAACCACGACAGCTACCGCGTTGACATGGCCGCCATTAGCGCCGGCATGTTGCCGCAGACTGATCTGTTGGCTGGTCAGGTCAAAATGGCCAAGAACGGCGCCATTTTGGTCGACGATTACCTGCAGACGTCGGACCCCGACATCTTTGCTGCGGGCGATGCGGCCATGAACCACGACAATCCCACGGACGACTACGTTTACGCACCGCTGGCTTCTACCGCGGTGCGCCAAGGCACGGTCGCGGGCATCAACGTGGGTGAACGGCGCCTCCGCAGCCTGGGCACCCAGGTCACGACGGGTATGAAAATCTTCGACCACACCATGGCCTGTACCGGGTTGACGGTCGCGGCAGCCCAGGCGGCTAATTTTAACGTCGGTCACGTCACATCCACGGGCACCTACCGGCCGCACTTCATGCCAGACGCCCACCCGATCACGGTGGAACTGGTGTATGATCGCAACAATCGCAAGATTCTCGGGGCCCAACTGCTCTGCGCCCACGACGTTTCTCAAGCCGCCAACACGGTCTCGGCACTGATTCAAAATGGCGGAACCATCGATCAGTTAGCGCTGTTAGACATGCTGTTCTCTCCGAATTTCAACGAACCCTTCAACTACCTGAACCTCGCCGCACAACAAGCGGTGGCTCAGGAAAATGGGTATTGGCGGAGTTAATTTAAAAAAGGACGGCACGTACTAAGCCCAGTCTTGGCTGCGTGTTTCCGCTATTAAACATTAGTACAAAAGCGTCTGGGATGTTTGGTCTCAGGCGCTTTTTAAGTTACCGGCTAAAGTGACCGGCGATTTTCTTGCTGGGATAGTAAGTCGACTCGACGTGGCTCCCGCAGACAGTCTGGAGCACCTTGCTGTGGTGATCGCGGTCAGTCGCGGCCAGCGGCAGGGCGCCCCAGGCCACAGGCCAATGTGGATGCCGCCGCGCTGCTTTTTCTTGTAGCGGTTTGTTTCATGTGGAACACCTTACTAGGGAAAACTGTTGTGGATTCAGCTACTTGAACTTACCACCACAACGCCATTTTCACTTTCCCGAAACACGGTCGCCTATTTCTCAAATAGCTCCGGGTCAATTCGCCGGTCCTTGAAGTAAAATTTCCGGTCATGCTCACCGACCTGGCGGAGCACGCGACACGGATCACCAACCGCCACCACGTTGTCCGGCAAGTCCTTGGTGACGACGCTCCCCGCACCGACCACCGTGTTATCGCCAATCGTCACGCCCGGGAGCACAATGACGCCAGCACCAAGCCAGCAGTTGCGGCCGACATGGATCGGCATGTTGTACTGATAGTTCCGCGCCCGTAACTCGGCGTTGATCGGATGACCAGCCGTGGCCAGCGTCACGTTCGGTCCGATCATCGTGTGGTCCCCCACATAGATATGGGTATCGTCGACCAGCGTCAGATTGAAATTGGCATAGACGTTATCCCCGAAATGGACGTGATGTCCACCAAAATTCGCATGAAACGGCGGCTCGATGTAGCAGTTCTTGCCTAACTCGGCAAAGAGTTCTCGCAAGATTTTCTGCTGCTGCGCGGGCTGGCTCGGCCGCGTTTGATTATAGTCAAAAAGCCGGTCTAGGTAGCGTTTTTGCTCGACTTCAATGGCAGGATCGTCTGGTAGATACAGGTCCCCTGTATGCAGTTTATCGCGGTTGGTCATGGGTAGGATCCTTTCTGGATTTAACTTTGATACCGCTATCATAGCATACTTTTTTCTGAAGGGCTTTGTTTCACGTGGAACAATCCCTGTGATGAGGGGTGCCGACTAGGGCTTCGCTGATGAGCCTGGGACAAAACTTTCCAGCCCCGTCGCCTTCACCTTGACATAGCTGAAACGTGCGCCAAAAGGCAGCCGGTTCCGCTTAAAACTGATAACCAAACAATCCAAGACCAGGATTATTCGGTTATCAGCCTTAATG
>NZ_RKLX01000014.1 GCF_004745505.1 Levilactobacillus suantsaiihabitans
CTGGAATGAAGCCGCTTAGGGTAAACGTCCATTTTATATTATTTCGAATGACAACTTGACAGGGGCCAGTACATCCGCCCCAGCGTTCCAACCCATATTTGGCGAACGGTAGGCGGCCAATTTGTATTGTGAGGCAGAAAACGACTATTTTTAACGCCATGAGTCGCATGACAACAATAGTTCCAGTTGATTTTCGTCTTTCAACCTTCAGCTCCCAAAAATTTGCCGCAAAAAAAGCACGATACCTCACAGGATACCGCGCTTTTTGGTTACACCCAAATTAAATTATTTGCCAGGAATGTAGCTGTCATCAATGACCAGAACTGGCTTGATGGTCTTCCCGGAAACGGAGTCGGCGTTGGCTTCGTTGATTTGACTGAACTTGTAGAACTTTTCAGTCTTGTCGAAGTCGAACATGCCCAGCTTGTAGAATTCGATCAAACGAGGGATGTCGATTTGTGGAACGGAGTCACCCATGTTAACCCCGATGACACTCTTGTCGTTGACACACAGGTCGTTCCAAGTGTCGAGATCGATGTGTTGGTCGGTAACGGCGATGGCTGCGGAGACCCCACCTTGTGCTAAGGCTTGAATGGAGTTGGCAATCACGCTAGAAACACCGGTGGTATCAACCGCGTAGTTGACACCAAAGCCGCCAGTCAGGTCTTGCACGGCCTTGACCACGTCGTCGACCTTCTTACTGTTGATGACGTCGGTAGCGCCGAGTTCCTTGGCTAATGCCAAACGAGAATCAACGATATCGATGGCGATGACCTTGGTGCAACCGGAGATCCGGCCGGCCATCATGGCAGCCAGCCCAACGGCACCGGTCCCAAAGACGGCGATGGTGTCACCAGGCTTAGGCTTCAAAGTGTTCAAAACGGTCCCGGAACCAGTGACATAGCCACAGCCCAGCGGTCCGAGCTTCCGTAAGTCTAAGTCCTTGTCGACCTTAACGGCGTTCCGTTCACGAACGACCGTGGTCGTGGTAAATGAACTTTGGTCGAACATGTCAGCAACCTTGTGGCCGTTTTCAGTGAAGTGAGCGGTCCCATCTGGACGAACCCCAGACAGGTTGTTGGCCGCGTAGTTTTCACATTGCGTTGGCTTGCCGGCCAGACAGCTCTTGCAATTCCCACAACCGTAAAAACTCAAGACAACGTGGTCGCCGGGCTTGAACTGGGTAACTTCTGGTCCAACCTTTTCGACGATCCCGGACCCTTCGTGACCTAACACGATCGGGTAATCAATGGTCGCAACCCCGGAACGCAGGGCTTCGTCAGAGTGACAGATCCCACTGGCAACCATGTGGACTTGGATATCATCCGCGCCCATGTCAGCCAGTTCAACGTCATCACGAATTTCAAAATCAGCATTTTGCTTATCAACAACTGCAGCTTGAATCTTCATAATTGGCACCTCGGTTTTAAAGTTATTTACACTTGATAATTATTACACAACTAGAGAGAAAAGCAAGCGCTTTCATGAAAACGATGGGTTTCGGTCTAGCCTAACAAATCCTTGTCGTTACCGTCCTGACGGTCATTGCCCACACCTGACCCCAGATTTAAAAATTGGTAACGTTTTATTTCACATGCATCGTTTGGTCAATCGAAAACGGGACCGTGACCAGCGCCACCGCCCCGTCTTTGTAGCGTTGAAATGACTGACATGGATGACCGCCCGCCGTTGCCCAAATGACGCTGGCGGAGCAGTCTGACTAGGGTTATCCTTACACTTGCTTGCCAGACCTGCAGCGCAAGAGAATCCCTGGTGGCCGTAGGTGATCGTTTAGACTAAACCCTAGCCTTGGGTCTTTTCTGGGTGGCCTTGCAGGTAGATGACGTGGGTGTTGAGGAATTCTTCGATTCCGTGCTTCCCATCGTCGCCGCCGATCCCGGATTCCTTCCAGCCGGAGTGAGAACCGTTCATGGCTTCGAAGTTGAAGCGGTTAATGTAAGTTTCACCGTCTTCGAGTTCGTTAGCGGCCCGCATGGCGTTTTCAATGTTTTCGGTAAAGATGGAAGAAGTCAGGCCAAAGTCACTGTCGTTGGCCATGGCGATGGCGTCATCCAAGGTCTTGAAGGTCAAGACTGGCAGAACAGGGCCAAAGATTTCGTCTTGCACAATTTCGGAGTCTTGCTTGACGTTGGTGATGACGGTCGGTTCGTAGTAGAAGCCATTTTCAATCTTGATGGTGTGCCCACCGGTAGCTAACTTGCCACCGGCCTTGACTGCGCGGTCGACCATGCCGGCAACCTTGTCCAAGGCGCCTTGGTTGATCAGCGGACCCATGCCGATGTCTTCGTGCTTCATGGGGTCACCGACCGTCACGGCAGCCATCTTGTCGGCCAATTTCTTGGTAAATTCGTCGGCGATGTCTTCTTGGACGTAGACCCGTTCACAGTTGTTGCAGAGTTGCCCGTTGTTGTCGACCCGCGAATCGATGATGGATTGAACGGCTAAGTCGATGTCAGCATCCTTGCAAACGATGGCCGGCGCCTTCCCACCTAATTCCAAGGAGACCTTGGCCATGTGGGTCGCAGCGGCTTCCATGACCCGCTTCCCGGAGTTGACGGAACCGGTCAAGCTGATAATGCCGATCTTCTTGTTGCGAGATAATTCGTCACCGATGACGGAACCAGGACCGGTGATGATGTTGACGACCCCCTTAGGAATCCCCACCTTTTCCACGATCTTCGCAAATTCCAGTCCCAGGTTAGGCGTATCGGTACTTGGCTTCATAACGATGGTGTTCCCGGTAACCAAGGCTGGCCCCATCTTCCGCGCAATCAGGAAGAATGGGAAGTTCCATGGCAAAATGCCAGCGGCCACACCGATTGGTTGCTTGGCAATCATAATGTTTTCGTTAGGGTTATCGGATTGGAGAATTTCGCCTTCGTAGGTCCGTGAAGCGCTGGCCATGTAGTCGAAGTAGTCCGCGGAGAAGAGAATTTCGGTGGTCGCTAAGGACTTGATCTTGCCTTGTTCTTCTTGGAGCATTTCAATTAGGTGCTTAGAATCTTTGCGAATTTCCGTGGCCACGTCGTGTAAATATTGGCCCCGGGTGGCAGCGGGGACCTTCTTCCAGGACTTTTGGGCTTCGTAAGCGGCGTCGATGGCCTCACGAGTTTCATCTAGCGTAGCGCTAGGTACCGTGGAGATGGGGGCACCGGTCGCGGGGTTCAAAACGGTAATCAGGTTTCCGGATGATGAATCTCTGAACTCACCATTGATATACATTTGATAGTGCTTTAAAGCTACTGAACTCTTGGACATAACGATAAGACTCCCTTCAACAGCAATGAAACAGACTAACTTGATCCGGTGAAATGATGAGGTCACGCGCCCGCGTATTTTCCCCCGGCAAAATACTGACACTACCGATTATCTCGTGGGTCATTCCTCAACTCTGTTATACCGCTTTTATTCGTTGCTATGTGAGTATCCTCACAAATAAAATAGTCGTTGACAGAGTGGCGGATTGAAATGGCCTGGGAGCGTAGGCGTCAAGTTTGTAAGGATACCTGACAACGTACTGGCGGCTAAACGCCCAATAGCTGAGATTGGGCGTTGGCAGTGGGGACGACGAAAGAAAAGAGAGCGAATCCTACGCCTAGGAAGTGTGTCCCAGGCGCCTCCAGCTTCCGGTTTGCTTTGAAGCCTGGCAAAGCCAGCTAGTTCTCACTAGGATGCCGATAGTGTTAGTTAACAATATTTTTTTACCCGTTGATATTTGACTATCCATTAGATTCTAGAGCGATATTTGTGGATTTTACTATCAAGTTCTTTTATGTTGGTGGGAAGTTAAGGGAAATTCCCTGATTCAATTATCGGCGCGAGGAGGCATACGACTGTCAAATAGGGTGATGTCATGAGGAAAACAGATAATTGGAAATTCATTTTAAAAATATTTTTAAAGAAATTTTCTCGGAGCTTTTATTGGCTATTACTGGTAGTGATAGTTACTGACATTTTGTACACAGTTGGAATAACAGTAATACCAGCGTATGCTGCAAAGATTGTTGTTCAACCAGAATCCAGTATAGTAATTGTTTTAACCACAGTAGCGATTTTAAGCTTGCTTATTTATGGGGCTCATATCATAGGAATTTATTTTCAGGGTAAAATTGCCCAACTGACTTTTGACTTTCGATTTGACTACGTTCCCATTTTTTCAAAAAGAATTTTTTCTTGGCCCCAGAAGAATATTGACTCTGTTGAAGGAAAGATGATAATTGATCAAGCTTACGAGTCCATCTATAACGGTGCAAATGTTGGTATTGGGGCAGTCATTGATCAAACCATACTAGTCTTAAGATATTCGCTGCAAATCATTTCTTTATTAGTATTAATGGGACTTCTCAGTATTTGGCCAGCGATTGTTGTCTTTTCTTTTAATATATTCGGCTATTTAATTCAAAGTTTAGGGAATCGCTGGTATGCAAATCACAAGAATGCACAAAATAGGATTACCAGTTATCAAGAATACTTTTCTAGAACATTAATGGACCGCGAGAATGGTAAAGATATTCGGCTATTCGGAATGGTGCCTCTGTTTCATGACTACCAGAAAAAATTGGCAAAACGGTTGGTCAATTGGGAAGGCCGTTATTCGGCAGTCCTTGCTGTTGTTAATATATTACAGCAACTGTTCAACTTGGCTGGTGTTATGTTCACACTGCTATTCTTAATTAGTGAGAAAGGCCTAACCACCGCCAACTGTATTTTTTTCCTAACTGCAATTCAATTAATGAATACAAATTTTGGAAGCCTAAGAAAGGCCTATACCTCGGCCAGTAAGAATCTAACGTTTGTTCCCAATTTCAGAAAATTTATGAACGCAGCATCAGACCTGCCCGCTGAGCATAAACAAAATGTGGTAGGTGGTTTTAAACAATTGTCGCTTAATCATGTCTTTTTGAAACTTGATAACAACGACATCTTAAAAGAAATTAACCTATCAATTAATAAAGGCGACCACCTTATTATCGTCGGGGAGAACGGTGCCGGTAAGTCATCTCTGATAAAAGTCCTCAGTGGGCTGTATCGTCCAACGACTGGATCAGCCAAACTAAATGGCCTCGCGTTAAAATCAGTTAGTCCTAAATCGTTGCAAGAACACGTGGCTGTTCAATTTCAGGATGACGTACTGTTACATTTTACCATTGCAGAAAACATTTCCTGCACGGATCTCAAAAGGACCGATTATCAAAAAGTTACTGAAGCCTTACGAAAAGTCCAGTTACTTCAGTTTGTCAACTCATTGCCAAATGGTATTGAAACCTATGTTGGTAATGAGTTAAGTGAAAATGGCGTACTATTATCAGGTGGTCAGAAGCAACGGTTATTATTTGCCAGAGTCCTTTATAAGCAAGCCGATTTGACTATTTTAGATGAGCCAACGGCGGCGTTGGATCCAATTAGCGAGAGAAACTTTTATCAGTTGATCCAAAGCGAACTAGCCAAAAAAACCGTGATTTTTGTCACACATAGATTAGGGTCTTTTATTAAAAAGGGAAAAATTGCTGTCATGAGCAAGGGAAAAATCATCGCAATGGGGACACACGACGACTTATTAGTAAATTGCGAGCTCTATAGGAAAATGTGGCAAGCACAACGTTCATTGTATCGTGTAGGTGATTAATATGGGCAACTTAGAAAGAAACGTTAGTAACATATTAAAAACAATCAAAATGGTTGTGCACCTTGATAAGGTCGTTTTGCCTACCACACTGATTGTAAGTGTGATTAATGCCGTGGTTCCTTTGGTGATTGTATTAGGAAATACGGCAATCATAAATGCAATCGTCCAGGGAAACCTATTTCATGCAAAGTCAATGACGATTACCGTTTACGCCGTTTCAATTGGGATGTCTATCATCTCATCTTTGGTCCAAAAAAATAGCAGCACGCATGCCGTAAGGGCTAATGAGCTGTTAAGGATTTCAATTCATGAGGCATGGGAGAAAGCGAGTTTTCAATCCTTGGTTACGGCAAAGTATTTCAGTAAAATGATGAAGAGTGAGTCTTCATTCCGGTATTCTGGGGGAATTACGGTCTTTTGTCATCAAATTCAAAGCTTGGTCAATGGCCTTGTAACTGTCATTGGTAGCTTAGGGCTTTTAATTTGGTTATCTGCGGTTGGTTTTCTGTCATCATCGTTAATGACAGTCGCAACGATGACAACTTTATTATTATTGCTCGTATGCGAGATACTGCTACTGAAAGTGTTTCAACATTTAACAAATAGAAATATCACATTGTTTGCCAGTCTAATGGCTATCGAGCGTAAAATGAACTATTTCTTGATGAGTATTGTCAACAAATATGAAATACTGAAATCTGTCAAGATGTGGGGGACGGCTGAACTAATACAAGAAAGATATTTGGCATCTTGGAAACGAGAGAGAAAATCCAATCATGAGTTGGTGTGGAACGATTACCTTTCCCAGATAGTTGCCGCCTTAATGACCACAAACATTGTGATTTGGCTGTTTGGCCTCGTGCTTTTAAAAATTCATACTGGGCTTTTACCGGTTGGACAATTAAATACCTTGTTTGGCGGAATTGTTCAAATCTCAACGGCAATAGCAACGATGACTTCAACCTGGCAAAGGACTTTAAGGTTTCAAAATCAAATGACTTACGTGAATGACATTTTGCAAGAAAAAACAATTGCTGGTCCCGAAAGTAATCTTGGAAAAGAACATCCAGCGCTCAAAGAACACAATGTCATTAGCTTTGATCATGTGAGTTTTGGCTACGATTCTGATAGTGAAGTCATTCATGATCTATCTTTTAATTTTGAATTTTCGGGAATTAGTGTAATCATTGGGGAGAACGGGAGTGGGAAGACCACTTTGGTGAAGCTAATGCTGGGATTATTGCAACCCACACACGGACGTATTTCTTTGAACGGGCAAGATATCTGAAAAATCCGCCCTAATGAATACTTTGATTTATTCAAAGTCGTCTTTCAAGATTTTCAAGTTTTCGATGTCACAATTGGCGATAATATTGCAGCGGCAGTCAAGTACAATCATGAGCAAATGAAAAACGCGATTTCTGACCAAAGCTTAAGAGAGTGGATAGCCGCTTTACCACAACATGAGGATACCTTAGTGGGGATGTATACTGAAAATAATCTGCAGCCCAGTGGCGGTCAGAAGCAACAAATAGCCATCGCTCGTGCCAATTTTAAGAACGGCATTTATCAAATCTTAGATGAACCCTCGTCAAAGCTAGATCCCATACAAGAGGTGGCCGTCTTTTCGAAAATAGCAGCACTCTCGAATAAACTGCCATCACTTTTTATTACCCATCGTGTTGGGGTAGTGGGACTGGCAAATACCATAATCGTGTTAAAAAAAGGAAAGATTGTCGGGGTAGGTACAAAAGAAGACCTACTCAGGAGCTCTGCATATTTTAGAAAAATCTGGGACAGTCAAGCTTCACTTTATCATTGAGTTGTAATTGCTAGGATTGGTGCTATCGTGAACGCAATAGCTCTACAAAGAGACCAAGCAACCGTTTTCGACGGGGCTTGGTCTCTTTGACTTGTCATTTACATCGTGCCAGCTAACCATCCTTGTTAGTGATGGCCATTAAATCGTCAGAAATTTAGTACTGAAACGAGTCAATTACCATCGAATAAACGCGGTGGCTTGTCGCTCACGTGTCTGGCGAATGGGTCCTTCTCGTCGTGACGGGCGAGCTAAAGGGTAGTCTCGGAACCAAAGCCCACGTCTCAAGGTGGCCTCATGGCCGAAATGTGGGCCAACAGGCAACTGGTTCCGCTTAACAGCTAACCGCCTGTCGCCACACTTTTTCAGTGGCTGGGCCCGTACAAATTTAAAATGACCACGCCCAAGATGACCAGCGCGGTTCCCAGTAAACTGGCGAGATTTAGCGGTTCGTGCCACACCAAGACGGCCAGCACCGTGGTGACCACGATGCCGATGCCGGCCCAGATGGCGTAGGCCACGTTCAAGTCGATCTGCCGCATGGCTAACGAGAGAAAGAAAAAACACAGCCCGTACGCCAGCAGTGCGCCAATCGTGGGCCAAAAGCGGGTAAACCCCGCCGCGGCCTTCAAGAGATTCGTGCCGATCAATTCGCCAAGAATGGCTGTCCCCAAGTAAACGTATGCCATGAACCCACGCCCCCTTGCGTGAAAAAGTCTTACCTGGAGGATAGTCTAGCAGGCTGGGGCGTCAGCGGCGTTGGCAAGGCCCAGGTTGGTAAGCGGGCCGACCCAAAGCGGGCGCAACGAAAAAAGCCTGAGCACGGGTGGCCCAGACTTCCTGAGATGATTTAAGTAAATTACTGAAGGTTGAACTTAAAATTACCGCGCTGATTGCCTTAACGATGGTGCTCTGGTAACTAAATCTAGTGAAGCCAGATGCCTGCGGTGTAGGCTGAGACAAAATCTCAGCCTACACCGCCGATACAGCTGGCTGACTCCGGCAAGTTGGCGTCTATCAGCAACACTGTGTTAATGATAGACTAGTCGTCAATGCTGCTACCACCTGGTGTGACTGTTACTGGCACGCACCACCGTAGCCGAGAGTTCGCCAAATATGGGTTCAGCCGTGGGAGTTACCTTAGCGGCGCGGTTCATGTCGCTTAGGTAACTGGCGTCTTTGAGACGTGTTCTTCGGCTCAAAGCGAGGCGCCGAGACCGTTCTTTGGCTCGGTCCGTCCGCCCCAGCGTTCCAACCCATATTTGGCGAACGGTAGGCGGCCAGCTCAAACCATAGTCGTTGGTAACCACCAGTTTGATGACTACTTGATCTGTTCGTTCGTAATGGCTTCGATGTCAGCCTTGGCAATCTTAGCCATGTGCTTCTTCAGGTGCTTGACGTCAGTCTTGTTGGTGATGAAGCCGGATTCGACCAGGCTGTAGTCGATGCCGCGACGGCGTAACACGTTACAGTTCCGCAGGTTGGTCCGGAAGCTATAGCCGTTGTAAGCGCGGTTCAAGCCAACGTACTTCTTGATGACCTTGGCCAGGCGTTTGTCACGGGCCGTCGGGTGCTTCTTGTGAATGATGACGTGACCACCGTGGCCGGCAGGGGCGTCCAAATGGAACATAATGACCGT
Organism: Levilactobacillus suantsaiihabitans; assembly: GCF_004745505.1. Classification (GTDB taxonomy): domain Bacteria; phylum Bacillota; class Bacilli; order Lactobacillales; family Lactobacillaceae; genus Levilactobacillus; species Levilactobacillus suantsaiihabitans. Next base: position 9,106 of record NZ_RKLX01000014.1, read on the forward strand.
GGTCTTCTTGCTCAATTTGTAAGACCCCTTGTGGTGATAGAGGGTGTCGCTGACCAAGTTACGCTTGGGATTGTAGAAGGTGATCTTGGCGTTGGTGACCTTCTTAGCGTACTTGCGGAGTTGCGGTAACATGTAGTGCCGCAAGAAGTGGGCTTCTGTCGTGCCGTTGCCCCGGGCACCAGGATCGCCGGCACCGTGCCCCATGACGATGAGGTAGTGTTTCTTCGGGGTCGTCTTCTTGGCCGCTTTAGTCTTCTTAGTGGTCGTCTTCTTGGTAACTTTGGTCGTGGTCGTTTTGGCCGTCGTGGCCTTGGCTGAGGCTGAGACAGTCCCCAACGCCAACGGCAGGCACAGTAGGGCGGCCACTAAACCGATTTTCCATTTACGCATATGTCATTGCTCCTTAATCAAATTAATTACCAGTCCAGCTGGTTAACAGAATTAAGCATACGCCAAGTTACCCAATTTTGGTAGTCTAAGTTGCGGGTTCAAGGAAGTCTACACGTAAACATGCAGTGCATCAAGCAAGAGAAACGGGAAATGTCGCTGGTGTCTTTTAGTATACCGGGGACCAGCACCGACTCGCGCAGGCGCAGGTGACAGGGGGGTGGTTGCTGGCAACGAAATCGGCATTAATAACGCGCTAGCATCCGCTGTAGCTCAGTTCGCAGATGCGTCACGAATTCTGTCGGTGCCAGGACCTGGACCTGTGCACCCTGGCTCAATAGCCACATCTGTGCGCCTCGGTCAAAGGCGGTCGCTTCGATCAAGACGGCGCCTTCGTCGGGGTACCGGTCGATGACGGTGGCCGTTGGAAAGCGGTCGAGGGCGGCCTCCACGATGCCCCAGAACTTAAAACGGAGGGTGATCTTCTTGCCCGGTTGCATGTAGTGGACCAGTCGGCGTATCTCACCGTCCTCGAAGCGCTCGGCTCGCGTGCGGGTGATGGGCGTCTGGTTGGTGGTGTGGAGCTGACGAATCCGGTCGACGCGGTAGAAGAGATTGCTGTGGTACTTCGCGTTATAGGCGACGACGTAAAAGTAGTATTCGGAAAAGATAATAGCTTCCGGCAAAATCGTCCGCGTCACAATCTCGCGGTGTTGCCGCTGATAGGTGATGACGATGGTCTGTTGCTGGTTGATGAAACGGCTGAGCTCCCAGACGGTCTTTAGCAGCGGCTGGCCGTGATGGACCGGCTGATAATAGAAGCGCTCATTTTTGATGATGGGCCGAATTTCGGCTTGATCTGCCGGTGAAATCAGCTGGAGGAGACCATCAATCGTCCGTGACATTTCTGCCTTGGTCAGTGAGCGACTGGCGAGGGCAATCTTGATTAGGAGCAGGATGGCCTGCTTGGAAATGGGCGCCTGGGTCGCCTCTAGCTGATAGCCGCCGGATTGGCGGTGATAGCGGAGTTGATAGAAGAGTTGTTGGTCGGCAATGAACTGGCGGATCTGGCCGAGGTCGCGCTGAATCATGCGGGAACTGACGCCAAATTTTTCAGCCAATTGGGCTTTAGCCACGGTATGGCCGGTCAGCAGTAATTGAAAAATCGTGAGTTGGCGGTAAGCTGCGTTCATGGAATCCCTCCTTTTTCGTAACTGGACATATCCTGTCTACTTGGCAGTATAAACTGAAGGCAATCAGTTAGCAATGGGGGTGTTACCGTGAATGAAATTGACAATTGGCAGCCGCTCTACCAGGAGCTGGCGCGTGTGATTGGTCCAGAAGCGACCCGTCAGTTGTGTCGGTATCTGGGCGGCTCGCAAATTAGCTTTCCTAAACGCCTGTGGGACCAACAACGAGAGGCCACCGTCATCTGGCAGGCGTATTGTCGCGGCCAAAGCGTCACGACGTTGGCCCGGGAGCATGACTATTCGAGCCGAACGATCCGCAGAATCCTGGCAAAATTCCGGGAATAGTGACGGCAATTTGCCGGTCGCGTGAACGGCAAAACGAATTTTAGTTTGCCATGCACGTTTGTTACGCTATGAAGGAAAGACTGCAGTGAAGGAGCGAATTGAAATGAAAATGCGAGTGGACCTCTTACAAGATACGTATGCCCAGTTGGTAGAGTTGGTGGGTGAAGACTTAACAGAAAAGATTTATCAGCTGTATCGTGGCCAGCAGGTGTCGTTTCCCATGCGCCTATACAACCGCGATAAGGTGGCCAAGCAGGTGCTCTTGGAGTACGACGGCCACAACATTGCGGAGTTGACCCGGAAGTATGATTATTCGCAGCGTTGGGTGCGGCAAATGATTCAGTTGGGGAAAGCGAAGAGAGATGACCAGAAGTAGCGGATAATAATTGGATTAAAGGTTTGGAATGTGCGGGGGCTTTATTTGTAATGAGCTTTCTTATCCGGTACCTGATTTTGAACGATAAAACCATAACAGGTGTTGATCAAGTCTCCATCACCCCCCTTGTCACTTGCAATCCCCGCCACACGCGGTATCGTAGAGGCAAAGCACTACGAAAGGAAGTTGGGACATGAATACCACAACACTCTACCAACACGGGACGCTGGCCTTGCTGGTGCCGGGACTATTGGCCGGCACCTTGACGATGCAGGACCTCTTGCGTCACGGGGATACCGGGATTGGGACCGGCGCTGGTCTGGATGGCGAGCTGATTATTTTGGCTGGTCATCCGTATCAAGTCACTGCGCAAGGAGCCGTCCATGAGGTGGCAGATGATTTCACCGTGCCGTTTGCCAATGCCCATTTTGCCGATTATCAACCGTTGATGTCGGTGTTGGGGGCCAGCGATGTCGACTTGAATCACCAGATTCGCGCGCTGGCGCAGTTCGACAACGCCTTCTTCTCCGTCAAGGTCACCGGCGTGTTCACGGCCATTCGGACCCGCGCCGTAGCCAAGTCCGAGCCACCGTACCAGACGTTGGCCCAGGCCGCCAAGCAACAGCGCGTCTTTTCACGCGGCGAGATTGCCGGTACGTTGATTGGCTACTACGCGCCACAGATATTTGATGGCATCGCGGTCGGCGGGTTCCACGACCATTTCCTGGCGGCCGACCACTCGTTTGGTGGGCACCTGTTAGGATTTGAAAAGGTCACCGGCGACGTCAGTATCCAGGCGTTCAACACGCTGGCCCAACACCTGCCTGTGGCCAATGCGGCTTACCGTGGCCATGATTTCAGCGCGGATGATATCACTGGGGACGTCCATCGGGCGGAACACTAGGTACTAAGAACGCAGCGTTCACCATCGCTCCAGGCGGGGGTAAACGGTCATTGAGACGATCCCTCGGGCCCACCGCCACGAGGGGGTCAAGGTCAATAAAACCAAAAATCAGCCCCGACCGCCATTGACGACGACCGGGGCTGATTATTTTTTCCTTGGCGTGGGACCGCAGAAAATGAAAAAACGTCGCCCACTAGATGATAGCGGCGACGTTTAGTTAGTTAATCTTCGACTGATTTAGGGGCTAAATTTTCGGCTGGGGCGGTCCGCTTTTGCACGGCCCCCAGGATGGCCCGGGCGATAGGCCCGACGATCAACAGCTGTAATGGCAGGGCCATGAACAGGTTGAAGATCCAGGTGTGCAGGTAAGTTAATAAGGCGTTGTCGCCGAAGTTTTGGGTGACGACCATGCCGAACAGAGACATCAGCGTGACCATGCCGGCGACCATCATGACTGAGATGGTCAGGGCAATCCGAATTTGTTTTTTCTTCATGTAATCATTGATAATAAAATGGAAAAAGATGTATTTGACGCCGGGGCCAATGATCCCCAGGTCACAGATTGCTGCGACCACTAAGGCCAGCGGGTAGCCGGTCAGGACCTCCCGGATAAAGTGATGGGAGAAACCATCGGCTAGCGCGATATTGTAGCCAGCCATGACCAAGACCATCAGGCCCGCCATAACGGCAGTGAACAGTAATTCTTCTTTGAAATTTTTAGGCATTGTGTTGCTCCTCGTTTGAATTTCCCACGAGATGCTAGCGTACCACAAATTCAGGCGGCGCGTAAGGTTTATTTTGCCAACTAGGTAAATTATTTGGCGGATTGGCCGGTCAAATGGCTCTGGAGTCCGCTACGGTGCCTATTTTGGGCCAGTCCTGAGTTGGCCATCCCGAGCTTAGCGGAAATAGGCTGACATTTCTAAACCAAACTCCCATGCAGAAATGCTGGTGTTCTGCATGGTAAACCGCGTTACCCCGTGTGATGAAACTCTTGTAGGATAACCTTAAGTTCATAATTTCATAACTTAATGGTTAACCAATCAGGAGGGATTCGGAATGCATCGTCTCAAATACATCGTGAGCGGTTTTTTGGCGCTGGGATTACTGGCGGCCGGCTTTGCGGGCCAGCCCGTCACCGCCCAGGCCAGCAATACCGCCGATAAGACGGTCTACAATAAGGCCATCAGTAAAACTAAAACGCTTTACCACACCAAGTACGGCTTCTACAAGAAGCTCTATCGGTCTGGCATGAAACGCGCGGCCTCGGCCAAGAACGACTACAAGCGCCATTTCAAGGTGACGCGAATCGCCAAGAACGGCCACGGGGTCTTCTACAAGACCAACCGCGGTTGGATTCGCCAGGACGCCTTTTACAAGTGGGTGCGCTACTCGAATAAAATGAATTACACCATGAAGGTCAACCGGAAACACATTTTACTCTACAACAAGCCCAAGGGATTGAAGGGCGCCAAGGTGACCGGGAGTACCAGCACCAAGCACCTCGTCGGCCAGTGGGTCCACGTGGACAAGCGCGTGGAGCTCAACACGACGCCGTCTAAGTCTGGGTATTACCGCATGAAGGTGGGCGCTAAGCATTACTGGATTCGGGCCAAATACCTGACCATGGACCAAAAGGCCTTGAAGGGCAACATCAAGAAGATCGAAAAGGCCATCAAGACCGGGTCCGCGTTGGTCGGCAAGTCCAAATACCTGTGGGGTGGCGGCCGGACCAGTTCCAGCATCGCGGCTCGGCGGTTTGACTGTTCCTCATTCATTCACTGGATCTACGCCAAGTCCGGCGTGCGCTTAGGACCGACATCCACTTGCACGACCTACACGCTGATTCACATGGGCCGCAAGATCAAGGCCAAGAACATGAAGCGCGGCGACATTTTCTTCTTCAATGACAAGTCGGAAGGGGTCAACTGTCACGTCGCCATTTACCTGGGCAACCAAGTCTTCTTACACGATTCACCGAGTTCGGATACCGGTGGCGTGGGCATCTCAAGTTTGAACGACAGCCACTGGAAGAGCCGGTTTAACGGTAATGTTCGGCGGTTGGTGGGATAATTGGATTGGTTTGAAAGTCGTGACTGCGGTTGCGGCTTTTTTTGATTACGATAAAATACTGGCGGAACGGGACAGTTTAGTTTTCAATCTTTAAAAGAGAGGCTAATAGTGATATTTAAGGGTAGGATTTATGTTTAGCAATCGGGGATAACTATTCTAGCCGGGTTTAGCAGGTTTACCCAATGTAATTATGTAATCGGTTTCTTATGATTGAGGTATTAAAAACGGTGAGGTGGAAATCATGGGAAAACGAATCGTTGTAGCACTGGGTGGCAATGCAATCTTGGATGGTGATCCAAGCTATGCTGCTCAAAAGACTGCTGTGGATCAGACGGCAAAAGCGTTGGCGCAATTGGTCAAACAAGGTCATCAACTGATTGTTACGCATGGTAACGGTCCCCAAGTAGGGAATCTGTTACTCCAGCAGTTAGCAGCTGACTCGAAGAAAAATCCTGCACTGCCAATTGATACGTTAGGCGCCATGACCCAAGGGAGTATCGGTTATTGGCTGCAGAATTCATTGCAAACGGCATTATCGGATAGTAACGTTCAGGTGGCTGCGATTGTCACCCAGACAATTGTAGATGAGGCTGATTCAGCCTTTAAGTCACCAAGCAAGCCAGTAGGTCCGTTCTATACTGCCGAAGAAGCGCAGACGCTAATGGCACAGAATCCCAAGCTGACTTATAAAGAAGATGCTGGTCGTGGCTGGCGGCGAGTGGTTCCAAGCCCATTGCCAATCGCAATTGCTGAAATTCCAATTATTAAACAATTGGTTGCGGCTGGGACCATAGTGATTGCTGGTGGCGGTGGTGGCATCCCCGTTGCCCGTCGTCAGAAAAAGTTGGTGGGCCTTGAAGGGGTCATTGATAAGGACTTTACGGCTGAGAAGTTAGCTGAGCAGGTCGAGGCTGATGAGCTATTGATTTTGACGGCCGTGGATCATGTTTATACCGGATTTGGAACGCCAGAACAACGGCAATTAACGCAAGTAACAGCGGCTAACGTTACGGATTTAATTAAGTCACATGAATTTGCAGCTGGTTCGATGTTACCAAAAATGATTGCCGCCAAAAATTTTGTGACTAGCCGTCCAAATGGTCGTACAGTGATTACTAGTCTAGATAATTTGAAGTATTATGGTACAGGGGATATGGGAACGATAATTGAACGATAGATGGGAAGGCGACCCGAAATGGTGTTGCCTTTTTATTAGGCGACATTAGCAATACACAAAAAATGACAACCAATATGGCTGTCATTTTTGTGTATTGCTTAGTTATTTGAATGTTGGTCTAGTGGGAGTTCGTCGCTCTTTTCAGGGAACCATTGGTACATGATTTTCTTAAAGAAGTCCGAGCCGAAGTCGAGGAAGAAGAGTCCTAATAACATGCAGGTTGCGAGTTCAACCACGAACAGAGGCCAGTTCTTAATCGTCGTATTTAGTGAGATCTGCATGAAGGTCCCCCAAGCTAACAACCAGGCTGGAACTGACGTGAACTTCATAATCGTTCCTTGCAGGATGATAGCGATGAAGGCCATAGTCCCGAAGACGCCGGAGGTCCACCACAACATATTCATGTTAGGAATCTGGAAGAGGTTGTAAGCAATTAATCCCCAAAGAATACCCATTCCAAAGCTAAGTGTTGTGTTTAAGGCTTTGTCTTTGGGAGCCCCGAATCCTGCATAAAAGGCTGAAGTAATAAAGGCAACAGGTGCCATCCAAAATTCTAACGAACCAGAAAGTAATCCATAGAAGAAAGTGAAAATACCAATACCGAGGGCTGTATACAATGCTTCTTTACCTACAAGTGATCGCCGTTTCATAATGAAAACGCTCCTTTGTGTAGAAAAATTTGGGTAATTATTTGCTCAAAGATGAGCGACATCCTCACAGCTTATGATAGATAAATTTGTGATGAATTCCATTGACCGGCTTAGATAAAAGCGCTTACATTAACTTATCTATCACAGATAAGTTAATGGTCTATCTGGTTGTTGAGCCAGTTCGTAACGGTCTGATAAATGACTTGATTCTCCGTGGTAGGCGTACGGTCAAAGTCATGGGCTTTGGCCGTTACGGTTTTAAGTATCGCTTGGGACAGCCGTGCTTTTAATTGAATCGCGTTCATAAATGGCACGTCAGGATCTGCCGTAGCTTGGCAAATGTAGGTTGGCGGAAATTCAGCAAACTCTTTTGCCGTTAGAGCTGACAAACTTGTCGCACCTAGTAAGGTAGCCCATCGGCCGGTTTGTCGCGCGTATACGTAGAGCAGGAAACGTTCATCAGAGCGATCGCTGCTGACAGGGTGTGGGTGAATCAATGACTTAACCGTAGCGTCGGGTACTGATGGATATTTCAAATAAGTTGCACTGGGCTGTGTCATTTTAGTTGAGAGGTTGGGGAATCCATAGAAGTCCAGAAAGGCTATAGGCTTGGCACCTTGACGAATGAGCTGCATGGCCAAAAAAGCGCCAGCTGAACGACCAAATAAAACGTAAGCGTTGTCCTTTAGCCCCAATTTGGCAAAGTTTTCTAGAAAATTTGTCAACTGCGCTTGTAGTGAGCGTAAGATTTCGGGTAGTTGACTTTCGGGTGCCAGGTAGTAGTCAACAGTCAGAATAGGATAGCCGGCTTGGTGAAAAATATTGAGATATTGCTGTGGTAAGTCATTACGACTGCCGTAGATCAAGCCACCACCGTGAATATAAAAGATCGTTGGTTTGCTAGGATCATCGCTGGGATAAAAGGTAGCTTGTAGTGATTTATCTGTATTAATTGAAAAGTCAGTGGTTAGCAAAGAACTCATCTCCTTGTAACGTGTGGTTATTGAAAATCGTTAGGATGCGGATACCAACGTTGATACGAAAGGCCTCATCTACGTCGGCAAGATTAATACCGGTTCGTTCCTTAATCTTAGCCAGACGATAGCTCATGGTCTTGGGATGAATAAACAGTGCGTTGGCGCTTTCCTTGGTATTTTGGTTCTTCTCTAAATAGACTTGCAACGTCTGATAGAGGTCTGGCTTATTTTCGTACAACTCCATCAGTTCTTCGGGGATGAAGCTTCGTAGTTGATTGATGTCTGTTGTATTAAATAAGAATCGGTAGAATCCTAAGTCATTGTACGTTAGTGTGAAGGATCGCTTATACAAGCCGCTCGCAATCTGCAGTGTTTTAAGGGCTTGAAGAGAATAATCCTTAAATTGATTAGGATGGCAAGCTTCGCTGATACCAATCTGAAAGTACTGTTTCTGTGATTCAGATTGCAGATGGTCCAGAATTTGCGTTAGCTGGACCTTGATTTGATGAATAGAGGTGGGTTTGTTTTCAAAGATTAGGATAATCCGATTCTGGCGAATACGATAAATGGTTTCTGGCCAGTAGCGTTTGAACAAGTTGACGATGCGATCAGCCTCTTTGGGATGATCGGTGAAATATTCAGGTCGCAATTGATCGTCTTGAATTGTTTGAATCACGGTGATTCGGTAGTTCTGATTGGCTACTAATTTGAAATGGGCTAGGGTATTGTCGAATTGTTCTTGCGTTGTGATTTTACCGTTGATTAAGTCGTCAATAATGTCGTTGGCATAGGTCCGCATACTTTGTTTAACCGCCGATCGCTTGAGTGCCTCCATTTGGGTAAAGTTAACGGCGTTTTCAATAGCCATAAAGTCAATATCACGAATGGGTTCTCGTTGAATAAAGATACCCAGATAGACCTCATCGACACGGCTTTGTGGAATCTTAACGATGAGCTGTTGTACGGTTGAATCCATGAGGGGGGCTTGGTAATACTGATAATTGGTATATCCCTTCTTGGGAAGTGGCTGGCGTTTCGTGAACTGAACGAGAGCTGAGTCGTTTGTTGAGTTTTTACTATGTACTATGGTTTGCTCAACGTTGTCTTTAACTTGGAAAATAGTGACGGGATTATGAATCAAAGTTGCTAACATATCGGCGATAGATTGCATAGACCCGCCATGAATAGCTAAATTCACGAATTGCTGGTTGATGGTCTTGTATTGATCCAACAATCGGTTTTTCTCGTTGAAGAGTAGTTGCATGACCTGCAGTAAAATATCACTGTACTTAATTGCTTCTGGAATCTGAATTAGCGGAATCTGGTAATGGTCACATTGGGTTACGATGGTCTGGGGAATTTGCGTAATAAATCGGGTCATTTTAACGATTAATGCGCTACAAGAATTTTTGTGAAGGGTCTCCATAAACTTGGAGAGTTCAGTCACGGATAACTGATCGAAACCAGGTAAAGCAGTAATCAGCAATTCGTGAGGGGTGATCCAGCGCTCGACATCGGGTGCCTCCATGATCATGACGTTATTAACGAGATTGTCCTGTCCTTGGTACCCCGCAATTGTTTGAGCAGATTGAAGAGAATCAATGTGACAGACGTCTTTCATGGTAACTGACATGATAAACCTCCTTTGGTTAATCGTGGTAAGCTATACCCATATATTACTCTCAACAAGATAAAATTCAATGAATAGGCAGCGCTTTCCTTTATCCTCAGAAGATAAAGATTGCGAAACGACCTTATCTGGTCAGGGCAATGTAATCTTTACTGAAGTTCCTTATGATTGGACTTGTAATTGAGGTAACCAAGGAGGTAGAGATTGTGTTATATACCGTAATTAAGAAAAATAGCTATCAAGATTCCATCAACTTGATGCTCTTGACCAATAACATTAGCGATATGCCAGGTGTTAACAAGGTTCAAGTCATGATGGGAACGGCCGCCAACAAAGATATTTTTGATGAGGCGGGATTGTTAACTGAAGAAGCTAAGGCGGCTCAGCCCAATGATATGATGATTGTCTTGGATTCAGACGACGCTAGTGTCATGGATCAAGTGCTTAGTGCGACTGATGATTTCCTAAGCGATTTATCAGTTAAATCTGATGATGACAGTACTGACTCTAAGAACGTGACTAATTGGGAAGATGCTAAGAAGCAATTGCCAGATGCAAATTTGGCATTGATTTCAGTTCCCGGTGTTTATGCGGCAGACGAAATTGATAATGCTCTGGACAATAATCTGAATGCCTTTGTTTTTAGTGACAATGTTTCTCTAGAAGATGAAACGCGTTTAAAGAAAAAGGCGCATAAGAAAGGCTTGCTGGTGATGGGGCCTGATTGTGGGACTGGTATCATTAGTAACGTACCGCTAGCCTTCACCAATGTGGTTCGCTCAGGCAACATCGGCTTAGTTGGCGCTTCAGGGACTGGTATTCAAGAAGTTACGACAATCATTGAACGACTAGGCGGCGGGGTCACTCATGCGATCGGTACGGGTGGCCGTGACTTGTCGGATCCTGTTGGTGCAATTACCATGGAGGATGCAATCGCTGGATTGGCACATCATGACCCAACAGAAGTGGTTGGGATTATTTCCAAGCCGCCGGCAAAAGAAGTCCGCGATGATGTTGTAAAGTTGTTGCACAGTATCAATAAGCCTGTCGTGGCCATCTTCTTGGGCGAAAAGCCAGACCATCATGAAGGCTCAGTTTACTTGGCACATACGTTGGAAGAAACCGCTCGGATTGCGATGGATTTAGCGGATCATAAACCGGTTAAGCCTAATTACTATGCAGCTAAGCCATTACAAACAGCAGGACCAGAGCTAGTTGGTAAGAAAGTTATCGGCTTGTATTCTGGAGGGACATTAGCCTATGAAGCAGGAATGCTGATCTCAGAAGCTCTGAACTTAGGTGGCATTATTTCTGATGAGGGCTATGTCTTGCGGGCTAATGGCAACGAGGTTCTCGACTTAGGTGATGATATCTATACCCAAGGTCGGCCACATCCGATGATCGATCCACGGATTCGAATTGAAAAGATCAATGAGTATGCTGAAAAATCAGATACGGGTGTCATTTTGTTGGATGATGTCTTAGGGTATGGAACGGATGATCAGATGGCTGACGCATTAGCTAAGGCGGTTAAGGACGCATTAGCTAAGCGACCAGAACTTAAATTTGTGACGACGATTGTGGGGACCAATGAAGACCCGCAAGACTACCAAGAAGCGCGGAAATTATTAGCAGCGGCGGGTGCAATTGTTTGTGATAGCAATGCTCAAGCTGTACGTGTTGCCCTGAACCTGATTGGTAAGGATGTCAATGAACCTGATAAAGCAGTTGTACCTTACACGCAGAAGACAGCACCTGTTCCGGCCTCCAGCGAGTCTCTTTTGGACTTGTTATACACTAAGCCTCGGGTTATAAATGTTGGTGTGGCAGAGTTCTTGAAACCGGTTCTGAAGTTCGGTGGTACTGGCGTTCAGTTTGACTGGCAACCAATTGCCGGTGGTAATCCTAAGATGATTAAATTGATCAAGCGGGTCAAGGCCTTAAAAGATCGGCAAACTGAAAACAATCACGTGATGACAGATTTGAAGCAGGCGGCACCATTCTTAACGGACGTGGTTCCTGCAGGAAGTGTGATTCCAGAGTTGAAGGGGCATCACACGTTGTTACATGCTGGTTCACCAATCACATATGCTGAGATGACGTCACCAATGCAAGGTGGCTGCATCGGTGCAGTCTTGTTTGAAGGCTGGGCGAAGGATGAAGCTGAAGCACGGCGGATGTTAGAAAATGAGGAAATTGATTTTCTCTGCAACCATGATGTCAACGCTGTAGGTCCTATGGGTGGGATTACCTCAGAACATATGGCAGTCCTAGTCATTAAAAATAAGCTGAAAGGCAACGATGCCTATTGCACGATGAATGAAGGAATTGGTAAAGTTCTGCGGTTTGGTGCTTATTCCCAAGAGGTCATTGACCGACTGAATTGGATGGCCAATGTCTTAGCACCGACGTTAAGTGCGGCGTTAAAGAAGCTAGATGGCGGATTAAACGTGAACGTCATGATGGCCAAAGCAATCACTATGGGTGACGAATTCCATCAACGGAATATCGCGGCTAGCCTAGTCTTCCTCAAGGAAGTTGCGCCGTTGATTGTGTCGTTGGATATTGCCGAAAAGACCAAGCAAGAAGTCATTCAATTCTTAGCAGACACGGATCAATTCTTCCTAAGCATCATGATGGCAACTGGTAAGTCAATGGTTGACGCAGCTCGGACTTATCATAAAGGAACTGTCGTGACGACCATGACTCGAAATGGGAAAGATTTCGGGATTCGTATCAGTGCATTAGGTGATCAATGGTTCACGGCTCCAGTCAATACGCCAGAAGGCCTGTTCTTCACAGGTTTCTCGCAAGATGACGCTAATCCAGATATGGGTGATAGTGCCATTGCCGAAACAGTTGGCTTTGGTGGCATGGCTATGATTGCTGCACCGGGTGTTACCCGATTCGTTGGTGCGGGTGGTTTCAAGGACGCCCAAAAGATTAGTAACCAAATGGCTAAGATCACGCTAGGCCGTAACCCAAACTTCTCGATTCCAACTTGGGATTTCCAAGGAACTGCTATGGGAATCGATATTGTGAAGGTGGTTGAAACAGGAATTACACCAGTGATTAACACCGGGATTGCCAGCAAAGTTGCGGGTGTTGGACAAGTTGGTGCCGGAACGGTGCATGCACCATTGGCTTGCTTTGAAAAGGCATTAGTAGCTTATGCTCAACACATGGGGCTCATTGAAGCTGATGAAGCCAAGTCTATGGATAAAGAATTAGTTGAAGCATAAAGGGGTTATCGTTGATGACTGATAATGACCTTGCAAATGGAGAGAGAAGCAGTTGGCTGTCTCTCTATTTGTTTAACCACGATTGTGGCCGAGTGACGGGCCTGTTTAAGCACAGTCTGAATATTCAGTTTTCAGGAATATTATTTCACTTGGGCCGGAAAACGGAGACACTGTCTTGTTTAGGGATTACGTTACCGGATGATCAAGTTATGTCAATCCTACGGCAGGTAAGCGTTGATGATCAGGCTAGATTTATCAATGGAACTATCTACCTTTATACGCAAATGACGGTGTTAGCAGTGCCTGTAATGACGCTGAAAGAGGTTAATTTGACAGTACCTACGAATCTGTCACCAACCTTATTACCAGCAGCGTTGGCTAAATTTCAGCAAATTCCGTTTCAGGAAAAATGGGGGCTAGCCAATATGGAGCAAGCTAGTCGGTTAAGCAATCAGCTACTGTCGGCCAACTTGGCAGCAGATATTCAAGCCGTTGCTGGTCATTTAGTGGGTCGTGGTCGTGGCCTGACCCCCAGCGGAGACGATATCATGGTTGGTTTTACAACGGCTCTGACTGCTTTTCAAGATCCGCGAGCAGCATTATGGCGAGAAACGTTAGCAACGTTAGCTAAGCAGAACGTGACGACTAGTGTATCTGTCGCATATTTACGAGCGGCTAGTGAGCGAGTAGCCTCACAGAAGCTCATTCACTTGATAGCCGCACTCAAACAAGGCTCAACAACTGACATACTAGCTGCAATTCAATCAGTTGAGAATTTTGGGCATACGTCGGGAATAGATACGTTATTCGGCTTTGCAACTGGTTTAACAGCTAGGTTGTCTGAGTAGGATAAAAATTAATAGGAAACTTATACAAGTCTCCTAATGTATTTATAACGAGTATGTGTGAAAATGAACATATAATGTAAGCGCTTAACATTGGTTCGTAACTGTATTCAACAGGCTTTAAAATCCTAATAATGGAGTGAATATATCATGGACATTTTATTTAAACAGGTTCGCTTAAATGATAATGAATCGTTGAAGGACGTTGCCATCGACAATGGTAAGATTGTTAAGATTGCACCAGAGATTAATGAACCTGCAGACAAAGTGATTGCAGGGGATGGGCATGTTCTGATTCCAGGATTAGTTGAATCACACATTCACTTGGACAAAGCATTGATTTCGAATCGGGTACACAACCAGTCAGGGACGTTAAAGGAAGCTATTGCTGTAACAGCTAAGGCTAAGCCTACGTTCACGCGTGAAGATATCTATGCTCGGGCTAAGAAGGCCTTGGAGATGGAAATTGAACACGGGGTTACAAGTATGCGGACTCATGCAGAATTTTCACCTGAAGCCGGATTTGATGGTTTCAAGACGATTTTGCAATTGAAGGAAGAGTACAAGGACATGTTGGACATGCAGGTTGTGGCCTTCCCTCAAGATGGTATCTTCAAATTACCAGGAATGACGAAGATGATGGATGAAGCTATGCAGATGGGGGCCGATGTTGTCGGCGGGATTCCTTACGTTGATCCAGATCCTAAGCAGCACATTGATTATATCTTTGAATTGGCTAAGAAATACAATAAGGACGTGGACTTCCACCAAGACTTCTTTGATGATGCTGATAAGTTGACTGTTCAGTATATTGCTGAGAAGACGATTCAAGAGCACTGGGAAGGTCGGGTCACGGTTGGCCATGAAACTGCTTTAGCGGCTGTTCCACCAGAGAAGTTAAAGCCAATCATCGAACTGCTTCATAAGGCACAGGTCAATGTCATTTCATTACCAGAAACGGACCTTCATCTGGGCGGTCGGACTGATACTTACAATGTACGGCGTTGTGTCACTCCAATTCGGAAATTGCGGGATGGCGGTGTTAACGTAGCGTTATCTACGAATAACATCCGTAATCCATTTACCCCATTTGGTAATGGTGATATCATGCAAGTTGGTTTCTTAGCAGTGCCAGTGGCTCACTTAGGTGGCTTGGATGACTTGCCAACTGTCTTGGATATGTTGACGAATAATCCGGCTAAGATTCTGCATTTGCCAGCATACGGTGTTCAGGAAGGCGATGACGCTGACTTGGTACTTCTTGATACTAAGGTCAAGAATGATGCTGTTATCGACATCCCAGATCGGTTGTACGTCCTGAAGAACGGTCGGATTACCGTTACCACGGAACGTAAGGTTTCTGTTTTCCGGGGAAACACGGTCGGCGTGAAGTAGTGACTGAGATTTACGGGTAAAATGAATATGCGATAACTAAAAAACGTCACAGTAACTAAACGATTGGTCGTCTAGTTACTGTGACGTTTTCACTTACCACAAATCCTTAACCCAACTGGTCCTCAGGTTCGCCCTTATCAGCCGTATCGTGGTCCTGGCTGTCGTCGTCCTTGGGCTTCTTTTCCGGGAACAACTTGAACATGACCTTGTTGAAGTAGTCCGAAGCGTAGCCGATGACGAAGATGCCCATGAACATTGAGGCCAGCAGTTCAAAGCAAAACATCGGCCAGCTCTTGATGGTGATGTTGGAGATGATCAGCATGGTCGTCCCCCAAGTGATCAGCCAAGCCGGCACCTCGGTGAATGGCAGGATGGTCCCCTGTAAGAAGAGGGCGGCAAACGTCAAGATACCAAACATCACGGACGAGGCCACTAGCCCAGAAATCCAAGACACGTGCAGCAGGGAGAAGGCCATCAGCCCCCAGATGAGGCCCAGGCAGAAACTCAACAGAATATTCCAGATCTTATCCTTCGGGAAGCCGGCACCGAAGAAGTAGGAGACCGCAATGAAGGCGGCGGCACCCATCCACAGTGAAAAGCCAGTCATGATCAAGCTGTAAACGATGGTGAACCCACCAACGCCGATGGAGTCGAACCAAACTTTTTTACTAATTTTCATGATGTGATTTCCCCTTTACTAGTTAGCGCTTCCATTTCGTAGTCAGAGTTACAGTGTATCTGATTCTAGGAAACAGCGCAAGGACTTTAGGTAAAACGTTTAAACCCAAAATGAGGCGGGCCTTCAACCCCTTGGTTTTGGCCCAGCCTCTTTTAGGAGCGTCACACCCCAATCACTCAATTTTTTAATCCCCCGGACAGCGGGTATGACGCGGTTAACGTTTTAGAAATGCGTCAAGCGTGGTGACTCAACCTTGATGTCTTCTGGATTGCCTTCGCGGCCTGGTTTCATCACAACTTCACCAGTCGAGATGGCGCCCACTGGGCAGACCAGGTTGCACAGGTGGCAGCCGACACATTTGTCGGTATCGACCGTTGGGCGGCGGGCTTCCTCATTCCATTGGATAGCTTGGTGCGCCCCGTCGAAGCAAGAGATGTAGCAACGGCCACAGCCAATGCACTTGTCCCAGTCGATCTTTGGGTAAACCTTGTAGTCCCGGTTCAGAGACTCAACGGGCACGATGCTCTTGTTGGCCACGCCAATGATGTCTGACAGGTGGTCAACCCCTTGTTCTTCCATGTAGTGCATCAACCCGTTCTTCATGTCTTCCACGATCCGGTAGCCGTATTGCATGACGGAGGTAGTGACTTGCAGGGTGGTTGCGCCTAACAGGAGGAATTCAGCGGCGTCTTGCCAGGTTTCGATCCCACCGATCCCGGAGATTGGCAGTTGTTCCATGCCGGCAGCTTCCCGTAATTGTTGGATGAAGCGTAAGGCGATTGGCTTAACGGCTTTCCCGGAGAAACCGGAGATAGAGCCCTTGCCGTCAACCGTTGGTAAGGCCGTCTTGCGGTCGATGTCTAAGTTGGCGATGGACTTCACGGTGTTGATGGTGGCAATCCCGTCAGCCCCGCCATCTAGGCTGGCTTTGGCAGCGGGCACCATGTCGGTGATGTTCGGCGTCATCTTGGCCAGGATTGGCAAATCAGTTCCGCGACGAACGGCGGCACAGTACTTCTTGACCAGTTCAGGGTTGGTCCCGACGTCAGAACCCATTTCGTGTGAAGTCATTTGTGGGCAAGACAGGTTCATTTCGATCATGTCGGCCTTGGCTTCCGTGACCAATTGGGCCAGTTCTTCCCAGTCTTGTTCGTTGGTCCCCATGATGGAAGCGATGATGATCTTGGTGGGGTAGTTTTCCTTTAACTTCTTCAGGTCATGTAAGTTGTCTTCCAAGGAGTGTTCGGCAATCTGTTCCATGTTCTTGAACCCAACGAACGGGGTGCCTTCCTTGGTCAGTTCGTCAAACCGGGGCGACACTTCATCAACTTTAAAGTGCTTAGGGCCAATCGTCTTGAACGCGACCCCAGCCCAGCCTTCATCAAAGGCCTTGGCACACATTTCGTAACAGTTACCTACTGGTGAAGAGGATAGGAGAAACGGATTTTCAAAATGTACGCCTAAGAAATCTACGGATAAGTCTTTTTTAATCATTATTCGTTACCTCCTACCAAATCGGCTTCTTTTGCGGAACCCATAATCATTTTATCCATTTGTTCTGCGACTTCCTTACCCTTGCGAACGGCCCAAACCACGGTCTTGTCGCCTTGGGCAATGTCACCCGTGACGAAGACTTTTGGATCGGCGGTGCCGTAACCAGCGTAAGGGACTTCTTCGTTCTTATCGATGGTGATGCCCAGGTTAGCGGCGTTGACGCGTTGGCCGACTGCCAAGATGATTTTGTCGGACTTGATGGTCATTTCACTATCGATGTGGCGGTGCTTGAAGGTAACTTCATTGCCGTTTACAGCGGTTGGTACGTAGCCGTCGACGATGGTAACGCCGGCTTCACGCGTGCCCTTGAGTTCCTTCTTGGAGGCCTTGAATTCGTCAAATTCTTCGTAGGCCATGTCGGTCACGTTCTTGACGTTTAAGCGACGTAAGGTCGTGGCCACGTCCATGGCAACGTCCCCACCACCAACGACAACGGCATTTTCTGGTAAGTCGGTGATGTTACCCTTGGCTTCTTTGACGCGGGCCAAGAAGCCGACCGCCGTTTCTACGTTTTCGTTGTCGGCAAACATCGGTAAGACCTTGCTTTCGCTGGCCCCAACGGCGATAACCACGGCGTCATTGTTGGCCTTCAGCTCGTCCATCATGATGTCTTTGCCGACCGTGGTGTTGTAGTGGATGTTGGCACCCAAGTTGACGATCCGCTTGATTTCGTATTCAACGATGTCGTTTGGCAGCCGGTATTCAGGAATCCCGTAGGTCAGGTAACCGCCGGCCTTTTCCGCCTTTTCGTAAATATCAACGGCGTAACCCTTGGTCAACATGGTCGTGGCAACTTGTAAGCCGGCAGGACCACTACCGACGATGGCGATGTGGTGGCCGTTGGACTTGCCTTGCTTTAAGATATCCATCTTAGCGGCTTGTTCAAAGTCGGTGACGTAGCGTTGAATCCCACCAATATCAATGGGGCAGTCAATGCCGGTCCGGGAGCAAGCCAGTTCACAGTATTTTTCGGTCGGGCAAACGCGGGCACAAATGGCACCCAAGGCGTTGTTTTCCCGAATCGTTTCGGCAGCGCCCTTCACGTTGTTGAAGCGCACGCTGCGGATGAAGCGCGCTGGATCAGTGTCAGCGGGGCAGGCCTTGGAACATGGTGCGTCGTGGCAAAGTAAGCAACGCGCAGCTTCTTCCATCACCGTGGTCATAGTGTATCCTGGGGCTTCTGTTTCATATTTTTTAGTCATGCTGATACCCTCACTATCTTTTTTTGATTTGGTTGATTGCCATAATGATGAGGCCCGTGACGGTTGGGATGAACTTGGTTAAGTACCTTGTTATTTCTTTCACGTGCCTTGAACACTTAGAGAATAGCATGTCTCGCAACTCGGGTAAAAAATTCCCGGCAATTCTCCCGGATATTCGTGAAAATACCAGGTTTTTATATACGATTCTATATTAAAAAAACACCCCCCATTTGGCATAATTGAGGGTTTTGCCTAATAGTTGGCGGCGGCAAAATGCCGTGAAAACGTGATTTAACAAGGATTCGCCGAATTTTAGCGAAAATCGGCAAAGTTTTCCATGTCATTTTGGCATAAAATACTGGCGGCATTTTATTCCTGGATTTATGCAGGGTTTTGGGGGAGTGGGTATATTTTGGCGAGCGGAGCGTTCATGCCAGCGGAAATCGGGGGATTGTGGTTAAATGGAATCGGATAGACTAAGTGAAGGTCGGTGGACAACTTGACGGATGAGATGAATTTACTGGTGACCCTGAACGCGGGCTACTTGGCGCCGCTGAAGGTGATGCTGTACTCGGTACACGCCAATAATCCGGGCGAACGGATTCACTTGTGGTTACTGCACGCGTCACTGACGGCGTCGGAAGTGGCGTCAGTGCGGCAGCTCACGGACAGCTTTGACTGGTCGTTCAGCAATGAACAAGTAACCACGGATTTTGCGGCGGGGGTGCCCTTGATCAAGCGGTATCCTAAGGAAATGTACTTTCGACTGCTGAGCGGGCAAATTTTGCCGCCAACGGTCAAGCGCGTGATCTACTTGGATCCAGACGTCCTGGTCATCAACCCGTTGCGGCCGCTGTGGACGCTTGATTTGCAAGGGAAGATGTTGGCGGCGGCCGTCCATCGCGGCGTGACCAAGCTGGTGGACGGCTTGAATCAGCTGCGGCTGGGCACAACAACGGCCTATTTCAATTCCGGCGTGCTGGTGATCGACCTCGACCAAGCGCGGGCCAAAATCAAGCTCGGCGACATCACCGCGGCGATTCAGCAGTACGAAAGCGAGCTGATCTTGCCGGACCAAGACATTCTAAACTTCCTGTACGGCGCGGACATTTTGGAAATTCCCGAGGAAATCTGGAACTACGACACGCGCAAATATGTCGTCTACCAGACCCGCAGCCTGAACGCCTACGAGATTCACTGGGTGATGGCTCACACGGTGGTGCTGCACTACTGCGGTACGCCCAAGCCATGGGAAGCGGCCAGCGACAGCAAGTTCACCGGGTTGTTCTTGCACTATCAGCAGCAGTTGGCACGGGACAAGAGTGTGACGACGGGCGTTTAACTGGCGAGCATTAACGGTGCTAGGCGGATAATCCCGGTCCTGGATTATTTGTCTAGCAGTGTTAAGCGGAACCAGTTGCCTGTTGGCGCACGTTTCGGCCATGAGGCCACTTTGAGACCGCCCTTTGGCTCGGCCCGTCCCAGCGTTCCAACCCATATTTAGCGAACGGTAGGCGGCCAGTTCCCGCTACGAAGTGGTCAACAACGAGTGCTAACATCAAGATTCTCATGGTAATCATTTAACCGCTAACAAAAAACCGTCGTGGCCACAATCCTTCCGGGATGCGGCCACGACGGCTTTGTTTATGATGAGTGATGCTGTTCCATTTGGTGTTTTTTCAACTGCTGCTTGGCGGCGCAATCGTACTCGCACGCCGGACAGCTGCCAGCCTTGGATTTTTTCAGGTGGCGGTAGAGCACGACGCCCGCGCCGCCGATGATGATGGCCACGATGAGAATGTTGAGGAACAAGGACATAGTCAGGACTCCTTTTTTAAATGAACAGTGAACCGACCTGGTAGATGAGTAGCGCTGCCAGGTAGGCAATCACGGTGCTGGAGACCACCGAGTACAGCGCCCATTTTTTCGAGTTGGTCTCGGCCTTGATGGCCGCTAACGTCGCGAAGCACGGGGCGTAGATCAGGATGAAGACCAGTAGCGCGTAGGCCGACAGTGGGGTGAACAGCGAGCTGAACGTGGCGATCAGGCCCGTTTGCCCGCTCAAATGAAAGAGCACAATCATGCTGGAACTGATGACTTCCTTGGCGAGCACGCCGGTCATCAGGGCACTGATCGTTTGCCACGAGGTGATGCCGATGGGCCGGAAGAGGGGTAGCACGAATTGGCCAATTGCCGCGGAGAAACTTTGGTCGATGTTGGTCACGATACCGCGAGGGCCCAGATTGGACAGCAACCAGATCAGCACGGTGCCGCCGAAGATGACGGTGCCGGCCTTGCGGATGAAGCCCTTGCCCTTTTCCCAGGTGCCCATGGCGATGATGTCCGGTCGTGGCACGTGGTATTTGGGCAGCTCGATGATGAAGACCGTGTTTTCGCGAATCTTAAAGACCCACTGATAGATCTTGGCCATCAGGAGGGCCACCGCGATGCCTAAGAAGTACAGGGACAAGACGATCAGCGCCTGGTTACGCTGGAAGAAGGCGGCGACGAACAGGCCGTAGATTGGCAGGCGCGCCGAACAGCTCATGAATGGCGAAATCAGCGTGGTGACCAGCCGCTCCTTGGGTTGTTCGATGGTGCGGGCGGCCATGATGCCGGTCACGTTACAGCCAAAGCCGATGATCAGCGGGATGAAGGCCTTGCCGTTGAGACCAATCAGCTGCATTAGCCGATCGGTCACCAGCGCCGCGCGAGCCATGTAGCCGGAATCCTCCAGCACGGAGATGCAGGCGAACAGGACGAAGATTTGCGGGATGAAGCTCAAGACCCCGCCAACCCCGGCGATGATGCCGTCCACGATCAGGGACTTCAGGAAGGGGATGGCGCCGATGCTAGTCAGAAACTGGTTGGCCGTGGCGGATAGCGGGCCGGAAATAAAGGCGTCCAGCCCATCCGACAGCGGCGTGCCGATCCAATCGAAGGATAATTTGAACATTAACAGGAATATGCCCACGAAAATGGGCAAGCCCAAGACGGGGTGGGTCACGATGCGGTCGATCTTAGCCGTGAGATTGGCGTTGGACACCTCGTGTAAGTATTTGGTGGTGGCCGTCAGCGTGTCGTCGATGAAGGCCAGGCGCGTTTGGAAAATCTGCTCCTCAAAGTTCTGGTCGTCGTAGGCTTGCTGGTGGCGCAACAAGGGCTGTAAGTGGTGCTTGTTGGCGTAACGGCGCACGATTTGGTTGCGGTTCAGATACTGGATCGCCAGCCAATTGGCGAAGGCCGGCGTCAGCTGATAGTCTGTGACCAATGCCTGACTGGCCTGGGTGATGGCGGCTTGCACGGCCGCGGGATAGGCCAGATGCAGCGGTTGCGTGGCGGTCGGCGGCGTGGCCAACAGTTCTTGGCGCAGCTGATCCAGGCCCGATTTCTTCCGGGCGTTGGTGGCGCGCACCTGACAGCCCAGGCGCTTCGCCAGTTCGGCGAAATCGTAGCTGATGCCGTTGGCCTTGAGGTCGTCGATCATGTTCAATGCTAGGACCACCGGCCGGCCGAACTCCAGCAACTCAATGGACAACAACATGTTGCGCTTGAGCTGACTGGCGTTGGTGACGTTTAAGATCATGTCCGGCGAGTCGTTGAGCAGGTAGTTACAGGCCACCGCCTCGTCCTTGGTGATCGGTGTCAGTGAGTAGATGCCCGGCAGGTCGACCACCACCATTTCCGAGTGGCGAATGCGGCCGAGCTTCTTGTCCACGGTGACCCCCTCCCAGTTACCGACGTAGGCGTATTTATCCGTCAGCTCGTTAAAGAGCGTGGTCTTGCCAGTATTTGGATTTCCTAAGAGGGCAACGGTGGTCATGCTATTGCCCCCCTAGTAGTGATTGGAAAACGACGTAGCGAATGCCGATCTTCTGTTGGTCGAATTCGACGATGACGGGGCCGTGAAACGGATATTCCCGCAAAACAGTGAGTTGACTGCCGGGATGGATGCCGAGGTTTTGTAAACGATGGGCCGTCTGACCATCGAGTTGGCGCATTTGCTGAACGGTAACGATCGGATAGGCTGATTCTGAATAACGGAGTTGCATGCTCATCAGGCCTTTCAAATGAAATACTTTCTGATTAATTGGTTCTAGCTTACCATGTAAGCACTTTCACATATATTAGGGAAATGCCTAATATTATTCCAGGAATATTCTGCCTATAATAATGTCAAGCGCTTACAAAGAGCGGCCTAGAGCGAAACACTCTGGAATAATTTTATGCACACTTCACGGAATATGCGGGCATAATTTGTGAAAATCGCACAAAGCCGTCAATGACAAGACGCCTTAACAGTGAATTTCATACCTAATGGAGGTTGATGGATAATGGCAACACTAGAAATCAAAGATTTACACGTTGAAGTGACCGAAGTGACCGATGAGGAAAACCAAACGGCTAAAGAAATTTTAAAAGGGGTCAACTTGACCATGAAGACCGGCGAGATTCACGCCATCATGGGGCCGAACGGGACTGGTAAATCAACGTTGTCACAAACCATTATGGGTCAGCCGGCCTACCACGTGACGCAAGGTGACATTCTGTTGAACGGTGAAAGCATCGTGGACATGCCGGTCGATGAACGGGCCCGCAAAGGCTTGTTCCTGGCGATGCAGTATCCGGCCGAAATCCAAGGCGTCACCAACGCGGAATTCCTGCGGGCGGCGGTCAATGCTCGGCGGCCCAAGGATGACCAGATCTCGGTCATGGATTTCTTGAAGGAACTCGATAAGAACCTCGACATTTTGGATATGAGCGAAGCCATGACGGAACGTTACTTGAACGAAGGCTTCTCCGGTGGGGAAAAGAAACGTAACGAGATCCTCCAGTTGTTGATGATCAAGCCGTCATTTGCCCTGCTAGATGAAATCGATTCGGGCTTGGACATCGATGCACTGAAGGTGGTCTCCAAAGGGGTCAACGCCATGCGCGGCGACAACTTCGGGTCCATGATCATCACCCACTACCAACGCCTGTTGAACTACATCGTGCCTGACGTGGTCCACATCATGATGGGCGGACGCATCGTCAAGACCGGCGACGCTTCATTGGCCGAACGGTTGGAAAAGGAAGGTTACGCCGGGTTACGTGATGATTTGAACATCGACGTAGCCCTCGTGGATGAAGATTAGGGGGTGGCAAAATGGATACCATGGAAACGCAATCGCAAACGGCGACGGCTATCCAAACCGCTGCCCAGCAACACAATGAGCCCACGTGGTTGATTCACAAACGCTTGGCAGCCTTGGCGCAAATGCCAGACCTGCCAATGCCGCGGGTCCAACGCTTCAACTACCGCGACTGGGCCATGATGCCTGACACCTTGGCTTGGCGACAGTCCGCTCCTGAGCTGGCCGCTACCGCTGAAAGTGACTGCCAGATCGTGCAGGTCGGCCAGACCACGGTGCGGGTCAATTTGCCCGAAAGCTTACAAGAACAAGGCGTCATCTTGACCGACATTTTTACGGCGGCCCGCGAGTATCCGGACCTGGTCCAAGCGGCCTTCATGACCAAAGCCATCCAGGCCAACGAAAACCGTTTGGCCAGCTACCACACGGCTTACCTGAACGCTGGGGTCTTCTTGTACGTGCCGGATAACGTGGTGATCACCGACCCCGTCGACGTGCAACTGGTCCAGGACAACACACAAGACCAGCCGCTGGTCTCACACGTCTTGGCCGTGGCCGGTCGCAACGCCGAATTTTCAATCAACCAGCATTTGACGACGGTGGGTGACCAGACCAACCTGGCCAATTGCCTGCTGGAAGTTGTGGCCCACGCCAATAGTCACGTGACCATCGCGGCCTTGGATGAGTTGGGCCCGCAGACGCTGGCTTACGTGGAACGCCGGGCCTACGCGGATGACAATGCCGTGGTCAATTGGGCCGTCGGGTTCATGAACGAAGGCGACACGATCGGCAACTTCGATACGGAGTTGAATGGCAACGGCGCCCAGGCTGACGCCAAGGTCATCGCCATCACCGACCACGACCAGCGGATGGGTGTGAACACCAAGATCACCAACCGTGGCAAGCATACCAACGGCAACATCCTGCAGCGGGGCGTCATCTTAGAGCAGTCCGAACTGGTCTACAACGGGATCGGCGACATCATTCACGGGGCCGCGGGGTCCGAGGCCGAACAGGAAAACCGGCTGTTGATGATGTCGAGTGAGGCGCACGGCAACGCCAACCCGATCCTGTTGATCGATGAAAACGACGTGATGGCTGGTCATGCCGCCAGTGTCGGACAGGTCGACGAACAACAACTCTACTACCTGATGAGCCGGGGCCTGGAACGCGAAACGGCCGAACGCCTGGTCATCCGGGGCTTCCTGGGGGCCGTGCTCAGTGCCATTCCGGCCAAGGCCGTTCGCCAACAGTTAATTGCTATCATTGAAAGGAAACTTGAAAATGGCCGCTAACATCTTAGATATTCGCAAAAACTTTCCCGTCTTAAATCAACAGGTCAACGATGAGCAGTTGGTCTATTTGGATAACGCCGCCACGGCGCAACGGCCCACGGCGGTGACTGACAGCCTGGTCCATTTCTACCAGACGGACAACGCCAACGTCCACCGCGGCGTGCACACCCTGGCCGAACGGGCGACCGAGGACTACGAGAACGCTCGGGTCAAGGTCCAACACTTCATCAACGCGGCCGAATCCGCCGAGGTCATCTTCACCAAGGGGACCACGGATGGCCTGAACCTGGTGGCTAGCACCTATGGCGAGCAGGTCATCCAGGCTGGCGATGAGATCGTCATCTCCATCATGGAGCACCACAGTAACCTGATTCCCTGGCAACAGTTGGCCATCAAAAAGCACGCCACGCTCAAGTACATTGGGCTGACGGCCGACGGTGAACTCGACATGGCCGACGCGGCTGACAAGATCACCGACAAGACCAAGATCGTGGCCATCGCCCATGCCAGCAACGTCTTGGGAACGCTCAATCCCCTGGCAGACCTGGCCAAATTAGCCCACCAACACGGGGCCATCATCGTGGGCGACGGGGCCCAAGCCGTACCGCATCACCCGGTCGACGTCCAGGCGCTAGACGTTGATTTCTACGCCTTTTCCGGACACAAGATGATGGGCCCGACTGGCATCGGCGCGCTGTACGGCAAACGCGCGTTGTTAGAACAGATGCCGCCGTATCAATTTGGGGGCGAAATGATCGACTTCGTGCACCAACAGGACAGTACCTGGGCACAACTGCCGTATAAGTTCGAGGCCGGCACCCAAAATATCGCCGGCGCCGTGGGCTTAGGGAGTGCCGTGGACTACCTGAGTGACATCGGGATGGCCAACGTCGCTGCTCACGAACAAGCGATTGTCGATTACTTATTACCCAAGCTCGTGGCGGATCCGGACCTGGCAGTCTATGGCCCACACGATCCCGCCAAACATACCGGCGTGATTGCCTTTAACGTCAAGGGCATTCACCCGCACGACATTGCGACCGCCTTAGACATGGAGGGCGTGGCCGTGCGCGCCGGGCATCACTGTGCGCAACCACTAATGACTTATTTAGGATTGGTTGCGACGGCCCGCGCCAGCTTTTATCTTTACAATACCAAGCAGGACGCTGATCGCTTACTAGTCGCCCTGGCCGAAACAAAGGAGTTCTTCAATCATGGGGCTGTCAAAGCTGAATAGTTTGTACCGGGAAGTCATCTTGGATCACGCGGATCACCCCCGGCACAAGCACGACCTCGCAACAAGTACCAATACCATTACCCTGAAAAATCCCACCTGTGGCGACGTGATCAATCTGTCGATTCAGTTGGACGATCAGGAGAAAATTCAAGACATCGGCTTTAGCGGCGACGGCTGCACCATCAGTCAATCCTCCGCCAGCATGATGACCGATGCCGTGATGGGCAAGGACAAGGAGACCGCCTTGCGGATGGCCAAGACCTTTTCCGATATGGTGATGGGCACCAAGCACCCGCAAGCAGACCTCGATGAATTGGGGGATGCCGCCATTTTGTCCAGTATCATGAGTTTTCCGGCCCGTATCAAATGTGCCACGCTAGCTTGGTGGGCCTTACAGCGGGCGTTGTTAGAAGAGACGCCGACAGATGAGGAGGAAGCATAATGTCAACGATGCCAGAAGAAGTGGTCCAAGATAAGGACTACGAGTTTGGATTCCACGATGATATTCAACCCGCCTATTCGACGGGCCGGGGCTTAACGGAACAAACGGTGCGCGAAATATCTGCGGCCAAGCACGAACCCCAGTGGATGCTGGAATACCGGCTCAATGCCTACGAAATTTACAAGAAATTACCGATGCCCAAATACGGTCCGGACCTGTCCGGCTTGGATCTCAAGGACATGTTGTACTACCAGAAAATGACGGACAAAAAGTACCGTGACTGGAACGATGTGCCGGCCGACCTGAAGAAGACCTTCGATCGGTTGGGGGTTCCGGAAGCCGAACGGCAATACCTGGCCGGCTCATCGGCGCAATACGAATCAGAAGTGGTCTACCACAACATGCGCGATGACTTTGCCAAGCTGGGCATCATTTTCACGGATACCGACACGGCATTGCGGGAATACCCCGAACTGTTCAAGAAGTGGTTTGGCAAGCTGGTCAAGCCAACCGACAATAAGTTTGCGGCCTTGAACGCGGCCGTTTGGTCCGGCGGCTCATTTATCTACGTGCCCAAGGGTGTCCAAACCAAGACGCCGATCCAGTCGTACTTCCGGTTGAACTCGGAAAACTCCGGGCAGTTCGAACGGACCTTGATCATCGTGGAACCCGGCGCGCGCGTCGATTACGTGGAAGGCTGTACCGCCCCGAATTACTCGTCGGACAGTCTGCACGCGGCCGTGGTGGAAGTCAACGTCGAAAAGGACGCCTACTGCCGCTACACCACGATTCAAAACTGGTCGGACAACGTGTACAGCCTGGAAACCAAGCGGGCCGCCGCCGCGGAAAACGCGACAATGGAATGGGTCGATGGCAACTTGGGTTCCAAGGTCACGATGAAGTACCCATCCGTTTATTTGAACGGTGAAGGCGCGCGCGGAACCATGTTATCGATCGCCGTGGCCAGCAACAACATCCACCAAGACTCCGGCGCACGGATGATCCACAACGCCAAGAACACGTCGAGTACCATCGTGTCCAAGTCAATCTCGAAGACCGGGGGCTCCACGGACTACCGCGGGACGGTGCGTTTTGGCCGCCACTCGGATGGCTCCAAGGCCCACGTCGAATGTGACACCATCATCATGGATGACCAGTCGTCATCGGATACGATTCCGTACAACGAGATCTCAAACGCCAACGTTTCCATGGAACACGAGGCCAAGGTCTCTAAGATTTCCGAAGAGCAGTTGTACTACCTGATGAGTCGCGGGATCTCCGAGGCCAAGGCGACCGAAATGATCGTCATGGGCTTCGTGGAACCCTTTACCAAGCAATTACCTATGGAATACGCGGTCGAATTGAACCGCCTGATCAGTTTTGAAATGGAAGGGTCCATCGGTTAAACCGGACCACGAAAACGAGGAGGGTCAACGGATGATATTGGATGAAG
The DNA here is from genome assembly GCF_004745505.1 of Levilactobacillus suantsaiihabitans. Lineage (GTDB taxonomy): Bacteria > Bacillota > Bacilli > Lactobacillales > Lactobacillaceae > Levilactobacillus > Levilactobacillus suantsaiihabitans. The sequence continues at coordinate 37,294 of NZ_RKLX01000014.1, forward strand.
ATAAACAGTTAACGCCGGCAGAATCCCAGGTCATGAAGGCGTTGGAAATGGTGATCGACCCCGAATTAGGAATCGATCTGGTCAACCTGGGCCTGATCTACGACGTAACGGTGACGGGGGATACTTGCCGGGTCGACATGACGCTGACCACTATGGGTTGTCCGTTGACGCACGTCTTGGACGAGGCCATCAAGCAGGTGGTCACGGCCGTCGAAGGCGTGGAACACTGCGAGATCAACCTGGTCTGGGAACCGGCGTGGGACATGGCCAAGATGACCCGCTACGCCAAAGTCGCTTTAGGTATTCACGAATAAGGGTGAGGTAAATGAATATTGGCATCTTTGTGGCTCGCCGCAAGGCCCTCAAGATTTCCCAAGTCAAGCTGTGTACGGGAATCTGCACGCAGGCGACGCTCAGTAAATTTGAAAATAATAATCGTGTCCCGTCGTTAACGATTTTGAGCAAGCTGTGTGTGCGGCTGGGATTAACGGTGGATGATCTCTACCAGGAAAGCGCGGAAACGGCGGTGCAATTGCGCCACGACCTGGACAACATCGAAAAGGAACTGATGATGGAAAATTATCAGGACGTGTTGAAACGCTTGGCGAAGATCAAGATCAACCAAATCGATGAGATCAACGTGAAGATGCAGTTCTGTTACCTGCGCGGGTGCGTGAACGCGTTAGTCAATCAGCAACCCGACAAGATTCTCTTTGACTTTGCTCAGATCTTAAACGACCTGGACGAGCGGCACCAAACGATTTTTACCCAGCTGGCATTTTTGGGGTCCGGCATCATGTACGCCCGGCACCAGGAAATGCAGCAGGCCGAGTTTTACTTTGAAAAGGTCTACCAGCACATCAAGGCTTACCACCCGGACGACCATCTGGATGAGCCCAATCAATACTACTTGCGCATGCTGACGCTGATCTTCTTTACCGCCGAATTCTACGCGGGCCAAGAGAAGTATCGGCTGAGCAATCAACTCATCGACACCGGTGTGCAACTGTGTTCCGATGAGCGGGTGACCTATTACTTACCCCGGTTGAAGTTCCTGGCGACGCAAAATGCGGTCAACCAGGGCAAACAACCGGCCACGATTCAGCGGCTAATGGATGAGACGTTAGCCTTTACCCGAATCAATCAAAATGAAGTCATCGAGGTCAAGCTGGCCGCATTGAAGTGCCAGTACAACCGGCAGATGGCGGAAAATAAGTGAGGCAATCGGGTGTGGGCGATTGCCGCAAGGAAGCGTGTTGACTGTTGGCGGCGCGCTTTTTTGGTGGGCACAAGTTAGCGACAGTATTTGTCGTTGACGTATGAATTCGTTAGGAGGAAGATTGTATTGCGGCCCTGGCAGACGCATAATGTCGTTATAAGACGTTAACGTCAAAATATGTCGGGGATGATTGAATGTATGTGAAAAAGGCAAAGTGGTTAATCTTGGTAACGGGCTTGATTGTGGGAGTTGGTCTGATAACTGGGGTGACCGTGCAAACGGTACAGGCGGCGACCCAAGTGTCGACTGCTAATCAGACCAGTACGGTACCGACGCTAGCCGATGCAGAGTTTGAGCAGCAAATTCAAACATCAATACCGGATGGCGATACGATCGAACAGGCTTTTCCGAATGCGGAGTTACGCCAAGCTGTGGCTTATGCGCTGCAGGCTAAGCCCACGGATAATTTGAAGAAAACGGTCGATAACTTTAGGCAAAACGAAAATTGGCTCAACCGTGTTTTTGTCATTTCGCCGGATAGTCAAGGGTTTCCAACTGTCACCAAGCCCATTTTAAATTGGACCGGGATGAGTGCGCTTAAGGATCTGTTCGGTGTTATTAGCGTTGATGGTCAGCCAGATTTTGATCACAAGGCGGCCAAATTAGTCCAGTGTATCGGGAGTGCCAGCAACCCACTGGATGTAGATATGTTAAACGATGACTTGACGACAAGCGGGTTTAACGAATTAGCCGGCTTGCGTGACTCTGGAGTCGTGTATGATAATTTGAACGTTAGTCAAAATCAGATCACAGACTTTTCGGCGATTGATAAGTTGGCAGTATCTGGCGTCATTGACACCGTTCAAGGATTACCGGAACGGGGATCGGTTCGAGATCAATCGGCCTTAAGCGTTAGTGACGGTCGTGCGGTCATTAAAGGTGGTGTGCCAGGAGCTGCATTCTTGCCCAAGACATTGGCGATAGACCCTACGCAGGGGAAGTCTTTCCAAAATGTTGGCATGTTTCGCTTGGAAACGCCAGCGCAAACGGCGAGCTTCGAAAGCTTTTCGGGTCCCCATCTTCCTGACGCTGAACCTATCGGTGCCTTAACGCATCCCATTACGCAGGAGAAAATTGACGCATTCAATCAGGTTGATTTTAACAATCATGAGTGGCATTATATTTTTCCTTGGTACCGGGCGTTAACGCAGATAACCGAATTAGAACCGGGGGACATGGATCCAACGACGATTAACTTCGACCAACTGAAGAACATGGATATTCAAGGGATTCCGGCTGATGCCAGTTCCGTGAGAGTTCGGACACTTTGGGCGAATTATGGCTCTCAAATAATGAATAGTCCGTATACAACGTTGGTTGATATTCCCTTGACCCATGGCAACAAGGCGTCGTCATCGGCCAGCACGATGACCAGCGCCCAATCAACAGTGTCTAGCGCCAGTTCGTCAACCTCGTCAGCGCCTGCTAAGTTAGCCGTGAAGGGACAAGCCGTTTACGCCCTAAAGAAAGTGGGCCTCTATCGTCAGCCGACCTTCACCAAGCATACGCGGCGCTACTTCTATCCGCGTCGACCGCGGATTCGACGGCCACAATTTGTGGTGACGGGGTATGGCCGCTCCAAGCAGGGACGTTTGCGCTATCGGGTGCGTGACGTCAACCACGCTTCGGCGACGTTTGGCCGTCAAGGGTATGTGACGACTGTCTCGGCGTTTATCACAAAAACGTACTATCAGCGCGCGCCTAAGCGGATCCGGGTCATCAATCGACAAGGGGTCAATGCCTATCGCAATCGCAACTTGACGAAACGGGTCAGCCACTATCGGCGCGGTCGGATCTTGAAGGTTGCAAAGATTCAACGGTATCATTTAACGACGCGGCTGGTGCTTCCTAACGGCTGGTATGTGACGGCGAATAAGACCTTGGTCAAGGCCAGCAATTAGTTAAGAATCATAACGAACCAGAAGGTGGACGCTCGCACAAAACGCCCACTTTTTGTGTGCAGGTGCACAAGAATCCTTGAGAACTGTAACCGCTTTACTGACGATATGTTATACTACAAGGATAGGAAGGTTGACCGCTAAACGGTTACGATTGTTGTTGATTAACAGCAGTCTATATATTTTAAAGAGTTAACCAGAAATAGGACAGGAGGATGGGCTTTGAATGAGAACGAGAAGTGGATCACGCGTTACTTTGAAAATGCCCCCGTTGCCATTATTTTGTTCCAAGAAGATGAGATGCTAGCGTGTAATCAGGCGGCGCGGTGTTTAAAAGCAAAACTCAATTTTGATCCGCATTACCTATATGAAATTGCGCAAGCGGCAGTGGACCGGCAAGGACGTCCCGTGACGGATTGCCCAACCTGTGAGATTGCGAAAAAAACCCAAGAGGTGGTGGTCCCGGTATTGGCTGAGGGGGATGAATCGGTCGATGCAGGCTATTTGATGTTTTATAAAACGTTGGACGACGCGACGCACATCACCTCCTTAACCTTGAAGAGTTGTAGTTCTGTCAATCGAGGCTTGCGGTTGGCCCAACACGACGAGATCAATCGTGTCATCGTGCGGGCCAATGAGGCCGACCGTCATCAGATTTCGGCGGACCTCCACGACAACATTGCGCAGGGGTTGTATTTTGCGATGACCGGGGTCAACAGCCTGGCCAACGATGCGTTGAGCGCGACCGAGCGAGCCGACCAGGCGGCGGCCATTACCAAGCAGCTCCAGGCCACTTTGGCAGAGGTCAAGAACATGGCGCTGAGCGTGCGGCCGTCCGTGATGGATGACTTTGGGCTGTTTGCGGCCTTGCGTGCCTTGGCCACCCGACTGCAGGCGACCACTGGGATTCAGATCTCGGTGAGTGGCAATGCGTCGCCCGAAGAATTGTCCGGTGAGATTCAAAGCGCCATGTATCGGGTGGCTCAGGAAGCCATCAACAACGCACTAAAACACGCCAACGCCCACGAAATCATGATTTTATTGGTCGAGCACCATCACTTCATCACACTGCAGATCATTGATGATGGGGATGGCTTCGATGTCAGTCAGCACACCCAGTTCAACGGCCATTCACTCGGCCTCAGTGACATGCATGATCGTATCAAGGCGCTCAATGGCGTCTTTGCGCTAATTTCACAACCGGGGGCTGGCACCACCGTGCAGGTCAAGTTCCCCGTTTGTACGGATAAGGGGAGTCTGCAAAATGTATAAAGTCTTAGTAGCGGATGACCACGCCATCGTGCGTGAAGGGTTGAAGAAGATCATTGACCAGCAGCCGGACTACCAGGTGGTGGCTGAGGCGGCTAACGGCAACGACACGTTTGTGCGGGCCGGTCGCGGTGACATTGACATGATCATCATGGATCTGAGCATGCCGCCGGGTGAAAGTGGTCTGGTCACGACCAAACGCATTCACAACCAGTATCCCAAGATTTGGATCCTCATTTTGTCGATGCATGGTGAAGAAGACTATGTCGACCAAGCCATCAAGAATGGGGCGGCGGGCTACGTATTGAAGAGTTCGCCGGATTCGGAAATCATCAACGCCATCACGACCATCGTCAATGGCCGGCATTACGTAGATGAAAACGTCATCTTGCTGAAGTCAGACATCAAAGACATTTTGACCGACGTGGATAAAACCAACCTGTGGGGCCATAGCCCGCTGTCGAAACGCGAGCGCGAGGTCATGCCCCTGGTGGCGCTGGGCTATTCCAACAAGGAAGTGGCGGCTAAGCTCAATATCACCACTAAGACGGTCGAGGCTCACAAGGCCAACATTATGCGCAAGCTGGAACTGGATTCGCACGTGGATCTGGTGCGGTATGCGATTCATCATAAGCTGATTGAATTTTAGAGGCATGACGTGAACGAGCCTGGGAGGTTGTGTCCCAGGCTCGTTGGGGTAAGGAAGGCAAGCCAGCCGCCAGGGGTGAGAACAGCTGGTTGGTTCAGTATACCAGACTGTCAATCGTTTGTGGGGTGCGTTAACTAGTAATCTGGTTGGGGGCTAATTGGTCACTGGGGGTGGCGATTGGGCGAAAAGCAGCTTGATCGACCGGTAATCCTAGCGTGACCGCCCATAAGAATAACAATAAAAAATGATGACGACCGCGAAAAGTCGTCATCATTTTGTTAATTAGCTCATATATAACGTATATTGTAAATGAGGCGTGCCGGCGGTCAGATTCCCGCTCAGCTTAATGTTTAAGACATAGGTTTTGGCGTGATGGGCCACCAAGGCTTGCTCAATCGTCCGGACCAGCTGAACGCCCAACTGCCCCTTTCCCGTTGTCTCTAACGTCGTGTCGCCCTGCTTCGGATCAATCAATTTGGCCAGGTGCGCGACGTTGTCTTGGCTGGCATCCGAGATTGACGTAGGGTCGAGTCCCTTGATGCGAACCAGCTTGATGACAGCGGCGTAGGGCATTTGGGCCGGCGTCAGGTGATTGGACCAGTAGTAGTCATTCATCATGGCCAAGTGGTTGTTGAAGTCATAGCCATCTTTTTGGAGCTGAGTGACGATAAAACTTTCCAGCGTGGTGGCATCGTCGCTGGTCAATTGGGGCGACAAGGTTAACCCATCAGTTGTGAGTTGTTGGCGCCGGTAAGTGCCAGACTGTAGGAAGCCGTGCCAGACCCACCCAGCCGTCCGCCGATTCTTGCTGACGACGTAGTAGTAGCGAGCCCGGTGCGTGCCGTGAATGAACAGCGCCGTTTGTTTGACGACCCAGGTCGTGTGCGGATAATTTTTAAGATTATGTAGTTTGCGCGAGTGCGTCCAGTTCCAAATGGCGTGCGACTGCCGATTCTTGTTGTGGTAGTACATAGCACCAGTGTGAAACGTGATGTGGTCGGCCATTGTATAGCGAATGGCCTGCGCGGTGGCTGGTAAAATGAGACCGCCCAACAGTGCGGCGGCCGTGATGGTGACAATCTTTTTTAGCATCGAATCCCTCCCGTTTCTCAGTATACCAGACCGAAAATAGTTCGGCGCAACAATCGCATTAATCCCGAATCAGTGCAGCGTATTATGTGTTGCAAACGACGGCCAGACCCGGTATAGTTGGGCACAACTAAAAAAGACACTGGGGGTGCCCGTGGGCTGAGATGGATGACAATCCAATCCCTTCGAACCTGTTGAGTTAACACTCGCGTAGGAAAGTGGTCGGTCTACTGAATGATCAGGAAAACCGTCGTCGTGGGGAACGGGGGACTTTTTTGGTAATTTAAGTAGGGATGTGAGTCGTGTGTCAAAGAAAGTGTATCCGATGACGTTGACCGCCATGCTAGTCGCGCTCGCCGTGATTGGCGGTAGCGCCTTTTCGTTTACCATTGGGGTAGCTAAGGTTGCGCCGGTCCAGCATTTGATCGATGTCGTGACCGGCGTCTTGCTGGGGCCGTGGTGGGCCTTGGCCCAGGCCTTTTTGACCTCGCTGATTCGTAATATCATGGGGACCGGGACCGTCTTGGCCTTTCCCGGCAGTATGATTGGCGCGTTTCTTAGCGGTTGGTTGTTCCAGCGAACGGGTAAATTGTTGGCGGCCGCGCTGGGCGAACTGGTGGGTTCCGGTATCTTAGGGGCCTTTGTAGCCTATCCGGTGGCGGCCTGGTTGATGGGCACGACCGGCGCCGTTTGGCTGTTCTTGCCAAGCTTTTTCATGAGTGCGTTGGTCGGCGTCATTGTGGGCTACGCGTTGTTAAAGGCGATGTGGCCGACCGTGATTGCGCCGCGATTGCGTAAGTTACAGGGGAAATAAAAAAGAGTGGGCCAAAAGGCGATTAGCCGGCGAGCATTAAGGCTGCTAACCGAATAATCCTGGTTTTGGATTGTTTGGTTAGCAGTTTTAAGCGGAACCGGCTGCCTGTTGGCGCACGTTTCGACTAGATAAAGGTGACGCAAGAAGCCTGGAAGATTTTATCCCAGGCTAAAAACGGTACCATCGGCGAATGGTGGTGGCCATTTCCTAACAAAAGTTCTAAACTTTTGTTAGGAGGGATTTCTGACGTGAAAGAACAAGCAACTTTATCCAAGAAAACCATTTTACTAATGGCGGTGGTGACGGGGGTCATCGTCGCCAATCTGAACTTCATCCAGCCGATTGAAAACCTGATTGCCGCGGACTTCAACCTGTCCAAGGCCGTTGTCGGTATGCTGGCGATGGTCACGCAGTTGGGATATGCGTTTGGCTTACTGCTGATCGTGCCGCTGGGCGACATTTTTGACCGCTATCATTTGATTCAATTCATGATGATTCTGTCGATTGGGTCCTTATTGTTGGCCCACTGGGCGCCCAATGCCGGGGTGTTTGCCGTGGCGACGGCGCTGGTGGGAATCACCTCGGTGGCTCCACAGATCATCATCCCCTACGCCGGATATTTGGCGCCGGGCCTGCAACGCGGCAAGGTCTTGGGCATCGTGCTCAGTGGGCTGCTGACCGGGATCTTGCTGTCGCGGTCGTTTAGTGGCCTGCTTGGGAGCATCATGCCGTGGCAAGACATCTACCTGGTTGCCGCGGGGATCGATCTGATTTTCCTGATCATCGTGCATTTTCAACTACCGCATGACGAACGGGGGCATCAGGACCTGAAATACTGGCCGGTGATTCAGACGCTGCCGAAGTTATTCGCCACACAACGGCCTTTGCGCGGGGCAGCCATCAACGGTTTTTGCATGTTTGGCATGTCCAACGTGCTCTGGTCCACATTGGCCTTTTATCTGGCCGCGCAATACCATTTGGGCAGTAACGTGGCCGGGCTATTAGGGCTGTTGGGCATCGCCGGGGTCTTGGCGGCGCCCGTGATCGGTAACATGGTCGACCAACGTTCGCCACGATTGACGGTCAGTCTCGGAATGATCTTTTCCGGGGTCGCCTTCGTGATCTTTTGGCTGATGGGTCACTGGCTCATCGGCTTGATCGTGGGGATCGTCTTGTTGGACCTGGGGACGCAATTTAGCCAGGTCTCTTGCCAGGCCATCGTCCAATCCCTGAACCGCAAGCAGAGTAGCCGGAACAATTCCGTCTTCATGTTTAGCTACTTTCTGGGCGGCTCCATCGGCACCCTGTCGGCCACTTGGGCCTGGAGTCATGCCGGTTGGCTAGGTGTTTGCGGCGTGGCGGTCGTCTTCTTAGTGATTGCGATTGCCGGGCACTTCATCATTGGCGAACCCAAGCATTTGGCAACGGATTAAGGCGGGTGAGTGGCCTAACGGGCGGTGAGCGAGACTGGCGCACGGGTTGGCCATTTAAAAGGAAAATTCAAGAGTTTGGCGATGGTTGCCAAGCTCTTTTCTTTTGACCGAAAGTTGACACCGTGTCACCTGCGTGCTAGACTACAGTCATCAATCAAAGTGACACGATGTCACTTCTAACGTAAAAAGGAGCGAAAATCCATGCCAACTGCTACATTTGATCATTTAAATCCCGAAAAAAAGGCCCGTGTGATGGCGGCCTTGCTACAGGAATTTTCGGCACACAGCCTCGCCGATGCCCAGGTGGCACGGATCGTTACCGCTGCAGACATTGCACGCGGAGCGTTTTATAAATACTTTGCTGACCTGACGGACGCCTACCAAACGCTTTACCGCGCAGCCATGACTGCCGTGCACCAGGGTGTGCCCACCGCCCCCCAAGGATCCTTTGACCCGCAGCGCTACTACCAGGCGGTGACGGCCTTTTTGACGCACTTTACTGGCAGCCAATATGACGAGCTGATTCGGCGCCACTACGGGGAAAACGAAAGCCTGTTGCCCGCGCGGTCCGTGCCCACCGATTTACCGGCGGCGGATTGGGCGGCCATGACCCTCAGCCACGCCACGATTAAGGCCGTGATGTTGCGACCGCAAACCCAGGCGGCCGAGCTGGCCCGTTTCCAGCAGGCGTTACGGCTCCTGGCGAAGGGGGAATAACCATGTTTTTAGCCTTAAGGGAAATTCGTCACGAAAAATTACGCTATGGCCTCATCGTGGGGATGGTCGTCTTGGTCAGTTACCTGGTCTTTGTGCTGAGCGGCTTGGCGTACGGCCTGGCGCAACAGAACACGCAGGCCATCAGTAGCTGGGGAACCAGCAAAATCGCCCTCAACAGCGACGCCAACGAGAGCCTGTCGCAGTCGCTATTGACGACGGCCACGACGGATAAACTGGCGCTGTCCGACCACGAGGCCTACATTGGTCAGGCGGGCGTTGTCGCCAAGGCGGCCGGTCAACCGAAATTGTCCGCGCAGTTTGTTGGCCTGCAAGCCCATCAGTTTGTGGCCCGCAACCTCAAGGTCACCAGTGGTCAGCGACCGGCGACAGCTCGGCAGATCTTAGTCGATGACAGTTTTCACGACAACGGTTATCGCCTGGGCGACCGGGTGCAGTTGAACGCCACTGCCGGCAAGTACACTATCGTTGGTTTCACCCACAATGCCAAGTTGAGCGTGGCGCCGGTGATCTACGGGTCACTGGGGACGTGGCGGACCTTGAGTCACGTGACCGCCAATTTCAAGGCCAGCGGGGTGGTCTCTAACGATGCGCACTTTGCCCCGAAAACGGCCGGCGTCCAGACGTTGACGCGCCAACAGTTTATTAATAAATTGCCGGGCTACTCGGCACAAAACACGACCTTTACCTTTATGATTGCCTTTTTGATGGTCATTGCCATGGTCGTTATCGCCGTGTTCCTGTACATTTTAACCATGCAAAAGTTGCCGAACTATGCGGTGTTGCGGGCGCAGGGGATTCCCGCCAGCGTCCTGGTCAAGACCACCATCAGCCAAGCCATGTTGCTGGTCGTCAGTGGCCTGGTGATCGGTGCACTACTGACCGCGGCGACCGTCCTGGCGTTACCGGCCGGGGTGCCGATGAGCTTTAACCTACCGCTCCTGGCGGGGGTGACGGTCGGTATTTTACTGACCGGCGTGATTGGCGCTTTGATTCCCGTTCGTTTGATTTTGCGCGTTGACCCCGTCAGCGTGATTGGAGGCTAAATGATGCCAGCATTAACGTTATCCCACGTCACCAAGCAGTTTGGGCACGCCACCAACCAAGTGACGGTCCTCGAGGATATTAATTTCAGCGCCACCGCCGGGGAAGTCAGCCTGGTGCTGGGCCCATCCGGTTCCGGGAAGAGCACCTTTCTCACGATTGCCGGTGGGATTCAGACACCCACGACCGGTCAGGTACAGGTCCAAGATCAGTCGTTGGGCCAGCTCACGACCAAAGCCCGCGACGCTTTACGGTTGAACAAAATCGGCTTCATCTTACAGGCCTACAACCTGGTGCCATATTTGACGGTGCAAGACCAGTTCTCATTGGTCGACCGGGTGAAGCCACAGGGCAACCTGTCCGCCGCTGACCTGAGCGCCTTGCTCGACCAATTGGGCATCGGGCAGTTGACGCAGCAATTTCCTGCCGAGCTATCCGGTGGGCAAACGCAGCGGGTGGCGATTGCCCGCGCGCTGTACCAAAATCCGGACATCATCTTGGCCGATGAACCGACGGCGGCGTTAGATAGTGCTCGCGTGGCCGTCGTCGGCCAACTCCTGCACGACCTCGCCAAGCAACACCACAAGGCCATCGTCGTGGTGACCCACGATCTGCGGTTACGCGACTTCGCCGATCGAATCTATCAGATCATGGACGGCCAAATGACGGTCGCCTGATCCGGTGAATTGCTCGCTGGCATGGTAAACTGGGGGTATCACGAGGGAGGGATTCAGTTGGCAAAAACGGAACGGTTCATCGTGGACACCCCCAAGGTCAAAGGCGCCACGACGGTACAGGTCATCACGGACAAGGAGACCGGCGTGCAGTACCTGTTAGGCATGTACGCGACGCTGGGCTCCGGCATGACGGTGCTGGTCGACGCTGAAGGCAAGCCGCTGTTGAATCAAGCGGTGTTAGGTGAAAAGTAAGCCAATTAGAGTCTGGGAGAGACAAGGATCCCGGGCTTTTTTTGTGCCTCATGGTGTCAGGATTGCTCATTGACAGCCTCGTAATACTCGCCAGTTAACCGCCTGTTAGCCCACGCTTTGCCCTAAGATAATTGCGCCAAACGCGCCTGGCATTCCCGGCGAATCACGGTTTTCAAGGCGGTCGGTGCCTGGGTCAGCGTGGCGGTCGGGCCTAAGTAGAGCAGCCAGTGGGTGAAGTCGGCCAGCTGGTGGGGTTGGGTCACGTCGAGGGCGCACTCCAGGCGGGCAGTTTGCTGGAAGGGGTCTAGGAATTGCAGCGGAGCCGTTGGGTGGGGATGCTGGCGGAACTGTTGAATAGCCGCCGCTTGCAGGTGGACAATCACATTGGGGCGCGGTCGGGCGGCCTGAATGGCGGCCGTGATGGCAGTGGGGTCTAGCGTTTGTTCCTGCGCGACCGGTGCTACGGTTTGGATATCGGTCACGGCGACCTCTTGGAACCGGTGGTGCGTCAGGTCCCAGGCGTCGACAAACCAAGTTTCTTGACGATTGTAAACGTGGCGGACCCACACGGTCGTGGTGGCACTGGCCGTCGTGAGTTGGACTTGGCGGCTGGTCAGGCAGGTGTTGAGCAGCGTTTTTAACATCGGCGGTGCAAAGTCGGTCAGCTCCGTCAAGCGCGTGTTGGCGGGATTCGTATGGCTGAAGACCAGGAGTTCCTGGAGCGTCAAGAGGTCATCTTGTTGCGTCTGGGAGGCGATGGCCACCAATTTTTCCGTTAACGTCTTGCGATTTTGCAGGTAGGGCAGCTGAGTGTTGAGTGTTGCCAAAAAGCTGACGAACAGTGCCTTGAGCTCCTCGCTATTGAATTGCACGGCCGGTAGCAGTTGATTTTGCAAGACGGCGTAGCCACCGTCGCGCCCCACGCTGGCGGTCAGCGGCATGCCCAGCTCCTGAATATTATTGAGGTCGCGGATGACCGTACTGCGCGAGACGTGAAAGTGGGTCATTAGTTCGCGAATCGTAAAGAATTGGCGGTTATTGATGTAGCGCATCATGGTGTTGACCCGGGCCGTTTTATTCATGGAACCCCTCCTAAATAGTGTCAGTTTTTGACATCATTATACCCTATACTAGGGCCATCAACTTAAAGGAGGCCATCACACATGGCAAATTACACGATTGAAACGAAACCCGCATTCACGGTCTTGGGCATTGGCACGATTCTGACCGGCGACTTTCCCGCGATGGGGCAACAGAAAACGGACTTCTGGCAACGCATCAACGCCGAAAACGCGCTGGCCCAGTTGGACGGGCTCAACGACTATCCCTTTGCCGTCAACGAAGCCATCAACGGGGAATTTCACTACTACGCCGGACGCGAGGTCGCACCAGACACGACGCCGGCCGATGGGCAACGGCTGATCACTTTTCCGGCCGGCAAGTACCTGGTGATCACCGGGAGCGCTGCGGACCAAATGGGGTTGTACAACACGCTGGAGGGCCCGGCCTTTGGTGAAATTTTGCCGCAGCTGACCGACTACGCCTACGTCGGTGGCCCCAACACGTCTTACGTGACCGGTAGCGATGAGACTGGCGTGCACGGCGAAATGCTGGTGCCACTGGTAGCGAAGTAAGGGGGCAAACACTCATGAAACACGAATGGCGGCGGGCAGAAAAAGGGTGGTATTTGCCTAAGTCTCCTACGCGCTTAACGTTGCCCCAGTTGAATTTCATCACGCTCACAGGGGCCGGTGATCCCAATCAACCGGCCTTTGGCGAGCACGTGGCGGCCCTGTATCCCGTGGCCTACCAACTGCGAATGGCGCTAAAACGCGGCGAACTGGGTGACCCTTACGAATACACCGTGTACCCGTTGGAGGGCGTTTGGACCACGACGGACGGCTCGCGCGGAGCCACACTCAACAAGGCGGCGCTCAAATACAAGATCATGTTGCGCCAACCGGACCGCCTGACCGTCGCGGACTTTGAAGCAGCGCGCGACCAGGTGTTGGCCAAGAAGACCAATCCGTATTTCGCGGACCTTCAGTGGGAAACGTACGCGGAGGGCACCGTCGTCCAAGCGATTCATCATGGGCCGTTTGCCACGGAGGCCGAGACGTTTGCCCAGCTCCAACAGGTCGTGGCTGAAAACGACCTGCAGGTGACCCCGACGATGGGGGACTACTGGCACCGCGAAATCTACCTGACCGATCCCCGCCGCACCGCACCGGAGAAGGCCAAGACGGTGTTGCGGTACCGGGTGCGGCCCCGGGATTAGGCAGCATGTTGATACCTGCGATTGGTGAAACCAGGCGCCGGCGTGCCAACACCTCTCGCACGAACGGTAAGGTGGCCAGGACCACAATTACCTAGAACACAAAAACATCCCCCCGAGCCGCGGCCCAGGGGGATGTTTGTCATACGCAATCAATCTTATTTTGGGTGACGACTCAAAGGGGGTAACCAGTGAGTCGTCAATTTTACGGTTGGGCGGTTAACCCCAACCCTTGTGTTTGCAAGGAGTATCGCGAGTGGTTACGGGACTGGCCGCAATCGTCGCGCAAGTTGTCGTTATTTTGCGTCGTAAGCAGCTTGGAAGATCTTGATGATGTCTTCCTTGGTCCCCTTACGTGGGTTGGAGAAGGCGTTCCCATCCTTCAAGGCGTTTTCGGCCATCAGTTCGAAGTCTTCTGGCTTAGCACCGATTTCCTTGATAGAGTGTGGAATACCAACGTCTTCGGACAATTGCTTCATGGCCTTGATGGACAATTCAGCAGCGTCACGTGTAGACAAGCCATCGGTGTTTTCACCCATGATCTTAGCTAATTCAGCGAAGCGTTCTGGGCAAGCGATGATGTTGTATTCTTCAACGTAAGGCAACAGCAAAGCACAGCAAACACCATGAGGGGCATCGTATTGACCACCCAATTGGTGAGCCATGGCGTGAACGTAACCTAAGTTGGCGTTGTTGAAGGCCATCCCGGCTAACATTTCAGCTTCGACCATCTTGGTCCGCGCTTCCAGGTTGTGCCCATTGGCAACGGCTTCACGTAAGGAAGTTTCAATCAACTTGATGGCTTCGATACATTGTGAGTCGGTGATCGGGTTGTGGTCAACGGAAACGTATGGTTCAACGGATTGAACGAAGGCGTCCATCCCAGTTGCGGCCGTTAAGCCCTTCGGCACGTCCAACATCAAGGTTGGGTCGTTGAAGGAAACCAGCGGAATGTTCCGCCATGAAACGACCACGAACTTCAAGTGAGTTTCTTCATTCGTGATAACGGCGTGGCGAGTTAATTCTGAACCCGTCCCAGCAGTTGTGTTAACGGCAATCAATGGTGGCAAAGCCTTGTCCAGCGTTTCGATCCCGGCTAATTTGGTGATGTCGTCACCGTTCGTCAGGATAATGCCGGCACCTTTACCAGTATCATGAGCAGAGCCCCCACCAACAGTGATGATGGAGTCGGCGCCTGATTCTTCGTAAAGTTTCTTAACTTCTTTGATGTTCCGAATCTTAGGGTTCGGTTCAACGTTGTTGTAGACAACGTAGTCAACACCAGCAGCCTTTAAGGAGTCGAGCGTTTGTTCAACCGCACCGTCTTTCATTCCTTCAAGGAACTTATCCGTTACGATGACGGGCTTCTTCATCCCTAACATCTTCGCACGGTCACCAATCTTGCTAATTACGCCAGGGCCAAAAAAGTTGACGCTGGGCATAAGAAAATCATAACTACGTTCAGCCATTATACAAATGCCTTCTTTCGGAAGTTTTGAAAATCATTGGTACCAATTTCACAAAGCAATTATAACTAAAAAATTTACAGTTTGCAACTGGTTTCGAAAAAGAGTTGGTTAGTTGGGCGATAAAACCAGGCGGTATCGCCATTCTGATAGTATTCTCTGAGTTAAAAGAAAATTAATTTAGCGCTTACAAATTGGCTGCCGGGTTAATGAAAGGCTAAACAAATTGTTCTCATTTAAGTGTGATTTTACCCGGTCAGCGGGTGGGCCAGGAGGTTTCAGCCGGTCGTGAACCCCCTGCTGCAATTTTGCGCAACGACACCAAATGACGTTGGGGCAAAACTGTTTATTTATTTAGTTATATTGGTTGCTAGCCGTTGTAGTTGTTGACTAGTTGCCGTAAACTTGACCTTAGGATACATAGTAATCTTTTAAATGGAGGCGGAGTTAAATGATGACGCATACACACTGGCTGACCTTACTGGCAGTCGGATTGGCGGCCAGCGGTCTGGCGGGTTGTTCATCGAGTTTGAGTGGCCATCAGGTCAAGGATGCCCTCAAACAGGCACAATCGAGCAAGAAGACCAGCGGCAAAACGGCTAAGGACGAGTCGATCATCAAGGCCGCACAGGAACTGAACGCTGACGGCAAATATAAAAAGTCTAATCAAAAATTGAGTACAATCAACCTGACCGATTTGAACAAGAAAGGCTTTGGCGCGCTCAAGACGGAATTTTTCAGCTTACAGAAGAGCAATGATAAGTTTTTGCTGAAGAAAAACCAGGGCAAGACCACGGGGACCAGTGGCACGACCAGCCAGGCCAGTGGGGGCACGACCACCACGACGCCAACCACGAATCATAGCTTTGACGGTTACAGCAAGTACACCGGCGACTATTACTTCTACAACGATGACGACGGCGACCGGCAACAAGAGACCCTGACGATTCACGGGGATGGGACCGTGGTTCAAAATAACAATGACGGTTCAGCCTTCCACGGAACGGCGACCATCAAGAATTCCGGTGCGACCGGCGTATTGTCCTATGACGTGACGACCGGCACCAACGATACCAAGACCATCGACGCCAACGTTGAGATCGACGTGACCTGGAGCAATGGCGAGCACGAGGCCTACTACGGCTACACGTCGTACGATGATGATATTGTCTTGACCGATGGCAATTCCTACGATGGCGATTTAGTCAACGAAGTTTGGATGCAGTAATTCAGTAGAATAGGCAGATGAGAGTGAGACAAAAGGCGATTAGCCGGCGAGCATTAAGGCTGCTAACCGAATAATCCCGGGCTTGGATTGTTTGATTAGCAGTTTTAAGTGGAACCGGCTGCCTGTTGGCGCACGTTTCAGCTATGTAGAAGTGACGCGAACGGGCCCGGGAGGTTTTGTCCCGGGCCCATTTTTTGAGGAGGCAGAAATTGATGAAATGGCGATGGTGGCTAATTTTTGGCCTGACAATCAGCGCGGGGATGGCCTTAGCGGGGTGTCAACGCCCAGTAGCAGCGCATCCCGCCACGCATACCACAGCGTCGTCGGCAGTGCGTCACTCGCAAACGCAGCACTCAGCGACGTCGAGCAAAGCCCGCCACACCGCGGCTAAACCGAAATCAGCTCCGAGCCGGGTCCAGCTGCCCCTGCGGTCGATTGCCCAGCGGACCATGGGCCGGTTGGCCGGGCAAAATGCGGTCTATATCCAGACCACTGCTGGCCAAACACTGAGCTGGCACGATCGTTCGCAAAAAGCGGCCAGCGATATTAAGTTATTTATTTTAGCCACGGTCTATCGACAGGTGGTGGCGGGAACCTTTCAGCTAGCCACGCCGTATACGTTACGCGAAGCCGATAAGGTCGGCGGCACCGGTAATTTACAGGCCCAACCGGCGGGTACCCGCGTCACCAATCAAGCGTTGCTCAAGGCCATGATGACGGTGAGTGATAACACCGCCACCAATATCATCATTCGCGAAGTTGGCGGGCGGGCCGTGGTCAATCGTGAGATCCAGCGGCTGGGGGCGACTCAGACGCGGTTACGCCGGCTGATGATGGACCAAAAAGCCTTGGCAGCCGGGCGAGACAACGTGACCTCGGCGCGGGATTTAGGCCAATTATTAATGAAATTGTGGCACCACCAACTGATCTCGCCGACAGCCGATACCGCCATGCTCAAACTGCTGGCGGCCAATACCAATCACACCAAATTACCGGCGAACGTGCCGGCCAGTCGCCAGGTCTACAACAAGACCGGTGAGTTTGACACCTATGGGGTGGAAAACGACGCCGCGATTTTCGCGCACGGTCAGCGCGCAGTGGTGGTCGTGGCGCTGTCGCAACACGGTCAGCTAGCCGAACAGATTCCGGCGATGAACCGGCTAGGCCAACAGGTCGATCACGCGGTCTTTACGGCCAAGTGATCGGCTCGTCTGGTTGTGGCAGGTGGCCGAATTTAACTGCCGCATCCTTGCTAAGAAACGTTTCGTTCGCCAGTCGAAGGGCTATAATGGACCTAGCTAAGCGGATGAGAGGGTTGATTGGATGAAAGAAGAAATGCAAGCACATTGGCAACGCGAGCAGGCGGCCTGGAAAGCCCGGCAACAGGCGGAATTGGCCAAGCTGCGGGGCGCGCAACGCCATTTGTACCTGAACGTGGGTGCGTATTTGGCGATTTCCGTGATCGAGTTTTATCTCGCGGTGATCGGCCATTCACAAACCTTGCGTGCCGATGCGTTTAATAATCTATCGGGGATTATTTCCTCGGTCCTGTTGCTGATTGGGATCTACATTGCCCGCGACATTCATGATGACGACCTGATGGGCCAACCGCTGCCGGAGGATTATAGCCACAGCGGTCAACGGCTTCAGTTAACGCGGTTTCACTACGAGACGGTCTTCACCATGATCACCGGGATCGTCATGATTGCGATTGCGGCCAGCGTCATTTACGGTGGCATCAAGAGTCTGATGCACCCGGGCGACCAGGAGATTCCCCAGCCGATTACCTTACTGGGGGCCGGCGTGGCGACGGTCATCATGCTGGGCGTCTGGTGGTTGAACCGGCGCGCTGGGCGGAAATTGAAAAATGCTGCCCTCACGGCCGCGGCCCAAGATAGTTTGAGCGACGCCGTGACCAGTCTGGGCACCATGATCGCCATTGGCGGCGCGCTAGCGTTTCAGCTGACCTGGCTCGATGGGGTCGCCAGTCTGTTGGTCGGGATCTTTATTTTGACGGCGGGCATCAAGATTTTCCGCGAAAGCAGTTTGAATCTGGCGGATTACTTTGACCCCCAAGTCGAAGACCAGTTCCGACAAGCGGCGGCTGGGTTTCCCAGTGTTAAATACGTGGCGGATTTGAAAGCCCATTACAACGGCAACGTGGTGACGGTCGATCTGGTCATCGCGGTCGACCCGCACATGGAAGTCAAGGACAGTTATCGCCTGGGCGAAGAGATCGAAGCGGCCATGCGCCGCGAATTCGGAGTCGTCGATACCAACGTGATGGCGGTGCCAGCAGAATAGTGACTCACTGAAAATGATTGGTTACGGAGAGATGTCGTCAACCAATCATTTTTCTTGCTATTAGTTATTATCAATAATTATTAGTTATTAATAATTGATGAACCGAGCATACTTACCAAAAGGTGCCTACTCCCCAAATGGGCGGTTAGGGCGTACAATGGAAAAAACAGTTGGGAGGTCATCACGTGAAGAAGTCATATGACAATGGGGTTGAGGCAACGCTGGGCGTCATCGGCGGTAAATGGAAGCCACAACTGCTCTGCCACCTAGGTAATCGGCCACAACGAACGTGTGACCTGCGGCGGGAATTGCCGGCCATTTCGCAAAAGGTGTTGACGCAACAACTCCGCGAGCTCGAGCAAGACGGCATCATCGTCCGACACGTGTCCGGTGAGCGGGCCCCTTTTAAAGTGACTTACGCCTTGACGGATTTGGGCCGGTCATTGGGCCAAATCTTGGTGCAGATGTCGGTGTGGGGTGAACGCCGGGCCAGCGAGGTGCCGGACATGGAAGTCACCCATGATCACAGCGGCTTTAGCCATATTTTAACGACGAACTAGCGTCTGGGACGCAATCTTTCAGACACTTGACCTAGGAGGTACTTTTAAGTGCCTTCTTTTTTTATTTGGCCCAGCCGGTTATGCTAGGTCTCGTTAAGGAGGTGGCCCAATGCAGCCAACAGTTCGGGGCCTGGCGGTGACGCACAGTCTGGTCGGCACGCCCACGCAATGGCACTTGCTCTTGTTGCTGGCTGACGGGCCGCAATTCGGGAGCCGGTTGCGACGCCAATTGCCGCGATTGCAACGTCGCCAATGCGGGGTCGGCCTGTGGCAATTGTGGCGCCACCACCTGATTATGTTTCACGTGAAACACGGTTGGACGTTGACCACCGCGGGCGAGACGCTCCGACCGATTTTAAACGCAATCCAAACCTGTGATCAAGAAAGGCGGAAACTTCCATGACTTATCATTTTCAGGATTCCTATGCATTTGCGAACGGTGTGACCTTAAAGAACCGCGTGGTCATGTCACCCACCACGACCATGTCCAGCTTTTACGACGGGCACGTGACCAATGATGAAATCGACTTTTACAGCGCCCGGGCTGGTGGTGTGGGGCTGATCATTGGTGAAGTTGCCAACGTTGTGCCCGGTGGTAAGGGCTTTGAAGGGGAGCTGTCGATTGCCGACGACACGGATATTGACGGTCTCAGTAAGCTCGCCAATGCCATGAAGCGCAATGGGACCAAGGCCGTCTTGCAGATCTTCCACGCCGGGCGCAAGTCTAACGACAGCATCTTGCGCGGCCAACAACCGGTCAGTGCCAGCGCGGTGAAGGCCGTCTTTCCGGCCGATTCCCAGACGCCACGAGAAATGACGGCCGACGAAATCGACGAGCTGATCGTAGCCTTTGGTGAGGCCACGCGGCGGGCGATTGCGGCGGGGTTTGACGGCGTCGAGTTGCACGGGGCCAACACGTATTTGCTCCAGCAATTCTTCTCACCCAACTCAAATCGCCGGACCGACAAGTGGGGTGGCGACCGCGATGCGCGCATGGGACTGGCCCAGGCCGTGATTGCCCGCGTTCACGAAGCCATCGCTACCTACGCGGACCGACCATTCTTACTGGGCTACCGCATCTCGCCGGAAGAAATCGAAACGCCCGGCATCCGGTTGGCCGACAGCTTGGCCTTCCTGGAGATGCTAGCGGACTCCCCAGTGGATTACGTCCACATGTCCATGGGTTCTGCCCAACGGACCTCATTGAACGACAAGTCCGATCACGAGCCAATTATGAAGAAATTTGTTGCCCAATTAGCTGGACGCAAGCCGTTGATCGGTGTCGGGTCCGTGGAAACACCCGCCGATGCCGAAGCCGTTTTAGCCATGGGTGCCGATCTGGTGGCGATGGGCCGCGAAATGATTCGCGAACCGCAATGGATGGAAAAGGTCGAGGACCATGATGAGGCCAGCATCCGCTACCAGCTGTCCCCATCGGAAATGACCGAATTGAAGATTCCAGTCGCCATGCAATACTACCTAAAAGGGGCCTTTTACTCGGTGATGCATTTCACCACGGATCCCGCTACGGCGGTGGATTACCAAAATGAAGCGGCACCGATGGAAGGCTTCGAGAAGAAAATGTAGGCCGTTTTCGATATTAATTTCGCGAATAGAAAATACTTGTTAAAGCAAACTTGCCCAACCTGGGAGGATTCTCCTGGGAGTGGGCAAGTTTTTTGATTATTGGGTAATTTTAACCTGACCGGAACCGCTGGTGATGGTCAGGGGATGTTGGCCGGCGATGGTGTAGTCGTGGTTACTGGTGGCGACGCGGCGGCCGTTGAGGTGAGCCTGGCCGTTTTTCACGGCGACGTTCAACCCGGCGCTCGTTAGCTGAGTCAACGTGGTGCTACCGTTGTCCTTGATCAATCGGCCGGCACCCGTAACGGTGAGACGGTGGGCTTGAGTCGTGCCGTTGTGGTGGTGGACCTCGAGGTGGTGGGTCGTCAGGTCGGTTAGGTTGAGCGTGCCGTTGAGCTGATGGATGGTGACGGCGTCGAGGTCATCGGCGTTGGCCAGAGTGAGCACGATCTTGGCGGACCGTCCCAGTGTCAATTGGTGGCGATCCGCCGCCGTTTCGGTCAGACTGAGGGTGTCGTTTTGCTGGTCCAGGTGATACTGGTCGGCGGCGACGTTGGTCAGGTCCAGTCGGTTTTGGGCGCCGGAACGGATGGTGATCACGGCCGTTTGGACACGCAGATTCAAGGTCTTAGGTGCCGCGGTCAGCGTGACTTGGCGGTCGGTGAGGGGGCGCACGGTCAGCCGGTTGACGTTGATGCGGTGATGACTGGCGTTGGCCCAGGCAATCAGGCCGCCAGAGACGAGGGCCAAAACGAGGATGAGGATACCGATCGTGATTAACATTTTTTTCATATTAACTCCTTTGTGAGTGTGAATGAATATTATTTAAATTCATTCATTTTATTGATAAAAAAATAACCGCACTGGCTATTTTAAAACGACTTTGAGAATCCCGGTGATCAGGTCGTTGAGCACCTGAAAGTAATCGTCCGTCTGGATCTCGCTTTGATGGAAATCCACGACGGTGAGGGCGTTGAACAGGCTGACGGCACGGGCCTTGGTCATGGTCGGCGCCAGTAGGCCTTGTACCTGCCAGCGGTCGATCAGCGTCAACAGGGTGGCGTAGACCACGCTATCGGCCACGGCGTTTTGGTTAGCCTGGGCGATCTGGCGATTGAGCTTGGGATTTTGAAACCATTCTTGTAAGATCAGATTATCTGCGGATTGCGTGAAGATTTGGCGAATCACGGTCCGCAAGACGGTGGCCGGGTCGGCGGTGAGGTCCACGTTGGCCAGAATGGCCCGTTTGACCCGCTCGTTTTCCGCGTTGTAGACGGCCAGGAAGATGCTTGACTTGGCATCATAAAAATTATAAAAGGTGCCGACCGCGACGTTGGCCCGGGCGGCAATGTCGGCGATGCTGGTGGCCTTGAAGCCGTTGGCCAAGAAAAGGTCGCGGGCGGCCGTGAATAAACGTTGTTGTTTATCGTCCATGTGAGGTCCTCCTTACTGAATGAATATTAAATCAATTCATTCATTTTGTCAAGAAGAGAGATTGAGAAAGTTGGCCAACTAAAAAAAGACGCCCAGTCTCGTGACCAGGCGTCTCGCAGATTAAAAAAATGGTGGTTACTCCAACGACTCTTCCACAACCGGCTCAGCTTCGGCTGCCAAGCGGGCTTGTAACTGCTGATCGTAGGCGCGCACGCTAGGCATGGCCAACATGGCTAACCCACAGATCAAAGACCCCACGCCGCCGATGATAAACAGTTTTTCCACGCCAATCGCGTCGGCAATCGGCCCGGCAAAGATCAGGCCCACGGGCCCGGCGATACTGGTCAGGGAGTTTAAGACGCCCAGGACCCGGCCCAATTCGTTAGCGGGGAAGCTCTGTTGAATCATCGCCATCAGTAGGGTGCTGTAAAATGGCGTCACGGCACCGGCCAGAACGTTTAAAATCACAAACCAAACGAAGCCGGTTTGATTGCCGGGCAAAAGCCCACTGCCGCCAAAGGTCACGGCCATGGCGATGGTCGCCCAAAAGATGGGTTTCATGCGGTCACGCCAATTGCCGAACAGGCCGATGATAGCGCCCCCGCCCAGCATGCCGACCGAATAGATGACTTCAATCAGCCCGGCCTGGCCGACCGTTCCGTGGAAATAACCCATGGTCATCAACGGATACAGGCTGGCGGCGGGCATGAACATCAGCGTAAACGTCGCGCCAATCATGGTGATGGCCCACAGACCGCGGGTGTGGCGGAGCTTATCCAGCCCAAATTTGGCATCGGCCAGGACGTGGACCTTTTCGTCGATCGCCGGATGTTCCGGAATCATGACGAAGGTCAATAGACTAATCCCAATGATGGCACCCAAAACATCCACTAAAATTAAGAAATTCATGGGGATGATGGCAAATAGAAAGGCCCCGAGTGCTGGCGCGATGATCATGTTGGCCGACTGGACCATGCCCAGCTGGCCGTTGATGCGTGTCAGTTCTTCAGCGGGCACCATGGTCGGTAGAATCGACTGAATGGTGGGCATCTGAAAGGTCTGCGCGATGGAACGGACTAAGAGTGAAATGAAGATCAGCCACAGCGGAAAGGTCGCCTGTAGCGTCCCGACAACGGACAAAATAATGGCAAAGATGGCTGCGACCACGTCGGGAACGATCAACAAGGCCTTCTTGTTGAGTCGGTCGACGAAGGGGCCAACGAACGGACTGAGCAGGACCATCGGCAACATGCCTAGCAACGTGGCAAGGCTGAGGACCGTGGCCGAACCGGTCTGTTTGGTCAGATACCAGATGATGGCGTATTGCACGACCATACTGGTGATTCCGGACAGAAACTGACTGGTTAAAAATAAATAAATATTGCGCCGCCAATGCGGAAGTAAAGTTGTTTCCAAGGGTTATCCCCCCTTTTATAAAATACGCAATAAATGCTTCACAGGCTGTTAATATTAGCATATTAGTAAAGGGGGTACAAGAAACTTGACTCGGAAAATGAAAGCGGCACCGATGGCGGGTTATCCGCCGTTTCGGCTAGCCGACAAGGACCCACGACCAACAAAAAACCATGGCCCAATGTTGCGGAGGTCATAGCTGATTTGGTGCGGTTATTGTGATGCATGCTAGTGGGAGCCGGTCAAGCTTACACCGTTTGGTCAGCGGCCGTGTCGCGCAAATTTGACGGCACAAAGCTATCGGGTTCGTGGTTTTTCATGATGGTCGCATAGTGCTCCACCTTGAAATTGATGGTTGAAAGATGGTGCTTTAAGTCAGCGATTTCGCTTAGCGTCCGTTCCTGTTGCGCTTGCATCATGGCGTAGCGTTCAGGAATGGTACTGTCACCCTCTTGGACCAAGTCGAGATAGTGTTGAATCCGTTCAACGGGCATCCCGGTGCCCCGGAGGCAAACGATGACGTGTAGCCATTCGAGGTCCACGTCATTGAAGACACGGTTGTTGTTCTCATCGCGTTGCACGTACGGCAACATGCCATGATCGTGGTAATACCGGATGCTATAGGTAGAAATCCCTAGCTTTTGGGCGACTTCGTGAATGGTGTAAGACATGCCCGGTTCCTCCTTCAAGGGTTAGCGTTCGACTAACTGTAAGTGATGCTATCTATCATACGCGTCTCATTTGACTAGCGCAAGCATTTGTCTTGGAAATTTAAGCAAAGGGGTTGCCTTCAGGTAGGGCGAAGGGGGTACACTACGGGATGAAGAAAGGTGGTGGGGGTGTGAGACAGTTTAACGTGCAACGTGCCGGGGCAGACTTCGAGCCGCTGCTGTCGTGGTCAACGGATCCGACAATCAGCGCGGCGGCGTTGAGTGGCCCGGATGCGCGCGATTTGTTGGTGATCGATGAGGCTACCGATACGCTTAAAATCGTGCCACAACTCTCGGCCGAAACGTTACTGGACCGGGTAGCCCACAGCATCTACGGTCGCCTAGCCGATCAGGTGACCGCGGCTTGGCCAAGCGCCACGGCGCCCACCACGCCAGCCACCTACCTGCTAGTCGACCTGGCCGCGATGGACCACGCCACGGTCTTGGCCACGCTGGGAGCCCTGGTGGCCTTGATGGTGGCGCAGCACAAGGACGCCGCCGTATCCCTCGCCCGGTTGAATGGCATGGCCGGCCAGGCGCAGTGCTGGCTGCAACAACTTGGCCTATCGGAACATCAACTGCTGTTGCCGGCGGGTGTGACGGTCTTGCGGCAGCTGTTCCACCAGCTCTTGGACCAAGATGCCAGTTGTGACGCGTACGTGCCGTTAGGGTGCGATACGCGGGCCGGCAAATTGGCGCAAGACGTGGTGGCTCTGACAACGGGGCACCTGACAGCCTTAACGTTGCCCACAGCTTGGCAGTTGTTGCGAGTAGCCGGGACGGAACGGCAATTACACCGGGACTAATTAAATGCAACCCACAAAGATGTGGGCCACGATGGATTGCGTGGCTCACTTTTTTAATCACTAAACCATATGCGAATTTAATAACGATTTTAATTATAAATGTTCGTATATTTGAGAAAAATAGTAGACTTTTTCGCGGCCATCCCGTATGATGGTGAAACAAATACGAATTTTAAACGAGTGGGGGAATCAGGTGTGCATTGGTTGGCGGACTTGTTAGCGGCGATTGGCGTGGTCTTAAACGGCATTCCACAGGGCATCATGGCGATGTCGTTGGGCTTTGCCATTTTTCCAACGATGTTTTCATTTCTCTTTGCGTCGGGGGTCAATGGGGTCTTTGGGGCGGTGGCGCCGCTGTCCTTTCAAGCCGAGTCGTTGGCGTTGACTGGCAAGTTGGGGCGAAATCTGCGGGAACGTACGTCGATCATCCTCGGGGGTTCCATGATCATGTTGCTGATCGGGGTGACCGGTACCCTGACCAAAATCGTTGCCATCTTGGGTGACCAGATCATGGCCGGGATGATGGCGGGGGTCGGGGTGATGCTGGTCCGAATTGCCCTGGGGATGGCGAAAAATGAGCGCTTGACCGGGTGGGTCTCCGTGGCCCTGGCCGCCCTGACGTACTTGGTGACCAAGGATCTGGTGTGGACCATCGGGGTGTCGGTCGTGGGGGCGAGCCTAGCCGCGGTGGGCCTACAACACTACCGCGCCGAACTGCCGGCTCACGTGACGGCGCGCCGGTTCGTTTTTACCAAGCCGACCGTCAATCCTCGGGTCATCCGCGGAGCCTTGAGCTTGGCGTGTTTAAACATTGGCGCCAACATCTCATACGGGTTGATCACCGGTGAAATGACCGGAATCAAGCCCAATCCAGTAAATCTGAATCTGTTGACTATCACGCAGTCGCTGGCCGACATGGGGACGAGTCTACTGGGTGGGGCGCCAGTCGAGACCATCATCTCGGCCACGGCCAGTGCTCCGGAGCCCGTCGTGGCCGGCATCATGATGATGCTGATCATGGCGGCGATTCTAGCGGTCGGCTGGTTGCCCAAGTTGGGGAAATACGTGCCCAGCGCCTCGATTGCCGGTTTTCTGTTCATCTTAGGGGCGGTGGTCATCTTCCCCGCCGATGCGACGACGGCCTTGCACGGTGCCGATGCCACGATTGCGGCGTTGACATTAGTCGTGACGGCCACGGTCGATCCGTTCGCTGGCCTGTTGACCGGCGGCGTGTTGAAATTTGTCTTGCCACTTTTCGGACTGGGGGTTTAAGTTGTGAAAACATATCAGTTGAAGATCGGACCACTTACGCGCCAATTGCCAATCATTCCCATTAGCCAGGACCTGGCTATCGCCTCGTTTGTGCTGTTGGGGGATGCGGAACTGACGGATTACGCCGCCAAGGAATTGTTGGCATTCATGCCGGCGGACTTTGATTACTTGGTGACCTTGGAAAGCAAGGGCATTCCGCTGGCCCAGGAACTGAGTCGGTTGACCGACCACCCGCAATTCGTGGTGTTACGCAAGTCGACCAAAGACTACATGCGCGCGCCCATCAAGTTGCCAGTCAACGCCATTACCACCAGTGCGCCGCAAGAACTGGTGCTGGACGGCACCGACGCCGATCGGTTAGTGGCCAAGCGGGTGGTGATCGTCGATGACGTCATCAGTAGCGGCGGATCATTGACGGCCGCCCGTGCGCTGATCGAACAGGCCGGCGCAACGGTCGTGGGCCAGCTGGCCATCTTGGCCGAAGGCGGGGCGGTCTCGCGGCGAGATATCCGATATTTGGCGGAGTTGCCCCTGTTTCCGTTAGATTAGACAAAAAACACCAGCTCCTCAACGCTCGCAGTCGCTGAGGGGCTGATGCTTTTAGATACTGAAGGTTGAAAGTGAAATTAACGCGCTGATTACCGTAACAGTAGTGTTTTGATATCTAAAATTGGTGAAACCAGGCGCCTGCGTCAGGCTAGGGTTCCGCCTGCTCTGGGGAACACCTCCAGCCTGAGGGGCTGTCTTCCGGTTCGCTTGAAAGCCTGGCAAAAATCACCAGTCTCTCAAGTCGTCCCGCGCTGTAGGCTGAGACAAAACCTCAGCCAACACCGCCGACACAGCTGGCTCCACCCTGGCTGCCTCCGGCAAGGTTGACGTCTATCAGCAACATTGTGTTAATTAAAGACTAGTCGTCAATGGCAGCTATTATCTGGGGTTAAGATGACTGTTGCTGGCAAGCACTACCTTAGCCGAGAGTTCGCCAAATATGGGTTCAGCCGTGGGAGTTGCCTTAGCGGCGCGGTTCATGCCGCTTAGGCAACTGGCGTCTTTGAGACGTGAACTTCGGCTCAAAGCGAGGCGTCGAGACCGCCCTTTGGCTCGGCCCGTCCGCCCCAGCGTTCCAACCCATATTTGGCGAACGGTAGGCGGCCAGTTCGGATTGTGAGGCTGAAAGCGACTACTTTTGACGTCACGAGTTGCATGATAACAATGGGTCCAGTTGATTTTTGTCTTTCAACCTTCAGATATCAAAATTGATTATTTAAACAGGTAAACTTTGGTTTCGTAAGGCCGCAACGTGGTTCCCTGGTCGTCGGCGTAGTTACCGATGAGCTTTTCACTGGCTGTGTCCTGGTCGTAATCGCGGGTCACCGTTTGGTCGGTGAAGTTACTGATGACCAGTAACGTTTGGCCCTGGTAGTGGCGCCGGTAAGCGAAGACTTGGTCGTCATCGGGGTCGAGTTCCTCGTAGGTGCCGTGGACGATCAAATCGCTGTTGTGGCGCAGGGCAATCAGCCGCCGGTAGTAGTTGAAGACGGAGTGGTCGTCGTCGACTTCGGCCGCAGCGTTGATGGTGGTGTAGTTGGGATTGACCGCAAACCACGGCTGCGCATCAGAGAAGCCGGCGTTGGTGGTGTCATCCCATTGCATTGGCGTGCGGGCGTTGTCCCGAGACATGTGGGATAGGTAGGTCAGCATCGTCTGGGGTTCAATGAGCTTTTCGTCATCCACAATTTCGTGGTAGGCGTTGAGGCTCTCCAAGTCTTCGTATTGGTCCAACGACGTGTAGTGGACGTTGGTTTCACCCAGTTCTTCACCTTCGTAAACGTACGGCGTGCCTTGCAGCATGTGTAGCGTCGTGCCCAGCATCTTCGCGGATAAGTCGCGGTAGGCGGGGGTGTCGTTACCGAAGCGAGAAACGGCCCGTGGTTGGTCGTGGTTGTTCCAGTACAAGCTGTTCCAGCCCTTGCCGTCCAAGGCCTTTTGCCAGCGTGACAGGGCATCCTTTAATTCGGTCAACTTGACCGGGGCGTCGTTCCATTTGCCCAGCCGCTGGTCGGGGTTAGGCGAAAGACCGACGTGTTGGAATTGGAAGACCATGTTCAGTTCGTTGGCGTCTAAACCGGTGTAGGTAATGGCATCGGCTGGCGTTGACCCCGGCATTTCGCCGACGGTCATGACGTCGTAGTGAGAAAGCACTTCGGTGTTCATTTCTCGCAGGTAATCGTTGAGCTTCGGGCCATCAGAGACCAGGGGTTCGACGTTACCGTACGGGGCACCAGGGGCTTGCGGCGCATCGGGGAGACCGGCGGGTTTGGAGATCAGGTTGATGACGTCCATCCGGAAGCCATCGACGCCCTTATCCAGCCAGAAACGCATGAGGCTCCAGATCTCTTGGCGGACCTGGGGATTTTCCCAATTCAAATCGGGTTGGCCCGGCGCGAAGAGGTGCAGGTAGTACTGTTGACGCTTGGGTTCAAACGTCCAGGCCGATCCACTGAAGTAAGAGCCCCAGTTGTTCGGCGCGTGGCCATCGACCGGGTCGCGCCAGATGTAGTAGTCGGCGTAAGGATTGTCCTTGGACTGACGGCTTTGTTCGAACCAGTCGTGCTGGTCGGACGTGTGGTTGACCACCAGATCCATCAAGATTTTGAGCCCCTGTTGATGGGCGGTGTGCAGCATCGTGTCGAAGTCGGCCATGGTGCCGTAGACGTCTTGAATGTTGCGGTAGTCGCTGATGTCATACCCGTTGTCCTTGTCGGGGGACTTGTAAATGGGGTTCAACCAGATCACATCGGCGCCTAACTTTTTGATGTAAGGCAAACGTTGGGTCAGGCCGGGGAGATCCCCGATTCCATCGTGGTTACTATCCTGGTAACTGCGTGGGTAAACTTGATAAACGACGGCGTTTTTCCACCATTGCTTGGACATAAGATAAAACCTCCTATAGAAATACGTTAGCTTTAGTTTACAGAATTTTCGGATAATTTGGGATGAATAACACTCACCGCGACGGCGCCTAAGAGAAAGGCGATGCCGGCGATGACCAACATGCCGGGCATGGATTGCCCAATGGCCGGGAAGATGGCGAAACTGGCGAGCGATGCGATGATCTGCGGTAAGCAGATACCACAGTTGAACAGGCCCAGGTAAGCCCCTTCATTTTTCCCGTTCAAGGATTCGGTGAACAGGGACATGGCTTGCGTCTGCATGGTCAAATAGCAGATACCAATTAGGCAAAATGGCAAGACTAGCAGCCATTGTGAGTGAATGAAGTAGATCCAGATCATGCCCAGACCACCCATGATGAGGCTGATGCGGAACCAGAATTTCCGTTGGTTCGGCTTGGTGTGTGACAGAACGGCAAAGCCCCAAATAACGGCGGCCACGGACTGGATGCAAGACAGAATCCCGAACCAGTTACCGGCGGCTTGATACCCGGCAGAAGCAGCATCGGCGGTGTGCCAAACGTTGTCGGCGATGGCGCCGGTCCCGTAAGTCCACAGGTATTGAATGGCGAACCAGTCAAAGAGCTGGACGAAGGAAATTTCCCAAAAGGCCCGGGGTGCTGTTTTGACTAAGTGCCAGAGGCTAGCGGTCTTTTGCTTGGCCTCTGATTTCACGTGGTGGTAACGGTTGTAGGTCTCGGGGTCGTATTCCTTGACCGAGATGATCGTGTAGATTGAGGTGAGCAACAGAATTGCGGCGCCGATATAAAAGGCCAACCGCACGGACAGCGGCACGGTCCCCTTAGCGGCCACGTTGGACACGCCAAACCAGGTCAAAACGAAGGGGAAGATGGTGGCTAAGACCCCACCCAAGTTGGAGTAGGATTGTTGCCAAGACCAGGCCAGATCCTTTTGGTCTTCATTGACCATGTCGCCAATGATCATCTTGAACGGTTGCATGCAGACGTTAGACGATAGGTCCATGAACAAGATGGCGACGGCCCCAAATAATAGGGCGGCCAGTGACGCGTAGCCAAAGCCAAAGGACCCGGCGTTAGGCAGTAGAATCATGACCAACGCCGCGATGGGGGCACCAATCATGAGGTACGGCATCCGCCGACCGAACCGGTTCCAGGTGATGTCGGAATATTTCCCAATCAGGGGTTGGACGACCATCCCGGCCAGTGGCGGCAACAGGAAGAAGAACCCGAGTTTCGTCGGGTCCGCGCCAATCGTCTGGAAGATCCGCCCCATCTGGGACGACTGTAGGGAAAAGGCCATGTTGACGCCGAAAAAGCCAAACGTCATGGCGAAGATCGTTTTTAATGGTAGTTTGGGTAGTGAGTTGTCGGCGACCGTGGTAGTGGTCGTGGTGGCGGGCTCACCATCTAAGGCGGTATTTTGTGCCATAGTGATTCCTCCTCAAAAATGAAAGCTAGAATAAGTGCATACATCGATCAAATAAATTAAGTAACCGCTTACAATTTGAATTCTAGCACTTTACACAAACGTTTACAATAGCTTTAAAACAATAAAGCAAACGTTTGTGTAAATTTGCCCATTTTGACGGGATTGGCTTTGTGGTTTTTCGCGATTAACGGTAGAATAAGAACAGATGCAAAACCAGTTGAAAGCGAGGTGGTCGAGATGGCCGCAACGATTAAAGACATTGCCAAATTAGCGGGGGTCTCCACGGCCACCGTGTCGCGGGTGTTGGCCCATAAGACCGCCTTCTTTAGTGCGGCCACGGCCCAGAAGGTCCAGGCCGCGGCGGCAACCTTGGGGTATCAGAAGAACACGGCGGCCGCTGAGCTGGTTACCCGGCAAAGTCACGTGATTGCGGCCGTGGTCAATTCGACCAAGACCAATTTTGCCAGTCAGATCATCGAGGGTATCCAGGCCGAGGCCCATCGGCACGACTTGAACGTCATTATTTTGTACGCAGGGGATGCCGATGCCGAGCAACAACGGCGGGCGCTGATGACCGTGATTGAACGGCCGGTGATGGGCATCTTACTGTTGTCGGTGGACCTGGCGGCGGAGAATTTAACGTTGCTGCAACAGTCCCAGCTTCCGTATTGCTTCTTGTCGATCTCCTTTGACGGCGAGCGGCTGCCCTACATCACTTCCGATGACTGGCAGGTCGGCTATCTGGCCACCCAGGCGCTGCTTGACCAAGGGCACCGCCGCATCGGGTTGGCGGGTGTCGACAGCGACTTTCATACCGGCCGGTTGCGCGTGCTTGGCTACACGCAGGCCCTGAAGAATGCCGGTATCACCGCGGCGCCGGATTGGATTCAGTTGGGCAATTACAGCTACGCCGCCGGGCAAACGGCCATGCGGGCGTACGGCGCAAAAACGTCATTGACGGCTGTCGTCGGGGCCAGTGACATGGCGGCCATCGGCGTGATGAACCAGGCCCGCGACCTGGGCTTGGCGGTGCCGACCGACCTGTCGATCATCGCCATCGATGGCACGGAACTGTGTAGTCTGGTCCAACCGTCACTGACCAGCGTGTCGCAGAATTTTTACGAAATGGGTATTGCCGGGGTCCAACAGCTGCGGGCCAAGGAAGCCCTGCCACAGAAGATCACGCCGATCCAGCTGGTGAACCGGCAGAGCGTCCGGCGCCTGAACGGGGATCGGAAGTAGGTTAGGATAAACGGTTCTATGATATTTGGTGTTGATGGAGAACTCCATCGACGCCATTTTTGTATAAAAAAGAGGCATATCACCTCTGTGCTACAATCAAGTCGTCGAAACCAATTGAAAGCGAGGA
>NZ_RKLX01000015.1 GCF_004745505.1 Levilactobacillus suantsaiihabitans
ACCAAGTATCAAACCGCCCTACACATATTTGGTTTGTCGAAACAATGTTCAGTTTTCAAAGGTCTACCAAGTTATCAGAGAAGCAATCGCTCCGTGACAACTTTTAAAGTATATCATGTCGTTTAAAACGTGTCAACATCTTTTTTTATTTTGATTTGAATATTTATTCAATATTCAAATCTCTAAATCAAGTTGTTTTGCGTCGTGACAACATAAATCATTGTATCAGTTACGTTTTAACTCGTCAAGCACAATTTTGAATTTGTATGACTATTCATATAAATTGTTCTTTATGCATCGGCTGCGTTAATCAGCAACAGGTAATATCTTATCAATTATCTGCATCCCGGTCAAGGGAATTTTCAGAATAAATCAAAAAAAGAGCCTGGAAAAACCTCCCAGACTCATTCACATCACTTTTATATAGCTGAAACGTGTGCCGTTCCGCTTAAACCTGATCACCAGCAATCCAAAATCAGAATTACTCGGTGATCAACCTCAATGCTCGCTGGCTAATCGTCTTTGAGCCCACTCACCCTAGTGAGTTATCAATCTGTAAAGCGGTGCACCGGTGTGCGTTGGCTACGAGCCGCCATTTTAGCTAAAAAGTCATCTAACAACGTCATCATGACGGCTTCGTCCGTGGCATCCGTCAGCGCGACCTTGGTGCGGGCCGCGTGCGGAATGCCCTTTAGATAGTAAGCGACCTGATTGCGAAAATCGCGTGGCCCCTCTACTGGCCCCTTGGCCTCACAGAGCTGATGCAAATGTTCCTTCGCCGTGGCAATTTTTTCTGCTGGCGTGGGCTCCGGCAGAAGGTCCCCCGTCGCTAGGTACCGATTGATGCGCTGCAGGAGCCAGGGATTGCCCATGACCGCACGTCCGACCATCACGGCATCGGCGCCGACCTCATCCAACATGCGTTTGGCATCCTGGGGGGTGCGCACATCCCCGTTACCCATAAAGGGAATCGTTAGGTGCTGGGCGACCTGCGCTAAGATATCCCAGTCCGCGTGTCCCTGGTACATCTGCTTACGGGTCCGTCCGTGCATGGCAATGGCGCTGGCCCCGCCACTTTGCGCAGCTAGCGCATTTTCCACCGCTAAAATGTGATGATCATCCCAGCCGG
This sequence comes from Levilactobacillus suantsaiihabitans, assembly GCF_004745505.1. Classification (GTDB taxonomy): domain Bacteria; phylum Bacillota; class Bacilli; order Lactobacillales; family Lactobacillaceae; genus Levilactobacillus; species Levilactobacillus suantsaiihabitans. The sequence goes on from NZ_RKLX01000015.1 coordinate 1,130, forward strand.
TACGCATCTTGACCGTCACCGGCTTATCGACTGCTGAGACAACTGCGGCGACCATATCATGGACCTTTTGTGGATCCAGAAGCCATTTGGCCCCGGCATCCGTGTTCACGACCTTATTGACCGGACAGCCCATGTTAATGTCGATAATGTCCGCATTGGTCTGCTGGTCGACGTACTGGGCGGCCTGTACCAACGTTTCCTGCGTCCCGCCAAAAATCTGAATGCTCATCGGGTGCTCATGGGCATCGACCGCCATCATCTTGAGCGTCCGTTGATTGTGGTAGTGAATGCCCTGCCCGGAGATCATCTCACAGGTCACCAGCCCCGCACCAAACGACTTACAGATACGGCGAAAAGCGACGTTTGTGACCCCTGCCATTGGGGCGACCACCACGCGATTGGCAATTTCAACATCCCCAATTTTCCAAGACATGTGCGGCCTCCTTACTTGGCCTGAGCCTGGGCGAGAATCTGCCGCAACTCGTCTTCTGAGTATTCATACTTGGTTCCGCAGAAATGACAAACGGCCTCTGCACCGTGGTCCTGATCGATCATTTCTTGTAAGGCCGCCGGTTGAATGGCTGCCAGCGACTTGGCAAACCGTTCCTTAGAGCAGTCACACTTGAAGGAGACTGGCATCTTCTGCAAAATCTTGATCTTTTCGTCTTTGAACAGTAACTGGAGAATCTCTTCTGGTGTCTGCCCGTCCAACAGCAGTTCTGAGACCATCGGCATTTCCTTGAGCCGTTGTTCCAGTCGTGAAATGGCCGCGTCGGAGGCCCCCGGCATGGTTTGAATCATGAAGCCCCCGGCCACCTTGACCGTGTTGTTGGGTTGCACGAATACCGACACACCGACCGCACTTGGAATCTGTTCGGATTTGGCCAGGTAATAGGTAAAATCTTCGCCCAGCTCACCAGAGATCAGCGGCACCTGTCCCGTGTAGGGTTGTCCCAAGCCTTGATCCTTGGTGACCGTCAACATCCCGTTGACCCCCACGGCCTTCTTAACGTCGATCTTGTGCTTTTCGTTCAACGGCAGGCTCACGTGTGGGTATTGCAAATAGCCCTTGACCGTCCCGTTGGCATTGCCGTCCGCCACGATAGCGCCGACGGGTCCGTGACCATTGACCTTGACCGTTAGATTTTCTTCACCCTTCAATAGGGAGGTTGACAACAACATGGTCCCAATCAAGGTCCGCCCCAAAGCTGCCGTGGCGGCACTCCAGGTGTCGTGTCGTTGTTGGGCTTCGGCCACGGTCTCGGTCGCATCGACCACATAGGCCCGGAACATCCCATCATCAATCAAACTTTTTACTAAATAATCTGCCATTCTTGTAAACGTCCTTTCGTGTCTTTTCACCATGCCCTACCTTACCAGAAACCGCGGCTTTTGCAAATAGTAACGACTGTGAGCGTCCTGGTCGCCGGTCGTTTACTTGAGATTTATTGGCCACTCAAGTCGACTTTCCCAAGGCGCATATCAGATTGCCGCCATTTACTTACCCGGGCCACTCTCACGGGGTTGTCAGCGATAGTCACTAATCACGGCTGTCTTTGCCAGCGGGTCACCTACTGCCTCGCCCCAACATCCGGGTCGTTACCCACGAGCCTGAGGCAAAACCTCCCAGGCTCGTTCGCGTTACCTTTACTTAGCTGAAACGTGCGCCAAAAGGCAGCCGGTTCCGCTCTCGTTACCCCCACCCTAAATGCCAAACAAAAAGAGCGAGATGCAGGTCTCGCCCTTCGTGTGACTATTCTGAATGATCGGTGTCATCGTGTGAATCGTCTGCTGCCGAACTTGCCGCTGAATCAGCCGCTGAGGACTGGTTTTGGGCCGCGGACGAAGCTAACTTAGCTTCCGTAGAAGCTTGTCGTTGGGCTTCACGCCGTTCTAATTCGCGCTTGGATTCTTCAAACGTGGCCGCCTTTTCGCTTGGAAATTCGTCATTGCCGTCCTTTTCCGGCATCTTCCCAGTGTTAAACAAGCTGAGAATTTGCTTTTCGTCCAGCGTTTCGTATTTCAGCAAGGCATCCGCAATAATCTTGTGTTCTGCTTTGTGTTCTTCCAGAATCTTCCGGGCAGTGTCGTGCGCTTCCCCGATGATCCGGCGAACTTCGCTATCAATTAAGTTAGCCGTGTGTTCTGAGTAACTTGGTTGACCGGGGTAGCCAGCACCAGCAAATGGTTGGCCGCCAGCACTTTCCAGCGCAACGGTCCCTAAGGCGTCACTCATCCCGTATTGGGTTACCATGGAACGGGCAATTTGCGTTGCCTGTTCAAAGTCATTGGAGGCCCCGGATGATTCGGAGTGGAAGATTAACTCTTCGGCCGTCCGACCACCCATTAAGCCGGCAATCTGTTCCATGGCATCCTTCTTGGACATCAGCATTTGGTCTTCCCGTGGGAGCATGATGGCGTACCCGCCAGCACGACCACGAGGGACAATCGTTACCTTGTGGACCACGCGGGCGTCGTTTAAGACTAACCCAACAACGGTATGCCCCGCTTCGTGGTAAGCCACCGTCTTGCGCTCCTCGGGACTGATGACCCGGTCCTTCTTAGCTGGCCCAGCGATAACGCGGTCTTCGGCTTCATCCAAATCAGAAGCGTCGATCTGCGTCTTATTCCGCCGTGCCGCCAGTAAGGCCGCTTCGTTCAAGAGGTTTTCCAAATCAGCCCCGACAAAGCCAGGGGTTTGCTTGGAAATTTCCTTTAAATCAACGTCATTAGCTAATGGCTTGTTCTTAGCGTGAACCTTCAGAATCGCTTCACGACCCTTAACGTCTGGCCGACCCACTAAGATCTTCCGGTCAAACCGGCCTGGCCGCAGCAAGGCAGGGTCCAACACGTCTGAACGGTTGGTAGCGGCCATCACAATGACGCCTTCACTCCCAGTAAACCCGTCCATTTCAACCAGCAATTGGTTCAACGTTTGTTCACGTTCATCGTGGCCACCGCCCATGCCGGCACCCCGTTGACGACCAACCGCATCAATTTCATCAATGAAGATGATGGAAGGTGCGGCCTTCTTGGCCTGTTCAAACAGATCCCGGACACGACTGGCCCCGACACCAACGAACATTTCCACGAAATCTGACCCAGAAATCGAGAAGAATGGTACAGCGGCTTCACCAGCCACCGCCTTCGCTAGCAACGTTTTACCAGTACCAGGTGGGCCCTCAAGTAAAACCCCAGATGGGATCCGGGCACCTAATGAAACAAACTTACGCGGATTCTTCAAGAACTCGACAACTTCGACCAGTTCTTGTTTTTCCTCCTCCTCACCAGCAACGTCAGCAAAGCGAACCTTGTTTTCCTTGCTGTCGGCTGGTTTGGCCTTGCTCTTCCCAAAGTTCATGACACGGCCATTGCCGCCGCCTTGGCCGGCTTGACCCATCATCATGTAGAAGAAGAAGAAGAAAATGACTAGTGGCGCTACGTAGACTAACAAGTTAATCCAGAAGCCACTCGACTCTTCAGCTTTGGTGTTGACCTTTACATTGTGACTCTTGGCGGTCTTGTCAATCTCGGAAACCGTCGAGTTATTCGTCAAGACTTGCGTGGTGAAGCTGGTCACAGCGGTGCTTTGTGAACCGCCGAGACTAAAGCCTGTATTGGTCGTCCGCTTTTGGGCGTTCCGATACTCACCGGTAATCTTGTAAACTCCCCCGGAAGGTTGAATGGAGAAATTCTTGATCTTGTTCGCATTTAAATCTTTAACGAACTGACTCGATTGGATTTCTTGGGATTGTGAGCTGCTGTTGTTACCGTTAAACAAGTAAACAACACCAATGACCAACAAGAAGATCACAATGTAAAATAGACTATTACGAAACAGCCCATTTCGTCGATTATTCATGTCGTGCCTCCTTACCCACAGTTCCCAGCATTAAGATAGGAACAGAATTTAGGGCAAATGCCCCTTAACTAAATAAGATGTTATCACAATTGACTATCATTGACTAATTATTTATCTGAATAGACTGAGGGCTTTAAAACACCAACGTACGGAAGGTTACGGTACTTTTCTTCATAGTCCAGACCATAGCCCACGACAAACTCACTCGGCACGTTGAACCCAACGTAGTCCGCCTTGGCCTCAACCACGCGGCCACTGGGTTTGTCCATCAAGGTGCAGACCTTGATCGACTTGGCGTTTCTGTCCTTCAACAGGTCTTCCAAGTACTTCAAAGTCCGCCCGGTGTCGATAATGTCTTCAACTAACAAAATATCGCGACCGGCAACGTCGGTATCCAGGTCCTTGAGTAACTTGATGGTCCCGGAAGAAGCCGTGCCGCCGTTGTAACTGGAGACGTCAATAAAGTCAATCGTTGCGTAAATATCCATGTCGCGGATCACGTCGGTCATAAACAAGATGGCCCCCTTCAACACACAGATGATCAAGGGCGTCTTGTCTTTGTAATCCTCGGCGAGTTGCGTGCCTAACCGTTTGCAAGCTGCGGCAATGTCTTCCTCACTGTAAAGGACCTTTAAAATATCGTTATTCATGCTGTTCCCCTTTCGCCTATTCATGTTTCCAAACAATATGATAGTTTTTTGTGTGCGGCCGTGGTGGGTAGACCGACCACTTCACCCCCAACAGGGCCAACACGTCTCCCGTCGCCGTGACCAAAACGACTTGCCGTGAGCGCTCATCTTGGGGCACCTTGGCATTGATCAATGCCCGGCGGACCGACTGATGATGCCCCGTGGCCAGCCGTAAGCGGTCACCCGGTTGCCACGATCGGACCATCAAGGGTAACTGGTCCGGCGTCAGGGCCACCGTTTCGTGGGGAGAAAGCGTTGGTTGCTGTGCTGTGGTAAAGCAACCAATCTGCCAGCCGTTACCAACCGACCGCCATTGGTTTAAGTCTACCATAAATCTAAAATGTTCCACGGATTTTTCCTTGAATTTTTTCGGTTGTAAAAATTGAAAGCGGTCATACGTTTTAATGAATACCCAATCTCGACCGAACGCCACGGTGCCCGTGGGGTGTTGCGTACTGGCCAACAGTTGTAAACAAGCCGTCAAATGGGTCTCGCTCACCGACGTGCCGGGAGCGGTCCGACTGAGCAAGCGGGCTAACAACAGTCGCTGCTCCGCAATCGGCGCGGCCAACAGGCGCTCCGTTTGCCCCGTCACCGGGGTATGAGACGTCACGATGCGGGCCAATTGCTGGTCCAGCGACCGGTTGGCGACGGCTAGGGTCGCCTGTAGCTGTTGCGCGTATCCATTTAAATGCTGGACGACCTGCGGATTCTCCCGTTGCAGTTGCGGCAAAATCTCGTGACGCACCCGATTCCGGCTGGCAACCAGTGACTGATTCGTGGCATCTTCGTACCAAGGCAGCTGCTGCTCACGCGCGTAGGCCACCAACTGGGCCTTGGTAAAGGGCAGCAGCGGGTGAATCACTTGGCCCGGTGCCAATGGTCGGCTCGCAGCCATGCCGGTCAGCTGATCCAGTTGGCCCCCGCGTATCAGTTTCAACAGTATCGTTTCTGCCTGTTCATCGGCCTGATGCGCCGTGGCCACCCAGGCGGCGTGCTGTTGTTGCAACTGTTTTTGAAAGAACTGGTAACGAAACGCGCGGGCCGCCGCCTCGATGCCGTGCGTGGGATGGGCCGCGCTTGGCCAAGTTGCCACCGCCAATGGGAGCTGGTGGTCGGCACACCATTGGCGTAAAAAGGCCTCTTCCGTCTGACTCTGCTGACGCAACTGATGATTGACATGCACCACCGTGATGGCTGGTCGTTGCGTCGCTGGTAGCCGGGAAATCAACTGCAGCAGCACCATGGAATCCACACCGGTCGACACCGCCACTAAGACACGTCGCTTAGGGTCGGCCCAGCCGTTGGCCCGCCAATTTTGCTGAAAGGCCGTTTCTAGTGTCACCCATCACACCCCCACTTCCGTTAGCAAAAAGGGCCGCACGAATGCGGTCCTGATTGAAGGCAGATTAGCTGCGCCGGCCACCACGGCCACCACGCTTACCTTCAGTGTTACGTTTAATCGTTGCCAAACGGTCCTCACTTTGCTTCAAGAACCCTGACATCAAGTCGTCGAAGCTTTCTTCATGTTTAGCCGAGTGATGCCCTGAGAAACGGCCATTCGCTGAACCGTGATGTGGCCGCGACCCGTTGTTTTCAAACCGTCGGCCACCATGACCGTGGTTTTCCCCACCACGATTGCCGTGGAAGTCACGGTTGCCGCCGTGATTGTTCTCACGGTGTTCGTTGTGGTTGTGATGTGGCCGTTCTGACGCCGGATGGTCCGTCGCCTTACGAATCGACAGCCCAATCTTTCCATCATTGCCCACGGTTAATACCTTAACCGTTACCTCGTCACCAACGGATAACACGTCATGGATATCCTTAACATACCCGTCAGAAATTTCACTAATGTGCACCAGCCCGGTCTTGTGGTCACCTAAATCAACAAATGCACCAAAGTTCGTAATTCCGGAGACCTTTCCGGTAACTTTAGCTCCAACCTCGATTGCCATAAACAAGAAGTTCCTCCTTAAAATAAGTGCTTTCAGTATAACACAATTCTCCCCAATGCCACACGTCCAAACAAAAAAATTACAGCCCCTTGACCAACTTTTTATCGCCCGGTAAACCTTGTTAAATTAACTTTCGCTCCAATTAGTCAGCACATCAAACGGTTGCGCTAACGATGTAAACCAGGGACACGGGTGGCGATTATTTCGCGTGCCGACCATGACTCCGGTCACCCACTACGCCAAGGCACCACCCTATCAAAAAGAGCCCAGGAATCAAATCCCAGACTCTTGTAATAACCTTACTTCGCCGTCACGTCACTGGCGTGGTCGCCCGGGAGACTGTAAATCGTCTCACCGGTCTTGGAGTAATAGTACTTGGACCGAATCAACTGGCCCAAGTAATCCTTATCGTTTAGCTGCTTGATTTCTAGCTTCAAGTCGGCATTCTTCGCCTGGGACTTGGCCAGGCGTTGTTTGCTAGTCGTGACTTGCTGATCGACTTGGTGCAGGCTGGCGTGGCTTCTGATCAACTGGACACCCAAAATGACCGCAAATACCGCGAACACCACGAGGATTCGGGTAGCTCGCCGCATGCGCCGATGGCCCAACCAGTGGTGATGGTGCACAACCGCCTGTTGGTGATCTAATTTCCGCGTATAATCGTTTTCCAGTCGTTGAATCTTTGCCGTCGGTTTCGCGTCCGCCATGGCCCTCACTCCTCAGTTTTCACCAGATAGTTTAACTTGAGTATAGCAAGTTTCAAATACCACGTCTACCGCCTTACGCACATTGTAAAACATTCGTCACATTCCGCGGTATACCAAGCATTGGCTTGGCAACACTTACCATGCTGGTCGCCTACCGTTCGCCAAATACGGGCTGGAACGCGGTGGGCGGACCGGTCGAGCCAAAGGGCGGTCTCGTCCTCGCTTTGAGCCGGCAACCCGCGTCTCAAAGACGCCAGTTCCCTAAGCGACGTGAACCGTGTCACTAAGGGAGCTCCCACGGCTGAGCCCGTATTTGGCTTCACTCTCGGCTACGGTAGTGCTTGGCAGCCTCGTCAGGTTTTACGGCTAAGTTTGTTAAGTCAGTGAGGACAAATATGCCTATCCGCCGGCAATAACTAAGCGTAGTGCCAGCGAACCACAGCCTGTCCTGAGGCTGCCGACGTTTCCCACAACAGACAGAACGCCTAATATGCGAACGCTAGGCGACCAGCCCCGAATGTATTGCCAGTCTACGCGCGTCTATAAAGTTAGTCTTGGCGGAAGTCTTGGGCGTACTCTTCCTTGACGATGGTGTACATCCGTTCCGCGTCGTCCTTTTTCGTGGTTTCCAGAAGCTCGTCGACTTGGACCGTCAACGTTTTGTTCCCGAACTTGATAACTAACTCATCCTTAGGGGCGACTTCCGTTGAGGACTTGGCGACCTTCCCGTTGATTTCGATCCGGCCTTTGTCCGCAATTTCCTTAGCGACTGAACGCCGCTTGATGATCCGTGAGACTTTTAAATATTTATCTAATCGCATATTATTTTCCTCCGTGTTGACGCAATTTTTGCCACAATCTTAACATTGTTTCTGCGTGGGGAATCGCCAGCCATTCGCGCACGCTCAGCAATTGCCAGCTCAAAGCCAGGCCAAAGAAGAGCACGACCCCCACCGGAATCGTCAGTAATAGCCCGACGCCGGCCGCCAAGCGTCCCGTGGCCAGCACCGGCCACCAGCTCGTCAGGAGCGTGGCCACGATGCGGACCCCGGCGACCATCAGGATGGTACACCCTAACAATTTGCGAATGAACGCCCGTGACCAGACCCCAGCTCGCAACTCTTGAGCCGAGCCGTACCAAATCACGATGAACATGACCGCCAAGCTCAGCACCGTTAGCCAGCTGGCCCCACCGGCGCCGAAATGCACCACGGCCCAGCGGTTGGCCACACATTTGACCAGCAACCCCACCGTCAGGGCCAGTACCGTGAGCCGGTAGCTGTCCTGACTTTGTAACACACTATTGTACGTTTGAATCAGCGTGGCCAGGATGATGCCCAGCATGTAGACCGCCAGCATTCCCGACCCTTGCGTATCGCCAAATAACAACCGGTTGATCCATGGCATCAGACTGATCAACCCCGCTGTGGCGGCACTGGCAATCATCAACGCAATGCGCATCATAGTCGTGGTCAGCCGCTTAAACGCTTGCGGCCGCCCCTGGTGTTGGGCCTCACTCAAGGCCGGCAGGAGCGACGTAGCAAAGGCCACCGCCACCACCAGTCCCAACTGAACCAACGGCTGGGCTCGGTCATAGACCCCTTTCAGACTCTTGGCGGCTAAGTCGCTCATGCCGCCGGTCACCAGGCCATTTTTCACCGTAAAGGAGTCGACCAGTTGTAACAAAACCATCATCGCTGTCAGAAGACACAAGGTGCCTCCTTCGATCAGTAGGCGCCGGCCCAAATGCGGTACGCGCCAGCGGGTGGGCGCTTGCGGTTGACGCCAGCGGGGCAACACGACTAACGCCGCCACCGCAGCCACCGTTCCGCCACTGAGCGCCCAGGTCCCCATCCGATAAACGGACCAGTCGTGGCTGGTCGCCCAGCCGGCCGCCACTAAGATAACGACGACGCGGACCAGCTGCTCAACGACCTGGGAACGCGCCGTGGGCAACATGTGAAACCGCCCTTGGTGATAGCCCCGGCCCACGGACAACGCGGGCATCAGGAGAAACATCCACGCGACCATCTGAATCAATGGCGCAAGTTGTGCATCCCCCATGCCTCGCGCAATGGCGGGCGCCCCGAGCATCAGGCCACCAAAAATGAGAATGGCCAATCCCCAGACCCACCGAGAGACCTGGCGAGCCACCAGTTGTTGGCTTGGCAAGTCTGGCGCCTCGGCAATTAATTTGGAAATAAAGACCGGCAAGCCGCTCAACGCAAAGGTCATGCCAATGCCGTAAAGCGGGTAGACCTGTTGGTACACGTAAAACCCGGTGTTGCCGACCATATTTTGAAAGGGTACCCGGTAGACGGCACTCAATAGCTTGGCGATAAACGCGGCTATCGAGAGAATCAGGGCCCCCTGCAAGGTCGTATTTACATTGCGGTTGCCCATCGACACCCTCCTTGAAATGACTAATATTTTTCTAATCCGCCTTACCGTGGCGCGAAATCTAGCCTGGAACGCTGGGGGAGTTCCCTTAGCGACATGATCCACGGCGCTTAGGGAACTGGCAACTTGGAGACGCGAGCTATCGGCTCAAAGCGAAGACGAGACCGCTCTATGGTCGGCTAGTCCGCCCACCGCGTTCCAGTCTCATAACTGACGAACGGCAAGGCGGCCAGCCACCACCACGGTAACGGCTACTTGTCCGTCGTAGCCGCCGCATTGTCTTGGGGCTTCGTGGTTTTGGCGACAATGTCGCGCAGGGCGGCCAAGAATTGGTGCACCTGCGGCAACCAGTCGTTGACCGTCATCTTCGGCTGGATGACCAGCTTGATGTGCAGGCGGTCGTCGTTGATGCTGACGGTTGCCTTCAGATCCATGGCGGCCAACGCCTTGAAGACGTCCTCGCCGCCTAAGATATCGGTCCCCTGCTTGGAAATCGTGACGAAGACATCCCCGTTGACCCGGCGAATCTTGTCGACCAGGGCCAAATCGGCCGCCAGCTTCAATTGCCCAATCGTGAGTAACTGACTTACGGCTTCGGGGTATTCGCCAAACCGGTCGATCAGATCGGCTTGAATCTCACTGACCTCGTCGTCATTTTCCAGTTGGCGAATCCGTTTGTACATTTCAATCTTCTGTTGTTCATCTTCAATGTAATCACTCGGCAGGTAAGCTTCGACACCCAGTTCGACCGTGGTATCGGTCTTCGGTTGCGTCTTCTTCCCACGCTTCTTGGCCACAGCTTCACTTAACATTTGCGTGTACAAGTCATACCCCACGGAATTGATGAACCCGTGTTGCTGTTTGCCAAGTAAATTACCCGCGCCCCGAATCGACAGGTCCCGCATGGCGATCTTGAATCCGGATCCCAGCTCAGTGAAGTCCTTGATGGCCTCCAGCCGCTTTTCACTGACCTCGGTCAGCACCTTGTTAGGCTTGTACGTGAAGTACGCGTAAGCCACCCGGTTGCTGCGCCCGATCCGCCCCCGCAGTTGATACAGCTGCGACAGGCCCATTCGGTCGGCATTTTCGACGAACAGCGTGTTGGCGTTAGGGATGTCGATCCCCGTCTCGATAATGGTCGTCGTGACCAGCACGTCGTATTCGCCGCGCAGAAAGTCAAAGAGCACGCCTTCGAGTTGAGCTTCCGTCATCTTCCCGTGGATGAAGCCGACACGGGCCTCGGGAACCAGGGATTGGACCTGGCCCACGGTCTTTTCGATGTCCTCCACCCGGTTGTGCAGGTAAAAGACTTGGCCGCCCCGTTGCATTTCCCGGCGAATCCCGTCTTGAATGGCCCCGGCATTTTGTTCCATGACGTAGGTCTGAATGGGGAACCGGTTGGCCGGTGGCGTCTCGATGACAGAAAGGTCTCTGACCCCCAGCATCGACATGTGCAGGGTCCGCGGAATTGGCGTGGCGGTCAGCGTCAACACGTCAACGTTGGCCTTCAACTGCTTGAGCCGCTCCTTGTGCTTGACTCCAAAGCGTTGTTCCTCATCGACCAGTACCAGTCCCAGGTTCTTAAACTTCACGTCCTGTGACAACAACCGGTGCGTGCCGACCACGATGTCTAATTTGCCACTCTCCAGGTCCTTGATGGACTGGTGAATCTGCTTGGTCGTCCGGAACCGCGAGAACATTTCCACGTTGATGGGGTAGCCCTCGAAGCGGCTGACCATGGTGTCATAGTGTTGTTGCGCCAAAATGGTCGTGGGCACTAAAAAGGCGACCTGTTTGCCGGCTTCAACGGCTTTAAATGCCGCCCGCAAGGCCACTTCGGTCTTCCCGTAGCCCACGTCACCGACCAGCAAGCGGTCCATGGGCCGCGGCTTTTCCATGTCGTGTTTGACTTCTTCAATCGTCCGGAGTTGGTCAGGCGTCTCGGCGTACGGAAAGTCATTTTCAAAGTCCGTCTGTAGCGAGTCGTCCGGTGGGAAAGCATAGCCCTTTTCGGCCGCACGCTTGGCGTACAGGTCGACCAATTCGTCAGCGATGTCTTCGATCTTGGCCGCAACCTTGCGTTTAGTCTTGGCCCACTCGGATCCGCCCAGCTTGTTGATCTTCGGTTTCTTGTCCTCGGAGGACACGTACTTTTGGATCAGGTTCAGCTGCGTGACCGGAATAAACAGTTGGGCGTTGTCCTGGTAATCGATGGTCATGTAGTCTTGGTGCACGCCATCGACGGTCAACGTCTGCATCCCGATGAATTTCCCAATCCCGTGATTGACGTGGACCACGTAATCGCCGGGCTTCAAATCGGTATAGCTCTTCAACCGTTCCGCGTTGGCCATGGTTTGGCGCCGCGGCCGCTTCTTGGTGATCTTCTGGAACATCTCGGCTTCCGTGATGATCACCAGATTGGCCTCGGGCAATTCAAACCCGGTGTGGAGTCGTTCTGGAACCAGTTGCGTAATGCCGGCTTGTAGGTTGGCCGACTTGGTCAGCACGACCTTGATTTCAAAGTCATCCAGCGTTTTTTCGATTTTCTCCAACCGTTCCTCGTCTTGAACTAAGAGAACCACCGTTTGTTTTTGCTTCTGCCAGCGGTCGATCTCCGTCTTCATGACCGGCAACTGCCCGAAAAACTGTTGCATAGCCCGGGTCGTGACGTTGGTGATGGCTTGGAACCGTAAGCTGCCCATCCCCTTTTGGAACAGCGCCAACATGATCTGGGCGTGATCGTCGGTCTTGACGATGGGCCGTAGTTCGCCGCCAAAGACCTGTTGTTCAAAAATCTGGTGGTGACTCAATTTATCGGTCGCCCAATTGGCCTCGTCTTCTAGCAATTGCCGTTCGGCATCCTGAAGACGCGAATAGTCCCCGAACAAGGCCAGTCCATCTGCGGGTAAGTAGTTCAGCAGTTGGTGGTGTTCTGGGAATAAATAGTCGGCAAACTCCATTAATTGCGGGTCAACGGAGCCCTTTTGCAACCCATCGATCAGGGGTTGGACCTGATTGGTCAGCGTTTCTGCCCCCTCGGCGTCTAGCTTGGCCGCCTGCGTGTGCAACGCATCACTCAGGGCACTGGCCCCCGCCGTCCGTTCCGCGGCCGTTAAAATGAAGTCGGTCGCCGGCAAGACTTCCACCTGTTCGGCATTTTCGATACTCCGCTGCGTAGCGGGGTCAAAGTACCGTAAGGAGTCCACCTCGGTATCAAAAAAGTCCAGCCGCACCGGATAGTCCGCCGCCAACGGGTAAATGTCCACGATGGACCCCCGCACGGCAAAATCCCCGGGGGCCGCCACTAATTTCTGGTGGGCGTACCCCATGGCAAACAGCTTCTGCTGCAGGGCTTCGAGGTCAAAATCGTCGCCGACCTTGACCGTGAACCGGGCCGCCGCAAAATTGTCGGGCGCGGGTAAGAAGCGCCGCAACCCCGACAGTGCCGTCACGATGACGACGGGATGGTCACTTTGTAAGGCGCGCAAGGCGTCGATTCTAGCCGAGCGGTATTCCGGTGAACTCGTGGCCACCTCGGCCGCCAATAATTCTTCGACGGGAAACTCAAAGAGCTCGTCGTCGCGCAAGAGGTTGGCGAGATCATCGACGAGTTGGCCGGCGTGATATAAGGTGTCCGTCACATAGACGATTGACCGTTGTTGGTCATGGAGCAAACTGGCAATGAACAACGTTTCGGCGGACCCGTTTAGCCCGGTCACTAGTTGGCGCTGGCCCGGCGCTAAGGTCCGCTTGATCGTTTGAAATTGCACGGTCTGCGTCATAAATTCTTCTAAATTCACGCGATAACTTCCTATCCTAGTTGTACTGGTTCATCAGCTGCGTAAACTCACTTCCGGCTAACCAGTCGTCCAACGCCGCGACGGCTTGATCCGTGGCCTGGTTGAAGAGTGGTTGCTGGTCCGTGGTAAATTTGCCCAACACGTAATCCACGACGGTGTGCTGTTGGGGATGGGCGATGCCGACCCGCAGCCGCTTGAATTTCTCCGTCGACACGTGAGCAATGATGCTCTTGATACCGTTGTGCCCCCCGGCTGAACCGTGGTCCCGCAAGCGAATCCGCCCTACCGGCAGGTCCATGTCGTCGTGAACGACCATGATGTCGTCCACGTCGATCTTGAAATAGTTCATGATGGGGTGCACGGCCCGGCCGGATTCGTTCATAAAGGTGGTGGGCTTGACCAACAAAACCTTTTCGCCGTTGACCACGCCACTGCCGAAGCGGGCATCCATCTTACGCGTGTTCAGCGTGATGTTGTGTTCCTTGGCAAACGCATCCACGACCATGAAACCGGTGTTGTGCCGAGTGCCGTCATATTGCGGACCGATATTTCCTAAACCAACGATCATTTTCATTTTAAAATTATTCTCCCTTAGTGCAGTTCTCCTGAGCTAGAGACAAAAGAGCTGGACGGAAGCCATACCTCACCGTTCAGCCGCTCAGATTATTTTCTCGATTCAAAATTACCACCCTTGAGTATAGCATAGTCCCCCCTGAACTTCACGGAACCTGCTTGCGCAATCGGCCAACTGCCCCCGCTGCCGATTTTCACAAATTCGGTTAAAAATCGGTCATGTGAAAAATAATTAAATTTATTTTGAACGGGGCCGTCATGTGGGCCCTGTGACTTGTGAAATGTGACCAAACTTTTCCATGAAACTGGTAAAAAATGACCGTTTTCTGTTAGCTTGTGAAAGGCTGCTACGGCCGGCTCACTTGCCGAAATCTCGCCGCTGAATCACTTCTCATCGGGAGTTCCATGTGAATTTAGCCGGTCCTTTTCCCGGGTTATTTTCACGTCCCAAGCGCGTCTTTCCGGGGAGCAAGTTGCTCATTCACCGTCATGACGTGTTTTCGTCTAGATAACTGACCCATGAAAAAATAAATGATGTTTTTCACAAAATTCGGGTCTGAGCGATAGCTTTCAGGCTTTTAACATGGTATACTAACTCACGGGTATTATTGCGTACCTTGATGTCAAAATACTTATTTGGAGATGAAGAATTTGACTACTAAGACTCATCAAAAAGTTGTTTTAGTTGGGGACGGCGCTGTTGGTTCAGCTTTCGCCTACTCAATGGTAAACCAAGGATTAGCAGAAGAATTAGCTATTGTGGACGTTGTTAAGGAACGGACCGAAGGGGACGCCCTTGACCTCGAGGATGCACAAGTCTTCACCGCACCTAAAAAGGTATACTCTGGCGATTACTCTGACTGCAAGGATGCAGACGTGGTTGTCATCACTGCCGGTGCCGCTCAAAAACCAGGCGAAACTCGTTTGGACTTAGTCAACAAGAACTTGAAGATCATCAAGGCTGTTGTTAAGCCAGTCGTTGATTCCGGTTTCGACGGTATCTTTGTGGTTGCTGCTAACCCAGTTGACATTTTAACTTACGCTACTTGGAAGTTCTCTGGCTTCCCTAAGGAAAAGGTTATTGGTTCTGGGACTTCATTGGATACTTCTCGTCTGCGTGTTGCGCTGGCTAACAAGCTGGACGTTGACCCACGGAACGTTGAAGCTTACATCATGGGTGAACATGGTGATTCCGAATTCGCCGCTTACGACGAAGCCACTATCGGTTCCAAGCCATTGAAGGCCATCGCTAAGGAACACGGCATCACTGATGACGACTTAGCTAAGATCGAAGATGACACCCGTAACAAGGCTTACCAAATCATTAACCGTAAGGGCGCAACCTTCTATGGTGTTGCCACCTGCTTGATGCGGATCACCAAGGCTATCCTGCGTGACGAAAACGCGGTATTGCCTGTCGGTGCCCCACTGAACGGTGAATACGGCTTGAACGATATCTTCATCGGTACCCCAGCAATCATCAACGCTAAGGGGATCGAAAAGGTTATCGAAGTGCCTCTTTCTGACAAGGAAAAGGACTTGATGGCTAAGTCAGCTGAAACCTTAAAGAAGGTTACTGCTGATGGTTTAGCTGCCCTCGAAGGCTAAGCTAAATCACTTGAATCGCCACTCCTTCACTGGAGCGGCGATTTTTTTGTGGGTTGGGATGCGGTGGTTGTTGTCCGCAACCTGGATGGAGCTGGCCGCCTTGCCGTTCGCTAGAGATGAGTTGGAACGCTGAGGGCGCCGGCCCAAGCCAAAGAGCGGTCTTGGGCCTCACCTTGGAGCCGATAACCCGCGTCTCCAAGGTGCCAGTTCCCTAAGCGCCATGGCCCACGCCGCTAAGGGAACTCCCACAGCTGAACTCATCTCTAGCGAACTATCGGCTACGTGGTGGTGGTCAGCAACCAGCCGCTTAGCTCCAACGTTTGAATCCGCCGGTCCCGTCGACCGTGTCATCCTAGTGATGCCCTTTTCTCTTCCAAGAGACGGTTATCACCGGTCTGTAAATTGGACCACCAGTTGATTGCTCAATCTAACCAGGCGTCCTGCCCCCCGTCCTCTGATGGTCAGTCTGATAACGGGACTAGTCTTCACCATAACGCTCCCGTTCTATCTACTGACGATTGACAAGCCCGTTTGCCGCGACTGGTCAGCATTAAAACTATATACTGGGAAAGTTGGAGATAGTCAGAGCAGCCTCTGCTAGCCGCTGAGTGACGTGCCCACTCGATCGATACCTAGTCTGCAAAACCAGGTGTACCGTGCATGTTACTTGACACGTCTAACAGCCGGTTGGCGTTTCTTTCTGCCGACATTCAGTGTCGTTTATCGCGTGATAGCAAAACGGTTAAGTCACCCGAATACTTGCACTCAGAATTTTTTTGAATTCGTGTGATAGGCGCCCTGAAAGTAATGTAACCGTTATCATAAATGCGTTCACGTTGCCATTTAAGGTACTTTGAAGTAAGCTGGGAGTATGCTAACAGGGATAATTAAGCATGACGACTTTTCCTCCACTGGCTATTTTAGGAGGTTGTACCCATGAAAAAGAAAAAAGGCCTCGTGATTGGCTTAGTGACCGCAGTAGTTGCGGTCGGTGCCATTTACGTTGGACAAGCAATTCATTACTCTTCAGCCCAAGTCTTCTTTAAGGACACGGAGATTGCCGGCGTTAACGTCGGTGGCAACACGGCTAGCCAAGCGGCGGCCAAGTTAAAAACGGCGCTGAAGAATCAGCAATATACATTAAAGGATGGCAGTCAAACCGTCACCACCATTAAAACCAAACAAGTTGACCTGAAAGTCACCTCCACGGCGGCCCTCAAACAATTGATTGGTAAGCAGAATATTTGGAGTTGGCCCGTCCACGTGACGACCGCCACCGCAGACAGCCTCGAGCTCAATGCCAGTGACGAGAATCAAGAAAGCGTCCAGGCCCTCGCCAAATCGATTGCGACTAAGGCGAACAAGACGCGGACGGCTGCCAAAGATGCCTCATTTAGCTACCAAGATGGCAGCTGGGTCGTTACCAAAGAACAAAAAGGTAACCAACTCGATGCCAGCAAGTTAGCCAAAACCATCACTTCAGCCATCGAAAAGGGCGCGAACACGGTCGACGTTTCCGGCGATTATCTCCAACCGAAAGTCACCACGACCTCTACGACCTTTAAGACGGCGAAAGCCAAGGCCCAATCCATTACCCAAGAAACTTACCGTTACAAACTCAGCGGGCATAAGATCACGATTCCAAGTGAGACGATTGCCAGCTGGTTAACGTTTAAGAACGGCAAGCTGACCACGGATAATGCGGCCATCAAGACTTATTTGACCAAGCTCAGCAGCAAGTACGGGACCATCAACAAGACCCGGACGTTTAAGTCAACTAAGCGCGGTACGGTCAAGGTCAAGGCTGGTCTGTATGGCTGGAGCATCAAAGTGAAGTCCGAAACCCCTGCACTGAGTAAAGATGTGTTGGCGGGTAAAGGCATGGACCGGACGCCGGCCATTCAAGGCAGCGGCTACCATAGCGATGGCACGGACATCGGTAAATCGTACGTTGAAGTTGATAAAGTTAACCAGCACATGTGGGTCTACAAGAACGGAAAAGTCGTCGTTTCAACCGACGTTGTGACTGGGTTACCAACGACTGCGCACCACACGCCAACTGGTGTTTGGGTCATTTGGAGTAAGCAACGCAACGCCACCTTACGTGGTCAAAACGACAATGGGTCCAGTTACGCTTCCCCAGTGAAGTACTGGATGCCAATCGATGACACCGGCGTGGGGATCCACGATTCTTCGTGGCAACCACAATACGGTGGCACCTGGTACAAGACACACGGGTCTCACGGTTGCGTGAACACCCCACCTTCGAAGATTGCGGCAGTCTTTGCCAACGTCAAAGTGGGCACCCCCGTTATCGTCTTCTAATTGAATTTTAAAAAAAGTGGCAACTCTCCTTTGCGAAGAGTTGCCACTTTTTTGCGGCCACTTTTGGGGACTAGAAAATCATCCCAATGGCCAATAAAATTAAAATGGCCACGAAGGCAGCCAACGTCCAATACAACCATTTTTTCGTAATGATTGGCTTATCTTCGGGATCGTTTGAATTCTTCACGGGGTCTTCCCTCCTTAACCAACTTTCTTTTATTTTAACACGAAATTCCCCCGAAATTGCTACCCGTTGGGGGGTAAAATATGGTATTATTAGAGGAGATTATTAGAAGTTTCTAATTTTTAGGAGGTCATCTGCTATGCTGCTTAAATCCCTAGTGAAGCCGAAGGAACGTTTGGTTACGGTTCGCGAGGACGTCACCTTGGAACAAGCCTTGAAGGTCTTGGAAGACTCAGGCTATCGGTGTGTGCCAATTCTAGATGAAACGGGGCAAATTTTCCGAGGAAACATCTACAAGATGCATATCTATCGTCATAAATCCCGGGGCGGCGACATGCAGCTCCCGGTGACATCATTACTGAAGAACGCCACCAAGTTTATTTCCGTTAACGCGGCCTTCTTCAACGTTTTCTTCTCCATCAAGGATTTACCTTACATCGCGGTCTTGGACGACAAGAACGCCTTCTACGGCATCCTCACGCATACGCGGTTGATGGACATGCTGTCCCAGTCTTGGAACGTCAACATCGGCAGTTACGTGATCACGGTAGTCTCTGCTGGTGAACGTGGCGACCTGGCCGGCATGGCCAAGATCATCACCAAGTACACGTCCATCGCCAGTGTCATTAGTCTGGACGCGCAGGAAGGCGAACTGGTTCACCGGACCATGTTCACCCTGCCCGCCGAAGTGGACGAGGAAAAACTCGACCGCATCGTCAAGGCGCTGGAACGTAAAGAATTCCACGTGCCAGAAATTGAAGATCTCCGGCACGAAAACTAAGCCAGCTTTCCCGGTCAGTCGCCACGGCGGCTGGCCTTTTTGATTTGGCTGTTTTTAGCTTATGTGTGATGTACTGGTGCCTGCGGCTGTCAGGGGTTCCGCCTGCTATGGGGGACACCTCCAGCCTGAGGGGCGGTCTTCCGGTTCGCTTGAAAGCCTGGCAAACCCCGCCAGTCTCTCAAGTCGCCCCACGCTGTAGGCCGAGAAAGGACCTCGGCCAACACCGTCGACACAGCTGGCTCCACCCCTGACCTCCTCCGGCGAAATGGCGCTATACTGCAACATCGATTTCGTTCAGGCCAGCCGCTGGCAACCACGATTGTCTGACTGCTACAACTTCACACACGTTGCCATCAATCACCAACCTAGCCGAGAGTCCGTCCCATATGAGCTCAGCCGTGGGAGTTCCCTTAGCGGCACGGTTCATGGCGCTTAGGGAACTGGCGTCTTTGAGACGTGCCCTACGGCTCAAAGCGAGGGCGAGACCGCTCTTTGGCTCGACCGGTCCGCCCACCGCGTTCCAGTCTCATATGGGACGGACGGTAAGGCGACAGCTAGAACCAGTATCGTCAGCTCAGCCCACT
Source organism: Levilactobacillus suantsaiihabitans (assembly GCF_004745505.1). Taxonomy (GTDB): domain Bacteria; phylum Bacillota; class Bacilli; order Lactobacillales; family Lactobacillaceae; genus Levilactobacillus; species Levilactobacillus suantsaiihabitans. The sequence continues at coordinate 20,598 of NZ_RKLX01000015.1, forward strand.
GATTGCGGATAGCGGTAGACAAAAAGCTGGAGAATCACCAAAAAGAGGTGATTCTCCAGCTTTTTTTGCCGCAATGCTATGTACGAAATCTATTTCGCTTTTCTCTTACGCGCCTTGTCCACCAAGCCGATACTGGTTGCAAGGGCAGCGTCGACCGCCGCCATCGTTTTTACGTCCAAGTGGGTAACCTGATCTTTCAATCGCTGCTTATCAATGGTCCGAATTTGCTCAAGCAAAATGACGGAATCCCGCTCAATTCCGGTTCGAGCTGCGGAAATGCCGACATGTGTCGGCATTTTAGGCTTCTCGATCCGAGCGGTGATTGCCGCCACGATTACGGTCGGACTATAGTGGTTCCCCACGTTGTTTTGGATGATTAACACGGGGCGCATGCCACCTTGCTCCGAACCAACGACTGGTGATAGGTCGGCGAAGAATACGTCACCGCGTTTGACTTCAACACGGGCCATGGGCCGCCATCCCCTAACTGTATTAATTTTTAGACTTAATTCTTGATCTCGGTTCTACGAAACTGGGTTAACCGCCGTTCGGCTTCCTCTTCACATGGGGTGAAGGCCCGCGCCAAATCTCGGTTGATAAGCGCCATTGCCTGATACCCAACAATTAAAGCTAGCTTGTTCGCCGCTGCTGAACGCAGGGGAACCAACGATTGATGCCGTGCTGTTCGGGTGATGCGCAGCCGTAACTGCGGCCGTTTCAATTGTTGTAACTGAGCCATGAATTGCCCCTCCTCAAGTTAATCCTTCGTCTCATCTAGTTTACCACGAAACGATGAATCAGGACACTAGAAGCCCATAATTTAATTTTCGTAAACCCGCGGTAACCGCGCGGTAAAGCCACAGGCAATCTCATAGTGAATTGTGCCACAATAGTCGGCAACGTCTTGTAGACTGATGCTTTCGTCACCATCACGACCCACCAACGTGACCTGGGTTCCCCGGGCAAATTCCTGAGGTAACCGCACCATCAGTTGATCCATGCAGACGCGACCAATGATTTCACAAGGCTGACCGGCAATGAGGACGTGAAAGCCTTGTAGCCGCCGTTCGTAGCCGTCCGCGTAACCAATCGGAACCGTCCCGACCCATTCCGGCTCTTGCGCCGTGTAGGTCGCACCATACCCGACGGATTCGCCGGCAACGACCCGTTTTACGTGAACTAATTCACTTTCTAGACGCATGGCGGGGTGTAAGGTATACGGGGCCGCCACTTCAGTCCCTGAAGGGTTTAATCCGTACCCGGCCACGCCAAACCGCACCATGTTGTCGTTGCATTCCGCATGCCACAGACTGGTAGCCGAATTGGACACGTGGACGTAGCGCGGCAACCGGGTCAATTTGCTGGTCAAAGCGTGCCACGTCGCCACCTGTTGCTTGAAATAGTGGTCGTCTGCGCTGTCGGCCGTGGAGAAATGCGTGAAGATCCCTTCAAAATTCAAATCAGCGTGCGCGTTGAGGTACGCCACCGCCGTTTGTAAGGCCGCGCTAGTCTTAAAGCCAATGCGGCCCATGCCAGTATCCAGACCCAAGTGTACTTGCAACGGCGCCGTCACGTGGGCCAACGCCAAGTATTGGTGCGCTTCCGTCAACCAGTCTTGTGCCGCGACCGTCGCCGAAATACGCTTTTCAGCCATCAACGGCGCATCCGCTGGGTCCCCCACCCCTAATACCAAAATGGGTTCGTTGAAGCCCGCGGCCCGTAACTCCAAGGCCTCATCTAAAATGGCCACACAAAACCCCGTGGCGCCAGCATCCTTGGCCGCCTGGGCGACCTGGATGGCCCCGTGGCCGTAACCGTTAGCCTTAACAACCATAAACAATTCGCACCCGGGCGCTAACCGCGAGACCGCCGTGTGAATATTTTCCCGTAACGCTTGCCGATCAATCACTAACTTGGTTGGCCGATGAACCCCAACTACCATGATTATTTCCCTCTTTCTAGGATAACCTGCGTCATCACCAACGTCGCCGTATGTGAAATGGAAACGTGGGCAATGCCCCCAAACGGGTGGTGGACAACGATGGGCCGACCAGCCGCATTGTCGCGAATCTCAATGTCCTGAAAGCCCACGGTGGCCCCAATACCAGTACCCATGGCTTTGCTGTAAGATTCTTTGGCTGACCAGCGTCCGGCGATAAATTCGACTGCCCGTTGCCCTTGTAACTGCTGATAGTCGTGCAGTTCGTTAGGCGTCAGCACCTTGTTTAAAAACAGTGGCTGTTTGGCCACCACGGCTTGCACCCGGGCCAAGTCGGTAATATCAATGCCGGTTCCGTAGATCATCGCGTCACGCCTCCTATTAATGTCTACGTTATATTTTAGCACAGCCCTTCGCGATTGACCCCCTCAACTTGCCCGGTTAAGTCGAATCTTAAACTTAATTACCTAAGTGAACTGACAAGGCTTGGGCGCTGGTCGCCGTTGCTGGCCGGCTAAGATGAACTGAAATACGACAGTCAGACGGGGCGCGCCAAAGACCGGTCTCACCATCTCGACTTCGCGCCGAAGCCCACGTCTCAAAGTTACCAGTTCCCTAACTGAAGCCTACTGCTAAGTGGATCTCTACGGTTGGCCTCATACTAGCCAGATTCACGGCTACGCTGGCACTTGATCAGATCATCAGCAGGGACCAATCGGCTGACACTGACATACGTCGTTAACAGACAAGCTACCGGAGGCTGTCAGGGGTGGAGCCAGCTGTGTCGGCGGTGTTACCTGGCGTTATTTGCCAGGTTACAGCGCGGGACGACTTGAGAGACTGGCGGGTTTGGCCAGACTTTCAAGCGAGGTGGAAGCCCGCTTCTCCGACAACGTTAGTGCCCACAAACAGTGCTATCAGCTCGTCGTCTTCAACTTCCGTGGCCGTCAACCACGACCCTAGCCGATAGTTCGTCAAATAGGCGCTCAGCCGTGGGAGTTCCCTTAGCGGCTGGGGCTTGGCCGGTTAGGAAACTGGCGTCTTTGAGACGTGACCTGCGGCTCAAAGCGAGGTGTCGAGACGGCACTTTGGCTCGACCCGCCGCCCACCGCGTTCCAGCGCCTATTTGACGAACGGCAAGGCGGCCGGCCCAGCAAATCTCGTCAGCTAACTGCAAGTAAAAGACCAGCGTCTCTCTGTCCGCTGGCCTAGATAAACTATGTTATGTCGTGGTTTAGTGTAACAACGCCGCGCGTAGCTGGAGTTGCGCCGCCACGGGGCTCCGGGTCGGCATTGCCTCTGCCGGGAGGACCTCCACTTGGCCGCCCAGGCGACTCACCAGGAGTGCCAGGTCGTTGTAGAGGTTATTTTGCCGGCTAAGGGCCGTGGTCGTCATGACTTCCCCCTGTGCGGTCAGATGACCGGGTTGGGTGGCATCGGCGCGAATCCAGAGCTTGGTGATCTGCCCTTGGACCGCCGCCGTGGCGAGGGCACCGAGGTCTTGGACGACCTGCTGTCCCTGCCGCGCCTTAGCATAGACGTCGTGGCGAACCTGAGTGGCTTGCTGGTGGCGCTGTTCAGATACCTTGAGGGTCACTGCCGCCAAGGTCTGGTTGGCCGCCGCCAGGTTGGGATTTTGCACCAACTGGACGACGGGGTCCAGGTAAGCGTTTTGGGAGACCTTGCGGAAATTCCCCTGGTTGCTGGCACTGGCTACCAAGATCAACGGCACCTGGTCCACGTTGGAGTAGTGCTGACTGACGTAGCTGTCGACCATCAGGAAATAATTCCGCTGGTCGGCTGCCTGAGCCGCGTCGAGTGACCCCGTCCCGCTGTAATGGGTCTGGTCACCCGCTGACCGTTGCCACCGTCCGCGACCGCGTTGCTCACTGCCCAGCGCTTGGGTCAGCGTGACCGGCGCGTCGACGGGTAGGTTGACCAGTTCCGGCCGCCCGCTACGGACCTGCGCCAGCTCAAAGGCCTCCTGGCTGAGTAACAACAGGTCGAAGTCACTGGTTTGATCCCGCGCCTGTAAAATGGGCAGGACGTTAGGTTGGTAAGTGACCGTCACCGTGGCCGTCACCGGCGTGTGTAGCCAGTAGTGGTAACTATCCGTGGGCCCCGCCATGATCAGCAGGCCCGCCGCACTCCCGTTGGTCAGTGGACCGTGACTAAATGGGCCAAATGCTTCATCGTAAGCCGACCACGCTCTGTCAGGTGCGACTTTTGCTAAGCGTTCCTTTCCTTGTTTGAGAAGACTTTTAAATTGGGTCCGGTCAGTGGCCGGAATCCCCGTTACCGGTAGGGTCATGGTCATAAATGGCCCCGGCTGAGTGGCGAGCGTCAGTGCAGCGTGTAAGTCAAAATGATTTGCCATGTTAGAATCCTCCGTTATCTTGTATAAGTTATCTCGTATCAATTCGATAAGGGAATAATATCACGGCTATTTTCAAATTGCAACTAATATTTTTATCCAAAATCCATTTATAGTGTAAATTTATTTCACAAGCCCCGGTGGCACAACGTTTTGTGGGTTTAAAAATTTTTTGATTAAATTGTTCGGCCAAAAAAATCCGGGACCACTGCCCACACCCCATCCCCTTTAAGCCAACAAAAAAGCCCGTCCCGTATGCCACGAGGCGAGCTCCTTCTAATCAATTTTTAGTGAATCAAATTAGTCTTTCTTCCGAATGGTGAAGCCGCGGCTACCACCTTCGTTACGCCGACCACCGTTGCCGCCGTTGCTCCGACGATTCCGGTTGTCGCCATGATTACGGGAATCATGGTTCCGTGAGTCACGCCCACGAGAGCCACCACGACCGCCACGGGAATCGTTCCCACGGTGACCACGGTACCCACCGCCGCGACGGTTGCCGCCACCGTGATGGTAGCCGCCACCGCCATGACGTTTGCCACCGCGCTTAGGCAATGGCCGTTCTGGCGTGATCTTAACGGGTACTTGACTGCTGTCATCCTTGGTTAAGTCGTTCAATAAAGCGGCTACCAGGTCTTCAGCATCGTATTCGTTCAGCAAAGCTTCCGCAGTCTTGGCGAATTTTTCGGTGTCCGTCTTGTTGACCAATTCGGCAACCTTATCCTTGGCAGCGCCCAATTGGCTTACCAAAGCTTCTTCATCCGAAGGCGGCTTCAAAGGCAGCATGCGCACCTTCGTCAGCTTCTCGATTTCACGCAGGTAATCCATTTCGTTTGGCGTTACAAACGTCATGGAAACCCCATGCTTCCCGGCACGGCCAGTCCGGCCAACCCGGTGCACGTAACTGTCAGGATCTTGCGGAATATCGTAGTTGTACACGTGGGTGACATCGTTGATATCGATCCCCCGGGCAGCCACATCGGTTGCGACTAAGATATCCAATTGCCCATGACGGAATTGGTTCATGATTTGCGTCCGGCGCTTTTGGGTCAAATCCCCATGGATACCGGCAGCGTTGTAACCACGGGCCTGCAGTCCGTTAGAGATTTCATCGACCCGGCGCTTCGTCCGCGTGAAGACAATCGTTAAATCAGGTGATTGTACATCGAAGAAGCGCGTCATAATGTCAAACTTCTCAAAGTCACGTGAACGGACGTAGAATTGATCGATCAAGTCGGTCGTTAATTCCTTGGCCTTAATCTTCACGTGCTTAGGATCTTGCATGAATTGCACACCAACCCGCTTGATTTCGGGTGGCATCGTTGCGGAGAAGAGCAGCGTTTGCCGCTTTTCTGGCAATTGCTTGATGATGTCTTCAATATCATCCAAGAAACCCATGTTTAACATTTCATCGGCTTCATCTAAGACCAACATTTGGACGTGGTCTAACTTCAGGGTGTGCCGACGAATGTGGTCCAATAACCGACCCGGGGTCCCAACAACCACTTGCGGGTGGTTCTTCAGGGACTTGATTTGACGACGAATGTCTGCCCCACCGTAAACGACTTGGACGTTAGCCCGTTCGTTACGACCTAATTTGTAAATTTCTTCTTGGGTTTGAATGGCAAGTTCCCGCGTTGGTGAAACCACTAACGCTTGAACGTTTTCATTGCTCTTATCAATCTTTTCCAAGATAGGTAAGGCGAAGGCCGCAGTCTTCCCAGTCCCGGTTTGGGCTTGTCCAATCACATCTTGACCAGCCAAAACCATGGGGATTGTCTCGGCTTGAATTGGGGTCGCTTCTTCGTAACCTGCTGTCGTAACTGCGTTCAGTAGGTCCTCGGAAAGACCCAGTTCTTTAAACTTCAAAAATAATTTCCTCCTAAATGGGTACGTCGCCTTAGTGCCTCAAGGTTCTTGGAAAAAATCCGTTTTCCGTGACGCGGACCATGATTGGCTAAGGCGGGGTAAGTTCGTTTCTTAAATACAACTAAGCCATCATACAACGCTGAAACAAAATAAGCAACTCCCACGACTTGCGGCAGCTGCTTAATCATTGACTTATTTTTCACTAGAATCCTGTAATGCCGCCAATACTTGCTCCAAATGAATCCCGTGAGATCCCTTCAATAAAATCTGATCAGCGGGGGTCAAAATGGTTTGCAAATCGGCTGAAAGCGCTGCCAGGTCGGCACTTTCGTAATGGGTCACCGCTAGATCTGGGGCTTGCTGAGCCAAGGCTTGTTGCAAGGCCACCATGTGCGGTCCAACCAAGTACACGTGACTAATGGCAGTCGGATCGATGGCACTGGCCAGCCCCGCGTGCATGGCGTCGGCTTGATCACCCAATTCCAGCATGTCACCCAAGACAACGTAACGCTTACCGGTGACCGGCGTCTTCGAGAAGGCCGCTAAGACTTCCTTAACAGCCGTCGGATTGGAATTGTACACGTCACTCAGAATTGCGGCACCATTGGCACTCTGTAGCCATTCGGCCCGGTTTTCGGTCAACGGCACGTTTTGTAGCGCTTTTTGGGCACTCTCCGGCCGAATCCGATAGACGTTACCCACGGCCAAGGCTGCCAGGGCATTGTTCACGTTGTAGGTCCCAATCATGGGAATCGTGAACGTTAAGTCTGGCCACTGGTTCGTGGTAAAGGTCGTCGCCGTGGCAGTCCCTTGAATGTCGGTTGCGGCCAAATCGTTGGTGGCCGCTTGCCCAAACGTCACTTGGCGTTGGGTCAGGTCCGCGGCCCGTTCTTGGAGCAATGGTTCGTCGCCATTGTAGACGAAGATGCCATCATCGCTGAGGCCATGGGTGATTTCCATCTTGGCGTCGGCGATGCGGTCACGGGTCCCAAAGAACTCGATGTGGGCTTCCCCAATCATCGTAATTACAGCTAAGTCCGGTGAGACTAGCTTGCTGAGAAAGTCCAGTTGCCCCGGTCGGTCCATCCCCATTTCCACGACCAACATTTCGGTGTTGGGTTCCATGGATAAGACGGTCATCGGCACACCAATCTCGTTGTTGAAATTGGCGTGAGTCTTGGTCACATTAAACTGGGTGCTCAAGATGGCGGCAATCATATCCTTGGTCGTCGTCTTCCCGTTACTTCCGGTCACGGCCACAACCCGAGGATTGATTTTGGACAGGTAGTACTGTGCCAAATCCTGCAAGGCCTTCAGCGAATCAGCGACCTGAATCACTGGAAAATCCACTGGCGCCGTGGCCAGGTCGCGGGCCCACAGTGTGGCTACGGCCCCGTGATCGATGGCAGACTGGACAAACTTGTGCCCGTCCTGTTCACCAGTCAACGGAATAAAGAGTCCCCCTGGTTGCAAATGTCGGCTGTCAAAGGCCACACTCGTGACACTGACACTCCGCCATTCTTCAAAATCATTGATTGCGCCCACAGCATGAGCAATTTCGGCAAGCTGCATTTTCATGTTTTCTGCTCCTAATTTAACGAAACGATCCCCTCGACCGTTCCGGTTTCAAATTGCAAGCTACGCGGCCACTTGGTCCGCTTAGTTCGTTCCGCATTAGATTCTGAGTCACATTATACCATGGATTACCGGTTACTAACTTAAAACTCCCGCAAAAATCTATCACCGGGTGTATGAAAAGGGAGCCAGACGCTGGTCTAACTCCCTTTAGTTTAAGTTAAATTAAATCCGCGACATCACTGAAAACTTGATTATCATGGATGCTCAACGCCCATTCCCGCGTGGCCAGGTCGTAGCGTAAACTCGCCACTTCCCGCGAATCGGCGTACACCTCTTCTTGAGTGTACCAGGTGTTTTGTCGCTCCGGATGGGTAATGGCGCGCACCGGAATCACGTAGATGCGGTGCCGTTCCACCAGCTGGTCAAACGCCACGATCATCCCATCCAGCAAGCCTTGAATCAGCTGCAGAAGAATTTCGTGGGGCACATCACTGATGGCTAACGGCCGGGCAAAGACCCAGCGATTGTTGTGCATGGCCCGCAGATGGCGTTTGATGCTCACTTCCAACACGTGGTCGAAGTCGGCCAGGTGCCGGTAGTAGGTCTTGTAAAAGCCATCGCGCAGGGTCAAAAAAGCGTACTCGTTTTGGAGCTTGGCGTAAAATGGCGTCCGCAAATGCGTCTCCATGTGCGCCAAGTACAAAAGCTCCGCAATCTCGCTAGGCAATAAAAAGTCGAGGTCATCGCCATGCGTATAGTCTAACCACTTGACGGGCCGGTCATGTTTGGCCAACAGGTAACGCCGAATCTGCGCTTGTCCCGTGATGGTCTGCAGGCGGGTGTGGGGATTGATCTCCACATCGGCGCCAGACTCTTCGTTTAACAAAAGCAGCTGATTCGGTATGGCTGGTACGCCGTTCAGAAAATCAGCTGGTGAAATGCCCAACGAATAAATCATATTCGTCACGGGTTCTAGACTTAAATAAATAAAATTTCCGCGCATGGTTGCACACTCTTTCCCCTAGTTTCAATCACACTTAATTGTACTACGAAACACCCTCAAAACACCCACCTTTTTTACATTTTTTCGAGCCGGGCGATCCGGTCCGCGATTGGCGGATGAGTCGCGAACAACTCGGCAAACTTCTGCTGGTGTTTGAACGGGTCACTGATGTACAAGGCCGCACTGTTAGGGTCGGCTTCCTTCATGGGCTCACTGTCGTCAATCTTGCGCAACGCACTGATCAATCCCTGGGGATTGCGTGTCAGTTCAACGCTAGCGGCATCGGCCAGGTATTCTCGATTCCGCGACAAGGCCATCTGCGCGATGCTGGCGGCCAACGGTGCCAAGATCACGAGGAAAATCGAAATGACGATGCCAATGACATTGCCAGTCGAATCGCGGTCATCATCCCGCCGGCGACCGCCGCCCCACCAAAACCAGTTGCTGGCAAAGTTGACCAGCAGACTGATGGCCGCGGATAAGGCCAACGCAATCGTCTGCAGGCGAATATCATAGTTGCGGACGTGTGACATTTCATGGCCGATGACGCCTTCCATCTCTTCGCGATTCAATCGCTCCAAGATACCGGTCGTGGCCGCCACCGCCGCGTGTTGCGGATCATTGCCCGTCGCAAAGGCATTGGGACTGGGATCATCAATGATGAAGACCCGTGGCATGGGCACCTGGGCAACCAACGCCATATCTTCCACCAGGTGCCACAATTGCGGGGCCTGGCTGACGTCCGTGATCTCGCGGGCATGGTTCATGCTCATGACCACGTTGGTCGACTGGCTGATCATGATCAACATGTAGACGACCGCCACCACGGCCGCAATTACGGTACCCGACACCCAGCTATTCCAAAACAAGTATCCCAGTGCCGCGCCCAAGGCCAGGACCAGCGCGCCAAAGCCAAACATGACATAGCCGGTTCGCCGTTTATTCATGGCAATTTGGTCATATAACATGTTATCGCCTACTTATCTTGATTAAAGTCATCGAAGTTAACCTTCGGCGCCGTTTTTTCTTCTTCTGGAACCTGCAGGTAGTCGCTTTCTTGGAAATGATGGACCTTGGCGACAATGTTGCTAGGGAAAGACTGAATCTTCATGGTCAGGTTCGCCACGGAACTGTTGTACAACTGCCGAGAGTAGGCAATCTTGTTTTCCGTGTTGGTCAACTCTTCCATTAATTGCGTAAACTGCGTGTTGGCCTTCAGATCGGGGTAATTTTCTGACAAGGCAAACAGTGACCGTAACGTCGTGGACAGTTGATTGGAAACTTCCATGGTCTGTTGGTGGTCGCCGTCAGGCACGGCCGTCAGTTGGTTACGCAAGGCCACGACCTTCTTTAACGTCGACTGTTCAAAGTTGGCATACCCCTTGGTCGTTGAGACCAGGTTGGGAATCAGGTCGTTTCGCCGTTTCAATTGCACATCAATTTGACTCCACGATTCTTGCACGTGAGTCCGGGTCCGAATCAAGCCGTTGTAGGCACTAATGTACCAAGCTGCTAGCAAGACCACAATAACGATGATAATAATAGTTGCTACCATATGCTCACTCCTCCTATTTTTCTGGTACACTCATCATAACAAACGGTGAAGCCGGACTCCAGCAACTCTGCCCGTCTTAACCATTAATTAGGAGGTTTCCCATGCAACACGTACTCTTTGTTTGCCTTGGCAACATCTGTCGTTCTCCCATGGCCGAGGCTATCTTCAATCAGTTGATCAAAGAACGACATCTGACCGACCAATTCACGGCTGCTTCCGTCGCCACCAGTCCCGAAGAGGAGGGCAATCATCCCCACCCCGGCGCCTTAAAGGCGATGCGCGCCCACGGTCTAGATGCCAGCCAGCACCGCTCCCGTCCCATCACCGCGGCCGACTTCGACTGGGCCGACGTGATCATTACCATGGATCACAGCAACGTCTACAACCTGCAGCGCATGGCCCCGTCAGCCGCTGACCGGGAGAAAATCAAGCTGTGCTTGGACATCTTACCGGGACGAGCCGGTCAAGCCATCGACGACCCGTGGTATACGCACAAGTTTGAACTGACCTATCAGGAACTGGCGGAAGCATTGCCGGCCTGGTTGGATGCGTTGACGACTGCTTAGTTTTAGTTATGGAGAGTGGGCCAAAAGGAGATTAGTCGGCGAGCATTAAAGGCGCGGCTCCTTTTGGTGCACGTTTCAGCTATGTAAAGGTAATGCGAACGAGCCTGGGAGGTTTTCCAGGCTCTTTTACATGGCGTCGGTGAGGATCCAAGTGATTTTCCCCTGGTAGTTGCCGGCGATGGCACTGCTGGCTAGTCTGAGGAATAGGCCCCGGTCCATTTTCTTGTTATGTTGCCAATCACCAGCAACATTTGTTTCAGTCTGCTTGCCTTCATTGTCATGCTCATCGATCAGCTGCGCATCGGCCCCGTTTAAAGGTTGGTCTCCAAACTGGCTTTTGTATACCAATTGCCCTGCTAGAGGTTTCTTAGTGTCTTGCTCTATTAGCGGCTCCGCAACCGCCTGAAGCGACCAGACACCGTGGGGACGCTCATCCTTGACCACCAGTCGAAAGCCCTTATGACCAAATAACTCTTGAGATCGTCCAGCCAAACTTCCTGTAAATTCTAGCTTTTCGGATAAGGTGCCAAAGGCCAATTGCCCTGCCTCAGTTTCCTCCTTTTCCTGGGGCTCGACTGTCACCAGTAACGGGTTACTAGACACCCCATCTTCGGCAATAACCATCAGCTCCAAGGAATTCTTACCCGTATGCAGCCTGTTAGCCGGAATTTTATAGGTGAATTCACCAGCAGCGTCCTTCTTACTTAATGACTGATATTGCGTGACTCCATTTTGCTTACTGACAATGCGTAAGTCGGTATTGGGATAGGGCTTCTCATGAAATACCACGTGGCCCTTCAAAAAGTAATCGTGTTCGTTATCGATCGGCCCAGATATCGGCGTATCCAACACCAGTGACAGGGCCGGTTGACCAAGATTGAACTCCGGCGTCGTACTTTCCGCGGCCGCCTCGTCACTGGTAAAGCTACTGATTTGGGGATGGACGACACCACTTTGCGCCAGGGACTTTCCAGTGAAGGTGAGTGTGACCCACGTATTGTGTGGCCCCAATGGACTGGTCAGCTGATGCTTAAACGTCTTAGTGTTAGCTGACCAATCCGTCGCGGGTACTTCATCTAAGCTCCCATCGGCATTGTGAATCGTCACGGTATCAAAGGCGACTTTCTCCGGTAGATTGATTTGCGCCAGGATATTTTGCCAATTGGTTCTGCCTTGTTGATACTTGAGTTTGTAAGTCAGCTGTAGCGGCTCACCTTGCGCCACCACATCCCCCTCTTCAATAACCCGTTGCTTGCTGTCAGTCAACGTAGCGGTTGCGTCACCGGTCACCACTCCGGGGACTTGATCAAAGACGACCAGATTATCCGCCATCCCTGATCCGGTGGCACCCGTGAAGCCCCAATATGCTTTTCCGGTTTTGTCGGGATCAATTTTACTTTTGTCAATTTTAAAGGTTGCATCCGCCCCTTCCCGATTTGAGATTCCCGTGATTGGATTACGATCGTCAAAACTGTAGGTCATCAGGGCCGTTGGACTGTCAGCCGATTCGGTTTTATAGTTGAGGGTCACGTGATGCCACTGGCCATTAGCCAGGAACGTGTAATCACCTTTTCCGGCTTGAATGAGACCTTCATGTTTTAAATAGACATACCGATGATATTTAAAAACATTATACGTGAGCCGGGGGCTATAGCTGCTGGGTTCCGCCGGATAATTCGCCGCCAAGTGAGGCCCTACCAAAGGACGCTGGTTTCCTGCCAAATCAAACGAATTCGCCGACTTTATCCCGCGGTAAACATAGTCTGTATTCAAGTGGGTATCAAACTCCAGGGCCCAACTACGCTGAATCGCCGTTTGAGCAACATTCTGTTGGGTTTTCTTACGACTCAATTCCTGATTATGATTATCTACACCCCAAACGCCTAGCGTTTCCCCTTGAATATCCTTGGGATGCTGACCGGGAAACCGCGTCATCGCTTCAGTGGTACGCGGATCGTTTTGTAACACAAACGCCATGCCCTCCGCCGCGTCTTTCCCTTGGTTTCCAAAATACAGCCACATCGATACTGTTTGATTTTGCGTGAGGTCAAAGCGTTGTTCGGGCTTCGACCAAATCGCTCCTACCTGGCAAGAACCAGTCGTTAATCGGGCAACTTCGGTACGCTTAGCCATGGGATTCTGGGACCCTTCAACCGTCGCCTTACTAAACCCTGACTGAACAGTATCGAAATAAGCTTTGATGGGGATACCTTGCGGCGTGGTCGTTAATGCACTGGTTTCACTGGTTTCATCGCTTTTGGCAACCACTACCGGACTTGCTAGCAATTGCCAACCAATCCCCAACCCCAATACACCAATCAATAACGCTTTCCACATATGCTCTCCCCCACAATCGTCTGTGCTGTACTGCCTGCAAAGGTTTCATTACAAGCTAATCCTACAATGAATCTTACTGGTTACCAATCCAGCTATTAACAGTATTATACGCAAATTTTATAAACACATTTTTTCTCACCGGTCGGTCAATCCGACTTTGGTACATCCCGCAGAACCCAGGTTATCTCGCTGTAATAGGAGCCTTGAACCGCATCTGATCCCACTTTCAACAACAACCCTTGCCCCTGTTGCCACGTATTGGCCACGTTCACCACTTCTGGATTGGCCGTGGTCTTCCTGTGAGTAAGGACGGTTACCATCCCCTGTTGCAGGTCACTCGTGCCATCTTTGGTCACATACGCCAAATACGCCGGTAGTGGCTGATTTAACTTGGAAATAAAGGAGGTTGCCTTGGCGGTCAATTCCCACTGATCCCCTATCTGCTTGGTATCGTTCACCGTCACTTGCCAATTATTATCTGGCGGTAGCGTCATGGCGGCCCCCTTCAGCTCGACGGGATTGCCGTGATTAAATGACGCCTTAGGGCTCACGGCCAATTCCCGAAAACCGGCAGCTAAGGTCACCGTATACGTCACGTCATTGGTCGAGCGTCCTTCACTATCCGTGACATAGAGTTTTAACGTATTCTCCCGACCAGAAAGAATGCGGTCTGCGGCTAATTTATACGTAAAATTCCCTTTACCGGCAGTGCTGTCAAAGACTTGCGTTGGCTGTTCGATTCCGTTTAACACTGGTTGGATCGTTAGAATTTGATCCTTTTGCAAATCACTTTTCGTATGAGAAACATTACCCGTTATCTCGACGTCTTGTGGTTTGGTCAAGTCACTGGCACCGCTCGTCCCATCCGCACTGCTGTTGGGACCCGTAAGTCTCAATTGCATCTTGTCATCATCAGTCTGAATGACCTTAAACCCCGTTAAGCTCGTCTGGGCAATAGCGTTTATCCCTGCAAAGCTACTATTAGTCGCCGACACAGCTGTTTCAGCGGTCGGCCCAGCAGCAGCAATTCCATTCAACGAAATGGTCGCACTCAGATTGTCTGCAGAGAGTTCCTGATTTAGTTTATCTGCCAATTTAGCCAGTGAGTTGTTGGGGACCTGAAGCGTTTGTGAGTATCCATTGCTATACTCAACCTTTGCGCTGGTGAAACGAACGTTGCTTGGGAGCTGCAGCTTGGCCTGAACATCCTTCCACGACTCTCGTCCGCTAATATACTTCAAATCATAAGTCAGTTTGAGCCGATCACCCGCGTGCACCACACTATCGGTTGTATTGACAGACTTATTTCTAGTCATATCTGTTAGTTGTGCCGTCGCGGCGACACTAACCAGGCTGGGGACCTGTTCAAAAACGACCAGGTTACTTTCTGTATTGGCGCCAGTTGATCCTGTAAATCCCCAGCGAATACGTTGGTCTGTGTCAGAATCTTTCAAGCCCAACTTGCACTTATCAATTCTGACAGTACAAGAAGTACCTGCTTGGGCCGCACCCGTTTTAGGATCCTTATCCCCAAAAGTATATTTCATCTCGCTAGCTGAAGCGTCCCAAACTAAGGTAACATGTTGCCAGTAACCTGAGCTTAAGGGACTCGTCGACCCTTTCGTTAAGATCAGACCGTCGTGTTTTAAAACGGCATACGGATATGATGAGGTGTGGGTGTTTGTATGATGTACAGGATATTTAGCATAACCTAAGAGACCCCATCCCCATTCCTCGGTAGTCCAATTTACGTCCCATTTAAAGTTTCTACGAAATACTTGATACGCGCTTGCATCCCCCGGATAGCCCGAAGCGATATGCTTACCATTGATATGCTTATCCAAATCAAATTGCGTGGCAAAATTTTCTTGCTTAAGAAAGAACTCTTTCCATCTATCTGAATTTTTACTATCCCCGTCCTTTTCTTCAGTGGGGAGGTTCCTATTCAAGAAAGTATCAAATTCCAACGCCCAACTTTTTTGAATACCCGCCTTAGCCAGCTGTTCCGCACTGTACTGGTTGTTAACATCATAACCCCAGACCCCCAAAGTCTCACCAGTAGCCGGAATCGCCGTACCATTACGCTGATCAAGAGCACTGGCCTGGATACCCCGTTCATCATTTTGCATTACAAAGGCCATACCATCACCGCTGTTCCAGCTATTTCCCGTGTATAACCACATGGAGGCGGTCTGATCCTGCTGCAAGTTCATTTTCGCCAAGTCGCTGGTCCAAAGGATGCCCAACTCATTTTGGCCCCCGTCAGTCAACTGCACGGCCTGCTTTTCTCCTCGCCCAGTATCCACAATCTTCGCCGAATTATTAGAAATATCTCCCTTTTCAAAATAATCATCAATCTTCACGCCCTGCGGTGCCAGCCGCAATGCTCTTTTGACATCGCCCTCAGCGGGAGTATCGGCATGCGCCTTAATGACGCCACCAGTCAGCATCCCTACCGTCAGCAATCCCAATACGAATTCGCTTAACTTCATCACTGAACTTCCCCTCGCGTTGCCTGGACACCACCAAATGGCCTTGACGCCCCCAAAAATTTAACCACGCCGATGCCCCTTACGCATGATTTTCACCGGCAATGACATATCAGTATTTTTATATTACTCACTGTACAATAGTAACACTGCCTACTAGTTTCGTTTAGTATACCACATCAACCAGATTATGCTAGTCAAATCGTTGATATAACAATATTTATAAAACATTTTTTCACAAATACTCATCCACTCTTTAGCAGACCACGCTGCGTGAAAGTCAGTAAATACCGCAAAGAAAAAGGACCCCAGCCATCAGGTCTGTAGGTCCCATTGTCTTGCATGAAATTGCTTAAGCGGGGGCATCCCCCAACGTCCAGGTCACGGTACTGTAGTAAGCGCCCTGAGTGGCGTCCGAATTCACCTTCAGTAACAGTCCCTGCGTATCGCTCCAGTCATCCGCTACGTTGAGCACATCGTCATCCGAAGCCGCTGTGTGCGTCATGATTTCGGCCGCACCGGCCTGGAGGTTCGACACGCTACCGTCGCTGGTCACGTAGTCGAGGTGGGCGGACAGACTGCCCCGCAGCTTGGAAATGAACGGTGTTGCCGCGGCGGTCAGCGTCCATTTGTCCCCCTTACCCTTGGTATCGTTGACCGTGACGTCCCAGTTGTGATCCGGCTGCAGTGTCATCGCCGTTCCCGTCATATCCACCGGATTGTCGGCATTGAAAGTGGAACGGGTCCCCACTGCTAGTTCGCGCGTTCCCGGCGAGAGGGTCACCGTATAGCCGACGTCGTTGGTCGAGTGGCCCTTACTGTCCGTTGCGTAGAGCGTCAACTTGTTGTCTTGGCCTGACAGAAGCTGGCTCGCGGTCAATTTGTAAGTGAAGGTTCCGGCGGCGTCGTTATTGCTTAACGTTTGCGTCGGCAAGGGTGTTCCGTTCAAGGTCGGATACAACGTCAGGTTACTGTTGGTGTCGGCGATGCCCACGGTGTAGGTAATCTTCCCGGTCACGGCAACGTCGGCGGGCTTGGTCAATTTCTGGCTGCCCAATGTGCCGGTCGCATCGACGCCTTCGCCAGTCAGCGATAACGTCATCGCGGCATCGTCGTTTTTCTCGACCTTAAAACCGTTCAGCGTCGCTTGCGTAATGGCGTTAGCGCCGGTAAAGCTACTGTTAGTCGCCGCCACCGTCGTTTCGCTATCGCTCCCCGCCACGGCTTTTCCGGTAAAGGAAATCGTCGCGCTGGCATTGGTACTGGAGAGCTCTTGATTCAAGGCTGCGCTGATGGTCTGACCATCGACGCTGTCGCTATCTAACCCACTAATCGTCTGAGAATCGCCATTGGCATACGAAATCTGGGCGCTACTAAATTTAATCTGGCTTGGCAAATTCAATTTGGCTTGAATCGACTTCCAGGATTCCCGGCCGCCGGTATAAGTTAAATTATAATCCAGGTGCATCCGGTCACCCGCATTCACCTCATCGCTGGCGTCGTCAATGGTCTGGTTTTTAGTCTCATCGGTCAATTTGGCCGTCGCATTAGCACTGACCAGACCGGGGACCTGTTCGAAGACGACCAGGTTGTTTTCAAAGTTGCCCCCAGTCGTCCCGGTAAAGCCCCAGCGAATCTTTTGATTGTCCTCAGTCAAGCCCAATAATTTCTTATTCACCGCTACCGTCCTGGAAGTCCCCGTCTTCGCCGCCCCGGTGTTCGGGTCCTTATCGTCGAACGTATAAGTCATCTTGCTAGCGGCGGCATCCCAATTCAGGGTGATGTGTTGCCAGACACCCCTCCCCAACAAGATATTGCCAGTGTCGATGGCCCCGTCGTGCAAGAGTTTTGCATAGTGATATGAAGCCGACTGCGGCGTTCCATTTAGATGAAGGATATCCCAACTCTCATAATCCGTCCAATTAAAGGCCTGGGTGACCACGTCGTACGACTGAGCCGCTCCCGGATACCCCGAAGCAATGTGCATCCCTTTCATACCGACGTCAAATTGGTTCCCACTATTGGCTAAATCTTGAAAATAATTTTTCCAGACGGTATTCCCTGCAGAACTATTGTCCGGGATATCAGGAAGGTTGTTATTCAAAAACGTATCAAACTCCAATGCCCAACTGTTCTGAATTCCCGTAGCGGCGAGTGACTCCGGCGTCGTAAACTTCTCGTTGTCATAATCATCGCCCCACACACCCAGTGTTTCCCCAGTTGCGGGCGTGGGATTCGCTGAATCAGAGGTATTGATGGCACTGGCCCCCAGCTTCCGGGGGTCATTTTGCATAACAAAGGTCATCCCGTCACCGCTACTACTCATCTCGTTCCCCGTATACAACCACATGGACGCCGTTTGATTCTGACTCAGATCCATCTCGGCACCATCGCTGGTCCAAATCAACCCCAGTTCACCACCGGTTTTATTGGCATCGGTCAGTTGAACGGCCTGCTGGTCACCGTAATCTGTATCCGCAATCTTCGCGGAGTTATTGGCAATCCCATCGCTTTCGTCCGGGACTTTAAAATAATTATCAATTTTGATTCCTCGTGGCGCTTTGCTCAAGGGGACACTAACATTTTCCGGCATGGACGTCGCCTGTGCGACTACCAACTGGCAACTAACCGCCAGCACCAAGGCCCCGAGCCCCATCATCATCTTTCGCAATTTCATTTTGTCACCCTTCTCCAACTCTCAAAAATCAGGTTCCTGGGACAAAACTACCCCAGGCACGTTTCACCTTTACATAGCTGAAACGTGCGCCAAAGGGCAGCCGGTTCAGCCTTTTGGCTCACTCTCAGCCCAGCTCAGTTAGTTAAATGACCTAACGGCTGGGGCAACAACTGCCTTTACTACCAGTTGTCTACGCTAATGGCGGATAGCCGAAATCATTTTAATTATAAAATAATCACTACTCCCCAAAACGTTTAACACTCGCAACGACTATTATTATATCACAAGTCGCCAACGTTTTAGGCCTTTAACGATAATTTATTTTATTTAATTATCGTCTTAGACATCCTCTATCGGCGGTTTTATCGCATTTATCCATTTGACCATCAGCAACAGCAAAACTACTCAAAGGTACATCAAGTTCAAAGTGTAACTGACAGTAATACTATCCTCAAAGCCCAAAAAAGAACCACCAGCCATAGCTGGTAGTCCTCCGTTTCGCCACACTTATACAATTCATTAACCCGGCGCATTCGCCAGGTTCCAAGTAATCTCGCCCTCATAGGTGCCGCTGACGGCGCTGCTATTGACGTGTAGCAGCATGCCCGCATCCGCATCCCAGTTCAAGGCGTTGGTCGTATCATCATCACTAGTGGCCTGATGACTGGCGACCACCACGCCGGTCGTATCGATGACAACGGGCGTGGCGGTGGCACTAGCCTGATAGGTCAGGTCGCCATCTAGCCGGGTCGCTGGGGCGTTGGTCGCCGTCATGGGCTGAGTCAACTGCGCGGTCAGCTGCCATTTCGACCCGGTACCCCGGGCATCATTGACCTG
Organism: Levilactobacillus suantsaiihabitans; assembly: GCF_004745505.1. Taxonomy (GTDB): domain Bacteria; phylum Bacillota; class Bacilli; order Lactobacillales; family Lactobacillaceae; genus Levilactobacillus; species Levilactobacillus suantsaiihabitans. Next base: position 39,822 of record NZ_RKLX01000015.1, read on the forward strand.
GAGCTGCCAATTTCCCTGCCGTGCCAACTGCTGTGCCTGGCCGGTCAAGACCGTGTCGGCAAAGGCAACGGTCTTGGGCACCGTCGCATAGCTCAGGATGCCCGCCACGTTGATCAGCACCGTCACGTCCGTCGAGGCATTGCCGCTGGCATCGGCGACGTACAGGGTCAGCGTGTTGAGTCCCGTGTGGAGGTCCCCCGCCAACGGTTGATAGCTAAAATTCCCGGTGTAGCTGCCATCCGCCTGCTTCGTCGAATCGAAGGACGACGTCGCAATGTCTTGGCCGTTTAACGTCGGGTGTAAGGTGAAGGCCGCATTGGCGGTGGCACCCTTGAGCGTGGCGGTCCCGGTCACCGTCGTGGTCTTACCCGGCTGAACGGTCACGTGGCTAGCGCTGGTCAGGGCAGTGGTCAAGTCGACGGCCGAATGGTACACCTGAAAACCGGTCATATCCGCCGTGGCAATCGCCAGCGGACCGGTAAAGTGACTGGTGGTCCCGGCCACCACCGTATTTTGCGCCGGATTGTCAGCCGTCGCGTACAATGACACCGTTGCCGTGCGATTAGTCGCGGACAGGCCCTTTTGCAGGGGGTAATCAAGCTCGTCATCGCCGGCCTGGTAGTCTCCCAACGCAACGTCTTCTTGTGACCCGTCCGCGTAGGTAGCCTTACCGGACGTCACCGTGACGCCCGCCGGCAGCTTCATGGCCGCCTTGATGGCATCCCAGGATCTCCGGCCAGCCTCATACTTTAATGTGTATTGTAACAGGAGCCGGTCGCCCCCCATGATCAGGCCTGTGCCGTTCGTGGGTACCTCCAAATTGTCCTCCGTGCGGTCATACACATGGGCTGCCGCGCTGGCATCGACCAGCCCCGGAATCTGTTCGAAGACGACCTGATTGGTTTCGTACAGCTGGCCAGTCGCTCCGGTGAAGCCCCACATGGCCCGGCCCGTGTTATCGGGGTCCACCGTGCTGGTATCAATATCGACCGTCGCCGTTTGGTCCGACCCCGTTTGCATTCCGGTTGCGGGGTCCTTGTCGTCAAACGTATAGGTCATCTGCCCGGTCCCCGGATAGCTGCTGGGGGCGGTGTATTGCAACGTCATGTGATGCCACGCACCGTTGGACAGGCTTGGGTTCAAAATGCCCTTGTGGAACATGACCGTATAGTATTGGTCGCCATAACTGCGCTTACTATAGGTACCCGACTTGGCCGGATAATTCGAAGCGATGTGGGGCTTTTTGGTCTTCTCATCCGTCACGTAGTTGATAAAGGTATCAAAGGTCGTAGACTTGCCCAGCCCACTCGGCATTGGCGTCGTATTCGGGAAGGTATCGAACTCTAACGCCCAACTGTTTTGAATCGCCTGATGTGCAACAACGTCCGTCCCGGGAACTGTGTAGGCGTCTGGACTCCCCCACACGCCGAGAGTTTCCCCCGCGGCCGGCACGTCGGTCAGCTGGGTCCGGGAGACGGCTGCGTAGTCACGCGGGTCATTTTGCAAGACGAACGCCATGCCATCGCCGGCGTTCCCGCCTTTGTTGTCAAAATACAGCCACATCGACGCCTTTTGGTCGTGGTCCAACTCAAAGTAATAGTCATCCTTGTTGGCCCAAATCGTGCCCAACTGGTTGGCGGCATCGGTCAGTTGGACCGTGTCCTGTTGCCCGGGCAAGACCGTCGCCGAATTGCTGCCACCACTAAAGGTCCCCGCCTTAAAGTACGGCGAGACGGGCAACCCCGCCGGCGCGTCGGCATGGGCCACCAGGATACCGCCCAATAAGAACGCCAGTATCGCCATCAAACTGATTCCCCAATTTCGCAACCTCATAACGACATTCCCCCTCAATGTCGACCCGTGCTGTCCGTGCACCTTAATCATTACCGCATTCAATATCTAACCCCATTATACGATGTTCCGCCCCCAGATTGGGGGTTCCGGCCGGGTTCGGGGGCTGTCTGACCCTAGAAAGAGGACTTACTCAGTTAAGTGAACTAACAGCTGATAAATACAAAAACGCCCGGCCAACGGTTCTTCGCAGAACCGCCAGTCGGGCGTAGTCATTTTAGTTATTTTGCATCCGTCTGATCAGAATCGTCGTCATCGCGACGCCGGTTCTTCAATAACAGGTAGATGATGATGAGCAGAAGCAGGAGAATCAAAATCCCGCCGGCCACGAACCACCAGAAGTAATTCTTTTGTTGCGGCGTGTTGATCTTGTTCTTTAATTGGTTGATCTGGGCTTGCGTCACGTTAAAGTTCTTGACGAAGTGCCAGTGGTACCCGCCCTTGGCGTAGGCATCCAGCGTCAGCGTGTATTCGCCGGCCTTTAACTGCGTACTGCCCCACGGAATGGAGTAGTTGAAGTTTGAATTTGGCGCCATGGACATGTTGCTCTTTTGATTGCTCAAGACCGTCTTGGAATCGTTGGCCTTGGTGACCTTCGACTTGATCTTAAGTTCACTCATCAGGCCTGGCCGCGGGTTTTGCAAGTTGGCTTGAATTTGGTTGTATGAGTTGATCTGTCCCGCCTTGACCGTGTGCAGGCGCATGTCAGGGGCGACATCGACGCTGCTTTCACGGAGCCGGACCCCGATGACGTAGGCAAAGGCGTTCTTGATGGTGACACCCTTTTTGGCACTGGAACTGTCACTAGCGGTCAACTGCTTGACGTAGACCCCACCCAAGATCATCCCGTCGATCTTGTCGGCTGGCATGGTGTAGGAGACGGAGACACGCTTGGTACTCTTCGCCGGGACGTTGACCTTTTGGGTGCTGTCCTTGCTGAAGATGTCCTTGATACCGACCTTCAGTGAGCTATCCAGTGTCGGATTGGCCTTACTGTAGTCGATGACCCCGTTGTCGTTGGTGATGGCCTGGTTGACCCCCACTTGGAACCGTTTCATTGATTTACTGGTATTACGAATAACAATCGTTAATTTCTGTTGTTGTTTTGGTTTAACCCGTAACGCGAAATACGTGACCTTCTTATCGTCTTGGTTCTTCGGCAAAACGGCACTGACCGAGTAACCAACACTTTCAGCGTGAGCCGTTTCGGTCTGTTGGACCCAACCGAACGCCATTAGTAACGTCCCAAGTGTTACCAAAATTTTTAGCCAACGTTTCATGATTCTCCCAACCTCCATAAAAACTCAACTTTAAACTCATTGTAACAAAGAATGCGGTGACTGTCGCCACCGCATTCAGAAACTTTAACATTTTTAGTGTAAGGAATCGGTTAAGGTCCAATTCAGCACCCCGGTGTAGGTCTGTGTCTCGGCGACCGCACTGCCGTTGACCAGCAATTTGGTCGGCGCCGCGGTGTCGTAATTGAGCCGATAAATCCAGGTGCCGAGCCCGGTGCCGTAGTCAGCTTGACCGACCTTAGCCATTTCTCCCAGTGGTAAGCGGGTGGTACTCGTCGTGGTGACGTGCGGATACTGACTGACGGTCGCCCCCGACGCGAGAAATTTGGTCACGCCCAATTCGACCGACGCATCACTGCCGTCAATCTTCGTCGAGTCCGCTTGACCCACCAAAACACTGGGGGTCAGCATCAATTGCCAGCCATCCCCAGTGTAGCGGCGGTCACTCACCTGCACGAAGGCTTGATGGTTCGTCGCCGTCGCGGTGATGATCCCGTTTGCATAACTATTTTCATCAAATACCAGATTCGATGCGTAGTCAATCGTCAGGTCCCCGGTCGACCCAGTCCCCTGATTGTCAGGATCTAAGTCATCGCCGGGAAACGCACTCCCCGACCCATCCGGATTCTGGGGAGAAACGGACCCAGAGGTGTCGCCACCTTTGAGGGTAACTTTGGCAGTCGTGTTCTGGCTACCATCGGGAGTAGTACTAGCTTGCGCGACGGTTGACCCACCCAAGACCAAAGCCGTGAGGGCCAACGAAGTCACGATTAACGATGTCCATCTAGTCACTACGCAGCCCTCCCTTTTCGTTCTTGACTGCGATTAATTACTTAGCATCAGTTGTTGATGCCGTGGTACCAGGGGTGTTGCTTAAGGTCCAAGTTACTGTTGAAGTGTATGAGCCAGCAGCGTTTCCAGCAGGCACTGTCAAGCTTGCGCCGCTAAAAGTATCCAGCCAAGTCCCAACACCATTACCCGTATTAGCACTGTAAACAGGTACGTTATCAGTTCCGGCCGTTGGTAGTGAGACCGTTTCGTTATCCAATCTTGCTGGGTTGGCATCCCCGCTATCTAATGAGCTGAGCGTGGCACCAGTATAATGAATAGTCCCACCTTGAATAGCAGCAGCGGCACCAGTGGTAATAGAAGTATCATCATTCTTCATCACCGTATTAGAGGCTAAAACCTTCCAGCCACTCGCAGTCCCGGGATCAACAACAGCTACAGCACCACTTCCCTTATCCTTCCAAGAATTTTCACTCGTAGAAAAAGTTCCGTCTAGCTTCAAAGCTTCTTGACCGTTGATAGTCCCATTGTCAAACGTTACATCAGGCGCAGAAACAATTGCCAATTTACCTGCAACGTTACTCCCATCACCATCACCATCGTTACCATTATCCCCAGCACCATTGTCACTGTTCAATGTAACCTTAGCAGTCGTGTCTTGAGTCCCTTGTCCGGATTCCTTAGAAGCGTTGGCCGTAACCGTAGTCATACCCAAGCCTGCAACCAAAGCAACAGAAGCTAATAATTGTAAAGTTTTCTTAGTCATAATAAAGATCTCCCTCAACTAATTTTGTTGTTTTCTTTTCTTAAATAAGATTCCAATCCAAACCAGCAACAATAAGATGACGCCCGCCATGGTTCCCAATCCGAACCAGGTTTCAGAAGTTTGTGGCAATCGTCCCGTCGTGCTGTGGCTAGCGACCAAGGCCGCCTGACCATTCCGACTATTTGTTGGACTAACAGTGGCCCCTTGACCGCCGTTAGTTTTGGCCGGTGATGTTGTTCCGGCTGAATGACGATTGCCATTACCCTTTTGGCCGCTCACCTGGTCACCATCATCACCCGTAATTAATGCTCCAGCACCGTTATTGGTGATTGGTGACGTGCTCGTTGCCGGCTTAGTGAGCGTCACCGAGTAGTGTGACTGCTGAACATCATCCGCACGAGCAGTCGTTGGGAGGCCCCAACCGACGATCAGCAGGCTCAGCACCAGCAAACCTAAATCTCGTAATCGCATCGCTGTCCCATCCTCACGTCCTGTTCCACTTGCCTAACATTTAATTAACAATATCTATTACAAAACATCTGATGAATTCATCTGATTACATAAATTATAATAGCACCGTTTTGTGTCTTTGTCCACAATTAAATATCTGTGGTAAAAAATATTTTTGTCGTAATCTTTATAGGGGGCATACAAATAGTTAAAGCATTCGCCTATTTTTCTTTATTTTCCAATTATATAGCTCTTAAAAGCATATTAATCATATTATCCACTAATGCAGTTCGGTAACCATTAAAACCAATTTCAAATTTGCTGAAAGTCCTAACAACAAGTTTATACGCTAGATAAAAAAGTGGTGGCTACATTAGCCACCACCCTTAGAATTTATTTTTTTAAATTACTTATACTTAAGCTGGAGCTTGACCCAAAGTCCAAGTCAAGGTAGACACGTAGTTTCCTTCAACAGCAGATGATGGAACTGCCAACTCAGTTGCCGTCATTCCAGCCTTCCAAGTACCAACACCAGTCCCAGCTTCAGCAGTAAAGACGTTTGTAGCAGAGTCAGTCGTATCAGCCCCAGTTTCAATCTTCGTGCTTGGTGCAATAGGTGCAGTAGAGGTGTTTTGATCTGTTCCAGTTTGTTCAGCTGATGGATTAAAGTTCATGGTGTAACTACCACCAGATAACGAAACGTTCTTAGCTGAGTCTGCCATTGGTGTTGCGGAAACCGTAACATTCCATCCAGCACCTGATCCGGCATCCTTAACAACCAGGTCACTCGAAACTTCGCTAGTTGCCGTGATTGCAGACCCAGTTAAGTTTCCAGCAGTAAATACAATGCTTGGTGCAGAAACCAAGGTAACAGCTCCTGAAGTACCTGTGCCAGCTTTTAATTCAACACTAGCAGTAGTGTTTTTTGAATTTTGATCACCAGTATCAGCAGCGTTGGCAGTCGTCGCTGAAGCTAAACCCAAACTAACAACTGCAGCAGCAACAGTGACGAAACCTAAAGTCTTCTTAAACATATTGATTATCCCCTTTGAGCCTTTTCGGCTAAATATAAATTTCTGTCAACCCTGGCTGATCGATGTCACTGCCTTGCGGGATTACCCTAGTTAATCGTGCCCCCAATGCTTGGCGGTTATCTCTGTATCAACCTTACAAACATATAATAGCGCATTTCTCCGTCTTTGTCCACTCTTAATTATCTGTGGCGAGAACCAGTAAGGGGAAAATCCTTTCATGTCTGTTATAAACGTTTATAATATAAATGTGATTACAATTTAAACGCCGTCATACCGGCATTTATAGCCATTTTCAATTCACGGTTCAGTCGGGATTTTCTGTTTCAAAACGCCATTTTGCTCGTGATTTCGTTAATACTTCATACGGGTGTTAGACTAACCACATTAGTTTTAATCCCTATAAACGACCAGTGCAAAACCCTTGATACATCTGGATTTCCGGCTAATCCCGGCAACATGGGATTTTGTCCAAAAAAATTTTAAAAAAAGTTCAAAAAAACTAAAAAAATCAGCATTTTTCGTCGTCTGGACAGAAAAATGCTGATTTCATTAGCTTACTTATTGTTAAAGCCACTGTGGAAGCCCTTTTGGACCGAGACTGGGGCGTTCTTGTAGGCCATCTGCTTCACGTATTTGCCGCGAATCATTAGTCGATTGGCCCCGGTGGCGTCACAGGTGATCAGTGTGACCAACTTCTGCTTGGTCTGCGCGACCACCCCAACGTCCGTGGCCGGAATGAATTTCCGCACGCTGACCTTGTAGACGTAGACGCGCTTGGCATTGGTCAGGTAGATCAGCTGCCCCACCCGAGTCTTCCAATATAACGGACTAAATAAAATCGTCTGTGACGACATGTGGTGCCCGGCCAGCGGGTAGTTGCCCTGCCCCATCTGTTGATCCGGCCGCATGGTCCCCGCCGTCAACGCCAACACGGCATTGCTGACGCCCTTGGCAATCGGCAGGTGAATCTTGGACTGTGGCATCAAGATTTCGCCGACCACGTGGATGTCCGCCGAATTCCAGCGGGCCTTGGCCACCGTCGAGAAGTCCAGCGACTTGACCTTACTGAAGTCGTACGACGCCTTTTTCTTTTCATTTTTCTTCACTGACTTGCGCGAAATGCGCGGCTGATAAGACGAAATCAGCCAATTTTTAATTTGTTCATTGAAAATCAACCCCAGCGAGATGACGATCAGGAGGGCAAAAATCGTACTCCACAACCACCGCCACCGCCGTTTCGGTTGTCGTTGTTTTTTGTCGGCCATAGCACTTACTCCAATCCCCAAATAATTCGGTCTCTTCGTCTTTGCATTCTACCCTTTTCCCACCCAAAAACAAAGCTTTAGGATCGACCGCGGTCAAAAACTTAACGAAATTCGCCGAAAATTGCCCACAGCCACCCATCCCGGCCAGGACACCACGAAGCGTTAGGTGCCCGATTTCTCCATAGAAATGGTCAAAAAAAACCGGCGGCAGGAAAACCTGCGCGCCGGCGAAGACAAATCATAAATTTTATAATTAGTCGTTGGTTAAACCGTACTTCTTGTTGAAACGATCCACAGCACCATCGGCTTGAGTAAACTTTTGCTTACCCGTGTAGAATGGGTGGGAATCAGAAGTAACTTCGACACGGATCAATGGGTAAGTGTTGCCATCTTCCCATTCAACCGTTTCGTCAGAAGTTGCCGTTGAACCAGACAAGAACTGGAAGCCAGTACTTGAGTCTTGGAACACAACTTCGCGGTAATCTGGATGAATTCCTTGCTTCATAATGTAATACGCTCCTTTTGCCCTGATCCATTTACTGGACCAGAGATTGATTTTATCGTCAACCGTTGAATTATACCATGAATCGCGCTTAGCGGCAATGCCTAATCTTGGCCATTTTCCACTAAAGTGTCGTCGACAATCTCAACGTCGGCGTTCAGCGCCGTTAATTTTTCAACGATGCGGTCATACCCCCGCAAAATGTTATCGGCTTGGCTGATCTCGGTATCGCCCTCGGCCATCAGCCCGGCAATCACCAGTGACGCACCGGCCCGAATCTCGCCGGCCTGCACTTGCCCGCCAATCAGGTCATCGCTCGGGTCGATCACAATCGTGCCCTCTTCGGAACGAATGTGCGCACCCATCTTACGTAGCTCGGCGATGTGCTTGATGCGTTTGGGATAGATCGTGTCGATGACGACACTACTGCCGTCCGCCTTGAATAACAACGGCGTCAACGGCTGTTGCAGGTCCGTCGCAAAGCCAGGGAACGGCATGGTCTTGACCTGAATCGGCTTGAGATTTTCTGCGCGCGGTACGTAAATGCTATCCTCATTGATTTCGAGTCGAACGCCCATCTCAATCATCTTGGCGGTGAAGGCCTCCAAGTGTTCGGGAATCACGTTTTTGACCACGACGCCCTCGCCCACGGCCGCTGCCATGGACAGGTAAGTCCCGGCTTCAATCCGGTCGGGAATGATCGTGTGGGTGTTCATCGCCCGCAGCGTTGGCACCCCTTCGATCCGAATCACATCGGTCCCGGCACCGCGGACATGGGCGCCCATGTTGTTCAGGAAGGTCGCGATGTCGATGATTTCCGGTTCCTTGGCCGCATTTTCAATCACCGTCGTGCCGACAGCCTTGACCGCCGCCAAGATGGAGTTGATGGTGGCCCCCACGGAGACCATGTCCAAGAAGATGCGCGCACCGTGTAGGCCTTCCGGACCGGTCGTGATGCGCACCGTGCCATCGTGCTCATCCACCGACGCACCCAGCGCCTTGAACGCTTTGATGTGTTGATCGATAGGCCGTGGCCCGATGTTGTCACCGCCAGGAAAACTCAGCGTGGCCCGTTGGAACCGCCCCAACAAGGACCCCATAAAATAATACGATGCCCGTAAGCTCTTGATGGCCTTACTTGGGAGGGGTGCTTCCACAATTTCCGTCGGGTCAATGGTCAAGACCCCGTCTTCAAACGTGGAATGCACGTTCATTGATTTTAAAATTAACATTAGGTTGTGCACATCAAGGATATCCGGAACCATGTCGAACCGGACCGGCGTATCAGCCAAAATCGCTGCCGGAATTAAAGCTACTGTGCTGTTTTTAGCGCCGCCGATGGTCACTTCTCCTGAAAGTGGTCGGCCGCCGTGAATAATCATTTTCTTCATTGTGATGTGTTCCTCACTTAATTTATCTTCCATTTAATTCCATACAGTCAGATACCATGATAAATAAACCCAGGCAAAAAGACAACTGTTTCCCGGTATTTCGGGCAAAATGTAATATTTGAGCTGATCATTTGCAATTTCACTGCACGCGGTTAAGCCAGTCACGCTGGTCTGAACGGGTCATCTTGCCAGTCAGAACTGGTGGCTAACGCAACAGCCAGCCAGCGAAGAACTTCGGCTTCATTAGTTCAGTAAACGGACGATACCAATCACCGCCAAAATGGCCGCTATCAGTCATCCCAGCTTACCAGCAGTCTTCCGCAGGTCATCTAGGTTTCTGGCCAGGATCGTATCGATAATAATTTGCGTCAATTGGTGCGGCGTCTCAGGCATCCCGTCTTTGACCCATTTCTTCAGAATACTCTGCAGACCCGCGCCGATGTACATCCCCTGGTAATCGTTGATCAACGGCGGTTCCGGGCCGCTTTGGCGCATCAGGTCTTGCATGCGCTCTAGCAGCTTGGTTTTCCCCTCGACGAAGACCAGATTACTGAGCTTCTTGTCGTGATAAAACGCCGTCAATAGATGTTCCAAGGCCTGGGTCGGTGTACCGCTCTCAAACGGGTGCAGCTCACTGACAAAGGCCTTTTCAATGCTGGCAACGCAGTCATAAATATCTGTATAGTAACGGTAAAAGGTCGTGCGGTTCACATCGGCCTGAGCACAAACGGCTGTGACCGATATGGCGTTGATCGGTTTACTTTCCAACAAAGATAACACTGTCTCTTGAATAACTCGCTGGGTATACTGCGCCCGCCGGTTATTTTTGACACCCACCATCACACTTCACCTCTACCTACAGTTTCACTTACGCGCATTGCTAAGTAATATTACGTGCCGTTACCCCCATTAATATGGTAAGGTTAACACCACCTGAGCCATCAATAACTGATTGTAGCAACAGGTTGGCCAAAACTGTTGCGTTCACAACAGTTCTGTTGACATTGGCGGTTGCCAAGTGTCAGGTTCCTTTTATAAGATATAAGACACGGTGTTGCAATAATGTATATTTTATCAGAAAACTACTGCTAACAACAGCCGAAATCAAAAAATGGAAGGATTATTTTAAAATGCTGGAACTCAAACATATTAAGAAATACTATCATGTGGGTGATTCCGTCACCAAGGCCTTGGATGATGTCTCTGTGGCGTTTCGTTCCCAAGAGTTCGTCGCCATTCTCGGGCCGAGTGGTTCCGGGAAGACGACCATGCTCAATGGCATCGGTGGCCTGGATATTTACGATTCCGGGGACCTGGCGATCGAAGGCAAGTCGACCAAGGACTTCTCGGAAGCCGATTGGGACGCCTACCGGAATAACTCGGTCGGTTTCATTTTCCAGAGTTACAACATCATCAGCCACTTAAGCATCCTCGACAACGTTGAAATGGGCATGACCTTGAGCGGTGTCAGCAATGCCGAAAAGAAGGACAAGGCTCTCAAAGCCTTAGACCGCGTTGGCTTGACCGACCACATCAATAAGAAACCCAACCAATTGTCCGGGGGGCAACTCCAACGGGTCGCCATCGCCCGGGCTATCGCCAACGAGCCCGAGATCCTGTTGTGTGACGAACCGACCGGTGCCCTGGATACCGAGACCAGCGATGAGATCATGCAGCTGATCAAGGAACTCTCCGCGGAACGGCTGGTCATCATGGTCACCCACAACCCTGACTTGGCCCGGCAATACGCCGATCGGATCATCGAATTTGCCGACGGGAAGATTCAAAACGATTCGAATCCCTACAACGAACACGCCGACGCCGAACAATTTCAGCTCAAGAAGACCCGGATGACCTTTTGGACGGCTTTGAAGCTATCCTTCAACAACATTCGTACCAAGAAGGGCCGGACCGCGTTGACCGCCTTTGCCTCCAGTATCGGGATCATCGGCATCGCCGTCGTCTTGGCTCTGTCCAACGGGTTCCAAACGCAGATCAACAAGACGCAGGCCAACACCTTGGCGCAGTTCCCAGTCACCATTGCCCAAACGGCAACCAACACCACTGGCACACAGGCCAACGATAAGGTGAAAGCTAACAACAAAAAACGGGTCACGGCCAAGGTGAGTGAGCAAGACAAGGCCACCCATACCAATAAGCTTACCAAGTCATACTTAAAGTATATTAAAAACTTGGATTCGAAGTTAAGCAAGAACGTGACCTACACCTACTCGACGGGCATGAACCTCTTGCGGCAGGTCAACGGCAAGACCAAGACCGTCTCCTTCTCCAATGCCGACAGCAACAGCTCGAACAACGCTAGCGCCATGCAATCCGCAATGGCCGCGTCGACCGGGGTCGGGGGATCCGTTTACCCGAGCGCCAGTGACGGCGGCGTCACCTTCTTAAAGAAACACTACAAGCTGGTCTCCGGAAGCTATCCGAAAAGCGCCAACGACGTCATCTTGATCGTTGACCGTGACGGCTCGACCAACATCAACGCCTTGAAGAACCTGGGCTTCACCGCCAAGGACAATCAGAAATTCCGCTACAACCAAATCGTCGGCACTACGCTGAAGGTCGTCAACAACAACGACTACTACCAAAGCCTGCCGACCGGGAATTACGTGCCCAACAAGGCCACGAACGCCCTTTACAATAACCAGAACAACACGACGTTAAAAATCGCGGGTATCGTCAAGGTCAAGTCCAAGTCTTCCGAAAATGTCTTGGCCTCCGGCATTGCCTACAGTGATAAGTTAACTCAAAACATCATTCAAAAGAACAAAGATTCTAAGATCGTTAAGGCCCAAAAGCAGGCCGACGACAACGTCATGACCGGCCAAAGCGTCGACAGCACGACCAAGAAGTCGCTAGTCAGCTACCTGGGTGGCTCCACCACGCCAGCTAGCATCCTGATCTACCCCAACACCTTTAAAAACAAAGACAAGGTGCTGCATTACCTGGACAAATACAACCACGGCAAGAAGAAAGCCGACAAGGTCATCTACACCGATATGGCCGGGACCGTTTCCAGCCTGACCGGGGGCCTGATGGATGCTATTACCTACGTCCTGGTCGCTTTCGCCGGAATCTCTCTGGTCACGAGTATGATCATGATCGCCATCATCACCTACACGTCCGTTTTGGAACGGACCAAAGAAATCGGGATCTTAAAGGCCTTAGGGGCCCGGAAGAAGGATATCACCCGGGTGTTTGATGCCGAAACCTTCATTCTGGGGATTGGCTCAGGGGTCCTCGGGGTCGTCATCGCTTGGCTCCTGACGTTCCCCATCAACGTGGTCTTGAAAAACATCACGGATCTCAGCAACGTCGCCCATCTGAACCCGGTTCATGGGATCGTGCTGATCGTCATCAGTACCGTTTTGACCATGTTGGGAGGCCACATCCCCGCACGGATGGCCGCCAAGAAGGACGCCGCTACGGCATTGCGGTCTGAATAAAATCAGATCTGCTAAATCAGCGCCTCCGTCAGTGGCCCGAACGTTCCGCCTGCTATGGGGGACACTGGCCGCCTTACCGTTCGCTAGAGATGGGTTGGAACGCTGAGGGCGCCGGTCCAAGCCAAAGTACGGTCTTGGACCTCAAGTTGGAGCCGGTAACCCGCGTCTCCAACTTGCCAGTTCCCTAAGCGCCGTGAACCATGCCGCTAAGGGAACTCCCACAGCTGAACCCATCTCTAACGAACTCTCGGCTACGGTGGTGATTGTTACCCATTAGTCACCCGACTACGACCCATCACTGCCAACTATTTTCTAGCGGATAGTAACTCACTTCCACACAGCACTATCCCACGCGTGATTCTAGCGTAGCCACTTCATGATTCTCAACTCAAAAACAGGTCCGAAACCGCACTTTGTTTCGGACCTGTTTTCATTTACATGGCTTTTAGCTAACCGTATTGCTCAACGTCCACGTGATGGTTCCCTGGTAGTCCCCCTCCAAGGCATCACTATTGACCTTGAGCATCACGCCGCCCTCACTGCCCCAGCCGTCGATGATATCGGTGGTCTGGCTGGCGGCCGTGTTAGTGCCGCTGGCCACGACTTGGCTTTGGCTCAGGGAATGCTGGTTGCCCTGAGAATCGACCCAGACGGCTTCACCGGCCAGCTTGGCCGACGTTAATTTTTCCGTGAAGTCACTGGCTTTAGCCGTCACTGCCCACGTGGAGCCCTTGCCCATCCCGTTGTCCACGGACACGTCCCAGTCAGATGCGCGCCCAATCAGAGCCGACGTTCCCGTCAATTGCGTGGTGGTAAAGGAGCTCTCCGGATTGACCTGCTTGAAGGCCAGCGTCCCGGAAACGGTAATCGTGACCGGAACTGTATTGGACTTATTGCCACGGTCGTCGGTCGCGTACAGGGTCAAGTTATTCGTCCCCGTCGTGAGTTTATCTGCGGGAATGGTCAGATGGAAGGCGCCATGCGCGTCCGGATCACTGGCACTGCCATTCAAGGTGAAATCATCAATGGTATGGCCATTGTCCAAGCTGGCGTGCATCGTGATCTGATCGTTGGTCGTCGTGTCAGCCGTGCCGCCATCCATGCTCACCCCACCGGCCACGTCGACCGACTCACCCGGCTGGACGGACGCCGTACTGCCAGATGACAGCGCCAAGACCCACTGCTGGGCAGGATAAATGGTGTAGCTGGGGGTGGTCACCGAATTGATTTCGTTGCTCCCATTGAAATAACTCGTCGTGCTGTTCACCGTGGTATCTGTGGTCACCGCATCGGCTTTGCCGGTCAACTTGATGGTGGCACTGGCATTGGCCGTCGACAGACTCTTCGCCAACGTGTGGGCCACCGAACTGGCGGACAGCTCACTACTGCTGAGGGCCTCGGTACTGCCATCCGCATAGGTAATGGTCCCGGCGGAGAAGCTGACCCCATTAGGTTTCGGTAGTTGCGCCTCAATATTTTGCCAGTTCTGGTTACCGCCATCATAATTTAGTTTGTAGGTGTAAGTCAGGTCATCGTTGCCATTGACGCTGTCGCCGTCGGTAATCGTTTTGCCGGTCGTTGTGTCAGTCACGGCCACGGTCGAGCTGGCATTGACCAACCCGGGGATGTGTTCAAAGGCCACGACGTTGTTGGCGTACTGGCTCCCAGTCGTCCCAGTGAACCCCCAGTAAACCTGTTTAGTACTGTCGGTAGCGTTGATACCCAGTTTGCTTAGGTCGACCTCGACCGTTTTGGTATTGGTTGGCGTTTGCGCGGCCCCCGTATCCGGATTCTTATCCCCCAGGGTATAGGTCATGGTCCCCGTGTTACTGGTACCAGTTGGTGCCGTCCAGTCTAGGGTGAGGTGGTGCCAGGCACCGTCGGACAGCGTCGTTTCGAAGGCCCCTTTGTGCGCGACGTTGTAGAAATACTTGCCACCACCGTCTGAACTCCCATGCCGGACGTAGGTCGCGGTTTCGGCCGGGTAGTTTGACCCAACGTGCTGGAGATCAGAATAAATAAACTCGTAATCAAAGCTATCATTATCGCCACCAACCCGACTGTCGTTGACTTGCTCATCAAATTCCAGCGCCCAGCTTTTGGGAATCGCTGAAGCGGCGATTGCACTTGCATCTGTGGCCAGTTGATTATATGCCACCCCCCAGACTCCTAGCGATTGTCCCGCCGGTTGTTTGGAGCTGGGAAAATTCGTGAAACCGGTGGCCGACGCATTTTGCATGACGAAAGCCATCCCCTGCCCGGATTTTGTGGCGCCGTTCTTGCCCATGTACAGCCACATGGAAAAGCGACCGTTCTTGCTCAAGTCAAATTTGTTATCACTCGTCGACCAGGCCGCGCCATTTTGACCGGCCTGATTATCCGTAATCTGTAACCCGTGATTGCTAGCGACCAGCGTCGCATTGTTGGTTGCCCCGGTAATCGTACTCGTCGTATTAAAAATCCCGTTGATGGCAAAACTGTTCGGTAAATTATTGGTCACCGCCGTATCGGAAGCGCGGGCAACCACGATACCAGTTCCCAGTCCCCAGATTGCCATCATACCCATTAACCACAGCCATCTCTTCTTCACGACACAGCCCTCCCAACTTTTAAAAATAAATCGTTACTATAAGTAATGTTTCATTTTTGACCTTTAGAATAACACGAATAGTGGTTAAGGTCCACAAACATGTTTACCTTAAATATTTCTTAATACACAAAACTGCTGAACGGGTGGTGTATCACTGGTAGACCAGGGATTGACCAGCAATTCGTCTTTTTGAAGACCTATGCCACACTTAAACCAATGCGTTACCAAATAATTGTCAGCACGAATTATCTCGGGCAATCCAACCGACCGTTTGGCTAAGTCTGGTAACCTAATAGTTCAGTTTTTTAGCTCCAAAAGGCCATAAAAAAGAGGCCAGTTTGCACTGACCTCTTCGGAAAAAATGTTATTTACTTTTAGGATTGCAGTCAAACTCGACCGAGTCTTGACATCGCCAAAAGCCAACCGGTTCCGCTCTGCCTACACCAGGCTAGTCTTGAACTTCCTTGCTAGCAGCGGCGATAAAGTCGCGGAACAAGCCTTCTGGCCGGTCGGGGCGAGACAAGAATTCTGGGTGATATTGCGCTGCCACGAAGAACTTCTTCTTCGGCAATTCAATGACTTCCACCAAGTGATCGTCAGGCGACGTCCCGGAGAAGACCAGGCCCCTGGCCGCCATTTCGTCACGGTATTGATTGTTGAATTCATAACGGTGACGGTGACGTTCCTCAACCATTGGCTGGTTGTCGTAAGCGGCCGCAGCCACACTACCCGGCTTCAATTTGCAAGGGTACAGGCCCAATCGTTGGGTCCCGCCCATTTCTTCGACGTCGGCTTGATCAGCCATCAGGTCAATGATCTTGTGCGTCGTGCTAGGGTCCATTTCCGTGGAGTTGGCATCCTTATAGCCCAAAATGTCACGGGCAAATTCGATGCTGGCCACTTGCATCCCCAGGCAAATTCCTAAGAATGGCACGTCTTGTTCGCGGGCGTACTTGATGGCTGTGATCATGCCTTCAATGCCCCGGTCCCCGAAGCCTCCGGGAACAATGATGCCATCGGCACTGCCCAGCAGGTCTTGGACGTTGTCATCCGTAATCTTTTCCGCATCGATCATCTGCAGGTCAATCTTGGCATCGACCGGGTAACCGGCATGTTGTAAGGCTTCATCGACAGAAATGTAGGCATCGTGCAAGGCCACGTACTTGCCGACCAAGGCAATTTTGATGGTCCGTGACAGGTTTTGCATGTGGTCGACCATCTTGGCCCACTTGGCCATGTCGGCCTTAGGCGCCTTCACTTGGAAATGATCCAAGACGATTTGATCCAAGCCTTGGTCTTGTAACCGCAGTGGGATCGAGTAAATCGTGGGTACGTCCATGGATTCGATGACGGAACTTGGCTTAACGTCACAGAACAGGGCAATCTTGTTGCGCATTTCGTCCGTGATTGGCGCCTCGGTCCGCACGACCAAAATGTTGGGTTGAATCCCAATGCTCCGCAGTTCGCGCACAGAGTGTTGCGTCGGCTTGGTCTTCATTTCGTGTGCGGCGTGTAAGGTTGGGACCAACGTGGTGTGGATGTAGACCACGTTTTCGTCGCCCACTTCCGCCTTCATCTGCCGAATGGCTTCTAAGAACGGTTGGGATTCGATGTCCCCAACAGTCCCGCCAATTTCCGTGATCACGAAGTCGGCGCCCAGCGTCTTGCCGGCCCGCATGATCTTTTCCTTGATCATTCCGGTGATGTGCGGAATGACCTGAACCGTCGCGCCCAAGTAGTCGCCGCGCCGTTCTTTTTCCAATACTTCTGAATAAATCTTACCAGTGGTGACGTTTGAATATTTGTTCAAATTGTTGTCAATGAACCGTTCGTAATGGCCTAAGTCCAAATCCGTTTCGGTCCCATCGTCGGTCACGAAGACTTCCCCGTGTTGATAGGGGTTCATCGTGCCGGGATCCACGTTGATGTACGGATCGAATTTCTGAATGGTTACGTTCAAGCCACGGTTCTTCAGCAACCGTCCTAGGGAAGCGGCCACAATCCCCTTACCTAGTGATGAAACCACGCCGCCAGTCACAAAAATATATTTGGTCATGTGCAAACTCCTCGTAAGATTATTTAGGGTCGGAAAACTATAAAAAAAGCTCCCTATCCATAAGAATAGGGAGCTTACCGTCCAGTTGTCCTCGCTACAAGTAGCAAGGAGCCCAAAAAACATAATACCTGCTTTTAGACTGGAGGTCAAGCGAAGAACGCAAATTTATTTTTGTTCCTCGTCGTCATCTTCATCATCATCAGCTTCATCGTCGTCGGCGGAGAAATCAAGATTTTCATCATCGTCGTCCGGCGCTTCCATTTGGGAAAGCTGGTCTTCGATACCGTCCGGAATTTCTTCCGAATCGTCTTCTTCGTCATCGTCGTCGATGCCTAGTCCGGTTTGTAACTTGCCCAGATCAGGTGCGCTGCCGTTGCCGGTTGCATCATCGTCGTCATCATCAGTCGCATAGGTACTGGTGGTGTCGTCATCTTCCGGATCGTCATCGTCGTAATCGATCACGTCATCGTCGTCAGTCGTGTCGGCCAAGAAGGCGTTAACCTTCTTACGCTTCTTGCGCTTAGGTTGATCTTCATCTTCCTCGGCGTGAACGGTCGCTTCATCGATGGATTCAAACGGATACCAAGTTCGCAGTCCCCAAAGGTTATCACCCAGAGAAATGAAACTACCATCGACATTTAAATCCGTATAGAATTGGGACAGCCGGTCACGAACTTCCGCGTCGCTATCGCCTAAATAGGCTTGGACGGCGTTCGCTAAGTCAGCAAATGCCATCACATCGCCATGTTGCGATAAAATGGCGTGAGCAACTTCGATCATTGATAATTCCTTTTTGTTCTGGCCCTCAAAGACTTTTAATTCCAAACTGGTGCACGTCCTTTCCACAGTCTACGAAATATGATACTCGTTTATGCGGTAAATTGCAATCTAATCTTGTAGTTTCCGACCAGATCGTTGTTCGCATAGAGTAGGTAGTCGATCTTAACGTTGCCACTAAAGGGTCTTTCCTTGAAACTCGTTTCCAAATAAGGGGTCACCGTTTCGATTGGCATGATGCCATACGGGGTGTTGTACCGGGCCGTGACGCGTTTGCCACTGACAAAATGCAAGCGTAATTCCGCCTCAGCGTTGCGGGTCAAGTGGACCTCGCCTTCTGGGGTGAACTTCATGGTCACCGGCGTTTGTTCGCCAGTCTCCTTATTCGGTTCCAAATACCGCAAGTACAGGGTGCGCCCCATCTGAACCAGCTGACCATCCACATCCAAGCGGTAGTCGGAAACGTCTTCTTCTTGCTTGATGTGCGTCTCCAAGTGAATCATGACGGGCACCCCCGCAGATAATTGATCCATTTGCACACTTCCTTTCCGCGAATTGTCTGGATTAATTATAGTTCATTTCGCGGCGAAAACCTACCAATTATCACTTGCTGGACGATAAAATTCGGTCAGCCTGGTACTGAGACAACGTTCTGGCGGAATGCCTTGTATTGTGCGAAATCTAGGTCGGCACACTGGCGGTGTTCCCCACAGCGGGCAGAACCCTGGCTGACGCAGGCGCCTGGTTTCACCGCTTTCAATGATCAGAACACGCGAGACACGCGTCATTAGCTTGCCAAGTCCGCAATCACGCTAACCAGGCAAGAACACTGGTCCAGACCATGACGGCGCAAGCGTTTTCTAGTATAATGAGAGGTTGAAGTAACTCTACGAAAGAAGGCTGTTTTCATGTTTCCGTTTGACCTCCCCACTAACCAAATTCAGACCGTGACGACGCCCATCCCGGCCGATCAGAAAAACCAAGCCTTTGGGTACACCAACGCGTTGCTCGACTTAGTCGTTGACCTTCAGGAGCCCATATTGCACTTCTGGACCATGCAACCGACTGTGATCATGGGACTCAAGGACAAACGCTTGCCGCACCTGACAGCGGCTGTGAAGGCCGTTTCCCGCCATGGCTACGACTATGTGCTCCGCAACTCGGGAGGACTGGCGGTCGTCAGTGATGCCGGCGTGCTCAACGTTTCGTTATTTACGCCATTGACCACCCCTCCCATTAGTGTGGAGGCGGCCTACGCGCAGATGACCACCCTGGTCGACGCCGCCTGGCCAGAACTGACGCTCAAACACTACGAGATCACCCGCTCCTATTGCCCGGGTGACTACGATCTCAGCGTGGACGGCCAAAAGATTGCCGGCATCGCCCAACGCCGCAGCCCCCACGCCCTGGTCACCATGCTGTACCTAAGCGTTTCCGGCGACCAACTGGCTCGCGGCGAGATGATCCGTGACTTTTACCAGGCCGGCTTAGGGGATGCTGAGAATCAGTGGAACTTCCCGGACGTTGACCCTCACGTCATGACGACCACGGCCGCACTGTTGCACACCGACATGACCGTTACCGACGCCCAAAATCGCTTCATTGACGCGGCCCAAACGGCGGGTCTACAGGTGGGCCACGAAAAATTAGCAACCTTGATGGCCACGCCAAAATTCACGGCGGCTTTAGACCACGCTACGGCTCAAATGGCCCGGCGCCAACCACGATTACAGGATTAAACTTAAAGGAGGAATCAGTGTGACTTACGCCCAACAACGTTTACCACGGGAAAAAGTGTTTCGTGATCCCGTTCATAACTATATCTATGTCCAACACCAAGTCATTCTCGACTTGATCAATACCCGGGAGTTCCAACGGCTCCGGCGCATCAAACAACTCGGTACCGCCTCACTGATTTTCCACGGTGCCGAACATTCCCGTTTCACCCACTCGTTGGGCGTTTACGAAATCACCCGGCAAATCTGTGACAACTTCCAGCGTAACTACCCGTCTCAAACGCCCGGTGATGGCGGCTGGGATGACCGGGAGCGGCTGACTGCGTTGTGTGCGGCCCTCTTGCATGATATCGGTCACGGCCCATACTCACACACGTTTGAACACATCTTTCACACCGACCACGAAGCCATTACCGCAGAAATCTTGACTTCACCCGCTACCGAGGTCAACCAGGTCTTGCGCCGGGTTAGCCCGACATTTCCCGCCGAAGTCGCCAGCGTGATTCAAAAGACCTACCCCAATCCACAAGTCGTCCAAATGATCTCTAGTCAGATCGACGCGGACCGGATGGACTACCTCTTGCGTGACGCCTACTTTACCGGGACCGAATACGGGACCTTTGATCTGACCCGGATTCTGCGGGTCATGCGCCCTTACACCGGGGGCATCGCCTTTGCCATGAACGGCATGCACGCGGTCGAAGACTACATCATCAGCCGCTTTCAAATGTACCAACAGGTCTACTTCCACCCTGTCTCCCGGGCCATGGAAGTCATCTTGGACCACTTGTTAGGCCGGGCCAACGAGCTGTATCAGGCCAACCAAACGGATGAGAGCTTCATCCCTCACCTGTTGTTGCCGTTCTTCAATCACCAATTCGACCTTCACGACTATCTGAACCTAGACGACGGCGTCTTGACCACCTACTTCATCCACTGGCGCGACTCACCGGATCAAATTTTGGCCGACCTGGCGCACCGGTTCTTGGACCGCAAGCCGTTGAAGAGTGCCGAATACACAGCGGACACGGCGGACCTGTTGCCAAAACTACGCCAGATGATTCGCTCGGTCGGGTTCAATACGGATTACTACACCGCCACGGACAACAGCTACGACCTGCCTTACGACGATGCCTACGACCCGAAGATGACCTACCCGTTGACCCAAATCGAACTACAAGAACCCGATGGCAGTCTACTGGAACTATCGACCGTGTCCGACCTGGTCAACGCCATGCGCGGCAAGTTCTCGGGGGATCAACGCTTCTTCTTCCCCAAGGAAATGCTCAACCCCGGCAACAACGCTCCAGAACTCTTCCAGCCCACTTACGATGAGTTCGGGTCCTACATTCAAAATAACCAATTGATTCAACCCAAGGAGTCCTAACCATGACGGTGAAACTAATTGCAATCGATATTGACGGTACCCTCTTAACGTCCAACCACAAACTGGCCTTGTCGACCATTGACGCCATTAAGGCGGCCACGGCTTCGGGCATCAAAGTGGTGCTCTGTAGCGGCCGGCCCTTGGCTGGCGTGCGGCCTTACCTCGAAATGCTCGACTTAATCGGCGACGACCAGTACGTCATCGCCCACAACGGCGCGGCGGTTCAAACGACGACCGGGCAGCCGTTGATCACCCATTCGCTGAGCTTAAATGACGCTCAACGGCTGGTGGATCTGGCCGACCAGGCGCCCATCCACTATCACCTGATCACACCTCAAGCCATCTATACCCCGAACCGCCCGGCTAGCGCCTATTCGATTCGGGAAAGTCACCTGGTCAACCTGCCGATCAAGTATCTCCTGGCCGATCAAATTCCGGACGGCGAGGACCTCTTGACCTTCGTCTTCATCGACGAAACGGCGGTGGTCGACCAATTCGACACCACCATTTCGGCCGCCTTGCGCCAGCAATTTTACGTGGTGCACACCGACCCGCATTTCATCGAGGTGCTCAACCGCCACGTCAGCAAGGCTCAGGCCCTGCAAGAACTGGCCCAACGGTTGGCCATTGACCCTACCGACGTGATGGCCATTGGGGACGGCCCCAACGACCTACCCATGTTGAAAGCCGCGGGACTTGGGGTCGCCATGGGCAATGCCGACGCTGAGGTCCAAGCCGCAGCCGATGCCGTGACCGCCAGTAACGACGCTGACGGGGTCGCCAGTGCCATTTTGACCCACGCGCTGTCACTCTAATCTGAATTTATTTAAAGGAGAAGCCTTTCATGACTGCAAGTAAAATTAAATTAATCGCCATTGACATCGATGGCACCCTGCTCAACGAGAAAAACGAATTGGCCCAGGCCACGATCGACGCGGTTCAAGCCGCTAAGGCCCAAGGCATCAAGGTAGTCTTGTGTACCGGCCGGCCGTTGACCGGGGTCAAGCCTTATTTGGACGCCATGGGCATCAGTGGTGACGACCAATACGCCATCACCTTCAACGGCTCCGTCGCCCAAACGATTTCCGGCAAGGTCTTGACGAACCACGCCTTGACCTACGACGACTACATTGACTTGGAAAGCCTCTCCCGTAAGCTTCAATCCCATTTTCAAATCGAAACGCCCGACTACATCTACACGGCCAACAAGAACATCTCGGCCTACACCATCGCCGAAAGTTACCTGGTCCGCATGCTGATTCGGTACCGGGAAGTCAGCGAAACACCGCGCGACCTGACCATCTCCAAGGCCATGTTCGTCGACGACCCGAAAGTCATCGACCACGTGAAAGCCGACATGCCGGCCGCATTCAAGGAACGCTTCAGCGTCGTCCAGAGTGCGCCTTACTTCATCGAAGTCATGAACAAGCATGCCAGCAAGGGTGGCACCTTAGGCGAACTGGCCACGCAGCTGGGATTCACGGCGGACAACGTCATGGCACTGGGCGATCAGGGCAATGACCTGTCCATGATCACTTACGCTGGCTGGGGCGTCGCCATGGGCAATGCCATCGACGAGATCAAGGCAGCGGCGCAGGCCACCACGTTGACCAACGCTGAAGATGGCGTGGCCGCGGCCATTCGTAAGTACGCGTTGCAGTAACCGCAACTTGTTCCTCATGTTAAGATTGTGAGAACTGGCCGCCTATCGTTCGCCAAATATGGGTTGGAACGCTGGGGGGACGGGTCGAGCCAAAGAACGGTCTCGACGCCTCGCTTTGAGCCGAAGTTCACGTCTCAAAATGGCCTCATGGTCGAAACGTGCGCCAACAGGCGGAACCCTGACTGACGCAGGCGCCTGGCTTCACCAATTTTAGTTTGTCAGAACACCGCTGTTACAGTAATCTTTTGACGTTAATTAATCAAACCGTTATCGACTTACCCCCACAGTGGATAAGTCGATTTTTTAATTAACTCACCGAACCTCGGTTAAAAATCACCGCTTAGTCGTTTATTTTAACCCTGTGGTTGGCTCCAGTGTTAGGGTAGTGGTGACCAGAGGAGATGGTTGTGATATGAATATTAAGGAGTTTGCAACGCAGGTGGACTGTAGTCCGGATACGCTTCGTTTTTACGAGAAGATGGGGATGCTCGTTCCCAAGCGCACAGCCGGCAACTACCGTGAATACACGGTGACGGACCTGGCGACGTACCGCATCATCCACAGCTTGAAACGGGCAGGCCTATCGCTAGAAGAAATCGACAAGGTCTTAAAGCTGCGTGACGCCGACGACATCGATGCGACCCACTGTGCCGATACCCTGCGCTTCATCACGGGAAAGCACGCGCAGTTCGTCGACAATCAAAACTTCTACGCAAAACTGACCAAACTCACCGCCAAGATGACCAAAGCACTGACCAAATCAACCTTGTCTCACAGTGAACTAGCCACCATGATCGAACAAATCGGGGAATTGGACGACCAGGTCGTCTAGGCGGCACCGCTATCTGTACAAAAAATATCATTTCCCTAAACATCGGGGGTTGCCTAACCGGGATCCCCGATGTTTTTTGCATCACCCAATTCACATCACTGGCCAGCCACGGGCCACCTGCTCAACCGATAACTCCCAGCGACCGCACGATACGCCAACTGGCAGTGAACAGCGCTTGAGATACAGAGCCTGGTCCGCAATGCGTCCACCAGTCCTATCCAACCAATCAGCCCCAATCACCGGCTGACCGAACAGCGTGATCTGCCAAAAAAACATGCCTCCTATCCCGAAGAACATGCCGGCCATGATGAATAAAACTGGGCCAATCAACTCAGTGATACCTGCAATGGCCGGTGTAACAATTCTCGTTTTCAGCTTTGACATCTGGACGCCTCCCGTCTTATAAATACTGTTATATCAACGTTTATCTTCCATGAGGTAAGTCCAACTATACAGGAAGTCGCCCCCATTTCCTAGCGAAAAAAGCACAATCGTATCGACTAACGAATTGATTGCGCGGTTTAACTACTCAAGCAAAAAGACACCCTCACTAGGAAGATGTCTACGGTATTTTCTATTCAACTGTCATCAGACGATGAGCCTGAACGAATTGCTGGAACGTTTGAAAGCATTGCGTCAAGAAGTCCAGCGTCCGGTCGTCGGTCAACTGACCATTTTGATCGAATTGCTTTTTGGCAAACCCCATCATGAACTGGTTGCCCGACAGCACGTGAGCGTTCAGACCCGGCGAGTTCAAGATTTCACGTAGTTGGGTCTGGGCAAACGAGGTTCCTTGTTGTCCCAACGAAACGCCCACGACCATGACTGGCTTGTCCGTGAAAGGATGCGCCGCGTACGACAGCCATTCCAAGCAGTTCTTCAGACTGGCTGGAATCGAGTGGTCATACTCAGGAGTCGCAATGATGACGCCATCGGCTGCGGCAATCTTGGCCGCCAATGTGGTCACACAAGTCGGCGTCGGTTGCGCCGTCGACTCGTTAAACATCGGTAGGTCTTTGATTTCAGCGACTTCGATGTCGACGTCCGTCGTAAAATGGCTACTCATGAACTGCAACAACAAGCGGTTGTATGAAAAATCGGCGTTGTTACCGACTAACCCAATGATTTTCATGAGGCGGACACCTCTGCTTTTTTTAAGTAATTGGCCAAGGTCTGCCCCGCATTACGGCCGGAGTAGAAGGCATAACCCACGCAGGTCCCTGGCATGTTCGGCCCGTACGTATCCCCGACCAAACCAGAAGAATCGTTGCCGGCCGCGTATAATCCCGGAATCACTTGTCCAGCATCATCAACGACTTCGTTATCCGGCGTCACTTGCAGACCACCCATGGTGCAGAAAGCCCCAGTGTACAACTTAAAGCCGTAGTATGGACCGTCGTTAACGGGAACCAGGTATTGCGCGTCCTTCCCGAATTCATCGTCAACCCCAGCGGCTGCCGCCTGGTTGTAGCGACTAACGGTTTGGGTCAATTGGTCAACGGGCATCCCCATCTTTTGCGCCAGCTCTTCAATCGTATCGGCCTTAAAGATGAACGGCTTGTTCGCAGCTACCGCGGCATCGATTTCGTCCTGAAGCTGGGTCATCTTTTCTCCCCGCTTGACGTAAACACCGAGGCCCATGAAATTACCATCCTTGGCCATCCGGTCGATCACGCCTTGATCCAAGACACTGTAGACGGCGTTTTGCGTGTACATAGCGTTACCGGCATAAGAGAAGTTGTAAACAACACTTTCGTCCACAAACCGTTCGCCCTTTTCGTTGACCCACAGCAACGGTTGTTGGCCAGCGGCTGCGTTCATTTGTGACCCCATAAACTTAAAGGCGGGTTCGTCAGGGTCTTTCAAATAACCACCGAACAACATGGCCGTCCCGGTCCCAGATTGTTTGGCACCTGCTTGCCAGGCCATTTGTAACCCATCACCGGTCCCCTTACCGGAGCTGACCGGAATCAACCGACTGGTATCGTAAGACGTTAAGTCCTTCATCATTTCAGGATTGTTCAGGTAACCCCCGGTGGCTAAGACCACGGCTGGCGTTTGAATCTCCACCGTCTTACCGGATTCCTCGTCCTTCACATCAACGGCTACGATAGCGCCTTGGTCGTCGCGATGCAGGCCTTGAGCGGAAGTCGACGTTAAGATTTCTACACCAGCGGCTTCAGCCTTGGGTTGGAGTGCTCCGTGAATGACTTGGTTGCCCATCCCCTTGTAGATGTGCCAGGTCGCTTCACCGTCACCCATGGCTTGTACGCCTTCGTACTCAACCCCTTGATCGGCTAACCATTGCACGTTGTCGGCACTGGCATCAACATACTTGCGCCAGATGCGAGAATCGGCTTTGTACTTCGAGTAAGCCACTTCTTCTTTTAACACGGCCGTGCCAGAGACTTTGATGCCGGCTGCTTTTTGTAAATAGGAGTCGACGGCGAAGAGGCCTTCGGTGTAGTTACTACTCCCACCGGTCGTGTGGCCTTTCTCCAACAACAACACCTTCAACCCCTGTTGGGCGGCGGTCAGTGCAGCGGACATCCCGGCAGCACCGGTACCAGCAACGACGACATCATAACTTTTTTCGCTTGGGATAGACATGAGTTTTCCTCCAATTTGTTAGTGAATTTTTACACAACTAGTTGCAAAAAAATTTTGAGTTCTGCGTTAACGTTTGAATGACTACAGTCTAAACCGCAAATCTATGTTAATATAGTCACAAATACTTTCGTCAGGCGAACCAATCAGTCCCCCTAGGAGGAAAATACCGTGGATTTAGAACACTTACACTTATTCTTAGAAGTCGCCCAAGCCGGCAGTTTCAAACGGGTGGCGGACCGTCACTACATCTCACAACGCGCCGTTTCCAAACAAATTCGCCAACTGGAAGCCGAACTTGGCGTCACTCTATTCCAACGCAAGGCGAACACGATTGTCTTGAACACCCAGGGGCAATTTTTCTGGGGTGAGGCGCAAGACATTGTGAATCACTACAACAATGCCCTCAACGAGCTGCACGGACTGGACCGGCTCAGTAGTCAAACGCTACAGGTCGGCTACTTCTCCGTGTTTGAAAGTCACCTGTTAAAGCAAGATATTCGTCAGCTAAACCGAACGCATCCCAACATTCACGTGACGATTCGCGAGGAAAGTAACGAGCATTTAGTCACCAGCATTCGCCGCGGGTCGCTCGATATCGCCTACTCCATCGAATATGGCCAGACTGTTTTACCCGATGCCGACAACCTTACCGTGATGCCCGTCTTCACTGGTGAGATGGTGCTGGGCCTTAGCCGCGACAACCCGCTGGCCCACCAAGCTACCGTGACCCTCGCAGACCTCAAGCAAACGCCTATCCTGTATTACAGTCCGGAGAGTTCGACCTTCCTACTGGAGAGCTTCTTGGCCAGCATCCCTCAGGGCCAACAGACCGAACACGTCCAGCGGGTCGGTAGCATTGAGCAGATGCAACTACTGGTCGCCCTCGACCAAGCCGTTGCCTTCTTCCCAGCTGGCCTCCTGGCGACTGATTCGCCAGACGATGACGATATTGTCTATAAGCCCTTTGAATTGGATTCACAGGGTTATAAAATCGTCATGGTCTACGATCCGCAAAACCAAAACCCGGCACTCAAACAGCTCCTGGCGCTTAAAAAGAGTGTGCCAACAGGCGAGCATTAACAGTGCTAGGCGGATAATCCCGCTCTTGGATTATTTGCTTAGCACTGTTAAGCGGAACCAGTTGCCTGTTGGTGCACGTTTCAGCCATGAGGCACATGATTCCAGCTAACTTCCGTCTTTCAAGCTTCAGTAAACAACAACGGCCTTCACCACCCCGTTACAAATGGGCAGTGAAGGCCGTTACGATTTTTCAGACGTCTATGTGGACTAACACTCAGAATTCGTCTGCGCTCACCCAGCATCAACTCAACAGGTCGCTCCAGTCGGTGCCGTGGTTCCCGCATGACGTTCCGGAACAATCGGCTCGCGTTCCGCGTTTGTCGTGATGCGACTACGTTGACCCACGGGTTCCACGGATTGCCGCTTGCTCTCTAGTGGCGCCGGTCGGGTCGTTTGGCTCGTGACCCGTTCAATTCGTGGGGCGGCCGCTGCGCTAACACGGTCCGTCACCCGTCCCCCACTCACGGCAAGCACCGTTCCACTGATCAACACGACGCCAATCAAAGCACCCAGATTTTTTACTGTCATCATACCGAGCTCCCTTCTCAACTGGATGTGACCACCCAGTCCGTTCACCCTCTACTATAAGCGCTGGGCACGTACCGGGATAATCTGCGGTCCGCGGCGACCCCATTTCGTAAAATTGCGGGGCCTAACCATTTGATCATGCGTGTATGCAAAAAGAGAGTGGGACAGACGTGCATGTGCTGCCGCACACCCCGAAACATGAAAACGACGATCACTGATCTTTTGATGATAAAATATCATTGAAGGATTAGTGATCGTCGCTTTATTGGTACTT
>NZ_RKLX01000016.1 GCF_004745505.1 Levilactobacillus suantsaiihabitans
AACTTCCACTACAGAATACAGATTGAATTCAATATTCGGGTCCAAAAAAGAGGCCCAATTCGTAAGTGAATTGAACCTCTCAAATTCTCCCCATCAACACCGGTTGACAAAGAGCCATTTCTTTGGCACCCGCTACAATCTGAGCCCACAAAAATAACGGCATCACCGCTATCCCTTGGGAGGCGCTGATGCCGCTATCACTTTAATTTATTGTTTTTGCCGACCGGGCACCTTGGTAAACAAGGAGTCGACGGGTTCTTCATGGTAAATCAGGTCGATGGCCTTACCGAACATCTCACCGACAGACATGATGGCAAATTTATCGCTTTGTTTGTCCTCTGGTAATTGAATCGAGTCGGTAATGACGACCTTCTTCAACACGGATTCGTTGATGCGTTGGGTCGCGTCACCGGACAAGACGGCGTGTGTGGCGGCCGCGTAAACGTCGGCGGCACCAGCCTTCTTCAAGGCATCGGCAGACACCGTGATCCGGATGGCCGTGTCAATGATGTCATCGACCAAAATGGCGTGTTTGCCCTGCACATCCCCGATCACCGCTTCTGGATGAGCGGCATTTTCCGTATCGGAACGGTTGTCGATAATCGCAATCGGTGCGCCCAACAATTCAGCCAGCCGCCGGGCCCGACTCACACCGGCATGGTCAGGTGCCACCACGACGATGTCTTCGTCCGCCAGACCGGTGTTTTCTTCAAAGTAGCTAGTCAATAACCGGTCACTTTGCAGGTGGTCAACCGGAATATCGAAGAAGCCTTGCAGCTGAGCCGCGTGCAGGTCCAACGCAATGACCCGGTTGACACCGTCCATTTGCATCAACGACGCAATCAACTTGGCCGTGATGGGTTCGCGGGACCGCGCTTTGCGGTCGGCCCGTGAGTAACCGTAGTACGGGACGACCACGTTGATCTTTTCTGCGCTTGCCCGCCGTGCAGCATCCACCATGATCAACAGTTCCATCAGGTTCGTGTTCACGGGATCGGAAACGGATTGAATCAGGAACAATTCATCCCCCCGGATACTTTCGTCAATACTGATCTGAATCTCACCGTCACTAAAATGCTTGATTGTCGCCTTGCCCAGTTCCACCCCGGCCGCCTTCGCAATCTTTTCTGCGAGTGGACGGTTGGAATTCAACGCAAAGACTTTCATTCTACCAGCTTCGACGTGTTCTGCCATAACAGCCTCCCTGTGGGATCACCACAAAATTCATCTATTTTCTGTTCTTATTATCGCAATCTTTTCTTGGAAACGCAACGGTTGGCACCGCGATTTTCTGATTGTCTTTAGGTTAAGCGCTAAAAGTTGAAAGACGAAAATCAGCTGGAACCATTGTGATCATGCAACTCACGGTATCAAAAATAGTCGTTTACAGCCTCACAACTCGACCTGGTCGCCTACCATTCGCCAAATATGGGTTGGCACGCTGGCTGACGCAGACGCCTAGTTTCACCAATTTTAGGTATTGGCATCCCATCGTTACGGCAACCAACACTAACCTTGCGACGCCGTTGGCATAAATTGTTGCGGCGACACGCCTTGCATGCCGATCATGGGGTCGATTTGGCGGCTCAACACCAGTTCTGGCGTCAAGCGGTAATCCTTAGGCGTGTTCGATGCTGGTGTTTCGGTAGCCGTGGGGGTCGTCGCCGCTGCTGCATCAGGCGATGCGTCAGTTGTTACGCCATCATCAGCCTCTGGCGTTGCCTTCACCTTTTCTTGGGCCGCAGCCGCGCCATCCGGGTCCAGGACCGTTTGGATGCGCGTCGTCAGCGTGGTGTGCCGGTTGACGGACAGATTGGTGACACAGGCCTCAAAGGCTTGCGGTTCACCGATCAGAATCAACATGTCGGCCGCCCGGGTCACCGCCGTGTACAGCAAGTTTCGCTGGAGCATGCGGTTGTATTGGCCGACCATCGGCAGGATGACCATCTTGAACTCGGACCCCTGCGACTTGTGAATCGACATGCAGTAGGCCAGTGTCAGCCGGTTCCAGTCGTTCTTGGCGTAGGTGACCTCGGTCTGTTCAAAGGCAATCGTCAATTGGTCACTCTTGGCCTTACTGTGCTTGTCATTGGCCAAATCGATTCCGGTGATGACACCGATATCGCCGTTGAACACGTTATTTTCCGGACTGTTGACCAGGTGCAAGACCTTGTCGCCAATGCGAAATTTTTGATTGCGGAAGGTAACTTCCTTTTGGCGCTCGGATTTTTTCGGATTCAAAATGTCTTGGAGCACCACGTTCAACCGGTCAATGCCGGCCGAGCCACGATACATGGGCGCCAGCACCTGAATATCACTGGCGCTGAAGCCCTTGGCGTGGGCCTTACCCACGATTTGGTCGATGACATTTTCCACCTGATTGGCGTGACAGGCAATGAACGAGCGGTCCTTTTGGTTTTGCGTGAAGTCCGCCGGTAGCCGGCCCGCCTTGATGGCGTGGGCCAGTGGGATGATGGACGAGCCATCCCCCTGCCGGTAGATCGTATCCAGCTGAATCTTCTGCAGTTGGTCGCTGGCCAACAGGTCGTGAAAGACCTGGCCCGGCCCCACGGAAGGTAGCTGATCCTTATCACCCACTAAAATGACCTGCATACCAATCGGCACGGCCTTCAACAGCGTCTTCATCAGATACACGTCGACCATGGAGACCTCGTCGATGATCAACAGACCACCTTCTAAGTCGTTGGTTGCCGCCTCATCGGGTTCAGCTTCGCGTCCCGTCAATCCCAAGAGCCGGTGAATCGTGCTGGCTGGTAAGCCGGTCGACTCACTCATACGCTTGGCGGCCCGACCCGTCGGCGCTGCCAACAGAATCGGGAATGGTTTGTCCTTGTATTCGTTGATGTCTAACGAGACCTCGTGCAGCCGCGCATACAGGTTGACCAGGCCGCGAATGATGGTGGTCTTCCCGGTCCCGGGCCCCCCCGTCAGTAACATGACCTTAGCCTGGATGGCGGCGGTCAGCGCGGCGGTTTGCGACTCGTCGTACACGATGTCGTTTTGTTTTTCAACGATGCGTAATTGCTTATGAATCGCGTCTTCAGTAAACTCAGCCGGCGTGTCATCGCCCTTCAAGAGCCGTTGGAGGTGTTCGGCGACCTGCCATTCCGCGTCATAGAGGGATTTCAAATAAATGCGCTGGTCATCGCCGACCACCTTTTGTTGCTTGGCTAATTCGAGCAGTTGGTCGGCCAACTTGCTGGGGTCGAGCCGCACGTTGCGGGCATTTTCCAGTAGGCTCAAGGCGTTGGCCAGCAACGGTTTGGCCGTGGTATAGGTGTCCCCATTAGCCACCGATAGGTCGTTGAGTGTTTGTAACAGCCCCGCCTGCAAGCGTTCCGGCTTATCGGCCGCATATCCCAGTTGCGTGGCAATCTGGTCAGCCCGCCGAAAGCTGACCCCGTTGATGTCCTCGGCCAATTGGTAGGGATTTTCGTGAATGACGTCGAGCGTTTTTTCCTGATACCGGTTGTAAATGGCCGCCGCCAGAGTACTGCCGAAGCCGTAACCGTTAAGGCCGATGATGATCTGCTCCATGCCGTTGTTGGTCTGAAGCTGACTGACCAGCGTGGCGGAGACCTTGGCCGACAAGCCCAGCGGTTGGAGCACGGCCGAATCGTTCAAGATTTTTTCAATCGCGTTGGTCCCTAAAGCGTCCACGATCTTTTCGGCCGTCTTCTTGCCCAAGCCAGGAAAGTCTTCGCCACTGAGGTAGGCCACAACGCCGCTACGGGTAGTTGGCGTCTCGTTTTGGTAATTATCCGCCTGAAATTGCACACCGTACTTGGGGTGCTCCACGCGTTTGCCGGTGAACCGGTACGTCACGTCGTCCTTGATGTCGGCGAAGTTCCCGGTCACCACGATTTCGTCTTCGTGCCAGTCTAAGCTGGTCTCGGACACCTTGACCAGCATCACCTTGTAAAAGCTGTCGTTGCTGGCAAAAAAGACCGCACTGACGGTGCCGACCACGTAATCGGCCTGCTTCGTCTCATCCGCAAATAAATTGAGTGATTCGGTTGCCATCTGCTAGTCTCTCCTTTACGACGGGTCTTTAGGTTGCCGCTGTGCTTGCACGAAGCGTTCGATGTCGGCCAAGCGCTTTTGGCCTTTTTCAAAATAAGTGGGATCCAATTGCTTGGCGCGTGCGAAGTAGTCCTGGTAGGCTTCGCCCTGAACCATGGCGACCAGCCCGCGGTCAAATTGCGCGTGGCCGTTCTGCGGGTCTAAGGCCAAGACTTGGTCGTAGTATTGTGCGGCTTGGGCCATGTTGCCCAGGGCCAACAGGTTTTCGGCCATAACCTGAAGGGTCGCCTCGTCTTTGGGCTGGCTTCCCAATGCGGTCAACGCAAAGGCCAGCGCCCGTTTGTGGTCGCCGTTGGCCATGTAACTTTGGGCCAGCATCAAGTAACCGGCGCCCTTCCACTGGTCGTCCAACTGGTCAAACTGTTGAATGGCCTTGGGATAGTCTTGCGCAGCGTAGTACACGTTACCCAGGCCGTAGCGCAACTTCGCCACCGTGGCGGGTTGGGCGTCGAACAGGCCCAGCGCCTTCATTAAGAGTTCCTCGGCTTGGGCGTAGGACTTCAAGTCCACCAACACCGTTGCCAGTTCGTAATAAGCATCCGCATCACCAGGATGGGTGTCGATGCGCTGAACCAATTGGTGGACCAACTGTTCTGATTTCGCCTTTTCTGCTTGGCGGTCAATTTTCTTCTCTGTCATTTTATCACCTAAATCGTATCCGTTGCCGTGGGTTTCGCCGTCAAAAAGCTGGTGTCGTTCCAGTCGATCAAATCGTAATGCTGCCCGTCTTGCGTTTCTAAAATGGTCACGCTGGTATTGCGCAGACCACCGCGTTTCCGCAAATCAGCCAGTGGCGTGCCCAATAAGCCATTGATCTCGGCGTTGAGGGCGGCCCCGTGGCTAAAAATCAAGATGTTATCTTGCGGGGCGGCGTTGGCGGCCACGATCTTTTGGATGGCGGGCGTCATGCGGTCAATGACCTGGGTAAACGTTTCGCCACCGATTTTGGCGGCGTCGTATTGGTCCGGATGGTTGCGAAAGGCGTCTAGTTCGGCCGGAAATTGCTTGCTGACGTCGTCAAAGGCCATCCCCTCCATCTGTCCCAGGTGGAACTCTTCCAGGCGGCTAACCAGCGTTAACGGCACCTGTTGGCCCAGCTCCTTGATGACGTGTTGGGCCGTGACCCGTGCGCGCTTGATGGGACTGGCGTAGGCGTGTGTGAATGGCGTGTCCTTTAAGAACTGGCCGACTTGCACCATCTGCTGGTAGCTTTCCGGCAACAGCGGTGAATCCCCGCCGGCGCCCT
This sequence comes from Levilactobacillus suantsaiihabitans, assembly GCF_004745505.1. Classification (GTDB taxonomy): domain Bacteria; phylum Bacillota; class Bacilli; order Lactobacillales; family Lactobacillaceae; genus Levilactobacillus; species Levilactobacillus suantsaiihabitans. Next base: position 5,351 of record NZ_RKLX01000016.1, read on the forward strand.
GAAAGCGGCCTTCCAGATTCCACTGCGTCTTGCCATGACGAATAAAGTATAGTTTCAAAATTGTTGCCGTCCTTTCCGTGAAGTCACATAGTCTATATTATGCCAGTTTTCGCTGGGTTTTCAAAGGAACTGGCCGGAAAACGGCAAATTTCGGCGAAAAATTTTGCCCTTGGCTACGACATGGCGTTGGTAATGGTCACACGGAGGATACGAGCCGCCTACCGCCTGCTGGATATGAGTTGGAACGCTGAGGGCGCCGGCCCAAGCCAAAGTGCGGTCTTGGCCCTCAAGTTGGAGCCGATAGAGCACGTCTCCAACTTGCCAGTTCCCTAAGCGCCATGGACCACGCCGCTAAGGGAACTCCCACAGCTGAACTCATATCCAGCAGGCTCTCGGCTACGGTAGTGGTTAACGGCAACAATCCACCTAACGTCACACTGTTAGCGGTATTGCGCCAGGAGATTCTGGTCACCGTCCAGTTTGTGCCCACAGGTTTACTAACGAAATCAAACTGCCTTTGGTAACCCCCATCGTCTAGTTCTTAACCATTCCTTTAGACATCATCGTTGTCACGTAACTCGAAACGATAGCCTTGTTGCCAACACGCCGCAATCTGCCGGAGGTCGCCAGGGGTGGAGCCAGCTGTGTCGACGGTGTTACCTGGCGTCGTTTGCCAGGTTACACCGTGGGGCGACTTGGAAGACTCGCGATTTTGGCGAGGCTTTCAAGCGAGCCGGAAGACCGCTTCTCAGGCTGGAGGCGTCCCCCATAGCAGGCGGAACCCTTGGCAGCCGCAGGCAACTGGTCACACCTATTTTTCCAAGTAAGGCGGCCCGTACGGCGCATATCGTTGCCCACGCCAAAAGAGCCTGACCAACCGGCACACTGCCAGCTGATCAGGCTCTCATTTTAACGATTTAGATTAACTGTAACTCACGGTCCTTGTTGTAAGCAGCGTCAATGATGGCGCTCCCCAAGCACTCGTCGCCATTGTAGAAGACAACGGCCTGACCAGGCGTGATGGCCCGGGCGGGATCGTCGAATTCAACGGTGACCTGCTGGCCGTCCTCGCTCAGGTGAACGGTCACGCCGGTATCCTTTTGCCGGTAACGGAACTTGGCCGTGCAGTGGAAGTCACTGCCGCGGTCGATCGTATTGACCCAGTGAATGTCTGAGGCCGACAGATGCGTCGCGTACAGATGTGGATTGTGGTAACCCTTACCCACGTACAAAATGTTCTTGGTCAAGTCTTTCCCAATCACGAACCAAGGCTCGTTATCTTCACCGTCGCCACCAATACCTAAGCCGCGACGCTGACCGATCGTGTAGTACATCAATCCGGCGTGGTCACCCTTGACCTCACCGTCGACGGTCATCATCTTGCCGGGCTTGGCTGGCAAGTAGGTGTTCAAGAAGTCCTTGAAGTGACCCTTTTCACCGATAAAGCAGATTCCCATGGAATCCTTCTTATCAGCGGTGGCCAAACCGGCTTCCTTAGCAATCTCACGGACCTGGGGCTTGACCAAGTCACCGATCGGGAACATGACCCGATCCAACTGCTCCGTGGAGAGCTGGCTCAAGAAGTAAGTCTGATCCTTGTTCTGGTCAACGGCGCGCATCAAGTGCGCATCCCCGTTCTCATCACGCGTCAACTGAGCGTAGTGCCCGGTTGCGATGTAGTCGGCACCCAACTCCAAGGCGTAGTCCAAGAAGGCCTTGAACTTGATCTCTTTGTTGCAGATAACGTCTGGGTTCGGCGTCCGACCCTTTTTGTACTCATCCAAGAAGTACGTGAACACACGGTCCCAGTACTCCTTTTCAAAGTTGACGGAGTAGTAAGGAATGCCGATTTGTGAGGCAACCTTGGCTACGTCCTTGTAGTCTTCCGTGGCGGTACAAACACCATTTTCGTCCGTATCGTCCCAATTCTTCATGAAGACGCCGATCACGTCGTAGCCCTGCTGCTTCAAGCGCAAAGCGACAACGGAGGAATCGACCCCGCCACTCATACCAACGACAACCCGTGTTTGGCTGTTGTCCTGCATGATATCACCATCATTTCTCTCAGATTCTGGAGAATCTACGATTTGAAGGTCGCATAAATCCAGTATGGCCTAGTTTACCCATTTTGCCCTGCTTTTGCAAGCCTGGCGTTTCTTATCACCAATTGGTCCCTTAGCGCGACATTTTCCGGGGCAAATTGACCACCCCCAGGACAAAGGTGTATAGTTAAAAATATATTAAAATTCAATTAGTAATTAATTAGAGGTGATTCCCGTGACAGAACCCATCATTACCATCGATCACGTCAGTTTTGATTACGTGACCTATACCAAACAAAGCGGCCTTAGTGGCAGCTGGCACGATTTATTTCACCGGCAAAAACAGCGCGTGCCCGCCGTTCAAAACGTATCCTTACAGGTAGCGCCGGGCGAAATTCTCGGCCTCCTGGGCGCCAACGGAGCGGGTAAGACGACGCTGATCAAATTGATGACCGGCATCTTGCCCGTCCGTGCCGGGTCGCTACAGTTGTTAGACGACCAGCACCCCTTTCAAAAACGCCCGGCCTTTTTGCGTCGCATCGGCGTGATGCTCAGCCAAAAGAGTCAGCTGGCGTGGGACCTGCCGCCGTTGGACACACTGGTGCTCTTGCGTGAGATCTACCAGGTACCCCATGACCGGTTCACCGACTGGCTGGCCTTTCTCACCGACCAACTGGCCGTGACCGCTCAGCTGAAGGTCCCCGTGCGCAAGTTGTCCTTGGGGCAGCGCATCAAATTTGAACTGATCTGTGCGCTGATCCACACCCCTGAGATCTTATTTCTCGACGAGCCGACCATTGGCATCGACGTCAGTAGCCAGGCCAACATCTACCGCTTCTTGCAACAGCTCAACCGAGACACCCAGATGACCATCATCTTGACCAGCCACAATACCAAGGACATTGAGGCGCTGGCACAACGGGTCGCCGTCATCAACCACGGCCGCAAGATCTTCGAGGGCACGCCCAATGGGTTGATCGCCCAATACGCATCGGCCGCCACCCTGGAAGTCGTGACCGACGCGCCGCTGACCACGCTCCCCGCGCACGTAACGCAAGTGGCTGACAGTCAATACCTGGTCGATGCGGCTGCCCTTACGACGCTGCCCATCGACCCGCAGCACATCCTCAGCGTCCACCGGCGTAACGGTAACCTGGACGACATTTTGACCCGACTCTTTTCTCAGGAGGTGGCGCCATGAGTTATTGGCAAACGTTTCAAAATGCCTTGACCACCACGTTAACCTACCGCGGCAACCTGGTGTTACGGCTGCTCACCGTGAGCGTGGAAATCGCCGTGGCCAGCTTCATGTGGTTGGCCGTCTACCGCTTCAGTGGCCAGGACAACGTCGCCGGCATCGGGTCCTCCCAAATGGTCGTCTACCTGGCGGTGGTCAACGTCTTGGCCCTGATCTTCTCGGCCAGTCCCATTTTCACCCTGAGCGCCTTGATTCGTAACGGTAACCTGTCCGTCATGTTACTGCGGCCAATCAACTACTTTCGACAAAGCTTCTGGACCTACGTCGGCCAAGCCACCCCGTACCTAATCATCTACGGCCTGGCCATCGCTTTCATTAGTCCCGTCTTTCGCCGCGGCTGGGGCTACGGGCTTGCCAGTCTGGGCCTGATCATCCTCACCTACGTCATGTTTTTTTCTTTGATCTCCGGCGTCAGTCTGATCAGCTTCTGGCTGGTCCAGGTCTGGCCTTTGCGACCGGTCCTCAACGCCCTGTTCTTACTGCTCGGCGGCCAAGCCTTTCCGCTACAGATCTTGCCGAGCGCGTGGCGGTGGGTGGCGCTCAACCCCTTTGCCTTAGCGGGTAACCAGCTGACCTTACTCTTGTTGGGCAAACTTTCAGTTCACCAGCTGACCATCGATTTGGCGATGGCCGCGGGGTGGTTAGTCCTGGCGATAGTCGTCGTTAAAGTGGCCGCGGCATTCGTACCTATGAGGGGGTCGGCAGTTAATGGTTAAAATCTATCGTATCCTAGTCAGCCAAAGCCTGGCGGAAACCCTGTCCTATCGGTTCACGGCCGTGTTGACCGCCATCTTTGGCATCTTATTTTACGTCATCGAACTCGTCACCGGGGGCGTGTACTTCTCGTTTACCCCCACCATTTACGGCTGGAATTTTCTGGATTACCTGAATCTGATTACGACCGCCAACCTGATCAGCTACCTGTACCAATTTCTCTTCGTCGCCGGGCACGAAGACCTGGTCGACCAAATCCTAGACGGCAACCTGGACTATTCGCTATTGCGGCCCGTAAACGCCTATTGGTTCCACGCCAGCTACCGGGTTGACTTCCCCTCACTGGTGACCCTGGTCCTTACGGCGGGCATCGAAACGGGGATCCTCCTGAAACTCCAGCCGACCCCATTGAACCTACTGGGGTATCTGGCAGCCGTCATCGTGGGCGTGGCCTTTGTCTTTGCCCTCAATCAAATCGTCGTGACCGCTGCCTTTTGGATCGACGGCATGACGGCGCTAGACGGGTTGCCCGAATACCTCATGTCCGCGTCGGCCCGACCGGCGAAAATCTACCCGCGGCTGTTACAACAACTCTTCTTGTGGGTCATCCCCTCACTGGCCATCACCAACGTGCCGGCACAGTTCGGTCACAACCGGCCGAGCTGGCTGCTCGCATGGTCGGCGCTGGTGACCGGTGTCTTACTGGGGCTTTCCTATTGGGAATGGCGCCGGGGCCTACTGCGCTACGTCTCCGCTAACTGAGCCTTCTGGCGATACCCGGGGCTATATGGCCGCCTACCGTTGCGCGAAAATGGGCTGGAACACAGTGGGCGGACCGGTCGAGCCAAAGAACGGTCTCGCCCTCGCTTTGAGCCGGAAACCACGTCTCAAAGACGCCAGTTCCCTAAGTGGCACAACCCGCCGCTAAGGGAACTCCCACGGCTGAGCCCATTTTCGCTCCACTCTCGGCTAAGTGAGCGCATCTCACCAACGCCGACAGCTATTAGCCGGATCAGTTGTTACTGGTTGGCAGCCGTCGCCATGCTTGCCCAAATCTAATCATCGGCCACTCTTACAGACGAAGAATGGCGACGACGTATCTGAGCAGGCAGCCCGATTTGTGGAATGCCTGGCATCAGTCAGCACTGGTCTCTACAATCTTCAAGCCGGGGGAAGTTGTCATCAGCCCATATTATCAGAAACCAAAAAATTGCCTGTCAGTGGTTAATCCCTGACAAGCAATTTTTTTAATTGGCGCTAATCTTTTTTCTTTAAAATTTCGCGGTCAATCAAGTTTTGTAAGATAAAGTGGTATTGTTCCACGTTACCCTCAGCATGAGAACCCTTGAAGATGTTGACGCGGGCGTTGCCTGAGGCGTTAGTAGTGGACATCTTGAAGCCGCTGAGGTCCTTAGCCACGACCACCTTGAGCATTTGATTCTTGTTGTACGGTGACGTCGGGTCGACCGAGCGTTCCAGCGTGTAGTTGCCGGCATTTGAGACTTGGAAGCCGACATCCTTCAACGCGTACGGCTTGATGTTGGGGTGTAACACGTAGGTATCCGTATCCCCCGTAACCTTCATTTCTTTTTCAAACAACATGTTACTTCACCTCTGTCTTTGAAAGTCGCTGAACGATGGCACTCACGTTCTTCACGAAAGCGTCGATGTCAGCGCTAGTCGTTTGGCTCCCAAAGGATAACCGAATCGACTCGGCAATCCGGGGACTGTCTTCGCCAAACATGGCGGTCAACACGTGTGACGGTTCGATGGAACCCGCCGTGCAGGCCGACCCGCCGGACACGGCAATGCCCGCCAGATCCAGGTTCGTTTGCATCACATAGGTTGAAATGCCCTTGATCCAAATGTTCAAGACGTGTTCCAAGTTGTCACCGGTCAATGAGCCATTGATTTCAAAATCAACGCCATTATCCTTGAGGCCTTGAACGACTTGTTCCTTAAAGCCGTGGAAGCGCGCCCGTTTTTCGGCCTTGACTTCCGGTGTCAACAGCTTAGCGGCGACCGCCATACCGGCAATGGCTGGTACGTTTTCAGTCCCGGCCCGCCGCTTTTCTTCTTGATCGCCCCCCTTGATCAAGCTAGGGAAGTTGACCCCTTCGCGCTTGTACAAGAAGCCGATCATCTTGGGACCGTTGATCTTGTGTGCGGACGTCGACAACATGTCGATGTGGTCGCGTTGCACGTCGATGTCCAGGGACCCGTAGGCCTGCACGGCATCGGTGTGGAACCAAGCCTGGTGGTCCTTTAAAATCTCACCAATTTCATGAATCGGCATCCGACTGCCGACCTCGTTGTTGCCCATCATGATGGTCACGAGAATCGTGTCGTCACGCAAGGCGGCCTTGAAATCATCCAGGCTGATGCGCCCGTGCTCGTCAACGGGCAGGTAGGTCACGTCAAAGCCTTGTTCCTCTAAGGCATGGAGTGGCCGTAAGACCGCCTCATGCTCGATGGCCGTGGTGATGATGTGCTTACCCAAATTTTGGCGAGCCATCGCCGTTTGGGTGATCGCCGTATTGTCACTTTCGCTCCCACCACTGGTGAAGATGATCTCCTCATCGTGCGCCGCGTTGATGCTCTTAGCAATCACCTGGCGGCTGTTTTCCATGACCGTGTGCGCCTGACGACCTAAGCCGTACAGCGTTGAGGCGTTGCCGTAGACGTTAGCCATCTTATCGACCATCTCATTTAAAACCTCCGGGGCCATCGGTGTGGTGGCCGCGTTGTCCAGGTAGATTTCCCGGACGGCATTACTATTATCAATGTGAATCTCTTGCACCCTAAAAACCTCCTGAATGGACCTGTGCTAGTTCTGTGCTGCTAGCAAGGCCAGTAACATTTGTGCAGAGCGGTGCCCCGCGTCAATAATAAAATCATCAAAGTTTACGCCGGAATCGTTGTCGGCGTTATCGGACATGGCCCGGACCACAACGTACGGCACGTCAAATTGGTGCGCCACTTGGCCCACGGCGGCCCCTTCCATTTCACCGGACAAGGCGTCTGGGAAATGCCCCATGATGTCCTTGATGGTCTCGGGACTGTTTAAGAATTGGTCCCCAGACACGATCAGGCCCAACTTGGTCTTCAAGCCCGTGTTGGCCGCAGCCGCCACGATTTTTTCGCCCCATTCTTTGGACGCTTCAAACCGCGCCGGTTGTTGCGGCAATTGGCCGTATTCGTAGCCAAAGGCCCGCGCATCGGCATCATGGTAGGCCGTTTCGGTGGAAACCACCACGTCGCCAATGTTCAAGTCTGGTGCCAAGGCCCCAGCGGAACCAGAGTTGATGACGAGGTCCACGTCAAATTGGGTAATCAGTAAGGCCGTGGTCAAACCGGCTTCGACTTTACCAATACCGGACCGGACTAAGACCACGTCTTGATTGTGAATGGTCCCTTGATAAAATTCCAACCCGTGAATGCTGGTCGTTTGGGCGTTATCGAGTGCTTCGTGCAGTTCCTTGATTTCTTCTTCCATGGCGCAGAGAATGCCAAATGTCATGTCTTGTGTCCACTCCTATTCATTTTGTCTTTTCATCTTTTATACTGTTCTAGTATTCCGCCTGCCGTTGCGCGAACCGATAGCGCAGGCCTCGCCAGTTACCTGCGGCTGCCAGGGATTCCGCCTGCTATGGGGAACGCCTCCAGCCTGAGGGAGCGGTCTTCCGGCTCGCTTTGAAGGCTGGCAAAACCCGTCAGTCTCCAAAGTCGTCCCACGCTGTAAGCCGGCAAAAGACGCCAGCTAACACCGTCGACACAGCTGGCTCCACCCCTGACCTCCTCCGGCACGATGGGATGCTGACAGTCAAATCGGGACAGTCATGGCTGCCGGCGTGGCTCACCGATTGTTGGTCTAACATTATCGGTGAGTACTACTGTAGCCGAGAGTGGAGCGAAAATGGGCTCAGCCGTGGGAGTTTGCTTAGTGGCACGATTCATGCCGCTTAGCAAACTGGCGTCTTTGAGACGTGGTTCCCGGCTCAAAGCGAGGGCGAGACCGCTCTTTGGCTCGACCGGTCCGCCCACCGCGTTCCAGCCCATTTTCGCGCAACGGTAGGCGGCAGCTAATATCATCCTAATCTTTAGTCTAAAAAGAACAGGATCAAATACACAGCCACGATCAGGAGAACCAGCCAGAAGATGGCCCAGTTGAGGCGCCGCTTGAGCCGATTTTGTTTACTGTCGGCCGGACTGATGCGCTGTTCGCTGCCGTTGTCCTCTTCGTCTGGTTGGTCCCCACCGTGGTTGCGGGCGTATTCCTTTTCGACCTGGACCCGCTTGCGGTCGCGTTCTTGGAACTCCCTTTCGGCGCGTTCCTGTTCTCGGCGGTAATCCGCGCGGGTCTTGGGTTGTTGACTGTCTTGCTCGTCATCTGGACGCATTGCTGTCACCTACTTCTGTAATAGCCAGTAATAGATGGCCGTAATCGTCTTGGCGTCGTTGATTTCGCCGCTGTCGATCATAGCCTTGGCCTGGTCTTTGGTGACCGTTAAAAGCTCCAGGTTTTCACCTTGGTCGCGTGGTAATTCCGTCGTGACCGGCTTTAAATCGGTTGCCAAAAAGAGCGTCATGTATTCATCAGAAAACCCAACGCTGGAATAAAAACCGGTAATTCGTTTTAAATTGCCCGGTTGATACCGAATCTCTTCATTGAGCTCACGCATCACGGCGTGTTCCACGTTGTCCGCATCCCGACTGTCCAATTTACCAGCGGGAATCTCCAGCGTGGTGGCCGCGATAGGCGCCCGCCATTGCCGTTCCAAAATCATTTTATTGTCAGCGGTCAGGGCTAAAATGCCCACGGCCCCGGCATGCCGCACGATTTCTCGCGTCGCGGTGTCACCGTTGGGCAGCCGCACCTGTTGGCGTTCCAGCTTTACGATGACACCATCATACAATTCTTCCGTTGACTCAACGTGTTCTTCCAAATCCATCATTCCGCCTCCTCGCTACTTCCCGTCACAACGGGGGTAACTTTTGCCGCTTGGAGACCACGCATGCCTTGAACAATCACAAATTGCACGGTTTGGCCCGCTTCAAGCTTCTTGAACCCTTCACCGACAATGGCCGTGTAGTACACGAACACGTCGCCGTCTGCGGGCGTGGTGATGAACCCAAAACCGCGTTGTTCACTGTAACTCTTTACTTTTCCGGTTAACATGCTTGATTCCTCCCATACATAGTCCAAATTATACTCGCTTGACCAGTCGACCGCAAACAATGGTCCTCCACTTCGCATTTCCTTTTAAAATAGTTATCCTCATCCTGCCTGACGTTGCGCGAAAATGCTGCACTCATCTCGCTAGACGCCTACGGTTGCCACACTGGTTTAGCTGGCCGCCTTGCCGTTCGCTAGAGATGAGTTGGAACGCTGAGGGCGGACGGGGCGAGCCAAAGGACGGTCTCGCCGCCTCGCTTTGAGCCGAAAAGCCCGTCTCAAAGACGCCAGTACCCTAAGCGCCGTAAACCGCGCCGCTAAGGGAACTCCCACAGCTGAACTCATCTCTAGCGAACTATCGGCTACTGTAGTGGTGGTCAACAACGCTGATACCGCTGACAAGTCCGCAACCGTGTCAATTGGGCAACGCACAACCATGCCGGAGGTCGCCAGGGGTGGCGCCAGCTGTGGCGACGGTGTTGGCTGAGGGTTTTTCTCAGCCTACACCGTGGGGCGACTTGAAAGACTCGTGGGTCTTGCGAGGCTTGCAAGCGAGCCGGAAGACCGCCTCTCAGGCTGGAGGCGTCCCCCATAGCAGGCAGAACCCCTGGCAGCCGCAGGCAACGGGTTTACACCATTGGCAAGGCAGACAGACCCCGCAATGGTGCCAAAAAATGCCGGCCACCAAGGACTGGTAGTCGGCATTTCGCTAGTGTTTATTTTTCTTCGAAACCTTCAGTTGCCGTTTCTGGGTAGTTGGCCCGAACGATAGCGGCGCAGCGGGCACAGAAGTGTGGGTAGTCCGAATCACTACCAACGTCTTCCTTGACCAACCGGCAGCGTTCGCAGACCTCACCAGCCGCTGGCGTTACCTTCACAGCCACGTGGTCGAAAGTCAACGCGTCGGCTGGGGCATCCGCCAACTTGGCGATGTCTAAGCCAGAAACCAGGAGAATTTGTTGGACGTTGATGTCTAACTTGTCCAACAAGGCTTGGGTCTCATCATCGACGTACAGATCAAGATGGGCTTCGGCGGCCTTCCCAATCAATTTCGCATCCCGAGCTTCTTCCAACGCCTTCAAGACGTGGCTCCGCAGGTTCATGAAATGATCCCAGGCGGACTTGTGTTCGTCATCTTCGATTTCATTAGCGTCGTCCATGTCCAGTACGGCTGGCATTTCAGCCAATTGGACGAAGTCTTCGGGTTCTTTCAAGAAGCCCCAGATTTCTTCGGCCGTATGCGGCAGGATTGGCGTGATCAGCTTGGTTAAGCTAACCGCGATTTGGTAGAAGACCGTTTGCATTGAGCGCCGGGCTGGACTGTTCTCGGCCTCGATGTACAAGACATCCTTGGCAAAGTCCAGGTAAAAGGCAGACAAGTCGCTGACGACAAAATTGATCAATTCCTTGTAGATGTTCAGGAAGTCAAAGTTGTTGTAGTGGTCTTCCACGCTCTTGGTAAAGGCGTTCAACTTGTACAGCATGTGGCGGTCCACTGCGGCCAATTGGTCAAAGGCCACTGCATCGTGTTCTGGATCAAAATCGCTGGTGTTGGCCAACAGGTAACGCATCGTGTTCCGCAACTTCTTGTAGCTGTCGGAGATCTTCACGAAGGATTCCGTTGAGACCCGCACATCGGCGGAAGTATCCACGGAAGTGACCCAGAGGCGCACGATGTCGGCCCCCATCTTCTTGATGATTTCATCCGGCGCAATCGTGTTTCCGATAGACTTGGACATCTTGTGACCGTCCTTGTCCAACGTAAACCCTTGCGAAACGACCTGCTTGTAAGGCGCCTTGCCGGTCGCGGCCACACTCGTGATCAGACTCGAGTTGAACCAGCCCCGGTATTGGTCGGAACCTTCCAGGTAAAGGTCAGCCGGGAAGTCTAGGTAGTCGCGTTCAGCCAGGACACCCTGGTGAGACGAACCGGAGTCAAACCAAACATCCATGATGTCAGTTTCCTTAGTGAATTCGCCATTTGGTGAGTGTTCGCTGGTAAAGCCTTCTGGTAAGAGGTCCTTGGCGTCACGTTTGAACCAAATGTTGGACCCGTACTTGCCAAACAAGTCAGCCACGTGGTTGACCGTTTCTGGCGTGATAATGGCCTCGCCGTCTTCACCGTAGAAGATTGGGAGCGGCACACCCCAGACCCGTTGCCGGGAAATGACCCAGTCGCCCCGGTCCTTGATCATGTTGGCCAACCGCCGTTTGCCCCAATCTGGTTGGAACTTCACGTCTTTTAAGCTGGCCAAGATTTCATCACGAATCTTGTCGACGGATGCGAACCACTGTGGCGTTGCCCGGAAAATAACCGGCTTCTTGGTCCGCCAGTCGAATGGGTAACTGTGCTCGTATGGCATGTACTTCAGTAAGGCGTTAGCAGCCTTTAACTTGTCCAAAGCAATTTGGTTGGCATCTTCGTAGAACACACCATCAAAATCTTCGCCGGCTTCGGCGGTCATGTACCCTTGATCGTTAACGGGGACTAAGACGGGCAGGTTGTAGAGCTTACCGACGTTGAAGTCATCTTCCCCTAATCCTGGGGCGGTGTGCACCAGCCCGGTCCCGGAATCGGTGGTCACGAAATCACCTAACATGACGACCAACTTACGGTCGGCAATGAATGGGTGTTGGGCAATGATGTTTTCCATCTCTTGGCCCATCACGGTCTTCAAGACCTTCACGTCTTGCCAGCCAAAGCGTTCGGCATTTTCGGCAACCAGGTCACTGGCCAAGACGAATCTCCGGTCTTCGCCAGCGGGTTGGACGACGGCGTATTCGATCCCGGCGTCGATGGTGATCCCTTCAGACCCCGGAATTGTCCAAGGCGTCGTGGTCCAGACGACCAGGTACGTCTTGTCATCCAAGACGCCCTTGCCATCAATGACCTTTTCCCCGTAAAACGCGGATGGTGAGGTCACGTCGTGGTATTCAACTTCGGCTTCCGCCATGGCGGATTCGGAAGACCATGACCAGTAAACGGGCCGCTTGCCCTTGTAGATCAGCCCTCGCTTGGCAAATTCACCAAAGACCCGCACTTCAGCGGCTTCAAATTCTGGCTTCAGGGTCAAGTAAGGCCGATCCCAGTCGGCAGCAACGCCCAAGCGTTTGAACCCGTCACGTTGTAAGTTTACTTGCTTCAACGCATAGTCACGGCACAGGTCACGGAATTCGGCCGTAGACATCTTCTTGCGGTCGTAGCCGGCCTTGGTCAATTGTTGTTCGATTGGCAACCCATGGGTATCCCAACCAGGAACGTAAGGTGCCCGGTAGCCGCTCATGGATTTGAAACGCACGATGATATCCTTTGAGATCTTGTTCATCGCGTGGCCCATATGGATCGGACCGTTGGCGTATGGCGGCCCATCGTGCAGAATAAAGGTCGGTTTCCCTTCATTTAATTTTTGCCGGGCTTCGTAGATCTTGTTTTCAGCCCAGATCTTTTGCCGGTCAACTTCTTTGACAGGTAAATTTCCGCGCATTTTAAACTTGGTCTTACCCAGGTTAAGCGTGTCTTTCACTCGCATACCGTGTTTCCTCCTTAAATTTTTGTTCCTCGGTTGGTGAACCGGTGAGCTCAAGCCATCCGGCCTCAGCTCACCGGTCAACCGACCGTCTTTGTTCGTAGTGCTTTCTGCCGCCTGGCACCATTGGCCAAACCATTGCCTGCGGCTGCCAGGGGTTCCGCCTGCTCTGGGGAACGCCTCCAGCCTGAGGGACGGTCTTCCGGCTCGCTTGAAAGCCTGGCACGAATCGCCAGTCTCCCAAGTCGTCCCACGCTGTAGGCTGAGACAAAACCTCAGCCAACACCGTCGACACAGCTGGCTCCACCCCTGGCCTCCTCCGGCACACTAGTGGATTCAGGCGGCTCGACGCTAGCGACAACAAACACGACAACGCCCCAGGCGCCCCGTTATTGGTCACCACCACCGCAACTGGGCGTGGTGTCAGATCCGGGTTCAGCCACCGAAAAGCGTGCGGCAACTTCTGATGCCAAAAGAAAAAACGGCCTCGTCGCAAGGGACGAAGTCGTTTTCGTGGTACCACCCAAATTTAGTGCGCCCCGGAAGTGTCCGGGACTCACCCTCAAACGACGTAACGTGCCGTTCACGCTGGGGCTTACTGTTGGTTCAGCCGCAGGGCTTGCAAAAGTGATACCTTCCCAAAAAGCGTGGGTGTTAGCCTTCCACCGTCGCTAACTCGCTAGTACCTGCTTTTCAGGAGACGCCTTTTTCAGTGCCTATTGTTTGTCTTTATCAAATTGTGGTTGATCATTGTCCGGGAAAATCACAACGGTTTCCCCATTGTCATCCCCACTATCGGTAACGGGGGCTTCCGTGACCGGTGCTTGATCCTGCGCCGGTTGGGATGCTTCTGAGTTTACGCCCTGTGCCCCTTCGTTGTCAAGCCGGTCGCCGACGACCTTCTTGATTTCTTCATAGCTGGACATGGAGCCTTCCTTCAGCAAGCTGTCCCAATCGTTGGACTTGACCACTTCCAATTGGCTTTCCAACATGACTTGTAAGCGCTGGCGGAAGACCCGCGTGCTCTTCTTCAAGTCGTCGGTCTCCACGGCCAATTTCTTGGCACGCTTGGACGCCTCATTCATGATCTGGTTACCCTTGTTCGTGGCTTCAGAAACGATGTCAGAACTTTGCTTCTGGGCTTCGCGAATGATAATTTCCGATTCCTTTTGGGAGTTGGCCTTGACCTTATCGGCGGCCTCTTGCGCAACTAAGATGGATTGGTTCAAGGAATCCTTCAAGTCGTTGAAGTACTTGAGCTTTTCGTTGGCCGCATCCAGTTGTTCCTCTAATTCTTTGTTGTGGTTCAACGTGATTTGGTAATCTTTGATGACTTGATCCAAGAAATCATTGACCTCGTCAACGTTGTAACCGCGCATCTTGGTGCCGAACTCTTTATTGTGAATATCTAATGGACTTAAAACCATTACACTGTTCCCTCCACATCTATTTCTGCAGTACCGCTAGGGTGACCCGAATTTTTTCTTTTTTGGTGCGGCCGCCCACTTCATCCAGCCGAATCCGACCGAAGCCACGGACCGAAACGATGTCCGCGACGTCTAATTCAAAATCTGGTTTCAGGGTTTCCGCCCAGTTCAGGCGAACCTTGCCGCCTTCAATCAGTTCCTTGGCACGGTGTCGGGACAAATGAAACCCGGTCCCAACGATGTTGTCCAACCGCAGTGACGACAAGGTCGCCCCTTCAGTCTCCCACTCATTCATCGGCACGAGTAAATCATCCCACGTGTCAAGCTGCAAGCGTGCCTTGACCCGGCCGATGTGGTCCACTTGTCCCACTAAGTAATCGGCCATACTGGTTTCCGTGATGACCTGCCAATTCAGGCCGTCAGTGAGGATGTCGCCCAAGATCTCGCGCTCGATCCCCGAACCCAGCAAGGTTCCCAGAATCTGACTGTGATGCAACGTGGCAAACTTTACCGGATAATCAACCTTCAAGACCGTTAATTCAAAGTCTTTGGCGGTCGGTTCATAGTAATCCGGATAAAAGAGCGCCCGCTGCATTTCCGCGTGCTCGTGACCACCACTGAAGCGCACGTGCTGATCAGCTCGCCGCGCCAGCGTTGTCGCAATGTACACTTGCCGGGGGTTCAAGAAATGCGTGAGAACGGGACGATATTCGTCTTGAACTTGTTGGATCCAACCGCCGATAGCGTCGATCAGGGGCGCTTCGTCCGGTCGAAAATGCTGTAAGACATTCTCATCCAATTCCTTCCCCTCCTCTTGGTTAAATTAAAGAATTAATCCAAAAATCATTTGCTCTAACGCCGATAGTCCGTATTGGACCAGCGTCAACACGATAATGGCCACCACCGGCCCAAAGCCTAGCGGTCCCACCGACACGAATTCAAAGTACCGGAGAAACGGCTCGACCAACCGGCCGATGATTTGACCAAATTTAGACTGATAGCCACCAGGGAGCCAACTGAGCAAGGCATACACCACAATTAACAGGATGTAAGCACTCACGGCCCAGTTCAGGACTTTAAATAGCAAAAGTATGAATTGTATCACTGTGATGCTCCTTTATTGTGTGACTTGAGTCCCGAGATTAGCGGCAACGTCGCCACTGACCTCAAAGTTGTGGGGCGTGCAGAGAAAAATCTGCTCACCGATGCGTTTGATTTCGCCCCCCACGGCAAACGCGGTCCCGTTTAAGAAATCCACGATGCGTTGGGCCTGGGCTTCATCTACCCGGGCGAAATTAACGATGACGGCATCCCCGCCCGTAATTTGTTTTGCAATCGACTTGGCATCCGAATAGATTCGCGGTTCGCAGATCGCGATATGACTGGTACTTGGCTTTGCAGATCGCATGGCAACCACCTTTCGACTATCAACTGGCCGATTCGGGGTAGTTGGCGTTGGCTGTGACTTAGCTGTGGGGGTCGATGAACTGTCTTCCTCGTAGTCTTCGTCATACTCGTCGTTCATTCCGAAAAATTTGCTTAGACTAAACTTCTCCGCCATGGTGCGCCACTCCTCTCAACACGAATTCTATCTGAACTGCTCTTACTTGCGCCGCCGTTTGAAAAATGGTGGCGTATCTTCACCCTGGTTATCGTCCCCGTTAGAGGTGTCGTGTTCACTCGGGTTGAAGATATTGAAATCAGGCTTGTCAACGCCGGCAAATTCATTGCTGGCATTGTTGGTGCTCTTCGGTTCTGGCCGATGAGCGGGTTCACGAATATCCCAGTTGCCAAACGGATCCTTGTCATTTTCTTGGGTCGGTTGGTCGTTACGGCTGTCAGTCGTCCGGTTTTGTTGGCTTTCGGCACGACGGGCAACGCGACTGTGTTGGGCTGCTTCCCGTTCTTCCTTCTTCTTATCGATCCCAGTGGCAATCACTGTGACCCGTACTTCATCACCTAAGTCTTCGTCAATGGACGTCCCGAAGATGATGTTGACATCGCTGGTAGCGGCATCGGAGACGATCTGTGAAGCGGCTTGGGCTTCAAACAAGGACAGGTCGGGACCACCGGTAATGTTCAACAACACTTGTTCGGCGCCATCGATAGAAACTTCCAGCAGTGGTGACGAGATAGCCTTCTTGGTCGCGTCTTCCGTCCGGTTTTCGCCGTTGGCAGAACCGATTCCCATTAAGGCCGCGCCTTGGTCCTTCATGACCGTCTTCACGTCGGCAAAGTCCAAGTTGACGTAACCAGGACTCGTGATCAAATCAGAAATCCCTTGGACCCCTTGACGTAACACGTTGTCGGCTTCCTGGAAGGCTTCCATCATCGGCGTCTTCTTGTCGACGATTTCTAACAAGCGGTTGTTGGCAATGACGATCAACGTATCGACATTTTCCTTCATGGCCGCGACCCCTTCAGCGGCGAAACGACCCCGCCGTGGGCCTTCAAAACTAAATGGTCGGGTGACAACTCCCACCGTCAATGCGCCGCCTTCTTTGGCGATCTTGGCAACGATTGGGGCAGCCCCGTTCCCAGTACCACCGCCCATACCGGCAGTGACGAAGACCATGTCAGCGCCTTGTAAGGCTTCCGTGATCTGTTCTTCGCTTTCTTCAGCGGCCTTGGCCCCCACTTCGGGATTGGCACCAGCGCCGAGTCCCTTGGTCAGTTTCGGTCCAAGTTGAATCTTGGTTTCGGCTTTCGAGGCTTCGAGGGCTTGCACATCCGTGTTGGCCACGATAAATTCGACACCCTTGACGTCTTCAGCAATCATCCGGTTAACGGCGTTGTTACCCCCGCCGCCGACGCCGATCACCTTAATGATCGCGCCGTTATTTTGAGCAGAATCTAGTGAGTATTCCATTTGTGTATTCCTCCATCTCGCGTTAGTCGAAGAAGTCGCTGAAGAACTTCTTGATACCTTCAGTCCGATTTTTCTTCTTTTTTGGTTTCGGTTGCTTACCCTGATTTGATTGCGCCGGGGCAGCTTGCTGCGTTTCTGCGGCTTGTTCCCGTTGGCGAATCTCATCGGTTTCATCGGCTAGTTGGGTGGAGCCCGTCAAGGCACTCTTGATGAGCAGGTCAATCTCACTCAGCCCCCCAAAGTATTTCACTAGGGCCAGCGCCAATGTAAAGGACGGATGGCGTAACCCCATTTGATCAGGCACATAAACCCGAACATTAGTGTTAAATTCGTCGGTTGCCAGATCGGTAATGCCTGGCAGGGCCGCCACCCCACCGGTCAAGACGATACCCCCGGGGAGGTCTAAGGCTTGCACCTTATCCAGGTTGCCCCGCAGGTGTTTGAAGATCTGGTCCAAACGGGCCTCAATGATCTCCGCTAAGTATTTTTCTGAAACGGGCGTTGGTTGGCTTTGACCCACCACGTCCACGGGGAACTCGTCTTCATCACTGGCCTGCGTCGAATCGGCGTAACCGTAGTCGCGCTTTAACTTCTCCGCACTGTCCAGCGAGGTGTTTAGGACCACGGAAATATCCTTGGTAATAAACTGACCGCCCTCTTGGTCAACGTCAATGTATTTCAACTGGTGGTCGTGAATGACGGCGGCGGTGGATTGGCCACCCCCCAGGTCGATCAAGATCGTCCCGAAGTCTTGTTCGCCATCATTCATCACCATCATGCCTTGAGCCATCGGGTTGATGACCGTGCCGCGTAACTTCAAGCCGGCTTGTTCCACGGCTTTGCGGGTGTTGTGCATGATCGTCTTGGGCCCGGTAAACAGCGTCCCGTGTAATTCCAAACGCACGCCGACCATGCCGCGGGGGTCCTTGATGCCATCAAAGCCGTCCACAACAAATTCATCGGACAGAATATCGACGACCTCACGTTCCGGTGGCAGGCTTTGAATCAACGCTGCTGTTGCCACATTCCGGACATCGCGGCCAGTGATTTCGCGGGACTGGTCATCAATGGCGATCATGCCACTGCAAGGTTCAATTTTTAACATATTTGCGGGAATTCCCACAATCACATCGTGAATTTCAATGCTGGCCTTCTCTTCGGCTTGCCGGACGGCCCGTTGAATTGCTTCAGCGGCTTTGTCAATATCCACGATTACCCCGCGGCTGACACCGTTCGAACGTTCGTTTCCCACGCCAATAACGTTCATCTGCCCTTTAACATTCTCAGCAACAATGACTTTTATTGAGGTGGTTCCTATATCGAGACCAACGTACATCCCTGAATTATCCATAGAAAAAGGAACCTCCTAAGTTAATCAATCTAATAACACTGCATGAATTCGCTTTTTCCCTAATTATTTTACAGTTTACCACATTTGATAGGGGTTAAAAAAGCCTTTATGGCGCTTTTCTTCGCTGCAATCAAAATGAAATTATTTCTTAAAGGCATACGAGTAAGCACCGACTTCTAAATTAACGACACCCTTTTGCTTCATCTTGGCCGCAATTCCCGGGTAATAAGCCATTTTTTTGGCAAAACTCGAAATGCTGGCGTAGACTTCGTTGCCATCGTTCATGAATAGGTGCACCCGTTCCGGATTATCCTTGGTCGGAGCGTCCTGAATTTCACTGATGCTGCGCTTGATGTCGCCATTTAACTGGGCATACTGCAAAATCATGCGGTGCAGGGTCTTGGCCTGTTTGAAATGACCATAGACCGGGGTGCCACTCTTGGGTTGGGTCACGGACTGCTGACTCACGACCCCATTTTCCAACACCTCGTAGTAGCGGTTTTGTTTCATCACGTAACCCGCCGTCGCAAATTCCTTGACGTGAATCGTCACGTGATTGGGCCGCCGCAGGCTGATAGTAACGGTCTTGAGCCGCGTGTTGCGCTTACGGGCCTGCTGGGCCAGGTGTTGCTCGTGGCCCAGCACCTTGAACACGGAATCGCCCGCGTGGATGTGGGCCGCTCGTTGGACCTGCTTGGCCGACAACGCCGACGTGCCCGTGACCTTGACCGCGGGAAAGTGACTCAGCGGTGACACCAGGTAGACCATCGCCAAGATCACGACGGTAAAGCTCGTCAGCAGGATGGTCAACCGGCGAATCAGCTTGCGGTTCCGTTGGTGTTTCAACCGCGGTAGCTTGTCGCCGATTCGATGAGCCTGATGGATCCATTTCGGCGTCTTAGCCTGCTTGCGCTTCTCCTCGGCCTGTTTTTGGTAGGCTTCCCAAGGGGTCAAGGGATGTTGCGGTTGTTTTAATTCATTGCGGTTCAAGCGAAACTTCACAGGCGCCACCTCCCATCCACTGGTTTTGTGCAGCCACGAACGGCTGGCTAGTTTTGCTTGAGTGATTCAACGACGTCTAAGACGCGGTCCGCGGCGTCGGGAACCCCCAATTGCTTGGAAGCCGCCGCCATGTCTTGTCGCAAAGCGTCGTCTTTCATCAACTGGTCGGCCTTGCTTAGCAGCGTGGTACCACTCAGGTTCTCCTCGGTGATAATTTCCGCGGCACCGACCGTGGCCAGCGACTGCGCGTTTTTCATCTGGTGATTGGCGGTCACGTACGGACTGGGAATCAGGATCGACGGAATGCCATCGGCCGTGATTTCCGCCAAGCTCGTCGCCCCGGCCCGGCCAACGATGGCTGCAACCTTGGGCAAGACCTCCGGCATGTTGCTGATGTAGGGCTTGATCACCACGTTATCTGCCACCTGAACGTCCTTAAGCTCGGCCATGACGCCATCATAGCGCTTTTGCCCGGTCACAAAGACCACTTGGTATTGCCGTTGGTTAAATTCGGGAATCGCGGCCACCGTGGCAGCGTTGATCTTCAAGGCCCCCTGTGAGCCCCCGAAGATCAGTAACGTCGGCACGTCATCTTTGAGTCCGTATTCGTGCCAGCTAAAATGGCTGACGATCTCCGCGGCTTCTTGGGCCCGGGGATTCCCCGTCTTGACCATCTTTGTCGCCGGTAACTGATCCAGCGCCGCGTCAAAAACGTAGGCGATGCGGTCCACGTAACGGCTCAAAAACCGGTTGGTGATACCGACCACGCTGTTTTGTTCGTGAATCAAAGTGGGCACGTGCAATCGCGCGGCGGCGTAGACCACGGCTCCGGACACGTAGCCCCCGGTCCCCACAACCACGTCCGGCTTGAACTGCCGAATCATTTTCTTGGCCGCGTGCACGCTCTTTAAGAAGAGATAGATTGTTTTAAAGTTTTCGAGTGATAAGGAACGCTTGAAGCCTTGGATCCGGGTCGCCTGAAAGGGAATTCCCTTGGCCGGCACGATGCTGCTTTCCAGCCCGCGTTCGGAACCGACGTACATGACGGCGGAATCCGGTTCCCGCTTCTTTAACGCCTTGATGAGTGCCAGCGCCGGGTAAATGTGGCCCCCGGTACCGCCGCCCGATACCATTAATCGCATTATTTTTCCTCCTGTTTCCCGGTCAGTTGTTCAACGGCCTTGATGAACCGGTCGCCTCTGACTTCAAAGTTCGGATATTGATCCCAGCTGGCATTCGCGGGTGACAAGAGCACGATGTCGCCCGGGTCACTCAGTTGATAAGCCAATGGGACCGCCGTTTCCACGTTGTCGGTCAACTTGATGGTCTGGATACCGGCTTGCTTGGCGGTGTCTTCCAGTAACTTCGCGGTCTGGCCGAACAAAATGATAGCCTTCACGTGGGCCTTAAAGGACGGGATCATCTTTTCAAAGGTGTAACCCCGGTCCAATCCCCCAGCCAACAATACGACGGGCGCCTTGAAGCCCTTCAACGCCATTTCCGTAGCTTCCATGTCGGTCGCCTTGGAATCGTTGTAGTATTGCCGTCCTTTTGCTTCGAGGACGAATTGTGTCCGGTGCCGGACCCCGCCGAAGCTCTTTAAGACCGCCACGATGGCAGCTGTGCTGACACCCTTGATCTTGGCAACGGCGATGGCGGCCAGCGCATTTTCCACGTTGTGGTCGCCGGGTACCTTGATGTCGCTGGCGGGCATAATGGTTTCTTGCTTAAAGTACAGGATGCCATCCTTTTCGTAGGCGCCGTCTTCGGATTGGTCTTGACGCGAGAATGGGACCACTTGCGCCTTGGTATTTTGACTCAGATCGCGCCATTCTTGGTTGTCAAAGTTCACCACAAAATAGTCGTCGGCCGTTTGGTTGGCGGTGATCTTCATCTTAGCCGCCACATAGTTGGCCCGCGTCTTGTGGTAGTCCAAATGGTTCGAGAAAATGTTGGTCAACACGGCGATGTGGGGATGAAATTCAGTGGTTTCCGCCAACATGAAGCTGGACACTTCCAGCACCAAGGTGTCGTCTGGCGTGACCTCTTGGACCACCTTGCTGGCAGGAATCCCAATGTTACCGGCGTAAACGGCCTTGCCTGCTTGCCGGTCATGCGCGACCATCTTTTGGATCATCGTGGTCGTCGTAGTCTTCCCGTTGCTCCCGGTCACGGCAATGAGTTCTGCGTCAGCCACTTCGCCGACCAGTTCCATTTCCCCAATCACCGGAATCTTTTCGGCCAAGGCCCGCTTAACGACCGGTACGTCGTAGAAAATGCCGGGATTCTTTACAATGTAGTCGTACCCGGGATCCAACAGATCAGCCGTTTGTTCCCCCGTAATCACGGTAAAGCCGGCCGCTTTCAAGGCTTGGGCATCAGGATTTTCAGCCAACGGTTTGACATCACTGACGGTAACCTGTGCCCCCAAACGCTTCAATAAATGCGCTGCATTGACCCCACTTTTCGCCAATCCCAAGACCAGCACTTTTTTGTCTTGATACGTCGTGATTTGTTTCATAATAACCGCTCGCTCTCCATTCTCTTTGATTAATCGTTTTTTTAGTTTTTTGACATTCAGCCATTTTACTGCGGCCAAGCGTTCAGCTGGGCGCCGATAGCCCCCATTAGCAACAGTCAAGCAATTGGATGTCACCACTACGTTCAGCATAACTGAAACCAGTTACGCAGCAACTAGACAAAACCCAATTATCTGCCGAAACCTGGCCTAAAAATGACGCAAGGTTACACTTAGTTTGCCAACAACTGGCAAGCAGCGATTGACTGGCCTAGATTGTGTTGTCACTAACTGCTGTGGATACGCACAACTATCGGCCAAAAACTCACTAGAAATGCGTCCAGCTGTGGGCCCGAGACCGTACCATGATAAAAGTCGCCATCCAACCCATTTCTAACGAACGGTAAGGCGCAAACTCAGATGGGACCATCTCTGACTGACTCCCGCGAGTTGACACCCGTTAGGAGCCTTGTATTGGTCGAGAGCCAGTTAACAAGCTAGTCGGCCAAATCGCCTGTTGTTGACAAGCATCTTTGTAGCCGAGAGTTCGCCAAATATGGGTTCAGCCGTGGGAGTTCCCTTAGCGGCGCGGTTCATGCCGCTTAGGGAACTGGCGTCTTTGAGACGTGAACTTCGGCTCAAAGCGAGGCGTCGAGACCGCCTTTTGGCTCGGCCCGTCCGCCCCAGCGTTCCAACCCATATTTGGCGAACGGTAGGCGGCCAGCTCCCACCAACCCTAAGACAAAAAATGGGCTAACCAGCGCTAATGAGCCAGTTAGCCCATTAGTCGTCAGAAGCTATTTTGCCAAGATGGCCCACACACCGGTCAACGCGGTAACCAAGCCAACGCCCCAGAAAGTGAAGTCGATCTTCCACTCACTCCAGCCCTTCATTTCGAAGTGGTGGTGAATAGGACTCATCAAGAAGATGCGCTTTCCAGTTAGCTTGAATGAGGCAACTTGCAAAATAACACTCGCCGTCTCAATCACAAAGACCAAACCGATCCACAACAGCGACAATTCGTGATGCAACAGAATCGAGACCGCGGCTAGAGCACCACCTAAGGCCAACGAGCCGGTGTCACCCATGAAGATTTTAGCTGGTTTGTGATTAAAAATGAGAAACCCGAGAAGACTGCCGACTACGGCAAAACAGAATAAAGCAATATTCATTTGGTGTTGTTGCCAGGCCACGATGCCGTATGCCAAAAATGAGATGCTGGCTAACCCGCTTACCAGGCCGTCTAAGCCATCGGAGAGGTTAACGGCATTACTGAACCCAACTAACCAAATAATCACGAAGACGGCATACCAGCCACTCATGTGCCAGTTACCGAGCCCCGGAACGTGTAATTCCATGGGCAGCTGTTCGTGGGTGTAGACCCAAAATAAGATCAACGCCCCCACGATTTGGCCCAGCAACTTTTGCCAAGCCTTCAGCCCTTCGTTTTGCCGGTGGAACAGTTTGATGCTGTCGTCCCACATCCCCAGGCCACCGTAGAGGACCAGGATAAAGAGCAAGATCCACGTGGTCGATAACACCCGGTGAGGCGCCACTGCCCAACTGGTGAGCAGCGTCATGACCACGATGGCGACAATGAATAACAGGCCCCCCATGGTTGGCGTTCCCGACTTCTTTTCGTGCCACGTGGGCCCTTCTTCACGAATCATTTGCCCTTCGTGCCGTGCCCGGAAATACCGGATCAGTGACGGCATAAACGCCGCCGTAATTATAAATCCACCCAACAGTGGCAACAGTACATTCATCATTGTCTCTCTCAATCCTCATTCTCATTTATTTTGTTTCAAAGTCACGGTCAATCCAGCGCCCGAGCCGACAGTGGTGCCCGCCTTGACGCTTTGCTTGGTAACGTACCCGTCACCAGTGACCGTCAGTTTCAAACCTTCTAACTGTGCTAATTTTACCACATCACCCTTAGACCAGCCGGTTAAACTTGGCAAAGCCACGACACCACCGGTCTTTAAGAAGACGCGTTGGCCCTTGTATAAGGTCGTGCCCGTCTTCACGGACTGACTCAAGACCTTACTGCCGGACCCCAAGGTGGTCACGGTGGCGCCCGCCTTGGTCAGTGCACTGGTCGCGCTCGACACGGATTTGCCAGTCACCGCGGGCATCTTGGTGTTCGTGGTGCTCTTGGTCTCCGCATCCTCTTGCAAGGCCCGGGCCATCACCGGTTTCATGATCGACGCCAGCAGTTGCGTGGCGGTCTTGCTGCCCAGATGGGGTTGCTTCATGGTGATATACATGACGTACTTGGGGTTGCTAGCGGGCACCATGGCGGCAACGGAGTACAGATAACTGTCGTCACCAGAGAGGTAGCCGCTCCCATTGCTGACTTGCGCGGTCCCGGTCTTGACGGCCACCCGCTCGCCACTCATTTTATAGTCGCCCCCAATACCATAACTCTTATAGACGACATCTTCCATGTGTTTGCGAACCGCCTTAGCCGTTTTGGCCGAAATGGGGTTGCCCACGGTCTTGGGATCGTACTTGGCGACGGTCTTGTTGGTGTTGGGGTTAACGACCTTACTAATCACGTAAGGCTTCATCATTTTCCCATTGTTGCTGACGGCGGTCAATGCCTGCAGCATCTGGAAGAACGTGACCTGAATCCCTTGACCAAAGGAGGTGTCGGCCTGTTCGATGGGCCGCTTGAAGGCAATGCTTCCGGTCAATTCGCCCGGTAAGCCCGAATGGGTACTCTTCAAGAAATGGAAGCGATTGATGTATTTCTTCCAGGTCTTGGCGCCCATCTGTTGTTCCAAGTGGGCCATGGCCACGTTACTGGAGAGGGCAAATCCCTTGTTATAGGTGATGGTTCCCCACCCGGACGTGTTCCAGTCGGGCACGGTCTGGGTCCCAATCGTGTAGCGTCCGGATTGATACGTGGCGTTACCGTTGTAATTGCCACTATCGATTGACGAAGCCAACGTGAAAATCTTCATGGTCGACCCCGGTTCATACGCGTCTTGCACCAAGGTGTTCCGCCAAATCTGGCTGAGTCCTTCCTTGGTCGAAGCGTTAAACGTCGGTCGTTGGGTGGCGGCCAGGATGGCACCAGTCTTGGCGTTCATCAAGACGGCATTCATCGAGTTGGCCTTGACCTGGTTTTGGACGCTGCTCATTTCCGTTTCCAATAAGGTCTGCAAGCGCGTGTCCAACGTGGTGTAGACGTTGTCGCCATTTTGGGCTTTCTTGTACTTTTGCTTGGTCCCGGGCAGTTGATAGCCGTACATGTCTTTCTTGATCTTCTGTGAGCCATTGGTTCCAGTCAGCTGCTTATTAAAGGCCTGTTCCAGCCCCATGGTCCCGGTCAGCGTCGTTTCGCCGGCCTTATTGGTCTTGGATTCCGCTAGGCCAATCAGATGCGAGGCAAAGACCCCATTGGGATAGAGCCGCGCTTCTTGTTGAATAAAATTGACCCCACTTAAATGAGCCTTTTGGATCTTTTGCTTGGTGGTCAGCGAAATGTTTTGCCCAGCCGCCCCGAATTCCACCTGGAAGGTGTTCTTCTTGCTGGGATTCAGGATCTTGAGCGCCTGTTTGCGGGTAATCGGCAGGTATTTGGCCAGCACTCGCGCGATCTTAGGCTTGTTCGTCGCGTACAGTTTTTGCCCGTTGATGCCGACTTGACGCTTGTCCAGCACCACGTACAACGAGTACACACTGGTATCCTCGGCAATCGCCTGACCGTTGGCATCGTAAATGGTACCCCGCTTGGCCTTCAGCGTTTCATTGGCCGTATATAATTTTTGCGCCTGGGAGCTCAGATTGACGTTTTGCACGCTCTTACCAATGGCGATATACGAAAAGCGGCAAACGATGAAAATAAACAACACACAGATAGCGTAAAACAGAAACCGGCCAAGACTCTTGCGGTTTCTGTTCGGTTGCTTATTCATCGTTTGACGCTCGTGGGAATCTTTCATTATTTGTTTACATTCCTTATTCTGGCATTTTCTAAACTCAAGCCTTGCTTTTTAGCAATTTTATCAAGTCGGCTGCGACTCTGCAACTCATTAATCTGTTGCTGCGCATTGGTGTTGTGATTTTGCACCGTCGTGATTTGATTGTTGATGCTCTGCAAGTTGTGCTGCGCGTTGGTTAACGCGATTTTGGACGACACGACACACACCATCATGACGGCTAAGACCAAGCCGCACGCGGTTAAGAGACACTTTTCGAATTTAGAAACCGGCAACTTGTGGCTGCTCGGGTGCCGTTGGGGGCTGACCCGTGGCTGCGCCTGACGTTGCGGCTGTTCTATGTTTGGGCGTTGTTGGGGTTCCTGGGTTAGGGGAACCGCTTCAGCTAAATTATTCTGCGCCATAAATAATCATCTTCCTATGTCGATATTTGATTTATTTAATTTTCTCTAAAATTCGTAATTTTGCGCTGTGTGCGCGGTGGTTCACCGCAAGTTCTGCTTCGGATGGCGAAATCGGCTTGCGATTGACTAGCTGAAAATCAGGTTGCAAGTTGTCTGGAATCACGGGTAAGCCCTGAGGTAATTCCGGCAGTGATGATTGTTCGCGAAACATGGTCTTGACCAAGCGGTCCTCTAAGGATTGAAAAGTAATGACGCTGATCCGACCGTGTAAATCAAGTAAAGAAACGGCTTGTTCCAGGGAATCTTCCAAGGCGCCCAGTTCGTCGTTGACGGCGATGCGGATGGCCTGAAAGACCTTTTTGGCCGGATGGCCCCCATGCCGACGCGCGGCCGCCGGGATACCTTCCTTGATGATCTCGACCAGTTGACCCGTCGTATCGATTGGCGCCACGGCCCGGTGACGTTCGATGGCCCGGGCGATGGGTTTGGCGAACTTCTCTTCACCATAACGGTGGAAGATCCGCATTAAATCGTTAAATTCCCATTCATTGACCACGATCCAGGCTGTGAGCTTTTGGCTTTGATCCATCCGCATATCCAACGGTGCGTCGTGTTGGTAACTAAAGCCGCGATCCGCCTCGTCAAATTGCGGGGAGGATACGCCCAAATCATACAAGATGCCGTCCACGGCGGTCACCCCACGCTGATTAAGTTGATTGCGAATGTCTCTGAAGTTGCTCTTGATAAAGGTTAATTTACCTTCGTCGATGTATTTTTTTAAATGTTCTTGATTGTAAGTAATGGCCGTTTGATCTTGATCAAAGGCATACAGATGACCGGTCGTTAATTGCTCGAGAATGCGCTGGCTATGACCGCCGCCACCGAGAGTGCAGTCAACATAGGTGCCAGTTGGCTGAATGGCTAATCCCGCCACCGCTTCTTTGAGTAATACCGTTACGTGATGAAAGTCTTCCATAAACACTCTCCTTTCTTAGCGCTACATGTCAAAATCAATGAGATTCTCAGCAATATCGTCGAAATCTTCTTCGGCCTTGGTGGAGAAATCGTTCCACCGATCGGCACTCCAAATTTCAAAGCGATTGGCCACCCCGACGATCACACATTGCTTAGTTAACGCTGCGTGGTCTCGCAATGACTTGGGTAAATTGATGCGGCCCTGCTTATCGAGCACACATTCGGTTGCCGCGGAGTAGAAAAAGCGGACGAAGGCCCGGGCATCTTTTCGGTTGACTGGCAAGGCTTTCAGCTTTTCTTGCAGCGCTTCCCACTCTGTCATGGGATAACCGAATAAACACCCATCCATGCCGCGCGTCACGACAAATTGTTCCCCTAATTGCTCACGAAATTTGGCGGGAATGATCAGCCGGCCTTTGGTGTCAATCGCATGTTCAAACTCGCCCATAAACATAGCCAATCACTCCCATTTGTAACTATCACCAAGTTTACCACACCCCCCCACTTTCTACCACAACGTTTCCGAATTTTTATAAATTTCCCCACAAATGCCAAAAAAGCCACGGCGAACAAGTGTTCACCGTGGCTTAACAGCCTTTATAACGCTTACTAAAAATGAGTTGTTACTCAAAAATATTAATATTTATGCATTAATTTAACTAATAACTAATAAAAAGCAGACCGCGAATCCGGCAACCCAATACAGGTCGGTCAGCCGCCAAAAAGTCCGGAAAAAAGTGGTGTAAAGCAACTCTTTGTTGTGAATGGCCTGAAGAAGTGTCACCCCGATACCGATCAACATCCACCCGATCACTAGCCACGGGAAAATTTGGCCAGCGCCCGCGGGAATCAGGATCATGGCGGCAATCAAAAAGAGCGGTGCCATCACGTCCCACGTATTGATTTGTGCCGGCCAATGCCGCCTGAACAGCCATTTGATCCCGCGAATCACTACCCAGCCAATTGCTAGAATGGCCAAGGTGCCCGCCGGTGATACCCAAAACGCCATGTTGTTTCCCCCTACTTCCACTTGCTAAGTTCTGTGCCACCGCTTAATTATAAGGATTTCTCCCACCCGTTGCAATCACCGCCGCGAACCGCTAACGGAACTTAAGGTTTTTAGTGAGCTGACAACAGGTATGTTTAGCTGGCCGCCTTACCGTCGCGCCCAATATGAGCTGGTACGCGGTGGGCGGACGTGTCGAGCCAAAGGGCGGTCTCGACGCCTCGCTTTGAGCCGAAAGTCACGTCTCAAAGATGCCAGTTCCCTAAGCACCGTGGCCCGTGGTGCTAAGGGAACTCCCACGGCTGAGCTCATATTGGGCCCGACTCTCGGCTACGGTGGTGTGTGGTCAGCTTCAACCATTTAGTTCGTTAGTGGTGTCGCCGCTGTTGAGCGCCCCCGACCCACTAGCAATTTCTCATGCGCTTCCCTTAGACACTCCTGTGGGGCACGTGGTTTCTACGTCACTAGTACCCGTTAATCCTTGTGGTGAATGCTAATTTCACCTGTTTCACCTGCTATTAATTTTGCATTTCATTCCCGCTACGGTATGTCATTTTCCGAATTATCAGGCATTACTTTCCGCCTGGCGGTTGCAATTCTCTAGCGTCCACGGTAAACTAATTGAGTAAATTGGACTTAAAGAGGTGGCTAAACCCGCATGGAAAAAAAGAAAAAATCGACTTTTCAAAAAATTACCAACGTTTTCGTCTGGATCATGATTATCGCAACCATTGGATCACTGGTCTTTGGTGCCATTTCCTCACTCGGCTTAATGGGCTAATCAGATCTCGTCGTCCCGTTCTCTTGAGAATGGTGGCGGCTTTTTTTCTGCGCGACGCTTGTCAATGAAAGCCCTTTTAAAACGCATATTAATTAATCAGCCGCATATTGAGCCAAATCCTTGCATCGCCTGCCTGGCTCCGGAACGTTTGCACAGTTAGCTAACTTATTCACTAGTTCCTTGCTGGTGCCTGGTGCTCTTCGGCGACCATGATTGTGCTGGTCGCCTGCCGTCAAGCCAGTTCTCAGGCCGGTAACGTTCTCCAGAGCAGGCGGAACCTTGGCTGACGCAGGCGTCTGGTTTCACTAGATTTAGTTGTCAGAACACCGCTGTTACGGCAATCAGCGCGTTAATTTTACTTTCAACTTTCAGTCAAACACACAAAAAGGTGTTTCCCCGACCGCCCTCACGGTTCAGGAGAAACACCCTTTTTCATTTACGACTCATCTGATTGATCATTGTTATCTGGTTGCTTGTAAACTTGGCGTGGCTTGCTGCCCTCTTGGGGACCGATGTAGCCGCGCTGTTCCAGGTCGTCCATGATGCGGGCGGCACGATTGTAGCCAATCCGGAAGCGGCGTTGAAGTAGCGATGTGCTGGCTTTTTGCTGATCGACCACGAAGGCCAAGGCATCATCAAAGAGCTCGTCGTCACTGTCACCCGCCTCTTCTTGTTGGATCTCTTCGTCACTGACCATCATGTCTTCATCATAATCAGCCGATTGCTGTTGCTTGATGAAGTCGACCACGTTGGCCACGTCTTCGTCCGGGATGAAGGCCCCCTGGACCCGCACCGGCGAGTTGGCGTCGACGGGTTGATACAACATGTCCCCGCGACCCAACAGCTTTTCGGCCCCGTTGGTATCCAAAATGGTCCGTGAATCGATCCCACTGGACACGGCAAAGGCGATCCGCGATGGCACGTTGGCCTTGATCAGCCCGGTAATAACGTCTACGGATGGCCGTTGGGTGGCCAGAATCATGTGGACCCCAGCGGCCCGTCCCATTTGGGCTAAGCGGATGATGGCGTCTTCCACTTCGCTAGAGACCGTCATCATCAAGTCCGCCAATTCATCGACGACGACCACGATGTACGGCAACATGGGCCGCGCCTGGTCGTCTTCGGCGTTGGCCTTTTGCACGAAGGCGTTGTACCCGGAAATCTTCCGCTGGCCAAACTGTGAAAAGAGCTCGTAGCGGCGTTCCATTTCGGCGACGACCTTGTGTAAGGCCCGCGCCGCCTTCTTAGGTTCCGAAACAACTGGCGTCAGTAAATGCGGAATCCCGTTGTACACGCTCAGTTCCACTTTCTTGGGGTCGATCAGCATTAATTTCAACTGATCCGGCCGGGCGTTCATCAACATGCTGGTAATGATGCCGTTGATGGCCACGGACTTCCCACTCCCGGTCGCCCCGGCAATCAGTAAATGCGGCATCTTAGTGAGATCCATGCTAACGACCTCACCGGTGACATTACGACCCAACGGTACCTCGAGTGGCTTGTTGGGATGCGGCGGCTGAGCTTCGACCACGTCACGAAACGCCACGGTCGAGACCTCCTTGTTCGGGACTTCAATCCCAATCAACGACTTACCGGGAATTGGCGCTTGAATCCGAATCCCCTTGGCCGCCAGTGCCAACGCCAAATCATCGGCCAAGTTCACGATTCGCGAGACCTTGACCCCGATGGCGGGATGCAGCTCGTATTCCGTCACGGATGGCCCCAGGCTCACGTTTTTCACCTCGGCATCCACGCCAAAGCTGTCGAGCGTTTGCTTCAAGATCTTGGTGTTGGCGTCAATGGCGTTGACCTCTTCCGTCTGGTCGGTCGGTGGGACCTGTTTCAATAGGTCGGCGGTCGGCAACTGATAGTTGGGGTCGACCGGCGTGCTGCTGGCCAGCGCATCCGCCACGGCACTGTCTTCTGTATTTTCGTCAGTCGGCTGGGCGGGTTGCTTGGGCTTGGCGTCCGCCGCCACCGTAATGTGGTAGCTGGGTTCCGCCTTGGCTGGCGCCTGCTTATCATGTGGTTCCGGCAAGTCCTTGGCATCCGGATCCGTCGGCGTCTCCGGTGCTGACTTAGTGGCCGGCTTCGGCGTTTTGGCAGCGCGTTTGGCTTGCCGTTCCTTGGCCAATTCGCCGCCCCGTTTCAACACAGTCCCACTGGCAGACAGCCCGGAACGCAACGTTTCCCAGATGCGCTGGCCCCACTGTTCCACACTGGCTAACGGAATCTGGAAGAACACCATGACCCCACTCAGCATGATCAGCCAGGCCGCAATTTGCGCCCCAATCAGGGCAATCAACCAGGCAATCACACTGAGTAAGAGCGCACCGATCACGCCCCCACCCAGCTGCGAGGTCAACCCGGCACTGGTCAGATCGGCTAGGCCGTTGTGCCAAACGGTCGACAGAAACTGACTGTGTTGGTCGACGGCTAAGAACTGACTGGCACTCATCCATAACAACCAGCCCCCGTAGATCAGGCCACTCCCTACCAGGTAATGGCGCGCAATCTGCGGCACGGTGCCGGTCACGGTCAAAGCGACCCCCACCGCGGCCACTAAAATGAGGCCAAATTGGTAGGTGTCTCCCACCACGAGGCGCACCAGGTTCGCGGCTAAGGTGCCCAGCAAGCCCAGGTTAAAGAGTCCCAGCCCCGCCAGCGCAATCAGCACCAGCCCGACCACGTTGGCCGTATACGGAAACGGTTGCGACTTGGTCTTGCGACGGGTCGTCTTGCGCTTGGTTGGACGCCGACGCGTTGTTTTTCGTTTGGTAGCCAACCGATGGCCTCCTTTCGCTTACTTTAATTTATCGTGCGGGTACTTGTGGACCCGTTCCAATTTCGGAAATTGTTGTTGACGCAGGACTTCGTAAATGACGATGGCCGCGCTGTTGGACAGGTTGAGCGCCCGAATGTGGGTGTCGTCTTGCGGGATGCGGATGCATTTTTCCGCGTGCTTGCGCATGAAGGGTTCCGGCAAGCCCGTGGTTTCCTTACCAAATAAGAAGTAATGGTCGTGGTCGTTGACTTGGTAATCCGGTTCCGTGTAGTCCTGATCGGCAAACTTAGACACTAAGTACAGTTGCGTGGGATCACTCACCGTCTCCAAAAAGGCGGGCAAATTATCGTGATAACGGACATCCACCTTGTCCCAGTAGTCCAGACCGGCCCGTTTTAAGTGGGCGTCGTCGACAGAAAAGCCGAGGGGCTTGATCAGGTCCAAAATAGTGTCGGTACCGGCACAAGTCCGGGCAATGTTACCGGTGTTGGCCGGAAACAGCGGTTCAAATAACACAATGTGATTGCTCATAAATTCTCTTCTCCGTTCTGTTGTCAAACATTCGTTCTGTCTCATTATTATAGCCATTGCGGGGTTGCTTTGACAAGGGGCACCGGCAAATCTACCGGGGCTTTTGGGCGCAAAGACGAAAAGGTTCAGGTTCCCCGTTATTGGAAAACCTGAACCAATTTGTCAGCAATTATTTTATCTACTGAAGGTTGCAAGTGAAATTAACGCGCTGGTTGTCGTAATAGTAGTGTTCTGACACCTCGCTTTGAGCCGAAAGTCGCGTCCGTCTCAAAGTGGCCTCACGGTCGAAACGTGCGCCAACAGGCAACTGGTTCCGCCTGTTGGCCCACTCTTTTTTAACCTTCAGTCACCTGGATAACCAAGCGTTTGTTGGCCGAAACGTAATCGCCGTTCGTCAATAATAAGCGTGTGGTCAGATGATTGCGGACCAGTTTTTTCACGCGCAGAATCTGGCCGGCCCGATAATGGTGGCGTCGGTGGGTCAATGCACGCGTCCGATAGCCGTTGAGGCCACGAGCCAAGACCTTGATCCGTCGCGGCTGGGTTTGATAATAGGCCCCCGTCACGTAGGCGGCTTTAGTCGTCACATACCCTGTCTGCCCCTTGGTGCGGCTATTAGGGGTGATGTCGCGCACGTGATAACGCAACCGCCCTTGCTTCGATCGCGCATACCCTAGAACCAGGAATTCTGGACGTTGTGCTCGGGGCTGCTTTTCGTAAACAACTTGCCGCGTCTCTCGCGAGAAGGTCGGCGTTCGGTAACGGGCAATTTGGCGCCGCGCCAGGATGACTTTTTTGGCCACCGGCACTGGCGAACTGACCTTGGCTGCACTGCCGGAACTGGCCGCTGCATCCCCGCTGACCGACGAGCCAGTCGTTGTTGAACTGGTGGCTGAACCGGTCGGCACGCTATTTTCAGTTGCCTTCGTGTAGGTCACGGTGATCTCCTGACGCTTGGCCGTGCCATCAAAGGCCACGGGGACACTGGTTTGCGAAGCGGTATACCCCGTAATCGTCGGCGAAGTCACGGTGGAACTTGGCTCCTGCCCCTGCGCCGTATGGTACCCGTAGATCACCTTATCAGCAGCCGCCGTGGTGCCATCGGCGTATTGATAATGAATCGTGGTGGTCATCAGATCTGCATCGGCAATGTACGTGACGGTCGCCCGTTGATCCGTCGTCCCAGTGAAGGTCACACTGGTTTTATCGGCCGTGTATCCGGTAAGTTTAGGAATAAACATCTCATCATCGACCGTTTGCCCAACGTACCCCGTAATCGTCTTGTCAGTCATCGGTGCCTGAAGCGGACTGTCGGCAAACGACGGTAACGCCGCCCCATCTGACGTCTGGAAATGCACCTGCATCGCCGTTGTCGTCGCCTTAAACGGAATCTCCAGGGTCTGGCTAGTCGTCGTGCGCGCAATCTTTTGGGCTAATAGCTGCTTAAACCCGGCTTGGTCAAGCGTGAGTTTGGCCGGGCCCGTATATGATGCCACCCCACTGGCGTCCGTCCAAGCCGACGTAAAATTGGCCGCACTATCTGCCAATGACTGTTGGGAAACACCCTTGATATAGGCCATATCTATGATGTCATTCGTATCCCAAATACCGTTCAAATAATTAGAGAACGCTACCAAATGTGTTGGAATATCTTCTTGGAGGGTGCCATTACCCGTGCCAGTTGGATTTTCCTTAGCGTATTCGTTGAAGACATCCTGATACGTGGTCGCACTGTCCGGTAGCTGGTTCACCGTGATGGTCTTGTCGAGGACAGATGTCTGCTCGCCCGTCAGTGGCGAAACGATGGTAAACGCCGGTTGGTTATTGGCGTCTTCATTGACCATCTTCAGTGACAGGCTGTAACTCGAATCCGCCAACACCGGTTTTGGCGCCACACTTTGCCAGTTCCATCCAACACATACCCCGATTAGTGCAAGTCCTATTAGCCGCACCCATTTCATTGCCATCAGCCTCTTATTCGTTTATTTATTTAAATAATAAACCAATCGCTTGCGACTGAAACGGGTCATTTCCGGCTGTCTGTCCACCGCTTTTCAACTTTAGAAAAAACGGTACAAAAAAAGCAGCTCCTCGGTGTGGGCACGGCGAGGGGCTACTTTAGTGAAGTGCTACTTGTCAGCCACCAACAGTTATTCGCTGATGTCGACCGCCAAACGATTTCTCATCGATTAATATAACACTGTCCTGTGAGGTTCACAAGCATTTTTTATCAAAAAATTAAACGTTTTACTTCACGCCCTCAGCGGTTAACAGCGTCACGTCTACCGTGATTTCTGGGAACGGATTGGCCTTGACGGCGGCCAAACGCGCTTCGTCAGCACCCCAGTGCATGGGCGTCATTAACATTAGGTCAGCAAACAATTCGGCGGGGACCGGGACTTGGTAGCGAATCCGCTCGGCCGTGGCCGTTGGGTAGTGTTGCCGGAACAGGTCCAAGACGTTGCTGTTGTCGTAGCTAGCGTGGGCACTGTCCGCCGGGAAAATGGCGTGGCGCAGTTCGATCAGGTAGTCTGGATTGGGAATCACCTTTAATAACTGGCCACCCGGCGCCAGCACGCGGTTGAACTCCTGGTAGGCTGACGGTGAAAATAAGTCGAGAATCGCCGTAAACTGGTGGTCCGCAAACGGCATTTGCGCCAGGTCGGCAACGCAGAAAAAGGCGTCGTTGGCCAGTTGCGTCGCCAGGTTGATGCCCGGCTTGGACAAGTCAAAGCCCACCGCAACGTCGTGGTGTCCCGCCCGGCGATGGAGCACGTCATCTAGTGGCGTCCCCTCCCCACAACCGACATCGAGAATCGTTTGCGGACTTGCGGGTAATTTTGCCGCAAAGGCCGCCGTAATGCCGGCAAACAACCCGGCCTGCAGCATCCGCCGCCGCGCAGCTAACATGGCGTTGTCATATTCACTGGCCACGGCGCGCTGCATAAAGTACAGCGTCCCCTTCTTAGATAGGTCGACGTTATGGCCATTGGGACAAACCAAACTATGGCCCTCCACGCTGGCATACGGGGTTAAGCACACCGGGCAGCGAAAGAGCTGGGTGTGCGCCGCCAAAAATTGCGCGGCTTGATCAATCTTCTTCATGCGTGTCTTCTCCTGTTTCTGTCTTGACTGGCTGGACGTCTTCGTAACCGCCAGCAAATTGTTGGTACCAATGGAATATTTCGGTGGCAACGACGCGGATCACGGCGTACCCGGGAATTCCCAGGACCACGCCTAAGACGCCAAACGCCTTGCCGGCAATCAGTAAAATAAAAATAATCGTCAACGGGTGAATCTTGAGCGAACTGCCCAAGACCAGTGGCGAAATGATGCGGCCTTCCAACGTCTGTTCCACAATGAAGACGATCAGCACCTTCACCAGCATCCACGGGGAAATAATGGCCGCCACCACGACCGCCGGGATCATGGCTAAAAAGGACCCCAAATACGGCACCAAATTTAGCACCCCGGCGACAATACCCAGTAGCAGCGCAAATTTCAGTCCGACGATCAGGAACCCGACGTAAAACAGCACCGCCACAATAAAGGCGACCACCAGTTGACCGCGGACGTAGTTGCTGACTTGCCGGTTCATTTCCCGCAAGAGCGTCACTACCGACGCCCGCCGCCGAACTGGCAGCAAGCGGGCCAGATAATCGGGTAACTGATGACCGTCGCGCAAGAGGTAGAATAAAATGAACGGCGCCGTCACGACCGCCACCACAATGGACACGACCCGACTGACGATACCACCAACCGAGCTGACGGTCGTTTTAGCCAAGCCGGAGATGGCCGAAGACGAGCTGGCCGACAGCTGTTGGTTGAACTGGTCGAGTTGGTCCCGAATCCCGTCTAAGCGGTCATCCTTGAGCCACTGCAGGCTGGTCTGAGTCATCTGATGCCAGTAATGGGGCCACTCCGCCAGCAGCATGGTCGTTTGCTTTTGCACCATGGGGATCACGCTAAGCACGCCCCAGGCGATGAGTAGCGCCACGATGATAAACAAGCCAATGATGGTCCAACTGCGGCGCACACCCCGGCGCTCCAAGCGATCGACCACCGGATTCATCAGGTAGTAGCCGATGCCGGCCAAGATCACGGGCAACCCCAAGATCTGACCGACCAGCACAAATGGCGTGGCGAGCCACGGGACTTTACTTAGGACCAACAAAATGAGTAAAATAAGAAGCGTGATCGTTAGGATAGAAACTAAACGATTGTTCACGACCCAGTTCCAAAACCACGAACGATGTTGCTTGGATTCCGATTTCACGGGCGTCCCTCCTAAAAGTTTTGGGGCGGCATCTGCCAACCCATCAGCATTGAATTGAGTGGATATATTGTACCATACTGTTAGCCGCTTTGCGTTAAGCAAGCGGAGAAAGGACGACGATTTTGCTATTAGTTGAACCGTTATTAGAAAATTATACAGACCTCCCCGCAGCCATTCGGGCCGGGGCTAAACGCGTGGCTTTGGCGGATAACCTGGCCGTTGGGGGTACCACCGTCAGTAAGGGGGTCATGGCTGAGGCCGTGCGTTACGCTCATGAACACCAAGTCACCCTCGAGCTGGTCATTGCCCCACGGGGCGGCATTGCGCCTTACAACGGCGTCGAAATCAAGATGATGGAAGCCGATCTGCTGGAAGCCCAACAACTCGGTGTCGACGGTGCCATTCTCAGCGGACTGACCGCGCAACACCAACTCGACGTTGAAGTCCTCAGCACCCTGATTGCGGCGGCCGGCGGCATGACCTTGACCTTTGGTACGGCCTTTGACCACATTCGGCCCCAAGACCGCGGCACGGCCATGGACTGGCTCGCCAGTCAAGGCGTGGATCACGTGCTAAGCACCGGTTCGGCCAGTGACGACCGCATCGCCGACTGGACCGCCAGCAAGCGCCTGGCCGATGCCGACGGGTTGACGCTGATCCCCGCTAACGTCACCGCCGCAGACGCCAGTGACGTCGCCGATAAGCTCGGCGTCAACCTGGTCTATGGCCCGGCAGTTTTGACTCTGGACTAGTGTATCTGGCCGCCTGACCGTTCGCTAGCGATGAGTTGGCACGCTGAGGGCGGACGGGTCGCGCCAAAGAACGCTCTCGACGCCTCGTTTTGAACCGCAGAACTCGTCTCAAAGACGTCAATTCCCTAACTCAAATAAATATGCAGCACCCAAAAGGACCTGACTGGTGGATTGAAGTTGACCAGTCAGGTCCTTTTTTGCGCGAACGCCCTTCAACGATGAGTTGCCGTGTGGTTGTTAACCGCTCAAGGAACCGCATTTCCCGAGGAGTTATCGTTGATTCATCCCGATGTTCGCATGCCCAAATAAATGCGCTATTTCGTTGACACCTGACCCGCATGCACGTGAACGACGACCGGGTGTTGTGTGAAGACCCAATCCGCCAATCGTTGCGGGCGTTTCCAGCTCAATGCTGCTAAGGCCAGGGCCGCACCGTCCATTTTCGTGCTGGTGATGCCGTGACGGTTGGCTTTCGGGGCCGCGGCGCCCACGGACCAGTAGCCCATGACCTCCGCACCGATTTTGCCGTGATCAAAGGCGTTGGTCCCTCGCGAACCGCCCGCCAAACTGGGAATGCCCAGGGCGTGGCCAATCTCTCTAATCAAAACGGCCTGTTGCCAATCGGCCTTTTCTGTCGCTAATAGGCCCGACGAGCGCCAGTTTTGCGGGTAGAAAACCATCCCCTGGCGATCATAGGTCTGGCCACCCAGCGACGTGTCCTTCTTAGCTGGTTGGGCATCGTGGATCACCTCGTCGCTGCGTTTCGCCGTATCGACCACCTGGACGATGCGTTGGCCGGCCAGCCGATTCCAGAAGGTCGCTGCCGCGCGAACCTTGGCCGGCGTCATCAGTTTAGAGGTTGTGTACAGCTGTAAGGTCGCGTCCGCTCCCATAAAATTACTGATATTGTCCTGACCCACCCGGTAGTGGTAGGTCGTCGCGGCCTGATCGAGGCTCCAGTTACCGGTGTAGCGCGTGCCATGTGTCAGTGCGGTCAGTTGCCGCATTTGCCGCGCCGAACGCATTTTCTGATTCAACAGGCCGTCTTGGGTGGTGTAGGCTCGCGACCGCTGGTAGTAATGGTTATTGCCAAACATCCCGCGGTACATCCGACTCATCCCCCACATGGCACCGCCAATCAGGAGGGCCAGCCCCAACAAGACGCCGAGCCACTTCACTTTTTTCATGACGCGTTCCCCCCTTGAACACTAAAACGGGATGACCACGGCAGAGATGCTATCCTCGAGCTGGGTCGTCGCAAATTTCGGGCCATCGGTCGCTACGATTTGCGCAAAATCGTCGGCCGACACGAAGTCCGGTTGCCAGAAGGTCCGGCGGTTATCCGCATAGATGGGACACCAGTACAGCCGCCGCTCAGCTAGGTTCAACCGGACAATGGCGGCGTATGGCGGCACATCACGCTTCTTGAATTCACCGTTGTTGTTGAAAACGCCGTTGCCAATGCTGTAGAGCACGGGCGCCGCGCCGATGTAGGTGATGGGCTGCAGCCGGTGTGGGCCGTGGCCGATGATGATGTCGGCCCCCGCCTGAACCAACCGGTGAGCCGTTTCGCGCTGGGCGGGCTTGACGTCGCCGTAATCTGTCCCCCAATGGGCGCTCACTAAGACCAGCGCGCTGGGATGGGCCTGCTTGTAGCGGCGAATGTCTTGTGCCATCAGTGTGTCCAAACAGGCCACCCCCGCCCGATTGGCTCGCGCGTAAAAGTCAAAGAGGTTCTCCGCCGGATTGCGGTACCAGTAGCCGTTAAACAACGCCACCTGCTGGCCGTCGTAGTCCAACGTGACCACACGGCGCGCATCGGTGCGGTCCACCCCGGCCCCCACGGTCGCGATACCAGCATCGTGGAAGGCCGCCAAGGTGTCCGTCAACGCCGCCGGACCGTAGTCGTTGGCATGATTGTTTCCCAGCATGGCCAGGTCAAAGTGGTGCCGTTTGAGTTCCGCTAGCGTCGGCTGCGCTCGGGCGTCCAGTACAAAAGGTTTCACCGCATCCAACGGACTGGCCCCCTGCGCAAAGACCGCCTCGAAATTAAATAAATTGTACGCGGTGGGACTGAAGAACTTACCAATCTTTTCAAACGAATGCCCGTAACCGTATTTCTGTAGCGCATCCGGCTGGCCGCGGTGCTCCCGCCGACGGGTATAATCCTCGCCAAAATAGGTATCGGCCAGCAGATTGATCACGGGCGTTTGCAGGGCCACCGTGGTGTTGGCCGGGGTCAACTGAGCGCTATCCGCCTGGGCATCGACCCAATCGGCCATCAACGCGTCTGTGGTGCTGAGGTGCGGACTGTTGATGAAGGCCACCGCGTGTTTGCCCTGCTGATCTTGGGTGAAGAACAACCCGGACTGTTCCTGCCAGTCGTTGAACAGCGAACCGGCGATCTTGCCAGTCTTAAATAGCTGTGAGCGTTTGTGATAAAAATGCCCGTTTACCATGATCTGTTGTGCACTCAACAGGCTGAAAACACCATTGGGCAAGCGGGTAAAGGCTTCGCCAATTTTTTCCAGGTCCGCCAAGTAGGTGCGTTGGGGTCGTTTGGTCGGCCGGCCCGTGACGTTGGCCACGGTCTGATCCGACAAGCCTAGCTGGGCAGCGTGACGCTGGAGAGCCTGCACAATTTGCCGGCCGTGCCGGCCGTACAGATGCTCAGCCAGGTTGGTGATGACGTCTGGTGCCGAGGCGACAATGGCGATCGTCAGTAGATCAAACACCGTGTACGCGGCCCCCTTGGCCAGGCCCACCTTGTGGCGGCTGTGGTCTTTGGGCATCGGGTTGGTGATGGTCAGTGCATCCGTTAATTGCAGCTTGCCGGCCGCCAGTTCCTCCATAATTTTTAAAATGATCAGGAGCCGACCGACCCCATTGCGACTGTAGGCTTGCGGTTGGGGCTCACCAATGCTCATGGCAAAGGCGCTGGCCGGCGTGGCCTCATAGTCCAGATTGGCCATCAGGTTATCGGCGATGCGGTCGATGGAGCTGTTACGACTATCGCCCTTGATGAAGATGACTAGGTCCTGGTCCGCCGTCTGGGCAATCGCTCGGGTCACCGCCCGGGGCGTGGTAAAGTAGCCGCCATAGCTGGTAAAGTCCGCGGCCGGAATGACCCAGTCCATCTCGGGTCCATAGGTGTAAAACTGATCGAAGTTGGCCTGATTCAGGAGTTGGGTCACTTCCGTATGGGTCTTGACCGAAATCTTGCGCAGGTTGATCACCCGGCCCTCGATAAAGAGCTTCTTGGTGTGGGGTGCCACCTGGTAGTGCTGGGCATAGTGAATAAAGTTCTTGATCGACAACAGTTCTGCGTTGTGGGTATCGTCCACGATGGTGATCTGATGACCATTAGCAACAAAGTGGTGGACCTTGCGGGTGCTGGTCTGCGCACATTTTTCACTAAAGTCCAGCAAGATGGCGGGCGTCAGTTGCCCACCCAACAGGTGGTAGGCGGCTAAGGCCCCCACCATGTCGCTGACCATGCCTTCATCCAGCCCCGTGGCGTCAAGCTGACCCAGCCGAATGCCGCGGTGGACCAGCGTTAATTGGCCATGGGCGTCGAGTTGGCCAGCGTAGTCGCTGTCTGGTGTCAGCCCGTACGTGACCAAGTTTTGCGTGTAACGATGCACAAAATCAGTGACCTCACCCAGATTGTGAATGGCCGAGTTGACCAAAAATGGCGCCCCCGGCTTTAAACTGGCGCCCATCCGGGTCTTGACGTCCGCCGTCAAGCGAGCGTCCCATCCTTTTTGCCCAGCATCGACCTGGGTCAAGACGGCCAGGTCAAAGGCAATCAGCGCGGCAATGCCGATCCGATCCTGACCGGGTTCTTGGTAGTTAAGGGCCATGGCGGCCAGCTCCAAGACGTTGTATTGACTCTGCTCAACGTTGAGCGCCTGAATCTTTCCGCTGGTCCGCGAATTGTGATTGCCCACGGAACTCACGGTCGGCCCCAGGTGTTGGAGGAGATAGGCGATCAAAGTCTTGGTCGTGCTCTTGCCCACCGATCCGGTCACGCCAATGTTCTTGCCTCGATAAGCCGGTTGGATCACGCGCACCAATTTTTCCATCGCCTGATAGGCGTCGGGTACCTGCAGCTGGGGGACCGAACTCGTGGGCACGGGCCGCTCGACGATGGCCATCTTGAGGTAATCTTGCAAGGCCGCCACTCGGTCGTGATTGTCCTTAAATGTGTGCAAATACACGCCCGAGTTGCCCGACCCGTGTTGCCAGTGCTCTAGTGACATCGCGAACAATAGGTTATTGGCGCCAATGTCGCGGCGAATCTCCCCGCCGTAGAGCCCGTAATGCTGGATGGTCGCCGTTTCATCTTGCGGGGCAACGACCCATTTGCCACCCACAATCTCTTGTATCTGTTGCATCGTCAGCTGTGCCACGTGAATCCCTCCAAATCAAATCTTTTCTTAAAAATAATATTGATGAAACCAGGCGCCTGCGTCAGCCAGGGTTCCACCTGCTATGGGGAGCGCCTCCAGCCTGAGGAGCGGTCTTCCGGCTCGCTTGAAAGCCTGGCAAAGCCCGTCAGTCTCTCAAGTCGTCCCGCGCTGTAGGTTGAGAAAAAACCTCAGCCAACACTAGATCAACTGCCAAGAAATCCCATAGCGATAGGCGTACTCGTAATTCCGGTAACGCCCGTTAAATAGCGGTTCCAGTTGCAACCAGTACTTCGCGTCGTGGGTGACCTCCAGGGCCATTTCGATGACGCGCTGCCGGGCTGACGTTTGCTTGGTACCCTGCCGCTCGGCAATGGCCTGATCAAAGAATTCGATCAGCGCCGCAGAATCGGTGACGATTGCTTGAAATGCCGCAAACTTGCCCGGTAAAAATCGTTTAAACACAAATTTCACTTGCGCGGTCGCCGTCGCTGGAATCTGCTGGTGATGTTCGACCAAGTACAGATAACGGGCCAGGCAATAGGCCGCAATCTCCGCATTCATGCGGCCGTGGCGGACGTGAAAGCTGGCAAAGAAATCGTTGATGCGTAACACTTCGGCCGTCGTCGGCCCATCCAAGAAGCCCTGCCGCAACAGGCGTGTCACGGTCAGAATGCTGAAGCGGTTATCCGTTCGCGCGCTGCTCATCAGGTAAGCCGCGGCGTTTTCCGGGGCGATGTTGTGGTCACGCCAGTAGCGGTAGAGCACGCGATTGGCACTGGTGCTTTCGGCTAGCTGTTGCCACAGCGCGTCTTGGTCCGCCGCGCTGATGCCAGGCAACTGGTAGCGCAACGACTGGGCATAAGTCGGCGATTGCGGCTGCAGGTCCCCTTGCTGGATGCGCAACCAGGCGTGGGGTGAAAATTTTCGATTGGCCGCAAACGTCTTTAGTTCCGTCAACTCCGCGTCCGTGATCCGGTCCAACGTTGCCGGTGAGAGCGCCGCCATGGCCGCCAACACATGCTTGGTCGCCGCGTCTTGTACCGCCGGCTGCGGGGTTGGCTGAGCCGATTTGCGTTGCCACCAATGCCGATTAACCGGTGTTGGCGTCACCGTCTGGGACATGAAGGCCGTTAGAATCTCTTGGGAGTTCAAGGTCACGCCCAAGGCATCGTGCACCAGGTGCTTGCCTTGCCCAGAGTGAAAAAGGTCGGCAAATTCGATGGGCAACGTCACCGGTCCTAATTTCGTCGGATCCGGCAAGCTGCCGATGCGAAAATGTAGGGCCAACAAGCCGAAGTAGGCCGCGTAGACGCGCTCGAAAAATTTCGGAAACACCGTGCCACCGTTCGTGGTATAGGTCTTCAGATCCGCCAGCAA
Organism: Levilactobacillus suantsaiihabitans; assembly: GCF_004745505.1. Lineage (GTDB taxonomy): Bacteria > Bacillota > Bacilli > Lactobacillales > Lactobacillaceae > Levilactobacillus > Levilactobacillus suantsaiihabitans. The sequence goes on from NZ_RKLX01000016.1 coordinate 48,481, forward strand.
CGGGTAGAAATCAATGACACGGTAATAGTCGCGGATGACCGGATAGTCCCGGATGAACGGGTAAATGAAAAATTGAATGTTGGCGACCAGCCCGCGCGTGAAGGTGAAATCAGAAATGTCAAAGTTCACCAGCTTGCGGACGTCACGGCTGTACCCCATGAACGCGAAATCCGTGAATTGTAGGATGCGTCCCGTCCGTGCCTTGAAGATGGCGATTTGATGGTCGAACACCCGCGGCAATTGAGTTATCCCCGTGGCTTGAGCTCGGTCGCTCACCAATGGCAACGGGTCCGGCTCAGCCAGCATGGCGATCAGTTTTTTGGTCGCCGGCAATGCCCGGTCCGTGCGCGTCTTCAAGACGATGGCCTCCGGTGGGATCCGGTCCAACGCCGCTTGCATCTGCTTGGCCTGACGCCAATAATTCACGGAGTTGGCTTGCATATTGCCCACCAGCCCCTCATTGGTTGGCGACTGGATGACGTCCACGTTGTTTAGGGCCAGGTGCATTTGTAAATCCCCTAGCCCGTCAAATTCATGGACCCACGTGCTGACCACGATGCCCTGAATGATGCCTTTTTCCCGGCAACGCAAGAGGTAATCCATGATCAGACTAAAATCCACTTGGTCGCGGATGGTGCCACACACCATCGCCCAAACCGTACGCATACAACCGCCTCCCATTCTCTTTAAATAACTTCTGAAGGTTGAAAAACAAAAATCAGCTGGAACTAGTGTTAGCATGCGACTCATAGCGTCAAAAATTGTCGTTTTCAGCCACATAATTTGAACTGGTCGCCTACCGTTCGCCAAATATGGGTTGGAACGCTGGGGCGGACGGGCCGAGCCAAAGGACGGTCTCGACGCCTCGCTTTGAGCCGAAAGTCGCGTCTCAAAGACGCCAGTTGTCTAAGCGGCATGAACCGCGCCGCTAAGACAACTCCCACGGCTGAACCCATATTTGGCGAACTCTCGGCTACGGTAGTGCGTGTTAATAACAGTTGCCTTAGCCCCAGGTGGTAGCTACATTGACGACTAGTCTTTAATTAAACACAGTGTTGCTAATAGACGTCAACTTGCCGGAGGCAGCCAGGGTGGAGCCAGCTGTGTCGGCGGTGTTGGCTGAGGTCCTTTCTCAGCCTACAGCGCGGGACGACTTGAGAGACTGGTGGTCTTTGCCAGGCTTTCAAGCGAGGCGGAAGACCGCCCCTCAGGCTGGAGCCGTTCCCCAGAGCAGGCGGAACCCTGGCTGACGCAGGCGCCCGGTCTCACCAATTGTAGGTGTCAAAACACCGCTGTTACGGCAATCAGCGTGTTAATTTCACTTTCAACCTTCAGATAACTTGTTACTGCCCGCCTACCGCGGGATTGACAAACTAGCGCCTACAGCCAGTCAACGCATCAGGTAGCCTGCTACCATCGCAGGCAATGGTCTTCCTTATCAATCTTGAACCAGCAATCCCTGTTCAACGGCGTAATCGTAAGCCTGCCGATTCAATGGTTCGTCGGCGGTGAACAAGGGTTGGAGCTGTTGCCAATAGCGGCGTTGGCCCGTGAGTTCTAGGGCTAGCTCGATCAACCGGCGGCGTACGACTGATTGGTGGTCGGCCGTAGCCTGCTGGATATCCTGGTCCAGAACCGTTGTCAACTGGTCGATTGGCTGGGTCAACGCCCGTTTGAGTGCCTCACTTTTGGTCGGCGTGAGGTACCGCCGCAGGCAATAGTCGACCTGTTGCATCAATTCTGCTGGCAGCGCCAGACCCTGCTGGTGGAGGTACATCACCCGATTCAAGACGTAACCCGCGACGTGCACGTTGCCGCCACCGTGTTGCCGGACCAATTTGGCCTGGGTGTTGGCGACGCGTAACAACTCGGCAGTCTCGTGTGCATTTAAATACCCCCGCCGCAGGAGTCGCGACATCATCAGGATGCTGCGGGCCTGGCCGTTCTTGGCACCGCTGGCTAAAAAGGCGGCCGCATGGCTCGGCGCCACCGCGTGCGTCACGACAAATCGTAACAGTGCCTGGTCAAGATTGGCCGTCGTCGTACACGTTTGCCACAACTCGGCCTGTTCCGCAGCCATTAAGCCGGGAAACGGGTAGGCCAATGACTGGTCGTAAGTCGGCGGTTGCGTCGTGAGCACGGCTGGCTGCGCTTGCACCCAAGGAACGGTTGAAAAATCCTGCCGCTGGGCAAATTGTTGCAGGTCCGCTACTTCACTGGGCGTGGCCCGCTCAAATAGCTGCGGATCCACTGACCGTAGCAACCGTAAGACCCGCCGCGTCGACTCGTCGACCTGCCAAGTTGGCTGATCCACGAAGGCCGCGACCACCTCACTGCTGTTGATCATCGTGCCCAAACGATGGCCGGCCAGGTGGTGCTGGTGACTTTCGTGAAAGAAATCCGCTAAGTTAATGGGCGTCATCACGGCACCCAAACGTTCCGGCTGGCCCGGCACAATCCGAAAATGCGTCGCCAAGATACCCAGGTAAACCGCGTAGAAGCGCTGCAGAAATTCCGGAAAGTCCGTTCCCCCGCCGCGCGTGTACCGGTCCAACTCGGGAATCAATTTTTCAAACCGGATGCGCCGCTCGTAGTCCGTCACGATGGGATAGTCCCGGACAAAGGCGTTGATAAAGAAGAGCATGTTGGCGTTGAGATACCGGTTGAAGGTCATTTCCGGTACCGCAAAGCTCAGCAATTTCCGCAGATCCGCGCTGTAGCCCATGAACGCAAAGTCCGCAAACTGAAAGACCCGGTTGGTGCGGGGGTGAAACGCCGCAATTTGATGACCCAAAACGGCCGGGAAATGTGCGAGGCGGTGCTGGCGTTTGGCCTGGGCCACGGTCGGTAACGGGGTGGGCGTGGCCAACAAGGCCAGCAATCGACGGGTTGCCGGCAAGGCCCGGTCCGTGCGCGTCTTGAGTACGATGGCATCGGCCGGAATCACGGCCAGTGCCCGTTGCAATTGGGTGGCCTGCCGCCAGTAATTGACGGCGTTGGTCTGGATGTTGCCCACCATCTCGTCGATGGGCGGCGTCTCAATGATGACCACCCCGTTGGCCTGCAGCTGGGCTTTCAACGGCGAATCCGACGTAAATTCGCCCTGCCAAGTCGACAAGACGACGCCCTGCAACTGACCCGCCGCTCGCGCCTGGAGCAGCAAGTCCACGATCAGTCGCACGTCCAACTCGTCGCGAATCGCGCCACAAACGGCCGCCCATACCGGTGTTTTCATGATGGCTCAGCCTCCTTGAACACCTGCAATTCCGCCGGTGTCCCCAACACGTGGACCGTCGCCACCGGAATATCCTTGATGGTCACGTGCGCGTGATTTTGTAAAAAGTAGTGATAAAACGGGGCCACGTAAGTCTCGCCGTACTCGGCAATCACCGCCGGCGCGAAGTCGTGGTACAACTGCAGGAAGTCTTGGGCTCGCTTGAAGTAATAGAAGCCCACGGACGCATGGTCGGAGACCCGCCGCTTTTCCACGACATCCACGACGCGTCCCTGATCATCGACCTGCGCGAAGGACCAATGATCTCCCGGTGCCGTGAAGGTCGTCAGGTGTCCGTCGGCCTGCGCAAAGTCACTCGGCAAGATCTGCCCCGGTTCCACGTAGGTGTCAATGTTATAAATCGCCAGGCTATCCGTCGGGTCCAAGACCGCTTGCGCCGCCATTACCGTGGAGCCCTGGCCGGCCGTGAGCTGATCGACTTCTACCAGCTGGTAATCACGAATGCCGGCTTGCGCAATCAACCGGTTTAAATTGGCGCGTTGATACCGACCTTGACGAACCACAAAGATGAATTTTTCAGTCGTAAATGCCGCCAAGGAGCGCATCGCCCACTCAAAGAGGGTCTTGCCCCGCACGACGATCTCGTGTTTGGGGACCGTGACCCCGACTTGCTTGAAGCGCGACCCCTGGCCAGCCATCGTAATCACAATTTGCACGCTCATCCCTCCGTAACGCTGGCCATGAACGGGGCAAAGGTGGTGACCCCCACCGCCAACATGGCTTTTTGTCGTTCTGGTTTATCTTTGTGTAGCGGAATCATGCTGAGGAACAACAATGATTCAATCAATTGAATCTGCCGATAAACGGTCGGCCCCAGTTGCATTTGCAGTTGTTGAGCAAACAGGTCACCAATGGCAGCCTCGTTACCGGTCACCGTCAAGGCGTAGTCCAACCGCCCCGTAGTGTCCGCATCGACGGTAAACATGTCGGCGATGATGCAGTCGTATTTGCCGACGAAGCTGTGCATCAGCTTGGCATAGTCGTACTTGGCATCGCCGTAGATGTCGAATTTACCAAATTTACCGCGCGGATCGATCAGCCGCATGACGTGCTTGGTGTGGTCGTACAAAATGTTGGTCATGCAAAAGTCCCCGTGGATCACGGTCAACGTCTCCCCTGCCAACACACCGCTGCGGTCCAACACCGTTGGCAAGGCAGCGATAATGGCGTTGATGCTGGGATACGTGGTGCCGTTGATCACCAGTGACTGATCCGCAATGGCCGCGTAAAAGTCGTCCTCATCGATCAGCCGATGCAGCCGGTCAACGGTCTTATCCAGGTACATGGCGCGCACGGTCTGCCGATACGTTTCCGGCGTGACACGGACCTGGTACTGAGCCATTTCGCTGCGTAAGAAGACCAGTTCGTCAATGATTTCTCGCCAGAAGCCCAACTCGAAGTTACCGTACAAAAATAGGTTGTGTAGGCTTTCATAGGAGAAATATTCCATTTCCACAAACGGTGCGTTGTAGTTGAGCGAGTAATCAAAGATGCGCGGCGCAATGTAGGCCAGTCGCTTGGGTAGCTTCAAATACCACTGGACCTCGCCCAAAAATTTGTCCACGTCCGTGCTTTCCTTGCGAATGATGCCCCGCTTGAAATCGATCTTCGTCTGGTTAAAGAAGCGCGCCTCCACCTGCTTGGCCTCCACGTACTTGTCGCTGTGGCCAAAGTCCAGCCACTGCGTCGTGTCCGCCAGTTTCAGCGGATAGTGAGCATCGTAGACTTTCAAATTCTCGTAAAATGACTTGGCTCCCTGCCACAAGCGCGCTAGGTCCGCGCCAGCACTGAAGTTAAACACCCCCACGGCCGCGGTAAAGGCCGCTTGGTCGGCCGTCGCCACCTTATCCGTGAAGGTCACCCGGTGTGTCGCATCAACCGTCACGGTGGTCCACCGCCCGGCATCCGTGACCTGATGCGTGAAAATGGTGTCACCTTGCGTGAGATTTTCTGCTTCAATCAGGGTGTCGCCAAAGACGATGGTCAGCTCGGCCACCGCCGTTTGTTCCTGGAGTTGGGCCAAGGACTGGGCGACCGCCTCGCTGAGCGTTAATCCGCTAGCAACCTTGAGTGGTGTCACCGGCAAGTGCTTTTGGGTCACATAGCTGACGACCGAGTCGTCGCTGGCGCTGACCGCCACGAACAATTGATAGTCTAACGGTTGGTACTGCTGGACCACCCGATCAATGATCCGCTGGCCGTCTTGGACCGGGATCATCGCCGGATAAATCGTCCCAAAGGTCGTTTGCATGTCATCCGCAATTTCCGCGGCAGACAGTAATAACACAGTCTTCGTCAATGCACGTCACGCTCCTTTGCGACCAGTTCGGCGATCTCCGCTTCGCTGTGAGCCAAGAACTCACTCGGCCGAATCGCGCGGTCGTCGACGTAATACCCACCCCGACCGGCCCACGGCTTGCCAAAAATAATTTCATCGTAGGGCACCTGATATTTGGCCAACCACTCAGCCGTGATGGGTGCCGTAAACTTGTTGATCTTGCCCAAATTCCCCGCGTACGTCCGCATCTGCCGCGAGGTAAACAAGATAATGTGGTAGCCTGCCGCCTGATACTCCCGCAAACGGGCAATCACACTAGCCTTGGGCGCCACGTCCAAGTAGGTCTGCTCCGCCGTCTTCAAGTCACACAGTGTGCCATCAATATCCACCACAAGACTCGTCGTCTGGTCCATGGTCATTCCCCCCAATTCACTTTGTCGAAACCTGTCTAAACCTTCCAATTGGCTGACCCGAACCGTCCGCTTTGACCACCCACGAGTCACTAGAGATGCCTTGAAATGCTGCGGGCGGACGGGCCGAACCATGTTACAATCTCAACACCCGTTTTGAGCTGAGAACCCTGTCTCAAAGACGTCAGTTTCCTGAGTGCTATGACCCTACCCGTGCCGCTAACAGTTGAACTCATCTCTAACAGATCCTCTGCTACCGTAGCGGTCGCCAAGAACTGTCGGCATGTCAGTTGTTTGCGACAGCCACCAACGTTACTGATCTCGGTTTAACGCTAAGGTATCCTGACCTCGCCGTCTATGCCGGAGGAGGCCAGGGGTGTAGCCAGCTGTGTCGACGGTGTTGGCCGAGGTTTTGTCTCGGCCTACAGCGTGGGGCGACTTTGGAGACTGGTGGGATTTACCAGGCTTCAAAGCGAATCGGAAGCCCGCTTCTCAGGCTGGAGATGTCCCCCATAGCAGGCGGAACCCCTGGCAGCCGCAGGCAATTGGTTTGCCTAACGTAGCCCTCAGTGTTCCCACTCATCTCTAGTGAACGGTAAAGCGGCCAGCCACCGCCAATTTACCGATCACACTTCAACCTGAGGCTGGCTGAGGTTTTGGAAATAGTCCAGAAGCACCCGCCACTGTTCAAAGACTGCCTGTTCAGAATAACGCTTGGCATTCTCATAGGCGGCGTCGCTGTATGCAGCCAATCGCTTTTGATCCTGCAGCATCTGAATCATCGTGTCGGCCAAGCCCTGGACATCCCCGTCCGTGGTCAACCGGCCACTCACGCCGTCGTCAATGATGTCGCTGGGCCCATATTTCACGTCGTTGGCCACCATTGGCAACCCGTGCGACTGCGCCTCTAGCAGCATTAAGGAGAAGCCTTCCGCACGACTCGGCAACAGGCCCAGTTGCGCCCGATCATACACGGCGCCGATGTCGTGGGTGTAGCCCTTGAAGCTGATCACGTCGCTTAGACCCAGGTCTGCGGCCTCTTGCTTAAACTTCTTTCCGATATCTCCGTTGGCATATCCCCAGAATTCCAGCCGCGCATCCGGAAACTGTTGGTGCACCTGCGCGAAGGCTTCGATGGAATGGTTCTGCTGCTTTTCTGGTGCCAGCCGTGCCACGTGGACGATCAGGTCCTTTTGCCGGTGGCTGAAGGCTTGATGTGGGGCCGCAATCTGCGCGTCCGTGACGTAGCCCACCGGAATCGTGAAGGCCGGGATGTCCTTACCGAAGCGATCCTCAATGTCTTGGGACTGCTCTGGTGTGGACGAAATCACGGCATCCCACTCATGCCAGTTGGTCAAGGCATTTTGATAATTGTTGTTGAGCGGTGAATGAATCATATCGCTGGGATCGGCCACGTGGTCGTTGTGTAGGTGTAAGACCTTGAAGGCCGGTGTGTGCATGTGAAAGAGCGCCCAATCACATTCCACCGTCCGGTCACAAATGAAGACGTTGTGCTCGCCGTTATCGTTGAGCTCATCATAGAAGAACCGCGTCAAGGCGTTCATCCCGGTAAAGACCCAATCCCGGCCACGATAGTTCAGGACCCGCCAGCTGACGTGCTCCTTACCCGCGCGGTCCAGCAAGTGACATTTTTCCAAATGGACCAGGCCGTCGGGGCCAAAATATTGTTCTTGAACGATTTTGCCGTCCCAGTCAAAGAGTTGCTCGAGGCATTTAAACCCGCGCACATCCCACCAGGCCATCTTGAGCGTCCGTCCGGTCACGTCAAAGTACTGGATATTGCTGATCTCATCGGTCCCTGGCCGCAGGTAAATGATCAGCTGCATTTTCCCCTGGGCAAAGACCTGAACCTGATCATCCTTGCGCGATTGCGTGGTGTCGCTGGGCAAGGACAGGTCATTTAACGCAAACCGGCGCGTCGGCACGTCCCCACTGCCACAGAAGAATTGAAAGAGATTCACGAACCCCGTGGTCGGGATGCCCGCCTGTTGCACAATCGCAGACAACTCCATGGAAAAGATGCGCGTCACGATTTTAGCCGGCACACCGTTTTGATTGAAGAGGTGCAGCCGGTTGATTTCCGCATGCTCGATGCCGGACTTGGAATATTGTAAATTGTCATTTAAAAAGTAATACATAGCACTGCTCCCTCCTAAGCCTGTACGAACCGTTGCCAGCGGTTCCAAACTTTGCGTCGCGTCCAGTTCTGGTGAGCGACATCGTAGGCGGCCTGACTCATCTTGATCAACTGGGCATCATCCGTAAAGAGCGTTCGGACCTTGTCGGCCATGGCCAAGGCGTTGCCGCGGTCGATCACGTAACCAGTCTGACCGTCCTTGATGAAGGCTTGCGGCCCGTAGTTGAACGGGTAGCTGACCACTGGAATGCCGTGACCCATGGCTTCGGGCATAGCCAGTGGCGCCCCGTCGGCTGTGGCCATGTTGACCAGTACCTGGTAGTGATCATACTGGTCGGCTAGCTGGGCGTCGTAGTCTTTAAAGGTCACGCTGGTCGTCAATCGGAGTTCCTTGACCAGGTCCGTCATCTGCGTCAGGTAGTCCGCACTACCGTAACCAAACAGGTCAAACGTCGCGTCAGGGACTTGGTCCTTGACCAGTGCAAACATCCGCAAGAGCTGCTCGATCTGCTTGTCGGCCGCGATTCGGCCCACGTACAAGAGACTGTGAGCCCGGCGTTGCTCGGGCGTCACCAGCGTCGTCTTAGTGGCTGGCAACAGCGTCACGGCTGGAATCGCCGCGATCTTGGCTTGCGGGTACCGTTGCCGCAAGTGGTCCGCTTGTTGTTCGGTGGCCGTGATGAAGCCATCGAAATGGTTGAAATGTTCAAAGGCCGGCGCCAAGAAGCCATCCAGCGTGCCGTGGACCGGGTCGTTGGGGTCAACGGCGTGGTTGATCGGCAGGTAGACGTATTTCCGAGAATGATCATTCAAGGCCAACAGTGGCTTGACGCCAGTCCCCGGTCGGTCGCTGATAAAGGTCGTGGTCGTATCGTCTTGATTGCTGAGTTCGCCTAAGAAGAAGGTGAAGAGGTCGTCGGTATTTTGGAAGAATAGGTCGCCGCGGCCGTGATAATCTTTCACAATAATCCGGGAGGCGAGCGGCTGCCCATTGGTGTCCGGGACAAAATACTGTTCCATGGCAATCTTCCCGCTTGGCGTGTAGTAGCGTTCGAGAATCAATTTGCCATTTTGACCGAAATACTGGGTGGCGGACTTGAAGCCCCGCCAGTCCCACAGATTGGTCTCAATCACGTTGCCCAAGCCGTCGAAGAATTCCTGGTAGAAGACGCGCCCCACGGTGCCGGGAATAAACCCGACATTACTGGTCGACCGGTCCCCCTCGGCGACTTGACTGAAGTTCGCGCCAACGGTGACTTCCGAGGCTAGTGGCAACTTGAGGTCGTCGGTATGCATGACTTTAATTGGCAGGGGGACCGTGGCCTCCTGGAAGAAATCAAACATGTTAACGATTTCATTGTCGGTCAGTCCAAAGGTACCAATTGTTTGGTGGAGCAAACGGTCATAGGTCTTGGTCACAATCTTGGCCGGTTGCTTGTAGTGATTGAACAACTTCACGCGGTTCATTGCGGTGTGCTCCACGCTCGAATTTTTTTGTAGGATATATTCATTAATAAAATAGAACATCGTGACACTCCAATCTCTTCGTGATTACTGTTCCCACGGGTATTTGCCATTCTTGTCCTTCTTGGTCTCGCGCATCATTTTCTTGGTCCGTTCGTCCATGCGCTTGCGGGTCTTTTCCTTATTACGCCACCGCACGACCAAGACCAGCACGCCGACCACCACATAGATCAGCATGCGAATGGCAAATTGAATCTTCTTGTATGCCAGTACGGTTGTTAAAACTGCCATGGCGGCCTCCTCTCAGTAGACGTAGTTGTAATAGTTGATGAGTCCGGATAAGAAGTGTTCACAGTCATCGATCCGGGTCCGAAAATGGTCGTGCCGGGCAAAGAAGCCACCGACAAACTTGCTGGGGGCGTAGAAGTACATCGCCAGTTCCGGTTGAAACGCCCCCGTCGCCAACTCGTGTAAGGCGCGGTAATGCCAGGCACGGCGTAACCGCTGCACGTCATATTGCTCAAGTAGGTCGTCGTTACCGGTGCGTTTGATCATATCCGTCATCTTGACCGCCGCATCGAGCAATTCCAGTAGTGTTGGGTACGCCGTGTCGCGCTTTTCAATGAAGTCCAGGTGGTTGAACACGTTCTTCAACCCCAGACGCATGTAGTCGCGATTGTCGGTGAAAATCAACATGGCCTCATTGACTGCATAGGCGATCCAGTGGTCGTGGTAGCGGCCATAGTCGTGCGCCACCATGAAGTCCAGCGACTGCTGCATCATATCCAAGACGCGGTCGTCGTGGATCAATTCGTACAGCCGCGCCATCGCAAAGGTGATTTCCCCTTCGTAGTAAATAATTCGGAAAGCATCCTTGACCGTCAAATCAGGATTCAAGACGTGGTTGAAGCGCCCAGAAGGTTGACGAAAGGCAATGATGCCGTTGAACGCCTGCTGCGCCCGGTCCATGAAGGCCTCATCCTTACTGACTTCTTGGTACTTGCACAACGCTAAGATCAGCATGGCCTGGGCCCCCAATTTGACTTCTGGATCCTTATTCTTTGGCCGCTCAATCACAAACAAGGCGTCATTGACGTGAATCGTCAGGTGTTCCAGCCCCCAAGTCAACGCCTGCTTGGCACGTGGCAGATCATCCCAATTGTCCGTATACGCAATCGCTTCCAACAAGGCGTAAATCGACGAGAAATGCCGCACACTGTTGTAACTACTCAACACCCGCTGTTCCGCCGGATAATAACCATAGACGAACTGTCCCGTCTCTTTAATTTGCCGGGCTAAAAAGGCTTCACCCAGCGACAAATAGTCCCGTAACTCTTGTCGAGGCGCAACTAATCGCCGTGTACCGCGCTCACCAGCGGCTGATTCATCCAGCGGCCAGATTTGGGTCCCATCGGAGAAAATACCAGCGGTCGTAAATGTCCAAATATTCTGGGCAGCTGCCAAATCATCCGGTTGTTCGCCGTTGCGTCGCGTCAAGTACTTGGTAATCTGTGGGTAGTCAATCCACGAGGATGACGGATTTTTTCCAATCCGGTGATCCTTGCCCGGCTTGAAGAAAGCGTGACCATTAATTTCCATTTCCAATAGCGCCGTCTTAAAGTCTTGATCAAAGCTCACCCCATCGCGCCAGTAGTTCATTCGCGTCATCGCTGCCAAGGATTTCTTGACCGCAGCTGCCGATCGCCGCTGGATGGCTTGGACAATCTCAATGCGAACCCAAGCATCTTGGGGTGCTGCGGCCAACGTCTCACTCACCTGTTGCCAAGCCTGATTGAAACTGTCGCCGCGGTAGAAATGAACGGCTGCACGTTTCTTACGATTCGACACGGAAACGGCCAGCGTGCTCTCCCCTGTCGATCGATCGGTAAGATCCCCCAGGTCAATGACCGCTTCCTTGAATTTTTTAATGATCGTTCTTTTCATCGGCAGGAACCTCCAAAGTTAGTCTATTTTCGTGATAATCACGTTATCATCGTCTCAATTGGTTTATTCTTTACATAAGTTTATGTTAACACAATTTTACCATACGTACTAATTTTTTCATTTGATTTTGATAATAATTTGATAACGATATTCCCATAACATAATTAGGCGACCACCTCAGCCATGATGTCCCGTCATCATAGGGCTTGTTTAGTGAAACTACTAAGTGATTTTTAGCGATTTGAATGCTTGATTTACAAACAAACCGGGTTAACCGTTTCATCATACCACATTGGCTTAATTGAAGCTTAAGCCAGCCTTAACTATCCATTTTTGCAAATATGTGTGGTTTATTTTTGGCAGTAAAAAAGCACGTCAACATTTCTGTCAACGTGCTTTTTCACTTACTGGTTGCTGCCAGGTATTAATCACCGTCGTTCTTCCGCCGTTTACTATCGAAGAACCACCAGGAGCCGCCACCTACAGCCGCCAGGGCTGCCAGGATCGTTCCCCAAAGTGTTGCGTGATTATCAGCTTGTGCCTTATCCGTCGCCGTTGCTGAATCACCATCACTGGCGGTATCCGCAGCGCCGCTCGTCGTTGTATCGGCCTTCGCCTTATCCTTAGTTGCGTGATCATTAGCTGACTTGTCATCAGCCGGCTGATCAGTTGCCGCAGTGTCTGCCGCATCGCTAATCGTCGCCGGTGCACTCGCAGTCAAATCAACTACTGGCGTCGTTGCCGCTGACCGCGTGGTGTTGCTCAATGGTGTTGCGGTTGCTGCCGCAGACCCAGTCGCCACATTCGTACCCGCGGCTGATGTGCCATTTCCAGTTGTCGTGCCAGCATTGGATCCGGAATCGCCGGTCGTTCCTGTTCCAGAACCAGCCGAGCCACTCCCTGAACCATTTCCGCTGCCATTGCCTGATCCGGAACCAGAACCGGAGCCGCCGCCTGTGTTAGTGTCACTGTCGCCATCCGAGTTACCATCACCTTCTGATCCAGAGTTACTATCCGAATCACTATCGGAGTCTGAGTCGGTGTCACTGTCGGAATCGGTATCACTATCCGCGTCGGAGTCCGTATCTGAATCTGTGTCACTGTCTGAATCACTGTCTGTGTCTGAATCAGAATCCGTGTCACTATCGGAGTCGCTGTCAGAATCCGTGTCGGAGTCTGAGTCGCTATCCGAGTCTGTATCACTGTCAGAATCAGAGTCACTATCGGAATCCGAGTCGCTGTCAGAGTCCGTGTCGGAGTCTGAGTCGCTATCCGTATCAGCATCTGAATCACTGTCTGAGTCAGTATCGCTATCTGCGTCGGAGTCACTGTCTGCGTCGCTATCGCTATCTGAATCCGCGTCACCGTCAGAGTCCGAATCAGAATCAGAGTCAGTATCGGAGTCACTATCTGTATCACTGTCCGTATCACTGTCAGTGTCTGAGTCAGCGTCAGAATCGGAATCCGTGTCAGAGTCGCTGTCGGAGTCGGAGTCCGTGTCAGAGTCCGTGTCAGAGTCTGAGTCACTATCCGAATCGGTATCTGTATCGGAGTCGGTATCAGAGTCACTGTCGGAGTCGGAGTCGGAGTCCGTGTCAGAGTCTGAGTCACTATCCGAATCGGTATCTGTATCGGAGTCGGTATCAGAGTCACTGTCGGAGTCACTGTCGGAGTCACTATCCGAATCGGTATCTGTATCTGTGTCGGAATCGCTATCAGAATCGGTGTCACTGTCTGTGTCTGAATCCGTGTCGCTGTCGGAATCTGAATCACTGTCGGTATCAGAGTCAGAGTCGGAATCGGCATCCGAGTCACTGTCGGAGTCCGAATCGCTGTCACTATCCGCGTCGGAGTCACTATCACTATCGGAATCGCTGTCGGAATCTGAGTCCGTGTCACTGTCGGAGTCACTATCCGAATCAGTATCAGAGTCGGCGTCACCATCAGAATCCGCATCACTGTCAGAATCTGAATCGCTGTCCGAGTCAGAGTCGCTATCTGCGTCGGAGTCGGAATCAGTATCAGAATCCGAGTCTGTATCGCTGTCGGAATCTGAGTCCGTATCACTATCTGAGTCGCTGTCAGTGTCAGAGTCACTATCTGAATCGGTATCAGAGTCAGCGTCGGAGTCCGAATCCGAGTCGGAGTCCGCGTCACTGTCGGAATCTGAGTCACTATCCGAGTCTGTATCACTATCGGAATCGGAATCCGAGTCACTATCTGTGTCAGAATCACTGTCAGAGTCGCTATCCGAGTCCGAATCACTATCCGAATCTGAGTCAGAGTCCGAATCCGTGTCGCTATCGGAATCGGAGTCCGTGTCAGAGTCTGAGTCACTGTCTGAATCGCTATCTGAATCAGAATCACTGTCGGCATCGGAGTCCGTATCGCTGTCTGAATCGGTGTCACTGTCTGAGTCCGTGTCACTATCGGTATCAGAATCACTGTCGGTATCAGAGTCAGAGTCTGCGTCACCATCCGAATCAGAATCGGCATCCGCATCACCGTCAGAGTCCGTATCACTATCGGAATCACTGTCAGTATCTGAGTCGCTGTCTGAATCCGCGTCAGAATCGGTATCACTATCTGCGTCGGAATCGGTATCGCTGTCGGAGTCGCTATCTGAGTCTGCATCACTGTCAGTATCTGAATCGGAATCACTGTCGGTGTCTGAGTCGCTGTCAGTGTCGGAGTCCGTATCACTGTCGGAATCTGAGTCCGAATCCGAGTCACTATCCGCATCTGAATCGGCATCGCTGTCAGAATCGGTATCAGAATCGGAGTCTGCATCTGAGTCAGTGTCGGAATCAGAGTCACTGTCTGAATCCGTATCACTGTCTGAGTCCGTATCA
>NZ_RKLX01000017.1 GCF_004745505.1 Levilactobacillus suantsaiihabitans
GAATCGGAGTCACTGTCCGTATCAGAATCGGAATCTGTGTCGCTGTCTGAGTCCGAATCACTGTCGGTATCAGAGTCAGCATCGCTGTCAGAATCACTGTCGGAATCGGTGTCACTATCCGAGTCACTATCCGAGTCGCTATCCGAATCAGAATCCGTGTCAGAATCGGCATCGCTGTCAGAATCACTGTCGGAATCGGTGTCACTATCGGAGTCAGCGTCAGAATCGGAATCACTATCCGTATCGGAGTCAGTATCCGTGTCGCTGTCGGAGTCCGTGTCGGAATCTGAATCACTGTCGCTATCCGAATCGGTATCGCTGTCGGAATCACTGTCTGAGTCGGAATCCGTGTCAGAATCAGAGTCGCTATCTGAATCCGTGTCACTGTCTGAATCCGAGTCCGAATCAGAGTCACTATCTGTGTCGGAATCGCTATCCGAGTCACTGTCGGAATCTGAGTCTGAGTCCGTGTCACTGTCCGAATCAGAATCGGCATCTGTATCACTATCAGAGTCACTGTCGGAGTCGGAGTCCGTGTCGGAATCTGAATCACTGTCGGAGTCGGAGTCGCTATCTGAATCTGAATCACTGTCGGAGTCGGAGTCGCTATCCGAGTCTGAATCGCCATCCGTATCGGAGTCTGAATCTGAGTCCGAATCCGAGTCACCGTCCGTGTCGGAATCAGTGTCAGAATCGGAGTCTGTGTCGGAATCGCTATCGCTATCAGAATCGGTGTCACTGTCTGTGTCGGAGTCTGTGTCACCATCTGAATCAGAATCAGAATCAGCATCCGCATCACCGTCAGAGTCCGAATCAGAATCGCTGTCGGAATCAGCGTCAGAATCGGTATCACTATCCGAATCAGTATCAGAGTCGGCATCCGAGTCTGTGTCAGAATCAGAATCACTGTCGGCATCGGAGTCAGTATCACTGTCAGAGTCCGAATCACTGTCAGAGTCCGAATCACTATCTGAATCTGTGTCGCTGTCGGAATCGGTATCAGAGTCAGCGTCAGAATCAGAATCAGAATCGGAATCACTGTCAGAGTCTGAGTCACTATCCGCATCTGAATCGCTGTCCGAATCAGTATCAGAGTCACTGTCGGTGTCGCTATCCGAGTCCGCATCACTATCGGAATCGGTGTCTGTGTCGGAGTCACTGTCCGAATCTGAATCTGAGTCGGAGTCCGTGTCGCTATCCGAATCAGTATCAGAGTCGCTGTCTGAGTCCGAATCCGTATCTGAGTCGCTGTCCGAATCACTGTCTGAATCGCTGTCTGAGTCCGAATCCGCATCTGAGTCGCTGTCCGAATCACTGTCTGAATCGCTGTCTGAGTCCGAATCCGCATCTGAGTCGCTGTCCGAATCACTGTCTGAATCGCTATCCGAGTCCGTATCACTATCGGAATCACTATCAGAGTCGCTGTCTGAGTCCGTGTCGGAATCGCCATCGGAATCGCTATCCGAGTCTGTATCACTGTCTGAATCGGAGTCAGCGTCAGAATCCGTATCCGAATCACTGTCTGTGTCGCTATCCGCATCAGAGTCTGTATCCGAATCACTGTCTGAGTCAGTGTCACTATCTGAATCACTATCTGAATCGGAGTCCGTGTCACTATCGGAATCAGAGTCACTGTCGGAATCGCCATCCGTATCGGAGTCTGAGTCACTGTCTGAATCACTATCTGAATCAGAATCACTGTCGGCATCGGAGTCCGTATCGCTGTCTGAGTCGGAGTCCGTGTCCGAATCAGAATCGGAATCACTATCAGCGTCTGAGTCCGTATCGCTGTCTGAGTCGCTATCCGAATCTGAGTCAGTATCGGAATCTGTGTCAGTATCGGAATCTGTGTCAGAGTCGCTATCACTGTCAGTGTCTGAGTCACTGTCTGCGTCGGAATCTGTGTCAGAGTCGCTATCGCTGTCAGTATCTGAGTCGCTGTCTGAATCCGCGTCAGAATCGGTATCTGAATCCGTATCGCTATCAGAATCCGCGTCGCTGTCTGAATCGGAATCACTGTCGGTGTCTGTGTCGGAGTCCGTGTCACTGTCAGAATCAGAGTCACTATCGGAATCGGAGTCGCTGTCCGAGTCACTGTCTGCGTCGGAATCTGTGTCAGAGTCTGAATCCGTGTCGCTGTCGGAGTCACTGTCAGAGTCCGAATCAGAATCCGTATCACTATCAGAATCAGTATCAGAGTCAGTATCGGAGTCCGAATCACTGTCGGAGTCCGAATCTGTATCAGAATCGGAGTCTGCATCTGAGTCAGTGTCGGAATCAGAATCACTGTCTGAATCCGTATCACTGTCTGTGTCCGAATCGCTGTCGGAATCGGAGTCACTGTCAGAATCAGTATCAGTGTCACTGTCAGTGTCTGAGTCACTATCCGTATCGGAATCTGTGTCGGAATCCGCGTCTGAGTCCGTGTCACTATCAGAATCTGAGTCAGAGTCCGTGTCACTGTCCGAATCAGAATCGGCATCTGTATCACTGTCGGAGTCCGTGTCGCTGTCGGAGTCTGAGTCGCTGTCAGAGTCCGTGTCAGAGTCTGAGTCGCTATCCGAGTCAGAGTCACCGTCGGAATCGCTATCAGTGTCTGAGTCGGCATCCGCATCTGAATCGGAATCTGCATCACCGTCAGAGTCCGAATCAGTATCAGAGTCACTATCTGTATCACTGTCAGTGTCTGAGTCAGCGTCAGAATCGGAATCCGTGTCAGAGTCGCTATCTGCGTCGGAGTCGGAATCACTGTCGGAGTCACTATCCGAGTCTGTATCGCTGTCGGAGTCTGAGTCAGTGTCGGAATCAGAATCACTGTCTGTGTCCGTATCGCTGTCTGAATCTGAGTCGGAGTCCGAATCGGTGTCACTATCGGAGTCGGCGTCAGAGTCTGAGTCCGTGTCAGAGTCTGAATCACTATCCGAATCGGTATCGCTGTCAGTATCTGAGTCGCTGTCGGAATCGGTATCGCTGTCGGAGTCGCTATCTGAGTCTGCATCACTGTCAGTATCTGAATCACTATCGGAATCGGAGTCACTGTCAGTATCAGAATCGGCATCGCTGTCCGAATCGGTATCGGAATCGCTGTCAGTGTCTGAGTCGCTGTCTGAGTCCGAATCACTGTCGGTATCAGAGTCAGCGTCGCTGTCAGAATCACTATCAGCATCTGAATCGGTGTCACTATCTGAGTCGCTATCCGAATCAGAATCCGTGTCAGAATCGGCATCGCTGTCAGAATCACTGTCGGAATCGGAGTCACTATCTGTGTCGGAATCGCTATCAGTGTCACTGTCGGAATCCGCATCACCGTCAGAGTCCGAATCAGAATCAGAGTCAGTATCGGAGTCACTGTCCGTATCACTATCAGTGTCTGAGTCAGCGTCAGAATCGGAATCCGTGTCAGAGTCGCTATCTGCGTCGGAGTCGGCATCAGAGTCACTGTCTGAGTCACTATCCGAGTCTGTATCACTATCAGAGTCGCTGTCGGAGTCGGAGTCCGTGTCGGAATCGGAATCGCTATCAGTGTCTGAGTCGGCGTCGCTATCCGCATCTGAATCTGAATCACTGTCTGTGTCGGAATCACTATCCGTATCAGAATCGCTGTCTGTATCAGAATCCGTGTCGCTATCGGCATCGCTATCAGAATCGGTGTCACTGTCTGAATCTGAATCCGTATCACTATCGGAATCTGAGTCCGTGTCGGAGTCTGAGTCACTGTCTGAATCGCTATCTGAATCAGAATCACTGTCGGTATCAGAGTCAGCGTCGGAATCGGAATCCGAGTCACTGTCTGAATCACTGTCGGCATCGGAGTCCGTGTCACTGTCAGAATCAGAGTCGCTATCGGAATCGGCGTCACTGTCTGAATCCGAATCGGAGTCACTGTCAGTGTCGGAATCACTATCGGAATCCGTGTCGCTGTCCGAATCACCGTCAGTGTCTGAGTCGGCATCAGAGTCACTGTCAGTATCGGAATCGGAGTCGCTGTCTGTGTCTGAATCGGTATCGCTGTCGGAATCGGCGTCAGAGTCCGAATCAGAATCCGTATCACTATCTGTATCAGAATCGGTGTCGGAATCACTGTCGCTATCCGTGTCAGAATCACTATCGGAATCCGTATCTGAGTCACTATCCGCATCTGAATCGGAATCAGTATCGGAGTCGCTGTCGGAATCTGTGTCAGAGTCACTATCAGAATCGCTATCTGTATCTGAATCACTGTCTGAATCCGAATCACTATCCGCGTCAGAATCACTTTCTGAATCGGAATCGCTATCGGAATCGTCTACACCAGCTGCAATTGCTAAGTTAGCATATGATTGCGCATCAGCTGCGGCGCTGGAGGCGTGATCTTTCGATTCCTTGGCCGCGGATGCTGCTGACTCAGCTTCCTTCGCGTAGGATTGGGCGGCTGAATTATCAGCGGCGGCTTCCGCAGAAGATGCGGCCGAGTAAGCAGAGGACGCGGCAGCAGCGGCCGATTGTGCGGCCGAAGCTGCTGAAGTCGCTGTCGATGCAGCGGTTGCAGCATTGGCCGCGTGTGAACTTGCGGTCGATCCCTTAACGGCATATTGTGAAGCAACATCCCCATAGGAATTGGCAACGCTAGCGTAGTTTGCCGCTTCATTGGCAGCGTCGGCAGCCATGCTAGCTGACGATGATGCGCCTTCAGTGGAGGTCGCATTGACCGTCAAGTAGGCTTGACCCAAGGCCATGGTGGTCTTTCCACTTGTCACAACTAACGTGTAGTATCCTTGGTTGCTAGTCGTAATGCCATCAATATTCAACGTCTCGCCGGTTTGCCCCGCAATCGCCTGCCCGGTACTGCCGGCCGTTGCTGAGTAATACCATTGATAAGTGACGCTACTATCAGAATCTGACGTGTCCATTTCTGGCGTCCAAGTCAGTGTGTCACCAGTGTTGGCCGTTTGATCCGCTAAACCATTACCGACCGTGACTTCTTTGCTAGCTGAATAGCTGGTCCCGTCCGCATTGGTAATCGTGGCGGTAATCGTGACCTTCCCAGCGGACGTCTTCGTGGCTGGCGTCACGGTTCCATCTGAACTGACAGTCGCAATCGATTCATCACTACTGGTCCACACAATCGTGCCAGTCGCGTTTCCAGGGTTCGTGGTTGCCGTGAAGACCCCTTCAGTTTGAGTCGACCCGTTGAGGATGTAATCATCCCCATCAATCGTGATTGCCGTCGCCGGAATTTCACTGTCATAAACATCGACTTGCGCGACGTTACTGTGGAAGTCCCCCGTAATGGAATTGGTCCCCAGGAAGCTGGCATCTGCTTGGAATAGAAGTGTTCCAGTATAATTTTCATCTAACGTTACAGTCAATCTATTCGAAGCCGTGGACAACGTGGAGTACCATGGCGTGATGTCTTCCGTGGTATACGTCCCAATCGAAGCGCCGTTAGCATCCGTAATGACACCATTCTTCAGTTTGGACCATTTGCCATTGATCTGAACGTACCAGGTCGTCGAGTGAGAAATGTTAATGGCTCCCAGCCCTGTCTTAGCAGTCGAGGTCAACGTGATCGTTTGTCCAGAAGTGGTCGAGGTCAAAGCGGTTGGTTGTTGTGTGAACCCACCTGAGATGACCATCCCTAAAACAATCAGAGCGTCACCGGTTGGCTTACCGTTAGGCTTACCCAAGTTATTGGAATACATGACCGCGTAGCTCGCAGCCTCACTGGCAGCGGCGGCCGTAACCGTGGCTGTGGAGGCTAACTCTGCGGCAGTCGACAATTCTGCATCCGCGGCCGTCGAGTATTCACTGGCCATGGCGAAGCTCCCGGCAGCAACGGCCGAGGAAGCCAGCGCCATGTAGCTGTTGGCGTCACTGGTAGCGGCATCCGCCGTGGCAGCAGCGTATTGGGCGTCTTGCGCGTATTGCGCAGCAGCGGCCGTGTAGGAGGCCCCCATGCTGGTATTTTGTGTCATAGCGGCGGCTAAGGAAGCGGCCGTCGAACCGGCACTTTGCGCCACTAAATTAGCAGCGGAGTCAATGGCCGCTGTGGCGGCAGCGGCTTCACTGGCGGCTGACGATTGCCCATCGATGATGATCTTCGTCGCTTGACTGGCAGAACTGGCAGCCGAACTAGCGGCTTCTTTGGCCCATTGTAAATACGTACCGGCATCCGCCGCGGCGTTGGAGGCCGAATTCAAGTCCCCTGCAGCCGCGTAGGAAGCGGCAAGTTGTGAACTGACCGCAGCCTGACTAGCGTTGGAAGATGCATTGGAATTGGCCGTGATGGCCGCATTGTTGGCCGCGTTGGCCGCCGATTGATACAATGGCGCCGAGGCAAAGGCGTTGGCGGCATCGGCAGCGTTGGAGTTGGCGATTTGCGCCTGATCCATGGCTTGACTCGCAGCCGTTGACGCAGCGGCTGCGTAACTTGAGGCCAAGTAGGCCGCGGCGGAAGATTGCGTTTGCGCAGCGTTGTAGGTCAAGGCCACGTAGGAAGCGGCCATGCTAGCGGCGGAAGAGGTCTTCTCACCGTATTCGGCGGCTTCACTTTGCGCGGCGATGGCCGCCTGAGCCGCACTAGAAGCGCTGGAGTAATCCCGGCCCGTTTCGTAACTTGCAGCTAAACTGCTAGCCTGACTGGCAGCTGTCGCAGCACTGGAAGCCAAGGCCGCGTAAGAAGCCGTGTTAGCCGTGTGGGCCGCGGCACTCGAGGCGTAGGATTGAATCGTCACGCTGGCCCCGATTTCCGTGGTCGTCGTCAATTGTTGGTAAGACGAGCTAGCCGCCGAAGCCATGGCATTGGCCAGTGAGGCAGCGGTTTCAGCCGCGGTGGCCGCACTGGAAGCCTGATCCGTGTAGTTGCCGTTGACATCCGAGACCACGATGGTCAAGACATTAGACGCGGCCGAGAAAGTCGCGGTCGAAACCGTTCCTAACAGATACGTGGCCGTCTTGGTTCCACTAACCACTAACTGGTAGTAGTAAGTTCCGGCTGCCGTGTAGGTTGGCGTATAGGTCCCCGTCGTCCCTTTTTCGGTGCTGGTCGAGGCCACTTCCCAGTTTGTGCCGTCCGTGGACACGTACCAAGTGAAGGTAGCCGACCCCTTGAGATTGTAGTCTCGGCTCCCGCCACCAAGCAGCCCGTTGTAGTAGCTGCCCAGTTCCATCGCATTGCTGAGGGAAACGCTTTCGCCCACCGTCACGGCCGTACTAGTCGACGTGATGGTGTTGGTCGTTGCTCCCGCAGCCTCTTCGTCACTGTCCGTCGTGGTCTGCGTGTTGCTGGTATCCGTGTCATACGCGGCGGCTAAGGAAGCGGCGCTGGAGGCCCCGGCCAATGAAATGGCGGCTTCGGAGGCTGCTGAACTAGCGACCCGCGCTAAGGAAGCCGCGTCGGCTGCACTCGTTGCGGCAGCTGCCTGTGAAGCGGCCGAGCTAGCTAAGCTTGCCGAAGAGGTTGCCAACGTGGCGTAAGAGGCCGCGCTGCTAGCGTAGTCATCGGATTGGTTCCCGGCGTATTTTCCAGCTTCTTCGGCCAGAGAATTCGCGGAACTCGCGTAGCCAGCCGCTAAAACGGCACTGGAAGACGCTTTGGTTGCCGAATCCCCAACGGCTAAGGACGTCGCAGTATTGGCGGCCGATTGCGCCGTGTCATTGGCTTCACTAGCCGTATTGAAGGCCGCTAATCCTTGTTCGGCCAAACTGTTGGCGGCCACCAGTGCTTCACTGCCAGCTTCGTAGTCACCGCTGATTGCGGCGCTAGAGGCCAGAATATATTGCGCTTGGGCGTCGCTGGCTAAGGACGTCGCTAATGATGAAGCCGCGGCCGCGGCCGAAGCAGCACTGTTAGCCGTAGCGTAGGCTTCAACCGCGGCGGCATTACTGGTATCGTATTGCGTCGCGTTATAGGCACTGCTGGCAGCCGCAGCAGCGGCAACAGCGGCGGAACTAGCGGCAGCGGCAGCCGAGAACGTCGGCGTGTTGGCGCTGCTGACCAAATCCTTGAGCCCAGCCGCAGCGGCGGACTTCGCCATTGCCGCAGTGCTAGAGGCCAAATCAGCATAGGAAACGGCTTCATTAGCCGCAGAACTGGCGGAAGATAATGCGGTCGTGTAGCGGTCGATCATGGTATCGGAATCACCCATATCGTCCGCAACTGCCTGCTTATAAGCCGAAGCCAGACTGTTGTAATACTGTGTGATATCGGCAGCGGTGGCCGTCTTGGCCGCATAGCTACTAGTCGCGTTGTAGGCGTTCTTAGTGTCCGTAGTCGGGACTAAGGCCGCGTAACTGCTGGCAGCTTCAGCGTTGGCTTGAGCCGCAGCGGCCGCACTACTGGCACTGCTAGCAGCCGCACTATCCGCCCCACTGGTGGCACTGGAACTGGCAGCCGCGGTGATCGTCGTAGCACTCTCCGCAACCGGCGTCACCACGCTCTTCTTGGTCGTGGCAACCTTGGCGACTGTCTTAGTCACATTGGTGTTCAACGTCACATCGGTGGAAACGCTGGCAGCGGTACTAGCCGCGATACTGTCAGCGCTCGCCTTGGTGGCTGAACTCGTTGCGCTACTGGTGGCCGTGGCCGCACTAGTCGCTACGGCGCTGGTTGAAGTGGCGCTGGTTTGCGTATTATTTGAAGTACTTGAAGATGAGTTTGCTGAACTGCTAGTAGTAGAAACTGTTTGACTTTCTACAACTGCTGAGCTCGCCGTGCTGGTGGTACTGGTGCTGGCTGCACTGGTGGCTGAGCTACTAGCGCTCGAAGCTGTTGATTGACTTTGTTCTGGTTGATCCGCACTGGCACTCGAGGTGCTAGCGGCCGATGAAACGACCTTGGTACTACTGGTACTATCTGCTTGACTGGTGGTATCTGCACTGGCAGACAACGTCCCTGCCCCCAGCAGAGAAAATGACGCCAACGCAGCGAAAACCCAGGTCTTCCCTACCTTGTACATCTTGTACCGTAATTTAGGGTCGCCGTTAAAAGCTTTATTCCGCATGAATTTCACTTTAAACGTCCTCCTTAAGTTAAACATGTGATAGTTGAGTGACAATCACTACTCCCATTAATTGGCTATTAAAAAAATTGCTAAATGTCTTGGATTTGGTCTATACACATTACCCCAATAAAGAGTATCCCCTATAAACCAATATCTTAACAATCGTTATTTTAACACAAATTTACGCTGCGTACTGTTTTAAAGATAAATTTATCGGTGGTATATACAAAAATCTTAATTACCGCATTCTAATGTTAAGGAAATCACATTTCATTTTCATCTCACCTTTAGCCTGCTGATTAGTCACTTGCGAGTGTTAGTGGAAGTATATTAACTGACTACATCAGTATAGAAATACTGTTAAATCAGCAATTTCGAGCAATGCACTGGATTTTAATTAATTATCACGCGATTATTGTTGGGGCAATACCATTAACGATAGCTGCGTTTCACAATTTCCTGGGTTAGTCGATAAAATTAATTTTCGATTAGAAAAGTTGTCCACATCGTAACTTCCGTGAGTCACACACTTGGCCATTTTTTTACCTAAAACGCAAGAATTTTAACCGCGTTTTTTCTAGTTTTTCGTTTTACCCTTCTCGTTCACTCACATAACTTACAATGTGTAACAGTCGGTTAGTTTGGTTTTAAAACCACTTTTACAATTAGATGTTGATTATTCGCAGTACCTTGCTAGCGGCCTCCAGGCCGGCCTTAACCGTTTTCATAAATTCTCTTATCTCTGAAACCACCCCACCCCCGCCTTCACGTCCTGTATAAACCGGCTAGTCGGCTATTCCCATCAAAAAAGCGCCCAGCCAACTTGTCAGTTAGCCAGACGCCAAATATGATTATTTAGTTAATTATCTCCTGGGTGATGACCCGAGCCATGTCGGCCGGTAATGGGGCGTAGCAGGTGATCCACTGGCCGCTAAATGGCTGGTAGAACCGCAACCGCGCACAGTGCAAGGCCTGGCGGCGAATCCAGGGGTTCGTTTGCTGGCCGTACAACCAATCGCCGACCAAGGGATGGCCGATGGACTGGCAGTGCACCCGAATCTGGTGGGTCCGTCCGGTATGGAGCTTAACCGCCAGCAACGTCGCTGAATTTGACCGGCCGCGGACCCAAAACTCGGTTTGCGCGGCGCGGCCATCCGCTCTGACCATCCGCTTGATAAACGAATCCGGCGCCCGGCCGATCGGCGCATCGATCAGTTGATGATCGACCGGCACCCGGCCGGTGGCCACTGCGATGTAGCGCTTGTCCAACACACCGTCTTTTAGCTGCTTATCTAGCACCGAATGGGCAAAGTGGTGCTTGGCAAACAACACCGCCCCACTGGTCTCGCGGTCCAGGCGCGTCACGATGTGCGTCACCGTGCTGGCCGCTTGAATCTTTATCAGATGGCCCTTGACCCGGTTGGCCAACGTGTCATCCGGATACAGGTGGGACGGCACACTGGCCATTTCCGCCGGCTTATTGACGACCAGAAAATGTGGGTCCTCGTATAAAATCTCTAACGGCTTAAACGACGTCGCCACGTGAGGATTGGCCGGCTCTGGTGGCAACTGTAGCCCCACCGTTTGCCCCGGTTGGGCCATCGCAATCACCCGCACCTCTTGGCCATCCAGCGTGAGGACGCCGCCGTGAAACTTGACTTGTTTTAAAAACGTGCGGGTCACGCCATGGGCCATCAACACGGTCCGGACGTGTACCGGACTGGTCCCCGTCACGCGCCACTCAAACTGGATCATGACTGGTCGCGGCCAATGAAGGACGCCTCCACGCGCTGCCAGAAATGGGTGTGGCGATATTCCGCAAACGCGATGCGCTGCCGGGCAATCCGGTACGTGATGGCCTTGATGGGCCGACCCTCGATGCCCAACTGATCACACATCAAGACGTTATCCGTGGGATCGGTGGGTTCAACGCGAATCCATTCGTCAGCCGGGATAATCAGCGGCGACCCCAACGTCCGGAAGACCAGGTTGTTGATCGACGCGATCTCAGCCATTTGAATGGCATTAAAACGCGGGTTCAAGACGGCCCCGCCCACGGACTTGTTGTAGGCCGTGGAACCGGTCGGCGTCGAGATGCACAGACCATCCCCCCGAAAGCTTTCGAAGAGCTCGCCCTTGATATAGACGTCGGCCACCATGGTCCCGGAGACCTTCTTGATCGTCGATTCATTCAGCGCTAACGCCTGATCTGGATGGGTCCCATCGGCATAGTCGACCTGAATCGACAACAACGGGTAGCTAACGCTTTGACCGTTGTCTTGGGCCAGACTGGCGACCAATTCTGCGACCTCAAAGTCCCGCCAATCGGTGTAAAAGCCCAGGTGCCCCGTGTGGATTCCGACGAAACGCACCTTGTCGAGCCGGTCATTATAGTGATGGAACGCTGAGAGCAACGTCCCGTCGCCGCCCACCGTCACGACCACGTCCGGGTTCAAACTGTCCAGCACCACGCCGGCAGCCAGCAAGCCTTGATGTAGCGCCGTCGCCACCTTTTGCGACGCCGGCCCGTTATTACTAAAAATGGCAACCTTCATGTTATTCTTCCTTATTTTGATGAGGTGTCGCGTGCGCATCACCATCGCTCTTCGGTGAATACTGCTGGGCCTCTTGAATTTCTTCGCGAATCTCGGACATTTCCGTGTCCAGTTTAAAAGCCGCCTCCGCAGCCCGTTGCAGTCGATCGCTCAGGGCTTCGGGGAAGGCGCCTTGATATTTGTAATTTAATGAATGCTCAATCGTGGCCCAGAAATTCATGGCCAGGGTCCGTACCTGAATCTCCGCCAAAATTTTCTTTTCGCCGGAAACCAGCTGAACCGGATACTCGATCACAATGTGGTAGGACCGATAACCACTCGGCTTCTCGTTGTGAATGTAATCGCGTTCTTCCAGAATCGTCAGGTCGGTCCGCTGCCGCAGCAGGTCCACGACTTGATAAATGTCCTCGACAAACTGACACATGATCCGCAGACCCGCAATGTCTTGCATGTCTTGTTCCAGGCGGTCCTCAGCAACGTGGCGCCGCGTCATCTTTTCCTTGATGCTTGGCACCGGCTTGACCCGCCCCGTGACGAATTCAATGGGTGGACGTTCATTTTGATTTTCAAATTGCTTTCTGATGCCGCGGAGCTTCACCTTGAGCTCACTGACGGCCTGTTGATAGGGCAATA
Source organism: Levilactobacillus suantsaiihabitans (assembly GCF_004745505.1). Taxonomy (GTDB): domain Bacteria; phylum Bacillota; class Bacilli; order Lactobacillales; family Lactobacillaceae; genus Levilactobacillus; species Levilactobacillus suantsaiihabitans. Next base: position 12,170 of record NZ_RKLX01000017.1, read on the forward strand.
AAAATTGATCCCAGTTCGTTACCATAATGACTATCCCCCAACCTTGATTACAGTGCTCATCTTTCGATTTTACCATATTTCTGAGCGAACTGAGAGTAATTACCTCAGCCGATTGTTAATTTCTTCACTATAAGCGGTATTCTGCCGCCAATGAACTTTGACGAGGCGTTTAGCTTTACCTCAGTCGAAAAATGTTGCATGATAGGGTTGCGTTTTAAATGAACGGTCTTCACCTCAAACAAACGTTCCAATTGCTATTTTTTGAAAATTTGGTAATGTAGTGGTATTGTTACTTTTTGTTCGGCGACCCTTGCTGATTGCCAACTAAGACAGATATAGGAGGAAGCAATGTGTTAGAAGTCTATTTGTTCGTCAACCCGCTGGGAGCGCGCTGTATGCGTTCTGAGCGCAACATCATCCGGTTGGCCGATCATCTGAATAGCAAGGTGTCATTTCAATTTGTTCCGCTGTTGAACCAGCAAACGGTGGCCCAGTCACTGGCGCCCCACCCGACGCTGGCGGAGCGCAACGCCCGCTTCAACGTGACCTACCAGGCCATCTTGGCGTACAAGGCCGCTTTGTTCCAGGGTAAACGGAAGGGCCGGAAGTTCTTGCTCAACATGCAGGACGCCGTTGTCAGTCAACACCAGACTTTTTCAGAGCAACTCACGTTAGAAATGGCCAAGAAGTGCCAGTTAGACCTCGACATGTTCACGGAAGACTGCCAATCCGATTTGGCGAAACAAGCCTTTCAAACGGACCAGAAATTGGCTGCCGAGATGAAGATCGAACAATCCTCATCGGCCGTCATCTTCAACTGCGACGTTTCCGACTGCGGTCTCCTCTTAAACGATGTGACCTATGAATCCCTGTGTGACGTCTGCGAGAGTCAAGGCGTTGCCACGAAAGAAATGTTAATGGCTGAACCTAATTATCAAACTAATGAACAGGCGACTTCATTAATGTTGGCAAACAATCAGTCTAATCTTCACGTATTATAAGCCCTGATGAATCGTTTTACGTTAATTCAGTCACCTCATGACCCACGACGTCCTGCGTTGTAAAATCCCAGCGATTTTACAACGCTTTTTTATTGACTACCTTTTGGTCCCCCAAAGTTTTTGGCCACCATCCCCTGAAACGTCAAGGTTTTCACTACCAGAATTTACAACGATATGGTATGATGAACCCAACTATTTTTGTTGACTGAAGGGAAAATTTATGCGAACAGCTATTGTTACGGACACCGCCTCATATCTCAGCCCTGAACAGATCAAGCAATTTCACATCGTGGTTCTGCCCATCACCGTGATTCTGGGCGACCAGCAGTATGCTGAGTCTAAGTTAAGCCTCAAAACATTTTACGATTACCTAAAGACCGACCAGGAATTACCGACGACCGCCCAAGTCTCACTGGGCCAAGTCGAAGAAGCCTACGACCGCCTGGCCAGTGAAGGCTACGACGAAATCATTTCGATTCATCTCTCCAGTGGTATCACCTCGTTCATGAGCAACCTCAAGATGTTTTGTCGCACCTACACCAAGGCCAAGATCTACCCGGTCGACTCTTTGGTCGCCAGTGCCGGTGAAGCCAACCTGTGCCTGTTAGCCGGCCAACTCGTGGCCAATGGCAATTCGGCAGCCGACATCGTCCCCCAACTGGAGGACCTGCGTGATACCATGGAAGTCTACTTTGCCGTGGACAACCTCAGTCATCTGGCGCGGACCGGCCGTTTGAGCAACCGTTCGGCCATCATTGGCAGCCTACTGAACATCAAGCCACTGCTGACCTTCAATGACGAAGGCAAGATTATCGCCATCGGTAAGGAACGGACCATGAAGAAGGCCTTCCACTACATGACGACCAAGTTACAAGCCACGTTGGCGAAGGTAGACTATCCCCTGCTGGTCACGGTCATCAACGCCAACAACGCTGAACTGGCCGATGACTGGACGGCGGCTTTGACAGAACAATTCCCCGAAGTCCGCGTGGTTCAAAGTCAACTCGGCCCCGCCATCAGTGTCCATACCGGCGAAAAGACCATGGGCCTGCTGTGGCAGCGTGACTGGCAGTCTTACTAACCTGACTGAAGGTTGAAAAATAAAGAAACTCACGACGTTAGGATTAGTTGTTGACCGCGTCATAGCGGGAACTGGCCGCCTACCGTTCGCCAAAGTGGTGGTTGCCATAACCATTGGTTTAACCCTTGGTAGCAAGCAACTTATCAGCTGGTCGCCGACCAACACAAGGTTACTGATAACCGTCACCTTGTCGAGTTCAGTCAGGGATGACCCCAGTGAGGTGGAAAACCGCCCTCAGACTGGAGCCGTTCCCCAGATCAGGCCTCACCCTAGACTGACGCAGGTCCCCAGTTCCACCAATTTTAGGTGTCAGAACACCGCTTTTGCAGCAACACTATCTTCACTCCTTACGAAACTAACAACAAACAAAAAGATTGATCACCAATGGTATAAACATCGGTGGCCAATCTTTTTTTCGTAAAAATTTCTTAAATTCAGTCCTCAGCCGGTCACCAATCCACTCGTCAGTTCATTAGTAAGGGTGACGGCTACTTTTTCAAGTCACGCGCCAACTGGCTGAATTCGGCTAACCGATCGTCGAACGTCTTAAAGGCCGTTTGGAGGTAATCCGGTTGGGTCATGTCGACCCCGGCACGTTTCATGACGTCCAGTGGCAAGGCCGAGCTGCCGGACTTCAGGTAAGTCAGGTAAGCATCGCGCTTGGCCGGGTCGCCACTCAAGATGCGTTGTGACAACGTGGTGGCCGCCGCAAAGCCCGTGGCGTATTGATAGACGTAGTAGTTGTAATAGAAATGCGGAATCCGGGTCCATTCATCCGCAATCTGCGGATCCGAGATGACCCCGTCGCCGTAGTAGCGGTGGTTCAAGTCGCCATAGAACTTGCTCATGAAGTCCGCGGTCAACGTTTGCCCACCGGCGGCTTGTTGGTGAATGTAATCTTCGAACTCAGCGAATTGCGTTTGCCGGTAGACCGTGCCCTTAAAGCCATCCAAATAATGGTTCAAGACATAGGCGCGCACCTTAGGATCCGTTTGCGTCTTCAACAGGTAGTCCGTCAGTAAGTTTTCGTTGGTCGTCGAGGCAATTTCCGCCACGAAGATCGAGTAATCGCCGTACTGGTACGGTTGGTTGGTCCGGGTGTAGTGACTGTGCATGCTGTGGCCCATTTCGTGAACCAGCGTGAACAGGCTTTCCAGACTATCTTGCCAGTTGAGTAAGATGTACGGCTTGGTGTCATACATCCCGCCAGAATAGGCGCCGGTCCGCTTGCCCTGATTTTCGACCACGTCAATGGCGCGGCCATCAAACATCTTCTGGACGTTGGCCACGTAATCGGGGCCCAAGACGTTTAAGGCCTTGAGTGCCTCTTGTTGCGCGTCTTCATAGGTGTAGCGCAGGCTCGGTTCCCCGGTGATCGGCGTGTACAGGTCGTACATGTGCAATTCGGGCAGACCGAGGATTTCCTTACGCAGGTTGACGTATTGGTGCAGCGAGTCCAAATGGTCATTGACGGTCCGGACCAATGTATCATACACCACCGCCGGCACGTTGTTAGCACTCATGGCCGCATCCCGGGCGCTGTCATAATGACGAATCTGGGCGTTGAAATTGTGCGTTTTGACCTCACTAGCCAGCGTTGAGGCAAAGGTATGCCGGAACTGCTGATAAACGCTGTAGAGGGCCTTAAAGGCCTGTTCACGGACGGCTGGGGTGGTCGACTCCAGCAAGACGCCATAGAGACCTTCCGACAACCGAACGTCATTGCCCTGCTCGTCTTGGACGACCGGGAACTTCAAATCGGCATCACTCAACACGCTGTAGGTCTTAGAAGACGCCGCAAAAATGTCACTGGCGCCAGCTAACAGCTTTTCTTCTGTCGCCGATAAGGTGTGGGCCCGGCGCTTACCCAAGACATCAAAGAGATGTTGATAGGCCGCGAGTTTAGGTTCGGCGTCAATCAGTTGTTGTAAAGCGTCGGCGTCCAATGCCAAGACCTCGGGTTCAAACCAAGAGACCGCCGCACTGACCGTCGCCACCAGGCTTTCGGCTTGACCCATCAAGGCCTGGGCGTCCGCGTTACCGGTATCCTGATCGTTTTTCAGGGAGGCATACACGTACAGCCGTTCCAGCTGCCGGTTCAAGTCCAAATAAGCCGTGGTGACCTGGTACAGGTCCGCACCACTCTTGGCCAGATGACCTTTCAATTGGGCCACCTGGTCGGCTTGCGTCTTCACGGTCGTCAGCGCCGTTTGAAAGGCCGCGTCGTCAGGGTAGATCGTGGTGAGGTCCCAGGTCAAAGCCGTCGGTACCGCCGCACGTTTTGGAATTTGTTTCAAATTTCTCATCCTCCTTTAACATTGCATAGCAACATTTTACCACTTTTCCCCTGACTGTTGGACCATCAGCCCAGCTTTTTCTCATCATTTTCTAACCATGCAGTGTAATCCGCGGCCCATTGCGGTTGGGCGAGCACCCGCCAGCCGTTGGGAATCCGCTGAAGAAAGTGGCCGGCAACCAGATCAGCCAGCAAGTCGGCCAAGGCACGATTCACCAACTGGGGCCCCTGAAACCGTATGGCCGTGGTCGTTCCGCCGACCAATCGAAAGGCCTCCTCCCCCAGTCGCCGGGCCGTGGCCAGTGAAAAGCGAACGTGTTCAAAGAGCCAGGCGGCCACCACGATCCGCCACAACAGGACGCCCCGACCGAACAGTGGTGGCGTCACTTGCGTCGTCACCAGGCTCTCGGGAAACCCGGCCAGATGGTGTCCCGTCAAATACACCGCCGTTTGCAGGGGCTGCAATACGGTCGACGAGCGGCGCAGGTCCCGGTCTAGTTCCCAACGAAAACGCGCCAGGTTGGGGTCCGGCCACCATTGTCGCCGTTGCGGTCCGCGCACCAACATCGCTAGCGACGTGACCCAGGTCTGTTGGCACTGATAGTCGCCAGTCACCGCCTGGCAAATGTGGTGGTCGACGCGCAACCGTTGGCGGTCAACGTCCCAGAAGAGCAGACACAAGCCCCACCCCTTCAACCAGCCGGCAAAGCGATCGATCAAGCCCCAGCCCAATTGTTGTTGGGCATAGCGTTTGCCCAAAAGCCAAAACGGATACGCCCCCACCTTACGGTAACCCTGCGTCCGTTGAGCCACGTCATCGCGACTAATGGGGCTGCATTGAAACTCTAACGCAATGGCCTGTGGCTGATGGGCGATCCAGCAGTCGGCGCGTTGCTGAATCGTCGGCAAGATCCGCTCCAACGTCACGGTCCCCCAGTCCGCAAAAAACGCGGCCAACTGGCGTTTCCCCTGCACGTGTTGGGCCGTCTCTCCTTCGCCTGGATACGTACAGGGTGCCGCGGGGCGGTGGGCAAAGTACGGCTGGACCCGGGTTCCCTTATGTAACACCACGCGCTGCCCACAGGCCGGGCACACGTAACTCCCACCCCGTTGGGCATTCTTGGCATCCACTAGAACCGTATCAAGCTTAGCAATCAACATCGTCAGTCCCCCTTTACAGAACAACTCCGTAAAGCGGGCGGGATTATTTTAAATTGGTGAAAAAAATGAGTCTGGGAAAGCCTCCCAGGCTGGTTCGCGTCACCTTTACCTAGCTGAAACGTGCGCCAGAAGGCAGCCGGTTCCGCTTAAAACTGCTAAGCAACCCATCCAAGCCCGGAATTATTCGCTTAGCAGCCTTAATACTCGCCGGCTAATCGCCTTTTGCCCCACTCTCGAAAAAAATAGAGCCTGAGATTTTCACTCAAGCTCTAAAAACAGGTTCACTTAATCTTCGTAGACCAGGGGGTGTTCCCCAGAACGGGACCACCCTAGCCTGATGCAGGTGCCTGGTTTCACTAATTTTAGGTGTCAGAACACCGCTGTTACGGCAATCAACACGTTAATTTTAGATTCAACCTTTACTTCTCCGTCGGAAAATGGGCGATGACCTGGTAAATTGGGCCCTTAGCGGAGAACTTTTGCTCGTATTCCGTCTGGATGTCCTCTACCCCATCGGTTGCGGCGTGCAGGTCCAACCAGACGCCGTCAAAGACCATGCCGAAGTTATTCAGACTGCCTAAAGAGTATTCGAACAAGCCCCGGTTATCAGTCTTGAACTGTAGCGACCCGGCCGGCTGTAAGACGTCGGCGTAGTGGGCCAAGAACACGGGGGAGGTCAAGCGGCGTTTGGTATGACGCTTCTTGGGCCACGGATCAGAAAAGTTCAGGTACAGGCCGGCAACTTCACCTGGGGCAAAGAACGTGTTAACGGCCTCGCCATCGGTGTGAACCAACTGAATATTGGTCAACTCACTGGCCACGACCTTCTTCAAGGCGGCCGCAATCACGGAAAATTGGATCTCAATGCCGATAAAGTTGCGGTCGGGATGTTGCCGGGCCATCTCCACGATGAATTGGCCCTTCCCGGTACCGATTTCGACAAACAGGGGTTGCTCTTTCGGAAAGCGGCTTTGCCAGTTGCCCTTCAAGGGTTCGGGTTGTTCCACCAGTTTATCGGGATGTTCGGCCACATAGTCCTTGGCCCACGGTTTATTACGCACACGCATGGTAAAATTCCTCCTCTAATCACAACGGCGGGCGCAAGGTTCACCCCCGCTCCCGCCGACGTTGTTCTAATCAGTGACTGACTCACGTGTCAGTTTCTCTAGTAAAATTAAGTGTTGATTCATAATTTGGAAGCGTTGTTGGTGAAAACTCTCCGCAATCACACTCAGACAGTGGACGCGGGCATACCAGTTCACCCGAGCGGTCAAATCGGCCGTCGTCGTTTCACCATAATCCTGTAGCCAACGTTGCCATTCCTCTAACGGCACGTACTCACAGAGTAAAGCACCGAGGTCAAAGGCGGGATCCGCAAAGGTCGCGGCATCCCAATCGACTAGGTACAGCCGTTGGCGGTCGGACAACAACCAATTCTTATGGTTTAAATCACCATGACAAACTTCATAGTGCGTCTTGGGCAGTTGTGGTTGCTCACTTTGCAGCGTCGCAAACGCCGATTGAATCAGCGGATGTTGCCGCAAGTCAGCGGCTAAGGCTGGCTGTAAGCGAGTCAACAACTGGGCGGGCGTGGTAAATCGTCCGCCGACTTTTAATAACATATCATGCAGCAAGTGGGAATGATGGACCCGGTGGATTAGCCGGGCGACCCGCTGTTCGCGCATTTCACTGCGCTGAAGCGTGCGGCCGTTCAGCCATTCCTGCGCCGTCATCACGTCGCCGGTCGCCAAGCGCTTGGTCCAGACCAGCCGCGGCGTGATACCCTCCATCGAGAGCGCCGCTAGAAACGGTGACGCGTTTTGTTTTAAGAACACTTTTTGTGACGCCTTGGTCCCCATATAGGCCGTACCGGTATTACCGCCCAGCGGATACAAGCTCCAACCGTCACTAAGATCTAGTGCCATGCGTGCCACCCCTCCTCGATTTGTCAGCTATTATTAATTCTATGGGGAAATGGCGGCCACGTCAAGCCTTATTTTTGGTCCGCGCGTGCTAACCGGTGCGGCGTATAGATTCGCGCCAAGTACCAAACTTCAACGACCTCGACTGCAAGCGTGATCCCCGCCGTCATCAGGTGCGGATTGGCGATCACCACGACCACCCACAGGAGTAGCGCCGTGGTGCTTAAGATCAGCGTGACCAGCTTAACGAAGTTCTTGAGTCGCAGCGCTGGCAAGACGGGATAGACGTGCGTGAAGACCACGTCATCGTATTGCTGGAAGAACGGCAGGAGCTGAAAACCAATCAGGTAGATGAACAGAGCCGCGAGGATGACTGGCAGCCACTCACCCCGCACAAAGTACAGGAGCAACATGCCAATCACCGTCAAGCGGACCACCAACCCACTGAAGTCGGTCCCCCGCACCATGCCGCGGCTGAACAGGTACAAGTAGGTTTGACTGTGGATAGGTTTAATGCCCTTGAACAGCCAATCCAGATACCGCCGGCGTTTGATGGTTCCAGACACCATCGGCACTTCCGTAAACATGTTAAAGAAGCGATAGATGCCCAGCATCCGATTATCCTCGATCTTGATCTGTTCTCGCCACCGAATCTGTTGGCTCTGCCAGTGTTGCCGTTCCCAAACGGCCACGGCGCCATCAGCAACCAGCGCTAGGAGCAGTCCCACGTATGGACTCAGCCACACGCCACTGGCGACCACGACGATGGCCAACAGCCACTTGAACGGCCATTGGTTCATCCGCCGTTGGCCGGTGACCTGATAGACACTGGCCAAATCGAGGCGCAACAGGCTGTCTTTTAAGACGACCTGTGCGAGCGCTAAGACCAGCACCTGTGGCAACGTCCAGCCCAAGGCGACACTTAGAAACGGTGCCAAGATGAACAACGCAATCAGTTGCGTACACTGCGCCAAGAATTGGCTGTAACGCCGCGCCGCCACTAGATAGGCGTGCATCGCCCGTTCCCGTGGCAACAAGAAGACCCGGTCGGCATCTTCAATCAGCGTGGCAAACCGGCCAATCTGCGCGACGATTACCAGCACCAATAACACCACTAACGGTGCCCACCAGAGGCCGGCTTTCAACGTTTTCAAGACATTGGAGTAGCCCCAACCCAGGCCCCCCAAGAAGAACAGTAAGGCAAAGACGAAAAAGTCATTGAAGACCAACCGCAAATACTTGGCCATTTCCCGGAGATGGCGTTGCAGTCGGGTTTTAAATAGCCCCGTCATGCGCGGTCGACCTTCGTCATTGATAGGTAGATGTCATTCAACGATTCCCCCGCTTCCGGAAGAGCGGCTTGCAACTCGCTGAGGGTCCCTTCGGTCTTGACTTGACCGTCATGCAAGAGCACGAACCGATCACAGTACCGTTGGGCCGTATCCAAGACGTGGGTCGACATCAAAATGCTGGCCCCCGTCTTTTTCCGTTGTTCGATCAGGTTCAACAGGTCATTGACGGCCAGCGGGTCCAACCCCAAGAACGGCTCGTCAATGATAAACAGCTTGGCGTTGGTCAAAAAGGCACAGACGATCATGACCTTTTGCTTCATCCCCTTGGAAAAGTTGGCGGGGAACCAATCCAATTTGTTGGCTAAGCGGAACGTCTTTAGCAGATCGTGGGCCTTGTCCCAAGCGACCTTTTGATCCAGATCATAGGCCATCATGGTCATTTCCAAGTGTTCGCGCAACGTTAACTCCTGGTAAAGTACTGGGGTTTCTGGAATGTAGGCAATCTGTTGCTTGTAGGCCTGACTGTCCTGGTCGATCGTAATCCCATTAATACTGATTTTACCTTTATGTGGTGTGAGTAATCCAATCACGTGGTTGATGGTCGTGGACTTCCCGGCCCCGTTCAACCCGATCAGACCGACTAATTCGCCGTCTTTTACATCAAAACTAATATCTTTTAAGACGGGAATTTGTGAGTAACCACCCACTACATGGCTGACTTCTAAAGCCATTAAACATCCCTTCATTTCCTTTAAATTAACCGCTCCATTATACCATAGGTGACGGTGGGTTCGCTGTTATCTTGTGGTTGCTGGTTTAAGCGGTGCCTTTACCTGGTTGAAGGTGTCTGGGCTGGCCGCCTTGCCGTTGCGCGAAAGTCTAGGCTGGAACGCTGGGGAAGGACCGCCGCGAGCCTGAGACCCGGTCTCCCGGCTTGCTTTGAGCCGAAGCCCACGTCTCAAAGGCACCAATTTGCCAGCAAAACTCGCTGACAAATTCCCCGGCTGAGCCTAGATTTCGCTCCACTCTCGGCTACGGTAGTATTTCACAACCATTAATGCAGCGCCAACACCAGTTAGATGGTCACTGTAATCACACATCTCCCATCCGTCATCCATAAGCCGTGAGTTAACTCACTATACTCGCGTCATACCACCAAGTGCTAATCCATGCAATGACCTGGCCATACCAATGTCGCAGTTACAACTGGATGGTTCCAGCAGATTGGACGCCAGGATAAGTCGGTCAGTCGCTCCCTTAACTGAAATTATTCTCCCATAACAGGTGGACCCGCCGACTAACATCGGTCCTGATTCCCACACGCTAACAGTCAATGCTCATCACCAATTCACAGTGACGGATGAACTGGCCGCCGTGGTGGTGTATAATGAATGAAATTGAACCGAAAGAAGGAGTTTTCATGGATCAAATGACCCTCGAACCACATTACGCTGACGATTGTGTTTTCTGCAAAATTTTGACTGGCGAAATTCCCAGCTACACGGTTTACGAAGACAACATCGTCAAGGCCTTTTTAGATATCTCGCAAGGGACACCTGGCCACACGTTGGTGATTCCGAAGACCCACGTCAAGGACATCTTTGCTTATGACGCTGATTTGGCCGCCGCGGTCTTTTCACGGATTCCCAAGATTGCCCGGGCCGTGAAGGATTCTGACCCCGCTATCAAGGGCATGAACATCTTAAACAACAATGGGCAAGTGGCCTATCAATCCGTTTTCCACTCCCACATCCATCTGGTTCCCCGCTACACAGACCACGATGACTTTAAGATGATCTTCAAGGACAATTCCGGCAACTACACGCCAGAAGCCTACTCAGCAATTCAAGCCAAAATCAAGGCACAATTGGAGGCATAATTATGGGACTTGGTCGTTTTCTCGCGGGCACCACTCTGGGGGTGGGCGTTGGTTTGGTGGCTTACCTAACACTGACCAACCAAGATCCTATCACCTGGGGCACCCACGTTAAGCAACAGCTCACCCACACCGCCCAGCAACTCAAAGACGTGCAAGATGCCAAGGACAACCTGACGCAAAACGCCGCCAAACTGTCCGCTGCCGTCACTGCCGCCCAACCCGTGTTGGACGACATTCAAACGGAGGTCGATAAATTTGCGTTCAAAGCGGCTCCCCGTTTGTCAGCCATTCAAGAAGTTCTCGACCGGCAAAATGCCGATTAATTTTGAACTTTTTGTAAAGCTTTGCTGACCTTTTTGGGTTTGCCACTATTTATGTTATGATAGGCAAGTATGGTGCTTGCACCAATTTTGATGAATGGATGTGTTGAGGAATATGAAGAAATGGTTTATCGCCTTCGCTGGCTTGTTACTGACCGTAACACTTGCCGGTTGTGGCAGCCAAACCGTTGCCACTACTAATGGTGGTAAGATTACCGAAAGTGCGTACTACAGCAGTTTAAAGGGTACTTCTTCTGGTAAGCAAGTCTTGCAACAAATGATTTTGAACAAGGTTTTGGAAAAGCAATACGGCAGCAAGGTCAGCAAGTCCGCTGTTAACAAGCAATTCAATACCTACAAATCACAATACGGTTCATCATTCAAGAGCGTTCTTTCCCAAAGTGGGATGACGGAATCCAGCTTAAAGACTGAAATCCGTTCCAACTTACTCTTGAAGGAAGCCGTTAAGGACAACGTCACGGTTACCGACGCGCAACTCAAGAAGCAATTCAAGAGCTACGAACCTAAGGTCACTGTGGCCCACATCTTAGTTTCTAAGAAGTCCACTGCCCAAACGATCATCAAGGACCTCAAGGGGACCAAGAAGAGCGATTTGACTAGCGAATTTACGAAGTTAGCTAAGAAGTACTCCACTGATACGGCTACCAAGAACAAGGGTGGTAAGTTGAGTGCCTTTGATAGCACCGACACTTCCCTGGACTCAACCTTCAAGAAGGCAGCCTTCAAGTTGTCAACTGACGAATACACCGCAACGCCTGTTAAGACGCAATACGGTTACCACGTCATCTTGATGTTGAAGAACCCTGGTAAGGGCACAATCAAGGAACACAAGGCTGAACTTAAGAAGCAAATCATCGACAACGACATGAACGATAGCACTGTTCTGCACAATGTGGTTGCCAAGGTCTTGAAGAAGGGTAACGTTTCTATCAAGGATAACGACTTGAAGAACATCCTTTCCGACTACCTGTCCACCAGCTCAAGTTCTAAGAGCTCATCTTCATCCAAGTAATCAACGCAGTTTTGCGTGAAAGCACCGGCCGTTTGGGTCGGTGCTTTTTTCGTACCTACCGCTAGCTGGCCGCCTGGTTTCACCAATTTTAGGTGTCGGAACACCGTCGTTACAGCAATCAGCGCGTTAATTTTAGGTGCAACCTTCAGAAATGCAGATAAAAAGCCTGCCAACGTCAATCGTCAGCAGGCTTTTTTTAAGTCCCCTATTCTGGGTTAATCCGTCGTCGGTGGCTGGGGCGTGGTCGTGGTTGGCCGGTAGAACCGCCGACCGTCCATGGCAAAGACGCGCTCGGAAAATTCACCCGGCGCCGTGTGTTCCACGACCGTATCCAGCATCATGATGGAGGCGTCCAGTTCGTCCAGTTGATGTAAGACGTCCGCCTCACGCAAGGCTGGCCGCACCGGTGACCCGTATTCCAACAAGCCGTGATGGCTGAGGATCATGTGCCGCAACAATAAGACGTCTTCGGCTTGCGGATCTAATTTCAATGCGTCACAGGCCCGGACCAGCTCACCATCGATCAACACGATGTGGCCGATCAGGTTGCCGGCCAACGTGTAGACCGTGGACTTGGGACCCGACAGTTCAATCGTCTTGCCCAGGTCGTGCAAGATGGCGCCCGCAAACAGCAACGGCGCGTTCAGGTCTGGATACTGTTTGACCACCGAATGCGCCAACTTCAAAATCGAAATCGTGTGGTAGGCCAGTCCCCCCTGAAAGGCGTGGTGATTGCTTTTGGCCGCGGGATAGGTGTAGAACTTATCCGCGTATTCTTGCAAGAGCTTGCGGACCAAGCGGTTCCAGGTCGGTTGCGTAATCTCAAAGACCGTCTGGGTGATGTATTCTTCCATCGCCGCGCGCGACATCGGCGCCTGCTCGATGAAGCTGTTGGGGTCATTGGGCTCGCCAGGATGGGTCAAGCGCAGATGGAAAATCTTGATCTGGGGATGCGTTTGGTAATTCTCCCGCTTGCCCTGCAGGTGAACGACGCGCCCCGCCACGTAGTTTTCAATATCGTCTGGTGAAGCGTCCCAGTATTTTCCCGAGATCTCCCCCGATTGGTCCTCGAAGACCAGCGCAATGTATTGCTTGCCATTCTTGGCCGTGCGGACATCCGCTGATTTCAACAAGACGAAGAGGTCGACCGCCTCATCGACATTATAATCTAACAATTGTTTTGTTGCCGCCATATTAGCCCTCCTATTCACTAAGCCGAAGCACCTTACCCGCCGTTAACTGTTCAACAGTGGTATCTGCCGTTAAGAAAATGACTTGTAACGTGTGACTAATTTCCGCTAACAACGCGTAAGCCGCCTGGCGTCTGTGGGCATCGAAATTGACGAAGCCATCGTCGATCACCAGTGGCATGGCGACCTGCTGGTTCATGACCACGGCAAAGGCCAATTTGACTGCCAAATCCAGCTGCTCTGCGGTACCCCGCGACAGTTGGCTGACCTCGCGCCATTCGCCATCGTGTCGGCGGACCCGTAACGTCGTCGCTGTCAGTTCAATTTCAGTATACCGGTTTTCCGTCAATTTGCCATAATAATTGCTGGCCTGCGCCACAATTTGCGGCAGCCGATCGCCCGAGGCCGCGGCCAGGGTCGCCGCGATCCACTGACTGGTCAGGCGTTTGACCAACCAATCCTGAGTCGTGGCTCGCATCTGCGTCTCCAGGTTCGCCAGTTTCTGCCGCAACGTCGCCTGCGTGCCACTAGCCGTCAAATGGGCCAACTGCCCCGCTAGCGTCGCCAAACGCGTTGTCGTCTGGTCTAACTGTTGTTGCGTCGCCGCCTGTTGGGCCTGGGCCTGCGCCAGTTGGTCGGTCAAGGCGGTATGGTCGCTAAACTGTTGTAGCGCCGCCAAGTTGTCGCCCAATTGTTCGGCCAGAGCCGCACGCTGTTGCTGGCGATTGGTCCGCTCACGTTGGGCTTGATAGCGCTGGTAAAAGGCCTCGACGCTGCGGAGGTTACGGGTACTCAAGAAGGTCGTCAGCGCCTGTTGGGCAGCATCGACCGCCGCTTGGGCCGACTTGAGCCGGTCAGTGGTCGTGGCCAGGTCACCGGCTTGCGTGGCCAGTGATTGCTTGAGTGTCTGTAGTTGTGTCAACTGCGGTGAAACGGTTGCCCAATCGGCCCCAGCCAACACGGGTAAGGCCTGCGTAAGCTGGGCCAGATAGGTCGTCACGGTCTGTTGGGCCTTGGCGACCTGGGTACCCGTGGTCTCCAGTTGCCGGGTCAGGTGCTCCCATTCACCGATGGCCCCCTGTGCCGCCGACCACTGGGCCACGGGCAGATCACCCAAGCCGTGAGCAGACGCGATGGCATCCAGCTGGTTATTCAGGTCATCGACCAACTGACCGCCCTCACGCAATTGCGCCTGGCTGTCACGGATATCGGCCGTCAACGTTTCCAATTCGCGGCTAGCGGGTGTACTGCTGTCGACCAGAAATACCCCGTAATAGCCAATGGCCACGCCCAATAGTGCGCCAACCAATTTAAACAAGGTCCCGGGCAACAACAGCGACCCGACCAGAACGACCAGGCCAATCGCCAACCAGACGATCTGCTTGTCGGCCAAGGGATTGCGTTGTTGGCGACGGTTCGGTTGTTGGCGTTGAAATTGCTCATTGAGTTGGTTCAATTCTTGTTGGAGGCGCCGGCGCTTTTGACTGGCCACCGTTAACCGGTCCTGGAGCGCTGCGACCTGTTGCGTGGTGGCCAAGGAAAATGGCCGCGGCATTTGGCCGTCGATGGCGTATTGTTGCTCCAAGGCAGTTGCTCGTGCCTCCAGGTCCCGTTGGCTAGCCACTAAACGTTGTTGGTCTTGCGCCGCTTGGGCGATGGCGGGTAGTTGCGTCAACAACGGGTCGACCTGCCCGGCCACCGGTAAGTACGCCTGAAACAGCGGTGGTAACTGGGCGGCTTGCTGAAGTTGTTTTAACTGCTGCTGCTCCTGGGTCAGCGTCTGGGTGCTGGCGGTCAGGTGGCTACGTAATTGTTCCAACTGGGTGGCGTCTTCGGGCGCAAACCCACTCACCGGGGCCTGATCAGCCGCACCCAAACGCCGCCACTCCGTGTAAGTGGCCCACAGCGCGGCTTGTTGCGTCAATTGTGCCGTGACAGCTCGCTGTTGGGCCAAGGCTTGCTGAGTGGCCTGTTGCGTTTGCCGGAGCGTTTGCTGATCCTGCAGTAATTGCCAATAAGTGTCATAAGCCGCGTCGGCCTTGGCCAACTTCGCCGTGAGCTCGCGGTGTTCGCGTAATTGTTGATTCAACTGCGGATTGCGCCCCTGTGGCTTGTATTGCGCCTCGGCTTGCTGGTCGAGTTGATGGGCCTGCTGGAGCCAAAAGTCACTGCCCACCGCCCCCACGTGACGCAAGCGGTCGATCAATTCCTGTTTAGACGCGGAAAAAACGGTCCCCAGCCGGGGCTCGTTCATGGCATAGACGCTGGTAAACAGCTGCGCATCGACCGGTGCTAACAGCCGCGCGAGTGTAGCGGCCGGCAACGCCAGGTCATGGGTCACGTCGCGCAGCGTAACCTTGCCACCGTGTGGCCCCGCAACGCGACTGACCACATAGGCCACGTCACCCTGGGTAAAGGCGATCTCCCCGCCCAGGCGACTGCCATCGAGCGGTTCATAGCGCAAAGCCGGATGCTTCTTGGTCGGAAAACCAAAAAAGATGGCCGTAATAAATTGGGTCAGAGTCGATTTGCCCGCCTCGTTGGCGCCCAATAGGTAATTGAGGCCGGGAGTCAGGTCGAAGGTCCGGTCGTGGAAATGACCGAAGCCATAAATCGTCAAGCGATTAAGATACATCAGGGTCCTCCTTCCCCATTAACTCTGCCAGGACTTGTTCCGCCTGAGGCCGTAATGTCGCATCCTGCGTCGCCTGCGTGAACCAGTCGGCCAGTGCCGGTTCCTGCGCCAATTTGCCAAAGGTCGCCTGTAAGTTGGCCGGCGTGAAGACCGCAGCCGCTCCCTGGTCCCAGTACTGCTGGTCGAGTTGCGGGGCCGTGAGCGCTTGCGGCTGAACTTGGGGCGTGACGCTCACCAGATAACGGTGGGCCGCCTTCAGTTGCCGCGCGTGGGTCCGTAAGTATAGGTTCAGCCACTCGCCCTGCCGTAAACTAGTCAAATCGGTCGCGTCGAGTTGTAAATGCGTCACCGTCAACGCCGTCAGCGTCGGTTGGGCGGCCGGTTGGCTCGCTAGCCAGTCCGTCAGGCGCGTGCCTAGTGCCGTGAGCGTGGTCAGA
Source organism: Levilactobacillus suantsaiihabitans (assembly GCF_004745505.1). Classification (GTDB taxonomy): domain Bacteria; phylum Bacillota; class Bacilli; order Lactobacillales; family Lactobacillaceae; genus Levilactobacillus; species Levilactobacillus suantsaiihabitans. Next base: position 28,417 of record NZ_RKLX01000017.1, read on the forward strand.
TTGGCCGCATCCAGTGTCGCCGTTGCCCATTCAATCGTCGCCGTTGAAAAGAATTGCGGTTGTAAGTGGCCGTGGTCGCTGGTGACCAGATAGGCCCCCTTGGCACCGGTCTCGTTGATGGCACGCCCCTGCGTGTTGCCCGCGTACAGAATGGGCGGCTGTTGATTGAGCGTTTGGCGATGGTGGATATGCCCCAACGCCCAGTAATCGTAGCGCTTGCTCAAAAGCTCATCCACGGTAAACGGCGCGTAGTGGTCATCACTTCCCGTGGCCACCGCCCCGTGCAGCATCCCGATGTGCCAGTCCGTCGCCGCGTGGACCGGAAAGTCTGGCAACGGGTCACTAGCCACCCACCGTTGTGGATAGCTAAAGCCGCTGATGGCGACGGTCTCACCATCGGCCAGCGTGAGTGTCTTGGTGGTCACCTGACTGCCTAAGACCGTCACGTTTTTGGGATAGGCGACTGTTTGGTGCTGATCGGCCAAATAATCGTGATTGCCGAAGCTGACGATCACCGGAATCTGCGCCTGATCAAGCCGGTCGAATTGTTGAAACAAGTAGGCCTGCGCCGCCACGCTTTGCTCGGCCCGGTCGAACAAATCCCCGGCCAACAGGACAAAATCCACTTGTTGCGCCAATGCCTGGTCAAAGACCTTGGTCGCCGCCGTAAACGTGGACTGGCGCACAGTGGCCAACAAGCTGCTGGGTAGACCGGTCAAGCCCAGAAAAGGACTATCTAAATGCAAGTCGGCCGCGTGAATAAATTTCATGATAATCCCCCTCAAATTTTTATAAAAAAATCGTCGGCGCACCGACCTCACCAAAATGAGTGGTTGCGCCGACGATCAACAAATCCTTAACCCGCGTAAATATCTTGAATGGGTTGCGTAATCGTTTTGTTTAATTGGTTTAACATGGAGTTGACCCCACGTTCTGCTTCCATCAGGTTCTTGATGGAGTCGATCTTACCGACTTGGTCGGCCACTTCCCGGGCGTGCTTCATTTCGTCGTCCGTTAATTGTTGACCAGACATCTGCTTTTGTTGTAAGTCCAATTGAATCTTTTGGAATTCCTTAAACAACTTGTAGGTATCGGTGTCTGCCTTCATTGCGTTGAATGCTGCTTGCAATGCTTGGAATTGTTCTGAATCTTTGAGTGCTTGGGTCACTTGTTCGCCCAACTCTGCCATTTTGTCGGCCATGTCCATTTCCTCCTCAGTGGGCTCGCGGCCCATTTACAATACAAATTCTATTGTACCATGTTAGGCGCTTTCATCCCACCCACATTTGGCTAATTCATGATGGAATTCCACCAGGACTTGACGGTGTTGGCCGCGTTGTTAAACGACTTGCCAGCATTGTCGATACCCTTTTGTACGGAATCCCAAATGTCGGTAGCGTCGGTACCACTATTGTTGTTGGCCGCCTTGGCGATGGTCGAGGCATCCTTGGTGTTAAACGCGGTCCCCTTGGTGTTGGGGAGGATGCTCTGCATTTCGGCCTGATACAATGGACCTTCACCGGTGCCGCTGACGTTTTCCAAATGGTGCTTGGCGCTGGTGTTGTCAAAGCCTTCCCAGGTGGCCACTACCACGTCGGGCGTGTAACCAACGATCCATTTGTCCCGCGTCGCATCGGTATCCCCATCGGCCTCGGTACTCCCGGTCTTACCGGCGATCGTGTAGCCATACGGCTTGGCGCTGACCCCGGTCCCGTAGTTGAAGACGCCCATCATCATGCTGGTCATCTGCTTGGCAGTCTTGCTGGACATGACCTTGGTCGTCTTAGCCTTACTGTCGGTCGTATCGACGACCACGTTGCCCGAAGCATCCACGATCTTGCGAATGTAATGGGCCGACGACATGGTCCCGTTGTTGGCAAACGCCGTGTAGGCCTGGGCCAATTGTTGCGGCGAAACCCCGGTCTTCAAGCCCCCCAGCGCTAACGCCAGGTTCTTATCCGACTTGGTCACGGGTAACCCGAACTTCTTCACGGAATCATAACCCTTGTCGACGCCAATCTTGTTTAACAGCCACACGGCCGGCGCATTTTTACTCTGCGCTAACGCCTGGTACATCGGCACCTTGCCGCTGTACTGGTTACCATAGTTGCTTGGCGAATAGTGGTTGGTCCCGTAAGACTTCTTTTTATCCGTCAATTCCGAATCATAGTAATAGCCATTTTCCAGCGCTGGCGTGTAGACCGCGAGTGGCTTAATGGTCGAGCCGGGTTGCCGTTGCATCTGTGTGGCCCGGTTGTAGCCCCGGAACACGTGCTTGCCGCGGCCACCGACCACGGCTTCGACGCCCCCGGTATTCGGATCAATGGCAATCGACGCGGCCTGAACCTTGGTCCCATCGGCAGCGTTGGCCGGGAAGTAACTCGGGTTCTTAAACAGCGTCTGCATCTGCGTCTGGTTGGCCTGGTCTAAGGTCGTGTAGATCTTGTAGCCCTTGTTCATGATCTCCGACTCGGTCAAGCCATACTTGCTGACAGCCTCATTGATGACGGCATCAAAGAAGTATGGGTATTTATACGTGTTCTTGTAATTATAAGTGTCATTGGTGGTCTGCGCCGTGGCTTGATACTGCTTGGCCTGAGCACTGGAAATCGCGCCGGTCTCCGCCATCAAGCCCAATACCACGTTTCGCCGCGTCCGTGACGCTTGGGGATGATCCACCGGATTGTAGGCGCTCGGTGAGGTCAACATCCCCGCCAGAGTCGCCGCTTCCGGCACCGTCAAATTTGCCGCCGTCTTGCCAAAGTAGCGTTCGGCCGCATCCTGAACGCCCCAGACCCCGTTGCCGAAGTAGGCGTTGTTCAGGTACATGGACAAGATATCCTTCTTGCTGTAGACATTTTCAACCTCAATTGATAAAAACAACTCTTTGAATTTTCGGGTGAACGTTTGCTCTTGTGTCAAATACGCATTCTTCACCAATTGCTGGGTCAACGTACTCCCCCCACCACTGATGTAGTTCTGCCGTAACAGCTTATTCTTCGCGTACAGGAAAAATGCCCGGCCAAATCCCTTAATGGAAAAGCCGTGTTCATGATAAAAATTACGGTCCTCGGTGGAAATCACGGCGCTTTGCACGTTCGGTGAAATCTTGCGTAACGCCACGTAGGTCCCCTTTTGCGAATACAGGGTCCCCGCCTTTTGGTTCTTACGGTCATAGATCTGCGTTGGGTTTTCCAGCGCGGCCTTCAAATTACCAACGTTGGCGGTCTTCGCCATAAACGTCAGGTAACCACTCACCACTAAGATCATGGTCAAGACGACCACAATTAGCCAACGCGTCAGTTGGTACCGCCGCCAGAAGCGTTTGAAGTGGGCTTTGAAGCCTGACCAAAAATTCTGATTAGGTTCTTGGTTATTCATAGAAATAGCCTCTTCTTATCTCAATTGTATTAGACCTATTTTAGCATAGTCCAGCGCACACACCACAATTCCCGTGAATCTTTAATAACCCTTAACCGCAAAAAGCGGACCAAGTCGCTGATTTCCGACCAGGTCCGCCCCATTTACTTGACTAAATTAATGTACGATTTCCGGATTCATTTCCTCTGCGATTTCATCATGCAGCTTTTCGGCCACCTCGGCGCTAGGACTAATGATGAAAATCGTATCGTGTCCCGCCAACGTCCCGGCAATCTCTGGCAAGTTCAAATCGTCAAAGATGGCGGCCAACAGGTTACCGTTACTCGGCAGCGTTTTCAAAATGTTCACAAATTCTACCCGCGTTAAGCCCGTCACGACTTCGTTGATGGTCTCACGTAGGTGCTCTTCTTCACTGCGATTGCCCGCCTTAAAGATGGTGTAGCGCAAGTGGCCGTGGCCATCTTGGGCCTTAACGATCTGCATTTCACGAATATCCCGGGAGATGGTGGCCTGAGTCGCTTGAATACCCACTTCTTCCAAATGTTCCATCAATTCTTCTTGAGTCCCAATCGGGTACTGATTAATGAGTTGCTCAATGCGCGCTTGGCGAATACTTTTTTTCATGGCGACGGCCCTCCCGCATAAAATTGCATTAAGTATAGCAAAGGATTCGGAATGAAGCCACATGCCTCTGCATATTTATAAAGCAAGTGTACCAAATATTCGTTTTGAACGCAAAGGACCCCGCCTAAATTTCAGGTAATCAGGTAAGTCACCGAACCTGGGGAGGCAATCGGCCACGCATGACGTTACCAGGGCCTCACTACTGCTCAAAAGCGGCTGTCGTTAACCCCTGCCACCCGATATCATGACGAAACTGAAGCTGTCCCGTGTCTAGCTGAGCCAACTGGGCGTAGGCCTGCCGTTGCGCAGTGGCCAGGTCGGCTCCCTGCGCCAGGACCATCATCACCCGGCCCCCGGCGCTAACCAAGTGCTGCGGCGTGCCACTGACCCCGGCATAATCGGCCGTGGGCAAGGTCGGCACCGCACCACCAGTCTGCGGGTGGTCGGGATAGCCCGGCGTTGCCAAGACCACGCCTAAATACGTGGCGGCCGTTTGCCAGGTCAGCGTCGGTTGGCGGTGATGACACAGGTCGACGATGACTTGGTAAAAGTCCCCGCGCAACTGCGGCAACAAGATCTGCGTCTCCGGATCACCCAAGCGCAGATTATATTCGATGACCTGAACACCGGTTGCCGTCAAGATACCACCCACGTAGAGGACCCCGTTGAACGTGGCACCATCCGCCTTGATGCCTGCAATCGTCGGTTTAATGATCTGCTCAATCGTCTGTTGGCGAATGGCTAGCGTGATCTGCGGCACGGGCGAATAGGCGCCCATCCCCCCAGTGTTGGGCCCGTGGTCGTCATCTAACAACCGCTTGTGATCTTGCGCCGTGGGCAACAGGCAAAACCGATCACCTCCGACCAGTACCATTTGGGAAAACTCGAAACCGGCCATAAAGGCCTCAATCAGAATCGTCTGCGTGACGGCCAAGGCCGCGGTAATGGCGTGTTCGGCTGCCGCATGGGTCTTAGCCACGGTGACCCCCTTACCCGCCGCCAAGCCGTCGACCTTGATCACCTGCGGCAAAGGGGCCTGCTGGCTATAGGCCAATGCCGCCGCGGTGTCATGAAAAACGGTAAAGTCTGCCGTGGGGATCTGGTGACGACGCATGAAATCCTTAGCAAAGACTTTGGAACTCTCCAACCGGGCCACCGCCTGATTGGCCCCAAAGATGGGCAACCCCTCGGTCTCAAAATAATCAACGATTCCTGCCGCTAAGGGGGCTTCTGGCCCCACAAACGTTAAATCGATCCCTGCTTGACGTACAAAATCGCCCAGACCGACGAAATCCATTTCGGCAATCGCCACACATTGGATTCCGGTCAACGTCATACCGGGATTACCGGGTGCGCAATATACCGCCGTCACTTGGGGGCTGGCCAACATTGCCCGACCAATGGCGTGTTCTCGACCACCACCGCCAACTATCAAGACTTTTGCCATTGTCTACCACCTTTCTCGCAACCATCGTGCGGGTTAAATTCGCTGTTGTGCTAAGAGTTGTTGTAATGTGTCCGGATAGAATTGATGCTCCACCGCGTGAATGCGGGGCGCTAGTGTGGCATACGTGTCTGTGGGGAGGATTGGCACCGCCCGCTGACCAATGATCTGCCCCGTATCGATACCGGCGTCCACAAAATGAATTGTCACCCCGGTGGTCGTTACCTTCGCCGCCAAGGCATCTTCAATGCTATGCCTACCCGGAAAATGTGGCAACAACGCGGGGTGTAGATTAATGATGCGCTGAGGATAGGCGGCTAACAACGTCGGGCCAATCAAGCGCATGTACCCCGCCAGTAAGATGGCCGTCACCTGAGCTGCCCGTAGCTGGTCCAAAATGACAGTTTCGGCCTCGGCTTTGGTGGCGTACGCCTTGAAATCAAGACAAAATACTGGCACCCGAGCCGCTTGGGCGCGCTGAATCACCGGCGCGTCGGCATGATCACAGACCAACAGCGCAATCGTGGCGGGCAACTGGCGGTCTTGAATCGCTTGCCACAACGCCGTAAAGTTCGTGCCATTTCCTGAGGCAAAGACCGCCAAGCGCTTAACCATGGGTCGCCTCCTTAAAGACGACGGGCGTCTCACCAACGCCCACTCGACCGACGCGATAAGCCGGCTGATTGACCGCCGCCAATTGAGCCAAGGTGGCCGCCACCTGTTCAGGATGGACCACTAGCACCATCCCCAGTCCTAGGTTAAAGGTTTCCCGTAAGTCCTGCGGTGTTAACTGTCCCAATCGACTCAACACGGTCATAATGGCTGGGACGGGCCAACTGCCCAGCGCTAATTCGGCACTCAAGCCGCTCGGTAGGGCCCGGGCCACATTTTCGATCAGGCCACCACCAGTGATGTGGGCCATGCTGGCAATGCGGTGCTGTGCTAACAACGGCCAGACACTCTCGACGTAAATTTGCGTTGGTCGGAGCAGTTCCTCTTGTAAACTGTGGTCCAGTTCGGGCAGGACCGTTTCCAGAGGCAAGTCATGTTGTTTAAACAGAATATCGCGGACTAAACTAAAGCCGTTGGCGTGCAGGCCATTCGATGGCAAGCCAATCAACACATCACCGGCCCGCACATTGGCTGGGTCCAAAAGGTCTTGTCGAGAAACGATGCCCACCGCAAAGCCAGCCAGGTCATAGTGATCTTGGGTATACATATCCGGCATTTCGGCAGTCTCGCCCCCAATCAGTTGCGCCCCCGCCTGACGACAGCCGGCAACGACGCCAGTCAAAATGGCTTGGACCCGTGCGGCTTCCGTTTTACCCAGGCCAAGATAATCCAGAAAGAATAGCGGCCGTGCCCCTTGGGCCAAGACATCGTTGACACACATTGCCACGAGATCGATGCCAATCGTCGTGTGTTGGTGCGCCGCAATGGCCACCAACAATTTCGTTCCCACCCCGTCGCTACCGGCCACCAAAACAGGATCCGTCAAGTCTTGGTCAGTCAAGGGAAATACACCGCCAAAGGCGCCTAATTGGTCATTGCCGCTGAGTTGCTTTACCGTCTTTAAGGCCGCATAGCCGGCGGTTAGATCTACGCCTGCTTTCTTGTACGCGTCACTCATTGCCCCACCCCTTTCATTTTTGTGTGTGAACTTGCACCTCAGCGTCATATTCCGCTTGATAATCATATAGCGGCGTTGGATAGTCGCCATTAAAGTACGCCATGCATAAACCACCATACGGTGCCGTCGTCTGTAGGCCCACGGCATCGATCACGCCGCGTTCACTCAAGAAGGCTAGCGAATCGGCACCTAAAGTTTGCCGCATTTCGGCGACCGTTTGTTGCGCCGCAATCAGCTCCTTAGTCGATTGAATATCGATCCCGTAGAAACACGGATACCGTAACGGCGGCGAAGCGATCCGCAGATGCACCGCCGCAGCCCCCGCATCCTTAAGGAGCTTCACGATGCGCCGGCTCGTGGTTCCGCGCACGATGGAATCATCGATCAGCACCACGCGTTTGCCCGCAACGACCCCCTTGACCGCCGATAGCTTCATGCGCACCCCCTGCTCACGCAAGGCCTGGGTCGGTTGAATAAACGTCCGCGCAGAATACTGATTCTTGATCAAGCCCATTTCGTATGGTAACCCGCTAGCTTCCGCGTAACCTGAAGCCGCCGACAGCGACGAATTGGGAACTCCGACCACAATATCAGCAGCCACCGGTTGTTCTTCCGCTAATCGCCGGCCCATTTGCTTTCTCGCCGAATGAATGTTAACGCCGTAGATATTGGAATCCGGCCGGGCAAAATAGATAAATTCCATGGCACAGATGGCAAGTTGCGTGTGTGTGGTGTAGCGACTGATGTGCAGCCCTTGATCATTGATCATCACTAGTTCACCGGGTTGCACATCACGTAAGAACTCGGCCCCCACGGCATCTAACGCGCAGGTCTCACTACAAACAACGTACCCGCCCGTTGGTAACTGGCCAATCACCAGGGGGCGTAACCCATTGGGATCCAATGCTGCGTACAGACGATCATTCGTCAACAAAAGATACGCAAAACCCCCGTGGACCTGCCGCAAGGCCTCCTGCACCTGCTCGGTCAAGGTGGCGGCCGCGCTTCGACGAATCAAATGCATCAAGATCTCGCTATCTGAACTGGCGTGAAAGATGGCCCCGGCGGCCTCCAAGTCACGACGCAAGGTCCGAGCGTTGGTCAGATTGCCGTTGTGTGCGAGGGCAAATTGCGCGTCACTGAAGTTAAACGCCAGTGGCTGAATATTTTCCAAACCGTGATTGCCGGCCGTCGCGTAACGCACGTGCCCGACCGCCGCCGTTCCAGTCAAGCGTGCCAATCGCCGTGGGTCACGGAAGACGTCAGCCAGCAAGCCCAACCCGCGTTCAGACTGGAGATTACCGGCATCGTTTGCCGTAATCCCCGCGCCTTCTTGCCCCCGGTGCTGCAGGGCGTGCAGGCCAAAATACGTTAACGTCGCCGCATTGGCCGCTCCCCAGATGCCAAAGACACCACACTCTTCATTTAATCCTTTGACTTCAGTAGGCACGGAATCGCCTCCTCCCATAACTGTTTAGCTTCACGCACACTGACTTGTACCAGTTGATCGGTCGCTTGCACCCGCAAGTCATCGGTGGCCGTCACCTGGCCCCAATACGTCACGGCGGTCCCCATCAGCGCTTCAAAGGCCACTTGCTTGGTCGGCGACACAGAAATGACGAAACGTGACTGACTCTCCGCAAATAAGGCGACCGCACTCAGGTCCGTCGTCAGGTCCACGCCGAGACCACGACCAAAGCATGATTCGGCGATGGCCGTCAGGAGCCCTCCTTCGGAAACGTCATGGGCACTGGCCACGAGGCCTGCCTGAATGGCCGCTAACAGCAGGTCTTGGTGTTGCTTTTCAATTGTCAACGAAAAGTCGAAAAGTGTGCCACTAATTTCGCCCGTCAAAAGCTTTTGTAACTCGCTACCATTGAAATCACCTTGTGTGGCGCCTAATACGTAGACCAAATCACCGGCCCGTTTAAAGTCCTGCGTGGTGATGTCAGCGTGGTGACGAATCAGACCAACCATCCCAATCATTGGAGTGGGATAAATCGCCTGGCCATTTGATTCATTGTTTAAGGAGACATTACCGGACACCACCGGCGTATTTAATTTGCGACAAGCCCGACTGATGCCCTGCGCTGCCTCATCCAGTTCATAAAATTGCTCTGGTTTTTCCGGATTACCGAAGTTCAAGCAATCGGTAATGCCCAGGGGTTGGGCCCCCGACGCCACAATGTTCCGTGCCGCTTCGGCCACTGCCATTTCACCACCCACCCGTGGATTCAGGTACAGGTAACGGCCATTCACATCCGTGGTCAGCGCCAAGGCCTTGTCCGTGTGGCGAATACGAACCACAGCGGCATCCGAGCCCGGCTGCACGACCGTATTGGTCTGTACTTGCGAATCATAGGTGCGATAAAGCGACCGTTTAGACGCAATCGTCGGCTGTTGCAACAAACGTTTCAGTGTCGCCGCGGCATCGCTCACCATCGGGCGGAATTGCTCCCCGGCTTGCTGGGCGAGCCGCTCTGGTTGCCGGCCAGTTCGCTGATAGACCGGCGCGTCACTTGCCAAAGCGTCCACGGGAACATCGGCGACCAGTTCGTGATGATGCCATAACCGGTATTGATGACCGGTGGTGACGGTCCCAATGGCCACCGCATCCAAGCCGTAACGGGCAAAGACTGCGGTGATCTCATCTTCCGCGCCCGCCTTCACACACAGTAACATGCGTTCTTGAGATTCCGACAACATCAATTCAAAGGCCGACATCCCGGTCTCGCGTTGGGGGACCAAGTCTAAGTTCAGCTCCAACCCACTGCCCGCCTTAGAGGCCATTTCGGCCGAAGCAGACACCAGTCCGGCGGCCCCCATGTCTTGAATCCCCACTAGAACGTCACGGTGCTGGTGAATGACCTCCAAGCAAGCGTCCATCAGCAATTTTTCCATAAACGGATCGCCCACCTGCACCGCCGAGCGTTGGCTCTCACGGGCGTCGTTGAACTCGGCCGACGCAAAGGACGCGCCACTGATACCGTCCCGTCCCGTCTTGGCGCCCACGTAAATAATCCGGTTGCCGACCCCCGTTGCCTGCCCCTTTTGCATGTCGGCTTGATCTAAGATGCCGACACACATCGCGTTGACCAAGGGGTTGTGCTGGTAACAGGTATCAAAGCCCGTGTCGCCACCGACCGTGGGAATCCCAATGCAGTTGCCATAGCCACCGATACCAGCCACCACCTGTGAGACCAAGTACTTCGTGTGCGGATCGGTCAATTCACCAAAGCGCAAACTATCTAAAATGGCGATTGGCTGGGCCCCCATGGAAAAAATGTCGCGGATAATGCCTCCCACGCCGGTCGCCGCACCTTCATAAGGCTCAATGGCCGACGGATGATTGTGGCTTTCCGCCTTGAAGACCACGGCCTGGCCATCCCCGATATCAATGATGCCCGCGCCTTCGCCAGGCCCCGCAATGACCTGATTGCCCTGCGTCCAAAACTTCTTTAAAACGGGCTTCGAGTTCTTATAGGAACAATGTTCACTCCACATTCCGGAAAATAGCCCTGCTTCAGTGTGCGTAGGTAAGCGTTTGAGCACCTGATCGCACAGTTGCCGGTATTCGGCATCGGTCAGCCCCCACTCCCGATAAATCCGGGTGGCTTGGACTTCTTCTGGTGTTAACGTTCTGGTCTTAAGCATGGCTCTCCTCCTCGTGGGCAATCAGTGATGCAAACACGCCTAGACCGTCGATAGAGCCCAGTAAGGCTTCCACCGCCCGTTCCGGATGGGGCATCATCCCTAACACGTTGCCTTGGCGGTTCATGATCCCCGCAATGTTGGCCACACTGCCATTGGGATTGTCGACGTATTCAAAAACGATTTGGTGGTGTTGCCGTAACTCGGCCAGGGTGGCCTCATCGCAGTAATAGTTGCCCTCACCGTGCGCGATGGGCAATTGAATAGTTGCTTGTCCCGCATAAGCCGTGGTGAAACGCGTGTGCGGATTGCTGATGCGCAGGGTACTGGTCTGACAGATGAACTGCGAAGACCGGTTGGCACGTAAGGCTCCAGGCAGCAAACCTGCCTCCGTTAAAATTTGAAAGCCATTGCAGACTCCCAAGACCGGTTTTCCCGCAGCCGCCATGGCTTTCACGGCCGTCATCACCGGCGCCAGGCGAGCGATTGCGCCACTACGCAGGTAGTCCCCGTAAGAAAAGCCACCCGGCAACACGACCGCGTCGTAACCCGCCAAGGTCGTTGCCGTGGCGGGGACCAGGTCAACCGTACAGTGGCACACATCGCGCAGGGCATTGGCCATGTCATGATCGCAGTTGGACCCCGGAAAGACGATCACGGCAAATTTCATGATTGAGCCTCCATTTCCGTGATTTCGTAGTCGTACGTTTCCATATTGACGTTGGCCAATAGCCGGTCACACATTTCGGCGACCTGTTCTGCTATGGGACGGTCACTCTTGGCGATTCGTAATTCGAAATACTTCCCCAGTTCAACGGATTGCACGTCACGGTAGCCCAGGCGTTGCAAGGCATCGTTGATGGCCTCGCCCTTGGGATCTAAGATGGATTCTTTATAAGTAACGGTGACCTTAACCAGATACATGTGTGGAACTCCCTTCAACGGTTGCCAGACGCGTCAACACTTCTTGGTAGACCGGGGTCAATTCCCCGAGGTCTTGGCGAAAAACGTCCTTGTCTAATGAGCGATGTGTCGCTTGATCGACCAACCGGCAGCTATCCGGTGAGATTTCATCGGCCAACAAGACCGTGCCCGTCGCCGTTAAGCCAAACTCCACTTTAAAATCAACCAGCTGAATCCCCATGGCCGCAAAGATCTCACTTAACCGGTGGTTGACCTGCAGGGCCTGTCGCCGCACTTCAGCTAACGTGGCTGGGCTGGCCAATTTGAGCGCATGAATCTGGGAATCATTGATAGCCGGGTCGTCCAACTGGTCACTCTTGTAGAAAAATTCCAAAACGGGTGGGGTTAAGCGCGTCAAATGTGCAACCCCAAATTTACGTTCAAAACTCCCCGAGGCGGCATTGCGCACCACGACCTCCAAGGGCAACATGGTCACGCGCCGGACCAATTGGACGTAATCGCTGGTCTGGGAAATGAAGTGGTTGGGGATGCCATGTGCGGCCAGGTCCTGAAACAACAAGCTGGAGATGCGATTGTTCAAGAGGCCTTTTTGGGCAATGGCCACCTTGCGTTTACCGTTTAATGCCGTTGCTTGATCCAAGTATTCGACCCACAACACATCGGGGTCGTTGGTCGCATACATGGCCTTAGCCTTGCCGGTGTAACATAACTCGCCTTTTTCGATCACGTTCAGTGGTCCCCTTTCAAGTTCGTCAATTCAAGTAGCGTTGCGGAAAAATCATCGGTCAGACAGGTCACGTGCCCCATTTTCCGTTGGGGCAAGATCTCCGCCTTGCCGTAATCGTGGAAATGCCAATTGGGATGCGTCATCAGGGCGTGCCGGGCCAACGTCAGGTCCGTCCCCAGCAGATTACGCATGACCGCTGGACGGGTCTGGTGGATCTCGGGCAACGGCAGGCCACAAATGCTGCGAATGTGCGCCTCAAACTGAGAAATATTGCAGGCCTCAATGCTGTAATGGCCCGAATTATGCGGTCGCGGTGCCAGTTCATTGACCACCAATTGGCCATCTGAGAGAACGAAAAATTCAATCCCCAACACCCCGCGCAAGGTCAGTGCCGTCGCAATCTTCTTGGCAATCCGTTGCGCCTGGGCGTGCACGGTTGCCGGTACCCGCGCCGGGGCCAACGTCGTGTGTAAAATGTGGTGGCGGTGTTGATTTTCCACCAACGGAAAGGTCACCACGTCCCCGGCAGCGCTTCTGGCGACCATCATCGCCACCTCACAGGTGAAATCTTGGCGCGCCTCAAGGATACAGGACCGTGCTGTCAACGTGGGCGTCTCCAACGGCCAGATAGTACCATCTAAATCCAATTGACCGTGACCATCGTACCCACCAGCCACCGTTTTTAAGATCGCTGGTGTGCCCACCTGGGCCAAGGCCGCGGGTAAGGCCGCCTGGTTGGGCACCGCCGCAAACGGTGTCACCGCGATTCCTAGATCGGCCAAAAAGCGTTTTTCACGCAGGCGATTGCCGGTAATCTCTAACAACTGGACGCCCTGAGGCAAACTGGTCTGGGACTGGACCGCCGCCAATGCCTGCACATCAACATTTTCAAATTCGTACGTCAAGACGTCGCTTTCCCGGGCCAAGGCTTGCAGGGCCGCCTGATCTTGGTAATCAGCGATGACCTGAAAATCAGCCACCTGACCGGCTGGGGCATCGGGGGTCGGGTCTAAAATACCCACACGATACCCCATCTGCTTAGCACTGAGCGTCAACATCCGGCCCAATTGACCGCCACCCACGATACCGATGGTGGCTGGGGGTAAAATCACATTTTCAGAGTTCTTGTTCACTACGTTGGGCCTCCCGTCGCTGTGCCAGTCGGAAATCCTGTAACGCTTGTTGCAGCTTACTATCTTGTAATCCCACAATCTGGGCAGCCAGTAACGCCGCATTTTTAGCCCCCGCCTGTCCGATCGCCATCGTGGCCACCGGTACGCCGGCCGGCATCTGCACGATGGATAGCAGCGAGTCCATCCCGTTTAAGGCCCGGGATTGCATCGGGACTCCAATGACCGGCACCACGGTATTAGCCGCTAACATCCCCGGTAAATGGGCTGCCCCACCGGCACCCGCGATGATGACCTGGATGCCGCGAGCCTGCGCCTGTTCCCCGTAACTTTGCAGCGTCGCCGGCATCCGGTGGGCAGAAATAATCCGCCGTTCACAATCCGCCCCTAAATCAGCTAATTGCTGGACTGCCAGCTGCATGACCGGCCAGTCCGAAATTGATCCCATGACTACCGCAATCTTCGTCATCGCCATCCCTCTTCCCATATTTTAGGCCAATTTTAGCAATAATTACAGTTTGTGTCAATCAAAACGAGAACTTTATTTGATATAAATATATTAATATACGGTTTATGGCAAATCTATTTACGGTCTATCTAGCGAACTACCCTCACTGTTACTACTGAAAACGGTGTCTTCCGGCAAATATAATTGTTTTTATGTTCGTCACGACAAAATACCCGAAATCAACGAATATCCGAACATTAAAAAAGACCCGCCCAAATGGCGAGTCCTCGTAGTGAAATCTTAAGTTTTACATTTCGTCTGGTGCTTGGACGCCCAACAACCGCAGACTTTCCTTCAAGACCGTCGAAACCGCCTTGACCAGTGCCAACCGTGCTGGCAACTCAGCGTCTTCCGTTAAGATCTTGGAGTGCGCATAGTACTTATTGAAGGTCTTGGCTAAGCGAATCGCGTACTTGGCAACCACGGATGGTTCCAATTCGGCACAGGCCATTTTAACGATGGCTGGGAAGTCAGCCAAGGCCTTGATGGTATCCCAGGCTTCGGGATCAGCCACTTGGTTACCGGCAGCTTGCACGTCAACGTTACCAGCCTTACGCAAGATGCTTTCGGCCCGGGCATGGGAGTATTGCACGTAAGGACCCGTTTCGCCTTCGAACTTCAGCTGATCAGCCAAGACGAAGTCGATGTTGTTGGTCCGTTCGTTCTTGAGGTCGCCAAAGACGATGGCGCCCACCCCAACTTGTTTGGCAACTTCTTCCTTGTTTGCCAGATCAGGGTTCTTTTCGTTGATTTCTTCGCCCGCCAACTTGATGGATTCCTCCAGCACCTTGGCTAACAAGATGATCCGGCCAGAACGCGTGGACAGCTTCTTGCCGTCGACGGTGATCAGACCAAATGGCACGTGGTGTAAGTCATCCGCAGATGGCACGCCCATTTCCTTTAAAACGGCCTTCAGTTGCTTGAAGTAATACGTCTGTTCGGAACCAACCACGTACAGGTTTTGGGCTGGGTGGTAGGTCCGGTCACGGTACAAGGCCGTCGCAATATCTCTGGTAATGTACAGCGAAGCCCCGTCACTCTTCAAAATCAGGGCTGGGTTCAGATCATACTTGCTCAAATCGACAACTTGGGCGCCTTGTGATTCCACCAGCAAATGCTTGTCCTTCAAAATCTGAACGACTTCGGCCAGCTTATCGTTGTAGAAGGCTTCCCCATTGTAGGTATCAAATTTCACGCCTAATTCATCGTAAACGTCATTGAATTCTTGCAAGGACGCCTTACGGAACCATTCCCACAGGTGGTGGGCTTCTGGGTCGCCGTCTTCAAGCTTCTTGAACCATTCCCGCGCAATGTCGTCGAGTTCCGGCTTATCTACATCCTCTTTGTGGAAACGTACGTAGTATTCGACCAGCTTGTTGATGGGGTCTTTCTTGACGTCTTCTTCGTTCCCCCACAGCTTGTAGGCCGTGATCAACTTCCCAAATTGGGTCCCCCAGTCACCCAAGTGATTGTCCTTGATGGGGTGGTAGCCGTTCTTAGTCAAGATCTCGGCAATGGAGTTTCCAATGACCGTCGAACGCAAGTGGCCCATGGACATTGGCTTAGCAATGTTTGGTGAGGACATGTCGATAGGCACGTTGCCGCCGTTACCGTCGGCGTTGGTCCCATAATCGGCCCCCGCCGTCAACACCGTGTTCAACGTTGCCTCACTATAAGCGCCCTTGTCAAAGAAGAAGTTCAGGTAAGGACCCACGACTTCCACCTTTTCAAAGCCGGTCGTATCCAGCTTGTCGGCCAGGTCTTGCGCAATTTGTTGCGGCGCGCGGTGCAGGACCTTGGCTAACGTGAACGTTGGAAAGGCCATGTCCCCTTTGTCTGAAGTCTTGGGCCGTTCGAGCTTGGCTGCAATCTCATCTGCCGTCAGTTGGCCGTCTAAGGCCGTCGCTAACGCCGTGGTCACCGTTTGTTTGTAATCCATCCTGTATTCCTCCTATTTCTTGACTGACGTTGATAAGCCTAGTTTACACCAATTTGGTTCACGGAATAAAAAAACGCCCCTTACAAAATTACTTGTAAGAGACGAGATTACCCGCGGTACCACTCTGATTGACTTATTAGTCCACTTTAAAAGTTCATTTAAATGTCGCTAATGCCCCGTTCTGCCAATATTCTTGATCCGGCTCACAGCCACCCGGACTCGCTGACAAGACTTGATTGACGTACTATTGCATTGACGGTTAAAACTTTCGAATAATAAGAAAGACGACCCTGAAGGCCGCCCCATTCGAAAGCGGGTGACGGGAATCGGACCCGCGACGCAAGCTTGGGAAGCTTGAATTTTACCACTAAACTACACCCGCACAACACAAATGAGTATAGCATACCATTTGTGAGTTGTCATCATTTTTTGCAAATAAATTCAAAAAAGTTTGAAAAAACTAGTTTTTATCCGCACTGTTCCCGGTAATCTTAGCAGCTGACTTCCGCACAACGGCACGGTTATTCATGTCGCCCACGGCCGTTTTGTCGGCAGGATCGTAGTCCCGAATCTCTACTAAAACTGAATTATCATACACTTTGGTGACTTCCCCAGTGAAATCGTGTTCCAGGGGACCAAATTTCTTCGCCGCAACGTAATCGCCAATCTTAATCTCTTTAGTCTCAGCCATTGTTCGTCGCTCCTTTCGTATGCAAAATATCATTATAGTCAAGTTTCCTAGTCGACGCAAGTAAAGTCCCCCACGCGCTGGCGGAAAAGTTTTCGGCGACTTTGCAATCGAATTGTAAGATGATTGAAACAAAATGGTAGAACCGAACTTTCCCGGTTTATTCGCCAACAATTACGACACAATACGACCATTAGCATCTTTTCAACGACTAAAATGTGATTTTTCTATGAATTTCCGAACGACCCCACATTTCGCCAAGTAGAACACGCGTACGCATTTCTGCGGAAAATAAGTTATAATCGAGTCGTTGATTCAGTTCTGTTTAGTTCATAATTAATTTCTATAGGAGGAGCAGACATTATGAAAAAATGGCAACGTTGGGCGGTTCGGGGAATCGCTCTGACCGCGGGATGCGTGGGTCTCTTTTGGGGCAGCAACGCGGTGACGGCTAGCGCCAATGCAATCAATAATTATATTGCCAATCAGCATTACGCCACGCCAACAATTACGAAGAATATTTGGTCTGGTTTTCCCAAGAATAGTTACCGCAATGGGAAGCCAGAAGGGGTCGTCGTTCACGAAACGGCCAACCCGAATTCCACGATCTATAACGAAATCACCTATATGAAAAATCATTATGGGAATGCGTTCGTGCACACCTTCGTGGATGCCAACCACATTATTAACATCGCCAACACCAAGTACTTGTGCTGGGGAGCCGGTCCAATCGCCAACGCACGCTACGTTCAATTTGAACAGGTCGAGGTCCACAGTAAAGCAGCCTTTGCCTCTGAATTGAACAATGCCGCCTACTACACGGCTTACATTTTGAAACAATACGGGTTGACACCTAAGCGCAATTCGACCATCCTGTCTCACCATGATGTATCGCTGAATCTGGGTGGCACCAACCATACCGATCCGGACGGCTACTGGAAGTCTAACGCCAGCGCCTACTTTGGGACCACGTACACCATGACCGACTTCGTCAACCTGGTCAAGACGCAATACGCCGACCTGGGGGGCACGACGACGGACACCGATACTGATGCATCGACGGACCACACGCCCGCGACGCCGAAGAAGACGGTTAAATACAACCACGGTGGTAACAATGAGACGGCAAAATTGGCGAACAACTACACCAAGTGGACCGTCTACAATCACGTCAAGGGAACCAGCGGCGCCTACAAGATCGGTTGGGGTCGTCTGAGTGCGGACCACCGTGGCGCTAAGGTCTACGTTGATTCGCGTGGTGTGAAAAAAGGCGGCTGGAGTGGTACCTGGTACCGGATTCGTTTCAGTAAGAATTCCACGGCCAAGTACTGGGTCTACAGCAAGGTGCTGAAGTTCCCGAAGGTCACCTACAGTGACGCGAGTGGCAATTACACGTTGAACACGGCCACCAACTACACGCTGTACAACCACGTCTTAAATTCCAATTACCTGTCCAAGACCACTGGCCACACGACCGACTTCCCAGCCGGCACGAAGGTCACCGTCAACAAGGCTGGCTACAAGGCTAGCGACGGCTCGAACTGGTACCGTATCATTTTAAACGACAAGCCTTACTGGATCCAAGCTGCTGGCTTGAACGGTAACGCCTAACAAATTGAAAGGCTCGCAGATGATTGGCTGCGGGCCTTTCGTCTACTTAAGGAGGACCTCAGTCATGGGAAAATTGATTTTTTACGGCGCCACTTCACTCGACGGCTACCTGGCCACTAGCGACGACAATCTGGACTGGCTCACCCATTTGACCGACATCCCCACCGATGCTGGGACCGCCACTTTGGCAAGCATGGCCGCCGCCATCATGGGGCGAGTGACCTACGATTACGTCGCCCAGCAAGCCCCTGACGCGCCGTTTAACCCGGCCAACCCGCAGATGCACAATTACGTCTTAACGCACCAGAATCGGCCAAATTTGCCGCTGACGACCTTTACCGATGAAGACGTGGTCACTTTGGCACGCGACCTACGCACCCAACCGGGCGATACCTGGATTGTCGGTGGTCAAACGATTCTCACACCCCTTTTAGCGGCGGAAATGGTCGACACGCTGTTTCTGCAACTGGCCCCGATTCTCTTGGGCCAAGGTAAACGCCTCTTTGGCGACTTGGCTCAGCCACAACATTTTGACCTGATTCAGGCCCACCAGTTAGGCCCCCTAGCCGAACTGGTCTATCAGCGGAGAAATTAGTACCCCTTTATCAGGTGAATATGGTACGCTTAACCTATATTCGTACGCGAAGGAGCGGTTGGTATGTGGTTAGCCCTACATTTTTGGACCTGGATTATTTTAACGTTACTCGTCATCGGTGGTCTCACGCGACATTCGGAAAAGCGGGCCACCCAGTTCCTAATCCTCGCCCGGCTGGCCTACCTGGTCATGATTATCAGCGGCGTGGTCTTAAGCATTCGCACCTTTGGCCACGCTCCCGTGTTGATCAGCCTGAAATTCATCTTGGGCATCGGCACCATTGCCCTGATTGAAATCAGCTTCGGTCGTAAAATGGAACGCGACACGCCGCACCTGGTCTACTGGATTTTGGGACTGGTGGCGCTACTGACGGTGGGGTTGGGCCTGACCTTGGCCTTTCACTAATTCAAATTTTCAGAGTGGGCCAAAGGGCGACTAGCCGGCGAGCATTAAGGCTGCTAACCGAATAATCCCAGTTTTGGATTGTTTGGTTAGCAGTTTTAAGCGGAACCGGGCGCCTTTTGGCCCACGTTTCCGCTATGTAAAGGTGACATGAGCCTGGGAGATTTTCCCAGGCTTTTTTCTGCAGAATACCATCCCCACTCCGTTTTGACTTTCAAGTTTCAGTCCATTATCATAAAGTTAAGAATATGTGAAGGAGTGAACGTAATGAAAGGTGTTATTTATCACGGTATTCATGATATTTCAGTCGAGGAACTCCCTGCCCCTCAACCAACCGCCAACGATCTGGTCCTAAAGGTCATGCGTAACGGCATTTGTGGCTCCGACCTCCACGCCTACAATCTGGGTGGCGACGAGATTGGTATCCTGAAAGGCGGCGCGCTCGGACACGAATTTGTCGGCGAGGTCGCTGAAGTTGGCGCTAACGTTCAGGGTATCCACCCCGGGGACCACGTTTTCGTCAATCCTAGCCGAGCTAAGGGGTCAACCAGTCAATTGGCTATGGCCGGTGGCCTTTCACAATTGAATCTCATCAAAGACGCCGTGTTAAATGACAATGTCTTTCTTTTGCCAAGCGACCTTTCCTTTGACCGCGCTGTAGTTATTGAACCCTACGCTGTCGGGATCCATGGCAAGAACATCGTCCACCCCACTCCGGAACAAAGCTTCTGCATCTTTGGTGCTGGACCGGTCGGACTGGCAAGCGCCTCCGGATTGTTACAACAAGGGATTACCCAAGTGGCTGTGGTCGATATCGACGAGCAACGTTTAGCCTTTGCCAAACGCCTCGGCGCCCACGTCATCAATTCGGCCAAGACCGACTTGACCGCTGCGCTAAAAGACCTGTTCGGCACAGGTACTGGCCTCATGGGTGACGAACGAATTGGCGTTGATACTTACATCGACTGCGTGGGCCTGCCTAGCTTCATGACTGACTTCATTGCCCAAGCAAAATTCGGTGCCAAGTTTGTGGTTGTGGCCTTAGGGGCTGAGCCCGTTACCTTCAAGCCACAGTTCTTGGCCATGAACGAAATCAGTCTGATTGGTTCAGCCATTTACACAGCTACCGATATTCAGGAAGCCATCGCTAACGTTGCCCAACCGGACAATCTCTTCCCTAACATCGTTTCTGCTCACTATCCCCTAGCCGACAGTGAACAGGCCTTCCAACGGGCCAACACCGATAAGACGGCGCTAAAGGTCGTCATCGACGTCAACGACTAATTTAAATCTAAAAAAACCGCGCCAACCCACCTCCCGTCTTAGGGAAGTCAGGTTGGTGCGGTTTTTTTAGGCTTCACGCATCTTTAAAGCCAGTTCCAAGGTCCGGTCAACCAATACGGATTGGCCGTCCACTAAAGGAATCTGTGTTTCGGGTTCGCGTTCTTGGGCCAGTGACAACTCGGTGCAGCCGAGGATGACGATGTCGGCCCCCTGTTCGTCGATCATTTGCCGCAAGATGCGGTGGTAGAGCACGGGATCCACGTGGTCTTTTTCCTTGATGTTGTCGTAGATCAAGGCCATGGTCTCCGCTTCGATCTCATCGGTCGGCAACACGGGCGTCAACCCCGCCGCCAAGACCTCATGTTCATAGACCTTGTCCGTAATGGTCCCCTGCGTCCCGGTGATACCGATGCGCTTGGCATTGGGGAACTTGCGGATGATTTCCTTGACCGTTTCGCGCGGCATGTGCAGCAATGGCACGTCGGCCGCCGCTTGCAGGTCATCATAAAAGTAATGTGCCGTGTTGCACGGCAAGGTGAAAAAGGCTGGGCCCAGTTGATTCTGCTGGCGAATATCCTCGAGCAGACTCGGCAACGGGCTCGGTTGGCTGTGATCTAAAATGTAAGCCGTCCGGTCCGGCACCGTCGCGTGGTTGACCAAAATATAATTCAAATACTCCTGATCGGCGTGGGCTGGCGTCCGCTTATTCAGCAAGTGAATATAGCTTTCGGTCGCCATGGTGCCCATGCCACCAATGATCGTAAAGAATTTTTTCATGGTAGTTACCCCTTATTTTCTGCGAAATACTTCTTAAAGTTAACCGTGTAGTTGTGCTGCATCCATTGGATCAGGGCCCAACGCTTCAGGTTCATGTCTTGATCGTAACGGTAGGTCGTGCCGTACTTACCCGCCGCAATCAGCTTTAAGGCGCGTTCCTTGTCGGCGTTTTCGCGAGTGTAGCGCTTGAAGACCTTGACCGGTACCCCGAGCCACAAAGCGTGCTGACTTTCATCTTGGTTGCCGTAAACGGTGGGCGCGTCTTCGAGGCTGTCCTTCACGTAGTCCTTGACGACCCAATCGGCCAGGTTGTAGCCGTTGAGCGTCACGAAGAAACTGCTGCGGCCTTGACGCAAGTTGATTTCAAACAGCTTGAACGACTGGTCACGCACGTCGTATTTCATATCGAAGTTGGCATAGCCGGTGAACTTGATGGCTTCCAAGAATTTTTGAATGTTGTGGTAAATGGTCTCGTTGTATTCGGGAATGATGGCCACGTAATTGCCGATAGCCGATGGTGCGGGATCTTCTAACAACGGGTGACCCAGACACATCATCTTCACGTGATGGTTGCGGTCCACGTAGGCGTTTAGCACCCGCATGTTGCTGTCATCGCCGGGGACGAAATCCTGTAAGATCAGGTCGGACGTGTAGCCGTTGTCGTAGATTTTTCCCACGATATCCTTGAATTCGGCTTCGCTTTGAATCCGGAAGGCCTTCTTGCGGCCCTCAAAATGGACATCCAACCACTCCACACTGTTGGCGGGCTTCAGGGCCACCGGATAGTCAAAGGGTTGTTCCACGTCGCCGGCCGTGGCTTCAGCCTTGGTGATGATGCGCGTTGCCGGGTATGGCAAGCCGTATTGATCACAGACCTTGTAGAAGTTTTCCTTATTGTTCAAGTGGCGCAACTGATCGTAATCAATGTACGGGCAAATGAACACGTCTTCCAATTCAGCCTTGTGCTTACTGATCAACTCGGCATAGCCATCCCCACACCCGATCAGAATCACGGGTTCCGGATGATTAGCGTAGCGTTCCTTCAACTTGCGCATGGTTTCGATCCACACGGGGTCCTCATCGAATCCCGGAATCAATTCCAAGTTGACAACTTTCGTGTAGCGGGTCGGTGCGAGCTGAATGCTGGCAAAGGCCTGAACGGGTTGGTGGTACAGTTCATAAAATGACCGCGCCATCCCGTAAACGTTAAAGTCACTCCCCAATAAAACGGGCGTGAATTTTACTCCATTGGTTTCCATAACGAATTAAAGTCCCTTCACAACGTACTGGATTTCTAAAAATAAATTTTGCTAAGTAAACACAATCAAGGTTGTTAACGGACGAGTCCAATAGCAACCTTGATCAGGGTCGGTCCTGCCAAACGGCGGTCCGGTTAAATTAAACTTGCGTGCGGTGAACTAAGTCGACCGTCTTGGCCGTCGTGTCTTCTGGGAAGTAAACTTCGTACCACAGAATAAACGTGTAAATGGTAAAGATCTTTTGCATGCTGGATTTGCCATTGATATGTTCATGCAAAATTTCCATCAACGCATCGGTATTAAAGAACTTGTGGGCCACATCAGAGTTAAACGCCTCGATGATCCGCGACTTGTAAGGTTCCGTCTTGATCCAAGTGGCAATTGGAGATGGGAAGCCCATCTTTTCCTTCTTGGCCACACGTTCTGGCAATTCGGCTTCAGCGGCCGTTCGCAAGGATACCTTGGTCTCATCGGCGTGAATCCGCGTCTTGACAGGCATGGTTGCCGCAAATTTAGCCACTTCTTTATCCACTAATGGCGTCCGAACTTCTAGGGAGTTGGCCATACTCATCCGGTCGGCCTTGTGCAAAATGTCGTAAGGCAACCAGGTGTTGATATCGAAGTATTGCATTTGCGTCATTTCGTCTAAGCCCTTGACATCGTCGAACAGATGCTTGGTGTAAGCCCCAGCGTCTTGGTTCAGACTAGGGTTCTTCAAGATCTTGTTGCGGTCATGGTAGTCAAAGACGTAGTTGACCCGGTAGTAACGTTCGCTCAGCGGTTGCGCCCCACGAACTAAGAACCGCCGACCGTGGAACCGTGGCAGCTTTTCGGCGATGCCACCCAGCATCTTGCGAATACCCTTAGGAACCCACTTTTGGTAACGTTCGAACGGAATGGCTTCCAGATAGGTGTTGTAGCCCCCGAAGAATTCGTCGGCCCCTTCACCAGACAGCGCCACCTTGACGGATTTCCGCGTCCCTTTGGACAGGTAGTACAGCTGCATGGCCGATGGGTTCGACAGCGGTTCGTCCATGTAGTACATGATAGTTGGCAAGATGTCAAAGTAGTCATCCCCGGTCATGTACAATGGTGTGTTCTTTTGCTTGATTTCCTTGGCAAATTCCGTGGACCAGCTCAATTCACTGTACTTAGAATTCTTGAACCCTAAGGAGAAGGATTGGATTGGCTTTAACTTGGACGCTTCATTCAAAACGTAGGAAGAATCGATCCCACTGGATAAGAAGCTCCCCACTTCCACGTCGGCAATCATGTGCGCCTTAACGGATTCGTCCACAATGCCGCGAATCTTCTTGGCATCTGCTTCAACCGTTTGGGTGTTGTCGATGTGATCGTAGTTGAACTTGAAGTAACGGTGTGTTTCCGTTTCCCCATTGGCGTGGTGAATGAAGTATTGGCCTGGCAAGACCTTGTAGACATTCTTGAACATGGTGTCACGTGAAGGAATGAACTCAAAGCTCAAATGGATTGGCAAGAGCGCTTCGTTGAATTCCTTCTTGAAATTAGGATGTTCCAAGAACGCCTTGATTTCAGACGCCCACAAGAACGTGTCGCCGTCATCATAGTAGTAAAGCGGTTTGATGCCAAAGTGATCCCGGGCACCAAAGACTTCGTTAGTCGTCTTGTCATAAATGACAAAGGCGTACATCCCCCGCAGCCGGTCCAACAGCTTAGGACCCCAAGCATCGTAACCGTGGATCAAGACTTCTGAGTCCACGTCCGTTTGAAATTCGTAGCCTAACTTTTGTAAGTCAGCCCGAATTTCTTGATAGTTGTAAATTTCACCGTTAAAGGTCAAAACCTTGGTTTGATCCCGGTTGTACATTGGTTGCTTTCCGTGAGCCAAGTCAATGATTGACAGCCGGCGGAAACCCATCACGGCTTGTTCGTCGTGGAAGTAGGCCTCGTCATCCGGCCCCCGGTGCTTAATCCGATCTGCCATACTATTGATGGTGTTAGTCGGAACATCTTTTTGATTCACGTAGCCAACGAATCCACACATGTGCGTATCCCCTTTTTTCTAAGTCATTTAAAGTCTAATTTTAGTCGTTCATTAAGATAAATGAAACACAACACCCATTATTTTAGCAAATTTGTTTGGTGAATACCATAATATTAAGGATTCTTAAGGGATAGCTAACCCGTTACCTATTCAGGGGCCACCGCGGCCAACGCCGAGCTATCCAAAACCTTCACTTGTCGGCGACCAATCGTTTCGATCACGCCGTCCTTGACCAGCTGGCGCAGCTTACGGCTCAAGGATTCTGGCGTCATTCCCAAATAAGCGGCCAGGTCTTGCTTACTCATCGGTAAGTCGATGGTCCCGGCCTGATGGCCACTGATCTCTTGCAAATAGCCGGCTAGCCGCGGCAAGGCATCCGGAATGGCGAGCAAGGTGGCCTGCCGTTCCGCCGTCTTCAAGCGATCCGCCAGTGCCCCTAACAAGGCCATTGATAGCTGCGGCATGTCCTTGATCAGAGCCGTTAGCGAGGCCCGCGAAATCGTGCACAGTTCACTATCCTTAGTAGCTTCCGCATAAGATGAATGAATTTCATCCGTAAACAGGGCAATCTCCCCAATGAAGTCGCCCGGATTCAGAACCCGCAAGACCTGTTCACGGCCGTCTTCGGCCAAGTGATAGAGCCGCACCTGGCCAACGTTGACGATGTACAGCGTCTGGGAGACCTCACCGGTACTGAAGACGGTGCCCCCCTTCTTGGCCACCACGGGCCGGGTCATCTGAGCGACCGACGTCAACTGATCGGCGGCCAGGCGCTGAAAAATTGGGACTTGCGAAACGCATTCTAGTTCCTGTTCAATTGATTCATGCTGATGTGCATGTGCCATACCGGCATCTCCTTTTTGATTTTTTAATCACTCTAATCGCCTGGGCAACGCTATTGTGTGCTGGCCGCCTACCGTCGCCAAAGTAGGCGCACCCCCAATAAAAATACGCATTGCCACTTAACCATGAGACTCACCCCTATTCTAGCAAACTTTGCTGATTTAGCGGTGGCGAATGCCTCATGCCCGCAAACCTTCATACATATCATGGGTTAGTGTCGCAATTGTGCTATAGTAATGACAACTAGTTTCAACCTAACGTTAAGGAGGAATTTTTCATGACCCGTCAAACTCATGCGGCGTGCACGTCATTTTTGGCCGGCAAGCTGGCCACCATCGATGGCAGCACGCTGATTGCCCGCAACGAAGATAATTTTGTGGCGATTTGGCCCAAACGCGCACAGATTCACGCAGCTAACGAACCGCGGGACCTCAATTTTATTTCCAAGGGCAACCATTTTACCACGACACTTCCCAAAAAAGCCTACCATTACACGGCAATGCCCGATACCGATCCTAGTGAAGGTTTCTACGAGGAGAGCGGTATCAATGAGAAAAACGTGGCGATGAGTGCCACCGAAAGTGCCTATACCAATTCTCGAGTGCTGGGTGTGGACCCCTTAGTCGCAGACGGCATTGCCGAAGACGCCATGGTAACCGTGGTCTTGCCCTACGTAGACTCCGCTCAGGCCGGCGTTCAACGCCTCGGCGAACTGGTCACGACCAACGGCGCGGCCGAAACCAACGGGGTGCTATTCAGTGACAGCGAAGAGGTTTGGTACATGGAAATCGTGAGTGGTCATCACTGGGTCGCCCAACGCATCCCGGATAATGCTTACGCCGTGGTCGCCAACCAATTGGCCATCGAAGACATTGATTTCGACGACCCGCACAACTTCATGTCCTCACAAGGTATCCGTCACTTCGTCCAGGCCAACCGCTTGAACCCGGACGGCAATCGGTTCAATTCTCGCCATATCTTTGGGACTCAGACCAGTGACGACGCCCACTACAATACGCCGCGCGTGTGGTACGGCCACAAGTTGTTTACGCCCAGTGCCTTTGAGAACCCGACCAGCCAGGACCTCCCCTTCATCCGGCACGCCGAACAAAAAATCAGCGTGGCGGCGGTTCAGGAGTTTTTAGGCTCCCACTATCAAGAAACGCCCTACGACCCACTCGGCAGCGGAAAAGCAACGGAAAAACACCAATTCAGAGCGGTCGGCCTGTCGCGAACGCAAAACTCTCACATCTTGCAAATTCGCCGCAACGTCCAGCCGGTCCTCGCCGGTGTCATTTGGCAATGCCTGGGCAATCCCGCGTTTAGCCCGTATTTGCCTTTCTACGCGCAAGGCGACCAGGTTGGCGCCGCTTACAGTGCCGACAACCAGGCCTACACCCAAAAGAATCCCTATTGGACCAACAAACTGCTCGACGTCTTGAGTGAAGCCCACTATCACCAAAACCGCAAGCTCCTAGACAGCTTCCTCAAGCAAACGCAAATCGCCGGCTACCACCGCCTACAGGTCGGCGACCAACAGGCGACCACCTCGGCCACGGGATTAGGCGCGTTCAACGCAACCACGGCTGCCACGATGGCCACATTGATGCAAGAACAGATTGGCAGATTAGTTGCGGCCAACGCCGAGCAATCCGCATTGACCTTCACCATGGATGCCGGGTTGTAATTTGGTATCGTTTTCAAGGCAAATGCGCTATAATGAAATTAGTAGCTAGCAGCGAAAGGAATGATTAGATGGATGAAGTAGTCCTTTTCAACCCAGGAGATTCAATTGGTAACTTTCATGATTATCATGAAGCTGTGCAGCAAGCTCAGATTTACCGGGAACGTCACGATGAATCCGGCCACGTCCTGGTCGTTAAGAGCGAACACGGGGAACCATCATTTGATATCTTTTTAGCGGAGCAACAGCTAACGGATAAGTCGGAACCCTCGACCAAACAACGCTACACCGTTTCTAAGAAAATGTAATCCAAATAAAGCGCACCGCCGAGCAATTGGCGATGCGCTTTTTAGTTTGTCTGGCTAACAGTTAGTCTATCTGAACCGACCATTGATTGGCCTGTGGCTGGCGTCATGGTTTCACCAAATTGATTGGCATAACGACTATTTGACCATCAACGCTGACTAAGCCCGTTGTCCGAACAAGGCCAACTGGTCCTTGAGGTACTTGCCCGTGACGCTCCCGGGTGTTTCACTCACAGCTGCCGGCGTCCCCGTGGCAACCAATTGGCCCCCGTTGATTCCGCCGCCGGGACCCATGTCGATCACGTAATCGGCATTGGCAATCAGGTCCAAATCGTGTTCAATCGCGATAACTGTGGCCCCCTGCTGTAGTAACTGGTCAAAGACCTTGACCAGCTGTTGAATATCCAGCGGATGCAGGCCCACCGTGGGTTCATCAAAAATAAACAGCGTACCGTTTTGGCGTTTGCCGATCCGAGAGACCAGCTTGAGCCGTTGGGCCTCACCACCGGACAAGGCCGGCGTGCTCTCCCCTAACAAGAGGTAGCCCAGCCCCATGTCATGCAGGGTCTGCAAGGTCTGTTCAATACCGGCTTCCTCGGCAAAGACGGGCAAAGCCTCATCCACGGACAAGGCCAAAACGTCGGCAATGCTGTAGTCATGCCACTTCACGGCCAACGTTTCTTGATTGTAGCGCTGACCGTGACATTGCGGGCAGACTTCCGTGATGTCCGGCAGGTACTGCACATCTAGTGAAATTTGTCCGGTCCCGCCACACATTGGGCATGCGCCCGCCTTAACGTTGTAAGAGAAGCGACTATTGGTATAGCCGTGTGCTTTAGCCGCTGGGGTGGCCGCAAAGAGTTTACGCAGCCGGTTCAAAATATCCGTATAGGTGGCGACTGTGGAGCGCACGTTTTTGCCGACCGGTACCGAATCGACCTTCACCACGTGGCGAATGCCGGCCCGGTCCAAATGGGTCACGTGCCGCGGCAAGGTCCGGTGATCCACGTCGGCCTCGATAGCCGGAATCAGGCTGTCCAAGACCAGCGTCGTCTTGCCGGCCCCGCTCATCCCCGTGACCGTCGTCAGCCGATTCTTGGGAAATTTCACGGCGACGTCAGCAATGTTAAACCGGTGTTGCACCTCGATGGCCAGCTGGCCCTTTTGCCAGAGCGCGTCGGCCGCCAGCTGTGGCCGTTCACGCAAGGTCGCCGTTCCGTTGAGAAATGGTGCGATCAACGAATGCGCGCTATGGGCCACCTGGTCGACGGTGCCTTCATCCACCACGGTACCGCCGTTCTTCCCGGCACCCGGGCCGATTTCGATCACGTAGTCGGCCGCGCCAATGATACGGGTATCGTGATCGACCACGACCACGGAATTCCCCTGGGCGACCAGTCCGCGAAAGGCCTTGATCAACCCGGTCACGTTGGCCGGATGCAGTCCCACTGAAGGCTCATCCAAGACGTAGAGCACGCCCGTCGTGGCACTGCGCAGGGTCCGCCCCAACTGGATTCGTTGGAGTTCCCCGGTCGACAGCGTATCTCCTGGCCGGCTCAACGTCAGGTAATCCAGCCCCAAGTCGACCATTGGCTGAAGGCTCAGCCGCAATTCAGCAACCAAATCACTACCGAGTTTGTGCATCCGTTCGGGAAGCCAGTCGACAATGGTCGTCGCAAATTCGCGCAACTGATTGATGGGTAAATCGGCGACCTCGGCAATATTTTTCCCGTTTAGCTGTTGCCGCAGTAATTTCGGATTCAACCGCGTGCCGTGACAATCCGGGCAGGTATCAAAGGTGTAAAACTTGTTGAGCTTGGCAATCGTCCGTTCGTTTTTGCTGGTGGCCATGCTGTCCTCGACCGCGGCGAAGGCGTTTTCGTAGACCGCCTTGTCCATGTGAAAGATTTTGCCCTTGCTGCTGGGAATATCGATGGCCACATACTGTTTCTTACCGTGAAGCACGCGTTGCTTGTCGGCTTCACTCAGATCCTTGTATGGCACGTCGATGGGGATGCCAATGGCGTTGGCCACGATGGGCATGAAATTCCGCCCCGGCAGATGCCAGGACGCCACCGCGCCTTCTTCTAGCGTCTGGTCTTCATTCTTAATGATCAAAGACGCATCCAACTGACAGACCTGCCCCAAGCCGCCACAGGTTGGGCACGCTCCGGCCGAATTAAAGGCAAAGTCTTCCGCGCTGGGCGCCATGAAGGTCACCCCACAGGTCGGACAGGTCACGTAGCCGTCATTTTCCGCGACGTCCAGGGTTGGCGGCACCCGATGGCCGTTGGGACAGACCGACGAGCCCAACCGTGAAAAGACCAGCCGCAAGATGTTAAAGCTCTCCGACATGGTCCCGACCGTGGAGCGGACGCCGGGCACCTGTGGCCGTTGACGTAAGGCCAGAGCCGATGGTAAATACTCGACGGAATCGACAGCCGCCTTGCCCATCTGGTTGATGCGCCGCCGCGTGAAGGTCGACAACGCGTTCAAATAGCGCCGCGCCCCCTCCGCATACAGCACGCCCATCGCTAGCGATGACTTGCCCGAGCCACTGCGGCCCGTGATGGCGACGAACTTATTTAGCGGGATGTCCACGTCGAGGTCCTTGAGATTATTGACCTTAGCGCCACGCACCTTGATCTTGGTTGGTAAATTAGTTGGTTCCATACCGTTTCCCCTTTCTCAAATGAGTGTTGAGTCAATTTTCCCGCTAAACTCTGGAGAACTCAAGCCAGGCGAATTTAAAATTGCCGGTTGCGTTAAAAAAATATGGTCCGGACCATTGTCCGCCACCGACGGACCCGGTATACTGGACTTATTGAGGAGGTGCGGCCATGATTCGTTGGATTCCCGCCGTACTGGTCAGTCTGATTTGGCTGGGACTGAGTCTGCGTGCCGCGCGTGCACGGCAGTATTGGCGATTGCTGTGGTGGTTGGGCTGTTGGGGCCTTAGCCTCTTGACTTGGACGCCAATCGCCTTTTCTTTTGGCAGTGATAGCGTCAGTGTCATCACCACCCACTGGATTGCCGGGGGCATCTGGGTCCTGCAACCCCTAGGCCGCGGCAGTGTCGACGCGTCATTTTGGTGCAACATCTTGATGACCGTGCCCCAGGGGTGTTTACTGCGGTTAAATTGGCCCCGTCTGCGGTGGCCCCATTGGCTGCTGGCGGGACTTGCCACGGGGTTGAGTCTGGAAACTGGGCAAGCCCTAGGCAACTGGCTCGTGAGCTTGGGGCGCTGGGTCGACATCAATGACGTCATCACCAACTGTACCGGGATCGTGATTGGCGCAGCTCTGGCCACTTTAGGGCAACACTATTGGTCCAAAAAATTCGAGGGGGATTAGACATGTTTATGACAACTGGTGGGTTGAATCGCACCCACGCCATCCAAGGCATCTTAACCGCAACGGCGAGCACCATGTTGCGATCAGAAAAGCCGGATGAATTTTCACTGTTCGACGGATTATTTGATGAGGTCAAACAGGATTTGATGAAGCAAGCCCAAGAGACCGATGCCGATGGTTTGATCGAGGTTCGTTTCAATACCGAGGTCGTTCGGATGAATGTGGCACCGAAATTTTTAGTCGTTCATGGCTATGGTACCGCGGTTAAATTCCCAAATTCAAAAAAAGTTGAATAAAGGGGTTCCCTTTTCCAAGACTTTAGTGTAATATATTACTTGTTGTTGAGTTGCCCCGATGGCGGAACTGGCAGACGCGCAGCGTTCAGGTCGCTGTTTGAGAGATCAAGTACAGGTTCGAATCCTGCTCGGGGCATCATGAATAACTTGGAAAAGCACTTCGCAATTGCGAGGTGCTTTTTTGTTATGCTATTTTTCATCGACCTAAGCCAGTGTCTCCCCACCTCAGTCGATAACGCTGCTATTGAGCTATTCACAAGTTTCCAAGCGCTGCTTTTTCTAAAAATTATGGCTCTTTGTCAACCGGTGTTGATGGGGAGAATTTGAGAGGTTCAATTCACTTACGAATTGGGCCTCTTTTTTGGACCCGAATATTGAATTCAATCTGTATTCTGTAGTGGAAGTTA
>NZ_RKLX01000018.1 GCF_004745505.1 Levilactobacillus suantsaiihabitans
TAACTTCCACTACAGAATACAGATTGAATTCAATATTCGGGTCCAAAAAAGAGGCCCAATTCGTAAGTGAATTGAACCTCTCAAATTCTCCCCATCAACACCGGTTGACAAAGAGCCCAAATTTGTCAACCCCCGGTACGAAAAAGCAGGCCACCGACCCTCAAGGGGCCAGTGACCTGCCACAAAGCTATTTCAAATATTCTTTCGTGTACTGCGTCAAAGACATGTTCTTCTTGTTGGCCGTCTGTAAGGCAACCCGCACGTCTTGATCACTCATCGCGTCGGCTTGACCGCCCGCCGCATTGATGGTCTTGCGGGCGTTGTTGATTTGTGCCGCCGTGATGGTCTTGCCGTTCAGTTCCTTTTCCTTTTGGGTGACCGTGTACTCGTTGCTACCGGAGTAGTTGTTGGCCGCCGATTGTTCGGAAGACGTCAGTGAGGCGCTGGAGCTGCTGGTCGACGTGCCGGTGCTCGAGGAGCTGGCCGCCGCGCTACTGCTGCTGGCGCCACTTGCGCTCGACGTGGCCGCGGATTGACCGGCATTGTTGGCCTTACGTAGCGCTAAGGCTTGATCATACAAGTCCTTGTAGTACTTCTGACGGAACTTGGCGTTATTGAAGAGCTCGTCTAACGTGGTGTTGGATTGCCCGTAGTTCAAGGCCAGATTTTGCCCGCTAGCCGTCTTCAAGATCTTCTTGAATTGCTTAACGTTGGCGCGGATCCCCTTGACCAGCTTGACCTTGGCCTTGGCCCGCGTGACCAACACGTCTGAGGCGTTGGTCGTGTTCTGCACCGCCGTGTAGTGGCTTTGTGCGCTGGCGAACTTCAAGTCGCTCAAGGCATTTTCCGCCGACACGAACCGTTGCGTTTGCGTCAAATAACGCTGGGCGGGCTTATCGTTCAGCCGCCGCTTCAGAGCGTTTTGGAAATAACTTTCCGCTTGCGTGTAGTGTTTAGCTTGAATGGCAGTACGCCCGTTGGCCATTGCCGCTTGGTACTCTTTGGCTGTCGCGTGATGATTGGAATACGCGTACCCGCCAATCAGCAGTGCCACAACGATTGTTGCCACGACCCATACCCATTTTTTCAAATGAAAGACCTCCGCTGGTTAATTGTAACTTCATTATACCATGCCAGTTTTGAGAATCCGCCTTTTTTGCCGTTTCCTCTTGGCAAATTAATGTTAAGCGGTTACATGAAGTCGCCCCTTACCCTTTCTTCCATTAAAGGCGTATAATGGCTAAGTAAATTTCGTTTTCTTGTGTCCAAATTTAATAGAAAACCGGAAAGGACTCCTGACATGCTTGAAAAAACATTCTACAAAACGTTTCTGAGCCACACCTTTAACATCCCCGTCCGCGTCAACTACTGGGACGGCACTTCCGATGTTTATGGGACTGGCACTCCCGACATCACGATTACCATTCACGAGGCCATTCCGGTCAAGGAAATCTCCCGCAACGCCTCCATTGCGTTGGGAGAAGCCATCATGGATGGGCGCATTGAGATTGACGGTAGTATTGAAGACCTGCTGACGGCGGCCTACGAAAACGCCGACAGTTTCTTCCACAACAAGAAGTTCATTCATTTCTTACCGAAGCAAAAGCACACGGAAAAGGAAAGCAAGGCTGACGTCCAGAACCACTACGACATCGGTAATGACTTCTACAAGCTCTGGTTGGACGACACCATGACTTACTCCTGTGCCTACTTTGAAACGCCGGAAGACAGCCTCTACACGGCGCAAATGAACAAGGTCCACCACATCATCAAGAAGCTCAACCCGCAACCCGGCAAAACGCTGCTGGATATCGGTTGTGGCTGGGGCACGCTGATGCTCACGGCGGCCAAGGACTACGGTCTGCACGTCACCGGGATCACGTTAAGCCAGGAACAATACGACTACGTGAACCAACGCATCCAAGACGAAGGCCTCCAAGACGTCGCTGAAGTCCGCCTGGAAGACTACCGCGAACTAGGCAACGAACAGTGGGATTACATCACCTCCGTCGGCATGTTCGAACACGTGGGCCAAGAAAACTTGGGCCAATACTTCGACTGCGTTCAAAAGTACCTGATGAACGACGGGGTCGCCTTGATTCACGGAATCACCCGGCAACAGGGTGGCGCCAACAACGGTTGGTTGAACAAGTGGATCTTCCCCGGTGGCTACGTGCCCGGCTTGATTGAAAACACGACCCACATCATCGAAAACGGTCTGCAGATCGACGACATGGAACCCCTGCGTCGTCACTACCAAAAGACCGTGGAGATCTGGGATCAAAACTTCAATCAACACCGTGACGAGGTCGCTAAGATGTTTGACGAAAACTTCGTGCGCATGTGGGATCTTTACCTACAAGCTTGCGCAGCTTCCTTCAAGTCTGGTAATATTGACGTGATTCAGTATTTGATCTCCAAGGGCCCGTCTGCCCGGATGTTACCAATGACGCGGGATTACATGTACGACGATACCCACGCCAAGGTAGCGGATTAATTCAAATCAGTTGAGTGACCGCGGATCACTCACTTCAAAAAACGCCTGACGGCCGGATTGATCACCGGTGGTTGGGCGTTTTTTTGCGGGCTGATTTTACTGGTTATGGAGACTATCTTAAATGATTGTTGGCGACTGATTAGCTTAGGTTGATAACCGGTGGTCTAGGTTGACGGCAACCAGTTTTCACAATCTTTTTAATATTTGATTGTGAATTTAGCGTTTTGTGGAAGCGGTTTATTCATTGAATATCCACTATTGACAATCGTTTAAAATTTGTGCACTGTTGCCCCTCAATCTTTATTTGTGATTTTCATCTCTGCTTTTTTTCTGAATTGGTTCATGTTAGACTACTTGTACGCAATCAAATTGTGTTAACTAAAGAGAATGGGGAGAAAATTTCATCATGAAACTGGGGATTAAGCAAGCAGTACTGGTCGCAACCGCCCTCACCGTGGTCGCCGGTGGCGAGATCAGCGCCATGGCCAAGAGCAAGACGATTGGCAAGCTGACGCAGGTCAAGTTGACCAAGCACACCATTGCCGGCAAGACCACCAAGTACGCCCGCATCAAACTAGTCACCGCTCAGGGGAAGCAGTTGGCTAGCGGCAAGACGAACCGCGTGGGCAAGTTCAAGCTCACGGTGAAGAAACAAAATCTGAGTAAATTAACCTTCAAACTCGCTGCCTCCAAGCCCGGCTACAAGGCGCGCAAGTTCTCCAATAAGCAGATCAAACACGCCGCTCAGGCTAAGCCGAGTCGCCCGGTGACCACCACCCCGGTGCCAAGTCAACCGGACAAACCGACCAAGCCAACACCGGTCAAGCCCAGCACGCCAACCAAGCCGAATAAACCGACGAGCCCCGCTAAACCGGCGAAGCCAAGTAAACCGGTAAAACCAAACACGCCGGCCAGTCCGGCAAACCCGGCCAAGCCCACGCCATCCACGCCGAGTCGCCCGGGGTCAACCCTGTCGGCCAAGGACCGGCAGATTGCGGCTAAGAAAGCCCAAATCGACGCGGCTAAGAAAAACTACTACCGAGTGAAGAAACAGCTCCAACCGATTTCGGATCGAATCGATGACCTGACGACGCAGATCCACAAGCAGCGCATCAACTTGCAGGTAGTGCACCAAGATTATGCGGTGGCTGAAGCAGGAGGTAATCAACAGAACATGGCCGCTGCGGCCGCCCAAGAAAAGTACCTGACGGATGTCATCAACGGTCTCCAAGACCAACGTGCTAACCTGTATCCGAAGCTGTTGCCACTGGACAACGCGCGGACCCAGGTCAGTGCCCTGATGGATGAGTTGTGGGTGCTGGACAACAGTTACATCCCTGAAGAATTAAATTAGACGTTTCGGGCTGAGAAGAAATTCTCGGCCTTTTTTAGTCCCCCACCAGCCCCGCTTTGACGCCGAAGAGTGACGATTGCTCATATTACCAAATTTATGGTTGAAAAGTGATGCCCCAGGATTACCGTCACCATAGTCGATTAACGCTGTATATGATATGAACCTTTGTGACTGATTTACATCTCTTCTTTTGCTGGGCTTGCCAACATGATATAGTGATTTCACCGGCAGAGATGTTGGTACACCAACTTATAAAGGGGATTATATTTGTTATGGACATGAAGAAGATTGTTATGGCCGCAACGTTGCTCTCAATTGTTACCGGTGGGGAAGTCAGTGCCTTAGCGGCCAAGACCACGCACCAGTCAGTTGCCAAAATCACCCACGTCAAAGTTACCAAGCACAAGGTCACGGGTTACACCACGGCCAAGTCCCACATCAAGCTGATGAAGCTGAAGCACGGGGAAAAGGCTTCAGCCACGGCTAACAAGAAAGGCAAGTTCACGGTTAAGGTCAAGAGCAATAACTTAACCAAGCTAAAGTTCAAGATCAAGGCAACCAAGCCTGGTCTGAAGGCCCGGACTTACACCCATAAGGTGAAGAAGGCCGTGCAAGCAATCGACAACAGTGTGACTACCGAGACGCCTGCTTCGACTACCCCGGTTAAGCCTGATGAGGGGAAGAAGCCAGAGAAGGATAAGGAGAAGCCACAGAGCAAACCTAGTGTCAACGTTGTGTATAAGAACGTTCCTGGTAAACCAACTGTTAATTCTACAGCTGAGTTAATCACAAAAATTGGTACAGACTTGAAAAAGGCTAAAAGTGACTTTGATGGCGCGATTACAATCAAGGATGCACAGGGGAACGTTAAAGAAATTACTAGCGACGATTTAACATTTCTTAAAGAAGTCTTAGAAGCTAAGTATATCATGATGCACGAATCAAATCATTCCTCCCAAGCTTACACAGATGCGTCATCCTATGTTACTCTGACTGCAAAACATGATTCCAAATATAGCAAAATTTCTAGCTTGGTTGATAATTCAGACATCTCAAAAGTAAATCATCTTATCCAAGTGGCTCATGACTTAAAAACTGTTCAAGATAATTGGAACAAAATTAGTGCCGCCTTTAGTACTGCTTCCCAAACAATTAATCCTTCTTAAAAACCAACTAAGACTGGGCAGAAAAAAGGGCGAAGCCAAAAACCGGCTCCGCCCTACATAGTCTCATTCAATTCACTCACGCAATAAACATAGACAACAGGAAGACAGCAATCAATCCTGTAATCACCGAAATGGCCATGGATCGCGTGCGATAAGCAATGACGACGACAATCACGGCCGCTATCATTTCGGAAAAATGGGTAAAGATGATCTGGTACGTGGCACTGTCAATGAAGATATCCTTCACGACCAGCGCCGTAAAGAGCGATACCGGCACAAACTTCATCCATTCGTTGAACCACTCGGGAATGGCCCGCTTGGTGAATAACATCAAGGGAAGGTAGCGCGGCACGAAGGCAACGCAAAAACCGAGAATGATCAACCAAAAGTGTTGCGTACTGTTCCACGTATTAACTGCACTCATATAGCGTCTCCTGTATCCTAATTAGCATCCGATTCGCTTTCCACGGTCGACTTCTTAGCCCCGGGGCTGCGCAACTTCCACAGCCAATGACTCGCCGGCAAGTGCTTGCGCAGCGTGGTTTCCAAGAAGAACCCAATCAATGAAGCGATAATCGTCGAAATAACGAGCCCTAACGTACTCTTGGTGAGCATCATGCAGACCGCCGCTAAGACCCCTGAGACCAGACAGATCACAATGGTCAAGCGGTTCTTGATCTGCATGACGATCATGTACAAGAACAAGGCCGTTAACGCAAAGTTGACAACACCTAGGTCAATCTTCAACGCGCTACCGATCAGACTGCCGATAACGTTGCTGACTGCCCAGAACAGCAAGGAATAATGCTCCACCATTAGGGCTTCCTTACCGGTCCACTTTTTATCCGTGGCAAATTTTAAGTAATTAATGGCGTAATTTTCATCGTTTAAAGAAATCGCAAACGCAAATAAGAAGCGATTGGACTGGCCTTTTAAGTAAGGCGATAAACTCGAACTCAGTAATGCATACCGTAATTCCAAAAAGAACAACATCAAAACAATTGAAAGTAGTGGGGAATTAATGGTCAACATCGTGGCAATTAAAAATTGTGCCCCACCAGAAAAGATCAAGATTGAAACCAATCCAGTCAGTAAGGTATTGAACCCTGCCGCGTGTAGCAAAATCCCACAAGCCAGCCCAATCGGAATGTAACTCAAATTAAGGGGCATGGCTACCCGCAATGTCGACCGCCATAAGGGTTCATTGGGGTCTGGCACCTGCTTGGGGTTTGGCCGTCGTTTATTCAAGAATGTTTGCCTCCGTCGAATACTCTGAGATATGAAGCAAGTTAATGGGTTTACATGATAAAACCACACGATGATATTTTAACATGTTTCATGCTATTTTCATATAACACTTCTGATATTTAGCAAAGAGAATCCGCAATCTACCCCGGTTTGATTAAAAGTTTGTGAAAAAAGCCAGCGATTTTTCATGCCAATTACCGGCCTAGAAATGCTTGCCGTAGACTTCCAAATCGGCGCTAAAGCCCCGCATGTCAGCGATTGCTGGCAAGTGGCCCCAGTGTTCAAATCCGTTTTTTTCGAACAAATGGCGACTGGCCTGATTGTGGCCAAAGATGCGCGAAATTATTGTATGCAGCCCTAGCCGTTTCCCGGCGCTCTCAGCCCATTGAATGGCTTGCCCACCCAAGTGGTGGCCCTGGGCCTCCGTCGCCAGATACAGGGCAATTTCGGCCGTTTGCGCGTAGGCTACGCGGTCACTGTAAGGCTCCAAGCCGACATAGCCCACGACCTGGTCATTCAATTCCATCACCCACAACGGGAAGTGATCGGCGGAAAATTCCGCGAACCACCCCTGCCGCTGGGCGACCGTGGTCAAATCCAAGTCCGCGGTACTCCCCTTGGTGGCAATGGCCTGGTTATAGATCTCAACGATACGCGGCTGGTCCGCGACGGTCGCTAAACGAAAAGTAACTGACATTTCGATTCCTCTTTTCTCTCAATGGCCTCAATTATACGCGAAAAGCGCCGCAAAACCAGTGGTTTCACGACGCCTTCGTTATTTTTAGGAATGAGCATTCGTATTCGGATCTTCAACCGCTTGGAGCTTTTGGTTGTCATCCAATTGGGAGACACCCATGAGGTGCTTCTTTTGGAGCCAAGCCATCGTTGGCCATAACAGGGCTAAACCGATAACGGTAAAGAGTGCTAAGACCCACAGCGCTTGACCGACCATGCCCTGCATCCCTGAGGTAATGGCTTGTCGGAATCCGAGGATCGAGTAAGTCATTGGCAGGAATGGGTGCACGACGTTGTAGAAGTGGTTGGTGACTTCCATTGGGAATGTCCCACCGGAGCCCCCTAATTGAAGCATCAGGAGAACCATGGCGATGAATCGACCAGGGTTGTCCAGCAACATCGACAGGAACATGACGATAAACATCGACGCTTCCGCGAAGAAGATTGAAATCAGAATCATTTGACCTGGGTGATCAACACTCAAGCCCCCTAACATCATCAAAACAGGTTCGATCAGACCCATGGCCAGTGCTTCCACCGCACCAATAGAGATCTTACTCAAGTACCAGCCCGTAGCGGTGCCGCCTTCGCGTGAGACCTTCCGAATTGGGAAGGCAAAGTTGAAGACCAAGGCCCCCACGTAAAGGGCAACGGATAGCACGTAAGGTGCCAGGGCGTGACCGTAGTTTGGTACGTAGCTGTAACTTTCATGCTTCAAATGCGTTGGTGCCGCGAACATGTCGGCCGTCTTGCTGGTCAGTGGTTGGTTCTGAATCTGATCAGCCCCACTCTTCAGTGACTTGGCTAACGTGCCATTGCCGTTCTTCAACTGCTTGGCACCCTGCATGAGCTTGTTGCTGTTGTTATCCAATTGTTGTGACCCGTCGGCCAGTTGGTTGACCCCACTGGTCAGCGTTGGAATCTTGCCGTTCAAGGTGTTCAGCCCAGAAGACAATTGGCCAGCACCATTGTTCAGTTGACTGGAAGCACTCATCAACTTGTTGCCAGCGGCGGTTAACTTCGGCGTGTTGGCGTTGAGCTTGTTGCCAGCAGCCGTCAGCTTACCCGTGTTGGCGTTCAGTTGGTTGACCCCAGAAGCTGCGGTCTTCAAGCCAGAGTTCAACTGGTTGGCACCAGCAGCAACTTGCTTGGACCCACTCTTCAACGTGCCACCGTTCTTGGCTAACTTGGCAGTCCCGTTCATGATCTGGGTTACCCCGTTGGTTAAGGTTGGGACTTGGCTGTTAAGTTGTGACAAGCCATTGTTTAAGGTCGTTGACCCGGCGAAGGCTTGGTCTACGCCAGATGTGTATTGTGGCAATTGCGTACTTAATTGTGTGGCACCCGTACTCAATGCTGTAGCACCGGCCTTTAACGCATCTAGTTTTTCTTGACTACCCTCAGAATTCAATTTCGATAAAATCGTCAAGTCATTATTTAACTTTTTCATCTGGCCAGACGCATCAGCCACGTTTTGGTTCATCAAAGCTTCGAAGGCATCTGCTTGATCTTTACTCATCGTGGAAGTGCTAATGACTCCCAGTAAGGTTTGTGCAGCACTCGTAACCTTATCCATAGCATCAGTGGCAGCACTCTGCGCACTTAACGCACGACTAGCAGCAGCAGCCACCGTCGAATTAGCTGAGCTTGCAGTAGCCTGTTTTTCAGCTGTAATATTTTTTGCATTACTGCTGATAATATCCAACTGCTCTTGAAGGGCGCTTACTTTGTCCTTTACATTGTCCTCACTACTTGCTGAACTGATTTCTCCTGCTAGCTCCTGCGCTTTTGCGGTAGCGCCTTGGATACTACGCTTTGCGGTTGCATTCGCATCAGATGTTGAACTACCAGTGTTTGTAGAATCCAATCCCGAAACAGCCGTCTTCAGCCGAGCCGTTTCCGCCTCTGACTGGGAAGCGGCCGCTTTGGCAGCAGCCTGAGCAGCTATCAATTCTTGCATTGCCGTATAGAGTTGTCCAGTTGCCGACGCAACACTAGTACCATTAGCATCGGCAATCGTAGCAGCCGTTTGAACATTCTTTAGGAGAGTCTTGGCTTCATCTAAGTCACTAGACATTGCTGAAATACCCTTTAAGTTGGCTTCCAACTCGTCAACACCATTTTTCAGCGTCGTTGCTCCCGTAGCCAACTGACTAGCACCAGAATTCAATGCACTCGAATTACTGCTCAAAGTACTCAACCCAGAGTTCAAAGTCTTACTCCCGTCAGCCAGCTTCGTAACACCGCTCGCCAAGGAAGTCGAACCTGCGCCCAGCGTCTTTACACCAGTATTCAGCGTATAAACCCCATCAACATACTTGTAGGTCCCGCTCTTCAACGAGTTGGCCCCACTAGCCAGTTGTGACGTACCGGCTGTCAGTTTTGGCATCCCCGCGCTCAGCTTGGAGACCCCGCCAGTAAACTGGTTGACACCATTCGTGTATTGGCCGACCCCACTCGTGTAGGTATCCACCCCACTAGCGAATTGTCCCACACCAGACGTGTAGGTCGACAGTCCACTTTGCAAAGTCGAGGCCCCACTGGTCAGCTTTTGGATTCCATTTGCCAATGGCGTCACGGAGGTCTTCATTTCTTGCAGGCCGTTGTTCAACGTGTGGACCCCGGTCGTATAGGTGTTCAGGCCATCCGTCAGGGTCACGGTCCCGTTCTTCAACTTCGCGGACCCCTTGGCTGCCTTGTCCATCCCCTTGCCGACAGCGTAGATCTGCTTAAATGTGGCTTGGGCGTAGGCCTTCGTCACCTTGGCGCGAATCTGGCTATCCAGCTTGGAGGACCCGACTTCACTCATGACTTGGGCAATGTAGTTGGCCGAGCCATTGGTCTTGTAGGTAAACGTCATCTTCTTCGGATGGTTATCCAGCGCGGTCGCCGCGTTGGCCGAGAAGTTCTTGGGGATCGTGATGACGGTGTAGTACTTGTGGTGTTTCAGACCGTCTGCCGCCGTTTTAGCGGACACGAATTTCCATCCCAATTGATGGTTCTTTTTCAAATTGGTAACGGTTTGGTCCCCAACATTTAATTTCTGCCCCTGATACGTGACCGGCTTATCCTGGTTCACGACCGCTACGGGCAGTTCGCCGGTCTCCCCATACGGGTCCCAAACCGACTTCAGAAAGAAGATACTGTAGAGGAATGGAATAAACATAATGGCCAATACGGAGATTAAGATCAACCGATTGTGCCGGATGTAATTCCATTCGCCTTTAATCATGTTCACGAATGCCAACTCCCTTTTTCCTCAAAATAATCTTAAAATTGCGCGTTCTCAGCTAATATTAAAAGTATCTTCGCACATTAATACTTGACTTGTCAAAATAACAACACGCCATCAATCAATTCACAAAATCGCTACCAAGGCCGTCACTACAGCGTTTCAACACTCATTTACAAAATAAATTAATTTTCTAGATTCGCTAAAGTCAGGTCCGGCTGACGAAACCTAGCTTATCATGGGGCGTCCCCTGAGGCCTTGATTTAAATCAACTGGCAAACAAAAAGCCCGAGCACGCGGCTCAGGCTTCGGTGATTGTTTACTTAAAATAATGCGACGATGGACCGCCAGATGCGGACGAAGACGTTGGCCTTCTCCACGGTCTGGGTGACCTTCAACGGCACTTGGGTCGTCTTGGTGTTGCCCAAGAAGCCCAGCTGATCGCCCTTTAATGAAATATTGGCCGTACCGACCTGGGTGTTCTTGGCCACGGGGGCCTCCAACGCCTTGTTTTTGGTCAGCTTTTGCTTCAGCGTCGTGGTCGATTGCACGTTGCTGGCGACCTGGTCGTTGCGGATCCACAGCTTCAAGCCATCGGTTAAGACCGTCTTGGCAGTCGGTTGCTTGGCGTCGTTGGTCTTGACGGTTTTACTCCCAGCGACTTGACTGCCGGCCTTTAAGTTAACGGTCTTGAAGTTGTTGTAGACGTAAGACATCATTTTTTGCGTCTGTTGGAATCGTGAGGGATCCGTGTCGGACTTGTGGGCCGCGTGAAGCACGACCGTGATGATGCGGTTGCCATTGTTGTTGGCCGTCCCGGTAAAGTTGGCGCCGGCCGCATCGGAGGTCCCGGTCTTCAAGCCGTCCACGTGTAATTTCGAATAGGACGCGGACAAGCCCTTGAGCATCCAGTTCCAGTTCTCCATCTTGGTGGC
Source organism: Levilactobacillus suantsaiihabitans (assembly GCF_004745505.1). Lineage (GTDB taxonomy): Bacteria > Bacillota > Bacilli > Lactobacillales > Lactobacillaceae > Levilactobacillus > Levilactobacillus suantsaiihabitans. Next base: position 11,168 of record NZ_RKLX01000018.1, read on the forward strand.
ATCGGCCGTGCCCTTTTCAAACCACAGCTTCTTGATGCTGGTGGTCTTCAGGACTTCGGGATACTTGTCGAGTAAAGCCACCGCCAACTTGGCTTGGTCGGCCGCGGACCATTCATTTTCTGCGGAACCAGCCTCGTTACTGTAACCCAATTTGCCGACCTGCTTGTTGGTCAGTCCACAGGCGTTGTAAATCTTGGCGTTGGTCATCCCCAGCTTCTTGGCTTGGGCGCGCATCATCGTCACAAAGGCGTGCGGTGAACCGGCGACCGCTGTCCCCAGCGCTTCCACGGCGCCGTTAGCCGAGTAGATCAAAGATGCTTGGTACAACGCCTTGACCGTGTACTTGTGCCCCGCCCGCAGTGGCACGTTGGACAAGTTGGTGTCCTGGGCGACCTTGGCCGTGGCCTGATTGATGGTGATCTTTTGGTCCCACTTTAACTTGCCACTGTGGACCGCGTCTAGAACTAAATAGATCGACAACAGCTTGGTCATGGAAGCCACCGGCAAGACCTGATCACTATTTTTATCGTACAAAATCTGACCGGTCTTGGCGTCGACCGCGATACCGGCCTTGGCCTTCAGGTTGACCGTGGTACTGTTGCTGGCGGTCGTGGCCGCCTGAGCCGTCACCGGCGCGCTGAATCCACTGAGGCCACCGGCAAACAGCGTCATCGCCGTCACCAGGCCCATCACAAGTTGCTTTAAACGTTTCATGTCATCAAAACTCCTCTATCTTATGTAATGTCTGGGACGAAATTTCCCAGACGCTGGTGCATCAACCTTACCTAACTGAACCGTGCGCCTTACTGGGTCCCCGCCATCTTCAACCGCTGGGGAATCGCCAGTGGCTGGTCGTGTTTGACTGGCAAATGGATCACGAAACTGGTCAAATCGTCGTCGGACTCGACGTAAATGTAGCCGCCGTGCAGGGCAACGATGCTTTGGGCAATCGCCAGCCCCAACCCGGTCCCGCCAGTCTCCTTGGAGCGCGACTCCTCGACGCGGTAGAACCGCTCGAAGATGAGGGCCAGCGACTCTTGCGGAATCTTGGGGCCGTCATTGGTCACGCGAACCTCCAACTCATTTTCGCTGACGCGCTTGGCGATCAAATTGATCTGCTTGCCGCCGTCGCCGTATTTCAGGGCGTTGGCGACCAGATTGTTAAAGACGCGGACCAATTTCTCGGGGTCGGCCTCCATCATCAGGCTGGCCGGGTCGCTGGACGCGCCGATGGTCATGCCCTTCTTTTGGGCCTCCAACTCAAAGCTGGCGCCCAGTTGTTCCAGCATGGCGGCCAAATCGATCGTCGTCAGACTCAGCGGCGTATCGGTCTGGCGGACCTTGGTGTACTCGAACAGGTCATCGACCAGTGATTTCATCTGTTTAGACTTCAAAAATGCCGTGTGCGTGTACTTTAATAGGTCGTCTTGACTGTGATACTGCTGGTCTTCAATCAGCCCCAGATAGCCGATAATGGACGTTAACGGCGTCCGGATATCGTGGCTGACGTTGGTAATCAGCTCGTCTTTGGACTTCTCGATGGCCCGTTCCTCATCCATCGAATGAATGACGGAATCAACCAGCGCGTTGACCGAGTCCACAACCCGTTGCACGTCGCCGCTGACCCGAAACGGGATGCGGTGGTCAAAATGGCCGTTGGCAATGTAGTGCAGTTCTTCAATGATGTGGTGCAGCTGCATTTGCCGGTAGCGCCGAATCAGCCGCCACCAAACGACGACCGCATCGGCCACCATCATGAAGCCGATGAAGACATTTTCCCAGCTCCACAACTGAAAGTGATTCGGGCCAAACACCACGGACCGTTTAATGATGAAGATTCCGTCCCGCAAGCCCGGGTTGCTTTCGATGGCCTGACTGATCAGCACCAGCAGCGCCAGGTTCAGCATCAACAGTAAAATAACGGTGACGACACCCTCCATGAACAACGCACTTTTTTCGCGGGTGGTCAGCTTCATGCTCGGGCCCCCTGGCGGCGTTGCGCTGGGGATTTTTTTGTTTTAACCATATAATTCCCTCTCTAGATTGGGTCTTTGTTTACTTGCCGCTAAACGCCTCGCCCGCGGCTACCAGGGTTCCACCTTAAAGCAGTCGCTCACCGGCGTAACCGCTTAGTGCGATTCGATCTTGTACCCCACGCCCCAAACGGTTTGAATGACCTTTTCGCCGTTGGTGGCGTCTTCGATCTTATCCCGCAAGTGACTCACGTGGACCATGACCGTCTTGGCCGAGACGATACTTTCTTGGCGCCAAACGCGCTCGAAAATCTCGTCGGCCGAAAAGACCCGGTTGGGGTGACTGGCCAGCAGGTATAAAATCCCAAACTCTAAGGCCGTCAGAGACACCGTCTTGCCGGCAATCGTCTTGACCTCGTGGGAATCCTTGTTGATGGTCAACGTGCCGATGTCCAAAATGTCTGGGCTGTCATCGGTCACTTGGTCTTGGCTCCGCCGCAACAGTGATTTGACCCGGGCCATAACTTCTAGTGGGTTAAATGGCTTGGTGACGTAATCATCGGCCCCGGTGATCAGTCCTTGGATCTTATCCATGTCGCCGGTCTTGGCCGACAGGATCAAAATCGGAATCTGCGAATCCTTCCGCACTTCCTTAACGACTTCGATCCCGCTCATTTCAGGCATCATGATGTCCAAAATCATCAAGGCAATGTCTGGCGTGGTGTGTAATTTGGTCAAGGCTTCCTTCCCGTTGTAAGCGGTCAGGGGTTCGTAGCCTTCATTTTTAATGTAGATTTCAAGTAATTGCGCAATTTCTTTATCATCATCGACAACTAAAATTTTCATAACGTGCTAATCTCCTTTACCAGCTAGGTCATGTCACTAGCGGTCTTCCCCGTAGGTTTACGTCTATTTTAGCAAATAAATCCCGTAGCGTGACCGGAAAACCCGAACCTTTAGTCGGGCGTAAGGCACTTTACCATTCCTTAATCTTACACTATTTGCGGGCCGGTCGCCAACCTAGCGTTTAAGCTGGGGTTAAATCTTATTGCTGAACTGGTGACGTTGACTTGTACTGGCCGCCTGCCGTTGCGCGAAAGCTAGGCCGGAACGCTGGGGGAGGACCCCGAGCCTGAGAACCGGTCTCGCGGCTTGCTTTGAGCCAGAAAATCGCTGTCTCAAAGACACCAATTTGCCAGCAAACCCCACTGGCAAATTCCCCGGCTGAGCCTAGTTTCGCTCCACTCTCGGCTCCGATTGGACGTTCCAGTAACGCTATCTTAACTCGCTGGCGTCGCTCGACCCGTCCGCCCCAGCGTTCCAACCCATATTTGGCGAACGGTAAGGCGGCCAGTTCCCGTTATGACGCAGGCGGCAACTAATCCTAATGTCATAAGTCGCATGATAACAATAGCTTCAGTTGATTTTCGCCTTTCAACCTTCAGTTAACTATAAAAAAGGCCATCCACCTAGCAACCATGCCAGGTAAATAGCCTTTATCGTAATTTTAAATTAGCAGACGGTGCCAGCTAGCTGACGCAGGCAGTGACCACACTCTTACTTGTAGTTAGGTGCCGCCTTCGTGATCTGCACATCATGTGGATGAGATTCGATCAAGCCGGCGTTGGAGATACGGACGAATTGGGCGTTATCGATCAGGTCTTGGATCGTGGCACTGCCGGTGTAGCCCATGCCGGACCGCAAGCCGCCGACCATTTGGAAGATGATGTCGTTGACACTGCCCTTGTATTCCACGCGAGCTTCAATGCCTTCAGGCACCAGCTTGTCCGCTTCGTTGACGCCACCTTGGAAGTAGCGGTCAGCGGAGCCGTGGGACATGGACGCCAAGCTCCCCATCCCGCGGTACGTCTTGTATTTCTTGCCGTTGTCTTCGATGATGTCGCCAGGGGCTTCGTCGGTCCCGGAGAACATCGACCCGAACATCACGGCGTTGCCACCGGCGGCCAGGGCCTTGACGATGTCGCCGGAGTACTTCATCCCGCCATCAGCGATGATGGGCTTGCCAAATTCACGTGCTACCTGCGCAGCGTCGTAAATGGCCGTCAATTGGGGCACGCCGACACCGGCGACCACCCGCGTCGTGCAGATGGAACCGGGGCCAATGCCCACTTTGACCACGTCGACACCGGCTTCGAACAACGCCCGCGTGCCTTCGCCCGTGGCCACGTTGCCGGCGATCAGGGTAGCGTCTGGCAATTGTTGGCGAATCTCGGCAACCTTGCGCAGGACCCCAGCGGAGTGACCGTGCGCCGTATCGATGATGATGGCGTCGGCACCAGCCTTGAGTAAGGCGCTGGCCCGGTCAAACGTGTCGGAGGTCACCCCGACGGCAGCGGCGACCAACAAGTGGTTGTCGGCATCGACGGCGGCGTTCGGGAATTGGCTGGCGTCATTTTCAATGGCCTTCACGTCGGCGACCATTTGCGCTTGGCTGTCGGCACTCATGTTCTTGTGGATGACCCCGAGGCCCCCGTTACGGGCCATGGCCGTGGCCATCTTGGTCTCGGTGACCGTATCCATCGAGGCACTTAAAAACGGAACGTTCAGCTTTAGGTTCGGTGCTAATTGGGTACTCAAGTCAACTTCATTCGGCAAAACGTGGCTTTCAGCGGGTATTAACAAAACATCATCAAACGTGAATCCTTCTTTAGCAAACTTCGTGTCCCAATTAGACATAGTTGATATCGCTCCTCTTGATTTTAGTCTCAGGCTCGGTTAGGAATCCTGGGAGATATTGTTTCTTAATTTACCAGTCTAGGCCACTCAGGTCAAGGTTTCTCATAGAACTATCATGGTTTAATTATTCACACTGGTTGAAATGGTTGTGGCCAAAACTACTTGGCGAAATGATGGTTGCGCCGGGCAATCACCCAACGGACCGTTAACCCAACCCCGGCCCCCAACCAGGCTAACACTGAGATCCAAGCACTGACGCGTTGGATTCGGGTTGGCTGGTACGTCACCTGTAGCCGGTTAGTGCCGGCACTCAGACGGGCCCGTAAAATAGCCATGTGATTCCACTGAAGCCGCTGCTGATGACCGTTGACCGCGACCTGGTAACCCGGATAGTAGAGGTGCGGCAGCTTGACGGTTTGCGCGCGGCGGCTGTGTACCAGATACGTGAACCGGTCCGGCCCCACGCGGCGACTCAGCTGGTGTAGCCCGGCCCCGGGATTCATGACCGCCACCGAGTGGGTGCGCAACGCCGGCATGGCGTCCAACGACTGTGGCCGCACGTAATCGGTACTGTCGCTGGTGGTGGCAACGCGGTGATAATCCGCCTGGGTAATGGCGTTTCCATAAGGATTTTGATAAAAGGCCAAGAAACTGGTCGTACTCAAGATGATGCCAAACGCCGCTACGACCATCAGCAGGCCCCCTTGGCCCCGCCGCGTCAACCGCGGTAGCACCAACGTCAAGGCCCGCGCCCCGACCAGGGCAATCAGTAGGCTGGCAATCGCCAAGAAGCGCGACGGGAATTGGATCATCCCCAACACACCCTGGAATAGCGACCACGGAAACCAATTGGTGACCATCCAGACGAAGACCACGGCGAGCCCCAGTAAGTAGCGTAGCGCCGGCGTCAGCTCCCGCCACATCACCAGTGACAACAGCAGAAGCATCAACATCAGCCAGCCCAAATTGATCTGCCCCGACCCCATCTGATTCACCGCCGAGTTCAGCAAAAAGTCACCCATGGACATCGCACTCTGTGACAATTTAAATTGTAAAATGCTCAGCCCGGACAGCGCGTGGAGTTGCTCGACCAGTGGCGCCAAAAACGTCAGCGTCAACAAAACCGTCGCCCCCACCACCAGTACCAGCGCACCCAACCGGCGTTTCAGCGCGGTCCGTTGTAAGAAGAATATCCCCAACGTTAACAGTACCAATACCGCCGCCAGCAATAGCGACACCACGTGCGTCAGGGCAATCAGGGTCATCCCCACGACCAACCAAACACCGTGGCGCACGTCGCCGATTGCCAGCTCATAGGTGCCGTACAGCACCAGCGGCAAGCAGGCAAAAACCATGCCCTCCGCCAGGGCCCCGCGCGCAAAGAAGTCGAGGATGCGGTACTGCGAGAAGCTGTACAAGATGGCCATCAAGACCCCCTGAAAGTAGCTACCCAGCAGCCGTTGACCAACGAAGCGGGTGACGTACAGCGTCAGTAAGGTAATCAAAAATAAAAATACCGTATAGGCCCGCACGCCGCCGAGCACAATTTGCAACACGGCCAGTGGCACCAGGGTGTAGGCCGGGTAAAACAGATTGATGGGATAGCCCCACCCACTAAAGGTGGTCGTGGCGATGTGCCCCAGCCCCCAGTGGCCGCTGGTCAGTTGAGCGACCAGGCCTTGGACGCGGTTCAGGTGAAAACTCAGGTCGTCGCCGGTGTAAATTTTACCCTGCGACGCCCACAAAAATAGCCAAAAGACACTCAGGACGCTAAAGAGCGCCAGTTCCCATAACCAGCGGTACCGGGTGAGGCCGTCCGTTGCTGCTTGGTGGTTTTTCACGTGCGTTTACCCCTTCCGTTCAAACAACCAGTACTTGACGTCGACCTGCTCGAACATCTGCCGGTGGACCTTGACCACGCGGTAGTGGCGGTACAGCTGATGCGCCAGCTTGGACGTCCCCGGATTCAGGTTTCCGCTGGTGATGCGGCCGGGAATGTCGCTGTCGCCGTCCCATTCGCGCACGGACTGTTTGGCCGGCGTGTTGACGACGACCCATTGGACCTGGTGGCGGCGAATGACGTTGCGTTGCGCCCGCAAGATCTGCGGCGCGGCCTTTTCGGGAATATTATAATTTTGGAAATAATACGTGGTCGGTACCGCGCCCGAGGCGGTGTAGAAGCCCATGTCGATCGACCCGTAGTTGAGTAAAGTCGGCTGCGCGCTGCGTTGACGCATGATGCGGCCAAATTCAACTTGGGCGGGCTGTTGCGGCTTGGTCGTGTTGCGTTTGGTAATCGCCTGGTTGTTCGGGAACAGCCGCGAGCTGACCACGTTGTTGTTGACCCCGAGGACTAAAAACACACTCAAAATCAGCGTCCCCAAGATGACAAATGGGTCGTCGGCCGCCGGTAAATGGACCCAGGTGAAAAACGCGTTCAACAGGTAGATGAACGGCACCACGAAGAAGGCAAAGTAGACCAGCTGGTAGTACTGATACAACGACCCGGCTTGATACCCGTACAGCGCCAGCAGGTCACACCCCAAAAACACCACCAGGTACAAGGTCCGCGCGAACTTGGTCGTCAACACGGTCTGGCGGAACATGATCAGTAGCGTGCCGCCGATGCCCAGGATGAAGAACAACACGTCGCTCAGATAGAAATGGGCCACCAGGATCGCCGACTGGATCAGGTTGGAGAAAAACGAGACCGACGACGTCATGTAGACCTTGGTATTAAATAAAATATAAACGTTAATGAACGCCTTCAGCGAGCCGGTCGCCAAAAAGTACAGCAACCACGGCACCGTGGCCAACAAGAAACCCAGGCCACTCCAGAGCACCAGTCGGCCCAGTTCGTGCCAGCGTTTCTTCAGTAACAAGTAAAATCCATCGGCCAGATAAAAGGCGATCCACCCGCCCAGCAACGTGTATTTGGACAGGAAGATGATACCCACGAACAGGCCCTGAGCGAAGTACCACCAGTGACTGACCGACGTTTGCCGGTCCAATAAAAACACCAAGTAGATCAGCGACAACAATAATGGTAGCGCAAAGAACTCCACCGTGTCACCGTAATTGTAGTAAGGATGGTACAAAAACAACATGGGCGACAGCACCGCCGCCAGAAAGGCCGGTAGCTCGGCCAACTTGAGGAGCCGCGCCAATTTATACGTTAAAATCATCGCCGCAATCAAGACCGCAATTTCGGAAATAAAAATAAAAATAAAGCTGCGGTGACTGACCAAGTAGGCCAGGCCGTGCCAGAAGTACACGTACGGCCCCTTCTGTTCAAAAATATCTTTATATGGCACGATACCGTGCATCATGGCCTTGCCGACCGTGAAGAAGGCGTTGTTATCTGGTGAGGTGTCAAAATAAAAGGCCGGTGAGGTGTATGAACAAAACGCCATCATAAATACCCCAATGATGGCGAGTAACACAAAATACTGAGCTTCGTGGCTTTGCAATTTTTCCTTGATTCGTAAGTACACGGGACCCTGCTCCTTTTCCTAAAAAACTCAAAAAGAAAAGACGTGGTTCAGCCACGTCCTTCCGTTTTACGTTAAAACAATTGCTTACTTCTTGATGGTAACATTGACCGTGTAAGTCTTGTAGCCCTTCTTGGTAACAGTCATCTTGAACTTCTTACCCTTGTTGAGCTTCTTGGCTTGCTTCTTGCTGAACTTAACCGTCTTCTTGCCGGCCTTCTTGACAGAGACTTTCTTGACAGACTTGTTCTTGCTGTTCTTGAAGTTGATCTTGGAGCCCTTCATGGCCTTCTTGAGGTAGACCTTACGTGCGTTTTTCTTGTACTTCTTGCTTAACTTAACACGCTTTGACTTCTTGACCGTCTTCTTAACAGCTTTCTTGGCTTTCTTAGTAGTCTTCTTAACAGCTTTCTTGGAGCTGCTGGAAGCAACAACACTGCTAGAAACCCCGCTACCACTAGTGGCAGTTGCACTGCTACCAGCAGCGTTAGCAGTCGTGGCAATAACCCCGGCAAAGGTCAAGGCAGCCAGTAAACTTAAGACGTAACCAAATACTTTCTTCATGAAAAATACCCTCCCAGATATGTAATTCTAATAAAACTATCAAATAATTTTATTACTAAATAATCGTAGTTCTTTCCCTCACATTCGTCAAGGGGCATTTTCAGTAATAGTGACAATTGTTGTAAGCGTTAGCTGATAGGTCGTTAAAAGGACGGCCGTGGTGGTACACGGACCGTCCTTAGCTGTTGTGATTCAACTGCTTTTCCCCTGTAAGGTGGCTGAAAATTGGTTGAGATACATTGTGGACACTGGCCGCCTGCCGTTGCGCACCAGCTACCCTGGAACGCGGTGGGCGGACGGGTCGAGCCAAAGGGCGGTCTCGACACCTCGCTTTGAGCCGATGGCCCGCGTCTCAAAGACGCCATTCTTCTAACCGGCTAACACCGCTAAGAAGAATCCCACGGCTGAGCGGTAGCTGGTGCTCCACTCTCGGCTACAGGACAGCGGTTCAGCCACACTGACTTAGCCCGTGCCACCATAACTTGGGCAATCAGCGTGCGCGGACTCTGAGACCGACGTTTCTACCAGGCCTTCCAGCAAGCTGGCAAACCTCTTCTCAGATCGGAAAGGTGCCTTCAGTACCAGGCAACACGCAAGCTGAGGGCTATCAGACACGCTGCATTGACTCGGCTAATGGATTAGCTAACGGCTACCCAGGGTTTACTGACTAGCACTCCGGTAGCCGAGAGTCCGCCAAATATGGGTTCAGCCGTGGGAGTTGTCTTAGTGGCACGGTTCTCGCCACTTAGACAACTGGCGTCTTTGAGACGCGACTTCCGGCTCAAAGCGAGGCCGAGACCGCCTTTCAGGCTCGGTCCGGTCCGCCCACCGCGTTCCAACCCATATTTGGCGGACGGTAAGGCGGCCAACTTCTCGTCCACCCTAGCGCCAACAGGCAGTCGGTTCCGCTTATCAGCCTTAATGCTCGCCGACTAACCGCCTGTTGGCCCACTCTTTTTCACTTTCGCTCAAACAACCAATAAGTCACGTTCACGCCTTCAAACACTTGGGTGTGGCGGCCGACCGGCACGTAATTGCGGTACAACACGTGGGCCAGCTTGCTGGTGCCGGGGTTCAGGTTGCCGCTGGTGATGCGACCGCTACCGCCCTGCCATTGCCGGACGGTCTTGCCGGCTGGCGTATTGAGCACGACCCATTCGACCTTGTGCTGGCGAATCTGGTCGACCTGCGAGCGCAAAATCTGCGGGTCGGCACTTTGGGCGATGTTGTAGTTTTGGAAGTAATAGCTGGTCGGGACGGCGCCCGAGGCGGTGTAGAAGCCCATGTCGATCGACCCGTAATTTAACAGCGTCAGTGGCAGGCCACTTGCCCGCATGTAATTGCCGAAGTCGACTTGGGCGGGCTGTTGCGGCCGGCTGGTATTTTCCTCGGTGATGGCCTCGTTGTTGGGAAAGACCTTGGAGTTGGTCACGTTGTTGTTGACGCCGAGGACCAGGAACCAGCTGATGACCAGCGCCGCTAAGACCACGAAGCTATCATCCCCAGCCGGTACGCTCAGCCGCCGAAACAGCAACCGGCAGCCCAGGACGAACGGCAACACGAAGCCGGCAAAATAAATCAATTCATAATACTGATAAACGGCGCCCGCCTGATAGCCATACAGCGCCAACATGTCACTGCCCAGCGTGGCGAGTAAATACAGGCCGCGGGTGAAGTTGTGCTGGAACACGCCGGGCCAAAAGGTCACGACCAGCGTGCCCACCACGCCCAGCACGAAGAACAGCACGTTGCTCAGGTAGAATTGCGAGACCAACGCCATCGACTGGATCAGGTTGGCGAAGAAGGCCACCGAAGACGTCAAGTAGACCTTGGTGTTGAAGAGAATGTAGACGTTGACGAAGGCCCCCAGACTCTTGGTCGCCAGAAAGTAAATCAGCCACGGTACCGTCGTCACGGCAAACCCCAAGGCACTCCAACCGACCAATTGACCGAGCGCGCGCCACTGGCGTTTGACCAGCCGATACCCCATCAAGACCAGGTAGAACACGATCCACGCGCCCAGCAAGGTGTATTTCGACAAGAAGACGACGCCGACCAGCGCCCCTTGGGCCACGTACCACCAGTGACTGACGGTCAAGTGCCGCCGGTCGAGCAGGACAATCAGGTAAATCAATGACAGTAAAAATGGCAACGTGAAAAATTCCACCGTATCGCCGTAGTCGTAATACGGGTGATACAAGAACAGCGCCGGCGACAACAGCCCCGTCAACAGGGCCGGCAGCTCACGGGTGTTGAATACCTTGGCAATCTGGTAGACCAAAAACATGGCCGCCACCAACGTCGCAATTTCATACAGAAAAATCAGCGTGAAACTGCGGGGACTCACCAGGTAGGCCAGCCCGTGGAGGAAGTACACGAAGGGGCCCTTCTGTTCAAAAATATCTTTATACGGAACGATGCCGTGCATCATGGCCTTGCCGACCGTGAAGAAGGCGTTGTTGTCCGGCGACGTGTCAAAATAGTAGGCCGGGGAGGTGTATGAACAAAACGTCATGATAAACGCCCCGACAATCGTGAAGAGTCCGAGCACCTGAAGATTGCGTCGATGTAGGATTAATTTAATGCGTTCCAAAATGGTTGCCCCTCCCCATTAGTTTGCTTAACAATCAATCTGACCCCATAAGAAAAGACGCGGTCACCCGCGCCTCTTCCTTTACAATTCTACTTGTACAACTTAACGGTTAAATCAAAAGCCCGGTAACCCTTGGCCTTGATGCGGATGGTGAAGGACTTAGCGCCCTTGGCCAACTTCTTAGCTTCCTTCTTGGTCAAACGAATATCGAAGCGGCCATTCTTCTTGACCGTGAACTTCTTGACTAACTTCCCCTTCTTGGTCAAAACGGAAACCCGTTCGTCCTTGCGACCCTTGTCGAGGTAAACGACACGCGCGTACTTGCGGTAGTGCTTACGTAACTTGGCCCGCTTGGATTTAGCCAGGACTTTATCCTTGGCTGGCTTTTGCGGCTTTTGTGGCTTGTGCGTGGTGGCCGATGAGCTGTTGGCAGCCGATTCACTGCTGCTCATGGCGTTGCTAGAGCTGGTCCCGGTCATGTCGATGACACTGGAACTAGCCGCACCGGAATCCGCACCGGCGCCAGTGTCCGTGCCGCCCCGGGGAACGACTAAGCCGCTGTCAGCGCCACTGCCTGAACTGCCGCTCGCTGCATCTGCACTACTCCCATCGGCGTTGGCTGTCGTCGCAATTGCGCCGGCAAAGGTTAACGTCGCCACTAAACCTAAGACATACCCAAAGATTTTTTTCATAAAAAATCCTCCCCGAAAAATGAAATTTTTTTCGTCGAGTCACACACTACCTCGACTACTCGTGAGCATCATAATTCCAGAGACGCCCTGGGTCAAGAATGGGGTTTTCACTTTCAGCGCCATTTATGAAAGTGCGACCGTAAACGGCGTCAGGCCTTAAGTTTCGGCCGTTTCCGCCACCCGTTGACTCCCTAGGCCTCACCAAAATGCCCCCCCTGACCAACTGGCCACAACGGATCAAAAATCGCCGTTAAAAACTTTTTTCGCTTTGATTAATTGGCAAACTAAGTGACCGTCCCCCAAGTATTTTTGCTTGCAAACCAAAACGAACCGGCAGTCCCCGCTAAGTGCTAGGGAGTGCCGGTTCGTTTGTTTGATTTCATTGCAATAACTGTAGTTGGTGGCCATCCGCCTGCCGTTGCACCACTCTCGGTGATGGTAGGCGCTGATGGCTAACCACCGCGTTCTCCCACACCATCAGCATAGCGGCCGAACAAGACTGCCAGGTCGTGTGCCAACCTGCCGGAGGAGGCCAGGGATGGCACCAGCTGTGGCGCTGATGTTGGCGCATTCCAGTAGCTTACCCAAGGCACCGACCACTAGATTCGCGATGGCTCGGGCTTAACCCATGTTGCTGGACAATCGTCCCGTAAGCCGAGAGTGGAGCAGACGCTGATAACTAACCACATGCCCTCACGCTGTCAGCATAGCAGTCAAGCAAGACTATCAGATTGTGTGCCAACCCACCGTGTTCCAGTAGCTTACCCAAGGGTAGCGACCACTAGATTCGCGGTGGCTAGGGCTTAACTAGCGTTGCTGGACAATCGTCCTGTAAGCCGAGAGTGGCGGGGCAGATGCCCTCAGCCGTGGGATAACCCTTAGCGGCGGTTTGGGCCGGTTAGGGTTATGGCGTCTTTGAGACCGCTTCTCAGGCTCGGAACGTCCGCCCGCCGCGTTCCAGGGCATCTGCCCCGCCACGGTAAGGCGACCAGCCCAATCAATCTCGTCAGCAACCTAGCAGTTTACCCGAAGAAGCCACCGCGGATCTTGTAGGTCCGGCGTAACCAGAACATCAAGGCGATCGATACGACGCCGAGGATGATGCTTGGCCATGGCATCAGGACTGGGTTGATGACGCTCGGCAGCATTTGGGCTGCGTAGAACAGGATCATCCAGACCAGGAACCCGAGCAAAACGAACAGGGCCCGAATCCACCCGTTGTATTTATGCTTGACCTTCGGATCGAACAGCCGTGGCATGATCGGTAGGATGAACCCGGCGACCAAAGCACTGATGGTGATGGCCGTGATCCCCACGGGTTGACTGCTGGTCATCAACTTGGGACTGAAGAGGTACATGATCCCAAACATCAAGTTGAAGATCATAAAGAACGTCAGCGCGTTGTAGATCATGTTAGGCCAGTAGTTGGGGCCGCCAATGACGGGCGCATCGGTCACGGGTCCTTCGACCACGTACTTGACGCGCGCGTCGATGTCACCGTAGAGGTTCTTGGCCGTCTTCCCACTCTTTTGGCCGTCGACCAGTTCGTTGACCATGTCTTGGACGGCCTTAGCCTTCTTTTCTGGCGCCAACTTGGTCTTGTCGAGCGCTCTGTTAAAGCGGAACATGTAGTCCGCGTTACGTTTGGTCAGCCCGACATTGTCGAAGGCTGCCCGTTCACTGGAAGCCACGTTGTTGCGGTCCTGGTGAACACCCGCATTCCGCGGCGTTTGCTTGTTATCACTCATTTATCGTTGTTTCCCTTCTAAACGTTGAACCGGAATTCGACGATGTCGCCGTCTTCCATCACGTAGTCTTTCCCTTCGACCCGCAGCTTGCCGGCTTCCTTCACGGCCGCTTCGGTCTTGTATTGGTCTAAATCATCAAAGGCCATGACTTCAGCCCGGATAAAGCCGCGTTCGAAATCGGAATGGATGATCCCAGCGGCTTGGGGTGCCTTGGTGCCGGTCTTAAATGTCCAGGCGCGGGTTTCCTTGCCCCCGGCCGTGAAGAACGTCTGCAGGCCCAAGAGGTGGTATGAGGCCCGGATCAAGCGGTTCAACCCTGGTTCCTCGACCCCTTCAGCTTCCAGGAAGTCTTGCTTTTCGTCATCGTCCAATTGGGCGATTTCTTCTTCAGCTTCGGCGGCCACGGCAATGGCTTCGGCGCCTTCCTTAGCGGCGTAGTCCTTGATGACGCCAAAGTACTTGGAGTCTTCTGGATCGGCCATGTCGTCTTCGGCGATGTTGGCCACGTACAAGACGGGCTTGGAGGTCAGGAGGAACAAGCCCTTCACGATCTTCATTTCGTCTTCGTCAAAGGCAATCGTCCGCACGGCCCCGCCGGCTTCGAGGACGGGCTTGATCTTTTGTAAGACGGCCAATTCGGCCTTGGCTTCCTTGTCGCTGCCCTTGGCTGCGCGTTCGACCTTGGCTAAACGCTTGTCAACGGCGGCTAAATCGGACAGACCGAGTTCCAGGTTGATGGTTTCGATATCATCGATGGGGTCGATCTTCCCGGAGACGTGGGTGATGTTGTCGTCGTCAAAGGCCCGAACGACGTGCACGATGGCGTCTACTTGGCGAATGTTTTCGAGGAATTGGTTCCCGAGACCTTCACCCTTGCTGGCACCCTTAACGATCCCGGCGATATCGGTAAATTCAAACGTCGTCGGTACCACTTTTTTGGCTGGAATTAGTTCTTGAATGCGGTCTAACCGGCTGTCTGGGACTTCTACCATACCGACGTTCGGGTCGATCGTGGCGAATGGGTAGTTGGCCATTTCGGCCCCAGCCTTCGTAATCGCGTTAAATAACGTGGACTTCCCAACGTTTGGTAGCCCAACGATCCCTGCAGTTAATGACATAACAATTATTCACTCTTTCCATTATTGGCGTCGGCCTTGACCAGCACCTTTTTTAGCTTCTTCTCAAATTCGCGGCGTGATAGCATGACCACGTGGCCGCAATTGGTACACTTAATCTTAATATCCGCGCCCATCCGGGTAATTTCCCAGCGGTTGGTGCCGCAAGGATGGGGCTTTTTCATTTCGACCAAATCACCTAAATCATACATGGCGTTCCCTCCAATGTTGGCTAATCCAAGTGGATGTCTAACAGGTCTAAAATGCGGTTCAAATCATCGTTGGACAGGTACTCGATCTCGATGTGGCCTTGATGGTCCTTGTTGGCCGTCTCGTTGATGGAGACCTGCGTGCCAAAGCGTTCTTGGAGTTGGTTTTCCGTCGAACGCAAGAATGGCGACTTCTTTTTGGCCGGCTTCTTGGCTGACTTCTTGGCCGCGCCGTTGAGCTTGTTGACCTCGGCTTCGACGGTCCGCACCGTCATCCCCTCGGCCACTGCCTTCTTGGCTAAGGCCACCAACTTGGTCTTATCCTTCAAGGACAGCAACGTCCGGGCCTGGCCCATCGACAGCTCGTTGTGCTGCAACATGTCTTTGACGGCCTTGGGTAGCCCGAGCAAACGCAGGTAGTTGGCAATGTACGGCCGACTCTTCCCCAACCGTTCGGAGACTTGGGCCTGCGTCAAGGTGAGCTTGGTCATCAAGGTGTCGTAGGCTTCGGCTTCTTCCAGTGGGGTCAGGTCTTCGCGCTGGAGGTTTTCCAACACCGCGATCTCCATCATCTGTTCTTCGGTCACATCGCGAATGATACCCGGAATCGTGGTCTTGCCGGCCAATTTGGACGCCCGGAAGCGCCGTTCGCCCGCCAAGATCTCGTAGCGTTCCATCTTCTTATCGGGTTGCCGGACGATGATGGGTTGGAACACGCCGGTCTTTTCAATCGACGCGGCCAAATCATCGAGGCCCTTCTTGTCGAACTTCTGCCGTGGCTGATACGGGTTGGGCCGAATGTCAGCCAACGTCAGATCAACGACGGTTTCTTCGGCGGTATCCACGCCATTTTCCGCAAACAGCGCGTCAATTCCCCGTCCTAAACTTTTCTCTTTCTTACTTGCCATGGGCAGCTAGCACTTCCTTTGCGAGTTCAGAGTAAACTTCCGCACCTTTGGATTTCGGCGCGTAATCAATGATTGGCATCCCGTGACTCGGGGCCTCCGCTAACTGAACGTTGCGCGGAATAATCGTGGCATAGACCTTGTTTTGGAAATACTTCTTCACTTCTTCATTGACCTGCTTCCCCAGATTGGTCCGGGCATCGTACAGGGTCAAGAGGACCCCTTCGATCTTCAGGTCACGGTTGAAGTGCTTTTGCACCAACTTGACCGTGTTCAACAGCTGCGTCAACCCTTCCAGCGCATAGTATTCGCTTTGCACGGGAATCAAAATGGAATCGGCGGCCGTGAACGCGTTGATGGTCAGCAACCCTAACGACGGCGGGCAATCGATCAAAATGTAATCGTATTGGTCCCGGACCTCGTCCAAGGCGGCCTTCAAGCGCGTCTCGCGGGCCATCATCGGGGTCAACTCGATTTCGGCCCCAGAAAGCTGAATGGTCGCCGGCACGATGTCTAAGCCCGGGTGTTCGGTGTGTAAAATGGCATCTTGAATCGGCGTTTCGTTGACCAACACATCATAGATCTCTTGGTCGATGGTCGCCTTTTGGACGCCGACGCCACTCGTCGCGTTACCCTGCGCATCGGTATCGACTAACAAGACCTGCTTGCCATCGGTCGCTAACGCCGCGCCCAGGTTCACGCCGGTCGTGGTCTTACCCACGCCACCCTTCTGATTGGCTAATGCAATAATGTAACCCATATGTCGTTTCACCTCTAGCTTTCTTTGGGAATATCAATAATAATGCGGTAACCGTCCGCGGTTTCTTCTTCTTTGGTGGTGAGCGTCATCCCGGCATCGCTGACCATCTTCACCGATTGGCGAATGGTGTTGACGGCCACGCGGGTATCGCCGGACACGCTGTGTTTGGTGACCTTACGCCGTCGTTTCTTCGGCCGCTGGTGCTTGGCGATCAGCGCTTCGGTCTCTTTGACGGTCAGCTGGTCGGCAAGTACCGTTTGTAGCATGGTCACTTGATCCGCATCGGCCAAGGCCAACAACGCGCGCCCGTGCCGTTCCGAAATCTGGCGGTTCAAAATGGCCGTCCGCACAGGTTCAGCCAACTTCAGCAGCCGCAGCTTGTTGGCCACGAACCCTTGGCTCTTGCCGATACCTTCCGCCAATTGGGCCTGCGTCAGGTGATTGAGGTCCATCAACTTCTGGTAGGCGTGGGCTTCTTCCACGGCCGACAATTCCTCACGTTGGAGGTTTTCGATCAGCGCCATGGAAGCCGTCTCGTCGTCATCCATCTTCTCTAAGATGGCGGGCACGGTGTCCCATTTGAGACTGGAAACGGCCCGGAACCGCCGCTCACCCGCGATGATCTCGTAGTGATCGGCCTCATACTCCCGCAACACGATGGGCTGCAAGAGGCCGTGTTCTTGAATCGTCTGAGCCAACTCGGCAATCGCCGTCTGGTCAAACCGTTGCCGTGGTTGGAACCGGTTCGGAATGATCTGGGCGACCGGAATCATCACCACGTTTTGCTTCACGGGATGGGCCGGACGTGTGGCCTTCTCCCGGTTATTTCCAAATAATGAAAATGGCAATTATCTTACCCCCATCCCATTAATCTTCTAACGGTTCCCGGTTGGGTGTCCCGGCCTTCCGTGGGTAGCGCTTCGGTGTGTGCTTGACCTTGTCGATGACCACGATGTGGCGTGGGTCATTGGACTGCGGCAGGTTGAACGCGTAATCGGCGTTCACCTGACCACCCAGCGTCGTGATGGCCGTTTGACTGACGGCCAACTCGTTAGCCGTTTGGGCCGCCTTCAAGGCGACGAACTGACCACCGACCTTGACTAATGGCAGGCACAGTTCACTGAGAACGGACATCCGGGCCACCGCACGAGCCGTGACCAAATCAAAGCCCTCACGGTACTCGGCCCGTTTATTGCCAAATTCCTCGGCCCGGGCGTGATGGAACGCCACGCCGGTCAAATTCAACTTGGCTGCCAGCTCATTTAAAAACGTGATCCGCTTGTTCAGGGAATCCACGATGGTCACCTGAAGCTGCGGGAAGACGATCTTCAACGGCAATGACGGGAAACCAGCCCCGGCCCCCACGTCACACAACGTGAGCGGTGCCGTCCGCATTGCGGGCACGTAAAAAGCGGGGGTCAACGAGTCGTAAAAATGCTTCAGGTAGACTTCGGGCTCCGCCGTAATGGTCGTTAAATTCACGTGTTCGTTCGTGGCAACCAAGAACTGATAGTAGTCAGCAAATTGTTGCTGCTGTGTTGCGTTTAATTCGATGCCTTGCGCCGACAGCGCGGCACGAAATTCTTCAGGATTCATGCAATATCTCCCTGTTCAGTTCTTTGTGAAACACAATTGTTTCACGTTTGAGTATACTTTACCTTACTTACGGACGAAACGCAACCGAACTGATACGCCCAATTGCCCCTCGCCCTAGCGTCGTTTCCTATTATACCGAAAATCGCCGTCACATGAAACGTCTATCGGGAAACATTCCGGGATTGTTGGCGGGGTGATGAGCTGGTCTTTAGTGGCTGCTGGAGATTGGGCTGGCCGCCTTACCGTTACGTGAAACTCTGGGCTGGAACGCTGGGGAAGGGCCGCCCCGAGCCTGATGGAGCGGTCTCGGAGCTTGCTTTGAGCCGAAGCCCACGTCTCAAATGGCCTCATAGCCGAAACGTGCGCCAACAGCCTGCTGGTTCAGCCCAGTCAACATTGCCGCGACGGATGGTAGCCATTTCTGTGGTTGATAGATGAGTAGTTTATCTAATGGTTAGTTAAAGCCCCCATCTCGCAACTGGTTCATGGAATCTAAAACCACCGCAATTGCTAATTAGAATATGGACAATCAATTATCACCAATTCATGCTGACTCATCGGAGACAACCAGGGCTGGCATGAACCTCTAGCACAGCGGCCATCTCGGCAGACAGTAAAACAGACACGTCCTCGTTGAACTCACGTTGAGGCGTGTCTGGTGTTTGGTTTAGATTAAAGGTAACCCATTACTGGTCCTGCGCTGGGGACTCAGCCGCGGACGGTGCTTGGCGAAACCCGTGTTGCCGACCGTGATTATGTCGATCACCGGTTGGCCCAGCAACAGCGGGTGGTTGGTGACGCTGGCCATCCCCCGCTGAATCGTGATGACGTTATAGCTAGTCGCGTCGTGGACCTCGTGGTGGTGCGGGTCTTGGCAGTCAATGTAGGTCGACGCCGAGGCCACCGTTGTCACCGGAATCGTGGTATCGACCAGGTAGCTGGCCCCAAAGTGGAGGTGGCCCGTGAAGATGCCGCCGATGTTGTGCCCGTGTAAAATGGCCAGCAGTTCCCGATTATTTTGCAACAAGGCGTAGCGCATCCCCCGTAGTGCCGGTGCGTCCAGCGGATGGTGAAGGAATAAGAAGGCCCGGCGTCGTGGGGCGAGGTGCAGATTTTTATTCAACCAGTCCAGTTGCTTGAGGTCCAGCCACCCGGCCTCCTTGTGGGCCTCCCACTTGGAATCCAGGAAGTAAAAGTCCATATTCTGGTAGACCTGCTTATAAGCATAGTACGGTTGGTGCGGTTCTTCTAAGTAGCCGACGTTAAAGGCTTCCCGGTCGTCCTGGTCGCCGAGAATCACCTGAATTGGTGCATGAAGTCGGGCTCCCTGCTGCTGCAAGTATTGGCGCAGCTGTGTATAGTCCTGGCTGGTCCCATCCGTGAGCAAGTCCCCGCTAATCACGATCAGGTCCGGCGCAATCTGCCGGTCTAACACGTCATCAAAAATACGCTGTAACTTCACGGCAGGCGGTAATTGCTGATGGTACTGCGGCTCCCGCCCTGCCGATAATTGTGGATCAGATAAATGAACGATTGTGAATTTATTCATACCCCCGTGGCCCCCATCAAAAGTAAGTCGCAACCACCGGGACACCACCCGGTAACAGTCCCCGACTATCACTAAGTTAGGTCTAGCATACCGGATTGATGTAAATGTTTGATGTCAGACCTGTCAACATCTTGTAAAATTTTCGCCACCGCTGAGCAAAGTCAGCCATTGGTTTACTGACCGAAAAAATACCACGGTAAGGGGTCGGCTTCCGTGGTATTTTAGCGAATGAATCAATTAAGGCCGCTTGGGTTTCCGGACAAAGAACAGCATCGGTAGCCACGTGACAATCAACAGGAGCAGTGTATCCGTATCCATGGCAGACATGCAATCATCCTCTTTCCCTGATTTTCTTCAGCATACCAGAGTGATGTATCGTTTCTGTATGGAATACCTACACATTTGTGTAAAATTTTTCATGCGCCTAAGCCTACCGCGTTCCAGCCCCTATTGGGCGAGCTGTAGGCGGCCAATTCCCGCAATTTTGGCCAAAAGAAAAGAGACCCCCAACCAAACGGCGGGCGTCTCTTCAATTTTACGAACTAGTTCTTAATGGCACGAACTTCTTCGAGGAACCACTTGTTGAAGGCTTCAGCGTCGATATCCGTAGATACCTTAGCGTTGGTCTTGCCATCGTGGTAAGCCCCGCGGATGTCGCCGACCGTTTCCCCAATAGCTGGGCCATCGGTAACGACGTCGATCCACATATCTTCGGTCTTGATAGCTTCTGGGTGCAAGAGGTAGAAGATGGTGTTCACATCATGCATGGCAATCCCCTTGTCACTGTTGTCACCATCGTTGACGATGATGTCATGCAGCATCTTCCCAGTTTCGCTGATCTTTGGCAGTTCTTCGATGCTTTCGTGGGTCAAGAGCGCCTTCATGGTGATGTCCAAACCAACCATGACAATCGGAATCCCTGACTTGTAAACGATTGCGGCAGCGTCTGGGTCGGTGAAGACGTTAAATTCGGCGGCACTGGTCATGTTCCCTTTGCCCAGGGCACCACCCATGGCAACGATCCGGTCGATGTGGCTCTTCACTTCTGGGTATTCGGAGAAGAGCAGTGCAATGTTGGTGTATGAACCGGTTGGCACCAAGGTGATGGGGTCTGGACTAGCCATGATTTCATCATGTAAGGCTTCAACGGCCGTCTTGTGTAATGGCTTTGGTAAGTCGGTTGGGAATTCGTAACCTGGCATCCCGGAAGCCCCGTGAATCCGAGCGGCATCTTCAAAGTCCTTGAACAATGGTTGTTCAGCACCAGCAGCGACTGGAATGTCTTGGTTGAAGAAACGCACGATCTTCAAGGCGTTGATGGTGGTCTTGTCGACCGTCACGTTACCAGCAACCGTCGTGATCAGCTTCAAGTCGATCTTCGGGTCGTTGATGGCCATGGTCAAGGCCGCTGCATCGTCAATACCTGGGTCAGTATCCATAAGAATTTTAATTGTCATGATAAATATCCTCCTAAATGAATTCGTTTTCGTTTAGCCGCGGGGCGGACCCGCCGCCAGTAAAACTCACTGTGACATTTTGCTAGAGCATTGCACTGAAGATGAGGTCTAGCAAGAATAACACGCCTAACAAGTAGACGGGCCAGGAAAGTTCTTTGCCCTTTCCTAACGCCAATTTCATAACTGGGTAGCACACGAAACCAAAGGCTAACCCAGTGGAGATACTGTTGGTGAACGGAATCAGCACAATGATCAGAAAGGCTGGGAACCATTCAGAGAAGTCGGCCATCTTGATGCCGCCGATGGCTGCCATCATCAACGCCCCAGTGATAATGATCACGGGCGCAATGGCAGCGGACGGCACGTAGGCCAACAAGGGCACGAAGATGAGGGACAGCGCAAACAGGACGGCGGCAGTCAATGCCATGATCCCGGTCCGGCCCCCACTCTCAATGCCGGAAGCACTTTCGGCGGCAGCCACGGTCGGACTCGTGCCCAGGAAACTGGACAGAAAAGTCGTCACGGAGCTGCCCTCGAACGTCTTCTTGAACTTCTTGTGGTTGGGCAACAACCCTTGCAGCAGTCCCATGGACTCGAAGACCAGAATCATGGTCATCGAGAAGGCGGCTAGGATAAAGGGCGTGCTCAACCAGTGACTGAAGTCGTTTTGGAAGACGATTTTGTGGTACTGCCCTAACCGCGCCAAATCAACGGTTGGGGTGTCAGCGTCCTTCACACCGCAGAAGAAGGCCAGCAGGCTGGTGGCGATGATGGCGATAAAGAAGTTCCCCTTGATCTTGCGAATGTACAAGATGAGGCTGAGGACCAGGCCAAACAAAGCCAGTAACGGCGTGGGTTTGGTCAAATCCCCCAACACAATCAACGAGGACTTCCCGGCCACGATCAGACCCGCCTTTTCCAGGCCAATTTCGACCAAGAAGAGCCCAATGCCGGCGGTGATCCCACTCTTCAGCGAATCCGGTATGGCTTCGGAGAGAATCGTGGAGATCTTGGTGAAGGCGATTAACATGTAAATGAAACTAGCGACCGCAGCGATCCCTAAAGCTTCTTGCCAACTCAACCCCATGTTCACGACAATTGTGTACGTGAAGAAGGCGTTGACCCCCATCCCCGGGGTAAGGATGACTGGTGCGTTGGCCCACAGGCCCATGATCAGACACCCAATCACCGACGAGAAGATGGTGGCAAAGACGCTGAGGTCGGTCGGAATGCCCGCATCCTTTAAAATCAGCGGGTTGACAATGATGATGTACGAGATGGCGAAAAAGCCAGTCACACCAGCAATCAGTTCGTTGCGGACGACATCCTTATGCCGCAGGGCTTCGCGTAACGTTAAGTTATTGGCGATATCAACCTGCGATTGTTGCTTACTCATAAAAATCCCTATCTTTCGGTACGTCAGTTCGCGACATACAGACTTCCCGGGCTTTGCAACCGGATGGTCTCACGCACCCGGCTGGGTTTCACTCCCCGATTGGGAGAGGTCGGCACCCGTTTCGGACTGGCCAGGTTGATTCCCGTCAGTCGTAAGTGACACAGATAGCCCAGGAACAGAAGCCCCCGGGCTATCGCGTCAGCCCCATACGTGATGAGGCGTTATTTTTTTACCAAACGAACAGACCAACAATTCCGGCTGATAGCAAGGAAACCAGGATCCCGGAAAGTAACATGTAACCAACGTTCTTAGAAATAAGTTCGTTGTTTTCACGGTCAACGATCCCCTTGAAACAACCGATAATCATCCCAGTAGTTGAGAAGTTAGCGAATGAAGTCAAGAAGACAGTTAAGATGGCCCGGTAGTGATCGGAGAAGGCACCCGTGTTAATGGTTGAAGCAATCTTACCCATAACAACGAATTCGTTCGTAACCAACTTAGTCCCCATGTATTGGGCGAATTGGAAGGCGTCTGAGACGTTCAGACCCATTAACCATGCAAATGGGAACATGATGATCCCTAAGATGTGTTCCAAGGATAACCATGGGTTGAATAAACCAAGTAACTTATCGATCAAGGCAGCTAAGGCAACGAAAGCGATAACGTTAGCGGCAATGATCAAGATCAGACGGCCGGCACCCAAGATAGAGTCACCCAAGAAGGAGAAGAAGGCTTCCTTCTTGCCATCGTCTTCAACGTCGCCTTCTTCAGCGGCAGCAGTGTTGGACCCACCGATTTTGGCGATGGTATCTTCTTCTGGGGCCACTTCAACAGGGTTCAACATGTTGGTAACAATGATGGCGTTCAAGATGTTAATTGGAACGGCCGTCAAAACAAATTGACCTGGAACCATTTGGGTATATGCACCCAGAATGGAGGCAGTGATACATGACATGGACATCATGGCAAGGGTCAAGTTACGTTCCTTACGCATGCTCTTTAATTGTAATTGAGAAACGGCTAAGGCTTCAGTGTTCCCTAAGAACATCATTTCAACAGAGAAGAAAGATTCGAACTTAGGTTGACCGGTGATGTAGGAAAGGCCACGCCCAACCCACTTGATGATCCAAGGCAAT
This sequence comes from Levilactobacillus suantsaiihabitans, assembly GCF_004745505.1. GTDB lineage: Bacteria > Bacillota > Bacilli > Lactobacillales > Lactobacillaceae > Levilactobacillus > Levilactobacillus suantsaiihabitans. The sequence goes on from NZ_RKLX01000018.1 coordinate 35,049, forward strand.
ACCCCGATGTAAGTCAAGATATCGAACATTGGCACAACTAATAAGATTGGCAGCAATGAACTGGTAACGAAGTTCATTGACTTGGCCGTCCCACCGAATTCTGGGGTAACCCAGTTAGGTAAGGCGAAGACAATCCCTTGGTAGGCCACTTGGACTAACCAGTTGAACCCATCGGCAGCACCCTTAACGATGTCTTGCCCGATGGAGAAACTCGTGAAGAACCAAGCCAGAACCAAGTTAAGCACTAACACGATCCCAGTGGACTTCCAGTTGATTTTTTTCTTGTTCTTGGAGAACAGGAATGCGATTGCGAGGTAAACAATTACCCCTAAAATATTGACTGCGACTAGCATTGGTCAAAATACCTCTTTCCGATATTATTCTTTGATGTATGGACGTTTGCCATACAAAAGTTGACACGATGTGGCTGCAGAAATTATGTAACGCATAACTTCTGTTACGAACGAACGATAACTCCCGTCGCAACAGCTGGATTTCAGTTAGGGACCATTAAATGGTGAAATTAACGGTGAATAATATCTGATACTGTGATGCCTAACTGACCTTTGCAACCCAACTGTTGTGCAGCGGAGCTTGGTACCCCCTCACCTCCCTTCAAGGTTCGTGCGATTTGAATTTTTATTGCGTAATCTCATTTAAAAAACTATGTCCGGCCGTGTGACTAGCCAAACCGAAATTCTCTAGGACCGTGGCGCCCACGTCGGCAAGCGTCCGCCGAATCCCCAGTGCGTGAACACTGGGCCGCGACGGCGAGTACGCCAACAGGGGCAAATACTCGCGGGTCGGGGTGGTGTCGCTAGCCGGATCATCGGCGTGCGTCGCCGTGACCAGCAACAAGTCGTTGGCTTCCAAGTCATGTTGGAACTGGGCCAAGTACTTGTCAGCGGCCACCAGCGCCTCACCAAAGGCTTGGCTATCCTGCTGCTCGCCAGCGAACCGGAAGTCCGGTAACATCACGTAGGTGAGTCCGGACGCCTTTTGGTTCAGCTGTTCAAAGAGAATGCGAAACGCATCTTGGTTGCTGCCAACCTGGTGGCGTTGGGCCGCGCTTTGCGTTTGCAGGTAGCTTTGAAATGGCCCTGCCAATGTCACGGCGTACCCGGCTAAGGGCAACGTCGTAAAGACGGTCTGCGTGCTGTTGACCCCGGCATAATCCCACATCTCGCGGAGCCCCGTGGCCCGGCGATTTCCTTGAGCCTGCACGTGCAGGCGGCCAAAGAAGCCGACCGGATGATCAACGGGTGCGATGCCGACAAGTTGGTGGTCAACCCGAATATTTCCGAGTCCCAGCCGTTGTAATGTTGGGAGGTTTAGTTTACCCATCCAACTAACCGCGACGTGGCCTAGCGTGTCAGCGCCGACCGATTGAAAGCGGTTTGCGTCGGGGGCTTCCCCCAATCCCAAGCCGGCAAAATCAATCACAAATATGCGATGAAAGGCCACTGTTTCTCACTCCTTAGGTCAACCCTTGGTCAGAAGTCCCCCAAGGATTTTTTCGGTCTAGTAATAATATACCTTTTCCCAAGCGCCCTGTAAATGGTCGATTTAAGAAAATCGTATAAAGGCTATTTCCGAACATTATGACACTTAATTACTCACGGGAACCGGTCTATTCGGGGGCTAACCGAACGACCGGCTGTTTTTGCTAAAAGGATTTACCTTTAACATTTTCCCTAATTTTCAAAGAACAAAAAGAAGCTACGCCGCCCGCCTCTATGTGGAGGGCGACACTAAGTTGCCAAGTGATATCTGTATAACTAAAACCGTAAAATCTGAGGTAACCGAACTTCCCGAGCTTTCAAACATAAAAAACGGGCTTCAAGTTGGGTGTTAATCAATCACTTGAAGTCCGCTAACTCTCGGAAAGGAGGTTGTGATTACTAAATTTCCGTTTCGTAATCATTGTAATTCTTGATCGCCTCATAACTAAAATTCTCGTCGAGCGGCCGCAGCCAATCAAATCAATTTTTGGATTAGTTTCTGGCTGCCGTTTCAACGTCTTACCAGTGGAACTTAATTCCCTCATTACTAACACAAGACACGCTTTAACGATTCTTCTTGAAATCCTTGCATGACCCTTGTTGCCGTAACATCCGAGCTCTAGCTACTACCTGGAACTGTTTACAAGTCTTCAAACATCTACGCTTAACTTACAAGCATTAAGTTTCAAACCCTATTCAATTTTCAGTGGAACATTCGTGAAACCAAAACCTGGATCTGCCAGAGTTCGTTAGAAGGTTTACCGGAGTTGTCATCTATCTTTCAGTATCTTGGAGCTAATTCTTAAAACCTGACTCACGTCAAAACGGAAATCGGTTTCTTGGAACTTGGTACTTAAAGCATCTGGAACATCACAACTCTTAATTCCTTTCCGCACCATCATAGTATCATAGGCTGTAAGCGTTTGCAACAAAAACACCCGATTTTTTGTTCATTTCCGAACAAATTAGCCGAAAAAAATACCGTTGACCGCAGCCAACAGTATTTCCGCAACGTATGAATCAATTCCCGGCAAAATCCATGGGTTCTTGTTTGGAGGAAAAGTTTCACAGAATGAGCTTAGCAAATTGATTCCTAATTTAAAATGTTACACGGTCGTGCGGAGCTCTTCTCAACGCACACTTTAGTTATACCGCGAAATGACGTGGATTGCACCTTTTTTGAATCGCAATTTTTCAATGATGAACTGGTTACTTGACCCAAGCGGGTTTGTCGCCGTCCGTGTTGGGCTTGTTAACGCCTAAGGATTCGCGGATGGCCTTCGTTGGGGCCGCCACCAATTTGGCAACCAACGCTGCGATACTCTTGCGTGAAACCTCGGTGCCCTTGAATGGTTCGCCCTTTTGCGTCGTCTCGTAGGCCACTTCATTTTTGTTGGAGAGCCAAGCGGGCCGTACGATGGTGTAATCCAGGTCGGAATCCTCGATGACCTTGGCCGCCGCCGCGTACGTCTGCAGGTAGCCGCCGTCTAACATCTGGTGATTCCACTGGCCAAATGCGCCCGGTACCTCGTCGTAAATGCCCAGCGTGGAGATCCAGATCAAGCGTTTCAGCCCACTGGCGTCCATGGCCGCCACCACGGCCTTGGCCTCGTCTTCGATGTTACTGCCGGCTAGGTTAGCGTAAACCACATCGATGCCCGCCATGGCAGCGGTCAAGTCGGCCTCGTTGGCCGCGTCGCCGTCGACCACCTTGACCCGGTCACTGGCGGCATCCGCTAAGCGTTGACTGTTGCGCAGAAATAGCGTGAGGTGGTTGTTCTGGTCGGCCAGCAATTGGGTCGTGGCCAGTCTAGCAATCTTTCCGTTCGCACCTAAAACTAATACATTTGTCATCTGAAGAACCCCTTTTCATTTTTGTTTACGGTTATACTGTAATACTCATAGTTACATTTAGCAAGTCAAAGGGCTTGAACTTTTTCTGGCAACATTGGTTTAGCTGGCCGCCTTGCCGTTCACTAAATATGGCTTGGAACGCGGTGGGCGGCCAACTCACACCCAAGTTGCCGAAAAAAGCCCACAAAAAAAGACCATGGCTAGCCGCCATAGTCTCGCAGATTGCGTTTATTTTCGCTAACTGATAGACGCTTAGATCAACATCAACGTAACACCGTTGATGGGCGTCAGGCTGTCGCCCAAGTCGCCGAAGACCAGTTCTTTCTTGAAAACTGGTTGGTCTAATTCAGTTAAGTTCGTGTTCTTAATGGTCAGATGATAACGGCCATGCCGATCGCGCTTTAATTCATAGTTCACGAATTCTTGTTCAGGGGCGTAGTCAGCGAAACGAACGGCGTAAACGCCCAGCTGATGCGAAATAACCAGCCGAATTCCGTTTTCATCTCTAAAGATATGCAAAATGTGTTCACTCCTATATTGATTAGAACTTCAGCTGCCGCAAGGATGACAAACAAAAAGGAAGAGCCGCCACCGCGTCCCCTCCCTCGATATCGACATTCGCTCAATCAAAGATTTTGGAAACCCGCCGCGACTTATTTCGACAACCACGGTCGTTAAACCAATGATCAACCGCCATGCGCACAGTGATGTTAGCCTGGCCAAACCACGTCCAGCTTGGTATCACCAGATAATTCCTCTATGTATCTTGATTGTACCATACTTACCTTGAAAAGATTAGCTTCCTGCGAAATATCCTGGCGACGGGTGTTGGGTGGGCGGTTTCGGCTTACGCTACTAGGATTAGCCGATATGAACATTTTAATAATTGGCCCCAAATCAGCTAATAATCACGGCTAATTTCGGTCGTGCCCTTGCCAGTCCTGGCTTAAAATGCTTCAATGATTAATAACAACGTCGTTTAATGATTAATCCCAACGATGGGCAGATGGAGGCTCTGAAATGGCAAATACGAAAAATAGTCAGGCTGCTAAGATTCGGCAGCAAATTATCGCGTGGCTGCAAGATGACCAGCAAGCAGAGGTGGTGTCAGCGGAGAAATTCCCGGGGATCCGGGGGATTCGGGCCGTTAAGCTACGGCAAATGCTGGGCGACCTCGGCTACAAGTCGTCCGTGGTCATGGGCGCCATCTCGGCCGCACCATCGATTGACGAACGCATCAAGAAGGCCGCTGTGAAGCCGCGCGAGGTTTATTATTATTTTGATGCTGGCGAAACGGATTCAGCCGCCACATCCTCAGTCGCTGCGACCCCCGCTACGGCGGCCAGCCCTGCCGTGACGGTGGCCCCAACGACGGCCCGGTTTAGTCAACCGGCCCCCGGCCTCGCTGGCACGCCAGCCTTCGCCCAGGTCGTGACCACCAATCAACACCTGAGCCAAGCTATCGATGACTTGTTGGCTGCCGCCGAACGACAACGCCCCCTCAGTGATTTGGAACTGAACTTCTTGACCGACTTTGCCGCGCAGGTCGCTAAGCAAGGCGAACTATTGCAAAACTTTGCCACCCAATCCAAGATCGACCATTTGCGCCGCGGTTAGGCAAGTCACCTAAGGGTTTCCCCCAGTATTTGCGCAAATCCCACCGTTTTGTCGGAAAGTTCTTGACTTTTAGTCATCCAACCCTTACTCTGTTATAAATTACTTTTATGGGGGACGACGCCAATGGCTTTACATGAAGACAATCGCGTATTTTGCGAAAAAACGGAACTCTTTTCCGACGCTTTCTACGGTACGATTACCAAGATCTACGAACATTCCGCACTGGTGAAGGTTGAACCTGACCAACTCTCCAAGAAGGAAACTGACAAAATCGATTCCTTCGGCGACCTCGTCGTGATTCGGCTGAGCGAATTACAACTGGTCGACGCAGCGGGCAAGCCACTCAAGGAACCGGCTGAAGAATTAGAAGCAGCTGAATAAATACGGTGAAGACTGGGACTGATCCCGGTCTTTTTTGTTTGGGAGTGGGAAAAAAGGCGATTAGCCGGCGAGCAGTAAGGCTGATACCCGAAGAATCCTGGTCTCGGATTGTTGGGTTATCAGTTTTAAGCGATCCTGCCTTTTGGCGCACGTTTCAGCTACGTAAAAGTGATGCGAACGAGCTTGGGAGTTTTTTCCAGGCTCGTTTTGTTTGCCCAGAATACCACGCCCCGCGCCCGCCGCCAAGAGTTTTCGTTTTAACCGCCAAATGAGTCAGCCGCTCACTCACTAAGGGGCTTAGCCATTGGCCGCTAAAAAAGGAATGGGCGCTGAAACGTTCCCATCCCTTCTCAAGCTTACTTCAAAATCTCAGCCAGCTGCCCCATTAAGACTGGCAGTTCGGCCGCCAAGGATTCATTCACGTGCTCCTCAATCTTCCGGCCCCGCGCCGTAACTTGGAACACGTGATACCGCCGATCAGTCGGCAAGGTCTCGTCCTGAATGTAACCGCCATTTAACAAGCGGCTGATTTGAATCGACACCATCGACTGGCCAACGTTTAACCGGCGGGACAACTCACTGGTGCTGACCTTTTCTGTGACTAACTCATGTAAAATCCGATACTGTTCAAACGTGAGGGCATCCCCGCTGCTTGGTCGTTTGATGAACGGTCGTAACAACGAATTCAATTGATGGATGCGCTGCACGTCCTCAGCTAATTTGTGCGCTTCGATCATGACTCTCTTCCTCCTCGTGACTGCCAGCGGCTTATGCTCCACTGGCAAGCCCTAACATAGTCCTCGTTCGAAATAATTCGTTAGTGGCCAAAAAGGTTGACCCCTAACGCATCTCTTCTAACTATACTAGCATAAATGACTGACTATATTATAAACAAATTACATCTTAGCTAAAATTCATTATAAATTTGATTGTATTTGCATGTCATGAACCCCTGTCACTCCCCGTCATAACAGTCGTTTCAGCGGTCGTCGGTCAAATGCCACGGATGGGCGTCTCTCTGAGCGAGATCGCGTAAAATAGCTTCGATCTCTGCCAACCCCATTGGGATGTTCGCCTTGCGGACCAGTTGCCAGCAAAGCATCAGGTCCCGGTAGTCGGCGAACTCCCGCACATCACGTCCGAAGCTCGATTTACGCAGGTCTTTGGCGTCATGCTTCGCTTGCATAAACTGCCACAAGCGCTGCTGAAAGTCCTGCAGTTCCCGCGCTTCATGAAGCTTCTTCTGCAACCGGGGCGGTGTATCCCGAAAAATCAGCGACACGCCGTCGTCAATCAACACACGGACGGTTCCCCGCCGTGGGCCCGCAACAATGTGCTTGATGTGCTGACCATTGACCCAGCTAGTATTGTTGGCGCTCGCCGGTCGTTCCGTGGTGATCAACTGCAAGTCCCCATCGACAAATGGCGTGGGCCCACTCAACCGACAGCGCTCTAATTCCAAGTCCAGGTCAGACCAATTGACGGCACTCAGGGTGCAAAGCTTTGTCAACAACTTGTTGGCTGACGCAGACGTCCGGAAGAAGCCTTCGTTTTTGGTCCAAACGACGGTGTCCGCCAGCTGATGCGGCGTGCGGAAGTTCTTAATGAACAGGACCGCAGACCAATCCAGGTCCCACGGCCGCTCGTTGACCACGCGGGTCACGTCGGCGGGGCGCAACTTAGTAAAATCAACCGTTGCCGTTGCCCGGGCTTGTTGGTACCACTGGTCGGTTAACCCTTCTAAATAAGACGCTTCCATCATCTGTTCACCCAAGAGTTATTTCAACGGCGATACTATCTGGGTTTCCCTTGACCCGGCTATAGATTCTCACAAAACACGAATAATAGCAAGAAAGATGCATTGGCCGGATTTTTCTATAAATACTGTTATACCGCAATTAAAATCCCAATAACCCGTTGTGGGGGACAATTATTATTTCTGTATAAGTCGAACTATAATTATTTTAATATCGAATTTATTCGGATATTCTCACGAATCTTTCACTTAGGTGCCATAAAAGGTTGGTATACTGGGCAAAGATGAGAAAAGGAGGTAGTCGATGATGACGACACGGCACAGTTTGGGCACGGTTTTAACGCAGATCCGCTTCATTCTCGCAGACGGCGCAACGGCCGCGGAAGTCTTGTGTGACGCGGATGTTCCGGCCTGGTATTTGACCGAGCTGGAACGCGACCACATTACGCGGCCCAACGATGAATTGTTGGCGTTGATTTGCCAAGCTTACGAACTGAGCGAACAAACCGTGGGGAACTTGCGTCAGGCCCCCCACCTCGCAGCTGCCATTGCCCAAATTGCCCGTGCTCGTGATCACGAATTAGCCACTCGTTTGCGCCAACGCATGATGAGCTGGCCCGACAGCGCCACTACAGCCGCCACTGAACCGGTCATTCAGATGAGCGACCCGGCAGCCAAGCACAGCTACGCCGATATTTTGAGGTGCGTCCGCCAACGGATCGAATGGTGCCCCATCCTGGTCTCGGCCCTCTACTACCGCGTTTCCCCAATGGCCTATTGGCAAATGGAAGCCGCTCAGCTCGCCGTAACGCCCGAGGTCAAGCAGCTGTTGGGGTACCGACTAGAATGTGACGATTTGACGCCATTCCTTCACGCAGACGACCTGTATACGGCCATTTGCCAACACTTGGATCTCTGCAAGAAGAGTCTGCCGGTGCAGTTGCGGTTACCCGGTTGTTAGGCGTTTTTGTGCGCAAAAAATCCCCGCCCAGATTGGACGAGGATTTTCGTTTCACTTAGGTTAGTCGTTGACTAGTTGGCTGGGGTGAACGTACCAGTCGTCGTAGTTGAAGTAACTGAACCCTTTTCAGCTGTGTAATAGATAGTGGATTTGTTTCCACCGAAGACACCATCAGTGGCACTTTGCAGCGTGAACTTGTAAGCAACAAAGGTACCGTCAGTATTCTTAGTGTCGGTAACAACAGTGAATTCACCAGCGCCATCGGCCTTCAAGTGAGTTTCAATATCACTTGCCTTGGCAGTTAAGCCATTGGCTTGCTTAAAGAAGGTGTCTGCTTGGATCTTAGCAACAACATCAGCTGGGAATGCTAATGAGGATTGTGCTTCAGTCATATCAGCATTGTAAACCTTCAGCGTTGTGCCCAACGTAATCGCGTTGTTTTCGGTAACGTAAACCGTTTCCGTTGACTTCTTGGCGTAGTTGGCCGTCGTCGTACCGAAGGCAGAAGCTGCGTCAGAACCGGCAATCGTGTAACCAGCTGGCACTAAAGCCTTGGCCTGCGTGTAAGCTTGAGCTGACGTAATCGTGTCCCCTGTAGGGAATTCATAAACAGCTGAAGAAACTTGCGCACCATTGGCCTTGTTTACGAAGTTGAACGTAATCCCGTTTTCAGCCTTGGCAGTGTCGCTCTTAGCTGGGGTAACAGCCTTAGCGTAGATCCAGCCACTGATGGCAGGGTTCTTAGCGTCCTTGACGTAGTAGTAAACGGAACCTTCGCGAGTCTTCTTAACGGCGTCGGTAACCGTCAAAACATCACTGGCGTAAGCAGAAGTGTCTTTGATTTGCTTAGAAGCCTTGTATTGGGTGTACTTAGGTGCATCCCACGTTACGTTAGACTTACCAGGCTTGGCAAAGTAAACGGTCGTGTTGCTTGGCATCGTAACCTTAGTCGTCGTGTTAGCAGAAGCAACACCGCCAGCAAAGGTACCTTCCTTCTTACCACCGTAGATATAACCACGGTACTTACCGTTCATGGAAACGATCTTGTAGTAAACGGAACCCTTGTTGGTAACCTTTTGGTAGTAAGCGCGGAAGTAGTCAGCGGACTTCTTGGAGTTAGCTAACTTCTTCATCGTCTTCTTGGAAGCAACGACCTTAGCACCCTTAACAGTCCCTGGCTTTGAGTAAAGCGCGTTCTTACCAGTTACCTCAACGTTACGGGTGTCGCCAGCAGTCTTCAAAGTCTTGCTGGAAGTTACCTTGGCTTTGGAAGCGGCATTAGCAGTCGTCGATACTGAAGCAACGGCGCCTAAGCTTAATACAGCTAAACCAACGTAAAGTGATTTTGTTAAACTTGACTTCATTTTGTGTTGTCTCCTCTAAAATATAAGATTGTTTGTTAACAGTCCTAGTATACCAAACATTAGGCGAGATTACGCTTATTTAGATATTCTTAACCTCATTCATCCGGGTTTATAATGGTTAAAAAGCCCCTAATCACGGGAAACTTCGTGATTAGGGGCTTTTCTTCTGGCTAAGCTTAATTAACGATCATCTATTGTGCAATCCAGCTAGAATCAACAGTGTGCTTTTCCGCTGCACCGCTCACAAGAACTGCATTGAACTTTGCAGTCAGTGTATCGCCATACTTAGCTTGACGATTATCTGACTTGAACCCATCCACATTTACACTAAATTTGTAGTGGTAAGCTTGTGCACCAGCGTAGTAGGTCTTAGTACCCTCCATGTCAGTACCAAAACCAGCTGCAATTTTATCTAATTCACTTGTCGAAATCACTTGGCTTTTATCTCCACTCAAAGCTGAAATTGCACCAGCCTTCAGAGTAACTGCAAAGTCATCAACGGTTAACTTATCACTACTCTTCAGCGGGTTAGCAACCGTAACATTATTACCGCCAACTGTCGAAGTAACATTCTCAACTGCCAACGAGATTTTTGAGGTAGCTGCTGACACAACGTCCACATAAACATTATTCCCGTAAGTGGCGTTGGAAGTAGCAGTAGTAATGGCATCTTTCGTTTGCAGTTTATAACCACTAGGAATCTTGTTTGAAGCAAACTTTTCTAAACTCAATGTAGCTGTGTTCTTATCTGTCGCTGTAACTTTCTTACCAGCCTTGGTATCCTTAGCCGTCGTAATCCAAGTTGCATCCCCGACTTGTTTGCCAGCTTCACGATAAACAATCTTGACACTGTTATCGTTAGTAGCTGCTGGTTCTTCTTCGTTGATGGTCAAGCCACCAAAGTCTACACTAGTCGCATCCTTGTAGCCTTCACCCGCAAAGATCCAACCCGCAACATCCGAGTTCTTATCAGAAGTCACATAGTAATACAGAGAGCCTTCCTTGGTCTTGGTTTCAGCCTTAGACACAGTGAAGGTATCTTCCTTGGTCGTCCCATACATGTTGACCTTGTGGGCCTTGTAAGTCGTGTGTTGTGGCGCCGTCCAGAGGGTGTTTTTCTTGACGTTCTTGATGTGGAAGCCTGCCGTCCGGGATGGCATCGTTGCTTCCTTGACCGTTTGGGCTTCCTTGATGCCAGCACCAATCGTACCCTTTACTTTGCCGCCGTAGATGTAGCCGCGGTATTTGCCGTTCATGGACACAATCTTGTAGTAGACCGTTCCACGATTGGTGACTGCCATGTGATAAGCGCGGAAGTAGTCCTTTGAGTGATTGGAGTTGGCCAACTTCTTGACCGTCTTCTTGCTGGCGACCAGCTTGGCGCCCCGCACCGTGCCTGGCTTGGTGTAAATAGCGTTGGTCCCCGTTACTTCAACGTTCTTACTGTCCTTACCCAAGGCCGATTTGGACACGATCTTCGCCTTAGCAGCGGCATCCGCCGACGTGGTCGTTGCGGCCGCCGTCGCCACTGCCCCGAAACTCAGCGCAGCTAATCCCAAGTACAATGATTTTGCTAATTGTGATTGCATAGTTTTCTCCCCTAGAAAATGTAATAGTTGTACGCAATCAGTATACCAACAACTGCTTCAAAATTGAACCAGGCTATTGAAAATAATCCATATAAATAATGATAATCGATATAACAAAATAAATAAAAACTTCGCTGCCATCAGGCCTGCCAGTCATCCGGCACCGCCCCAATTCCCGAAAATTTTTCTTCTTATAATGAGAGCCGGCCTCATTTTTCGTAGCGTAACCGTTCATTTTTGACCGGCACTACAAAGCGTTCGGGTTATGCTTGAGCAGCAAGCATAACATGGCAGTCCAGTTCGGCCAAGATTTTTCGTTTCACCCGCTGAGCCATTTGGCCATTTAAATACCACGCTGAAAATTGTCGCCACTGTCGGTAACCCTGTGACCACATCACCAATAGGCTGGCTGATTCTCACCGCGGTTTAGTCGTCTGGCAAATAGTTGCGACCGGACAGTTTCCCAACCGTCATGCTCACTGGTGCTCTTACCGCCAGATCCCACGGAACGTGCTATTCTACACGTAACGATGGGTGCCAATCAAGAAAGGACTGCCACAAGAGTTTCACCCACCGCGCCGCAACGGCAGCGATTCTCGTACCTGACGTTGGCGGCAAGCGGCTATCTAACTTCCCTTGACCAGCAACGCCACAGTGACCATCCGTGGTGATTTTCAAACGACGACTTGGTAGAGCCAGGCCGTCTTTTCTTTCCCCTTGTGAGGCGATTCAAATGCACCCATTCATTTCCCGGCCCCCGACGACCATCATTTTGATGCATTACTGCATGGACGAGCGGCTTTACACGATTACCGACGTGTTGCCGTACTTGCGGCGTTACGGACTAGTGACCAGCTTCACGTACGCCCCGCTGGCCTACAATGCAGCCACCAGTGGTGAGCGCCACAAACTGTTGGCTTATTTAGACGCCAACCACCTGAATGCCAGTCTGCGTGGCTATTACGACGACATTTATCAAGCTAGCGAGATTGCCTTTCTGTTTGATACGGCCCGATTGTCCTATCGCGATGCGTGCTATTTTGTGCAGGAGATTGCTTGGTTTCGGTACGAGCGGTGGTTGACCGCTGCCACCAAAAAACAAAAAATAATACCATTTCCCTGGTAAATAAGCTAAACTAGGCCTACTAACTAAAAAATGAGGTGCCCCAATGTCTATCAAATTAACGCTTGCCAATAACCAAGTCCTGACCATCGACGCCACGACCAGCCTGAAGGCCTGGAAAGGAACGCACGACAAGGACGAAGCCACTGGTAAACGCGAATACTACGCCGAATCCATCTTCGCCGACGCGCTCGTCCAGGATGACGCCGCCGACTTACTGGCCGCATTACAAGGCCTCTTGCGTCATTCCGACTGGTTTGCGGTTGGTCCTGACTTCGACCAGATTTTCCAGTCCCGGACCGTGGTGTCATTAAAAGCTGAATAGCTGAAAAGTGCAGGTGATCGCCGTGAATTGACGATTGCCTGCACTTTTTTTAGATTCTTTCAGCTTGCTAACTTAACTATCGGTATCTGCGGCGTTACTCCAGCCAAAGCGCGCGCGGCGTTCTGCCAAAGCATCCTGCACTAGCGGCGCAAGCGCTGAAAAGAACGGCGCAAAGTCGGTATAGATCTTGGCGCCACTAAAATAAGGATCTAGCGCCTGGACGGACGTAAAATCTGCCCGGTCCGTTTTTAATACGTGAACGCCATACTCTGCCAATGCCACGGGGGTGTTCTCTCGAAGCGCGCGCCGTTTCGCCAACACGCGCTCCGGATCTGAACTGGCGAAATGATACACTAGCGATTGTCCGCCGAACTTGCTCACTGCAATGAGATGAATATACACGCTGCCACCCGCTTTCTCTGATTACATTTTCAACTTGTCGTTAGTGTACCAGGTTCCCCGCCCCACAACAAGGTTTCCCCCACCACCATTTCCACCCATTACCAAATCAATACAAAATCACAACACCAACCAAACATTGCCCTGCTATCCTAACCGTGGTGCCAAAATTACATCACCATCAGGAGGAGTTACATGCAATCATCAAAGCGTTTCAAGGCCTTGTGCCTCGCGGGGGTGGCCCTCGCGCTATTGGCGACGGGTGGCGGTAGCGTTTCCGCTACGACGACCGCACTGGCCGACACGACAACTCAGAAAGCGGACAGCAATTTAGCCAATGAAATTGCTACGTACGGTGACGTCAAAAAGACTCTCGTCAAGCTAGCTGGAACCAAGAACACCCGCGATTTTGGCGGCTATAAGACCGCGGACGGCAAATGGCAGATTCGTCCCAACCGACTACTGCGTTCAGATAATCTACATTACATCACCAACAACGACAAGTCCATTTTAGCCGCCGACCATCATGTCACTTCTATCATTGACTTTCGAACTGATGGGCAAATCACTGGTGCACCAGACCAGCAACTAGCCGGCGTCAGCAACACCAGCATGTCGGTCCTCGGATCACACGCGTTCAGTGACAGCGTTGCCCTCAGTCCGACCTTTGCCGGCGACGGAGGTTTTTACGTTCAGCAATTAGAATTCAGTCAATCGGCCATCAACAGTTACAGTCGCTTTCTCAACATGCTGCTACACAACCGGTACGCCACGCTTTATCACTGTACCTCGGGCAAGGACCGAACCGGCATCGCGACCGTGCTGGTCATGACAATTTTAGGGATGGACAAGGACACCATCCTCGGCGACTTTATGCAATCACACCAGACAGGGCGCCTGGTCAAGAAGGAATGGTTGGACGAATACTACCGCGAAATCACGTCACGCTACGTCACCCTAAACCGCTACATCACCAACGTGCTCGGCTTCTCCCGGCTGCAACAGACCAAGCTGCGGTCCATGTACCTGGTTTCCACTGATGGTAAAAACACCCCGTACACAGCTACAGCGGCGGGTGACACAACCTTCGCCACGAAGCCCAAACCAACCACGCCGACGCCAGCACCAACACCGGCGCCACAACCCAGTCAACCCCAACCTAGCCAGCCGCAACAACCAGCGTCCGACCAAACGCAACCCACTACACCGGATGTTGCGGTTCCCGCGGAAGGTAGCCTGGCCGACCAACCGGTGAAGACCAAGCCAGCTAAGCACCAAATCATTTCCACCAAGAAGCACCACACCAAGTACCTCTACCACCTGAAGGGCCATAAGCAATGGTTCAAGGATGCCCGCTTGCAGAAGTCCAAGGGCCGCACCGCCAAGCATCAAACCAAGACCTGGCGGCTGGTCAAGTCAGAGCGGATCAAGATCAATGGGAAAATGCATACTTATTATCAAGTTCAGGACCATGCCGGCCACAAGGCCTGGATCTTAAAGAGCTACGTTGTGAAGGTGAAATAGAGGAAGCAAAAAGAAGTCCCAGATATCCAAACGATATCCAGGGCTTCTTTACGTTTTAAAAGTCTAGGCTTTGGTACTTGAACTTAGGGTAGTGCTTCATCCCCATCTTCTTGGCGACCTTTTTACTTCTGTAATAGTGCGCACTAGTCCATATACCAGCGCCATCAGCTACTGTAAGCACCTTATGCTTGCCAAATTTATGTAAATTGTAATAAGTACCATCACCAGCAGATTGTTGCCAACCATACGTCCAAATCCAATGATATCCATGGATTTTTCCAGTCTGTGTCGCTGTCCAGTACTTCATCGTTTTCAGCCCCTTTTTAGCATTCTTACCCCAGTACACCTTGTGCTTCTTGTACTTGCGCAAATTCTTATTACTCATCCGTATCTTATAGAGCTTCTTCTTTCCATAACCAAAGTTCGTGTAAGTGTACCACTTCCCCATCATCCCCTTAGGTAACCGACTATAAGAATAACCATTGGGCTTAGCGAACGCAGTCGTGCTCAGCGTCCCCACCGTTAGGAGGCATACCACGACTAGTAAAATCAAGCGAACCAATTTTTTCATAACGACAAAATCTCTCCTTAATCCCCAAATTATCAGCCGCACGCCGTGTTATTGCGGTGATTAAATATCAGCCGACTATATAATTTTATCACTGTTAGGGTAGAAATAACATCTCATCCGCCGTCCCCACCTTAACCAAACCGAAAACAAGCTTAATCCAACCTAAACGCCGCCACCAAAACTTTCCACACCACCATCAAATCATTCACCAACCAAAACACTCCGCGCCACCCAGTCCCCGCACCAGCACATTTCTTCGCGTCGTTATATCCCGAGTCACCAGCTACCGCCACGACACCACACGCGCAAATCTCCAGGTCACGCCCACCGCACAAAACCGACCCCCGCGGTAAAAACGGCCCCATCCTTTGCTATACTGACCCCAGTTAAGGCAGAACTTAACCAGTCACACCAAAGGAGAGAAATCTATGCAAACCAATTTGAAAAAATCACTTTACTTAGGTCTCGCCACGCTCAGCTTAGCTGGGGTTGCGGCGGCTACGACCACGACGGCTTCCGCCAAGTCCTACGCTAAGGCGGGGAGTTATACCAAATTAACCACGGCGGCCACCTCACGGAACGTCGCCGCCACCGGGACCAACGCGCTGTACACCAAGCCGGGAACGGTCAAGGGCGCTAAGGTCGTTGCTTCCAAGAAGACCATGGCCAGCCTGGCATCATCCAAGAAGTCCGCGAGCTACTTCCGCGCTTACGGCCAAAAGACGACCAACCGGGGCTCCGTTTACTACCGGGTCGTTTCCATGGATGGGAAATACCGCGGCTACATTTACGGTGGGAAGACTGCCGGGACGTTTGCGGGCGGCATTGAATCCGCCAACACGACGACGGCAGCCACGACGCCAACGACGAAGACTTACTACCTGAAGAACCCAGGCAAGACCAACACGCTGTGGGATGCACCAAAATACACCCAGTACAAGGCTGCCAAGGTCATCAACAGTACGTCCGCGCTGGCCTCTGACTCATTTACCGTCGACTCCGCGGTCACCAAGACCAAGGAAGGCTCACTGTACTACCACGTCACCGATAACAACAACACCAAGATCTCGGGCTGGATCTACGCGGGTGCCCTACAAACGGGTGAAAACAGCACCATCACCAGCGCCAAGAGTATCACGGTCAATTACGTGGACAGCTCGACCGGCAAGAGCGTCAAGAGTGGCGTGTTGATCACGGCTAGCGATGCCAAATCTGGTGCGGCGCTATCCAGCGACGATGTCACCAGCGTCAACAACGACATCGCTTCGTCGACTTATTTGCCAGCCGGCTATAGTCTGGCCAACGCTTCTAACTCCTACGTCACGACCAGCACCACTTGGGGGACTAGCGTGACCGTACCCGTCACTGCCAACGCGGATGCCGGCATCACGATTGCCTCCTCATACGCGCTGAACGCAACGACCGGGAAGAACGATGCCTTGTCCACGGACGGCGCCCTGGCCTCTGATGGCAGTACGACCGTTACCAAGGCCCAAGCCAACTTCACGGCCGACTACCAAGGCGTCAGCGGTACGGTGGCCACCCAAAGCGGCCTGAGCGATGCCTTGACCGCGGCGAAATTAAACACCATCTACGTCCCCGTCACTGAATCAGACGGCACGACGCAATCCACGAACGCCGACGGTGACGCCCTCTACACCAAGTACACCTTGAGCACGTCCTCCCTGCCAACCAGTCTCACCTTCGGCAGCACCAACTTATCGTTGACCTACAACGCAGCCGGCAGCTACGCCTTAACGTCCGGCAGTAGCACCATGACGGCCCAATAATTCGTGACATCGTTTCAAATACTCTAACTACCACAAGGGACTGTAGCCCTTTTCTTCCAAATATAAATGAAAAACTTGTGTGAGCCAATTACCGGTTCACGCAAGTTTTTTAGTCTACATGATGTTTAACACCTTTATCAACGACACCCATCTCAATCATTGTGGCGATAACTGATCCAACAGCTGATAATACCGCTGATTAATCGCATCGGTCGTGTCATCAAAGTTACTCAGACTTTCGGCAACAGAAATATCCCCCAGATTTCGCACGCCACCCGCTGTAAACTCATAGACAACAACCTGTCCAGCTTCCGCCGAGCCAGCGACCTTCGCCTGTAATATCAAGTTGACCAGCTCTTTTACCAGATAATCACTGTGCGTCACCATGACTACCGGCGTTGTTTTCAACGCAACAGCGTACAGCAGGTCCAGCAAACGTTTTTGCTGGGAGGGATGCAGGCCCATTTCCGGTTCATCTAACAATAGGTAGCCGCCATTTGTCCTTCTCAAAAATAGGTCAAGGCCCAGCAAGGATTTCACGGATGTAGAAGCTAGACTGAGCTTAACCTTGGTTGAGCGCGTGTCATCTGGCTGGTACCAAATTTGGCCGCGGTTTTCATCATAGGTAAAGGTGCCGGGGATCAGTTCGGACAAATGTGTCTGTACACTTTGGGGCAGCGCGGTATCTGACTGGTGCATCCCCCGCAACGACTCATTCAAAAACTGGCAGTAGGCCGCAATGGGATAAGGGGTATTTTCAAAGATTGCTTGCTTCTCCGCTGAACTAATTGACAGGTCAGCGGTGAGGCCCAGCCTTTCTACTGGCACATAAACGCTTTTTTCCAACGGATCAGCTAAGTTAACGCCACCTTCAACCGCCGATAGTCGCGCTACATCACACTCATCTGCCGTGATCCGCGTCACACCAACTCGATAAACATTAGCGTCCGGGAAAAACGTTTGAAAATAGGCACCTGTATCATTTAGCGCGTTAAAATCAGCAATTATTTGACCAACTAGCCTCTGACGAGACGCTACTGTTGAGATTTTAGTTTCATCTTGGGCCGCTGACTGCTGAAAATCTCCCAACATGAGCGCTTCTGATTGAAAGGTGGTTGCCAACCAAGTTCGAAATGCGAAAATGGCGTAACTAGCCAACGTCTTGCCCGTGCTATTCTTGCCGATGAAAACCGTCAATCGATTTAGCGTGATGGTAGCATCTTTGATTGGTCCCAAATTTTGAATTCTCATGTGTCTTTACTTCCTTACTACCACATTGGCTAAGTCCACTTTGTTTGTAATCCCGCTCGGTTATGCTGCTCCCAGCATAACATGCCACCACTCAATCCCCTAGAACTATCGTTTTAATTGCGAACCTAAGCACGCCCTGAACCACTTCTGAGATTAGCGCGTTCATCACTAAATGTATTCTTGCCCGTCCCACGCAAAAAGGCCGCCCCACCGGCGACCTTCGCAATCCTTATTTCACAACCTTCACGTACTTGCTGTTGGCGGTGATGTAGCCGCCTGCTACCTTGTAGCGCTTGACGCCGGAGACGTGGTGGACGTCGCCGCGGGAGTGGTTCCAGCCGTTGACCTTAATCACCTTGCCCGGTTGGTAGGTCTTGACCACCTTGTTTAAGTTCACGTCTTGGTAAACGCGGACTTTTTTATTCATGTAAAAGATGGTATTCAGCAAAAGGCCACATTATCCAACTCTCTCAAACAGTTCATTTGCAATGTCTTCGGCAAAAAGCAACTTGATCTTTCCATTGTCGAGCAGATTAGGAAATCTGAAGCTAACCCGGGAATCAAGAAAAGTTGTCATTACACTGCTAACTTCACTGGCTATTTTGAGTTCTTGACATCTTTCTTCAAACTTTCCTAAATACGCCACTTTATTTCTGCCGCGTCTAAAAGCATTCTTTCTTTGCGCATTCAGTCTTTCAGGAAATCTCATTCCCAAATCCAAAATACCAAAAAAGCCGTTCAGATTGGCTTTACATTCAGCTAAAATCAACTGTTTTTTACGATAATTTAAAGCAACCACATCAATCCTAGACTGATTCCAGTTAGAACTACGGTCAAAGAAAGGTTTCCGCCTAATCATCACTTCCGGTTCATGATGAATCACGGATTTAGAAAAACTCTGCTTATTTTTCACAAACGTTTCAGTCACCAACTCTAAGAAGGTACTTCTGATTTTCTTATACAGTACCTGATCCTGGCTATAAATCCATCCCAACCCCTTGATGATGGTCTGAATGTTAGAAACATCATCTTGGCTTAACTCTTCAGTTTCTAAGTCCATCAGTGTATCGTCCATTACATCTACGTAAGCTTCTAAGTTCATAGGGTGTTGGTAAAAGAACCGCATTGTAAATAAAAAGGCCTCTTTAGATTTAAAGGCATTGATTTTCAACGCTTTAAATGCAAGCCTATAATACCTACGAATTAATCTATCCGTTTGGCTACTTTCATACATAAATCGAAAATCGCGCACACTAAGTTCTTGACTCATCTACTGATTCTCCCAGAAATGATAAGGAATTGTTGCCAGCGATAATTCCGTGCGATCAATTAGAGAGGCAATTAATTCTCTAAAATACGGTTCAACGATATTAAGCAACTCCTCGTGAGGAACCAGCTTTTCAATATTGCCCTTTTTATTTAAGTCCTCGGAATAATCATCAACTAATACACGAATTTCATACATCGTTTTGATAGTTCCTAAAATATCATCAGGTTCAGCTTCATTATGCGTGCCAAATGACATATCCAGGTTAACAAAAAAAGACAAGCGATTAGCGTTCTTCTTACTAACACCATTTCCCCGAACGCTAGTCGCCAGCTTAACTTGAATCTCCGTCGGTGTACTGCCTAGTCCGTTTTCTTTGGAATATTTATTAAAAGCCGCCTGAATGTCATCCATATTCACGCTTCTCAAATTAATTGAAACGATATTCTTAATCAAAGTCCTCACCTCGAATGAAAGTCTTGCCTTCTTTAGCTGATTTTAAACTCATTGGCAA
Source organism: Levilactobacillus suantsaiihabitans (assembly GCF_004745505.1). GTDB lineage: Bacteria > Bacillota > Bacilli > Lactobacillales > Lactobacillaceae > Levilactobacillus > Levilactobacillus suantsaiihabitans. Next base: position 54,837 of record NZ_RKLX01000018.1, read on the forward strand.
TTTAATATTAACATTTGTCCCTTTCATACTCACAATGCGATCTTCGCTATCCAGCATCTGCTTGAACAGCTTGCTCATCTTTCTAAGCATGTCGGAGTGTGAAACGTTAAGCCGATTTAAAGAAGTATCAATATCAATATAGTGTTTGGCAAGGCTTTGGTCCACTCGATTTAATCTCTTATTCGAGTGTGTCACTATTTTTAAAATGTGTTCAGAGTATTCTTGTACAAATTCTCTATTGTTCAATTGTGTTTGAAGCTTATTTACCTCGCCTAGTTTATCGCCCATCGCTTTTTCCAAAACAAAATCTAAATAGGCGGCATCTGCCGACTTCTTATCAGACTTCTCTTGAATATACTCGTTAACGATCCGCGAAGTGGCTTGAAAATTATGTTCATAAAGCTGGAACTCTTTAGCAACACTCTTCTCAGCTGTGGCGGTAGCCTTAGTCGAGGCGAAGCTCAAAATAGGTGTTGGCATCACAATTCCTCCAATACATAGTCTCGCAGTTAAGTATATACTTAATCGCCACCTGTGCCCAGCGATAAGCCATTTCAATCGATGCAACTCGCAGAACAAATTTACGCGTAGCATCCTTGCTTCACAACTACCCCAGCATTCAACGACAAAACATCATCTCACGCCAGTTATGCTGCTCCCAGCATAACATGCCACCACCCAATCCCCTAGAACTATCGTTTTAACCGCGAACCTAAGCACGCCCTAAACCACTTCAGGGATTAGCGCGTTCATCACTAATGTGTTCTTGCCCGTCCCACGCAAAAAGGCCGCCCCACCGGCGACCTTCGCAAACCTATTTCACAACCTTCACGTACTTACTGTTGGCGGTGATGTAGCCGCCTGCTACCTTGTAGCGCTTGACACCGGAGACGTGGTGGACGTCGCCGCGGGAGTGGTTCCAGCCGTTGACCTTGATCACCTTACCCGGTTGGTAGGTCTTGACCACCTTGTTTAAGTTCACGTCTTGGTAAACGCGGACCCGCGTCTTGGCCTTGACCTGTTTGACCGTCTTAGGCTTCGTTGGGGAAACGTACTGCTTGTTGCCAGTGATGTACGTGCCATCAGCCAGCCGGTAGCGCGTCATTTGCCCCTTCTTGGCCACGGCCTTGACCGTCACCGCCGTGCCTTGCTTGAGGGACTTGACCTTCTGGTTCAGCGTCGTGCTCTTGTAAGTGTTGATGCCCTTCGGATGCGTCACGTACAGCTTGCGGTAGTCGCTAGCCCAGTACAGCTTGCCCACGTAGTCTGCCTTGGCCGTGATGTGCGTGCCGTCATTTAAAACGTACCGCGCGGCGCCAGTCTTGGAAGTCGTCTTGCCCACCACCGTGAAGACCGGAGCGTGCGCTTTCACCTTCTTGGCATGCGTCTGCACCCGCCGATTGTTGGTAAATGTTGCGTGGGAGTAGCGGTACAGCTTCTTCTTGCCGTAGACCTTGAATGGGGAAACGCTGGTGGTGGTATTGTTGGCGTTGCTGTTGCCGGTGTTGTTACCTGCGTTGTTGCCAGTATTGTTGCTGTTGTCACCGGCGTTTACGTCATTGCCGTTGTCTGAACCGGAGTTGTCGTTTGAACCAGTTGTGGATCCACCACCATCGCCTGCACCCCCTCCTGGATTTTCAGTTTCTGATGATTCATCATCGCTGTCGTCTCCAGGGTTTACTACACTATCTTCTACGTAACGTACTATAATTTTTTCTTCCTCTTGATTGCCGGGATCTGCCTCAAACTTGATTTTAGATTTTCGAGGCTGACCTTTTTCCAATGAAAATCCTTCAACTTTAGGGTGAGTGATCACTTTCTTTTGTCCGTAATACCCTTCCACGGTAGTAGCTTGTAATTCTTTAGGGAGGTTTTCTTGTTCTTTGCCATCGACCACATATTCAATACGCTTAATATTTATTACACCTTTTTCTATTAGCCAGACTGTCAATTGTTGCGACTCCCCTTGACCTGAAAGTGAAATTGTCTTTGGTGACAGAATATCATCATCGTTTCCTAGACGTTTGAGAAAATCCAGTGACTTCGACGTGGTATTAACGCCATTAACCGTATAGGAACCGAGATCAGCTACACTCGTAGTGGAATTTGCTTGCTTCAAATTAAGGTTTACTGAGGCGTTGTTCTTCTTATAAGGAACCTCAACAACTCCAGAAAGCTTAGAATAATCGTATTTCTCTGCTAAATTTTTCTTGAAGTCTTTCTTGTTCAGCGTATAGCCCATTGGATTAGGTTTTTTGTTGAGAAAAGTAGAACTAGATAGTGTTACCAATTTGTAAATACTATCAACACCAAGGTCTGACCGCATTGATTTCAAAATTTGTTTAGTCTTACCACCACTTAAACTAGATTCTATATCATAATACTGCATCAGCAGACGATAATCCTTCTGATCATTCTCTTTTACCTTTTTAAGCAACTGAGCGTAAGTGCTGTTTTTGAGCTCGGCTGCTGTAACCCCACCCTTTTTTAAATTGACGATTACGTTATACAAGTTATCCGAAGTATCCTCGTCAACAAGCTTCAGGGTCACTATCCTATTTGTCAGCGGACTATTCTCCTCCGCCTCAGCCACAACACTAGTAGGATCCGAGCTCCCCTTATCGCGACTACTCTTTGACCACATGTAGTTCCAGCCCATGCCGAACCCGATTGCGACCACCAATGCTAATAAACCACCTAGCCATTTTTTCATGATATTTCTCCTTTTCTAATTCATCGCCTTCATTCCATTAGATTTTTCTATGCAGTAACAATAACATTAAAATAATACGTTGTGCTACCACAGAATTTAAAATATGGTGTACACTGGCAATAATCAATGACATTCAATTATAAACCATTAATGTAGAAACGCGTCGCAATTATCTCTCAACGACCAGCCAAAAAATTTAAAATCCCCGTTCTTCCGGCCGTCGTCACTCCGCTAACCGCACAAAAAGAAGACCCCCACCCCAGCGCACCAAACGCCAAGACAGCCGGTCTCCTTTCAATCGCAATCAAACATAGACTAACCCATTCCCACCAAAACGCTACAGTCAATCGTGGGAACACCCCCATTAAACCACCGTCTCCCCACCAGCGTTAGCCCCAGCACCGCAAAGTCCTGGCCAACAACAGTCACCTAACCATCTCCCGGCCAGGCCACCGCTAACCGCAGCTTAACCGCGCCATCAGCACCAGTCCCACCACGTCCGCGCCCAAATGCAAGCCAACCCCAATAGTTGTGCCCCGGGACTTGCCGAACTGGCTGATAACTAGCAGTCCCAATTAACGTCACGCGGCAACGGTGGTATCCTCCAATCAGAGGTGGCAAGGTCCGGTTGATTCACCCCTACGTTTGAATCAGCCCTCAGCACTTGACCTCCGCTCAGCGCCTCGTCACCCCGGATCATGATACTCCTACCACTCGTACCTGGCGTATTCACGTCACCGCGAGTGCCCTCCGCATTCGAACAGCACCAACTGAAAAATGGCCTCTGCGCTGGGCCATTTTTTGGTGTGTAGCCAACGACCCAAGCCCTACATTTCTTACCGCCATTTTCCTACAACTTTGACCGCTATTGACATCCATCGATTCCGCGGCGAAGTTCAGTTTTGCCACGAGTGATATAAACTTTACTCAGATCAATGAGTCCCGCTAAACACCGCCTTCAAGGGCTTATCAACAGTATAACCATTGGCCTTGCGGCATTTTAACTTGCACGATATCTGGTTTGTCCATAATAAAAAGCCTCACCAATTTATTTGGTTCTATGATATTTGGTGTTGATGGAGAACTCCATCGACGCCATTTTTGTATAAAAAAGAGGCATATCACCTCTGTGCTACAATCAAGTCGTCGAAACCAAT
>NZ_RKLX01000019.1 GCF_004745505.1 Levilactobacillus suantsaiihabitans
TCAATTTCTTGCGGATCCGGGTCGGCGCCCACCAGCTTGTGGTACAGAGCCGTTAACGCCCCGTCGGTCGGTTCCCCGGTCAGGACCCATTGGCCATCTTCCTCATGGAATTCGGCGTCGGAGGTCTGCCCAGCAATCTGGACCAGCCATTCGAGGTCCGCGTCTTTTTGCCAGTCAACGGCTTGGCCCGCATCGTTTTGGACCTGACCGTCGGCATCGTAACCCACGCCCGACACGGTGTAGGTGTCTTGCGGCGTTAAAATGTCAGTCACGGTCATTTCGTTTTTCGTCAAGGTCCCGGTCTTATCGGTGTTGACGATATCCACGGCCCCCAGCGTTTCCACCGCGGGCAAGGTCTTGACGATGACGTTTTGCTTGGTCATCGCCTGCGTCCCCATGGCCAAGACCACCGACGTGCTGGCCGGCAACCCTTCTGGCATCGAACCCACGACCATGGTAATAACGGCGATCAGCAGCGTTGGCAAACTGTAAACGTGGGTCCACATCCCCAGGGCAAACAGCAAGACCGCAGCAATCAAGATGGCCACGGACAGGCCCAGGCCTAAGCTGTTCAAGTTCTTCATCAGCGGCGTCGTCTGTTGTTTGACCTCCGCGACGTTCTGTTGGATGTGCCCAATTTCTGTTTGCGCCCCAGTCACCGTCACGATCCCACGGCCGGAACCGTTAGTGACCGCCGTTGAAGCAAAGGCTTGGTTGGACCGTTCGGCTAGCGGCAATTCGGCCACCGCCAGTGGGTCCTCACCCTTTTCAACCGAATCGGTTTCCCCGGTCAAGGCTGACTCTTGGATTTTTAAGTTATCCGCGTCGATCAGCCGCAGGTCAGCGGGGACGGTATCCCCGGCTTCCAACTGTACGATGTCGCCGGTCACCAGTTCGCGGGCAGGCAGGGTCACCTTCTGGCCATCGCGATACACGACGGCTTCGGATACCAATAGCGCCTTGATGCGGTCCAGCGCGTTATCCGCCGACCGTTCCTGGAAATAACCAATGAAGGCGTTGGCGACGATCACCAGCCCGATAACAATGGAATCGGAATAGTGATGCATAAAGAAGGTCATCAGCGCTGCGGCCGCCAAAATGTAGATGATGGAGTTGTTGAACTGCTTCAAGAAACGCAACAGGTTTGACTGTTTCTTGGCGGTCAACTCGTTGGGGCCATTGGCCTGTAGGCGTTTTTTCGCCTCGGCCGTGGTCAAGCCCTCGTCTGCATTGGTGGCAAAATCGACAAGTAAGGACTCAGTCGAGCGCTGCCATAACGGCGTCTGCTGGCTGGGTCCAGGGTCAGTGGTCTCTGCTTCAGTTGGGGTAACGGTTGTCTTAGGGTCTTGTGCCATGTAAATAAAACTTCCTTTCTATCTGTGAAAATGTCTATTAGCGGTCAGGTATGGGAAATGCAGCATACGGTTGGTGCAAGACGTCCACCTCCAAATCTCATTTTTCGTTAATTTATTTTACCAAGTTTTCACCGGGATTGCATCTCATTAGAGTCGATTGCAACACAATTTTAATAATAGGGTAAATGGCTAACGGTTACAATCAAACGAAATGTTTTCCTTTATGGCCCCCATCGTTTACTATAATCAATGACGACTCTAGTTTTTAATTTCTGTATTTAATCCACCAACAAAGAAGGATGATCAACATGAAAGCTTGGACCATTACGGGACCTGCGCCCCACACCCTGGCTGACCTGAAACTGACCGACGTCGCGGAACCCACACCGGGTGACACCGAGGTCAAGGTCTACGTACGCGCCGTGGGCCTGAACCCCGCTGATTATAAAGTCATCGCCGGCAGTAACACCACTCCCCGCGTCGTCGGCATGGATTGTGCCGGCGAAATCGTCGCGGTCGGCGCCAATGTCACCAATTGGTCAGTCGGTGACCGCGTTATGTATCACGGTGACCTGCGCCGCGCCGGCAGTCTGGCCGAATTTACCGTTACCACGGCATTGAGTCTGGCGCCAATTCCCAGCAACGTCAGCTTCGAACAAGCGGCCGCCAGCCTCTGTGGCACTTTGACCGCCTACCAGGCGCTGTACCGCAAGGCCAATTTGTCCGAGGTACCGACCGTCTTGATCCACGCGGGCGGCGGGGCTGTGGGCTTGGCCGCACTACAATTTGCTCACGACCTGAACCTGCCGACGATTGCCACGACCTCGGCGCGCAAACGGCCCTTGGTCGAGCGCGTCGGTGCGGATACCATCATCGACTACCACCAAGAAGACGTGACCGCCGCCGTCATGGCCGCCACGGATGGCTTGGGCGTCGGCCTGAGTCTGAACACGATCGGCGGCGAAGAGCTAGCGGCCGACGTTGAGCGCATGGCCTACAACGGCCAGATCATCGCCATTGGCGACGGCATGCCGGCGCATCTGGACCTCGACAGTAAGGCACTGGGTCTGGTGCGCTCCGCTCTCGGTGGCGTTTACGGCTCCAACAATCCCACGGAAATCGCCGACCTGGGCTTCATGGCCGGCGTCGTGGGCCAAAAGCTGGCCACCGGCGAGTTCGACCCCGTCATCGACCGGATTCTGCCGTTTGACGACGCGGCCGAGGGGTTGAACATCCTCCAGCGCGGTGACAACCTGGGCAAGCTCGTGGTTAAGGTGGACTAACGGTTAGCCGGATTGCTGCTACATGGTCGGGACTGGCCGCCTTACCGTTCGCCAAATATGGGTTGGAACGCGGTGGGCGGACCGGACCGAGCCTGAGAAGCGGTCTCGGCCTCGCTTTGAGCCGAAGGTCGCGTCTCAAAGACGCCAGTTGTCTACGGGCTTTCAGCCAACACAGTGTTCTTGATAGCTATCAATCCTGGCTGACGCAGGCTCCCGGTTTCATCAATTCTAGTGAACAAGACCCTGTTATCCCCGAAAGTCGACAACAACTCCCACCTTTCAACCTCTAGTCACCTCAAACAAAACCAGATACACCAAAGGCCGAGACCCCATCGTCTCGACCTTTTTCTTGTCGTTAAAAAGCTACCACACGAACGGAATCAGTTCCTTGGTCTCGCGTTGATAGGCCGCAAAGTCTGCGCCGTACTTGCTGGCGAGATACTTATCCGCCGTGGGAATGTAGGAGAAAACAAATAGTGCCAGTAACATCAGCGGGATGAGCAGGGCGTACAGATTTCCGGTCAATAATGCACACCCCAGAACCCAGAGCACGTCGCCGAAGTAATTGATGTGGATGGCGTATTTGAACAGGCCGCCGCGATACAGCTTGCCGGCGTTTTGTGGATCGGCCTTGAACGGCTTGCGCAAGAGTTCGGCCGTGGTATTGATCACGCTACCGGCCACAAAACAGAGCAAGCCCAAGATGTAGGCCCAGAGGCTAAAGCGACCCCCGTGCAGCAACAATAGTGGAAACCCCAAGTAGTAGAGCGCAAAGGCCAGGCTGTTGCCCAAGGCTTCGGGCCAGCCGATGCCCCGCGGCAACCAAATAAACATCATCGCGTTGAGGCGCACGAAAATAATCGCGAGGCACCCGGCTAGCGTCCAGGTGAGTACCGCCGATTGCCCACCAGTGGCGAGCCAATAGCCACTCACCATCAGGTACACACACTGGGCCACTAGAATCGTCACCTTGGCCCCGTTGGCGGAGTGTTTCAAGCCATACATCAATCATCATCCCTTGTTTTTCACCCAGCATACACCCGTTAGGTGGTCACCGTAAAGTTGGTCTGCGGCTGGCCCGTCACCACCGGATGCGCGGCGAAATACTGGCGAATAACCTCGGCCATATCCGTGTTGACCTCACGAATGACCTTGGCCGGCGTAAACATCGGGTAATCGCCGCCACCGTTGCCACGGTACTGGTTCATGGCCACGTCTAAACATTGGTCTGGTTGAATCGGTTGGCCGTGATACTCGAGTTGGGTCACACGCTGGCCGACCGGTTGGGTCAGGTCAAACTGATAATCGATGCCGCTATAAATATCATAATTGTAGAGCGCTAATTTCGGCGTGGTGAAGGCCGGCGCCACCTGCACCGTCCCCTCGACTAGGGTGAAGAAACTGGCACATCGCTCCAAAGCCGCGCGCAGATCCGCACCACTGAGCCGCTCGACTACCAAGGTGTTGGGATACGGGTAGCTGTTCAGTAATTGGCGCAACGAGACCTGGCGGGCAAACCCGCGAACGTCGTCATTGAACAAAGCCGTAGCCGCAATGTCGGTCTGCCCCGCCGCCATTTCGATCTGATTGATCAACTGAAGATACGGGTGACCGTGCAGTCGTGCCGCCATGGGATCGGTCACTTCTAGTGAAGCGCCCGTCAACTGGCCCACCGGTTGGTCCAGCCAGCGTTCGACGCGCTGCTGCACGGCGGCCGTCTGTTGCGCTAAGTCAGCCGCTGGCGCCGCCTCCGCCGTGGGCAACAAACGCGCAGACCGGTCGACGACATGATGGTTGGCATCGAGTTCCAGGGTGATGGCGCCCACGGCCACGCCCTTTTCGCCCGGTTGCGTCGTGGCGACGCCCTGATACACCCCCGCAATTTGCCGATGCTGGTGGCCGGTCACCAAGGCGTCAATGCCCGGCACCTGCGTCAACAGCTGATAGCCCTCGTTTTCGCCGGTCACTCGTTCGGTCGGCGTTCCCGTGGTCAGGTCGGCCTCAAAGCCGCCGTGATAGGCCACGATAACCACGTCGGCCTGTTGCCGCAGTTGCGGGACCCAGTGTTGCGCCGTCTTTAATGCCGACGCAAACTGTAGCCCGGCAAGGTGGTCGGCACGTTCCCACACCGGCACGTAGGCGGTGGTCAGCCCCAGAATGGCGATCTTCACCCCTTGCCGATGCAAAATGACAAACGGTGCGTCCACGATGCCCTGCGCCTGACCGCCAGCGATATTGGCGCCTAACAAGGGGTAGTTGCGTTGGGCCTCACAGTGGCGGATGTAGTCCAAGCCATAATTAAATTCATGATTGCCCAGCACGCCCGCATCCACGCCCAATTCTCGCGTGAGCCGCGTGAACAACGCCTGGTCTGCGGCCGGTCGTTGGGCCAAATAACTGGCAAACGGCGACCCTTGAATCCAGTCGCCATTTTCAATCGTGACCACACTCTCGTCGGGACCCGCCGCGGCCTTGACCGCGCGAATCACACTGGCCGCCTTCAACCAGCCGTACGCTTGCTGGTCGGTCGCCGTTCGGTAGCTGGTCGGGTACACGTAGCCGTGCACGTCACTGGTCGATAAAATGGTTAATTTCATCTTAGATCAACCTCTTCCGTAACTGTTCGGACAATGAATCGATCAGTAACACCATGATCACGATGCCGAGCAAGATGATGCCGACTTTCGGCCAGTTTCGCGTCTGAATCGCAAAGATCATCGGCGTCCCGATCCCCCCGGCACCAACCATCCCCAGAATGGAGGCGGAACGCACGGCAATTTCAAACCGATACAAGGTGTACGAGAAGAATTCGGGCATGATCGTTGGCACCGTGGCCAAGGCAAAGACCTGGCCGGATCGGCCCCCAGCGCTGGTGATGGCCTCCTCGGAACCCCGGTCCATATTTTCAATCGCTTCACTAAAGAGCTTGCCCAACATCCCAATGGAGTGGATGCTGACGGCAAGTACCCCGGCGTAAGAACCCGGTCCCACGGCCTTGATGAACATGATGGCCAACACGATTTCCGGAAAGGTCCGAATCAGCGTCAAGACCACCTTGCCACTACCGGAGCGCAAGAAGAACCGTTCGTGCGTCCCCCGCGCGGCCCAAAAGGCGAAGGGCACGCTGATGACGGCTGACACGATGGTTCCCAAAAAGGCGATGGCCAACGTTTGTAAGATCAACGAGACCAGGTCTTCACCACTGCCGTCATACACGTAGGACCACTGGGGATGGACCAAGCCATCCACAATGGACCGCGACACGGCACCGGCCGATTCCTGTAGTCCGGTGAATTTGAGGCCGTTGATCGTCCAATAGTACAGCGCACCAATCACCACGACCCACAAGAGCCAATTCCAGCGCTGCCAAATGGTGCGATGGGGCTTGGTCATTACTGTCGTTGTTGTCATCAGAGCAGGACCCTCCTTAAGTGATTGCTGATGCCGTCAATCACCAGCACCACGACGAGGGTGGCCAAGATGATCACGGCCGTTTGGCTGTAATTGAATTCGTTGAGTGACCGTTGTAAGAATACCCCGATCCCGCCGGCACCCAGGTACCCCAGGACGGTCGAGGCCCGCACGTTGATTTCCAGCGTGTAGAGAAAGTAGCTGATAAATTGATTCAAGATCTGTGGCAACACGGCGTACCAAATGATTGTCACCTTGGACGCCCCGACCGATTCCAGGGCTTCCAACGGCCCCATGTCGATAGTCTCAATCACTTCGTAGAAAAGCTTGGACACCATCCCAAAGGAGAAAATGGCCAACGTGACGACCCCGGCGGTGGACCCAATCCCGAAGATGGCCACGAAAATCGCTGCCAATAACAAATCGGGCAAGGTCCGCACCAAGTCGAGGAACAGCCGCGTGACATTGCGCAAGAGCCGACTGTGGATCAGGTTGCTGGCGCTGAGCACCGCAAAGGGGATGGCAAACGCCGCCCCAATCGTGGTCCCCAGAATCGCCATCTGAATGGTTTCTAAGAGCGGCTGAATGATGACTGTCGTGTAATCCCAGGCTGGATGAGACATGCGGACCAGTAGATTCATGAACTGGCCAAAATTACTGAAGAACATCCCCACATCAACGCCGGTCATTTGCGATGAGGCCACTAGTAAAACCAGCAACACCACCGTGCCGCCAATCCCCTTGACGTGCCAGCGCTGGACCCAGGAACGCCGGGGAATCTCTGGATAGGTCATGCCTCTGCCCCCTCCGCGTAAATTTTGTTCAAGTCAGCTTCAGTGACCGCGGCAATTGGTTGGTCGTACACCAATTGGCCGGCCCGCAACCCGATGATGCGATCGGCGTACTTGCGCGCCAGAGCGACCGAGTGCAAATTGACGATGACCGTGATACCGTCCTCGCGGTTCAAGCGTTGAAGCGTGTCCATCACGGTCGCCGTGGTCAAGGGGTCTAGCGACGCCACCGGCTCATCTGCCAAGATGATCTTGGGGTCTTGCATTAGCGTTCGGGCGATGGCAACTCGCTGTTGTTGGCCCCCGGACAATTCGTCGGCGCGGGTATACAACTTGTCCGCTAGGTTGACCCGTTGTAAGGACCGCACCGCCATTTCCCGGTCGGCCTTGCTGAAGAGGCCACAGAGGGTCTTCCAGGTCGGGTAGTAACTGACCCGGCCAGACAACACGTTGCGCTCGACGCTGGAACGGTTGATCAGGTTGAAGCCTTGAAAGATCATACCAATTTTGCGCCGCAATAACCGCAGCGACTGGCCCTTGTAATCGTTGATGGGTTCTTCTTCAATCGTGATCTCACCAGAAGTGATCTCGTGCATCCGATTGATGGTGCGCAGTAACGTACTCTTGCCGGCGCCGGATAGCCCAACGACGACCAGAAATTGGCCGCGCGGAATGTCAAAACTAATATCCTTGAGGCCGACCGTCCCGTTACTATAAATTTTATTGACGCCTTTAAACGAAATAATTGGTGCTTGTGTCATGGTTGGTTCCCCCGTAAAAAAGTAGCAAGGTGCTCAAACGCGCTTCCCCACTACTTTTTGATTTTGACGTGTATTCAACTAAATGGTGGCTTGGGCATTACTTGTCCAATTGCTTGGCCTGCTTATCGTATTGCCGAATGATGTCGAAGTTGCTGTCCTTAGAGTCCACGTAACCTTCGTGCGAGTAAACGCTGGAAATGATGGCGTGGCCCTTCTTGGTCTTGGCGATGTTCTTAAAGGCCGTGGCAATCTTCTTTTGCCATTTGCTGCTCATATCGCCGCGCACCGTGATGGTATCGTTCGGAATCTTAGCCGTGGTGTAGATCGGTACGACCTTGCTCATCACGTCTTTTTCGTCATTCATGACCAGCTTCCGGGCGCCTTGGAAGACGAAGGCGGCGTCGGTGTTTTTGTTGTAGACCGACAGCACCCCTTGGTCGTGACCCTTAACCGTGACGGTTTGAATGCCGGACTTGTTGATGTTAACGCCGTGCTTCAACATTTCTACGGCCGGGTAGATCCAGCCGGCGGTCGATGTGGTATCTTGAACGGCAATCTTCTTGCCCTTCAGATCCTTGATGGACTTGATGCCACTATCTTTGCGAACCAGAATTTGTGACCGGTAGTAGTTGACTAATTTCTTGGTCGTCTTATCATCTGGTTCCGACACGCCGTAACGTTGGGCTTGGAGTAAGACCTTGTCCCCGTATTGCTTGTGCGCCAAGACATAGGCGTCAGGCGGCAGAAAACCCACGTCGACTTTCTTGGAGCCCATGGCTTCCACGATGGTGTTGTAGTCGGTGGAAACGCTGACCGTCACCGGAATCCCCAGTTCCTTCTTCAACAGGCCTTCCAGTGGCTTGGCTTTGGCTTCGATGGTCCCCGCATTAGACGACGGCACGAATTCGACCGTCAACTTCTTCGGGGTATACGCCTTGTTGCCGGCCCCCGCGCTACTACTCGATGACTTACCACAAGCGGCCAGTCCGGCCGGTAACAATAATAATGCGGCAGCGATCAAGAGTAATTTGCCCTTGCCCTTCAAATGCATGACATTCACTCCTCAAGTATGTAATTGAATTCCCTTTAGCAATTTCAAGTTTACCAGAAAATACGAACTTATCAAGAATAAATTATTTATTAGTTCGCTATTAGTATTTTTATAATTAGGAAAACGCGCTTATTTCAATCGGTAAAACGAGAAACCTGAACATTAAATTTTCTTTTTCTGATCACCGTTATCAAAATATTTATAACGACTCCCAGTTTTCAGGAAAAATCGACCGCAAAAAAAGCGCCCGAAATTTTTTCGCGCACTTCCAATCACCATTTATTTTTAGTGAATAAGTATTCGTTTCTCTGCTGAATTTTCAAGGATAGCCACTAAAACGTTTACTAGCTGTCACACCATTAAAACGTTGCGGTAAAATTGTAATATTACAAATCGCCAAATTCGCCCGCAAGCCTTGATTTCTCTGTTATAGTAAATATGTCGTAAACAATTGCTTAACAAACTAACGACAAACTAAAGCTTTTTTGGTAACAGCGGTTAAGGTACCCGGAAAATGCCTTAACACTGTCTGTCCCCAATTGAATAATTAACCTTATTGAATCAGACTAAATCCCAGTTCGATTCAATGAGGTTAATTTTTTTTGCACTAAAATTCTACTGGTCTAACGCATGCTGGGCCTAATCATCGTCGTCATCGGTCTCTTGGCCCAAGACCTTGCCTGTCAGCGCATTGATCCGTACCTCATGGTGAGTCTGGTCTTTGCGGACCTTGACCTCCCACTCGGTCGTGCCGTGATCGCGGTCCAACGACCAGGCAATGGCCGTACCGCCACCGACCTGCTTTTGGGCAATCTGCGAAACGCTGGCCCGGGACTTGACCTTGGTCAACGGCAACGCGTCTCGTTGGGCAACCCCATTGGCCTCATCGGCATCTAGATTTTCTTGTTGGGCGCGGCTGGTCTTGCCAGTGCGCGCATCAACCGTCAGCTCGTATTCCTTGTGCTGGTCCACACCGCTGATTTCATACTGGTAGCGCTGATTTTCGGTCTCCAACGCCAACTCGGTCACGGCCACCTTGCCGCCAAAACGCTGGTGGAACTGCTTGACCGCCGCATTCATGCTCACCTTGATCTGCCGCGGCGACGGGGTCGTTGACTGCGACGCTGATTGCGACGTGGTCTGACTGGCACTGCTTGACTTCGATTGCGTCTGTTGATTGGCACAGCCCACCAGCAACAGTGAACTGGCCACCAATACCCAACTGAATTTGCGCATACACTCGTCCTCCAGTTTGTCTGGCTTTCTCTCTTATCCTTAGTGTACCAAACACCCACGACCCGCAGCAATCAGGTCGCTCATTCGTGGTAGTCGCTGGGACCGGTCAACGTAGCCGCCAGCTGCTGTAAGACCTGCAACAGTTCCGTGCGATCCGCGTTGGAATAGTTCGCCAATTTCTGCCGAATCGCGGCCTCGCGGGCCACCTTGATCTGTAACAACGCCCGCTGGCCCTGGGGACTCAAAGCCACTTGCCGAATCCGCTGGTCACGCCGCTCGACCTCCACGAGCCATCCTGCTGCGACTAGCTTATCGACCTGCCGACTGATGGACGAATGGTTGCGGCCAATCTGGTCAGCCAGCTCGCCAATACTGATTTCCGGTTGGCGGCCGACGCGCACGATAATCGGTAGTGCGGCCGGTTCCAAGGGAATACTGGCTTGCTGAAGTAATTTACGGTCCTGTTGGGGCTGATTGAAAAACGTCACGATCTCAAAGAGTGCTTCAAAAATTTCATTATCCATATTGCCATTATACCAGAACGGTGCTAAGATGTGTGCATAATGCACGGATGAATTAAAGGAGCGATTTTATGTCGAAAAAAATTGGGTTAATCATCGGGTCCACCCGCCCCAGTCGTATCAGTCCCAGCATCGCCAAATGGCTACAGGCCCGCGTGACCCAGCCTGATTTACCGGTCGACTTACTCGATCTCGCCACCATCGACCTGCCGTTTTTAAAGGACCCCGCCATGCCCGCCGACCACCAGTACACCCTAGACTCGACCAAGCGCTGGAGTGAACAGGTCCAGGGCTACGACGCCTTCATTTTGCTGTTCCCACAATACAACTGGGGCTATCCGGCGCCACTGAAAAACGCCCTCGACACCCTCTATCAAGAGTGGCAGGGCAAGCCGGTCAGCTTGGTCTCTTACGGCAATCACGGCGGCTTTCAGGCTGCATTAGGCATGCAACTGGTCGTGCGCGGCTTGAAGATGCCACTGTTGACCAACAACCTTCAGATCAGCCTGGAAAAATCCTGGTTCGACGATCAGGGCCAATTCACCGACGTTGATTTGGCTCTGACCCCTTATGCCGCCGAAGCACGTCAGCTGGGGGCGGAATTGCGGCGACGATTAATCTAGCTAGCGGTCGTGTTCCGAACACCAACAATTCGGCAGTCAGTAACCAACCCAAATCGGACGCATCAGGAAAGATTCCCGGTGCGCCCGATTTTTTAGTTTGGGTATAAATATGCACTAGCACTGCAAGTCGCAGTCCTTATTCCACCATCACCTCATCGCGCAGCGCCGTCATCGCCACGAAATCATCCGTGAAGATACCGGCCACGCCGTCTTGAAACAGTTGCTTGGCTAGCGCTGGGTCATCCACGGTCCAAATGCGTTCGGCGACCGGCACGTCGGCTTGATAATGGCTGAGGTGCAGGCCCGCCAAGTGCTCACTAGCCACGAAGGCCGCGGCATTGACCACCGGCTTGCCCGTCAACCAGCAGTAGGCCTCGTCGGGGGCGAACTGCTGACAAGTCTTCAATGTGGGCAGGTGAAACGACGAGTAGATGACTGGATGCTTCAGTGGCGTGGCGTTGACCATCCCCATCACGATGCGCTCGATGTGGGGGTACTGGATCTTGTCGGTCTTGAATTCCAGATTCAGTTGCACGTCATGCGTCCCGACCAGCGTGAGAAACTCCGCCAGCGTGGGAATCGGTTCGTTTTCGGCCAAATGAAACTGGCGTAATTCGGCCAGTGTATAACTGTTGATGAGACCGGTCCCGTTACTGGTCCGGTCGATGCGCTCGTCATGCATGATGACCGGCACCTGGTCTTTGGTCAAGTGCACATCAAATTCCAGGCCCTCGACCCCATGATCCAAGGCGTAGGCAAAACCCGCCAAGCTGTTCTCAGGAAATTTCGCCGGATAACCCCGGTGCCCAAACACTAACGTTTTAACTGTCATTTTACCGCTCCCTACTACATTTTTAATATTTGTTTCTATATCCCGCCTCCAGCCTGCCCCAGATGAGACTGGAACGCGGCGGGCGGACCAGTTGCCTACGCGAAACTTAGCAAACCAGACGCCTCCGGCTGCCAGGGGGTTCCGCCTGCTATGGGGGACACCTCCAGCCTGAGAATCGGGCTTCCGGTTCGCTTGAAAGCCTCGCAAAAACCGCGAGTCTCTCAAGTCGCCCCACGCTGTAACCTGGCACAAAACGCCAGCTAACACCGTCGACACAGCTGGCTCCACCCCTGGCCTCCTCCGGCACAATTGTGCTTCCCAACGGCTACTGATCCGTGCTGCTGACAACCATCACTGTAGCCGAGAGTTCGCCAAATATGGGTTCAGCCGTGGGAGTTTCCTTAGCGGCACGGTTCACGGCGCTTAGGAAACTGGCGTCTTTGAGACGTGGGCTGCGGCTCAAAGCGAGGCGTCGAGACCGCACTTTGGCTCGGCCCGTCCGCCCACCGCGTTCCAACCCATAGTTGGCGAACGGTAAGGCGGCCAGCCAAAACCACGTTGCCGGTCAACAGGCCCGGTCAGTACCCGTTGGCACGGTTGTTACCCTGGATGTAGCTGTTCATGGACTTCTCCGCCGTCTCCAGGGACTTCTTGATATCACTCCCATTATAAATCTGTTCCATGGCCGTTTGGGTTAAATTACGTTCCTGAATCAATCCTTGTAAGAAGATCCCGGAATTCGTAGCGTTAGGCGTGGCTGCGCGTAGTTGTTCGCCGGGAACCTTGGTAGCCGGCAACTTCTGGTACAGCTTCTGCAAGACGGCCTCTTTTTGCGAGCCTTGGTTCAAGGCCAAGTACCCGGTGGCAACTTGCCACTGGGCCTGGCTCTTGGCGGTCATCAAGTATTTAATAAAGTCCCACGCCCCGCGCTGGACGTGCGCGGACTTGTCGTTGGAGATCCACAGCGAAGCACCGCCAATGGCGACCCCGTTGCTCTTTTGACCATCCGGGTGAGGGTAATACGTAATGCCCAGTTGGTCGTGATTGCCGGTCGTCAGTTGCCCGATCGACGCGGAACTTTGTAGAAACATCCCCAACCGACCGGACAGGAAGCTGGCGGTCTCGTTGTTTTGGGCGTTGGCACCGGCCCCGTAATTGACGAAGTCGCCGCGTTTCAAATTATCCTGAATCCATTTCATCGTCGTCAAAGTCGACGGACTGGTGAAGTTGACGGCCGTGGGTGTGCCCGCGTGACCGTCTTGGTGATTGGCCAGAGACACGCCGGCGTTGGCCATGAATTGTTCAAACAACCAGCCGTAGATTTCCACGGTCATCCCCTGCACCTGCTTGTGCGAGCGGTCCATCAGCTGGGTGGCGACCCGGGTGATGTCGCTGTACGATGGGTTGACCGGCGGTGGCGTGATGTGGTATTTCTTCAGCAGCGTTTCATTGTAGTACAGCACAGGTTGTGAGGTGTTGAACGGCATGGAGAGCTGGGTCCCCTTGTTGGCGTAAAAGGCCCGCGCCCCGGCCGCAATCTGATTGACATTGTAGTGGTCGGCATCGATGAATTTCTGAACTGGCGTGGTGTAGCCCGTGTGGTGGATCTGACTGGTCGAAATGTCCATCGACTGGAAGACCGCGGGCGAGGCGTCAGTGCCGTGGGTGTTGATGATCTTTTGGACGGCTTCGTTGTAGTTGCCCTCGAATTCCGGCACGACTTCATACTTGTGTTGCGAATGGTTGAAGTCCTTGACGAAGGTGTCCAACTGTTGCTGGGCGGGCCCCGTCATCTCGTGCCAAAAGACGATTCGTGTGCGTTTGGCGCCTTGGGCCTGGGCGGCGGGCTTGCTCATGACCGACCAGCCCACGAATACGGCCAGTACGACCAAGAAAAGCCCACCGAGTGCTAAGAGCCGTTGACGTCCTTTCAAATGTGTCATTTCGTGGCCCCCTCATTTAACCCATTCTTGAAGTAATGTTGTCCCACGAACAAGACGATCAGTGTCGGCACGACCACGATGACCGCACTGGCCTGGATCATGCCCCAGTTGTTGAAGGTTTCTTGCGATTGCAGCTGCCGCAGCCCATCTTGTACAGGGCGGAACTTGTCGCTAAACGTGGTCAGCATAGGCCACAGGTATTGGTTCCAACTTTCCAAAAAGCTGTAGGCCGCCAGCGTGAACAGGCTGATGCGCGCGTACGGCAGGGTCACGCGCCAGTAGAATTGCCAGTGGTTGAGTCCCTCGACGTCCGCGGCTTCCTTTAACTCCGGTGGGATCTGGCGAAAGGCCTGACGCAACATGAAGATGCCAAAGGCCGAGGTCAGAAATGGAATCACCATGACGCCGTAGTGGTTCAGCAAGTTGAGCCGCCGAACCGTGGCGAAATTGGGGATGACTTCCGCTTCAAAGGGCAACATCATCGTGGCCAAGATCAGGTAAAACAGCAGGTCGCGACCCTTGAAGGACAGGAATACGAAGGCGTAGGCGCCTAGCGAACAAAACAGCAACTGGGCGGCCATGGTTAGCGTGGAAATCACGAAACTATTGAGCAAATACCGCAAGATGGCCGTTTGCTTGACGGCTTCCGCGTAATTGGCAAAGGAGATGTGACTGCTCCACAGCGCCCCTTTGGCAATGTCAGCGGTCGGTAGCAGGCTGGTCCAGAACCCCAAAATGAACGGTCCTAAAATCACAATAGCTAAGAGAATCAGGACCAAATAGCGCAGGGGCTTTAAAGTTTTGGTTTGAATCATCAGTAGGTCACCCGCTTCTCTAAGAACTTGAATTGCAGTAACGTAAACAGCGCGATGATGACTGCCAAGATGACCGATTCGGCGCTAGCGAGGCCGTAGTTACCATTTAAAAAGGCATCCCGGTAGACCTGGTAGACCATCAGGTTGGTGGCGTTGTTGGGCCCGCCAGCCGTCATTAAGTCGATCAGTCCGAAGCTCTTGAACGCGCCAATCAGCGTGACGGTCGAGGTGAAGAACAGCGTGGGACTGATCATGGGCAGCGTCACGTGAAAGAACTGATACCTCGGCGATGCGCCCTCGATGGCCGACGCCTCATACAGCGGCTGGGGCACCATTTGTAGCGCGCCGAACAGAATCAAAAACGTGAAGCCCAGGTTCATCCACACCGTCGAAATGATGACAGCCACCATCGCCGGTCCGGGCGTCGTCAACCATTGGACCAGCGGTAAATGCAACAACTTGCCGATTTGGTCGAACAGACCCACAGATGGACTGAAGATGAAAAGCCAAAAGATGGCAGCAACGGAGACGGAGACCCCCATGGTGGCGGAGAAGATCGTCCGGAACCACTGGATCCCGGCCAGTTTGCGCACCGCCATTTGGGCCAGTAGCAACCCGATGACCAAGGTGCAGACCACCACGCCAATCACGTAGACGGCCGTGGCTTGCAGGCTGGCCTGGTAGGCGCTAGACGTTAACAGGTTCACGTAATTTTTCAAGCCGACAAAGACCGTGGGCCGGCCGACGTTATTGGTTAGAAATAGGCTCAGATACAGCGTCCGCAACATCGGGTAGAACACGAAGACGCCCAAGACCAGTAAAGACGGTCCCAAGAAGGCCAACGCGTAGTACTTGTCGTTGACGTGCAGGTTGAAGCTACGTTGCTTTTCTCGCTCGGCGACTTGGGGCTTAGGCGTGGACTGCGGCTTTGGTGTTGACATCATTTCCGCCATGGTGCACGCCCCCTTCCACGATGAATTGGGCCTGACCAGCGTGATTAAAGACGTACGCCTTGCCAGCTAACGCCACGGTCAAGCGGTCCCCGACCTGATAGCTTTCCTCGGCCGCCGTCATCAATTCGATCGGCGTGCCATCGGCCATTTGCGCCTCAAGTAAGATGTCCGAGCCCAAATACTCGACTGTCTTGACCTGGGCGTTGGCCGCGTCCGCTGATGCCCGCATGACGCGCAGGGCGTTGGGCCGCAAGCCGACCACGTAATCGGCCACCGGCAAGTCACTCGGCACCGCTAACCGCAGCGTGTCGGCTAACAACAGCTCCCGGTCACCGACGACCCGGGCCGGCAACAGGTTCATCCGCGGGGTGCCAAAGAAGCTGGCCACGAAGGTGTTGGCCGGTTGGTTGTAAATTTCTAGCGGCGTGCCGATCTGTTGGATCGCGTGGTTGTGCAACACCATGATGTGATCCGCCATGGTCATGGCTTCGACCTGATCGTGGGTCACATAGATCACGGTCAAGCCCAATTCCCGCTGGAGGTTCCGCAACTCGGTGCGCATCTTGATCCGCAATTGCGCGTCCAGGTTAGATAACGGTTCGTCCATCAAACAGATCTTCACGTCACTGGCAATCGCCCGCGCCAAGGCCACCCGTTGCCGTTGCCCACCAGAGAGGTCACGGGGCTTGCGGTCCTTGAACTCATTTAAATTGACCAGGTCAATGGCCCGGTCGACACGTTCCTTGATCTCCGCCGCCGGAAATTTCCGGGCCTTCAAGCCAAAGGCCACGTTGTCGCTAACGGATAGGAACGGGAACAACGCGTAACTTTGAAAGACCATGGTCAACTTGCGGTCCTTGGGAGGGAGATTGGTGGCCACTTGGTCATCGATCTTCAATTCACCCGCAGAAATCGGAATCAACCCGGCAATCATCCGCAGTAGCGTACTCTTGCCACACCCGGAAGGCCCGACAATCGCAAAGAACTCGCCACTGTTGATGTGGGCACTGACATTTTCCAGCACCCAGTTGCCCGCTGTATACTCTTTGCCTAAAGCATTTAATTCAATCGCCATACTGCCACTCCCCTTTTTATGAATCTGTGACTAGTCTACGTGGCCCACGTAATGGGATGATGTTGTCCTTGTAAATAGTGTGTAAAGTTCTCCGGGAACCCCTTTCAAACCGCAAGTTACCCGCTAGTGCCAAAAGTTACCGGATTAATTTCAAACCAACGCCAAGCTAAAAAGTGACCGAAGAAATGGCGGGAGCATTCCTTCGGTCACTTATCTAATTAACCTATCTTTTTAATTGCGACTGCTAACTAACTTGCAGCGCCTGCCTAGTCTGCGTCCCAAACCTCATCGGCCACCTGCTTCACCAACCGCAGCTTGGCCCACTGCTGGTCTTCGGTCAAGATGTTGCCCTCTTCCGTGGAGGCAAAGCCGCATTGCGTGGAAATGGCCAGGTTAGCCAGGGGCACCTGCTTAGCGGCATCGGCAATGCGTGCCTTGACCGTTTCAACGTCCTCCAGTTCGGGGAACTTAGACGTGATGAGCCCCAGCACCAGGCGCTTGTGGGCATCGTGGTGCCAGATCTTTGCCAGCGGCGTGAAACTGCCGGCCCGTTCGTTGTCGTATTCCAGGAACAAGCCGTCATAATTGAGCTCGCCCAGGTAGTCGGCAACATCATCATAACTGCCGGAGAACAGGTAGGTTGACTTGAAGTTCCCCCGACAAATGTGAGTGGTCACGGTCAAGTCGTCCGGCAGGTCCTTTAACAGGGTGTTGATCACGTGGACCGCGTCTTGTGCCAGGTTGACGTAGGTCTGATGGGCGGTCACGTCGTCGGTCGTGGCGTTGAGCTTGCTGATGAGAAAGGCCCAGGTCGTATCATCTAGTTGTAAGTAACGACACCCCAGTTCATAGAAATGCAAAATCGTTTCGTGGTAGGCCTTGGCCAGGTCATCTAGGTAGGCGTCCCAGGTCGGGTAAAATTCGTGCCAGTTGTCACTGCGGTTATCCCGGAACAACATGGTCGGTGACGGGATAGTCTGCTTGACCAGGACACCCGCTGGCACCAGGCTCTGTAAGTATTGGAAGCTCTCAAAAAACGGGTGGTTCGGGTTAAAGGCCACCTTGCCGACCAAATCGGCGTTGTCGGTCCGGGTCTTGCTGCCGTGGAACTTATAACTTTGTTGATAATCGTAGTGACCCACCCCAGTCAGGCCCCACAAAAAGTCGAGGTGCCACCAGCTGCGGTTGAATTCGCCATCGGTCACGGCCTTGAGACCCAGGTCAATCTGTTTTTGCACGACGCGTTTGGTCTCGGCGCGCTGGACTTGTTTCAACTGTTCGGCGTCGATGGCCCCCTGGGCAAACTCGGCGCGAGCTTGTTTCAGCGAGGCCGGTCGCAAGAGACTGCCGACGACATCGTAACGGAACGGAATCTGTGTTTCAGTAAGTGTAGTCATATAAATTCCTCCTATTTTAAACCTAGACAGTGTTTTCCAATCATCAGCTAACGCAAAAACGCGCTCATCCCCAGAACTAATTACTTAGTTCCAGGGACGAACGCGTCGTTTTACCACCCTTATTTACAAGGCCCTCACAGACCTTGCCTCACCGGTACCATTGATACCCGGAAAGTTAACGGTTCCTACCGACCAAGCAGCGTGAACCGCTTGATAGCTGACGGGAGTTCATCTTCACGATTGGTCGTTGACCCGTTTGCACTGACTCGGGCTCACTGCGCAACGACCTGACCGTTACTCTTCTCCCAGCTTTGTTTATGAAAAACTGATTAGAAATTAATGATAGTTTAGTCTTCTGACACCCGCCTGTCAAGGTTAATTTCAGGAAAGCACGACGACCTTGCCGAAACTGTGTCGACTGACCGATGAGAGCGTCCGTCGTGCGTAAACACCTCCGAATGATTGCGTCCGCATACTGATCATCTCTTTTCTAATCCAACAATCCGTGACTCCTCAGATAGTCTCTGGCCACAGTGGCGGCCTTCTGGTGCTTGACGGAGACCTGATAATTCATCTTCTGCATATCCGTGGTCGTGACCTTGCCGGCGAGCTTGTTCAGCGTTGTTCGCAGCTCGGGGTGGGCCGTCAACAGCTTTTCCGTCATCAACGGTGCGCCTTGGTACGGCGGGAAGAATGCCTTGTCGTCCTTCAAGACGACCAGGTGGTATTCCTGGACCTCCGGATCGGTGGTGTAGCCGTCGACCAGATTGACCTTGCCGTTGGCGATGGCCTTGTAGCGAATCGACGGTTCCATGGTCTTGACGCTGGCAAATTTCAAGCCGTACGCCTGACTCAAGCCGGGATAGCCATCCTTTTGTTGGTGGAAATCGGGGTCAAATCCGGCATGGACCTTGTCTTCGACGGCGACCAGGTCAGAGATGGTCTTGACGTGATATTTCTGAGCAAACTGTTTAGTGACCGCCAAGTCATAGCCGTTTTGATACTTCATCGGCTTGAGGTAAGCCATTTGAAACTGCGACTTCAGCGCGGTTTTCGCCGTCTGGTAGGTCTTGGCCGGGTCGTGGCTGGCCGATTTTTCCCCCTTGACCAGCGACTCCAGGACGGTCCCGGTGAACTCGGGATAAATGTCGACTGAGCCCGACTGAAGCGCCTTGAACAGGAAGGAGGTCGCGCCAAAGTTAGCCTTGGTGGTCACCTTGATGTTCGGGTGGTCGTGTTCGATCAGGTCCTTGTACATGTTAATCAGAATCTCCGGTTCGCTGCCGAGCTTGCCGGCCACCGTGATGGTCGTTTGTGGGTTGGCGAGCTTGCGGTAACCCGCGAAGCCGCCGATCAAGACGACCAACGTCATTAAGATGATACCGGCCTTCTTAAACGACAACTTGCCCAGCCAGTCGATTGCGGCGCCAAAGACCAACGCCAGAATCGCCGAGAGCACGGCCCCAATGATCAGCAGGGCATTGTTGTTGGTTTCGATTCCCAGCAGGATGTAGGTCCCCAGCCCACCGGCACCGATCAAGGCAGCCAGCGTGGCGGTCCCAATGATCATGACGGTCGCAATGCGGATCCCCGAGATGATCATCGGTAACGCTAAGGGCAATTCAATCCGAAATAATTTCATCCGCCGTGACAATCCAAACGCCGTCGCCGCCTCTTCCAAGTTGGGGTCAATGGTCGTCAGGCCGGCATACGTATTTTGAAAAATTGGCATCACCGCGTAGATGACCAGCGCGATAATCGACGGCACGGTCCCGATTCCGACGATGGGAATCAAAATCCCCAATAACGCCAGGCTGGGAATCGTCTGGAGGATGCTGGTGATCTGCAGCATGACCTTGGCCCACCGGTCATGGTGCATCAACAAAATGGCCACGGGAATCGCGATGACCGCCGCAATCAGCAGGGAGATCAACGACAGCCCAATGTGTTGGCCAATCGCGTGAAGGATGTCGCCACCCTGGGTCTGCAAAATATGGTTAATCTGTGACAACTAATTGGCCTCCTTTGTGGCTAAGTAATCCAAGAGATCGGCCGTGGTGAGCTGGCGCACGCCCTGGTCCGTGGTGACGACCACCGCCGTTTGGGTGCGCAAAGCATCCGCCAGTTCACTGATGGACGCCGTGGCCGGTAACGTGGCCGGCGCCCTGGTCGCTGCCCCGTAGCCTTCCAGCAACAGATCATGAATCGTGGCCGGTCGCGGCGTATGTTCATTTTCAAAGAAGCCCTGCACGAAGGCGTTGGCCGGGTGCTGCATGATGGCCTCGCCCGTGCCAATTTGCTGGATGTGACCGAGGCGCATGACCGCGATGTGTTGGCCCAACCGCAATGCCTCGTGCATGTCGTGGGTCACGAACACGAACGTCATTTTCAATTCCTGATGGAGGTGTAAGACCAGGTCCTGGAGCTGTTTACGTGAAATCGGGTCCAACGCGCTAAACGGTTCGTCCATCAACACGACCTTGGGCTTGATGGCCAAAGCGCGAATGATGCCGACCCGCTGTTGTTCCCCACCGGACAGCTCGCTGGGCATCCGCGTGGCGTACTGGTCCGGATCCAAGTCGACTTGCTTGAGCAGCGCCCGGGCCCGGTCAATGCGGCGTTTGCGCGACCAGCCCAGTGATTCGGCTTGAATCGCGATGTTGTCTTGAATGTTCAAATTGGGAAACAGCGCGATATTTTGTAACACGTAACCCATTTGTTGACGCAACTGTTTTAAATCATAATCAATAATCCGTTTATCATCGAAGTAGATATTGCCGTCGGTTGGTTCGATCAACCGGTTCAGCATCTTTAATGTCGTGGTCTTGCCACTACCACTGGGGCCGACCAGCACAAAAAAGTCCCCGGTCGGAATCGTCAAATTCAAGTCGTCTAGGGCTTGATTCCCGGCGTAGCGTTTACTAACGTTCTTAAATTCTATCATGACGACCTCCGTCCTGTTACTTTGTTATTAACAAGAACTATCTCACTACTGAGATAGTTCAAATAGTGGTTACCGTTTAATTATACTAATCTTCACCTAGATTCCTAAGCAAACGGCTTACAAATTTCCTAATGCAATGACCTCTACTTTACACGGTTGACGGCCGACTGTTAATATTAAAACCAAAGCATTGGCCCCCTAAAAACTTAGAAAACAAGGTGTTTACCATCCCAGACGAAATCGACATGGCCATCATCAAGGCCCTAAATCGCGACAGCCGCATCAAGACCAGCCACCTGGCCAAATTGGTCCACCTGACCGCCCCAGCCGTGGCCGCCCGCATTCAACGGTTGACCGATACCGGCGTCATCACCCGTTATACCGTGGAAGTGGACCTCGACAAGTTGGGGTTTCCCCGTCAGGTCTTCATCCAAGTCGCGGTCCAAGAACAACAGCACGCCGCTTATTTGAAATTGATCCACCACTATCACAATGATATTCGCCACCACTACCGCACGACCGGTCAGTTCGCCTACATGATCGAAGGCGCGTTCCCGGACCGCCACGACTTGAGCGACTTCCTTCAGGCTTTGAGCAAGCTGGCGACCTACCAGGTGATTGACGTGATCGACGATATTTGAAGCCTGGAATGATAGTATTCTAACACCTGAAATTGGTTAAATCAGGCGCCTGCACTACCCACAGTATCAACTGACAGACTAGTGGCAACGTTGCTGGCAACTGGCCGTCTGCTTGCCCCTATTTTTAGCACCTTCATCCTGCACAAGATCAGCCCGCATCACTTCCCAGTACATTTGCCACCCTCACCCCAATTCGCTGCCTGACAGTCTTGACCCCTCCCGCGAAAAGTGCTGTAATCAGGTTGAACATCATTTCTCTGCTTAATCAATGATAACTATTCGCGGTCAAACTAAACCTAAGGTGGAATCAATTATGGACGAAGTAGTTCAAGCACTAAGCGATATTATTCAATTAAACACGGTCAACGGCCATGAAAAATTGGTCGCCGACTACCTGGCGAACCTTTTGAAACAACACGGTATCGACAGCAAGGCGGTCGCCTACGAACCGGATCGAGTCAGCCTGGTCGCCGAAATTGGCGATGGTCACGGCCCCGTTGTTGGTTTTGATGGTCACGAAGACATCGTGGCGCTCGGCGATGCCGCTAAATGGCAAGTCGAGGCCCTTTCCGCCACCATCAAAGACAACAACATGCTGGGTCGCGGGACGTCCGATATGAAGTCTGGCTTAATGGCCGGCGTCTTTGCCCTGATTCATTTGAAGGAACAAAATGTACCGCTTCACGGGACCCTGCGTTTGATGGCCACGGTGGGCGAGGAATACGGCCAATACGGCGCCAAGCAACTCGCCGAAGCCGGCTACGCCCAGGATCTGGACACCCTGATTGTCGGCGAACCCAGCGGTGTCAACAAGCAGTTACTCTTGCAAAAGCAGATTCAATACATGCTGCAAAGCGATGAAGCCGGCGCCAAGGCCCTGTTAGCGGCCAACCAGACCAACGAACAACACTTCATTGAACTGGCACACAAGGGCTCTTTGACCTACACGGTGCACTCCAAGGGCATCGCCGCCCACAGTTCCATGCCCGAAATCGGCAAGAACGCCATCACCCCGCTGATGACCTTCTATCAAAAAGAAGAAGCCTACTTTGACAGCATCAAGGCCTACCGCAACCCCGTCTTGGGCCCAGTTACGCCCGTCGTCACCATGGTCAAAGGCGGCGAACAAATCAACACGGTGCCCGCCAGCGCGGACTTGTCCGTCAAGATTCGGACCATCCCTGAACTGGCCAACGCCGACATCACCGCATCCATCAAGCAAATTATTGCGGAAATCAACGCCCAAGGGGCCGACCTGAGTCTGGAAATCCACAGCGACTTACGGCCCATGCACACCATGGACGACACGCAACTGGTCACCGTGGCCAAGGCAATCGGTGAGGACGTCTTGCAACAAAAGCTCCCATTGATCGGCGTTCCTGGCGGCACCGACGCATCCTCCTTCTTGGCGGTCAACCCGAACATCGACGTCATCGTCTTCGGCCCCGGCAACATCACCGCGCACCAGGTCAACGAGTACGTCGATCTGGACATGTACCACCGGTTCATCACCATCTACGAACGGTTGATCACGGAACTGTTGAAATAGATTGGCGATATTGGTTACGGAGTGCGGAGCTGGTCGCCTTGCCGTCCGGCCAATCTGAGTTGGAACGCGGTGGGCGGACCGGCCGAGCCATAAGGCGGTCTCGTCCTCGCTTTGAGCCGAAAAACACGTCTCAAAGTGGCCTCATGGCCGAAACGTGTGCCAACAGGCAACTGGTTCCGCTTAACAGGGCTAGGCAAATAATCTAGGATCAGGATTGTCCGCCTAGCACCGTTAATGCTCGCCAGTTAACCGCCTGTCATCACACTCTTGTTAAGCGGCTGAACCCATATTTGGCGAACTCTCGGCTAAGGTTGTGCATGCTAGTAACAGTCGTCTTAACCCCAGATTGTAGCTGCGTTGACGGCTAGTCTATCATTAACACTGTGTTGCTGATAGACATCAACCTTGCCGGAGGCAGCCAGGGTGGAACCAGCTGTGTCGGTGGTGTTGGCTGAGGTTTTTTCTCAGCCTACAGCACGGGACGACTTGAGAGACTGGCGATTTTTGCCAGGCTCTCAAGCGAACCGGAAGACCGCTTCTCAGGCTGGAGGTGTTCCCCAGAGCAGGCGGAACCCTGGCTGACGTAAGCGCCTGGTTTCACTAATCTTAGGTTCAACCTTCAATTCACCATCATAAAAGCGCAGTCGTCCCGCCTCCCCCCTTCACGGGGAGCGAAACGACTGCGCTTTGCTTGCCTCTAACTATGCCGCTGGTCACCGCGTCAACCCGGTCACATTAGGTTGGGCTGTCGTCGCGCCAACTGGTCGTCTTTAGCTGGTCGCTGACCGCTAAAGCGTACCTGTGACATTCCGTTAACGCGGTGGTCATTGCGGCGCATCGGTCAGCGCCCAGGTGATCGTGCCCTGGTACTGACCGCTAAGTGAGGCGCTTTGCACGTGCAATAGGACGCCGGTGTCATCGCGCCAACCGCCGGCCACATCGACCTCACCATCGGCCACGCTATCATCCGTCACGTGCGAATACACTGCGGTAGGGGTGGTCAAGATGGGGATGCGCTGGTAGTCAGTGACGTAGACCGGCTGGCCCACCAGTTGGGCGCCGTGCGCGTCCTTGGCGATAAAGGGGGTCGCCGCCGCGGTCAACGTCCACCGCTCACCGGTCCCGCGGGTATCCCGCACCGCGAGTTGCCACTGACCGGCACGTTTGACCAACTGGCTTTGCCCCGTTAGTCGCGTCGCTTGGAAATTTTCCTGTGGTGAGACCGTTGAAAATTTCAGCTCGCCAGCCACCGCGAGGGTGACGGTAACCGGTGCCGATTCATCCCCCATCGCCGTCACGGCTCGCAGGACCAGATTGTTGGTCCCACCCTGCAACTGCTTGGCCGTTAACGGGAGCGTAAACTGGCCGTCCTTGACCGGCACGTCCGGTAAGGCCTGACCGTTCAACACGGGCTTGACCCGTAATCCAGTCAGCGCCGGACTGACGGTCCCGGTCACCGTAGTAGCGGTCCCGGCTGCTAATTTAGCAGGATTGTCGCTAGTCACCTTCAAGTCTAGGTCGGCGTGCGGGTTGATGAAATACTTGGGACTATCGACCGCACACGTCTGCGTGGTGGACGTAAACGTACTGGTGACCGGCGCCACGGGTGTGCAGGCCGTCACCGTATCGACCTGCCCGACAACGCGAACGGTAGCTTGGCGATTGGCGGTGTTGAGCGCCTCACGCAGCCGCACCGAAAGCCGGTGATCCTTGACATCGCGCACCGATACCGTCTGCGGTGGCAAGTGGGCATCTTGGTAGGTGATGGTAATGGCTTCGGGCGTAAACGCCGTTGGCAGGGCCAAATTAGCCAAAATGTTTTGCCACGGCTGACGACCGTCCACGTATTTCAGCTGATAGTCGAGTTGGAGGCGATCACCGCCGAGTACCTGGCCGTTGGTCGTGAGTTCGCGGGCCTGCGACAGGTTGGTGGCCGTCAAATCGGCGTTCGCACTGACCAGCCCCGGAACATTTTCCAGGATCACCAGGTTGTTTTCCGCCTGACTGCCACTGGTCGCGGTGAATCCCCAACGCACCTCCCCCGTTTTGTGGGGGTCCAGCATGAAGGGAAAGACGCGCGCCTCATCATGGCGGCCCGGTTGCCGCTCGCCCGTAATCGGGTTACGGTCATCAAACGCGTACGACAGCGTTTCGGCGCGATAGTCCCACTTCAACGTCACATGGTGCCACTGCCCGTTCGCTAGGAAATCCGGGTGATTGACGTCCTCAATGACGCCATGGTGGACCATGTTGAAGTAGTAGTGCTTATGGTTCAGGAGCCCTTTGTCAAAGACCCGCTGGGTATAAGTCCGAGGATCAGCGGGAAAATTGTTGCCGATGTGGGGGCCATGCTCCGCGCCGTCAAACGCGTTGGCCTGGCCGACCGCGGACTTCCCCCAGTCGCCGTTGTAGCCCGTGTCAAACTCCAACGCCCAGCTATTTTGAATAGCCGTTTCGGCAAGTGCCTTCGGTTGGGACTGGTGGCGATCATTGTCGATGCCCCAGACCCCTACCGTTTCCGCTGGGATGGCATCCTTACTCTTGACCGGCATGGCCCCGATGCCGCGCCAGTCATTTTGCAGGACAAAGGCTACCCCGCCGGCTGACTTGACACCCTGGTCTCCCAGGTAGAGCCACGCCGAAATCGTCTGGTCGTGGTACAGGCTAAAGCTCCCCGCATCCAAGGACCACAGCGACCCGAACTGGTGCGTCCCGGACGTTAACGCCGCAACGTCGGTTCCGGGCGTCGCTTCATTTTTGCCATCCATAACGGTGGCTGAGCTCTTCTTTGTCGTCTCGGTTGTGACGAACGCATTGGTTTTGTCGAGGACGATGCCCTGCGGCGCCGTTGCCAATGCGTGATCTAAATCACTATCGGCGCGGGCAACAATGGGCGCACTCCCCAGACAAATCGCCAGTAACAACCAGCCAGCGCTTAACCACCGTTTAAACAACACACTTTCCTCCTATTGCAATGACTTTCTCTGTTGACGATTGCGGTAAATCAGGTAGCCGATGACGGCCAGCAAGGCGACAATGATGAGCCCCAAGACCAGGTACAGCCAGTAATTTGGCCGCTTGGTTGGCGTAATCACCGTCTTATTGAGCCGTTTGACCGTCTTCTTGGCAATCGTAAAGTTACGGGTGAACTGCCAATTTTGTTTGCCCGCCTGAGCCGTTAAATGCAGGATGTACTGGCCCGCCGGCAGGTCTTTGTTGCCCCAAGGGATGGCGAAGTTAAAGTTACTGTTAGGCGCCATACCCATGTGGCTTTGTTGCTGGCTGATCAGCGGTTGCAATTGGCTTTGCTTCGCCTTCATGACCTGCGCATTGACCTTCAAGCCGGACATAATGCCGGGTTCCGGATTTTGCAAATTGGCCGTGATGAAGTTACGACGGTTGAGCTGGGTCGCTCGAACCTGGTGTAAGACCAGATTGGGCTTGACCAGTGCACCCTCACGCAATTCCACCCCGATCGCGTAAGCAAACGCATTTCTGATGGAAATGGGAACTTTCGGTTTAGCCGCCTTGCCTTGCAGTTGCGCCACATAGACGCCGCCGAGCAAGGTTCCCCGCACCGTTTTTTCAGGCATTTGTAACGTCAACACGACGGTCTTTTGCGCGTTGGCCGGCACCGTCACGCGTTGGCCGCTCGCCTTGGTGAAGAGTTCTTTCATCCCCACTTGAAGCGTTGGATCCAACTTAGGGTCGCTTTGGCTATAGTCAATGACCCCGTTGTCGTTGGTCACCGCCTGATTGACGCTGACCGCGAACCGTTGCGTGGTGTTGCTGGTATTGCTGATGACGACCTTGAGCTGCTGTTGCTGACCCGGTTGCGTGTGCAAATCAAAATAGCTGACCTGCTTGCTCAACTGGTCGCTAGGCAATTCCGCCTTCACGGTGTACCCCACCGAACTGGCCGACGCGCTGGCCAGTTGCGCACCCCACGCCAACATGGCCACTAGTACTGCAAACAAAATTTTAAGTCCCCGCTGCATACTGACTCCCCCAATCAATCAGCGAAAAAGTCCTAACTCAGTTAACCTCATTGTGGCGTGTCACTTAATTGCCACGTCAACGTTGACGTGTAGGTCCCTGGCAATTGCCCTGAAGGAACCGTCAAATTGACATTGTCCATCGCGTAACTGGAATCCCAAATCCCTAAACCGCCTTTAGCAGGGGCACTAAAGACGACCTGGTTGTCACCAGACCCAGTCAGTGGAGCACTGTCCTGGGTTGGTGCCGTTGAAGGGTTGCCACTGTTACCAGCAGCGACGTCAGCGGTCCCCAAGGTCAATTGGGCTCCGCCTAACGTGTCACCGTCAGCATCCGTAAATGGCGTGTTCTTCAACTGAACGGTCCACCCGGAAGACAGGCCGGGGTTAGAAACTTCTAGGGGTGCACTCAACGTACTTGCCGTGTAACTCCCATTTGACTTGCTGTTAGGCGCAATGTTGGCCCCAAAACCAATGTCAGGCGCCGAATCCAAGGAAATCGCCGCATTGGGACTCATGTCAAATTCCGCCGTGGCAGTCGTGCTGTCACTGGTGACGGCCGATGAGCTACTGCTACTATCGCTGCTACTAGACGTGTCCGTCGTCGCAGCCAATGCAGGTGCAGCGCCCACTAATCCAACACCAATACTCAAAACAGCCAGACTACGCAGTAAAGTCACTTTTAATCTGCGTGTCATCATGCTCACCTCTCTAAAATAAGTGCTACACTCCTCGCGCGACAACGCATGATATCGTTTAAAAATGTAGTCCATTGATTACCGGCTTTAGTGTAAACGAATGACCCTGGTAATGGCTGAGTCACCCAGCAAATGACCACCTAACTTGTTCCATGCCGGCCACTAGGTTCGCCGACCTTCATTCTCTATGATTGCTTTACGGACCAATCACTTGATCCAATTAAGATAATACCTGCTCCCAACAAAAAAGACCAGACTTTAGCTGGCCTTTCGTATCTAGTCATTTAATGGTGGTGACCGCTCACGGTTAAGGCTAGTAAGCCGTTTAACCATTCACGGGTCTGGTCATCGGGTGTCCCCTGAATCTGAAAGCCCATGGGTTCAAACAGCGCGTCGACGGCGGACCACTGGACCTGACCGTCTTGAAAGAAACTCTGCGTTAACCGCTCGCGTTGACTGGGCGTAATCGGCGTGGCCATCACAGTCAGTAAGTTCACCGCCAATTGGTCGGCAATGAGGCCCGCGTACGCCGTAGCCGTCAGGGGTTTGACGATTTGCCGCCGGGTCGCCAACGGGACGACGGGCCCTTCGCGCAACAGTAGCTTTTGCCAGCGCATGACCTGCCCCGCTAACACGTAGTAAAATTGCCACGGCACCTGATTGCCAATGCGCTTGAGCGTCACCGCCGTCGTGGCCGCAATGTCCCACTGCACCTGCTGTTCGCCGGCGGCCATGGCGGTGGTCAGCCACTCGCTAAAGAAACGCTGGACCGTCGCGTCGACTAGCGGCGGTAACTTACTGCCCTGCACCAAGTGGTACCGACCCAACAGAAAGTCTGCTACCTGGTCCCAGTTGATGGTATTGCCCGCTTGTTGTTGCTTGCGCCGCTTGAGTTGACGCAGTTGTTTCAGCCGGCTTGACTTGCCGTAATTGCCTGGACGACTCATGTTTGTTCGCTCCCTTTTCCTTTAGTCATGACAACATCATACCGCAAATCTGGCGGGATTTGAACTGCGGGCATTGCTGACTCTGGCTGACGGGATAGTGGGGAGCTGGCCGCCTACCGCGGCGCGCAAGATGCGTTGGTACGCTGTGGGCGGACGGGTCGAGCCATAGGACGGTCTCGACGCCTCGCTTTGAGCCGGAAATCACGTCTCAAAGACGCCAGTTCCCTAAACGGCATGGCCCGCGCCGTTAAGGGAACTCCCACGGCTGAACGCATCTTGCGCGCCGCTCCCGGCTCCGGTAGCGGGTGTCAACAATATTGGTTTGAAACATCCGGATTGGCGGCTGCGGGTTAGCAGCCATGACTGTTGGTAGTGACGTGACCGAGTTCGACTATCGGCCATTCGACTGACAACTCGGTTCAATCCGACGCCTAGCTAGCAAAAGGTCAGACGATCAGCTAACATCACTCGTCAATTAAAAAAAACGACCGGGACACCTAGAGTCCCAGTCGCTCATCTTACTTATTTATCATTATTCGCAGCCTTTTCGCGAGGCTGGTATTTCTTGAAGTAGATCACGGTCATGATGGCCAAGAAGACCACGCCGACCAGGATGGAGACCCGCGTTTCGGGGTTCAGGAACATAAAGATCAGCGTGATGGCCAGGAATGCCAGCGTAATGTAGTTGGACCACGGGGCGAACGGCATCTTGAACGGATGCTCGGCCATGTGCTGCTGGTTTTGCTTGCGGAACTCGATTTCGCTGACCAGAATCACGAACCACGGTACCATCCCCGGCAAGACACTGGAACTGTACACCATGACGAAGATCTGGCTGGCGTCCTTGAAGAACATCGGCAAGACCACGTTGAGCACGATCCCAATCGCAATCCCCAGTGAAATCGCGATAACGGAGTAAAAGGGCACCCCATGACGGTTCAGCAGCGTCACCTTGCGTGGCAACTGCCCCTTTTCCGCCAGGGTAAACGCCATCCGGCTGGCACTGTAAATCCCGGAGTTAGACCCGGATAAGGCCGCCGTGATGACCACGAAGTTGATGATGGAGGCCGCCGCGGTGATCCCAATCTTGGCAAACGTTTGAACAAACGGTGAGCCGATTTGGTTCAGCTTATCCCACGGGTAGATGGAGACGATGACGAAGATGGCCCCCACGTAGAAGATCAGGATCCGCGCTACCGTCGAGCGAATCGCGGATACCAGAGTGTGTTGCGGGTTTTCCGCTTCCCCGGCCGTGACCCCAATCAGCTCGATGCCTTGATACGACGCCAACACGATGGCCAGCGCGAAGATGAAGCCCTTGGCACCACCGGTGAAGAAGCCGCCGTGCGTCCACAGATTACTGATGCCGACCGCGTGACCGCCGTTTCCAAAGCCAAATAAGATGACACCCAACCCAGCGATGATCATTAAGATAATGGTGACCACCTTGATCAAGGCAAACCAGAATTCGAGCTCCCCGAACATTTTAACGGAAATCAGGTTGGCGACACACAGGAAAGTGATGGCGATCAGGCCGGGAATCCAATCCGGCAGGTTCGGCCACCAGAAACGAAAATACCCGCCCAGCGCAATCATTTCACTCATGCCGACCACGATGAACTGGAAGATGTTACTCCAGGCCGTCAAGAAGCCAAACACGGGATGCATGTATTCGGAAGCAAAGGTCGCAAACGACCCAGTGGTGGGATGGACGTACAGCATTTCGCCCAGCGCCCGCATAATTAAGTAGAGAAAAATACCAGAAATAATGTAAGCGATGAGGACGGAAGGTCCCGTCCACTTGATGGTGGAACCAGACCCCATAAATAATCCAACGCCGATTGTACCGCCCAACGCAATCATCTGCATTTGGCGGGCACTTAGTTTTCTCTGCAATCTAATTCCTTCTTTCTATGATTTGGATAATTAAAACTTCATGAGGAAAGGTTACCTGATTTGGCCCCTTTCCGCAATGTTTTTTTCGTAAATTTAGTAAGACACTGTTTCAGTATGCCGCAAAACCAGTTGGCTTTCAAACGTCTCTCGACACAAAAAAGGCCGTTAACGGCGATGTACCGGTAACGGTCTCGGGTGATTTTTTTAAAGAACTTTTTCGTAAACGAAGCAGACATCGTCTGGATGGTAAACGCCGACGATTTGGCCCGCCTTGACGAAACCGAATTTTTCAATCAAATGTTGCATCTTGGCGTTGTCGCGGTGCGTGTCGATCCGGATGCTTTCAGCTTCGGGATGATTCTTGGCGATGTAATCGAATAAGTCGCGGAACAACTGGGATGCGTAGCCCTTCCCTTGATGATGGGAGAAGATGGCGACCCGGTGAACCGTCACGTACTTATCGGTATCCTTTTGCCATTCACCTTGCAACGTATCGTAGGCGTGGTCTGGTGCTTCGATGACGGCAGCGACACCCAACGTTTCGTGGTCATCACTGTTGTAAATCACTGCCCGGCCGTCTTCGATATCACCCTTGATAACGTTGCGGTTCGGGTATTCATTTTGCCATTGGTCGATGCCGGCATCGGCGAGTTGCTTCTTGCCGTCTTCGATAATGTCACAAACTAAGTCTAATTCTTCAATCTTTGCTTTCCGTAAATACATGGTGGTCTCACCTCATCTTAAATTTTTTCTTACTCAACTGAAGGTTGCAAGACGAAAATCAGCTGGCACTGCTGTTATCATGCGACTCATGATGCAAACTGTTCGCCTACCGTTCGCCAAATATGGGTTGGAACCCTGGGGCGGACGGGCCGAGCCAAAAGGCGGTCTCAAAGTAGCCTCATAGCCGAAACGTGCGCCAACAGGCAACTGGTTCCGCTTAACACTGCTAGGCAAATAATCCAGAATCAGGATTATCCGCCTAGCACCGTTAATGCTCGCCAGTTAACCGCCTTTCGTCACACTCTTGTTAAGCGGCTGAACCCATATTTGGCGAACTCTCGGCTACGATAGTGCTTGCCAGTAACAGTCGGCTTAACCCCAGATAGCAGCTGCATTGACGACCAGTCTTTGATTAACACAGTGTTACTGATAATCGCTACCTTGCCGGAGACAGCTAGGGTGGAGCCGGCTGTGTCGGCGGTGTTACCTGGCGTTGTTTGCCAGGTTACAGCGCGGGACGACTTGAGAGACTGGCCGGTTTTTGCCAGGCTTTCAAGCGAACCGGAAGACCGCTTCTCAGGCTGGAGGTGTTCCCCATAGCAGGCGGAACCCTGGCTGACGCAGGCGTCTGGTTTCACCAATTTTAGGTGTCAGAACACCGCTGTCACGGCAGTCAACGTGCTAATTCTAGTTTCAACCTGCAGTTACTCAGCCAAGCTAGCTAAGACGCGCTTAGCCAGTTGGTCGACGCGGGCCCAGTCGGCGTCATCGGGATCTTGATCGATCTTGACCGAATCGGCGACCTGTTCGCCATTGCTGGCATTCAGCTGGATGGTCAGGTAATCCACGGCCCGGCCAAAATGGATGTGCTTCTTCGAGCTAGAACCCAGCACGGCAAATTTTGTCCGCGCCAAGTCGACTTCTTTCAAGTCAGCAAAGAAGTCTTGGGCTTCATCCGGCAGGTCACCGTCGTGGAACGTGTAGCTGACCACGATGACGGCATCGTTAGCCAGTAAGTCAAAGGCATCGGCTTGCGATACCTCGGTGACTAACGTCTGCGCCTGAGAAGCCAGTTGCGCCTGCAAATGACCGGCAATCGCTTGGTTGCGGCCAGATTGACTGGCGTAAATGATTTGAATGGATGGTGTCATAAGTTAAAAATCCTCTCGATTCCACCAGTCTCCCCACAGTGGGCAAACTGGAAACTGCTAAGTATTATAGCCCTTTTTTCTCAGATTCCCTAGCAAAAAGCACCGTTTCTCGCCAATTTTTAATTGATGGCGGTTGCAAGCAAACCCCGGTGTAGCGCTACCAATCCCGCTCGTTCGTTGTGTCAACGACCTTT
Organism: Levilactobacillus suantsaiihabitans; assembly: GCF_004745505.1. Taxonomy (GTDB): domain Bacteria; phylum Bacillota; class Bacilli; order Lactobacillales; family Lactobacillaceae; genus Levilactobacillus; species Levilactobacillus suantsaiihabitans. Next base: position 32,786 of record NZ_RKLX01000019.1, read on the forward strand.
CCGACCGGCGCACCCAATAAAAAAACGACACCGCGGTGGCAGTGTCGTTTGAGCACTTGGCTAGTCTGTGGCTAATTGCGTAAAGGCGTCGTGGTCCATGGTGTCAGGCACCCCGGGCACGTCAAAACCGTTTAACTGGCGAAATTCGCGCCGGAACTGTTGGTACCCGGGCATTGTCGTGCTGAAATGATCTGGCGTCAGCTGGGGCAACAAGTCCTCGACCGCACCTTGGACTGCCGGCGACAACTCTGCAGCGTCGGGCCGCAACCGGCCGCGGCCATCGACGACCCGTTTCGTCCCGTAGACCATGTCGCGGAACAGCCGGTCGATGTGAGCCACGGGTTGTTCGTGGCCGCCGCGTTGCTGTTCGACTTGGTACAGCGCCATGCAGTAGCGCGAGAACCCCGGGATGACCACGGAAGCCTTGGTGGTCACGGAACGGTTGACGCTAATCAGCGCCTCGCCGCCCGTCTTGGCCAATTTGGCCTGAATCTTGTGGGCACTGGCCTCGGCCGCACGCTTGGCCTGCCCCAGCGTCCCGTCGTGGTAAATCGGCGCCGTGACCCGCGGGCCTTCGTAGGAAAATAGAATCGTCTTGAAATTAGGCGCTAAGACGCCGGCAGCCTGCAGGGCGTCGACCCACAGCTCCCAGTCCTCGCCGCCCATGACGTGGTTGGTAGCGGCGACTTCTGCCACGCTGGCGGGTTCCAGTGTCGTCTTGACTAGACGCTGATGTTCCAGGTCGACCGTGTAGTCGGTCACCGGATTGCCCAGTGGCTTGATGACGGAACGCCAAGCCTCGGCAGGATTGTCCGGATTCTTGCGTTTCGGCGCCGCAATCGAGTACACCAGCAGATCTAATTGCCCCCCAAAGCGGTTGCGAATAAATTGGATGACTTCCTGTTTGGTTTGTGGCAGGAACACATCGGCATTTAAGTTGTTGGCAACGAGCCCCGCTTGGGCGGCCTGTTGCTTAAAGAACCGCTGATTCCACCAGCCGGCCGTTCCCAAGAAATCGGGGCGCGGTGGCCGCTCGTAGCCCACGGACAAGGTGGCGGCCCCCATCCCAAAAGCCGCGGTGATGCGGCTGGCCAGGCCATAACTGGAGGAGCCGCCGAGAACCAAGGCGTGCTTGGCCCCGGTATAGTGCGGTTTTTGCGCGACCGCCGCAATCTGCTCGGCCATCATCCGTTGCAAGCCCAGTGGATTCACCGAACGGGCCACGTTGCCTTCGATTTTTTCCGTAAACGTCAGCTGTGTCATACCATTTCACTCTCCTAGGATCTTTCCTCTAACTTACCACTTCTCACCGGTGGATTGATAGAATTTTGCCCGAAGAAAAGCGTGGTGATTTCATCAAAGCTGGTGGCGCTTGCTTTAGCTAGCCGAAACGTGGGCCAACAGGCAACTGGTTCCGTTTAACCAAAAAAAAGCCACGCCGTCCCCGCGGACAACGTGACTCGTATTTAATCTGTAAATTCGGAAGCCGCCAACAACTGGCGAACCTCGTCTGTCGTGTGCGTCTCCATCATCGCGTTCCGCAGGCTAGCGGCATTGCGTTGGTTGCGCACGTAGATCTTGAAGAACCGCTTCAAGGACGCGAATCGCGACGTGTCGAAGCGTTTTTCGAAGTCGTCGTACAGGTCCAGCTGGTAGTTCAACAGGCCCAACAATTCCTTGATGTCGTGTTCTTGTGGCGTCTTTTCAAAGGCAAAGGGACTGGTGAAGATACCGCGGCCAATCATGATGCCATCGACGCCGGGGTGTGCTTGCGCCAGTTTGACGCCTTCCTGGTAATTTTCGATGTCGCCGTTCAGCTGTAACAAAGTGTGTGGCGCCACCTCGTCGCGGAGCTTCACGATGTCGTCGATCAGCTCGTAATGGGCGGGCACGCGGCTCATTTCCTTTTTCGTCCGCAGGTGAATCGTCAGCAATGGGATGTCTTGTTCAAATAAGAACGTGAGCCAATCGCGCCATTCATCCAACCGGCTGTAACCTAGCCGCGTCTTCACACTGACGGGCAGGCCAGCCTCCTTGGCACCGGCAATCACGGCTGCCGCGCTGTCAAAGTTGCGAATCAAATCGCTGCCCCCGTGGTTCTTGATGACCGTGGAATCGGGACACCCCATATTCAGGTCGATGGCCTCGTAACCCAGGTCCTTGACGGCCACAGCCGCGCGAGCAAAGGCGTCATGGTCGTTGCCCCAGAGTTGAGCGACCGGCATGTGAGCCTCTTCGGGAGCGACGTACAGCCGACCTTGGACGGTGAACTTAGCCTTGGGGTGGGTCACACTGATGGCATTGGTGAATTCCGTAAAGAAGACATCGGGCGCCGCGGCCCGCGCCACGACGCGCCGGAAAATGGCGTTGGTCACGGCCTCCATCGGTGCCAAGCTAAAGAAGGGCCGGTTTTCCGCCCGTGCGTGGTCCGCAATTTTTTGCCAGTAAGATGAATCAGACACGATAAAATCTCCTTGTGTAGTTAAATTTGATGTTTAGTCCGGTTTAACGCAGTCCATATATTTTACCACGTTTGCCGAGGAAAGCCAGGAAAACCGATTAGCGCGGGAATTTGTGCGGGTGGTCACGATTGAAGAAGTGACGATTGATTTGTTGGCAAACACCGCAACAACTCCTTTCCACGACCAATCTAACTGTCTGGTTTTCGGCTCTGTGAGAATCGGTTAACCTCGCCCCTAATACCCTCAAATGGTCTTGGGGTAAGGGCCACACAGAGTAATCAAAAAGAGGCTCAACTCGTAAGTGAATTGAACCTCTCAGATTCTCGGTTAACCAACGGCCACTTTTCCAGCCCAATGATTAGCGTAATTTTGCATAACTCATTAATGACGTCGACGGAAAATAAATGGTACGGCCAACAATGTCAACAGCAATTCACCTAAACGAACCAAAGAACTCTCATTCTCTTGTCCCGTTTGCGGTAACTTCTTTTCCTGCTGACCATGCACACGCTTAGTTTCTGCGAGATTACGCGCATGTCCCGCGTTGGAAATTGTTGCAGACTGTGAGTAGCGATCATTCATTTCATTAGCAGTTTGTCGGGTAAAGAATGGGACTGTCCCAGACTTATCAAATTGAACAATAATAACGCCACCATTATTATCTGACAAAATTGTACGCAAGGAGCCGGGAGCAACGGCTTGTTGTTCAATAAGATACCCATTTCTCAGTTCACGAATGAGTCGTTTAGTCGTTACGGGATCATAGGTATAAATTATCTTACTGCCATCCGGCCATTGCTTGGTAATCGTCACGGGTTTCTCAGGTTCACCCGTAGATTCATCGGTTGGTGTGTCAATAACCACATTGTGACTAGCTGGGTAGTGCGTAATCGTTGGCTGCGTATCAGATTTATCAATCTTAACCACGATTGTACCACCATTACCATCTGGTAAGGTCACACTCGAATCACCAGGGTCAAACGACTTGTCACTAACAATTTTGCCATCCGCTTGTTGTTCCGTGACCTCTCGAACGCTAGTCGTTGGATTCGTTGGATTATAGGTGTATGTGGTGATACTCCCATCATTCCACTTCTTGATAACCTTAGTGACATTCCCAGTTGAATCCTTAGTCGTGGTCGTCACGTTATTCGACTTATCGATATCTTCGTGAGTCGTATAGTGATCAAACGTTGGCTGTGAGCCCGGTTGTCCAGGAACAACCGTTGTCTCAACATCACTTCCATCTGGTAAGGCTGCGTCCGGTAAAATCACGTTCGTATCATCGGAGGTAATCGTCTGTTCACTAACAGTCGTTCTATCTCTTCGTTGCTCCGTCACCTTTCGAACACGAGTCTTGGGATTATAGGTGTACGTCGTCGTACTCCCATCATTCCAATCCTTAGTAACCTTAGTGACATTCCCAGCCGAATCTTTTTCAGTGACCGTCACATTATCGGCTGAATCAACATCATAGCCTAAGACCTTCAGTTGGCCAGAAATGATTTTCACCGCATAGTTGGCATTCGTTGTTGCTCCCGAAATGACATAGGTGCCGACATCTCTAGCAGTTCCGCAACTCAAAAGCAACTGTAAATCGGCTGGCTGCTGCGTTTGTGGCAAAGGCGTTTGCGTACTTACTTGCCACGTCAACTCAGGATTAGCGTCTCCATAAACCTTTGTTTGACTGTCAATAGTGACGGTGACTGGTCGTGGATCAATCAGAAGCGTGCCACTATCAATACTAATGTCATAGTTCTTGGAATTTGCGGAGCCACTAATCATGTAACGGCCAACGTTTTCACCTGACTGTCTCTGTAGAGTAACCTGAAAATCTGATGGTGAATCCTTAGCTAGCAATGGCGTTGCGCCAGAAACCTGCCATGTCAATTGTGGATCGTCTTCCCCATAAACTTTACGCTGGTTGTCTGCCTGAATCACAATGGCTCGTTTGTTAATTGTCAGTTTAGCTGTTGCTATTGTAAAAGTATAATTATTACTCTTGGAAGCTCCGCTAATCGTATAAGTCCCAACGTCTTCTCCAGAATCACGCGTCAACGTTAATAGATCTGATAATTTTTGACCAGCTGCAAGCGTTGAACCATCAGATAATTGACAGGTCAATGTTGGGTCTGCTTCGCCATAGATCCTCTCTTGAGGATCAACTGTGACTGTAACCACCCGTGGATTGATCAAGAGCGTTCCATCGATAAACCGAACATCATAATTAGAATTATCAAATGTTCCCGTAATAGCATAGTGACCAACTTCTTCACCAGCCTGCCGCTGCAAACTAACGTTTAGCATATCGCGGGTATCGTTCTTAGCTAGGCCTTCTTGAGAAACAATCTCCCACGTCAAATCCTGATCGGTTGAAGCCGTACCATCATAGATTTTACTTTGATTGTCAATCTGAACAGTAATCGCCCGTTTAGCAATCGTTAATTTACTTGGCGTTACTTCAAAAATATAATTATCACTCTTCGAAGCTCCGCTAATCGTATAAGTCCCAACGTCTTCTCCAGAATCACGCGTCAACGTTAATAAGTCTGATAATTTTTGACCAGCTGCAAGCGTTGAACCATCAGATAATTGACAGGTCAATGTTGGGTCTGCTTCGCCATAGATCTTCTCTTGAGGATCAACTGTGACTGTAACCACCCGTGGATTGATCAAGAGCGTTCCATCGATAAATTGAACGTCATAATTAGGATTATCAAATGTTCCCGTAATAGCATAGTGACCAACTTCTTCACCAGCCTGCCGCTGCAAACTAACGTTTAGCATATCGCGGGTATCGTTCTTAGCTAGGCCTTCTTGAGAAACAATCTCCCACGTCAAATCCTGATCGGTTGAAGCCGTACCATCATAGATTTTACTTTGATTGTCAATCTGAACGGTAATCGCCCGTTTAGTTATCGTAAACGTTCCATCTTTCACCGTCACATTATAGTTAGACGTCGCAACATCTGATCCTGTAATTTTGTAAGTTCCGGCCGTTTCACCATCCTGACGGCTCAACGTGAAGTCATTAGCAGTCAATTGATGCCCATCAACAAGCGTATCAGCTAGTACCAGTTGTGGGTCAGCATCACCATACGTTTTCGACAGGTCCTTAGCCTGCACCGTCACTGGCAAGCGGGCAATCGTGAAAGTCCCTTTATTGACCGTAATCTTATAATTACTGTTAAGCTGTGAACTCTCATCTTCAGTAATGTCATAAGTACCGGCATTTTCGCCAGCAGTACGGGTCAAAATCACACCAAGTGAATCGAGCGTATCGCCATTCACCAGGCCATTTGCGGAGTCACTAGTCAAGTCAAGTTTAGGATCATCAGCTGTACCAAAAGTCTTACCGTGATTGTTCGCGGTTACCGTAATTTGACGCGGCGCAACAGTCAGCTTAGCTGTACCAAATGACGTAAACGTATAGTTCTGGTCTTTGGCTAATTCAGCTTGAGCTTTCTGCGTATAGCGAATCGTGTAATTACCCTTGGCTTGTAACTTGGTAATGTCGGTAACGACATTGCCACTTCCATCGACAACTTCAAAATCAGCCGAGCTTACAGTGTGGTCTGCATTGGCTGTACCTAGACTACCCGTGAAAGCTGGCCAAGTACCCACCGTACCGTCAGCCGCATGACCACCGCCATATTCAACCGTAGCTGCGTCAACAGTTGCTGCAGTTTCCACCGGCTTGATTGTCAGCATCGCTGAGACATAAAGCCCGATCTTGTCGTTATTGGGGTTCAAGCTCTTTAAATAAGCTCGCCCAGCATCGGTCAATTTAAAGAAATAGTTGCCAACTGCCCTGGGGGTAACTGGGTCCCCGTCAGCCGCATCAGTACTGTAAAAGGCATAGTAGTCGGAATTGCTAAAATCAGCTGATGTCTCTGTCCCGTTAGTCCAGAAATCAGGGCCGAAGCTGACGACTGGAATCGTGATCGGACTGCCATAATCTTCACTCCAAGATTCGAACGTTGCCAAACTGCTTGCCGCATCTGTATTGTTATTATCCAAATTTGTCAAATCAGCTTCAAACGATACCAGCAAGTTTTGAACTTTTTCCAGTGAAGCATAACCATTCTGGCCATCTTCATAAATATCGTTCGCTGCCGTGGCACCCTTAGCGGCTTCAAAATCCGCTTTGGCTTCCCCATTGGCTGTAGAAATGTTGGTATAAATATCACTAACTGATTTAAGTAAGGCTTGCGCATCATCTTCTTGCGCCTGTGTCAGACCAGTAATTCCCATGAATTTATCGTACATCTGCTGTGCTTGCGCTTTATAGTTATCCGCTTTTGTCTGGTTATCCGTTGCTTGTGCTTCCCAATAATCTAAAGTACTGGTCGTTGGTAAGAGTAAACTCCCACCGGCTTGTGGATTGGCTTCATCCGTTGAATCTGTAGCGCCGGCGTTGCCAGTCGTGGACCAATAGTAATCACTACTAGTAATCGTTTTACCACCACTGGTAACGGCCTGACCGTTTGAATCAACTAATGGCTGTTGATTGAAGTTATCGGAAACGGACTGCCCTGTCCCAGCCATGACTGTCCCGGTCGTCACCGTCTGGCCATCAACTGTCTGGCCAGTGCCGACATAGTAATGGCTAATTGGTGTGGCTGTGTCATTGGTCGTTGTCGTATCTGTTCCCGTATTCGTTGACCCTTGATCAATCGGTAATTTATCATCGGCAACTTCTTCGCCAGCCTCTGGTGCAGCCAAAGTGACCTTTGTTGGCGTATACCCTGGTATTTGCACTAAAGTTGGCTCCCCATCCACTGCGACCACCGTTACTGGATCTAAGCCTGCAATAGGTTGTCCAGTCTTTGAATCAACCGGGGTCACCTTAGCTTTAAAGGCTAACCGCACGGGAATCGTCACTGACTGGTCATCTCTATCTTGGACCGTATAACTGTAGTACGTATTATCAGCAACGCCCGAATTGTCAATTGTCTTAGCCGTTCCCGTACTGCTAGAGGTCTGAGCGCCATCAATGACATACACGTTGCCGGCACTATCAGTCGGTAAAATGGCAATCAAATTAGGATCGACTAATCCCGCTGCAACCGCTCTTGCCGCTGCTGCTTGCGTGGAAAAAACCGAAACCGTATCCCCAACATTGGCGATTGCTTGTACTTTTGCCTGATCAAGTAAGGCTCCCTGATCGGCGCTATCCACCATTTGATAATCTAATGGCATTGTCTTGGGCGTATAGGTAAATTGGTCGATCCGTGCAGAGTAATCGTTCTGGCTCCCACCGGTAGAAGCAGCAATCGAGATGGAATAACCTTGGCTCGTATCCGAAATTTGTCGCACAAACGACTGACCACCAAGCGTAACCGTCAACGTCTTTGTGTCCGCATCATAATCCATCGTAAAATCGTTCAACGGATTCGTCGACCGGTTGTTTAAGTTAAGCCTACTTGCTAACATCCACTCACTGGAGCTCGCTACGCGTTGCAAATTACCATTGCTGTCAGTCGTTCGCCAACCAAAATAAGGTGTAGACGGATCATTTTTATCCGAATTAGGATATTCGTCAAAAACGAAGCCAAAGGCGTTGGCCAGGCCACCAATACCCAAATCACCACCGGAACCACCCTCAGTGGCTTTCTCTGGGTTACCAGGGGCAAAAACAACTCCGACACTGTCAGCACCACCACTAGTCTTGGTCCCAATTCCTAACGCACCTGACAACGAAAAGTCGTGGCCAAAGTCAATTTCATGTTCAAATGAAACGTGGGCAACTTGATGTCCCGTTATGGAGGTTTTAGTGCCGTACTGTGAATAAACATCATGGGCATCATTTGATGTCAACGCAACACTGCCGTCTTTGCCAATCGTTTGGACATGCGTGTTTTTAGTTGGATTAACGTTTTTATCGTTATTATCCCGATCCACGACCGTCGCCGTAAAATGATCGGCAATCTGGTCAGCTGTCAAATGAACCTCAGTATTGTCGACACCAATTTCAGTCGTCCCATCCTGTGAAAGAACTGGGTACTGACTGCTACTATCCGAAGTCTTGTCCTCAGATGTTCCGTTCGTCGAGTCATCCGCTGCTGAGGGTTCTGGTGTAGTTGGCGTCAGTGGTTCACTCTCAGAGACCGGCTGCTTGGTCGCATCTTTAGCTGCGTCGTCATCGGGTGCCGTATCCGGATTTAAGTTTTCATCTGATTCCTGGCTAGCTGGCGCAACCGGGGCTGCACTTGACTTCACGCTTGACCGCAAGGCTACTTGTGATGACGGCTTTTCTGAGTCTTTCACCGTCTTAGTCATCTGACCGGTTGCGGTTGAATCATCAGTCGCTGCATGCGCATCCACTGATCCACTTCCCTCGGCCAAAGTTACCGCCGATAAGGCCACCACTAAGCTCCCAAAGAGTCGTGTCTTTACTTTCCAACCCGTATGTCCTTTGTACAGAATAAAGTTTTTCTTGAACCCTTGATTTGCCATTTTTTGTTTCAAGACTTAACTTCTCCTCTCGTATCCTCTAAAATCCGCAATGACTATCCTGGCCGACTCTCAAGAATCAGCTACAGCTTGCTCTTGCGCCAGTTCGTAGTATTCAGGCGCAATAATTTCATGTTCTAAGTATTGGGGACTCCCCTGCAGGCTCAAAGCACTCTGCCACCAATACAAATCCCGTTTATCAAAAAAGTCCGTGAATCCTTCCGCTAATGCGCCATATTGGTCGCGCTCGATAAACAGCAGTAACTTAAATAAATAATCTAATTTCGTTTGAGACTCTATGTACAAATCACATGCCTGACTTCTGGTCAACTTGTCGTCGAAGAGGTAAGGATGCAGTTGTGGTCGAAGAACCTTTGGTAAATTTAATGTATTTTGAAGAGACAGCAACGTCTTACGTAGGTCTTCCATTCGACCGTTAATATTCGCAAGAGTCTTTGAATACGCTTCACTGTAATCTGTCATAAAAATCCCCCGTATTGTCTATAGCTCAAAACCATGCCGTTCTTCACGACCAGAGCCGCTTAATTGGCATCGTTTTTTAGCTGTAGCATTGTCAAATCATTAAATAAGTTGACCACTAATATTGCAGGCCTAGATTATCACTACAAATTCTGCACTCAGGCTCTTCCCGCAGAATCTTAAGCGGTTAGCTATCGTCTTCATTGCCAAAAGCCAACGACCCAAATAGGCTCTTCAGGGCAGTTTGAAAACAATTATAAAATTATTTCTAATATAATACAGAAATTATAGTATTAATCAAGCGAATGTTCAACATGTAAATATTAACTTGTTGTTGAATGTTACTCATGTAATTGTTTGTGCACATTTCTCATTGCTTCTTCCTTATTACCCGACTTATATACTCTTGATTTTCAAGTTGAATGTTCTTTTTTTACGGAAAATGCTTATTGTTAAGTTTCCTTCGCAGTTCCTTCAATATCACGAACTTCCCGTTTACTATCACGAATCAGATTTTATGCCGTTCCATCTACATCAGCTGATTCCTGCTGCATTACAAAACTGATCAGCAGGCCACGTATTTTTAAAAATAATTAAACGTTTACGTTAAAAACAAGCTCAATTGTTTAGCCTTGCTGCGCGGTCAGTTCTGAATAGAAATCATCTTTTTATCTCAAATATACAAAACTATCAGCACCGCCATCCCGGTTATTCAGATTAAAACTAGTGAAATTTTAATCAAGATGGGAAATCTGTCCATGATTACATCTAGCAAAAAGGACTTTCGTCTAAAGCCTTTCCAACCGCGATCAAGTGGCCGTTAGGCATTGTGTTGGATAACATTTTTTCTGAACATAACGTGTCGTCGGTTATCTGATAGCTATCGAAGCCATTGTAACTAACGACCGCAAGTCAGAAAGTACACGCGCTTTACTGTATACAAGTAGGCACGGACTACACCACGTGTATGATTGCATCGTCTGAAATATAATCTCCGTCACCGTAAGTGGCCGACCAAAGGGCAATCTTGACGTTAATGTCTCAAGCTGGCGGTTACCCGTCAAGTCAGCCTTTATCACAAGCAAAGATTCTGCCAACGACTGCTTTTCTACCGTACTCAAAAAGGCGACCTCGCCTCCCAACGAAATCGCCTTCTCAACTCATCTTCTAAGATCCCCCACTACTCCGCGCTGACCGTCACATCCCCGTCTGCTGACGCCAAGCGATACTGGGCAGCGGCCTTGGGATGGCGCTGGTAACCGCTGTTGTGGACCTTGCCGAAGACCTTGATGTCACCCATATCGGGATCCTTGACCGTGGCCTTGACCCCGGCCGACGGTGCCACGTGAGCGGTGATGTCGCCATCAGCCGTCTTGGCCGTCAACAGGCGGTCCAGGCGGTTGTTCAACAGGTGGATATCCCCGTCATCCGCTTGGAGTCGACCGCCACCAAGGGTGTTCTTGGTTACCCGCAGGTCGCCGTTGGCCGCAGACACTTGGTTGTGCCGGCTGGTCAAACGGCTATTGTTCAGGCCCACGTCGCCATTTTCGGCCCGCAGCGTCAATTGCCGAGCGCGCAGATTGTTGACCCACACGTCGCCGTTGCTGGATTGCACGTCCACATCACGATCCACCGTGACGTCGTAGAGATGCAGGTCATCACTGATATGCGCGTCGAGGCGTTTGGTCCGCAGCGATTGCATTGACACGGACCAGCCGTGTTTGACGGTAACCGCCGCCAGCTTTTGATCGCGTGGCACGGTGATCAGCACGCCTTGCCGGTAATCGCTGTCGCTAAAGCCAAAGATGGTATTGCTGAGGTGTTCGGTCGCGTTGCTACCACTAACCGTCAACGTGCCATGGTCCACCTTGGTCCGCAATTGTCCTTGGGTATCGCCGAAGCGACTGATTCGCACGCGATTGGTCTCTCCCGCTTCGATGGTCACCGGGGCGTGCGCGTCAATCACGATCTTGTCGTAGGCCGCCGGTTGATAACTCGTCGTACTGTGGCGAATCACCTCAAAGCGCCGCGCCTGACTAGACCACGCGATGCCCTTGTTGCCGTGATTGAGCCAGCCGATACCCATTAAAATGGCCCCCAGGACCAGTAAGATGATGGCAATTTTTGTCGTTCGTTTCATTGTTTACGCCCCCGTTCTGCCCGACTCCGTGGAATGAAGCGGTTGTAAATCTTCTTGGCCGCCCAGGTTAACGCCCAGGCAATCTTGCTCCCCAACCATTTCAACAGGAGCCAACCAATCCAGCTTGCCCCTAACGCCGCTAAGCCGACGCCCAGGTAAAAGATTCCGGTCCACGGCGCCTGCCAAATGGTGGCGATACCGACGACCACGCCAGCGACGCCGACTAAGATGATACTTAAAAAGACAGCTAACGCCGCAACCAGCAGACTGAATACGACCGCCGCAAACGCGATGAACAGCGCGCCAATTACGATCAAAATCGGAATCGTCACCGGCGTCGACAACAACGCTAAGATGATCAGCCAGACCGTCTTCACGTTGGCCTTGGTCGCCTGGACGGACGACCGTGATTGCGCGGTGTCGCCCTGGTCTTGTTCCGTGAGTTTGATAGAATAATCCGCCAGGACCTTGCGTGCCAACGACCGGGGGGTGCCCAGCTCGTCGACGGCCTGTTCGTAGGTCGTGATGCCCGCGTCCAATAAGTATTCCCGATAGTATTCGACGACTTCTTGTTGTTCCGCCGTCGTTAGCTGGCCGAGTAAGCGTTGCACGGCCTGAATGTAATCATTCATCTTGGTTGCCCCCTAATAACTTGGTGATGGCCTGGTTAAAGTCTTGCCACTCTGCTTGAATCTCCGCGAGTCGCTCCCGGCCACTGGCGGTCAGCCGGTAGTAACGGCGATTGCGGCCCTGAAAGGGTTCGTCGTAGGTCTCCAACCAGCCATTTTTCTTCAATCGGCGTAAGACCGGGTACAGGGTCGATTCGGAAATGGGAATCAGCGCCCGCACTTCTTGGGTCAGCGTGTAACCGTAATGGTCTTCGCGCGTCAGTAGCCCCAGCACACTGCCGTCTAACAACTCTGTTGGTACCTGAATGGCCATGTGACTGCCTCCTTTTCCGATACTATATCGCATATAATATCAATTCACTAATAATATACGATAGCGGGTAGCGGTTGTCAAGGTGAAAAATGGTTGAAGATGTGAAAAGCGCCTCACGGGTTGGCGTGAGGCGCTTGCTGGTAACTATTCTACTGTAAATTTTGACTTTATTTTGCTGCTCATCGGCTAACTTATTTGGCCAAACACAGGCCATAATCGTTTTGAACATTGAAAGCTGTATTGATCGTCCACGGATAGCCACTCTTAGCCGCACTGACGCCAGTATTATCATTCATGTAAATGCCCAGCTTATAGCCTTGGTTGATCAAGCTGGCAATTTTCTTTTGCGTGTAGCCGTTTTTGACTAAGATCTTGTTGACTTGCTTAGCCTTCTTCGCGTTGCTGGTCAACACCGGATCCATCAGCGCATCCTGAACATAGGTATCAGTGACCGTCCGCGACGTGGTCACTTTAAAGTGTAACTTGGTTAAATCAATCACGTGCTGGTAGTCTTTCAGTGTCATAGCCTGGTAGCCTTTCAACGGCGTGGCCTGGCTGTTAACGTATTGACCCGCAGCGTGTCTGGTTAACGTCAGGTCAACCGTCGCGTTCGGAAAGTACTTTAAGAGCGCTCGCGATAGCTTCTGCGATGGGTTCGTCTTTAGGTATTTGACATACGCCTTATTCGAAGTGAAAGATGGCAAATCCCTGGAAATCGCTGGCGTTAGGTAGCCGTGCCAAACGTACCCAGATACCTTGCCGCCGTATACTTTGTAGTAGACCTTCCCGTTGCGTTTAAAGGATTGCTGAACGTACCAAGTGTGGTAAGGAAAGTTCTTCAGATTGTGAGTTTTCTTAGTGAACTTCTTATTCCAAATGTACGCGGACTTCTGCGTCTTCTTGACCTTGGTGTAATAGACTGGTGCGGCATCTTTGGGCTGCTTCCAGGAATAATTCTTCTTCAACCCGTACTTCCATGGATAGGATGCGGTTATTTTGGCGCTTGCTTGCGTCCCCGATTGCAGTAGACCAATCCCCGTAGCCACAGCCAGCAACATCAGCCAAATGGCACCTCTCCTGTTGATTTTAAACAATCTCATTACCCCCTAATCTATTTCCTACCTAATAATTGTAACTCAAATTAAAATGGATTAACATCCACTCCATGGGAAAGACAGCCACCGCCCGCAAAACTACTTGTGTACAATCATTGTAGTGTATTGATGGTTATTTCGCACTAACTTAATTAGGTCTGACAACCATTATTTTCTGATAGTAGCAGCCGTTACAAGGGGGCCACGCCTTCACAAACTAACTAGTATTACAATTCTTATAGACCCGTTAAGACTCCGTTACCTTTACTTCTTCACGCTTTACCACAACAAATCCCGCCGGTCATCCCGACACCACAGTTAGTTTTATTAAAAAAACGAATAACGTAATCCGTTGACTTCCCCACCCGGCTTCGGCATACTAGTGAAAACGACTGAAAACGGGGGAATTTTCATGACTAATCAAGCATTGTTGATCATCGATTATACCAATGATTTCGTAGCGGACCAGGGCGCCTTAACCTGCGGACAACCGGGGCAAGCTTTGGCACCTAAGATCGTCAAATTAGCCGAGGAGACTCACGAAAAGGGCGGCTGGGTTCTATTGCCAACCGACGTCCACACGCCCAACGACCCTTACCATCCCGAGACCAAGCTTTTCCCACAACACAACGTTCGCGGCAGTTGGGGGCGGGAACTCTTTGGGCCGCTCAAGGAGTGGTACGCCGCCAACCAGTCCGCCGATGACGTCTGGCAATTTGATAAGACCCGCTACAGTTCCTTTGCAGGCACCGACCTTGATTTACGCCTACGCGAACGCCACGTGGACACCCTGATCCTCACCGGTGTTTGCACAGACATCTGTGTGCTGCACACGGCCGTGGATGCCTACAATCTGGGCTACCGCCTCATCATCCCCCAAGACGCCGTGGCCAGTTTCGACCCCGCCGGCCACACCTGGGCGTTGAACCACTTCAAGACTTGCCTGGGGGCGGAATTGATTTAAACTTCATTCAAAAAGAACGTAAGCACCTAATAACTGACCGTCTATGATTGACGGCCGCAACACGATATGATTGAGTTTGGGACAAAACCCTAATAGCTGAAGTAATAAGTGGCAATTAACACCACTTTTCTTTGGCAAAATATGGGCTTGTTTAACAGTATTAGATAGCGTTGATTGAGCCGATGAGCTGCCTAAAAGTAGACTGGGCAAGGCTATCACTTATGCGCGAAATCAGCGAACGGCCTTAAATAAAGTCATCGACTATGGTTCGATAGATTTTAGTAATAATGCCTCAGAGCGTAACATGAAGAGTTTTGTAATTGGTCGAAAAAATTGGCCCTTCAGCACCAGTCCCGCTGGAGCTAAGGCACAGCAATCTGGATGACACTGATTGAATCAGCCAAAGCTAATCATGTTGATCCGCGTGATTATATTACACATCTTTTAGAAAAGATTCCGCAGCTACCAGAATTTCCAAAAAAGGAAGATCTGGAAGCTTATTTACCATGGAATTTTAGTCGTGCCTTAGCAACGGCGATAGAATTACCATAGCCGCTTAGAGCATGGAAGAAATGACCCGCCCTCAAAAAACGAGGACGGGCCATTTCTTTAAATTATAATTCAATACGGTCAGTTATTGGGTGCTTACAAAATTTGGACATACCATAGAGTATTAGCAACAGGCGTTTTTATATAAAAAAGTGGAGCAAAACCGCCAAAATAAACGGTTTTGCTCCACTTTTCATGTATTCTAATACCCACCTGAGTCAAATCAGGATGTATCTTTTACCTAAGGAACTTAGAATTTTAGGGGTGAACATATCTAAGATACTACTAGAGTTTACTTAACAGTACTATATAGACAGATAGTTCTATACAGTGAAATCGCTGAAGTTGGAGCAATTCTCCTGAGTGAGTCTATAAAACTAAATCTATAGGATGAAAACTCGTGAAGTGAAGACTATTGTTGTGTAGTCACTAATTGGGCTTCCTTGGCTTGGTCAGCCTTTTGTGCTGAAGAGCCAACATAATTCTTATCATCTTGACTACGAGGGATAGCGTTAGGATCTACAGCTGTAGTTGTAGAAGATGTTGAATTAGAAGAAATATCTGAAGCATTTGTTTTCGTAAGAGGTGCGGCTGATGAGATAATCACGATATATGTTACATTATCTCCATCTTGATCTTTAGTTGTTGCCATACCAAATCCATAGTATACTAAACTTGAACTTAATAATTGTTTCTTATGACCATTATTACTTGCACCATCAAAGGTAATCATTCCTTCTGCACCACTATCTAAATAGTTTTGAATAGAATCCTTAGTAATCTTATTATGTTCATTTGTCAGTCTACCAAATTGAGTAATCGATTCATCAGAATGAGTCAACATTGAATTATCCCAAGGATCATTGAGAAAACCAAGATCTGTTTCAACTTTATTGAACATTGGCATCTTAGAAGATGAATTTGGATAAGTTACAATTTTACCAGTTTCTGGATCTGTATAATGACTTTGCATTTTAAGTTGAGCAACTTGTTGAGCTCGAATATCTGCAACTTGTTGAGCACCTGAATCGTGAATCCAAGGAGAAACACCAGCTTTAGCACGTTCATTTTCAATAAACTTGATCAAATCTCGTTTTGCCATTTGGACACCTTGAGAATAACTATATGACTTAACATTCTTTTCTGATGAGTCATTATCAAATGATTCATAAGTCCAATTCAATTTCTGTGACTTCTTACTACTCTTCTTGTATTTCTTCAAATTAGAATTGTGAATCCAACCACTCTTCTTAGAATGACTCATGTCCTTCACGTAAAGATAACGAGAATTATATGCCTTGCCTTTCTTAGTGTGCTTACGTACTGTTTCCTGCTTTGTCACATATAACTTATCCTTCTTAATCTTCTTGAGTGTAGTCCGTTTCTTAGAAAGATTTGCTTTCCTATAAACCGGACCATTATGTTTATAGGAGACTCGATACTTCTTCAGCTTCTTAGTCTTAACAACCTTATACTTCTTAGCAGCCATAACTGTTGTTGTGGCTGTTTCATTTACAACAGTAAATTCAACTCCCAACGATAATGCAGCAACTGAAACTAATAACGATTTCTTCAGTCTTTTGTTCATATTGACCTTCTCCTTTAAGTATTTTCACCCCTGATTAGGTGAATTATATAACTGACTAAGTTGAACCTTCGTGTATGTTGTTTTTCAAATACTACCTCACAATATAAAAGCCTATGACTACCCCATACACAGCGTATGAACTCAACAGCCTAGTCTCCAATCACATTCCTTTAATAAATCTTTCATACTCAAATAAGGGATAACAGAGGCCTTTAGGGATCATGAAATTGTTTTCTTACATATTCATCGTTAAAGTCAACTGTGTTAATATTTTCCGAATAACATCATATAAACAAAATTATACCACACCGTAAGCAATTATATTCAAAAACCCAATAAATATGTTTGATTTCAATAAGGTACTATAAGTTGTTAAACAATGTATTGAAAGCAACTACCTGAATTATTCATCAATATAGCTAGAATGCCCAATCTTTTCCGTGATCACTGGGTATTCTAGCTTTTTTTGGTTTCACCCATTGGGTGAAACCAAAAAACTAAAAAAAGAACCCCACAATGGTATTGTGAAGTTACCACACAAAACAATAATCAAAGGGGAGTTCCTAATGACTAATATACTCGACCGCAGCTTAGACTTCAATTCTAATATTTGTTTCTGTGATGATGGTACCCAGCTCTCAAATGATGCTGGCATGCTAGCGATACCTGATTTCCTTAACGCTATCGGCTTTAAACCGATGCTCCAACACCTTTTTCCCGAAGCGAAACAGCGACGAGCAAAATATTGTCTTTCACAAATACTACCCCAGCTCTTGCTTCAAAAGATTGCGGGTTATCAAAATGATTCGATGGCGGACTATCTTGCTGAAGATCCCGTCTTGAAGCGCTGTCTAGACGTTGATCGTTTGGCTTCTCAGCCGACTATTTCTCGCCTTATCAATGGTCTGGATGAGAAGATCACAGAGGTTTTCAGTCAGATAAATTTGAAGCTTAATCGTTTTTTGATGGCCCAGAAGAATCCATCTGATATGGTACTTGACGTGGACTCTACGCATTGTGACACTTTTGGCCGGCGAAGTGGTTCGGCCTACAATTCCCATTACGCCGCGACCGGCCTTCACCCGCTGGTGGCGTTCGATGGCCTAACTGGCATGTTTTTGGGAGCTAAACTGAGACCTACTAACGTCTACACATCGACTGGCGCTACTGAATTCCTCGCGCCAATCATTACGGCTATTAAACAGCTAAATCCACGAATGAATCTACTAATTCGTGGTGACAGTGGGTTTGCTACTCCTGAACTCTATCGCCTCTGTTTGAACACGAAAACCAAATTCTTGATCAAATTAAAATCCAACTCGAAGCTCACTTATCTGGCGGAGGACTGTGTTCGCAATCTGCGACCAGATGATTTTTGTGATCATTATTTTACGCTGAATTATCGGGCCAATACTTGGTCTGAAGACTGGAATTTACGGATAGTGGTTAAGGCAACGCGGTCCGTTGAAGACTTATTTTGGCATTTCGAATTCTTAGTGACTACCTTGGAAGAACAGGCGATTATTGAACTGTTTAAGGCCTATCATAAGCGGGGAATCGCTGAGAATTTCATCAAAGAAGCCAAGGAAGGTTTTGGTTTCGACAAGACCAATAGTCATTCGTTTCAAGCCAATAACGTTCGTATGTGGTTAGCTGTACTGAGCTACACGATTATACTGTTGTTTAAACAATTGGTGCCCCTTAGGTCTATGCGAACCCAAACCGTTTCCACTATTAGATTTTCTCTCTTACATATCGCTGGTCGCGTCACCACTCATGCGCATAAGACCATTGTTCACCTCAGCCATAATAATCCATTCATTCGCTTATTTTGGTTCACTTTACACCGCATACATCGACTGGGATAACTGGCAGATGAAAATTGGCAACCTGTAAAGCCAAGGGACAACTCTGCTCAAAAGCAACACCACGTGGTGCGCCATTACCTGGATGCATCTTTGAATTCCTAATAATAACTTCAAAACCTAAATGACGAGTTCTAAATCGAAAAATATCGATTTAGAACTCGTCATTTTTGGCCAAATCCACGTTGATGAATATTTCAGATAAATTCCCTCTGAACTTGCTCTATTTCACGCGATAATAATAGGACACAACTGGCTTCTCACCGAATGATTTATAGGCCCATCCGTCATCACGCAAGGCTTGCCGCTTCTTGTGAGTAACCCGCTTAAGATGCCAGATTTGGCCCCTTGCATCTCTACCAATAAATGTATAACCCTTTTTATCTTTCTTGACGTAGAGCGGGAGTCCGTTGAATGGATTCTTAGAACCTTTCTTTTTCTTGTCGCCGACCATCCAACTACCCTCTTTCTTGCCTTTCTTGTAGTCGGCTACACTGAAGGTATACTTGGTAATCTTAATCTTTGAAACCCCATTCTTTTTAGTTCGTTGTTGCCAAGTTCCACGCAAGGATTTGGGAGTAACTGCACGTTTAGTGGCCGCATTAGCTGTTGGTGTGACGGCTGCAACTCCTGCAACTCCTGCCATTGCTAATACTGTTAGGGTACTTACATAGATTTTCTTGCTATTCATATTCTTATTCCTCCGTTTACAGCTTTATCGTTCGATAATCATATTTATTTGACTTTTCCGGCATAGTAAGTCTGTTTATACCATTTATTTTGGCCTTTATAGTGCAGTTTCATTGTCAGTTTACGATGACTCTTTCTGGTAAGAATCATCCGATCGGCACCTTTGTACCATTTATTATTCTCTTTCTTAGTTGCCTTGAAGTAGTACTTGTGATGCCCAATCACCTTATAACGAACTGAACCGGCGTAGATATTAACAGAGTTATACCAACCGTGTCGCCATTTTCCGTTGGCCTTAGCATATAATTCGCTATCTTGGCCTTTCTTAGTGTAGTGGTACTGCACTGTTGTCCCATATTTATTTACAGGCATATGCCAATATCCACGAACCACTTTAGGATAACTCCTATGATGCCAAGCCGACGCACTGGCCGTTGTTCCACCAACCAAACCAAAGGTTGCTGCCACTAGTAGTGATAATAAAACTTTTTCATAACCCGCTCCTTCTTTCATTAATTCACTTAAAAATAACCGATTCCATAAACCATCCCCCTAACCCCGAATTCATTCAAATACCCCCGAGCAAGATTCCCTAATACCTACGTAACACCAGGGTAACAACAAATGAACTGATACTTAGTCTGATGATACTTGTGAGGGCAAACGATGAAATAAGTCATCTAGAAGCTCTATGTAAAGTAGTTACACTTCATCTAATAACTATTCCCTAATAAGTAAAAGCGTTAGATACGAGGTAATACAGTGTCTAATTTAACGCCATAAAACGCTTCGCTTAAATAAAGTATGTTAATATTTTAGAAGAAATATTATACAAATGAAATTATACCACATCATAAACAAATTGATTCAGCAATTCGAACATTTATGATTGACTACAATTAGTCAATATAAATTGTTAATCAATATCCTGAATTATTCACCAGAAACTCCAAAATCCCCATCAAACACATGATTCAAGTGCTTGATGGGAATTTTACGTTTTCACCTTTTAAGTGCAGAAAAAGAGCCTCAGCTCTGGTATAGT
>NZ_RKLX01000001.1 GCF_004745505.1 Levilactobacillus suantsaiihabitans
AGTCCTCAGCTTCTAACGACCCTTAAAACCTTTATCCATAAAAAGCAGTTCATCAAGAATATGACAAACTGCTTACTCTCCAACGGTCCAGTCGAAGGCGTCAACCGTAAGATCAAACAAATCAAGCGCACTGCCTACGGCTACCGCAACTGGACTAACTTCCACTATAGAATACAGATTGAATTCAATATTCGGGTCCAAAAAAGAGGCCCAATTCGTAAGTGAATTAAACCTCTCAAATTCTCCCCATCAACACCGGTTGACAAAGAGCCAAAAAAACGAGGACCCACAGACAATGACTGTCTGCGAATCCTCATTCCGTTTTATTCAGTTGAAGGTTGAAGATTGAAAGACGAAGATCAGCTGAAACTACTGTATCACGTCCTCATGGCGTCAAAAGTAGTCGTTTTCAGCCTTACAATGCAAACTGATTGCCTACCGTTCGCCAAGGCAATGCTCACCAGTAACAGGCGTCTTATCCCCAGATAGTAGCTGCATTAACGACTAGTCTTTCATTAACACAATGTTGCTGATAGCCGTCAACCTTGCCGGAGGCAGCCAGGGTGGAGCCAGCTGTGTCGGCGGTGTTGGCTGAGGTTTTGTCTCAGCCTACAGCGCGGGACGACTTGGAAGACTGACGGTCTTTGTCAGGCTTTCAAGCGAACCGGAAGACCGCTTCTCAGTCTGGAGGTGTTCCCCAGAGCAGGCGGAACCCTGACTGACGCAGGCGTCTGGTTTCATCAATTCAAGTGGACAGAACACCGTCATTACGGCAATCAGCGCGCTAATTTCACTTTCAACCTTCAGTCAGTTACTTGTGAATCAGCGATGCTTCGTGCGCGCGTTGGGTGTACATGTCAATTTCATCATCAGCGGCGCGGACCCAGTGACGGGGCGCGATTTCGACCAGCTTGCGTTCCTTGCCGTCGTTTTCGCCGCTACCGTCGTAGGCAATTTCTTCCCGGGTCCGTTCGAACTCAGGATCAGGAATTGGCACCGCGGACAGTAAACTCTTGGTGTAGTCGTGCAGCGGGTGGGCGTAGATCTCGTCAGAGTCGGCGATTTCTAGCATCCGGCCGTAGTGCATGACACCGATGCGGTCGGAGATGTACTTGACCATCGACAAGTCATGGGCGATGAACAGGTACGTTAAGCCCTGTTCACGTTGCAACTTCTTCATCAGGTTGACAACTTGCGCTTGAATCGACACGTCCAATGCGGAGATCGGTTCATCGGCGATTACGAACTTAGGATCCACGGCCAAGGCCCGGGCAATCCCGATCCGTTGCCGCTGCCCACCAGAGAATTCGTGGGGGTACCGACTGGAGTGGTCCTTGTTCAGTCCGACCGTTTCCAGCAAGTCTTCCACCTGCTTGGTCCGGTCGGCATCGTCTTTGGCCAAATGGTTGATGTCGATGCCTTCCGCCACGATATCCTTGACCTTCATCCGTGGATTCAATGAGGCGTACGGATCTTGGAAGATCATTTGCATGTCTTGACGGAATTCCCGTTGGTCATCCTTGCTGGTAAAGTTATCCACGTTCTTGCCGTTGAATAAGATCTCACCGGACGTGGGTTCATACAGATGGATGATGGCCCGGCCCGTCGTGGTCTTCCCAGAACCGGATTCACCAACGAGACCAAACGTTTCCCCCTTGTAAATGTCAAAGGAAATATCATCGACCGCGCGAACCTCATCGGCCTTGCCCACGTTGAAGTACTGTTTGAGGTGCTTGACCTCGAGGATTTTTTCGGCATTTTCGTAATCCATTATTGCTGTTCCTCCTGTTCTTCAACTGGGACGCTTGGCCGTTGCTTAGCGACCAAGTCTTTTTGCATAGCGGCGTACTTCTTTTGCCGTTCGACGATTTGTTCCGGTGGGGTCACCTTGGGTGCATCCGGGTGGAGCAACCAGGTCGCCGCGTAATGCGTATCGGATACCTTGAAGAACGGGGGTTCCTGTTCGGTATCGATCTTTAGCGCATAGGCGTTCCGGGCAGCAAAGGCATCCCCTGCTGGCGGATCCAGTAAGTCCGGCGGCGTCCCGGGAATCGATGGCAACTCGTCACCACTGGAATCCAGCGTTGGCATGGAGCTCAACAGGCCCCAGGTGTACGGGTGCTTAGGGTTGTAGAAGATTTCGTCAACCGTTCCATATTCCACGATCTTCCCGGCGTACATGACGGCCACCCGGTCAGCCATGCCGGCCACAACACCCAGGTCATGGGTGATGAAAATGATCGACGTGGAGATTTTGTCTTGCAGTTCCTTCATCAAGTTCAGGATCTGGGCTTGAATCGTCACGTCCAAGGCGGTCGTTGGTTCATCGGCAATCAGGATTTCGGGGTAGTTGATCAACGCAATCGCAATCACGATCCGTTGCCGCATCCCCCCTGAGAATTGGTGCGGGTAATCATTGATCCGGTTTTCCGCATCCGTGATGCCGACCAACTTCATCATTTCCAGTGCCTGCGCCAAGGCCTTTTCTTTCTTCATGCCCTTGTGGACCATCAACGGTTCGGCGATTTGCTTACCGATCCGCATGGTGGGGTCCAGAGACGTCATTGGGTCCTGGAAGATTTCGGCAATATCTTGGCCCCGAAT
This sequence comes from Levilactobacillus suantsaiihabitans, assembly GCF_004745505.1. Classification (GTDB taxonomy): domain Bacteria; phylum Bacillota; class Bacilli; order Lactobacillales; family Lactobacillaceae; genus Levilactobacillus; species Levilactobacillus suantsaiihabitans. The sequence goes on from NZ_RKLX01000001.1 coordinate 2,605, forward strand.
GCTTTCCATTTCCTTGTCGCTTTTCTTCAGCAGGTCTTGGTCCTTGTAGAGGATCGACCCACTGGTAATGTCTGCGTTACGGGCGTTTAAGCCCATGATAGTCCGGGTCGTCACTGACTTCCCAGAACCAGATTCGCCGACGATGGCCAGGGTTTCACCCTTACGGAGGTCAAAGCTGACGTTCCGAATGGCCTTAACGTCACCGGCATACGTTTTGAAATTAACCTGCAGGTTGCGTACTTCCAAAATATTTTTTTCGTTTTCCATGACGTTAGTTCACCTACTCTTTCGTCCGCGGATCAAAAGCATCCCGTAAGCCATCACCCAAGAGGTTGAAGGCTAACATGATGATGGACAGAATCAATGCTGGCCACCACATCTGATAAGGCAGGAACTGGAAGTTCTTTTGCCCATCGTTTAACAACGTCCCTAGCGAAGCCTGTGGTGAGGAAATCCCGATCCCAATGTAGGACAAGGTGGCTTCAAAGAAGATGGCGTTGGGGATGGTAAACATCGTGTTGATGATGATCACACTGGAGAGGTTCGGCAACAGATGCTTAAAGGCAATCTTAAGCGGTCGCTCCCCCAGTGTTCTCGCCGCGAGAATGTATTCTTGCTCCTTGATCTCCATGGTCTGCGCTCGGACGAGTCGGGCCATGTTGACCCACGACGTCAGCGCGATGGCGATAATAATCGACGTCATCCCTGGTTTCAAGATCAAAATCAGTAAGACGATGACGACCAGGTTAGGGATGGAGAGGATGATTTCGATGACCCGTTGCATGAACGTATCAACGCGACCACCCTTCCAGCCCGAGAACATCCCGTACGTGACCCCAATCGTTAAGTCAAACAGCGTGGCCACTAACGCGATGATCAAGGAGATCCGCGTCCCGTAGAGTACTCGAGAGAACAGGTCCCGACCTAAGTAGTCGGTCCCCATGATGTAAAACTTGCCGGAAGCCCCAGCCTGCTTGTAAGCGTCGACCCGTTCGCCCGCCTGGACCAAGGTCCCGTTGAACCCGTTGATGTTCACACCGGGAATCTTCGACGGTAAGTTGGCGTAGGACGGGTTAACGGCGTTAGGGTTATGCGGGGAGACCACCAGTGACCCGAAGGCCATGATGAAGATGATGGCCAACACGATCAAGGAGACCCAGGCCCCCTTGTTTTTCTTCAACCGCCGCCAAGCATCTTGAGCGAACGTTAAGGAAGGTGCCGCAATTTTTTCACTATCCAGTGATGCCCGATCATCGCCGGAAATTCGCTTAAAGCTATCTTCAGGGAGTTTAACTGTATCTGCCATTTATTTACCTCCTAGTTAGCCTTGCCTGTGATCCGAATCCGTGGGTCAACGATTCCGTAAAGGATGTCGGTGATCAACAGAACGACACAGAGCATAAATGAATAGATGATGGTCAGACCCATAATGGTTGGGTAATCGTTCGTTAAGACGGACTTAACAAATTGTTCCCCGATTCCAGGGATGGAGAAGATATTTTCCACAACCATGGATCCGGTCATGATGTTCACGGCTAACGGTCCAACGATCGTAATCAACGGAATCAGACTGTTCCGCAGCGCATGGTGGTAAATGATCCCCGTGCGACTCAGCCCCTTGGCCTTGGCGAGTTCAATGTAATCCGAACTCAACACGTCGACCATTTCCGTTCGGACGAACCGCGCCGACTCGGCTAACGGCGTCGCTCCTAACGCGAGGGTCGGCAACACCGTGTAGATGAAGCCACCCCATTCGGCGATGGGGAACCAGCCCAGCTTTAACCCCAGGTAGTACTGGAGTAAGACGGCCAACACGAAGGACGGAATAGAAATCCCTAAGATGGACACGACCGTAGCGGTGGTATCAACCCAGGTATTTTGCCGCATGGCCCCAAAGGCCCCGACGATGATACCCAGGATAACCCCGAAGATCATGGCTTGCAGCCCAATCTGCAAGGATGGTCCGATCCGACTTGAAAGCAAGTAGGAAACGGGTTGATCGCTAAATTGGAAGGACGTTCCGAAGTTACCGCGGACAGCCCCTGCCAGATACAGCAGGTACTGTTGCCAGACTGGCTTATCCAAACCATATTGTTCGTAGATCAGCGCAATCTGACTTTTGGACAACTTAGCTTGGTTGGTCAGTGGCGTCCCGGGTAACAACTTCATTAGGAAGAACGTCACGGTAATAACAATGAATAAGGTCAGGATCAAGTAAAAGATCCGCTTTGCTAGGTACTTTGCCATTTGTTTACCTCTCAATCAGTAGACTTATTCGTTACCGTTAAGTTGTTAAACTTAACAAGAACTCCACAAAAACAACAAGATGATAAATGATTGCAATAATATCGAAAAGTAAGGACCAACTCGCGTTAATCCTTACTCCCCGATAAAGCTTATTATGTCAGATTTACACCTGACGAGTAATAACTGAATTAATTCGTGGCTTACTTAGAAATGTAGGCTTGACTGAAGTCCCAGTTAGCGCCGGTTGGGAAGTAGATCAATCCCTTGACGTTGGACTTAACCAATTGGGCTTTCCCTTGTTGGTAAATTGGGATGATCCCTTGGTCATTCAAGATGGCCTTTTGTGCACCAACCATGTCGTTCCAACGAGCAGCGGTGTTGTTGGCATCCTTACCAGTTGCGGCAGCGACATCCTTGTCGTAAGTCTTGTTCGACCATTTCCCGTTGTTGTATGAGTTGTCAGAGGTGAACAGTGACAGGAAGGAAATTGGGTCTGGGAAGTCGGCACCCCAAGCAGAAACCACGGCATCGAATTGCCCATTTTGTGAACGGCTCAACCGCGTCTTGAATGGCAGGTTGCTGTTGGTAACCTTGATGTTGCCTAACTTCGCCCATTGACTTTGCACAAATTCGGTGATGTTCTTACCGGCTGGCGTATCGTCGGCCATTAAGGTGAAGGAGTAGCTTGAACGACCGGTTTCCTTCAAGGCTTGCTTCCAAAGCTTCTTCGCCTTAGCCAAGTTTTGGGAAGTTGCTGAAGGAACAGCGGCGTCCGTGTTGAAGTCCTTACCCTTGTAAGAAGCTAACCCGGTTGAAACTAACCCTTTAGCCGTCGTTGACCCATCGGCTAAGACCTTGTTGACGAATTGGTTCCGGTTGATGGCCAATGATAAGGCTTGACGTGCCTTCTTGTTCTTCATCATGGAATCTTTCTTTTCGTTCAACTCGATGTAGAAGGTCGAAGCACTCTTCCGTTCAACGTATTGCTTAGAGTTCTTGTAGTTCTTTGGTTGTTGGCCACTCAAGTAAGTTGCATCCAGCTTGCCACTTTGGTATTGACTCAAAGCCGTTTGCGGATCCTTCATCGTCTTGATGTTGATCTTCTTTAGTTTAACATTCTTCGCGTTCCAGTACTTAGTGTTTTTACTCAAGGTCCAGTTATCGGACGTCCCAGTCCAGTATGTTAACTTAAATGGACCGTTGTAGACGTTCTTCTGGGCATTTGTTGCGTAACCCTTGCCGTACTTTTGAACGACTGATTGGTTTTGCGGGAAGAACATGGGACTGGCTACCAATGAAGGGAAGTAACTAGTGGCTTGCGTTAAGGTAACGACCACTTTGTAGTTCCCGACAGCCTTGACACCCAAGCTAGAAACGGCCTTCTTCTTGTTCATGATGGCGTTGGCGTTCTTAACCGGTGCGTACATGTAAGCGTATTGGGAAGCCGTCTTTGGATTGACGGTCCGGCGCCAGGCGTAAACGAAGTCTTTGGCGGTTACCTTGTCGCCGTTGCTCCAGTTGGACTTCCGGAGGTTAAAGGTGTAGGTCTTCCCGTCTTTGGACTTGGAGTAGCTCTTGGCGACCCCAGGATGAATGGAACTGTTCTTGCCAATCCGTAACAGACCTTCACCGGTGTTGTTCATGGTTTCCCCAGAAACGACGTCGGTTGCGGTCGATGAATCCATGGAAGGTAATGCGGAACTTTCCATCCAATTTAACGTTTGCTTGCTGGCTTCGCTAGAACTGCTGGAAGATGACCCACACGCTGCAAGTAAGACTGCCGCGAACGTAGCCACCGTCCCTAGTTTGACTGCCGAATTGATTTTCATTTAAATCCAACCCCTCTTAGTTGTTGTTTGCGAAATAAATTGACAACCTCAAATTTGATATTGCAATTGTATATTAGAAAAAGATTAAAATCAATAGGAATGGCTAATTTATTTTAAAAAAGTTTATAGAAACGTTGATATATCAAGGATATAAAATAAAAATTAAAATCTGATGTCACATTTAATCGGCCAAAAATTCACCATTTTTGTATACCATATACAAGAAAATGGCATAAAAATTAACTCGCTACTCACCGAGTATTCAATCTTTAAAGTGCTTACCAAGATGGGTAAAACGGTTTATGAGAATTGGACGAGGAACTTCGGTCGCTGACCGATCAATCCGGTTCACCAGAATTGACGGCTAGTTGGGCCACCACGGCGACTTATAACCTTCCCCGCGTTATTAGCCGGCTTCCTACCAATTGGCCCGGACAGCCCCGTTTTGGGCGACGAGTGAGCAAAACAAAACGAGCCTGGGAAAACCTCCCAGGCTCGTTGCGTTACCTTTACATAGTCGAAACGTGGCCACAAAGTAGTCGTTTTCAGCCTTACAATGCGAACTGGCCGCCTACCGTTCGCCAAATATGGGTTGGAACGCTGGGGCGGACGGGTCGAGCCAAAAGGCGGTCTCGACACCTCGCTTTGAGCCGCAGCCCACGTCTCAAAGACGCCAGTTGTCTAAGCGGCATGAATCGCGCCGCTAAGACAACTCCCACGGCTGAACCCATATTTGGCGAACTCTCGGCTACGGTGGTGCGTGCCAGTAGTATTCGTCTTAACCCCAGATAGTAGCTGCATTGACGACTAGCCTTTCATTACAGTGCTGTTGGTAACCGCCAACTTGCCGACGGCAGCCAGGGATGGCCCCATCTGGGTCAGCGGTGTTGGCTGAGGTTTTGTCTCAGCCTACAGCGCGGGACGACTTGAGAGAATGGTGGGCTTTACCAGGCTCTCAAGCAAACCGGAAGACCGCCCCTCAGACTGGAGGTGTTTCCCAGAGCAGGCCCCACCCTAGCCTGACGCGGGCATCTGGTTTCCGCAATCTATCTGACGACTTACTTGCTAATGTAAGCCTTGCTGAAGTCCCAGTTCGAGCTGACTGGGAAGTAGACGATGCCCTTGACTTTGGACTTCATCAGCTGTGGCTTGCCGCTTTGGTAAATCGGAATGATCCCTTGGTCCTTCAACAAGACCTTTTGGGCGTCGACCAGGTTTTGCCAACGCGCGGCTGGCTTGTTGGCGTTGGTCGTGGTGGCTTCCTTGACTAGCTTGTCGTAAGTCTTGTTCGACCATTTCCCATTGTTGTAGGAATTGTCAGACGTGAACAGCGACAGGTCGGTGATTGGGTCTGGGAAGTCCGCCCCCCACAGGGTCACCACGGCATCAAATTGGCCATCAGCAGACCGGGCCAACCGCGTCTTGTATGGTAAATTGCTGTTGGTGACCTTGAAATTAGGCAGCTTGGACCACTGACTTTGAACGTATTCCGTCGTGCTCTTGCCTTCGGCGGTGTCGTCAGCCATCAGCGTCAGAGAATAGCTCTTCCGGCCGGTCTCCTTCAACGCTTGCTTCCAGAGCTTCTTGGCCTTGGCGACGTTGTGTTCCGTAGCTGCGGGAATCGAGGCTTCAGACGCGAAGTCCTTGCCGTTGCGCACGGCCAGTCCCGCCGTCACGATGCCGTTGGCGACCTTGGAGCCGTTATCCAGCACTTGGTTGACGAACTGTTTACGGTTCAAGACCAGCGACAACGCCTGGCGCGCCTTGACGTTACGCATCATGGAATCTTTCTTCTCGTTGAGTTCCAGGTAAGCGACCCGCGAACTGTTACGGGCGTGGTATTCCTTAGAATTCTTGTAGTTCTTCGGTTGTTGCCCACTCAGGTAAATCGCGTCGAGCTTGCCACTTTGGTATTGACTCAGCGCCGTTTGTGGATCCTTGACGGCACTAAATTTGATGTGCTTGAGCTTGACGGACTTGGCATTCCAGTACTTGGTGTTCTTGGTCAGCGTCCAGTTGTCGGACGTCCCGGTCCAGTACGTCAGCTTGAAGGCCCCGTTGTAGACGTTGTTTTGTGCGTTGGTGGCGTACTTCTTGCCGTATTTCTCCACGACCCGTTGATTCTGCGGGAAGAAGGCGGTCTGAGCGACCAACGTTGGGAAATAACTGACTGGATGAACCAACGAGACCTGGACCTTGTAATTGCCCAAGGCCTTGATGCCCAGCGTGGAAACGGCCTTCTTGCCCGCCATAATGGCGTTGGCGTTCTTCACGTCCGCGTACAGGTAAGCGTACTGCGACCCCGTCTTGGGATTCACGGTGCGTTGCCAACCGTAAACGAAGTCCTTGGCGGTCACTTTGTCGCCGTTACTCCAGTTGGATTTACGCAGATTAAAGGTGTAGGTCTTGCCGTCCTTGGATTTGGTATAGCTCTTGGCCACGCCGGGATGCGTGCTACTGTTTTTGCCAAATTTCAACAGGCCCTCACCCGTGTTATTCAGCGTTTCCCCGGAGACCACATCGGTTGCCAATGAATTGTCCATCGTTGGTAATGCCGAGGACTCCATCCAATTTAACGTTTGATTCTTGGCTTGACTCTGACTCGACGAGGTCCCACACGCTGCTAACGCAACCGTTGTCAGCGCGGCGACCGTCCCTAATTTCAAAACTGATCGAATCTGCATAGACTTCCAACCCTTCTCATTAGTTTACCTAACCAATTGGTTATTGATGACAACTATATATTAAAATAAGATGAGAATCAATACCGAATCTTAATTATTTAACAATTTCGTAGGGAGCCCTTTAACCACAGTCACTTTCGCCCATCTTTTAGTTAAACCAGCGCCGTATTCTCACTGCAGCAGCCACATTTTCTATCATCGTATTATCATTTATTGATCTGAATTATTCGGCGACTGCGCGTCTTTTCAGCGAACCATTGCCTAATCCTGCGGCGTTTGCCAGCAAGCATGTTATACTTGGCCTATAGACTTTAAAGGAGGGTGATCTTTTGGAAGAAACCCCACGAACACCGGTCGTCACGATTGGCTTAAACGCTGGTCAGGCCACCTTTGGCTACTCGATGACTGAACTGAAAAACTTGGTGGAAGCCAACAACATGACAGTGGTTGAAGAGATTCAACAATCACTGCCCAAGCCCAACCCGGGCACTTACTTCGGGACGGGGAAGGTCGAAGAGCTGGCCACCATTGTCGCCGATGATGGCGTCGATACCATCGTGGTCAACGATGAGCTGACCCCTAGTCAGATTCGTAACTTGGAGGCGGGCACCAAAGCGCGCATCATGGACCGGACGGGTTTGATTTTGGAAATCTTCGCCAACCGGGCCCAGTCCCGCGAAGCCAAGCTCCAGGTCCAACTGGCCATGTTGCAATACCAACTGCCCCGGCTGCACACCAGCGCTTCGCAACGGCTGGACCAACAGACCGGTAGCGGTGGCGGCGGTGGCTTCACCAACCGTGGTTCTGGTGAATCCCAAACGGAAATGAGTCGCCGGACCATTCAGCGGTCCATCAACCACGTGAACCACGAACTCAAGGAAATTAACCAGGCGGCGGCCACCCAACGCCAACAGCGGGAACGCAATGAACTGCCTTCCGTCGCGTTAGTCGGTTACACCAACGCCGGCAAGTCCACGTTGATGAACGCGTTGGTCCGTGAATTTGGTAAGAGCGAAGAAAAACAGGTCTTCGTCAAGAACATGCTGTTCGCCACGTTGGATACCAGCGTGCGCCAGCTGACCTTCCCCGACCAAAAGAAGCTGCTACTTAGCGACACGGTCGGCTTCGTGAGTCAACTGCCAACGCAACTGGTCAAGGCCTTCCGCTCCACGTTAGCCGAAGCCGCCAACGCCGACCTCTTGATCCAAGTCGTTGACTACGCGGACCCAAACAAGGAAGCCATGATGGCCACCACGGAACAGACGTTAGAAGACATTGGCGTTACCGATGTGCCGATGATCACAGTCTTCAACAAGGCCGATTTGACCGACGCCCACTATCCGAACCGGGTCGGCGATCAGCTGATTCTCTCCGCCATGGATGCTGATTCCATTGACGCATTAGTTCAGGCCGTTAAGGAAAAGGTCTTCCACAATTACGTGACGGCTAACTTCCTGATCCCGTTTGCGGATGGGGACGTCGTGGCCTACATGAACGACCACGCCAACGTGCTGGACACCAATTACGAGGCGGATGGCACTGCGCTCAAAGTCGAGCTCCAGTCCGCCGACTTCGACCGCTTCAAGCAATACGTCGTTACTGAGTAAGGCGGTTGGCCGCCTCCAGCTCGCCAACCGCCTTACCGCTCCGTGAAATTCTAGTCTGGAACGCTGGGGGAAGGACCGCCCCGAGCCTGAGAAACGGTCTCGGGGCTTGCTTTGAGCCAGAAAATCACTGTCTCAAAGACACCAATTTGCCAGCAAAACCCGCTGGCAAATTCCCCGGCTGAGACTAGATTTCACTCCGCTCTCGGCTACTTTTGTGGTCATCCCTATTTACTTCCAGCGGCTCATGGTTGTCGGTAACATTGTGCTAGCAGGAATTAAGTGACGAGCTTCCGGCTACAGGGTGCTTGTCAGTCACAACGGTTCAGCTCTCGGCAGGTGTGAATTCACTGACTAATTGCTAGTCATTCAGCGCCGTTGATCTAAGCTCTTGTTTTTACTAGGTACTTAGTGGACACAAAGCCTGGACGCCAACCCGTTAGCGTTACTTTCAATAATCATCGACCTAGCCACTCGCTTCTTCTTGCGAGTGGCTTTTTGTAACTCTTTCTTAGCTAATTGAAGGTTGGACCTAAAATTAACGCGCCGATTACCGTAATGACGGTGTTTTGACACCTAAGATTGATGAAATCTGGTGCCTGCGCCGGCCAGGCTGACGGCTACCAGTAACACTATGTTAATGACCAGTCGTCAATGCAGCTACTATCTGGGGTTAAGACGACTGTTACTGGCAAGCGCTACCGTAGCCGGGAGTTCGCCAAATATGGGTTCAGCCGTGGGAGTTGCCTTAGCGGCACGGTTCATGCCGCTTAGACAACTGGCGTCTTTGAGACGTGGGCTTCGGCTCAAAGCGAGGCGTCGAGACCGAACTTTGGCTCGGCCCGTCCGCCCCAGCGTTCCAACCCATATTTGGCGGACGGTAGGCGGCCAGCTCGAATGTGAGGCTGTAAACGACTATTTTTGACGTCATAAGTCGCATGATAACAATGGCTTCAGTTGATTTTCACCTTTCAATCTTCAGTTAGCTAATGATCAAAAAACGCCCAGCCATTTCGCAATGAGATGGCTGGGCGTTTTTGGTTTTCATTTAAGTTAGGCTTGGCGCTTTTCCAGGTAATGGGCGAGCACGGACAAGCAGTAACAAACGATAAAGTACATCAGAGCAATCGCCACGAACATCGGGATGATGTAGTTGGTGTTTTGCCCGTAGATAATCTGTGAGCGGTACAGCATTTCTGGCAACAGGATGATGGTGGCCAGCGACGTGTCCTTGACCAGTGAAATGAACTGGCTGACGATGGCCGGAATCATCTTGACCATAGCTTGTGGCAACACAATGTACCACAGGCCTTGCCAGTAGGTCAACCCGTTGGCGCGGGCCCCTTCCATCTGGCCTGGGTCGACGGCTTGAATCCCGGAACGCACGATTTCGGCCAACATGGTCGATTCGAAGATTGTCATGGCCAAAATGGCGGCCGGAATAATTTCGGGTTTGACCCCCAGGTTGGGGAGCCCGAAGTAAGTAAAGAACAGGATCAAGATCAGCGGCAGGTTACGGATGATATCAATGATCAATCCCACGATGGCTGATAAGTATTTGATCTTCACGTACCGAATGACCCCGAGAATCGAGCCGATAATAAAACTCCCAATGATGGACACGATAGAGACCAGAATCGTGATCCCCAGCCCACCGAACAGGTAGCGTAGGTTATCTGGGGAGTAGGCATCAATAAAGTTTTGTAACATAATTTATTCTCCTCCCCTTTAAGCTAACCGTTTTTCCAAGTAGCGCATGTAGTAACTGATCGGCATGGTGATGACCAAATACAAGACCCCGACCGCCGAGTACGCTGCGATGGTTTCCAGCGAACTCGAGGCGATGACGTTACCTTGGTACATCAAATCAAAACCACCCACGAAGGCTAACGTTGAGGAGTTCTTGACCAGGTTCACGAATTGGTTACCCAGTGGCGGAATCACGTAACGAAAGGCTTGCGGCAAGATGATGTAGCGCATGGCTTGCCAGAAGGACAATCCATTGGAGCGAGCCCCTTCCATTTGCCCCGGGTCAACGGATTGGATCCCGGCCCGAACCGTTTCGGCGATAAAGGCCGAGGTGTAAAGCGTCAACCCAATCGTGCCGGCCGTAAACCCGTTCATCTTGATGACGTACAGCGGGAACACCACGTAGAAGAACATGGTGATGACCAGCAGCGGGATGTTCCGAAAAATTTCAATATAGACCCGGGCAATGCCACGGGCCACCTTGCTGGGTGATTCTTCTAACAGGGCAAAGAACGTCCCGAGAATCAAACTGAAGATCAGGGCAAGAATGCTACAAAGCAGCGTTTGGCCTAACCCATAGAGTAAGGTGCCCCCATATTCTGAAAAGATATGAATCATTCTTTAGCCGCCTCCTTGTAGTCAAAGCCCTTGACGTTGTGGAACCACTTGTGCAAGAGCTTGTCATAGGTCCCGTTTTGCCGCAACTCGGTCAAGGCCTTGTTGGTGGCATTTCTAAACGGTGTCTGGTTCTTGTCCATCGCGATGCCGTATGGTTCGGAAACGAACGTCCCTCCGGTCACTTCATAGCCTGGATTTTGGACGGACATCCCGTACAGGATCCCGTTATCGGTGGTCAACGCTTGCCCTTGGCCGGACTTCAATGCCGTCATGGCTTGCGCGTAGTCGGTCAGTTGTAAGACCTTGGCGTTGGGTGCGACCTTGGCGACGTTTTCCACGGAGTCAGAACCCACGACCCCAAGGACTGTGCCTTTTTCCCGGTTCAAATCTTTGACATTTTTAATGCTGCTACCACGCTTGACCAACAGCGATTGGCCGGCGTAGAAGTACGTGTTGGAAAACGCGACTTGCTTGCGCCGCTCCGGCGTATTGGTCATGGTCGCAATAATGGCGTCGATATTCCCATTTTTCAGCATCGGCATCCGGGTCGAACTCGTGACCTGAATGAACTTGGCCTTGGCATCCTTGCCCAGCATCTGCTTGGTCAGCGCCGTGGCTAAATCAACTTCAAAGCCCTTGATTTTCCCATCCTTGGTGTCTAGCAATCCAAACAACCGGGTATCTGCTTTGACACCCCAAGTGATCGTCTTAGACTGCTTGTCCGTCTGGTACACGTTTCGTGCGGACAGCGGCTTGCTGCCACACGCACTGACGATTACGGTCAAGGCAACCAGGGAGAGTAGCAGGCCCAAACTGCGAATTAATTTTTTCATCGTGAGCATACCTCCCCTGTGATTAGTGTGTCAAAATCTTGCTTAAGAATTGCCGTGCCCGTTCGTTGCTTGGCTCGCCATCGAAGAACTTCTCCTTGGAGTCGTCTTCCAAAATGCGGCCGTCCGCCATGAAGATCACCCGGTTGGCCACTTCACGCGCAAAGCCCATTTCGTGGGTCACAATCAAAGACGTCATACTGGAGTCACGGGCAATCGTCTTCATAACGTTCAGCACATCATCGATCATTTCGGGGTCCAAGGCACTGGTTGGTTCGTCGAACAAGAGGCACTTCGGCTTCATTGCCAGCGACCGCGCAATGGCGATCCGTTGTTGTTGCCCCCCGGAGAGTTGCGACGGCATCTTGGGTGCTTGGTCAGCTAACCCAACGCGGTCGAGCATTTCCATGGCGACCTTCTTGTTTTCCGTTTCGTCGCGGTGCAAAACGATCCGCGGTGCCAGCATGACGTTTTCCAAAATCGTCTTGTTGGCATAGAGGTTAAAGTGTTGGAACACCATCCCCACGTTCTTGCGGATCCGGTTCATGTCCGTCTTCGGGTTGGCCAGGTCTTGGCCGTTAACGATCAATTGCCCATGGCGAATCTGTTCCAGCCCATTGACGGTCCGAATCAGCGTCGACTTCCCGGAACCAGACGGCCCAATCAGCACAACCGTTTCCCCGGCATCGATCGTTAAATTAATGTTGTGTAGCGCGTGGAAATCGCCGTAATACTTTTCCACGTTGTGAAATTCAATCATTGACATAAGTATTCCCTCCACTAGTGATTTTTTGCCGTACTTGCGGCGACTAGCGCCCGAACCCAATCCCGTAAGACTGAGTTTTTAAAGTGTCTAAAGTAAAGTTTAAACCAAAAAAATTACCCGGTCAAAATAAACAGCTCTAGACCGCCTAGTCCCACAGACCGTTTTGGGGGTCAAAGGTTAGGTGTACCACGGGTTTTTGCGCCCTAAATTTTTTTCAAACGCGTCAACCCGTGACAGATGCGTCATTCGCCAACTTTTCACGTCCGCAACCATTTATACTACCGCGACGATTTTTCCCGTGATTGCGCCATTTTGGGGTGACAATTCTGGGTTGGATTTCGTTAGTAAAGATAGAGGATGATTGGCCTGGTTGGTGTCCGCGGCAGGGTGTGTACTGGCCGCCTTACCGTTCACTAGCTAGTCGTTGGAACGCGGTGGGCGGACGGGTCGAGCCAAAGAGCGGTCTCGACACCTCGCTTTGAGCCGATAAATCGCGTCTCAAAGACGCCAGTTCCCTAAGTGGCCAGAACCGTGCCACTAAGGGAACTCCCACGGCTGAACGCCTATCTAGTGAACTCTCGGCTACGGTGATGTTTGTCCGCAACGACTGGTGCCAATTGCCAGTCACAACCTGTAGCTTCAACTACCGTTATTCCCCCAATCCGACGGTAATCGTAACCGCCGACTTCGCAAATGACTGCATCCAAACAGTACTCAGGTGCTCCAATCGTTTTAGTATCACCCGTTCGTGTCGTCCCCTCATGCACCGCTTCAGGATACTAGCTAATACCGGTTATTCCTGAGGTTTACACCAGAGTCTCCCTCGCCACAACAAAAAACGCCGACCCCGATAATGGGCCGACGCAATGCTTTTCAGTTTCAGATTAGTTGACACGACTCTGTCACCACCACTAACCGGCTTGGCGAACAATCGTCAGCCAGTTACTTGGCAGGAACTACCGTAGTCGGAAGTTCGCTAAGGATGAGCTCAGCCGTGGGAGTTGCCTTAGCAGCGCTCTTGGCTGGTTAGGCAACTGGCGTCTTTGAGATGCGGGCTTCAGCTCAAAGCGAGGGGCGAGACCGCCCTTTGGCTCGACCCGTCCGCCCACCGCGTTCCAGTCTCATCGTTAGCGAACTGGAGGCGACAGGCGTCCCCACCATTAACGCAGGCGGACACCCACCAATCTTAGTGGTGGTAGCGGGAGGTGCGCGTCATTGGTTCATCGCTGGTGGCAGTGGCGTCGTAGCGGGCCTGACGACTGGTTTCTGTCGGCGTCTCGCGCTGGGCGTAACGTGCCGTAGCTGGGCGGTCGTCATGGTGCTTGTACGCCAGTTGGACGGCCACTTGGAACTCATTGGGCTGTTCGATCAACGACGTCCGGCCCAAGACCTTGAACGGCCCGCCGACTAACGTTGCGTTGGCCAGGTACAGTTCAAACTGGTCGCGGACATCGGCGACGTCTTGCAGGCCGACCGTGCTGACCACGCCGACCCGTTGTTTCTCCGCTTGATTGATGCCGGCGTAAACCACCAGTTGGTGGCCTTCCGTTTGCATTTCAAAGTAGGGAATCAAGACCGCCGGGCCAGAGGCGTAGACCGGTTTGCCCGTCTTGCGCGTCTGTTCCATGATCTCGCGGTCGCCCAAGCCAGAATAGTCCAGCTGGAGCAGTTGGTTCTGTTGTAAGCGCGTCGCCAGGTTTTGGACGTTTTGCGCGTCGCTGGCGGTGGCCGTTAATTTCCCGGGTAATATTTTCTTTTCATCGAAATACCCGTTGGCCGGAATGTTGCGGCCACCACGCATGGGTTGGGGCGTTTCCTCTGCTTCTTTGGGCTTGATGTGTAGCCATTTTTCAATCTTCGGTGAGATGTCAAATGGCGCCTTTTTTTCCGTGAAATAATACACCGTGTTCAAATAAACAAAGTATAACAGAATCAGTGCCACGAGCAGGATCAATAACCCCCAGAACGGGTGGCCATTTTGGAGATACCGGAACCCGATGTAAAACAGATAGAGGTCCCCTAAGGCGCCAATGATGACGTAGATACGGTTCTTAATTTTCGCGTTGACGTTGATGTAGCCTAAATAATGGTTGACCATGTCAAGAAAACTTAACATTGTCGGTCCCCCTTCCTTCGTTATTGATTCGAATCAGTTGTCCCGTAAGTCGTCGCATTCTGATTATCGGTCGTGTCAGTGGTGTCATTGGCGGTGTCGGCCGTACTGTTGTCGGTCGTGTTATCATCCGTCGTAGTCGTTGAAGAACTGACCGCACTGGAAGACGTCTTCTTTTTCTTCGACGTGGTCGTCCCAGTACTTCCAGTCGTGCCCGTCGTATCAGCCGTGCTGGATTCCGTGGTGGACGTCTTCTTGGCCGACGAACTTTCCGTATCCGTGGATGAGCTGTCAGACGACTCGCTACTGCTGTCAGAACTGTCTTTAGATGAATCTGAATCCTTTTTCTTACTGTCGTCGCTGGCCTTCTTCGAATCACTCGACGAGAAGCTGCTGACGAGTGATGAGCTGGTATTTGACACCCGTGAAGCCCCTTCATTGGTCTTCGTGACGGTGTTGGTCACGACGTTCGTTGCCCCGAGCGCTAGTGCCATCGAGACAATCGCGAATGGCGTAATCAAGGGTGGTGTACGATACCCCATGCGTCATTCCTCCTTCCGTTTACCTAACTACGACCATTGTCGCATAGGAAACTCAAAAATCCGTCAAATTTCTCTTAATTTTTCACTAAGTCTTGTTCCTGGACACCGGCCGCCTTGCACTCGGCACACAGGCCGTAGAGCTCAAAGCTGTGACCCGCAATTTCACAACCGGGTAACTGGTCGGAGAAAAAGTCCATCGGGCACATTTGCAGTTCAATCACCTTGCCGCAATTTTGGCAGACAAAATGATGGTGGTGCTGGTGGTGCAAGTCACACTGATACTTGACCCGCGCGCGTTCTTGTTCCGTGTTTTGCTCCACGATGCCGACTTCCTCGAATTCCTTCAAGTTGCGGTAGACCGTGTTGTGGCTCATCCCCGGAAACTCCGTGCGCATGTAAGCATCGACGGTCACCACATCGGTGTAGTGCGCCTGATTGGTCAACAGGAACTCTAAGAGTGCGTGCCGTTGCTTGGTCATCTTTAATTTATTCTTCTTTAAAATCGCTACGGCGGTACTTAAAGATTCTGCCATGATGGGTGGCCTCCTTGATTTATTTTCTTTGCACTAATGTCGGTGGTACTGGCCGCCTTGCCGCTCCGTGAAACTCTAGGCTGGAACGAGTGAGTGGCTGGCTTAGTGAGCGACCAGTCGGCTAGTGTTATTGCTAGTTGCCGAATTCCCTGTTAGTTTATCATATTTACTGCGAAACTCAACTATCGATTGCTTCGTCGCGCTGGAGGCGGGTCATCAGGTCGTCCAGCTTGATCTGGGTTTGTTGCCAATCGTCGTTGTTCAACTGAATGGCCTTGCCCTGTAATGCCAGGGGCATGGTCAAGTCGCGGCGGTACTCGGCACTGGCCAGGCGTTGGGCCATCATGTGCTCATCGTCCCCCCGTTTGCTCAACCGGTGGGCCAATTTATCTGGCTGACTCACCGTTAGGAAAATGATGACGGCTTGGTCGCCCAACTCCTGAGCGTAGGTGATGGCGCCGGCCGAATCTAACACGATCGCGTCAAACGGCGCCCGTTTGAACCCGCGCGCCAGTCCTTCTTTCGACGACCCATAATGGTAGCCCGCATAAACGACGGATTCCAGATAATGGTTCTGCGGGAAACTCGCTGGCGTTTCAAAATAATAATCAACGCCGTCGACTTCCCCCTGGCGTGGTGGGCGCGTGGTGTGCGTGATGACCTTGGTCACGGGATAGTGGCTCACCAGGTAATTTTGGACCGTGGTCTTGCCCGTTCCCGTAGCGCCGGTAATCACCAATACTTTAGGCGTCATGGTGGCCCTCCAGATAGGTGTTGGCCTGATCCAACAAGCCCTTCAGGTTGTCATAGCTCAACGTCTGCCGTGCTGTGGGATAATCAAACCAGCCAAAGTCACTGATTTCTTCAACCTGACGCGTAATCTTGCTATCGGCTGGCACCAACGCCGTATACAGCACCACATGCTTGTGATGCCCATTGGCCATGTCGTAATCCAGGTCCGCATGAAATTCCGGATTGATGGCGACCGCTAACTGGGTCTCCTCGCGAATCTCACGAACTGCCGTGGCAATGTCACTTTCGTCGCCCTCCACGTGGCCCTTGGGAAATCCCCAGAAGTCGCTGGTGGCACTCTTTAATAGTAGATATTGGATCTGATCATCAACCAAGCGGTAAACGACCGCTCCACTAGCATTTTCGGTAATCATGTGGTGTTTCCTCCTCGAATTTGACTAAACTCCTTCTATTCTAAATCGAAACACCGGGTAATGGGTAGAATTTCACTCTCTTTTCCCCGAAAATGCCGCGAACTCTCATTGACTTTTAATTTAATCTTAGGGTACACTATCTGCAACATCACCATTTTCGCGGGAAAAACCGCCTAAAGTGCTGAAACTCGCGGGCACAATGTGTATTATCAATGTATGGGGGAGCGCACCCCGGTCGCCTTACCGTTCCGTAGTGGATGCTGTCCGCCTTGCCGTTCGCTAAATCTGGGCTGGAACGCGGTAGGCGGACGGGGCGAGCCAAAGAGCAGTCTCGCCACCTCGCTTTGAGCCGAAGCCCAGATTTAGCGAACTATCGGCTCCGTTGGTGGCCATCAGTCATGTTAGTGTCACCTGCTATCTTACATAGCCGCAACACCCATGACAATCGACATCACCTCACAATGGTCTAAATAGCCACCATGTTAGCCGGGAGTGGAGCGAAGGCTAGGCTCAGCCGGGGAATTTAGCAGCGCCTTTTGCTGATAAATTGGTGACTTTGAGACGGTGTTTTTCCGGCTCAAAGCAAGGTCCGAGACCGGGCTTTGGCTCGGGCCGTCCTCCCCCAGCGTTCCAGCCTAGACTTTCGCGCAACGGTAGGCGACCAACACGACTCAGATTTCATGTTTCATCTATTATATTAGGAGGCTTTTTATGGGACTTGCGCGTATATTTCGTCGCGAACGCTTAGATAACTACTTGCGAAGTGACCAACACTTTGCCAAAACAATGACGGCCAAGGACTTGATGTCGTTGGGGATTGGGGCCGTCATTGGGACCGGGATCTTCATTTTGCCCGGTACCATCGCCGCGCAATACAGTGGCCCCGGCATCGTCTTATCCTTTCTGATTGCCGCCATTGTCTGTTCCACCGCCGCCATGTGCTACGCCGAATTTGCCTCCGTCTTGCCGGTCGCCGGTTCAGCTTACTCCTATGGCAACCTGGTCTTTGGTGAAATCATTGGCTGGGTTCTCGGGTGGGCACTGATTCTGGAATACGTTTTAGCCGTCGCCGCCGTGGCCAACGCGTTTGGCGCCTATTTCAAGTCCTTTCTGGCAGGATTCGGCCTCAATCTGCCCAACACCATCACCGGTCCCTACGACCCGGCGCACGGCACTTACGGCAACCTGATCGCCATTCTGGTGGTTTTTTTCATCAGTTGGCTGCTCAATCGCGGGATGCGTGAATCCATGCGCATCAACAATGCCATCGTCATCGTCAAAATTGCCATTATCATTTTATTTGTGGCGGTCGGCATTTTCTACGTGCGGCCCAGCAACTGGCAACCGTTCGCTCCGTTTGGCTCCAAGGGGATTTTGCGCGGGGCCTCGACCGTGTTCTTCGCTTACTTGGGCTTTGACGTGGTCTCGGCATCGGCGGCCGAGGTCAAGAACCCCAAGAAGAACATGCCCATCGGAATCATCGGCACGCTGATTGTGGCCACCGTTTTGTACATGCTGGTCGCCATCGTTTTGACCGGGATGGTCCACTACACCAAGCTAAACGTCGCCGATCCCGTGTCTTTTGCTTTGACGCTGGTCCACCAAAACTGGACGTCTGGCATCATCTCGCTGGGCGCGTTGGCCGGGATGTTTACCATGATGGTCACCATGATCTACAGCTCCTCGCGGTTAATCTACTCGGTCGGTCGCGACGGCCTGTTGCCGAAATTTCTAGGCAAGATCGACGACCAAACCGGGACGCCAAAGCATAGTCTGGGCGTGGTGACCATTGTGATTGCTTTACTGGGCGGCTTCGTGCCACTGGCCCAGCTGACCAACCTGGTTAACATCGGGACGTTGGTCGCCTTTCTGTTTGTCTCCTTCGGGATCTTACGCTTGCGCAACCTCCCCGATTTGCCCCACAACACTGGCTTCCAGGTGCCGTTGTATCCATATTTGCCGATTCTGTCCGGGCTTTTATGCTTTTACATGATGCTCCAACTGCCAGCTGAAACGTGGATTGCGTCGTCCATCTGGTTTGCGCTGGGCCTGCTGATCTACTTCGGCTACGGCCTCCGCCACAGCCGGCTCAACGACCAATCCTAGGTTCTAAGCAACACGGTGCGTGCTGGCCGCCTTACCGTTCGCCCCAGCCAGTCTGGAACGCTGGGGGACGGCGAAAGCCAAAGAGCGGTCTTTCACCTCGGCTGAGCCCGGCTGGGACTTCACTCACGGCTTAGATGGCAGATGTCAGAATCATTGGCCGCGTTGTGTCGTGTGCCTCAGCAATTGCTAATCCCACTTTTCAGCTAACTGTTTTCGTAGCCGGAGGCTGTCAGGGATGGCGCCAGCTGTGTCGACGGTGTTAGCAGAGGTTTTTTCTCTGCTTACAGCGTGGGACGACTTGGGAGACTTGCGGGTTGTGCAAGGCTTCCAAGCGAACCGGAAGCCCGCTTCTGGGCTGCAGGTGTTCCCCATAGCAGGCAGAATCCCTGACAGCCGCAGGCGACCAGTCCCCCCTAGTTTTTCCAAGAAACGTTGATTTCAAAAAAATTGATAAGGTAGGCGAAGATTTATGCGTAACCAACAATTTGCCATTCGGCCCACGGCACCCGCCCAGGCCCTTGACGAACTTCAACGAATTCACTTTTTAGATGAGAAAAGTGCTGACCTCAGTACCCCAAGTCTGCTCTTGCAAGACTTGTATGACCGGAGTTGGCCAGAGTTTAAGACCCCTGACGTCATTCACCAGCAACTGGCCAACCTGATGGCAACGCCAGATACCGATGGCTGGGCGTTTCTAAGCCATCATGATACTGTCCCTGTCACAGTCTTTTACAACCTAGCGTTACAACGGCTGGGCTTTGCGGTCGACCTGGACTTCAAATTGGCCGACCCGCTGGCTGCCATGGCCAAGATTCAGTTGCCCGTGGCCGACCATGCCGGCAATGACTTCACTATTGCCGAGCTCAAACAGGCTTGGTATCACCTGCTGACGACGCATTCCAAGAACGGGCAGACCTTCTTAGACCAACTGACCACCCACGGCTATTTCGAACCACTCGTGCACGACCCCAACGTGGACAAGCCCCTGATCTTTAACGGCAAATCCCAGGCAGTCTTTGACACGACCCAGCTGATTCGCGAGGTCGTTTACGTCGAAAGCGCCCAAGATACCGACCACGACGGCCAACGCGACCTGTTGAAAGCCGAGATCATTCGCCCAGCGGAAACGGAAGCCGGGTTAAAAGTGCCCGTCCTCTACACCGCCAGCCCGTACAATCAGGGCACCAACGACGAGGCCGGCGACCACATGATGCACAACGTCAACGTGCCGCTGCAGCCCAAGCAGCCCAATGACACGACGTTAGCCGACGTGACCGCCCAACCAGATACCACGCCAGTCCCGGCCCCTCGGCCCGTCACTGCCACCACCAAAGAAGCCGAACAGACCTTTGCGCGAGAACAATCCTACACGTTGAACGACTACTTCTTGGCCCGCGGCTTCGCGGTCGTTTATGCGGCCGGAATCGGGACGCTGGATTCCGATGGCGTCCGGACGACCGGTGACCCCGAGGAAACGACCTCCACGATTGCCATCATCGAATGGCTGGCTGGCAACCGCACGGCCTTCACCAGCCGCGCGGCCACTCAGGCCATCCCCGCTTGGTGGAGCAATCACGCCATCGCCATGACCGGACGTTCCTACCTGGGCACGCTAGCCACGGCTGCGGCCACGACCGGTGTTGCGGGTCTCAAGACCGTCATTTCCGAAGCGGCCATTTCCAACTGGTACGATTACTACCGTGACGGCGGTCTGGTCATTGCGCCCGGGGGCTTCCCCGGTGAAGACGCCGACGTGCTGGCCGAGGAAACGTTTAGCCGGCAACTCCAAGCTGGCGACTACCACCGCATCCAGGCCAAATGGCAAGCCGACCTGGCCGCCATCACCCATGACCAGGACCGCGCGACCGGGAACTACAACCGTTTCTGGGACGCCCGTAACTACCTGAAGCATGCGAAAAATATCAAGGCCGACCTCTTGCTGGTCCACGGCCTCAACGACTGGAACGTCAAGCCACGCAACGTTAATAACCTTTGGAACGCCGTGCGCGACTTACCCGTCACCAAGAAATTGATTCTGCACCAAGGCCAACACATCTACATCAACGCCTTTCGTTCGATTGACTACACCGACATCGTCAACCTGTGGCTGACCCACGAACTGCTGGGGGTCGACAACCAGGCCGAAACGCTGTTGCCCAACGTTATCATTCAGGACAATACGCAACCGGAAACCTGGCACGCCTACCCCGACTGGGATGCGCCAACCAACCCAACGCGCAGCTTTAATTTACAACACGATGAGCTGGTCGACCAGCAGACCCACGACCCGCTGGCCTACGCCACCAGCTTTAACGACCAATTGCCGGTCGAACAATACAACCGCTACACACACGACATCGCGGCTTGGCAAAACGACCTGCTGGGCGACAAACACAATGCCATGTTTAACCACCGGTTGATCTTCAAGTCCGCGGTCTTGACCGACGATCTGTTGCTGGACGGCAAGCCAGTGGTCGACCTGCGCGTGGCGGTCAACCAACCGGTCGGCATGTTGAGCTTCCAACTCGTGGACTACGGCGATGCCAAACGCCTAGGTGTCTCACCCACCATTCTGGCGCGCAAGGCCCTCGACGAAGGCTACCGCTGGCGTGAAGACGACCTGCGTGAATTCCAGCCGGCCGCAACCACGCCATTTAAGATGATCACCAAAGGCCATCGCAACCTGCAAAACCGGACCAACACTTACCACGTCGATGAGCTGAAGCCTAACGCGTTCTACGACCTGAGCGTGACCCTGCAGCCGACCCACTACCGGCTGCTTGCCGGCCACCAGTTGGGACTGGTCATCTATGCTACTGACTTCGGCATGACCGTCCGCGGTAACCAGGACCTGCAGTACTCCATCCAGCTCGGCAACTCCGCCCTGCACCTGCCTTACCTGGCGGAATAGTCTGGGCAACGTGGTAGCAGGGGCTGGCCGCCTGCCGTTGCGCGAAATTCCAGGCTGGAAACGCTGGGGGAGGACCGCCCCGCTTCATAGCAGGTGCTGGCCGCCTACCGTTCGCCAAATATGGGTTGGAACGCTGGGGCGGACGGGTCGAGCCAAAAGGCGGTCTCGACACCTCGCTTTGAGCCGCAGCCCACGTCTCAAAGACGCCAGTTGTCTAAGCGGCATGAACCGTGCCGCTAAGACAACTCCCACGGCTGAACCCATATTTGGCGAACTCTCGGCTACAGTAGTGGTTGTCAACAACCATTGATTCAGCTCTTAATAGTCGCCTAGTCCATCAACTAGCGTTCAGCTGACATGTTGTTCCTGGTCAACTCGCTAGAGCCAGTCAGGGATGGTACTTACTGTGCCGCTGGTATAGGTTGAGATTTTGCCTCAGTTTGCTTCTTGAAACAGCTTTGACAACAGACCGGTACAGGTCCAAAGTGAACAAGAAATCGTCTCTGCAGAAATTTTCCCCAAGCAAGGCAACATCCCTGGCGGCCACGAACGACCTAGTCACCACCAATCCTGTAGCCGACACTACATCATTCCGCGGTTAACGGTTTAGAAATATAGCTAACAGTGATAAACTATTAGTAACTCATTAGAAACGGGGGAATTTGACATGAAGCAAGGTACCACGATCATTACCTTAGACAACGGTTACCACCTTTGGACCAACACCCAAGGCACTGGTGACATCCACCTGCTCGCCTTACACGGGGGCCCTGGTGGCAACCATGAATATTGGGAAGACACGGCCAAGCAATTAGCCGCCCAAGGCCTGAACGTTCAGGTCCACATGTACGACCAATTGGGTTCTTGGTACTCCGACCAACCCGACTATAGCGATCCTGAAATCGCTAAGAAATATCTGACTTACGACTACTTCTTGAATGAAGTTGAAGAAGTTCGGCAAAAGCTGGGCATCGACAAGTTCTACTTGATTGGTCAATCTTGGGGTGGCGCATTGGTCCAAATGTACGCGGCTAAATTTGGCCAACACTTGAAGGGCGCTATCATTTCCTCCATGGTTGATAACATCGACGAATACGTTGAAAGCATCAACCATATTCGGGAAACGGCTCTGACCGCCGACCAAGTGGCTTACATGAAGCAGATCGAGGCCAACGGCAACTACGACGATCCGAAGTACCAAAGCTACGTGGACATCTTAAACGACGGCTACGTGGACCGGAAGAAGCCCGCTGCCATTTCTCATTTGATCAGCACCATGGCGACCGACGTTTACGGCGCCTTCCAAGGTGACAACGAATTTGTCATCAAGGGCAAGTTGGCTGAATGGAACTTCCGTGATCACTTGAAGGACATCAAGGTGCCAACCCTGTTGACCTTTGGCGAACACGAAACCATGCCACTGGCTACTGGTAAGAAGATGGCTGAGTTGATTCCACACTCCCGCTTCGTCACCACGCCAGAAGGTGGCCACCACCACATGATCGACAACGCACCCGTTTACTACGATCACCTGGCAACCTTCATACGCGACGTCGAAAATGATAATTTTAATGATTAAGGATTAACCACAAAAGCCTTCACCACCCCACTGGGGCCCGGTGAAGGCTTTTGTGTCGGTAACCTTGTGAAAATAGCACCCACGTCGACCATAGGTAAAAAAGGTTTGACCTAAACACAGAGATTCTCAGTTCCGTGTTCGGTGAGTTTATAAAAGCCTTGCCTAATAATCTAGTCAGATTATTAGGCAAGGCTCAATGATGACAAATGACGATATTTATCTGCTTCAATTCAAATTTCCCCAGGGTTGAGGCCTGTTTTGTTACTTTCAACCCTTAGTTCAAACCTAGTGAACCACAACTTTCATCCCGTAAGGCACGTGATTGTAGACCCACTTAGCATCCGCCACTGACAGGCGCACGCAACCGTGAGAAGCGGCCGTCTTGCCTAGCTCCTCGGCTTCGCTCTTAATGTAATTGCCGTTAGCATCAGTGGGCACGCTGTGGAATAGATAAATCCCGTGGTCCTTCCAAGAGACCCAATATTTAGCCCCTTCACCAGAACTTTGATTGTAGAAGAATTTTCCCCGTTCCCCTTGGATGGCATACGTGCCGTGAGGGGTCTTATTTTCCTTCCCCGTTCCCGTGGAGCAATACATGGTGTACAGCACCTTGTTATTGGCATCCCGGATGTACACCCGTTGGCGACTGGTATTCACGTCCAGCCAGGCATCGGTGTGTTGTTTGAGGTTCGGATAAGGCTTGTCTTCCGACGGCTTCCGCCAATTAATGGTGTCCGCCTTGGCCGTGTTATTGGCCTTCTTCGTCGTTTGGCTAGTGGGTTGACTCGTCGGCTGTGCTGTGTGGCC
Organism: Levilactobacillus suantsaiihabitans; assembly: GCF_004745505.1. Lineage (GTDB taxonomy): Bacteria > Bacillota > Bacilli > Lactobacillales > Lactobacillaceae > Levilactobacillus > Levilactobacillus suantsaiihabitans. Next base: position 26,689 of record NZ_RKLX01000001.1, read on the forward strand.
TTGGATCAGCCGGTTTACACCGACCGCCGCCACGATGACCAGCGCGACAACTACGAGTAACTGTCTTAAACGTCTCATTGTCTGCCGTCCTTTTCAAATTTTCCTAACTACCCCTACTGTAACGGATTTTTCTGAAAAAGGGAACGCCTTTTACCAAAACGTAATCTCGGTGCAATCTAGTTTGCAGAATTCTTTAAACTCAGCTTCTCCACGTTCAAAATCTTATCGACTAAGCCGGTGTAGAAACTGGCCTCATGGCTAACGATAATCGCATTGCCCGGGAAATTCAAGATGGCTTGCTTCAACGCCTGCTTGGTTTCGTCATCCAAGTGGTTGGTCGGTTCATCCATGATCAAGAAGTTGGCGGGTTCAAATTCCATCAACGCCAACTTAACCTTGGTCTGTTCTCCACCGGAGAGCTCACCGATCGGCTTCATGGCGTTGGCGGAGTCCAGCCCACATTTCGACAGCTTCGTGCGAATCGCCTTTTGCGGCAACTTTTCGTACTTGGCCTGGATAATCTGGAGTGGGGTTTGTTGGGTGTTGTCCCAAACCAGATCCTGACTGAAGTAGCTGATCCGTGCGGACGGTGAGAAATGCGCTTCCCCACCCTTGGCCTTGATGATGCCTAAAATGGACTTGATCAGCGTCGATTTCCCGACTCCGTTGAACCCGGTCAGACCAACTTTTTGGTCGGTCGTCACGGAGAACGTCACCGGCTTCAATAATGGCCGGTCATACCCCACGGATAGTTCATCGACCACCAAGGCGTTTTGCGACCCGGTCTCTTGATACGGAAAATCAAAGTGGGCTTGCACGTTAGTCGATGGCGGATCGACCCGTTCCATCCGGTTGAGCATCTTTTCCCGTGACTTGGCCATGGTCGACTTGGACCCGGCCTTGTTTTTGCGGATAAAGCGCTCGGCCTTTTCGATGACGACCTGTTGCTTGTCGAATTCCCGTTGTTGGGCCTTCTCGCGTTCACCCCGTTGGCGCATGGCTTGCTTGAAGCTGCCCCGGTACTTGGTGATCTGGCCAAACGCCACGTTGATGATACAGTTCGTCACGTTTTGCAAGAAGTCGTAATCATGGGAAATGATCAACGCGGCGCCGTCAAAGTTGTTTAGGTAGTCTTCCAACCACGCAATGTGGGCGACGTCCAGGTAGTTGGTCGGTTCGTCCAGTAAAATGACGTCGGGGTTTTCCAGCAACAGCTTGGCCAAGATGATCTTGGATCGTTGCCCCCCGGACATCTTGGCAACTTCATGGTCGCGACCGATGTCGTCTAAGCCCAACCCGGAGATGACCCGTTCGATTTCCGTTTCCACGTCGTAAAAGTTACGCGCGTCCAGTTCTTCTTGAATCCGACCGGCCCGTTCGAGCAACTTATCTTCCATCGTTTCCGCGTATTCGGTATACATCGCCGTCATCCGGTCATTCATTTCGTACAAATCGGCGTAGGCCGTATGCAGAAAGTCGATCAGCGTCATGCCGTCTGGAATATCGGCGTACTGATCCAAATACCCAATGTGGGTTTTCTTTTGCCATTTCACGGACCCCGTTAACGGGAGCTCCTGGCCGGTAATAATTTTAATTAAGGTTGACTTCCCAACCCCGTTTTGCCCGACGACACCCATGTGTTCGCCTTTTTCTAGGGTAAAACTGGCGCCTTCGTAAAGCTTCTTATCTGCGAAGCTCATGCTGAGGTCGTCAACTTCTAATAGTGGCACTGTTTGTCCCTTCCCTTCTTCTCTCAAGCCGAAAAAAGCCCCGACAACGTCAAGGCCTTTAGCTAAACCCATATTAGGTAGTAACTTACCACGAAAACCGGGGGTTCGTCAACTTCCTGGCCTAGGGCGGCCACCTATTTTATGCTATAATGATTAAAATTTATGCCTAAAGGACTGACACTTCATGAATATTCGTAACATTGACCACCTCACCTTAACTGTTAGTGACGTGGAGCATGCCGTGCGCTGGTACCACGAGGTCTTTGACCTGCCCATCATCGAATTTGATGATGGGCGCCGCGGCGTGAAGCTGGGCAAACAAAAAATTAATTTCCAACAAAACGACCAGCTCCATTTACCCGTCGCTAAGCACCCCACGGTCGGTGGCGCCGACTTCGCCATCATTGCGACCGACCCACTCGCCAACATTTTGTCTCACCTCACCAACTATGCGGTGGAAATCGTCGACGGCCCCGTGACCAAGCAAGGTGCCCTGGGCCCCATGACGTCAGTCTACGTCCGCGACCCCGACGAAAATCTGATTGAAATCGGCAAATACGACCAGTAGGAGGCGGACCCGTTCATGACTAAATTGACCCAATGGTTGGCGGCCGGTGGCGACTGGCTGGTGCGATGTCTCAAGTGGGTGGGCTTTTTGGCCATCTACTTGGGTGACACCCTCCTGCTGTCCATGGCGACCAGTCAGGCTCACCATCCCCAAGTGGCCACGCGCCTGATTGGGGTCATGCTGATCTACTCGGCCTTGCTGCTGGCCTTCTTGACCTGGCGCTACTGGCAACAGATCAAGCAAAGTAACCCCCGCCACATCGGTAAGTCCCGTTTCACGACCAAACGCAGTTGGCAACTAGCGGGCCTGTTTGTCCTGATGCTGGCGATTCAATTCGGCTGGAACCTCCTGATCAATTTCCACATCTTGAGTAGCCCCGCCAACCAGACAGAACTCAACTCCCAGATCCTGCAACTGCCATTTTGGAACCTGGCCTACGCCATCTTACTGGCGCCGTTCGTGGAAGAAATGATTTTCCGCGGCATCTTCTTGAATTACTTCTTCCGGCAAGACTCGCGGGTCATGAACTTCCTGGGCGTCTTCATGTCGGGGATGATCTTCGGCATGATGCACGTGATGAGCTTCACGCCTACGCTGTTCATGTATGCGGCGCTGGGCTGGGTGCTGGGCTTCACCTACCTGAAGTTCCGCGACCTACGCTACAACGTGACGCTGCATTTCTTGAACAATGCGTTGTCGTTGCTGGCATATATTTAAAACCGAAAACAGCCGGTACTCGTCTCACTTCAGAGATGACGTACTGGCTGTTTTTTAACTAAAGATTGCAAGTGAAATGAACGCGCTAATTGCGGTGAAGACGGTGTTCCGACAGCTGAATTTGGTGAAACCAGGCGCCTGCGTCAGCCAGGGTTCCGCCTGCTCTGGGGAACACCTCCAGCCTGAGGGGCGGTCTTCCGGTTCGCTTGAAAGCCTGACAAAGCCCGTCAGTCTCTCAAGTCGTCCCGCGCTGTAGGCTGAGACAAAACCTCAGCCAACACCGCCGACACAGCTGGCTCCACCCTGGCTGCCTCCGGCAAGGTTGACGGCTATCAGTAACACTGTGTTAATGAAAGACTAGTCGTCAATGTAGCTACTGCCTGGGGCTAAGACGATGGTTACTAACATGCACTACCATAGCCGAGAGTTCGCCAAATATGGGTTCAGCCGCTTAACAAGAGTGTGACGACAGGCGGTTAACTGCCTAGCAGTGTTAAGCGGAACCAGTTGCCTGTTGGCGAACGGTAGGCGGCCAGTTCGCATTTTGAGCTTGTGAACGACTATCTTTAACGTCACGAAGTACATGAACCAGTAGTTCCAGCAAATTTTGCTGCACTCTGAATGACAATTCGCGATGTCATTACAATTTCTCCCCGTCAGACCATCATTCCGCAAACAACGCCATCAACTTATCCTGTTGTAGATTGGCCTTGGCAGCCCCGCGGACGTCGAGCTTGATCTGGCCGTCTTGGACCATGACCAGCCGGTTGCCATAAGCCAAAGCATCGCTCATTTTGTGGGTGATCATCATCGTGGTCAGCTGATGCGTCTCCACGATCGTCTGCGTCAGCGCCATGACCTGACGGCTGGTCTGGGGGTCCAGGGCCGCTGTGTGCTCATCCAGTAACAACAAGTCCGGCTGGCTCAGCGTGGCCATCAACAGTGACAGCGCCTGGCGTTGGCCGCCCGACAGGTACTTGACCTGCGTCGTTAACCGGTCCTCTAGCCCCATGTTCAGACTTTTAAGCAATTCCCGATACGTGGCGTCCTGACTAGCCTGGCGGTAGCGGCGCAGGCTCATACTGCCGGTGTGGCGCTGAGCCAACGTCAGGTTCTGGGACACGCTCAGTTCCCCCGCCGTGCCCAACTTGGGGTCCTGGAAGACGCGCGATAGCCATTTAGCACGGTAGGCCACCGATTTTCGGGTAACGTCGTGGCCAGCCAAGGTCAATTGGCCCGCATCGGCTGGCAGCGTGCCGGCAATCGTATTGAGCAGCGTCGATTTGCCGGCCCCGTTATTGCCGATGACCGCAACGAAATCGCCCGGTTCAATCGTCAGACTGACATCCTTCAAGACGTGGCGCTCATTTACCGTCCCGGGAAAGAAGACCTTCTGGAGATGCTTGACGCTTAAGACTGCTGGTTGTTGATTCATGTTCATCGGCTCCAATCTGTTTGAGGTAACGTTTCAGCTGTTGACGGGTCTTGACCTTGGTCCGCAAAATCGGCAGGCAAATGACCACGACCAAGATGATGGCGGATAAAATTTTCAAATCGTCGACCGGGAAACCTAAACCCATGGCGACGGTCAATAAGAAGCGGTAAATGATGGCGCCCACGACCATGCCGCTCAGGCGCACCCACATCTGCCGACCATGCAAGAAGATCTCGCCGACCAAAACGGAGGCCAGCCCAATCACGATGGTGCCGATGCCCATGCCAATGTCGGCATAGCCGTTGCTTTGGGCGATCAGGGCCCCGGACAAGGCGATGCAGCCGTTGGAGACCATGTAGCCCAAGATCACCATCCGGTCCGTGTAAATGCCGTTGGCGGCACTCATGGCCGGGTTATCCCCGGTCGCCATCAGCGACAATCCCAACCGCGTCTTGAACAGCCAGATCAAGAGCGCTATCACAACGCCGGTCACGACCAGCCCCACCACGATGGTTTGCAGATCGCTGGACCAAGTGGCTGGCAGGTAGTTGGTCAAGACCTTTTGCGTCAACAGTGGCACGTTAGATTTGCCCATCACGTGCATGTTGATGGAGTACAGGCCGGTCATGGTCAGGATTCCGGCCAGCAGTGACGGCATGTGCAGCTTGGTGTCGAGTATCCCGGTAACCCAGCCTGCGACACAACCGGCGAGAAAGCCCAGTAAACTAGCGACCACGGCCGATTGTCCGCTCAACATGGCACTCACGGTGACCGCGGCGCCCAACGGAAAACTCCCCTCGGTGGTCAAATCGGGGATGTCTAAGATACGAAACGTCAGGAACACGCCAATGACGAGCGGCGCCCACAGTAAGCCCTGACCGATGCTGGTGATTAACATAACGGATTACCCCTTTCTTACGGCTTGGTGATCTGACTTGGCTTCAACCCAATGGCTTTGGTGTTGGCTTGGTTGATGTAGAGGTGAAGTTTCTTCGACGTTTGGACCGCCATGGTTTGCGGCTTTTGCTTATTTTCTAAGACGTTGTACGCCATCTTCCCGGTCTGCTTGCCCAAGTCATAGTAGTTGATGCCGTAAGTGGCGGTACCGCCGTCCTCGGCCATTTCAATCGATCCGGTCACAACGGGCAACTTGGCCGCCTTGGCCTTGGCGCCGATGGTCTTCATGGCGCTGGCCATCAAGTTGTCGGTCGGTAAGTACAGGCCAGAAACCTTGCCCGTCAAGCCGGCTAAGACACTGGCGACATCGTTGGTGCTGGTGGCGCTCACGACCTTTAGGTTTAAGTGGTGCTTCTTGGCGTAGGCCTTGGCCAGCTTGACCTGAAGCACGGAATTTTCTTCGGAGGAGTTGTACATGATGCCCAGTGGCTTGTTGCCGGTCGTCAGGCTCTTCAACAGTTTCAGCTGCAGGCCCACCGGCGTTAAATCACTGGTCCCACTAACGTTGGTCTGCGGCTTGGCGTTGGCCTTGACCAACCCGGCCGCTTTGAGATCCGTGACCGCCGTGACCAAAGTGGGCGTCGTGGTGGTCTTCTTGGCGAGTGCCTGAGCCGCCGGTGTGGCGATGCCTAGCAGTAAATCATTCTTTTGTTGAACCAATTGTTGGCTCATGGTATTCAAATTGGCTTGGTCGCCCTGGGCGTTTAAATAGTGATACGTCACCTTGGTCGACTTGCCGTGGGCCTTGAGTTCGGCCTTTAACCCGGCCTTGAAGCCTTGGCGCGCCTCATCTAAAGAGCCATGTTGCACGACCTGTAAGATGCCGACGTTAAGATTGCCAGATTTGGCACTGGATGTTTTGGTCGAACAGCCGGCCAGAACCAGCCCGAGACCGAGTAACGCGAGACTACTTGCTAATAATTTTTTCATTGTGATTTCCTCCTGTGAATGCTGCTGAAATTTAAAATGGGTAAATCTCACCAAATTTTTCGCAAGTGGCTTGCGTCCAAGCCGCCCTGGCCAATGCCAGGAAAACAAAAAACACCAGACAGATTCTGAGTAGAATCTACCTGGTGTTATCGGGCCCGATATACTTTTCCAGATAGATTACCCGTATCTATCTGGCGCTAAGTTCATGCTGAAAAACTTTAGCTATTCGATAGATACAAACGCAGTTGTGCGGCGCGTTCGTATCCAACGAGATGAATACAAACGCTATCTAAAGAAAAAGCTAAAGGCAAATTGGCTATTTAAATGAGTTCGGTAATGAAGTTGCATGATGGCAAGCTCCCTTTCATTTATCAATTTACATCTTTCAGTTAACCATGAAAAAATAAGACTGTCAACCCTGAATTTTAATTTGATTCTCATTTTTCAAGTGCGTTATATAGTACAAAACCGTACCTGCGGCAGCCAAGAACTCCGGCAGATGGGGGCACTAACTCCACGTGGATATCGATTATTCTTGGTCGACTCGTGAGGTCCGGCCGTGGCTGTCCAGTCACCATTGACACGACGACGGTGTTCCAATACCTAAAATTGGTGAAACCAGGTGCCTGCGTCAGCCAGGGTTGACGACTATCAGCAACACTGTGTTAATGAAAGACTAGTCGTCAATGCAGCTACCACCTGGGGTTAAGACGACTGGTATTAACACACACTACCGTAGCCGAGAGTTCGCCAAATATGGGTTCAGCCGTGGGAGTTCCTTTAGCGGCGCGATTCATGCCGCTTAGGGAACTGGCGTCTTTGAGACGCGACCTTCGGCTCAAAGCGAGGCCGAGACCGCACTTTGGCTCGGTCCGGTCCGCCCACCGCGTTCCAGCCCATCTTTGGCGAACGGTAAGGCGGCCAGCACGTCCCCATGCCGCCACGAAAACTGTTACTGGTCGCTGAAGTCGGTGGCTGGTTCGAGGAGGCTGCGGTAGTCCTGGCACCAGGCCAGGCCCATGGCGCCATCCCCCACGTGGACGCCGAAGCTGGGCCCGATCAACGCGACGTCAAATTTGACCGTCGGAAACCGCTTCTGTGCCCGGTCGACGGACCGTTGGGTGGCCTCGGGTTGGTCGGCATTTAAAATCGTGGCCCGCACCGGCGCGGCACCCGCCAGATCCGTGGCCAAGGCATCGGAGAAGTCGGCCATGGCCCCCTTCACCCGCAAGGCACTGCCGGCGACGCGCATCTTACCGGACGGGTCGAAGATCAAGATGGGTTTCCCAGCCAATAGTGGCGTACTGCCGGGACTGTGGCTGGGATTGACTTCCCCAGTCCGCAGCAGCGGCTTGATGGAGTCCACCACGAACCCACTGTGCGCCGTGGCCCGCAGCTGCGTCAACCGTTCAAAGATTTGGTCCACCGTGGCCCCCCGTTCGACCAGAGCCGCGGCTAGCCGCACCTGCTCGCCCATCGTCGTCAAGATGCCGCGCGAATCCCACGGCCAGACGTGGACACTGGTGATATTTTCCGCGTAAGCCGCTAACGTGTTCACAAACCCGGAGATGCCCAGCGACGGCCCGATCACGATGACGTCGGTCACGCCGGTTTGGGCCAAGTGATCACAAGCCGCTTGAACCGTCTTCATCGAAATCTGCGGGGCAGTCGGCACCATTTTCTTGGATTTCGACAGCCGCATCAACCGGTAGTAATCGGCCGTGCTCAGGTCCTGGTACTCGTGATATTGACGGTTGCCAAACATGATGGGTGCCGCTAGCAACGTCACGTGCCGTCGCTGCGCCTCATCAAAGTCGATGCCCGAAGACGTATCTGTTAAAACTGCAATTTTCATGGAGTAGCCCTCCTTGTCTCTGCTTTCAAGGCTGGTGTAGCCTCGCGCGACCAACCATGCCAACAAATCAACATCGTGATCAAGCGCAATTGGTTACCGTCTAGTATACCAAAATCCGCGGCCGCTAACGCAAAAATCGTGTTGAAACCGTGACACAATTAACCACTGGACCTTTTAACGTGAACACTAAGCCCGGACACCAACCTATTGATTAACAATCAACCGACTAGGTAAACTGATTATCCGCAAGAACTAGCCTGAGGTGATGTTCGTAGCCAGGTTCCGGGGTGATGTCAACGTTATTGCCCACCGCCCTGCAGGCTTTCACCGTCCACGTCATATTTGGCGGACGGTAAAGCGACCAGTTCACACCGAAAATCCCACCAAATTTGACCGAAACCACAAATTAAGGTTGACGGTCTGAAAAGGATGCCGTAAACTGAATTTATTCAATTACGGAAAGAAGGAAAAGTTATGCAACTGTCTAGCATTGAACTTAATGGACGTTGGCAAAGCCGGTAAATCAAGTCTCATCAGTGTTGATGCGACTTGAGCTCCCAGAGCGATTCTCGCATCTGCGCCGGCTAACTTTTCTGATGCAAAAGCCCGCACGGATGTTGTCATTCCGGTTTTGCGGGCCTTTTTATTTGGGCACCCAGCCGGTCTGGGTGCTTTTTTGTATCACCGACCGTTCATTCAATCCAGTAAAAGTGAGGTTATCATCATGAAACGCATGTACGGACTCATTGCGATTCTGCTCTTATTCCTCGGGTTTGCCTTCGTTCAGGAGAGTCGACCCGAATCCGCGCACCAAAAGGCGGTCCCGACCGTCGGCATTTTACAGCTGCTCTCCCACCCCGCCCTAGACGCCATTCACAAGGGCATCATCCACGGGTTGGCCGAGGAAGGCTATCACGTCGGCAAGAACGTCAAGATTGATTTTCAAAACGCCCAAAACGACCAGAGTAATCTCAAGACCATGAGCGCGCGTTTCGTCAACGAACACGCCAACGCTATGATTGGGATTGCCACCCCAGCTGCCCAGGCGTTGGCCAATGCCAGCTCAAACATCCCCGTGGTGTTGGGCGCCATCACCGATCCGAAGGGCGCCGACCTGGTCAAGAGCAACACCCGTCCCGGCAATAACGTGACCGGGGTGTCCGACCAAGCGCCGCTGAAATCGCAGCTCAAATTGATTCAACGGATCATGCCCAATATGAAGACGCTGGGCATCATTTACACCTCATCTGATGATTCCGCCACCGCGCAGTATCACCAGTTTGCGGCGCTGTGCAAGCAAGAACACGTCCGCCTCAAGGCCTACACGATTGCCAGCACCAACGACTTGAACCAGGTCGCCGAGCAAATGGTCAGTCAGGTCGACGCCATTTACGTGCCAACCGACAATACCGTCGCCAGTGCCATGCAAACGCTAGTATCCACGGCCAACGCCAAGAAGATTCCGGTCTTCCCGGCCGTCGATACCATGGTCAAAGCGGGCGGTCTGGCCACGCTGAGCATCAATCAGTACCAGCTGGGCGTGGAAACCGGTAAGATGACCGCCGCCATTTTAAAGGGCAAGAATCCTGCCACCACACCAATTCACTTTGAAAAGCGCGGGGAAATGACCATCAACTTGACACAAGCCAAGAAGTTGGGCATCACGCTTCCCGCCGACGTTGTCAAAGAAGCCAAAACCAACGGGGAGGTCTTCAAATGAGTTTAGCTGTATCCGCCATCGGTCAGGGCCTGCTCTGGGCCGTCTTAGGGGTCGGGCTGTTCTTGACCTTTAGAATTCTAGATTTTGCCGACATGACGGTGGAAGGGACCTTTCCACTCGGTGCCGCCACCGCCGTCGCTGCCATTAGCCAGGGGATGAACCCCCTGCTGGCCACCCTGCTCGCCTTCGTCATCGGGGCACTAGCCGGCTTGATCACCGGTCTGCTCTACACCAAGGGCCACATTCCCATCCTGTTGGCCGGCATCCTGGTCATGACCGCCTGCTACTCGGTCAACCTGCGGATCATGGGCCGCGCCAACGTGTCTTTGCTGGGAAAAGCCACGCTGTTCAAGAACCACCTGCTCGCCGGCCTGCCACAATACTTTGACAGCGTCGTGTTGGGCATCGTGGTCATGGTCGTCATCACCAGCATCGTCATCTACTTCTTACAAACGGAACTCGGTCAAGGCTTCATCGCCACCGGGGACAACCAGACCATGGCCCGTTCGCTGGGCATCAACACCGACAACATGAAGATCATGGGACTGATGGTCTCTAACGGTCTGATTGCCTTTGGCGGCGCACTGGTTGCCCAAAACAACGGCTATGCCGACGTCAACATGGGGATTGGCATCATCGTGATTGCGCTGGCCTCCATCATCATCGGTGAGGTGGCCTTTGGCGATTTGACCCTGAACCAACGACTGGTCGCCGTCACGCTGGGCAGTATTTTGTACCGCTTCGTGCTGTTGCTGGTCCTCAAGCTGGGCTTCAGTGCTAACGACCTCAACTTGATTTCCGCCATCATCCTGGCGCTATGCATGATGTTGCCGGTCTTCAAGCGCGTTTTGAACTTCAAGCACATTTTGAAACGGGGGTTGGATACCAATGACTAAACCACTACTCGAATTAAAGGACGTCGTGTTAAAGGTCAACCGCAACACGCCCGAAGAAATTACGATCTTAAATAAGCTCAATCTGACCATCAACGCCGGCGATTTCATCACGGTGCTGGGATCCAACGGGGCCGGGAAGTCCACGCTATTCAACGCGATTGGCGGCGACCTCAGCATTGACAGCGGCCAGATTCTGTTAAACGGCCACGACATCGCCCACGAATCCGTGGAAAAACGGACCCGCTTCTTAGCCCGCGTATTCCAAGATCCCAAATTAGGCACGGCACCGCGGATGACCGTCGCCGAAAACTTATTGCTGGCCGAACGCCGCGGACAACGGCGCGGGTTGATGCCCCGGGGGTTGAAGCATCACCTGGCCCACTATCAAGAACTGACCGCAACCATGCACAACGGCCTCGACCAACGGCTGACGACCGCCACCGGTAACCTATCCGGGGGGCAACGCCAGGCCTTGAGCTTCTTGATGGCCACGTTGAAGCGACCTGAGATCTTACTGCTCGACGAACACACGGCGGCGCTGGATCCACGGACCGGCCAGGACCTAATGCATTTGACCAACGAACGGGTCGCGCAAGATCAGCTGACCTGCCTGATGATCACCCACCACATGGAAGACGCTTTGACCTACGGCAACCGGCTGATCGTCCTGCACCACGGCCAGGTGACCTACGATGTGGCCGGTGCCGAGAAACAGGCGCTGACCAGCGAGCAGCTCTACAGTTTCTTCGCTGAGATCGAATAGGCGGTGCCCCATGGAAATTGTGATCTCAAACGCCCCGTTTAACCGTGCGGCCGCCCTATCCCTACGCCAAGCCACCTTCGTGACGGAACGGGGGATTCCCCGCGACGTCGAATTCGACGACCGCGATACACCGGACCGCTTGTACGTGGTCGCCTATGACCGACCAGACTTGCCGGTGGGCACGCTGCGCTTAGAACCCCAGTCACCCACGGAAATGCGCTTTGGCCGCGTCTGTACCAGTCAAGCCTACCGTGGTCAGGGAATCGGTCGCCAAGTCCTGGCCGCTGGAGAAGACTGGGCCCGCGTCCACGGCTTTACCGCTGGTCTGATTGACGGCGAACTCACGGCTCAAGCATTTTACGAACGTTGTGGCTATCACGCTATTGGCGCGCCCTTCGATGAGGACGGCGCGCCGGTCGTGACGCTGCGAAAAAAATTTAACTGAAAACACGCCACAGACTGACAGTTGTCGATACTGTCGGTTTGTGGCGTGTTTTATTTTCTTACTGCAAGATTCAACCCCTGCTGCGACTGCGGCGTATGGACTCGCCGGTAGAAATCAAAGAAGTCGTCTAAGTTCGTAATTTCTAAGCATCCCGCAAAGTAAGGATCCATGGCTTGAACCGAGGCAAAGCTGGCCGCCCCGGTGTTAAAGACGTGAAGACCGTAGTGGTGGTCGGCGTCTCGCTTGTGCTGGCAAGCTCACTATCAGGAATCAGATTAATAGGGGAACATATCTCAGTTCCTAATTTTACAGGGTTAACTCATGGCGCCCTCAACAGCACAATAAAACAGGCCAGGACAACACATCCTAGACCTGTTTTTGCCGTCTACTTTAAATAGCCGAAACGTGGGCCAACAAGCAACTGGTTCCGCCTGTTGGCCCACTTTCCTTCACGACTTCTGCTTGTAGGTCTTGATCAACCCCTGCGTCCCGTCGTTGCCCAGGCCGTCGTCATCGACCATGGCCTCGTACAACAACTTGGCCTGCTTGGTCGCTGGCAAATCCAGGTGCATGCGGTCGGCCTCTTGTAAGGCGATACGCAGGTCCTTTAGGAAATGCTTGGCGAAGAAGCCGGGGGTGTAATCGCCCTTCAAAATGCGGGGCACGTAATTGTCCATGCTCCAGTTGTCGGCACCGCCGCTACTGAGCGTGGCCAGCACCTGAGGCAGGTCCAAGCCAGCCGCCTTGGCGTAGACCAACATTTCCGTCAAACCGGTCATGGTCCCGGCAATCATGATCTGATTGGCCATCTTGGTGTGCTGGCCTTTGCCGGCATCCCCAAAGTAGTTGACCCGCTGGCCAATCTGTTCAAAGACCGGCAAGACCTGGTCGTAGGCGGCCCGATCACCACCGACCATGACCGTCAACGTGGCGTTCTTAGCGCCAACATCCCCGCCGGAAACCGGGGCGTCCAAAGCCAACGCGTGATGGTCGTGGGCAATGCCGGTTAATTTGACCGCCAGCGCCGGCGTACTGGTCGTCAGATCGACCACGACACTGTCCGGTTGAATGGACGTGAAAATACCGTGCTCGCCGGTGTAAACAGCCTCGACATCGCTGGGATAGCCAACCATGGTCATGACCAATTTCGCCTGCTTGGCCACGTCAGCGGGTGATGCCGCCCAGGTCGCGCCCGCGTCCAACACCGTTTGGGCGTGCGCCTTGGTCCGGTTGTAGACCACGACCGCATGCCCCGCCTTCAAGAGATTCAAGACAATGCCAGTACCCATGACGCCGGTACCGATAAACCCAATTTGCATAACAGTTTCCTCCTTGTTTATCACTCTTTTTATCATACCACGGACCACTGCTAGACCCAGTCGGCACGCTCACTGCCAACTGGTAGGTTTGACCATTAGCCCTATCCAAGCAAAAAAGATGACCCTCGTCAGGTCACCTTTGCCAGAATTACGATTCAGATTTTGAAGGATGCTTGACGGTCTTGGCCGCTGTCGCCCGTGCATGACGCCGCTTGCGAATCACGTGAATGATCAGCGTGATGACGATGGCGCCCAGGACTACGAAGCCAAACAGCGTTGCTGGAATCTCGATATCGATCGCGGGAATCGAGATGAACAATTTGACGGCGATGATGCCAATCAGGATGTAGGCCATCGGTTCCAGTTCCGGAATCCGCCGCATCAGGTTCATGATGACCTCGGCGACACCCCGCATGGCCAGAATCCCAATCAGGCCCCCAATCAACACAATGACTGGGTTGCTAGAAATGGCCAGTGAGGCCAGCACGGAGTCTACAGAGAAGATGATATCCATCATTTCAATCTGCAAGACGACCGACCAGAACAATGGCAGCCAGCGTTTCTTCTTATCCTTGACCAGCTTGCGGGTGTGCTTGACCCGCGTCTTGGTGAAGTACTGAAAGACCAAAAAGACCAGGTACAAGGCCCCGACGACCTTGATCTCCCAGAAATTAATGAGGTAAGTCCCCAAGCCAATGATGATGAACCGGAACAAATACGCGCCCCAGATGCCGTAAAACAGGGATTTTTCCTGTTCCTTACGCGTAGGCAGAGACTGGGTCTGCGCCGCCAAAACGACCGCATTATCCACGGAGAGTAAACACTCAATCAAAACTAATGAAAAGATAATCAACCAATCGTTGCCGGATGAAATCACCGTTTCCCAATTGTGTAAATCAAAGAATGGCCCATAAAGTTGGCCAAGAAAATGTAACAATGCTGGGGTCAGCTCCTCATAACTAATTTTATATTGGAGGTAATTTTACCACACTCCCTATAAACTTGCGACCCATTAAGTGAGTTAAGCCTAAATTTTTTTGTCAACTTAGTTAGTTCACCGAATTCGATTATAAAATAAATTGTTCAAAATGTTACCGAAAAGTGACAGTCCTGTTACCCTTTCGCAACCAAACCGCGGTACTATGGAAAACACTATAAGGGGAAATGGATGATGATTGTGAAGAAAATTTTGTTAATTCTGGGAACGGCTCTGGGTCTGGTACTGGTCGTGCCTGCCACTTTGGCACACGCCAGCAGTTACCTCAAAATCACGAGCCAAAAGTCAACCAGCTACAATGCCCGTTTTGTGAGTCAGAGTAGCCGCAATGATGGGATTTATTACTATGCGCCCTACTACACGCAACGGTCGGCCAAGACCCGCGATGCCAGCGGAAAAAACTGGCAACACCGCTTCGTCAAGGTCACCAAGGTCGCTAAGCTGTCTAACGGCACGACCTACGTCAAGTTCGCGTGGTACGGCAAAACGATTGGCTGGGTCAACCAAAAGGCCCTGCAAAAGTACAGTCGTTCGCAAAATGCTGCGGCCTTACTGAACAACGCCCATTTCCAAGGGCGCGCCATGTTATTTAACCACTACGCCACCGGGGCGAGTCGCGTCAGCGTGGGGGATGCCGACGTCTCAAGCAAGTTGGCCAACACTGCCAACACCCTCTTCCCAATTGCGTCGTTACAAAAGGTCCTGACCGGGGCCATTATCGAACAATTGGCAGCCAGTGGCAAGCTGTCCTTAACGGATAAATTAAGCAAATACTACCCAAGCGTGGCCGGTAGCGGCAACATCACCTTGCGGCAGTTGCTCAACCACCGGTCCGGTATCGACATGGACGAAACCACGCCGGATACCCTGTTGACTAGCCAGGCCTCCGAGCTGAACTACACGCTCGATCAGCTGAAAAGCACCGGGTCGCAGTCGTTTAACTACACCAACGCTAACTACACCTTGCTGGCGGCGATTGCTTCCAAGGTGACCGGTCAATCCTACGACACGTTGGTCCAAAACCGCATCATCAAGCCGTTGAATCTCCAGCACACTTACGCCTGGGACGACCTGCCCAGTGACAGCGTGGTGGCCAGTGGCTACACCTACAGCAATGGCAACAGCGTGACCAACAACGTTTCTCAAAAGCTGATGTCATCTCTGCTGGGAGCCGGCAATTACTATTCCACGCCGGAAGACTACTACAAGATTCAAAAGGGCTTGCGTAACGGCAAGATTTTGACCAAGAATCAGTACTATGAC
Organism: Levilactobacillus suantsaiihabitans; assembly: GCF_004745505.1. Classification (GTDB taxonomy): domain Bacteria; phylum Bacillota; class Bacilli; order Lactobacillales; family Lactobacillaceae; genus Levilactobacillus; species Levilactobacillus suantsaiihabitans. The sequence continues at coordinate 42,284 of NZ_RKLX01000001.1, forward strand.
TTGGCCGATAACTACAAGCTCAACTACGCCGGTGGCTTGTACCACTACAGTGGCGGCATCAAGCGCGTTCGCGGGGCTTTGAGTGGCTCCGGTTACGAAACGCTGTACTACGGCTCCGAAGGCAACAAGAAAGGCGTTATCTTATTCGCCAATCAGAAGCCAACGAAGTCGATCGACAAGCTAGGCAAGACGCTCTATGACCTGGCCCGTTACTACAATGAAAACTAAGCCTTAACGACAATCCCCGCCATCAACATCCAGTCCATGAACGTTGGTGGCGGGGATTTTAGGTTAACTTTGATTGAAACTAGTGACTGATTGCTGCACGTTACAAACCGACCGCCCACCGTTCGCCAAATATGGGTTGGCACGCTGGGGCAGGTCGAGCCGAAGAACCCGTCTCAAAGTGGCCTCATGGCCGAAATGTGCGCCAACAGGCAACTTGTTCCGCCTATTGTCACACGCTATTTCAGCGGCTGGACCCGTAATATCCATCGACTTTCCTATTGGAACATTGTCTGGCTCTTATCACAATCGAGTAGTCTCAAGCCACAATCTGCCGGAGGAGGCCAGGGATGGCGCCAGCTGTGTCGACGGTGTTGGCAGAGGTCTTTTCTCTGCCTACAGCGTGGGACGACTTCGGAGACTTGCGGGCTAGGCAAGGCTTCGAAGCGAGCCGGAAGCCCGCCCCTTGGCTGCAGGCGTTCCCCATAGCAGGCAGAATCCCTGGCAGCCGCAGGCACTGGTTTGTGTTATGTGTCATACTGGTTCAAATTGTAAGTGGCAATGACGTTGTCGAGTTTTTTGGCGTAATCGGGATCGGTCGCGTAGCCGTTTTCCTGCAACAGCTTGGCCGCCGTTTGATAATCCGTGACCGTCTGCTTAAAGTAATTGGCCTTCAACAGCGCATCGTGATCCAAGATGGCCGCCGTCAGGCTCGGGTAATCGCGGAAGTTGGCGTGAATCTGAATCTTCTTGCCGTTCACGTATTCACTGGTCGGAAACGACTTGGACTGTCCCTGGTAACTGCCCTTGACCCCAAACGGGTTGTTGGCCTGCTGGAACAGTGCCGAGGTTCCCCAGCTGGATTCCAAAATGGCCTGGGCAATCACGATGCTGGGCAGCACCTGACCGTTTTGTTGGTAAACGCGTACGGCCGGCGCCGCCATTTTCTTGATAAATTTCCGCTGGGCTGCGGTCGTTTGTCCCATGACCGTCCCCGTGCTGGTCTGGTCTACGTGCGTCGCGCGGATGACCGTTTTGATTTGGCCCCGCATTAACAGACCGCCGCCCAAGACCAAGAGGACCACGACAAAGATCCAGGTCGCCGTTGCGGGGTTAGTCCCAGTTTTTCGTTTGTTACGCCGTCGTTTAGGCACCCGAATCCCTCCGTTTCCGTTATAATGGAGTCAATTATACCGAGTTTTCCCCCGAGTGCTACCCGCAATGAGGAAGCCTCAAAAAAACTTAACCTTTACGAAAGGAGTCAATGGCCATGTTGTTCAGTGCCAGCCTATTTCTAATTTGTTTAGCCGCTTTACTGACCTTCTGGCAGCCCCACGGTTTGAGCTCAGCCGTGGTGACCTGCATCAGTGGCGGAATCATCATCTTGCTAGCCGGTTTTTCCCATCACGCCGGCTGGCAAGTCGTGGCCCACGTCGGTTGGGTCCTGATTGGTCTAGTCGCGGCGCTGGGACTCTTCATTTTGCTGTTGATTCTCAACGTGCCCCGGCTGGTCGTCCGGAAAAATGAGCACCTGACCTACGGCGTGTTGGCCGGCATTTGGCTCTGGCTGATCTTAGGGATTGGCTGGCTTTACAACATCAGCCACGGCAACTTCTCCGGGACGCTGTGGCCCTGGGTCACCTTCATCCCCGTCTTTAGCGTCTACATTGGTATCCTGTTTGCCGCCAGTCTGGTCGGGTTCTTGCGGGCCAATCTCTGGCGCGCCCGCAAAGCCGACACCATCGTTATCTTGGGCGCCGGTCTGTTGCACGGTGACCAAATCGGCCGCGTCTTGGGCAGTCGACTAGACACCGCATTAGCCTTGGCACGACGCCAAAAAGGCCCCGTCACCCTCCTCGTTACGGGGGGCCAGGGACCAGACGAAACAACCACGGAAGCCGCAGCCATGGCGGATTATTTAATCGCTCACGACTGGCCTCAAGACCAAATCGTGCAGGAAACCCAAGCGACCAATACGTTCAGTAACTTACTTTACAGTCAGCGGCTGTGGGGCCAATTGCCGCACCAGGGCGGCCGGGTCGTCATCGTGACCAACAACTACCACCTGTTTCGTGCCGAGCACCTGGCCAGTCAACTGGGGATTCGCTTCGGGGGCTACCCCGCGCCGACGCGGCTAGGCTACCTGCCGACCGCTTGGGCCCGCGAGTTTCTAGCCATCATTATGTTACATCCCCGCTTGCACCGCGGCGTCTTGGTCGGCCTAATTGCGACGAACATCTTGTGGTTCTTGATTTAGCGGACTTTCGGGCGCTGGCCGCCTACCGTTCGCCAAATATGGGTTGGAACACTGGCTGACGCAGGCGCTTGGTTTCCCCAACTCTAGGTGTCAGAACACTGTCATTAATCAGCACGTTAATTTCACTTTCAACCTTCAGACGCTTAGTTCAATGCTGTCACGCTCAACTGATTGGGAACGTTGTAGAATTTGGGCTTCGTCCAGTTCAACATTTCCGGCGTCAAGCGCAACTGGACCGTGTCCAAGCGATTGTAGGGCTGGAAATAATACGTTAACGACTCGCACACCGTGGCTGCACGGTAGACGGAATACGTCGGCCGGTATTGAGAGCTGCGCGGAACCGTGACGCTGTCCAATAAGTGCCAGGCACTGATGATGGCCTCGTCCTCGTCGGCGGGCAGGTCCGCACGTTCCTTGTAATATGCCGCCCGGACGAAGCGCCCGCCCGGCGTGAAGGAGCCACTGGGGACCGGTTTGCCAGAGAAGCGGCCGGTCGTGACGCGCGGTGCGTTCAACGGCACCGTACCGGCTTGAAAATCGTCGGTGTAGTTCACGTACTGGCCCAGCCGTTTCAGCTGTAGCTCGAAGTCCTTACTGTTGGTGACCACGCCCAGCGGATTCTCACGTACGCGCATGGGAAAATGCGTGGGTTCAATGACCACGGTCCGCCCCGTCCGGTCAACCACGGCGAAGTGCAGCTCAGAATCGCCAATGTTATTGACGGCAAAGCGGTTGGTCATCAGTTGGATCTCGTCGATGTGGGCCTCAATGTCCGCAACCGACGCGTAGTGACCCAATAGATAAAATGAAAATTCATACGGTGCCAAGTGGACTTGCCCGGGCGTCGGCGTATCTACCAGATTAGAGCCATTGGCAAACGTCAGCTTTTGCACGCTCAATCCCATTTCATTCACACCGTCGGAAACGTCAATCTCATGATCGTGCGCCCCACCACCGCCAATCATGGCGTAGCGGTTAGTGTGCACGGCGTTGTCATATAGGCCCTGCCATTGAAAGTTGCGGGGCACAAACAACGGCTGCACGTACAGCGCGTGCCAATCCATGGTCCGCGCCAAGACGTGACTGCCATCCTTGGCAATTTGTAAAATACTGGTACACACGGGTCTCAGCCTCCTTTAAAAGTGAGCAAAAAGTCGGCCACCGCAAGAAGCGATGACCGACAACTTTATGCAGTTATTCTATTTTAAGCGAAATTAATCCCACCATCAACAATAATGGCTTGCCCGGTAATGTAATCGGACTTCTTGTCAGCTAAGAAGGAGACCAAGTTGGCCACGTCGGCAGGCTGTTCACCCCGACCTAAGGCAATGCTGTCAATGTTCTTCTGTAAGGTTTCCCCTTCAGGAACGTTGTAGATCTTCGCCATGCGCTTATCGATTTCATCCCACATTGGCGTCAACACGATGCCTGGGCAGTAAGCGTTGACCGTGATCTTGTCCTTGGCCAATTCCTTGGCAGCGGCTTGGGTCAGGCCCCGAACGGCAAATTTCGTCGCGGAGTAAGCCCCCAACATTTCAAACCCTTCATGGCCGGCAATGGAAGAAGCACTGATGATCTTCCCACCGGTGCCTTGGGCCTTGAACTGTTCCGCAGCGGCTTGGATACCAAAGAAGGCGCCCTTGATGTTAACGTCTAAGATTTGGTCCAGGTCTTCTTCGGAGGTTTCGATGACGGGGTCAATCTTGGCGATCCCGGCGTTGTTGACCATCACGTCCAAATGCCCCATGTCCGCAACCACGTTCTTCACTAAGTCAAACATAGCTTGCTTCTTGGAGACGTCGACGAAGTAACCCTTGGCACCATTCCCCACTTCAGCGGCAACCGCTTCAGCATGTTCTTGGTTCAGGTCAGCCACAGCAACTTGTAAGCCGTCGGACGCCAGTTGTTTCACGATTCCGGCACCAATTCCTTGGCCACCACCGGTAACAATCGCAACTCTAGTCATATGCAAACACTCCTTCTGATTTGTGAATTCAATTGGAACACTCTTATTAAACCACACCCGTGAAACCGCTTCAATTATTTTTCTAACGCTCGCCGCCACCCAGGATCGTAACACCCCGAATTATCTGGGGTTCGGTCACGAAAAATAAAAACGATCAAGCGGCTGACTTAACCAACTGATCGTTTCATTTGACCGGAGGCGAGAGTGGGACAAAAGGCGATTAGCCGGCGAGCATTTCAGCTATGTGAAGGTAAAACGAAGGAACCTGGGAGGTTTTATCCCAGACTCGACACAGGCCTAGCTTCACCAATTTTAGGTGTCCGCCCACCGCGTTCCAACGCCTATCTAGTGAACGGTCAGGCGACCAGTTCAACCCAGGTTGCTGACAACTCGTCCTCCAGAGCAGGCGACGGTGCGGCCTAAGCCTGCGCGTCGGTCAAAAAGGCTTGGAAACGCCGGTCGATTTCCTTCAGCCGAGCCGTCTCCCCCAAGGTGTTGGGCACGCTGGCACTGATTTTCAGGTAGGCAAACATGACCTGACTGGGATCTAGGCCCGCCTGGGTGGCCAATTGGCTGGCAAACGGGTAACGTTGGTCAGTTAACATTTTGGCAAATGGGCTCTGATAGGCTTGGTGATGCTTGGACATTGAACTCCCCTCCCTTTTTGGCTAATACAAGTAGTTATCACTTTAACAGTTTCGGTTTTGAAAGCAACTAAAGAGTTTCTTAAAGTTTGTTAAATCCGGCTTAAAACAGCCCGAACGCCGGTCATTATGGTAGAATTGAGTATGGATTGTACCCTGCTCGCACGGCAGGAATTTGGATACATAGAGGGGACTCAGATTACTTATGCAAGAACGGATTAGAAAGCTTCACCACAACCGAATCTTCGCACTCGTATTCTGGTTGATCGTGGTATTTGCGGCGATTGTTACTTTGCCGAATGTCAATACCATCATTCAGTATGATGGTCAACCACAATTGGCGAATACGAGTCAGCCCGTCAAGGCGACTCAGATTCAAAATACTTGGGGACGTAACTTGAATGGCACCTACACCGTCAACGCGGTTTTCAACAACCCAGATGGCGCATTAACGAACAAGCAATTGGCTGCGATCAACAAGACCGTCTCCAATCTGCAGAAACGCTCGAGTTATTATGGGATCCAAAAGATCACCACAATGACCAATACGCCAACCAGTAAACCGCAACTGTTCTCCAAGGATAAATCGACTGAGATCGTCCAATTAGCGGTCAGTCACAACCAGGGAACCGTCCGGCAAATCTCCGGTCAATTGACCAGCCAGATTGCGACAATTGGCTTAAAGACGTACGTCACTAGCCCAGAAATCGTGAGCGACGCGGCTAACGAACACATCGCGTCCTTCACGTTGATCGTCATCTTGATGACCTTACTGATCGCCTTAGTTGCCATGGGGATTTTATTCGCATCAATCATCGCCCCAATCATTACGTTCCTTGCCATTTTAATTAGCTATATTTCCACGCTTAGTTTGGCGACTAACCTGGCCTATCACTGGAACTTCGCGTACTCCGAGTACACGCCGATCTTCCTGTTGCTGGGGATTACTTTGTTTACGCTGTTGACCAGCTTCTGGTTCTTCCGCGACTTGCGTAACCACATCGACGACGGCATGGAAAGTCAAGAAGCCACGTCCAAGGTGATTCAAAACCTGGGTTACCGCATCTTGATCAGCACCCTGAGCTTAACGTTAGCCTTCGGGAGCCTGATGTTATTTGACTTCTCGTCCATTCGGGCTTACGGCCTGCTGGGCATCGGCTTTGCCATCACAGGGATTGCCAGTGTTACCCTGATTCCGGTCTTTGCCGGGATGTTGGGTGGTAGCCTCTTCTGGCCAAAGAAGACACGGCCAAAATTAAAGGACCACAAGCTTTGGCACAGTCTGGCCCGCTTCGGTCTGTGGCAACCCTGGATCGCCATCCTGGTCGTCATTTACCTGATTGGCCCATTTGCCTATGGCTACCGCAACCAACTCAGCTATGATAACGCAACGGATATTCCAAATAACCAAGCCGTGCAGGGTGCTCGCGTCTTAAGTGCTCACTTTGGTCAAGGGAAGGCCACACCGGTCACCCTTTACCTGCAAGCGAACAAGCGTCTCGATAATCAAAATCAATTGTTCCAGTTGGATAATCTGACCAAGAAGTTGCAAGCCCAACCCGGCGTTGCCAGCGTCACGTCGGTTACCCAACCGGGTGGTCAACCGATCACGCAGTACTACGCCTCAACTCAGTTAGGTAACCTGAACAATGAACTAACCGGTATCGTGGGGCAATTGGGCACCGTGCGCAACGACCTGAAGTCGGATAGCAACAACCTCCGGCAAAAGACGTTACAAAGCGAAGTCAAGCGCCTGCAAAAGCTGGCCTCCCAAACCAATAGTTTGGTCACCGACAGTAGCTCCTTACAAGGGGCGTTACAAGCGGCCCAGGCCAAGTCATCCACGGCAACGACCAGTTCTTCGTCTAAGCAAATCAAGCGCTACATCAGTCAACTGCTGTCGGTCAACTCTCAGTTGAACGCAGCACTGTCGACTCTGAGCACCTTGACCAGTGACATCACCACGTCGAACACGGATGCCACGGCCGCCCAAAGTAACTTGAGCAATTACGCCAACACCATCAAGGCCGTCAACAGTAGCCTGAAGGATTCCCGTAAGCAAGTTACCAGCATGCAAAAGTCATTGAACAAGATGTACCTGTACCTGAGTGGTTTACAGAGTTCTGAAGCTGCCAAGTCGTTGTACCTGTCACCGACGCAAATTGCCAGCGGTGATTTCCAACAATCCTTGGTCAACTTCACGGACGAAAAGGTCCAATCCACTTACTTGACGATCACCTTAAAGCACGCACCAAATGCCAAGGATACCGCCAAGACGCTGACCCAACTGAAACAAGTGGCCAACGCCCAATTACGTGGCACGGTGCTGGAAGGCTCACCACTGACCTTTGCCGGCCAACCAGCCACGACCGCCACGATTCAAAACCAGTTCCAACACGACTTACCACGGGTCTTGGCCTTGGTCTTCGGCATCACCTTGATCCTGTTGATCATCTTCAGTCGGTCCCTGCTGCAAGCCAGCTACTGGTTCTTGACCTTCCTGGCATCCACTGCGGCCAGTTACCAACTGACCCATCTGTTGATGAAGTGGTTGACGGGTAACGGCGACTTCAACTGGCAAGTGCCATTGTTGGCCTTCGTTCCGGTCACCGTCTTAGCCGTCGTTGAATTGACCCAGTTAGCTCTGAGCTACCGGTTAAACGACGCTCCACTCCTCGACTGGTTATTGCCAGGGATTCACGAGGTCGGCCAAACCATGCGCCATTCCCTGTTCATCATCATCGCCGGGGTCTTAGGCCTGTTGGTCGCCGAATCACAGACGTTGACGGCGGTTACCCTGATTACCATTCTCACGGCAATCATCTTCAACCTGACCTTACCAATCATGGCTGCGGCCTTTGGTAAGTTAGCGGTCATCCTGCCGGCCCAAAAGCCCCACGATTTCCACATGCCACGGCGGAAGAAACGGCAAAAGCGCGCTGATCGGCCAATCAAGTCTGTCACAAGTGATGAGACCAAATCGACTGACGATAACGACGCTAAATAAATGAATAAGTTTGCTGAAAGTCACTGACTGCGGTCGGTGGCTTTTTTGTTTGCGCTACTTCAAGCGTCCTTCCCCACTGCCTCAGCGTATGTACCAGGCAATTAAATAAGTTATCCCCCGCCAGTTAGGACGCGCCACAGCCCCGCTCAGGCCCCGATCACGGCAGACTAAAAACGACTGCACGCCGGTTACTCACCGAAGCTGCAGTCGTTTTGCGTGGGTCTAAAAAGGGTTGAAAGTAGCATTGACGCGTAGATTACCAGAGCAGTGGTGTTCTGACACCTAAAGCTGAGGAAACCAGGCACCTACGACAGCCGGGATTTCGCCTGCTCTGGGAAACACCTCCAGCCTGAGAAGCGGGCTTCTGGTTCGCTTGAGAGCCTGGCAAAACCCGCCAGTCTCTCAAGTCGTCCCGCGCTGTAGGCTGAGACAGCTGGCTCCACCACGCCCAGGGTTAACTCCGGGCTGGACGGCGGAAAAGCCGCCAGCCCGTGATGACCGTGGCCACCAGACAAATGGCCAACGAGACCATAAAGGCCACGCGCATGCCGGTGATAAAGATCTCCGGATGCGCCGGCAGGTACGCCGTGACCCGGCGCCCGGCGTAGTGACTCATGGCGCTGAACAGGACCGTGGTCGCAATGGAGATACCGATAATCATGCCCAGCTCCCGGGCTAAGGCGTTGATACCGCCCGCGACACCCAGGTTTTGGACCGGCACGGAACTCATGACGATCGAGTTGTTAGGCGACATGAAGATGCCGTTTCCCAGGCCGACCAGACCGATGAAAAACATGAAGATCCACAGCGGCGTGCCCAGGTTGGCCAACATGTAGCCGACCTGACTGATGGAGATGAGGACCAGCCCGATAAACGTCAGGAGTTCCGGCCCAATTTTATCGGACACCGTCCCGGCAATCGGCGCCACGACGACTTGGACGATGGGAAAAGTCATCAGCGCGTAGCCGGCGTAATTGGCCGCCATCCCCCGGGCATTTTCCAGGTAGAACGGCGCAATCACGTTGAAGAAGAAGTTGGCCACGAAGATGAGAAAGGCACAGAGAATACTAATGCTGAAGCGCTTATTTTTAAATAATTGCAACGCTAAGATCGGATCGTCCACCCGCAACTCCAATCGGACAAAGACCACCAAAGCCACGATGCCGATGACGAACAGCCCCAAGATGAGAGGTTGCGTGAAGCCGATTTCTTGGCCGATAAAGACCGCGGCAAACAGACTGACCATGATGACGGCAAATAAGCTGGCCCCCGCCCGGTCGATGGGCACGCGGGTCACCGTGATGTCGCGCGGCAGGATGCGTTGGCCGATGAACCAAGCCACCACCCCGACCGGCACGTTGATCCAGAAGATGTAGCCCCAATGGAGGTGGGCCAAGATGAGACCGCCGACACCGGGTCCGGCAATGCTGCCGAGGGCCACGAAGGACCCAATCATCCCCAGCGCCCGTCCCCGTTCACTGAACGGAAAGACTTCGGTGATGATGCCGTTGTTGGTGGCCATGGTCATGGCGGCTCCCACGGCTTGAAGTGCCCGCGCGACCAACAGGAAGGCCAGGCCCGCGCTGAACCCACACATCAGGGAACCCAGAATGAACAGGACCGAGCCCATTTTAAAGATGCGAATCTTGCCGCGCGTATCCCCCAGCTTACCGAAGACCAGCAGCAAGGCACAGATGACGATCAAGTAGATCGACACGACCCACTCCGCTTGGTTCATGGGGATGTGCAGGTCACGACTCATGACGGGCAGCGCAATATTGACGATGCTGGCATCCAGCGTCGACATGAAGGTGAAGAGGCACACGGCCACCAGGATCCACCAGCGGTGCTTTTGAATCTGCGGATCATCCGCAAAGGTTTTAACGTTCATTTCAAATTCGCTCCCTTATCCAAATCTGCCAGGCGAGCGGCGATCCAGTCGGCCTGCGCCTGCGCCCGTAATTGTTGTAACTCATTGACGCCCAGGGCATCGACGACATCCAGTGGGACCATTCGGGGGTGGTCCGTTAAATACGCCCGGACCGCCGCTAAATTGACCAGTTGCGCCTGACTAAAGGCCTGGAAGTCGCGTAACACGGTCTGTTGCCCCGCCGCGTCGAGAAGATGTAAAAAATTACATTTAATCTGAAAGGCCAGTTGCGCTTGCTTGTTGATGGTGACCGGTCGTAAGACTAGCCGTTGAAAATGCGCGCGCCCCTGGGCAGTCAACGTGGCCGCACGTTTGGACCGCGAGCCCGCGCCGCTAGCCAAGACAATATCACCGGCCCGATTCAACCGGTCCAGCAGCGGGTACAGCACGCCGTAACTGACGGTCTGTTCCTGCCCGACCACGGTGACCAGGGCCTTACGCAGCTGATAGCCCGCCATATCGTGGTCCATCAGTTGCCCTAACACAAATAATTCGTACACACTGTTCCCTCTTTTCTGCTTGCCTAGTATAATCTATCTGGCCGATACATGCAATAGGGCAAAAAAATAGCCATTTCGGATTGGGAAATGACTGTTTGTACCCGACTTATTCAGATTTCTTTAGTAATAGTTCATCTTTATGTTCCCGAACATAAGCCTTAAACATTGGATCGACAAATCGCCAAGAATTACGACCTTCATTTTCGACAATACCAAGACTAGAACTCTTCAGTTGCGTTAAAGCAGTACTGATTGGACTGGTCTTTTCTTGAGGATTATTACGGATTTCGTTCACTGCCTTTAAAATATCCTGGACAGTCATTGTCATCCGATCATCGTTTGCCATTACGTATAAAACATAGTTTCTGACCGTTGTTTTGGTACTTGTCTTATTTTTTGCCTTATTCATTTTTGACTCATATTCCAGTTCATTAACCTCAAAGATTCCCTGGATTGCGTCATCAATATACTCGTCCTTGATAATCTGACTATGATTATCAATAGCTGCATAACCAGTCTTTTGCCCCAACTCATGAACAACTTTACCAATTCCACTGGAAATAAAAACGGTTTTTTTAACCTGTTTTTCTGAACTCGCTAATTTAGCCTTATCCCAGCCAGTTTTTATAATCATCTTACTCTCATCTGAGTTCAAATACGGAACAGATATCGTTGCTAATCTACTCTTTAGCGACTGAACATCTTTCCACAATTGTTCAGCGGTGCTGGCAATGCCAACGAAGACAATCTTAGCATATGACTTTTCATAATTTACAGCATCATCAGACATATTCTTAGCAATTTCTGCCAATCTGATGCGTAGGTCACTAGCGTTATCAGTCAAGTTCTCCATATCATCAACAACCAGAACCATATTACGCTCAAACAAAGTTTTCTCCAGAATAGCAAAGTCATCAGTTCCTGAATACTGCTCTGACGTTTCTTGCAGAGAACCTCTATCTTGTCTGCTAAACTTGGCTGCCAACCAGCCCCAACCAGTCACGCCGCCCTCGGCTTTTTGACTGGTCTCGTTCATCTCAATATCCTGAACATGATGCATCAGTTGCAACTCATTTGCCACATCGGCAATAAAGCTTTGGGTAGTCGTTTTATTCGTCATGGTAACTCTGATACTTTCCGTTTTGTATTTATCTTTTAGTTTCGCTAAATTATCAAGGACCATACTTGTCTTACCAGCACCAGTTGGTCCAAAAACCAGTACTTGTCTCCCTTGCTGCGAAAACTCACGGAAAATCGTCTTATCCAAAGTACCACGCCCAACATAATTTTTGGTAGCCGGTTTACTGGGTGTGAACCATTTGGTTAACTCATCCTCAGACTTCTCACTATTCCAAGCCATTGCCGTCCCTCCCTATCCTTGTAAGTATATCATTGAGCGACCAATTAAACATGAAGATTATTCTCCATCATTCCGGCTCCGCCTGTACCAGCCGCTGGGCCTCCGCGTTGGGCAATAACCGGTAGCGAATCGGCCCCTCATCCGGCACAATGGCCAGCAGCGTTTGCTCGGCATCAAAGGCACCCAGATTCAAGGCCAGTTCCCCGTCGACCTTGGCAAAGCCCTTCAGCCCCGCCGTCACAAAGTGGTGAATGTATTTCATCCGGTCCTGGCGCTTATCCGCCTGTTTGGCGGCGCCAGCTAAAGTGAAGCCCTCATCCAAGAAATACTTGATCAGTGTGACCCGCACGAACGTCTTAAACGTGTACACGCGCGCCTGTTGGCCGTCGTCACGTTCACGGGCGGAGATCAACCCCTTCTTTTCCCAGTACCGCAACTGCCGCGCTGAGACTTCTGTCATGGACGCCAGCTCCCCGATGCGAAAGACTAGGCGTTGAACATCGAAATATTGCCGCGCTTCATTTGAAAATTGTGCCATTTACTCAGTTCCTCCCCTTAACGCTTATGTAAACTAAGTTACCAATAATGTGAGCTAATAGCAAATTTTACCCCCCAATCACTCATTTGTGGGCAAAAGTAATGATTTGTTTAAGACATTTAACAGCTCTGCAACTGGCTTGTTACATGTTTGTCATATTACATTGCTATTCTAGAACTTGTAAAATTCATGAGGGGTGTTTATTAGGATGAAAAAATTTATTAAAACAATCGCAGCAAGTGCTTTAGTTTTCGTTGGCTTTTTCGCTTTTAATGCTAGCAACACCACGACCGCTTCGGCCGCTACCAAGAGTGACTTCACGTCCATCTACAAGGTGGCCAAGTCACACTTAGGTGCCCGTTACGTTTACGGTGCCACTGGTCCTTCTGCATTTGACTGCTCTGGCTTTACCAGCTACATCTACAAGAAGGGTGCCAGCGTTACTTTACCACGGACTGCACAAGCCCAATACAATGCTTACAAGCACGTCAGCTACAAGAACATCAAGAAGGGTGATTTGGTCTTCTTCGGTGGTAGTGCCTACTCCATCTCCCACGTCGGGATGTACATCGGTAAGGGCAAGATGATCGACGCCCAAAACCGCGGGGTCGTTCGCGAAGCCGTTCACGCGCCATGGTGGCACGCTGTTGGTTACGCCCGGGTAAACACGTCTAACGCTGACAACGCTGATTAATTAACCGGTAACCCGTTCAGTAAACACCTCATGAATTCATCTGAACGTAAAAAATGTGACACGTTACGCACTGGCTAGAGGCCGGTGGTAGCGTGTTTTTTTGTGTGCAAAAAGGAGCCTGGGACAAACCTCCCAGACTCCTTCACCTTTACCTAGCTGAAACGTGCGCCACAAGGCAACCGCTTCCGCCCTCCTCTTTACAATATAGCTAACTTATTTCCCCGCATACCGCACCGTCTGATGCTGAATCCCAGCTTCTTCAAACGGTTCGCCGATGGGTTCAAAGCCGAGTTCTTTGTAGAAATCCATGGCCGTTAGCTGGGCATCCAGCTCGACGTGAGCCACGTCTGACTTCTTGGCGTCCTTGATGATTTGCTTGATCAATTCCGCTGCGTAGCCGTGCTTGCGTTGGTCAGCGACCGTAGCCACCCGCTGGATTTTTACCCGGTTGCCGGCCAGCATGTCAATTCTAGCCGTGGTGACAGGTTCATCATCCACATAGCCAACGTAGTGCATCTTATCCTCGTCGGTCCCGTCCAACTCTACTTTCGGGTCAATCCCCTGCTCTTCAATAAAAACATCCTTACGCATCTGCAGGGCATCCTTAAAGACCGGATTCAATTTACCCCAAGCCATTCTAATTTCCATCAAACCATCCTCGCTTAATCTTTTTGGTTGTAGCTTAATACCTGAATATCATCAGGCGTTAATAATAATTTGGTCACACTACCATTGGCGGGCCGCACGCTGAGATCGTACTTGCCTTGACCGTAGCGTTCCATCAGGCTCAGCAGCGTATTGCCGTGACTGATCATCAAGACGTTGTCGCCGTCGTTGAGGTCTGGGTTGTGGCGGATCAGGTCAAAGCCTTGGTCCACCCGCGCCCAGTATTCATCGTTGTTTTCGGCTTGACGAAACGGGTCGGCTTCCTTCAAGAAGTCCTTGGCCTTGCCAATCGAGTATTTTTCTTCAATCGCCTTAAATGAAGGCACCCCATGTGGCGCGCCGGCGACGTACCAGGCCTGGGCCATGTCCGTGCCTTCGTAATAACCGTAGAACTCTTCTCTAAAGAAAGACGCCGTGGTCAACTGCGCGGCCGGTTGGGAATGGTTGGCAGCTAAAATGGTCTTAGCCGTCTGTTCCGCGCGGGTCGTGTCACTGCAGTAGGCTGCCGCAAATTGCACGTCTGCGAGCCGTTTGCCGGCCCCTTCCGCATCCGCGATACCCGCTTCGGTCAGGGGTGAATTACTCCAGCCTTGAAGTTTATTGTAGATGTTAAAATACGTTTGCCCGTGACGGACCACGTACAGCGTGAGTTGTTTCGTCATAATCTAGTCACACCTTTCATCTGAATATACCTCTAGTGTACCAAAGATACTGCGATAGCGGTTACAATTTTCCAGCCTGACTTAAAGTTTTCCTAAACTTCTAAGAAAACCCCGTCGTGACTGCCAAAGTTTGCTACCATTAGGCAAATACGGGATTTTTTACCCGGTCAGCGGACGTGTTTCTATAATAGTAGAAACCAATTGTCCCGTCATCTGACTGCCCCACCAGCCCCGATCACCATCATGGCTGGATCTATGGTAAAATGAGACTACTTTATCTGCACAGAAGGAGCGAACGAACGTGGAACGTTTCAAAAAAATATGGGCCAGAACTGGGACCCGGATGGGCTTTGTCACCCTGATGGTCGTCTTGTTTTGGCTGAAGACCTTGGTCGCCTATTTCGTCGACTTCAAGCTAGGACTCAGCGACCCGTTTCAATTCCTGATCCTGCTCTTGAATCCCCTAGCAACGACCATCCTGCTCTTCGGGTTGGCGCTATACTTCAAACGCGCCCGCTTCTTCTACCCGTTTTTATTTCTGATTGACATCCTGAACACCCTGTTGCTGTACATCAACGTCATTTACTTCCGGGAATTCACGGACTTCATGACCGTTAGTACGATGCTGGGCTACTCTAAGGTCGACCAGGGACTGTCGGGGAGCTCGCTGGCCCTGACCTCGCCGCACGACATTCTGTATTGGCTGGATCTCGTGGTGGTGCTGGTCTTGATGGCCACGCGGCGCATCTACATCGACCCACGACCACTAAACAAGCGCGTCGGGCTGGCCGTCACGTCGAGCGCCCTATTGCTCTTCACGGTCAACCTGACCATGGGCGAAATGGACCGGCCGCAACTGTTGACGCGGACCTTTGATCGCACCTACGTGGTCAAGTACCTGGGGCTGGACGCCTTCACCGTGTACGACGGCATCAAGTCGCAGCACACCAGTGAATTGCGCTCGCACGCCAAGAAGTCCGAGCTCAGTGGTATTTTAAAATACGTCCACAAAAATTATGCCGCGCCGAACAAGAAGCTCTACGGGGTGGCAAAGGGCAAAAACGTCATCATCATTCACCTGGAGAGTTTCCAACAATTTCTGATCAATAAGAAGATCAACGGCCAAGAGGTCACGCCATTTTTGAACAAGCTGTACAAGAGCAAATCGACCTACAGCTTCGACAACTTCTTCCATGAGGTCGGCCAAGGCAAGACGTCCGATGCCGAGACCATGCTGGAGACCGGGACGTACGGCCTGTCGCAAGGCTCGCTGTTCACCCAACTGGGCAATGACAACACCTTCCAAGCGGCGCCCGCCATCTTTGATCAGGCTGGCTACAGCACCGCGGTCTTCCACGGCAACGTCGCCAGCTTCTGGAACCGTAGTAGCACCTACAAGAACCTGGGCTACCAGTACTTCTTCGACGCCAGCTACTACGACACGTCTGGAGACAAGTCGCTGGGCTACGGCCTCAAGGACAAGCTGTTGTTCAACGATTCCGTGAAATACCTGCAGCATCTCCAGCAGCCATTTTACGTGAAATACCTGACCGTCACCAACCACTTCCCGTTCACCCTAGACAGCGAAGATTCCAGCTTCAAGACGCCTAATACCGGGGATAAGACGGTCGACAACTACTTCAAGACCGCCCACTACCTCGACCAATCCATCAAGGAATTTTACGCCTACTTGAAGAAATCCGGGCTGGCCAAGAATTCGCTGGTCATGATCTACGGGGACCACTACGGCATTTCCAATTCCTCGAACAAGAGCCTGGCCAAACTGCTCGGCGTCAATCCGGATGACTGGAACGACTACGACAATGCCCAGCTCCAACGGGTACCGCTAATGTTTAACATGCCCGGCTACAAGAAGGGCAAGGTCGAACACACCTATGGCGGCGAAATCGACGTGCTGCCGACGCTGATGCACCTGATGGGCATGAGCACCAAGAAGTACATCCAGTTCGGGACCGACCTGTTCTCCAAGGCCCACAACCCGGTCGTGGCGTTCCGTAACCGCGATTGGGTCAGCCCCGAGTACACGTCAATCGACGGTACAGTTTACAGCAACAAGACCCAAGAGGAGATTCACCCAACCAAGCAGCAACAAAAACTGATCAACGCCATGCAAAAGCACGTCAATCAGGGGCTCAGCGATTCCGATTCGCTGAACCAAAAGAACCTGTTGCGCTTCTACCATCCCAAGGGCTTCAAGGCCGTCGACCCGTCCGATTACAACTATTCCGATGGGCTGCAAAAAGAAGAAAAGATCGAGAAGAAGTTAGGTCTGAAATCAACCAGCCTCTTCTCCCGCAATGGCGACAAGTCCACGCAACCGTTCTACAAGACGGATGCGCCTGAGCTGGGCCACAAGACGACTGATTCCAACCGAATCAAGATTACCAACCAGGATGACACTAGCGGGAAGTAACTTTGCGCACAAACATTGCATCCGTCACCACGACATCGATTACTAAATTAATAAAGAAGCTGTCCGTTCAATCTTAACGATTGGCCGAACAGCTTCTTTGCGTTTGTAAGAAAAACTTCTATTGTTAGAGATGGATAGATTGGTGAATTAGTGTTGTTGGCTGTCGCCTTCATCGGCAGTACCAGTCAACCGCTACGCTTATCCACGAATCTCCGGATAAGCAGCCCTACTGGCTGACCAACACGAGTAGTGGCGTTCAACTACTAATCGTAGCCGAGAGTGGAGCGAAACAGCGCTCAGCCGTGGGATTCACTTAGCGGTGCCCTTTGCCGGTTAGGGAACGGCGTCTTTGAGACGCGGGCTTCGGCCCAAAGCGAAGGTCGAGACCGCCCTTTGGCTCGGCCTGTCCGCCACCGCGTTCCGGCGTTAATTTCGCGTAACGGCACGGCGGCCAGCTCCAGCCACCCCTGCCTGTCCACCATTACGGCAGACGACCAGTACACTACTGGCTGACCAACACAACTGGTAATGGTCACCCACCAGTCGTAGCCGAGAGTGAAGCGAAATCTAGGCTCAGCCGGGGAATTTGCCAGTGGGCTTTGCTGGCAAATTGGTGACTTTGAGACGTGCTTTCCGGCTCAAAGCAAGGACTGAGACCGGGCTTTGGCTCAGGCCGTCCTCCCCCAGCGCTCCAGCCTAGACTTTCGCGCAACGGCAAGGCGGCCAGCCTCATCCACTGTCGCCCCACCGTCCACCAACTTAGTGTTGGTCGGACAGTGAGGTGCTGTGGACGGGGCCGCGGCGGTCCGGGAAGTAGCGCATCATGATGTCGCGCACCGCTACCGGCGCCTCACCATACCCCGTCGCAATCAGCGGCTGTTTGCCTGGATAGCTAACGCCGTCGCCAATCGCGTAGATGCCGGGCACGCTGGTGGCCATGGTCGAATCCACCGCAATCAGCCGGTGATTCTCCGCCAAGTCAACGTCCCAGGCATCTAACACGTGGTGGTCCGCCGTAAAGCCGTAGCTGACGACCAAATCATCGACCGTCGCTTGAGCCATTTCAGCTGACGAACCGACTTGTTTCAAGGTCACGGCTAAGCGGTCATCGTTGGTTGCCTGCAGGTCGCGAATCAAAAACGGCGTCTGCACGGTCACCGAGGAGGCCCGCAACAGGTCGACCATGTGCGGTAAGCCTCGGAATTGGTCGCGGCGGTGCAGCAGCGTGACCGATTTAGCCACCTTCTCCAACATCAAGGCCTGGTCGATGGCCGCGTCGCCCCCGCCGGCCACCATGACGTCGTGGCCGCGGAAATGGTCCAGGTCGCGGACGCTGTAAAATAGGTGACTGTCTTCAAAGTCAGCGACGTTGTTCACATTGAGTTTTCGGGGGGTAAAGGCACCGTTGCCGACCGCAATGATCACGGCGCGGCTCTGCGTCGTCCCGGCCGCGGTGGTGATGGCAAATCCGTCATCAGTAGCCGTGACGTTGGTGACCGCTTGGCCCGTCTTGATGGTCAACGGAAATTGGTCCAGTTGCCGTTGCTGGTTCGCAATCAGGTCTCGGCCACTGACGGCCGGAAAACCAGCGACGTCTAGAATCGTTTTCTCTGGATACAAGGCGTTGACCTGACCGCCGAGTTCAGCGAGGCTTTCGACCAGCTGAGTCTTGGCGTTGTTCATGCCGGCGTAAAAGGCGGCGAACATCCCGGCCGGGCCGCCACCAATAATCGTAATATCATAAGTCTCTGTCATTTGATCTGCTCCAATCTTGTTTGGGAGGTGGCCACTGTGAAACACCGTCGCGGACTCACCGTATTGTTAACGACACTTTTAGTCTTGGGAAGCTTCGGGGGGTGGTGGAACGACCGCTGGGCCGTGTTGCGGTCGGTGCGGGTGCCGCAAACGCGCACGGCCACCCTCTTTTTGCCGGGGACCCACGGCGCGTGGTTATCGCTGCGCAGCATGGTGACCAGCTTGGACCGGCCCCACGTGGGCACCTTTGCCCTGACCGCGCGGGTCTCCTGGAACGGCCACGTGCACTGGCACCAACGGCGGCGGGTGGCGGCCAACAATCCGCTGGTCCCGGTCATTTTCGCCGATAATACCCACCCGCACCGGCAGGCCCGTCAGCTGACGACCGTCTTGACCCAGCTCCACCGGCGTTATGGCGTGACGCGGGTCAATTTGGTCGGGCATTCCTCGGGCGGCACGATTGCCTACGACTACCTGGCCGACCACGCGCCGGCGCCGGTGACCGTGCGGCGCATCGCTATGGTGGGTGCCGACTTTCCCGGCCGCACGCGGTTGCGCGACCACTACCCACAGCTCCAGATTTTGAACCTGGCTGGCGTGATTGGCCGCACCGCTAACGACAGCGAGGTGCCCGTAAAGACCGTCACCCCACTGCGCCACCTGGTCGCGGGGCACGTCGGCCGCTACCAATTTGCGACCATTTCCGGGCCCGTCTGGGACACGCAACACTCCCTGCTCCACGAAAACCCGGCGCTAGACGTGCGGCTAATCCGCTATCTCTATCCGCCTAGCTGAGTGGCCTTTAAAATGCGTTGGCCTTGCAGCGTTCGGGCCTCGCGCAAACCGGCGTTGATCAGCACGAAGATGGCGACCCAGCCCACGGCAATCAGAACCCACTGTTGCAGGTATAAAATATCCAATAAGGCAAACGGCGCGTTCCAATCCCAGATGGCGTGCAGGGCAATCGCCAGCAGGTAGAACCGCAGAAATTTCGGCGCGACCATGTTACTCCCGGTCACCGGCTGATGGCGTTCCTTGGCCAAAATAATCGCCGCGCCCATAATGGCGGACCAAATCGTGTGGGTGCCGATAGCCTGCCAGCTGCGCATCAACAGCGTGACCAGACCATATTGCCCGGTGTAGCCGGCCGTTTCAAATACGGCAAACCCCGCCCCGATGGCCGCCCCCACCAACAGCCCATTAAAGATGTAATTCAGGTGGAACCGGTTGATGAAGTAAGCAATCACCAGCATCTTGGCGGTCTCTTCGATGAAGCCAACGATCAACGCTGATTCCCAGGAGGTCCCATTACCGGACGGAATCAACGAGTAGAGAATCATGGTCGCAATCAGCGATAGGATGCCACCAACTAAAAAGACCGTCATTAATTGATAGACTGAGATGTTGCGAAAGACGTTGATCTCAAAGAACATGATCAGCAACGCAAACGGCACGGTCAGCGAACCGATGAAGATCATCCCCGGCACGGCGTTGTTACTGCGAAAGACCAGAAATAGCATCGCCAGCAATACGAAGCTGGCTCCCAGCAGCGCGAAGACCCGCGAGAATAACCACGGCTTGACCGGAGCCGCCGAGACGGCTTCCAGTGATGGCGTGGTTTCCCGCGTGCCCACGATAAACAACGCCTCGGCATCGTCCAGGTCGTGGTGTTTGAAGACCTCGGAGAACATTTGGAACAGGTGAATCTCGACCACCTTGTTCTCCCCTGTCCACTCATTCATTTCCTTCGTCGCATCATCGAGTAAATGGTTGTGATACTCGAAGCGTTTCTTCGCTAATTTATTAACAGATTTGGCCATAGCTGGCCCCCCTCTTTGACCCGGTGACCCGTCCCAACTGGGGGGGCCGGCCACCGGTGTGTAAAAAATTTAAATTTTTTTAATGACGGCAATCACGGCTGATGTAAGCGATTTAAACAGCGATACACGGGTGCGTAAAACGCTTTACTCAAGCCCTTCCGAGCGCCTCATGAGGGGTCAATTTGACCGCTCAGTTAGCCTCTTCATTTTACCGTGAACGGCTATTTGCTTCAACTTGGTGACGACGTGAGCTTGCTAAATGTAACCAGTTACATTATAGTTAAAGATGGAATTTAACCTAAAACTTTACTCAAAGGGGAGACACTCTTATCATGGCAAAACGTAAAATGATTTTGGACTTGGATACTGGGATTGACGATTCTCTTGCAATCGCTTACGCATTAGGTGCACCTGATGTTGACTTAATCGGGATCGTTGGTTCTTACGGCAACGTGGTCGTTGAAGAAGGCGGCAAGAACGCGTTGAAGATTTTGGAATTGTTGGGCCACACCGACATCCCCGTATACTTAGGCGAAAGTCACTCCTCAACCTCTGATCACTTCGACCGGATGGAAGTTAGTGCAAACATTCACGGTCAAAACGGGATCGGTGAAGTGGAACTGCCAGAACCAACGCGGCCACTCGAAAAGGAATCCGGTGTTGATTTCTTAATCGAAGCTGCCCACAAATACGGCAAGGACCTGACCTTAGTGCCAACCGGCCCAATGACCAACCTGGCCGCTGCCTTGAAGAAGGCCCCAGAAATTGCCAACGAAATCGGCAACATGACCTTCATGGGTGGTGCCTTGACCATGCCTGGGAACGTTACCCCATTTGCTGAAGCCAACATCAACCAAGATGCCGAAGCGGCCAACGCCGTTTTGACCAGCCCACTGCACTCAACGATGGTCGGCTTGGATGTCACACTGCGGACCCTCTTGACCAAGAAGGAAACCCAACAATGGCGTGACCTCGGGACTGTTGCCGGTGAAAAATTTGCCGACATCGTAGACTACTACATCGAAGCCTACAAGCAATTCAACGACAACCTGGGTGGCTGTGCATTGCATGACCCACTGGCTGTTGGGGTGGCTTTGGACCCTAGCTTCGTTACGACGATCGACTTGAACATGGTCGTAAACTACAACAAGGAAACTTATGGCCGGACGATCGGTGACGACAACCGCTTGAACGAACCAACCAACGTCAAGGTTTCTGTCATGGTCGACAAGGACCGTTACCTCAAGGTCTTCATGGACTACTTGACAACTCTATTCAAGAACAACAAGTAATTTTATGCACGGTAAAAACGCCGACTCGCTTAACTGGTGAGTCGGCGTTTTATTGTGTCCTGCATAGTGATTCCAGGCCGCGCTGGTGGCGCTACAGTAAAAGACTGCCCCACTTCATCGGCGGGACAGTCTTTTTATAATTATGACTTGTAGTTAAAGTTATTGATCATGGTCTTAACCGCGTTGTTCGTGTATTGCGTAGCGTATTGTTTCTTTTGTGCAGCGGTCAATTCCGTGGAACTATTAAAGATCTTGGTGTACTTCTTTTGCAATGCTGGCTTGACGTACTTCTTGGCGTAAACAGAAGCTGGGCTCTTCTTGACCTTGGAGTAGGTGACCGACTTGCCACTGGTTGCCAGGCGCCGGTTTAATTTGGACCCGGTGACCTTGGTACTGAAGGTGGTGCTGGACTTCTTCGTCAGCTTGAAGGTGTAAGCCTTCTTAGTCAGTGACGTGGTCGTCTTGTTTTCAGTCGTCTTGAATTCGATCAGCTTGTACTTCGTCGTCAACGTCTTGCCAGTCTTGTTAAGCTTAATGGAGGTTGGCACCCCATATTTGACGTTGGCGTTGTTGCCGTTAAAATCACCGAAAATCAGCAGTGTCCCCGTCTTGCCGTTGGACTTATAGGTCTTGAAGTAAAAGGCTGTCTTTGACTTGGCGTTCTTATAGTAGCGTTTCAAATCAGTGTTCGTGAAGGTCGGTGTCTTCTTGGTGCTAGCGCTGGCCACACTTGGCGCAGCCACCCCACCCAGGGTCCCTGCTGCCAGTACAACCAATCCGAGTTTAACCATCAAACGTTTCATGCCATAATCCTCCTTAAGATTTATCCTATACACATTTAATAGTGCCATTACATCGTCAAAATAGCAAGTGTCCGCTCTCTTAGCTTAGACGTTCGCCGAAGGTTTGTTGCAGATATGCCGCAACTCCTGCCTCATTATTGACTTTTGGTGTGATGTGGTTGGCAGCGGCCTTGATTGCCGGCTGCCCGTTCAACATCGCCACGCCATCACCGGCGGCCTTGATCATGCCCAGGTCGTTTTCGGCATCGCCAAAGGCCATCAGATTGCTGAAGTCCCAGCCAAAATGCGTCAACAGTTGGCCCAACCCAACCGCCTTATCCATGTCGGCGGCCAAGAATTCCAAAATCTTGGGCTGTGACCGGACCACGTGGTATTGCGCGTGCATTTCCGGCGTCAAGGCGGCGACCGCGGCGTCTAACGTGGCCGGGTCGGTCGCCATGACGGCCTTACTGAAGAGATGGTCCGGCAAGTCGGCAAAAGCGGTCGGTGTAAAGGTCATCGGGGCCTTTAACATTTGTTGATAAACCGATGGCGTTAGATCTGACAAGGGGTAGACCTGCTCAAAGTCCAACACGTCTAAGGGGTAGCCGTGTTCGTGGGCGAAGGCGTGCAACTGCTTGAAGTCGTTGCGACTCAGGCCACTTTGCGCCAGGGCTTCCTTAGTCGTGTTTTGAATCACGAGCGCCCCGTTAAAGGTAATCGTGTAGTCCTCCGCGGTCGTCAAACCCAGCTGTTCGAGGTAGCCCCAAATCGCATTGATGGGCCGACCGGTACACAAGACCACCTTGATCCCGGCGTCGTGCAACCGCCGTAGCGCAGCAGCGTTGGCGTCACTAATGGTTTTGTCCGTATTGAGTAGCGTCTCATCTAAATCGAGCGCAATCATCTTGATCATTCGTTGTTAGCCTCCATGAATTTCCTAGTAACTCTAGTTTACTCGTCTCGGCTAGTGAAATAAACCGTTTTCCCCACAACGCCCGGGAATTTTCTCGGGGGTGCGGTCTCGCGTATAGACAGATACCTGCTAGACCAGTCCCTACGGCAAGATATCTTGTCGCATCAGGCCGACGATTTGCTGGTTTTCGGGCAGATCAGCGTGGTTGGCGTTGGCGCCGGTCACCGTGATCTGCGTGAAACCCTTGACCTGGTCTTGGAACAGATACTTGCCGCGGTTAACGCTGTCAAACGGCACGATACCATCGCCGGTAAAGGTCTTGCTACCGGCGATCGAGTAGACGACCAGATTTTTGGGCAGGCGTTGACGCCCGGCTTCGAGTAGCTTAAACATCGGCGTGTCCACGTCGGGGTCAGCCTCCTCCAGGTTGAACGGCGCCGCAATCGTCATGAGTTTATCGGCGTGCGTCTGGGTGGCGGCCAGGTCATTTTCCATAAAGAGGGTCAAGACCAGCCCGCCATTCGAATGCCCCATAGCTGAGAAATGATTGAAATGGTACGTGGCCTGCAATTTTTTAAAGGCAATCGTGAACCATTTGGCCTGTTTGACGATGTTGGCGTAGCCGTCGT
Organism: Levilactobacillus suantsaiihabitans; assembly: GCF_004745505.1. Taxonomy (GTDB): domain Bacteria; phylum Bacillota; class Bacilli; order Lactobacillales; family Lactobacillaceae; genus Levilactobacillus; species Levilactobacillus suantsaiihabitans. Next base: position 66,361 of record NZ_RKLX01000001.1, read on the forward strand.
GACGGTCCTGAAAGCCGACCACGATAAATGGGTGATCATCCCCCGCAGCCAGCGTGCCACTGTATTTCAAGGTGCCATCGGTCATGACCTCCACCCGCAACAGGCTGTGGGTCGTGTTCGTCTCATGGTTGAGTTCCTTGACTAGCGCGTTGAACCGATTCTGCGTCGCACTAGACCCTGGTACCAAGATGATGGGGTCCAACTCACTGCGATACTGGGCACGAACCACCGCTTCTTGGTGCGGCCGCCACCAGAAACCGGGCAGACACGCCAGCAACAACAGGCCCAAAAGGACCCAAAATTTAGGCTTCATCGTGCGCGCCTCCTTCTTTCAGCTGGGCCAAGCGATGCCATTTGACGAACGGGTAATAAATGGCGGTACTGATGGCCAGATCGACCAGCGCCAACAACAGCGCCGGCCAACTGCCCCCCGTACCCAGATAGGCCAACAACGGTCCCGGCGTCCCAGTCGCTAACGGATAGGCCACGGCCGGCACCCAGGCCAGACGCACGCAAAGCCAGCTGACACTAATGGTCGCTAATGGCGCCAACAACAGCGGAATCCCCAGGAGCGGACTGAGCACGACGGGGACGCCCACCATCAGTGGTGCGCCCACGTTGCCCAGCGTGGGAATCAGACTCAACCACGCCACGCGCTGCTGCCGGCAGGCGCCGCGGGTCAAGAAGATGGCGAACAACAACCCCAGCAACATGCCGCTCCCGCCGAATTGGGCATAGACGTTGACGATGGTGTGTAGCGTGAGGGGATGCGGCACCTGCCAGCCACGATGATCCAAGACGGCGGCCAGGTTTTGGGTGGTGATCATGCTCTGACCGCTGATGGTCAAGGGTCCCAAGACCCCCAGCCACTGGTAGACGCTGGTGAGAGCACTGACGCCTAGTAAGCCCAACAGAAAGTGCGGCAACTGGAGCGGTGCCCGCAACAGCCCGACGAAGGCGGCATTGAGACTGACCGTCTGCGTACTGATCCACAACAGGCCCAGTAACGCGGCACCCAGCACCCAACTACTGGTGATGCCAAACATGGCACCGAGACTGTCCGCAGCGCGCTGTTGCCGGGCCAGTCCCCACCGGTAGGTATTGCCGACTAGTAAGCCGACCAGTAGCCCCATGAGAATGCCGGTCAAGCCCAGGTTGGTCGATACCCATTTCACGGGTTGCAGGCTCAGGACCGACCCGCGACTGACGTTGAAAAATTTTAAACTGATGACGGCCGTGATTCCGGCCAATAACCGGTCGGCAATCCGCTCAGTGCTGGGGGCGACCAAATAAAAGCTCACGCCAAAGGCCATGAACATCGCCATCAACCCCAGTGTCCCGGCACTGATCAGCCGTAGATACTCGCGCAAGGCCCGCAGTTGGAACAGCCATTTGGCCACGTGCAGCGTCTGGTAGTAGTAGCCATTCGTCTGGAGCCAGGCCTCATCAACGAACTGGGCGAGGCTCCCCAACAGGACAAACGGGAAGCTCAGCCGCAACGTTTGACGAATCGCCGTGATCTGACGATTGCGTTGCCACCGAACTTCCAGGTCAATCAACCAAGACCCCCATCCCTGCGTCATTTGCATAGCACCACCCCCATACTGGCCATTGTACGGCGCGGATTAGGGGCGCGTCATTTCCTTAACTTGGTTAGCAAAGCGGGCACTCAAACCAACCACTGGTCAATTTGTTCACAGACCGCACCTTGGTCATTGGTGTGCTGCAGGCGTTGGGGCGCACCGGCTAAGACCTCCGGCGCCGCATTGGCCACCGCAAAGCCTTGGCCCACCTGCTGGAGCATGGCCAAATCGTTACCCGAATCACCAAAAGCAGCCATCTGGGCCGAGCCAATTTGCCAGCGGTCCCCCAAAAAGTCGAGGGCCGCGGCCTTGTTGACGCCCGGCAACGTCACGTTCATACCGCCCAGCCCACTGCTGGTCGCGACTAGACTGCCGGCGAAGTGCCGGTTGAATGCCGCCACCTGGGCCGTGATGTCAGACTTTAGCCAGGTCAGGTCTAATTTTAAAATGGCATCCCCGACCGTGGCCAACTGATCGACGTGCGTCAGGCTGGGATAGAATTCTTGCGAGTCACGAAAACGCTGGCTATCGGCGGTCAGCTGCGTGTAGGACCGTTTCCAGCCACACGCTAAAATAAAGCAATCCGCCATGATTGGCTCGCACTTGAGCCAAGTCACCGCGGCCAGCCACAGCGAGGGCGCTATGGCGGCCGTTTTAAGCACCTGCCCGTTGGCCGACGTGATCAAGGCGCCGTCTTCCACCACGTAGGTAATCTCGTGGCGCTGCTTTAACGGGCAAAACAAGCTCTGCGCGTGGTCGAGCGGGTCGCCCGTGGTCACAACAAAGCGGATGTCCCGAGCCTTCATAGCCGCTAACTGCTGGTCAAATTTAAGCGCGTCATACCGCCCCGTGCTATCGAGAAATGTGCCATCTAAATCCGTTGCTATCAACCGTGGAATCACTGCCCCCAACTTCCTTTCCGTTATTCGTGTAATCCCATCATACCGGGCCAGCGCGCGCAACGCAACGATAATCCCTTACAAATAAATTCATGAAAAAAACTGGTGCTTGCGGGTTTTTCACTGGCTTCTTCCGGGGCGTTTGTTGCGGCTGAAATTGGTAAACTTCATGACCGCATCGGTAGTTGGCCGCAAGAAATAAGCCTGGGAAAAATTTTCCAGACTCGTTCACGTCACTTCTACGTAGCTGAAACGGGCGCCAACAGGCAGCCGCGTCAAATTACCCACTTAGTCATCCACCTACCCAACAAAAAAGCGACAACCCATCAGCGGCTGCCGTTTTCTAGTCATGATTTACGCGTTCATACTACTGTAGCTGTAAGCCTTGTTCATCAACGACCGCGTTTCCGTGAATTCATTGATGTCATGCAGGACCACCGTGATGACCCGGTGCTTGCCAGTCTTTTGCCCCGTCCCGACGAAGCAGTAACCCGCCAGTGGCGTGTAACCGGTCTTCAAACCGTCTACGTTCAAGGACGCCTGATAGTACTTCCGGCCAGCCAAGAGGTTGTTGTAGTTGTAGGTCGTTTGGCCGTCAACTGACTTGGACCCAATGGCGCCATCCGTTAAGATCCGCGGGTAGTCTTGGATCAGGTGCCGGGCAATCAAAGCCACGTCCTTGGCCGAAACCATGTTGGCGTTGGCACTACCGTAAGCATAGCCAAAGGCCTTCAAGTCGCTGTTTTCCAACCCCGAGGCCGAAACGAAATTAGCTTTACCCAAGTTCCAGCTCTTGGCCTGAGCGTTCATTTGCTTGATAAACTTGGCGTTGCTGCCAGCGACCCATTTCCCCAGCGCAATCACGGCGTTGTTTGAGGAGTCCAGTAATGCCGCGTAGTACAGGTCTTGGACCGTGTACTTGTGACCACTCTTGAAGAGGAAGCCCCCACACGAGTAACTTTGCCCCATGGCAATCAGGCCCTTGCTGCTGGTATCGACCACGTCACTCCAGCTGCCAGACCCGCTACCGACCTTTTGCAAGACCAAATACAGCGTCATCAATTTTGACACGGAGGCGATGGGCCGCGCGGTGTTGGCCTTCTTGGACCAAACGGCCTTGCCCGTCGTGTAATCCATAGCAATCGCATTCTTGGCGTACTTCAGGCCAAACGGCGCCTTACCCTTGGTCAAATAGCCGTGCCAGATCCATCCCTTAACGGCCCCTGACTTATTCGACACATAATAGTAAATCCCCTTGGAATTGCCGTGCTTCAACGTAGCCTTCTGCGTCACGTACCAGGTGGTGTTGGGATACCCCTTCATGGTTGCCAGCTTGCGGTTGTGCGCCTTGTTATAAATGGCCCCCGCCGTACTCTTCTTGTGGTACGCGGTCTTGGCCAACTTGGTGGTCGACAACGTGGTGTAAACGGCCGCGTGGGCGGTCTCAACACCAGCACCTGCACCGACCGTCAACGCAAATAGAAAGGCCAGCGCGGCCCACTTGATTTTGTGTTCTCTCATGATGACTTGTCCTCTCTTGTTCAAACATTCTCACCCACCCTATCATGGTTAAGCCTGACGCGACAAGGGTTCTCGCGACTTTGTAACTAACTTGTTGGGGATGTAACGTTCGCGTAATCCACCACTTCTTGCCATAATCAGTTGGTGCATGAATCAATTTAAACCTGAACTGACAACGGTGGCTGGTACTGGCCGCCTGACCGTTCACTGAAAATTCTCCCGATTACAGCCCCCATCTCACGGTTGCCAGGCCCTGTCGACCTTCTGCACACAAAAAATGCCAGGGCGCTGACTGTCACCCTGACATTTTATGTTTACACATTTAATTGAACCGTTCACCCGGACTGACGGGGAATCCGTTGCCACCCGCCCCTCTGGCAGTCGGCTGTGCTGCCTGACGCAGGCCATTAGCCTAGTTTTCACGCAACGGCAGGCGGCCAGCGTGTACCAAGCAGACCAAGTGCTAGTTACTCATGCGACTCAAGCGGTAGGCGTGGTCCATCAGTGAACGTGTCTCCGTGAACTCGTTGATGTCATGCAGCACCACCGTGATGACCCGGTGCTTGCCGCGCTTGTGGCCGGTCCCCACGAAGCAGTAACCCGCCAGTGGGGTGTAGCCGGTCTTCAAGCCATCGACCTTCAGGGAGGCGCGGTAGTATTTACGCCCCTTTAAGAGGTTGTTGTAATTGTAGCAAACTTGGCCGTTGACGGTCATGGACCCAATCTTGCCGTCAGTCAAAACGCGCGGATAGCTGGTCATCAAATGCCGGGCTATCAACGCCACATCCTTGGCTGAGACCTTGTTGGCATTGGCCTTGCCGTAGGCGTAACCGAAGCGCTTCAGGTCACTGTTCTCCAGGCCCGAGGCCGAAACGAAGTGCGCCTTACCCAACTTCCAGGCCTTGGCTTGGGCGTTCATTTTCCGGATAAACTTGGCGTTACTACCGCTGACCCATTTGCCCAGCGCAATCGCCGAATTGTTGGACGAATCCAAGAAGGCCGCGTAGTAGAGCTGCTTGACGGTGTAGCGATGATTCAATTTAAAATGAAAGCCGCCACAATCCGCACTTCGGCTCATCGACACCAGGCCACGACTGGTAATCTTGACCTTATGATTCCAGTTGCGCTTCTTGCCGTCGATTTTCTTCAAGGTGAGATACAACGTCATGATTTTTGACACGGAGGCAATCGGCCGCGCCGTGTTGGCGTGCTTGGACCAGACGACCTTGCCCGTCTTGGCGTCCATGGCGACCGCAGCTTTGGCCTTGGTCAAGACGAACGGGGCCTTCCCGCGCTTCAGGTAACCGTGCCAAATCCACCCCTTGACGCTGTGCTTGCTGTTTTGCACGTACAGGTAAATGCCCTTCGATTTACCGTGCTTGAGGGTTGCCTGCTTGGTGGCGTACCAGGTGGTATGGGGATGGGTCGTTAAGTTGCTGACCTTTTTGGTGTGTTTCTTGTTGTAAATGGCGCCCTGACTGTGTTTCTTGTGGTAAGCGGTCTTCTTGATTTTCTTGGTGCTGACGGTGTGGTAGGCCGCCGCTTCGGCTAGCGAGGTCGGCATTAGCACCCCACCCAACGTGACGAGCGCCCCGAGCGCCAAGGCCCAGTGATTGAGATGACTTTTTTTCATAAGTTAAGTGCTTCCTATCCTTTAATAATTAAGTTCACTAACAATTAGAATAGCACTCTTCCTCATCGCCGGATAGCGCATTTGGCCGTTTTGGACGGGCTTTTGAGGCTTTGTAACTAAACTGTAAAAAACGTTTCCATCCTGAATAGATCAACGACTCGGCACGTATTTTTCCAGTCACGGTTGCATTTACCCGCCAAATTAGTTACGCTTAGGGTATTCAAATACGACTGGGGTGCCTCGCGGCTGAGATCAAACCCATTGAACCTGCTCTGGTTAATACCAGCGAAGGGAACGCGTTATTTAGCTATCAATGAACCCCTACTAAGTTTTTTTAGTGGGGGATTTTTTTATTCGTTGGGCACCCCCGTCAAAACTCTCATAGGAGGCATCATCTCATGAAAAGTTGGCACATCCGCGATATTATTTTGGTCACGATTCTCGCAATTTTTATGGGCGTCATCTTCTGGATCATTAATCCCGTCTACACCTTCCTGGCGGCCGCTTTGGCCCCATTTGGTCTGCAACCTTTGGCAAATGAAATTCTGTTAGGTATCTGGGTCATGGCCGGTCCTTTAGCTGGCTTTATCATCCGCATCCCCGGTTCAGCGACGTTGGGAGAATTTCTCGGCGCCGTTGTTGAAATGTTTCTGGGCGGCGTCTGGGGCGCTAGCACGCTGATTTCCGGCGCGGTTCAAGGTCTCGGGGCCGAAATTGGGTTTGCGGTGACTGGCTACAAACGCTACAACTGGGTCAGCCTAAGTCTGAGTTGCCTGACCACGGCCATCGTGACCTTCACGTGGGACCTGTTCCGGAGTGGCTATGCTGCGTATCATTTGGGCTTTCTGGTACTGCTGTTTGCAGTGCGGTGCTTATCGATCTTCCTGTTCGGCGGTGTGCTGACCAAGCTGATCACCAACCTGCTGGCGCGGGCCCACGTCTTACCCAACGTCAGCGCCAAATAACCATTCTGTGCGCTGGCTTGGCAACATTGGTATTGGCCGGCTGGCCGCCTGCCGTTACGTGAAAGTCTAGGGGGGGACTGGTGCTGGGGGAGGACGGACCGAGCCAAAGTACGGTCTCGGTCCTTGCTTTGAGCCGAAGAACCCGTCTCAAAGTCACCAATTTGCCAGCAAAATCCACTGGCAAATTCCCTGGCTAAGCCTAGATTTCACTTCACTCTCGGCTCCTGCGGTGTATTACCGCTACGGCAGCGTTAACTGTTATTTCACATTATTGGTTGCTCGCAACTGCGGTGAGTGGCGCAGGTTAGCTATTTCTTGGTCTTCCTAGGCACTATGCCTCGACTTTAAATCACTCAAGCACTCGCCAACCAATCGCTTTTTGTTTCACTTTCATTAATTTTAAAAAGTTTGCAAAATCTGTTTCACATTGGAGGAATTTTCGTGGCCACTGTAACCGTTCATGCACTCACATTTTCCTATCCCAACCGCACCCGGCCGGTCTTGGACGACCTCAACGTGACCTTTCCCAGCGGTAAGTTTTCGCTGTTGACTGGGGTGTCTGGTGGGGGGAAGTCCACCCTGCTTAAGCTGATAGCGGGGCTCACTCCTCTGCCGGATGCTGGGACGATCACCTTTGACGGGCAACCGCTCAGCCAAATCAGCCCCGCCGACCGGGCGGCCACGGTGGCCATGCTGTTTCAGGAACCCAGCACGCAATTTACCATGGATACCGTAGTCAATGAGCTACGCTTCGCCCTGGAAAATCAATGCGTTGACCCGGCGGCCATCCCCGCCAAGATCACCGCGGCACTGGACTTCATCGGTATCGCTGACCTGCGCGACCGGCAATTGATGCAACTGTCCGGCGGCGAGCAGCAAAAAGTCGCTTTAGCCATCATCGTGGCTATGGACAGCGACGTCATCTTGCTAGACGAACCCTTTGCCAGCATCGACCCGCCTACCCGCTTGGCGTTACTGGAGAAGCTGGTGATGCTATGTACGCAGCGCGGCAAGACCATTATCTTGGCCGACCACGACCTCAGCAATTACGACCGGTGGGTGGACCACCTGGCCGTGCTGGATCAGGGTCACGTGACGTTGTTGTCGCCGGCAGAAACGCAGACACGTTTTGCGGCATTCACACCGGACAAGCTCCGGTTGACACACGTGACGTTGCCTACCGACGACCTCACCGTCAGCCTGCAGGGCACCCAACTGGCACTGGGTCACGAACACCGGCAGTTGTTACGGCCGCAAGACCTGGCGTTATTTGCTCACCAGGCCACGCTGATCACCGGTCCCAACGGCAGCGGCAAGTCCACCCTGTTTCGCGCGCTGGTGCGATTGGGCAATTATCAAGGCCAGCTCACCTACGACGGCCAAGACATCCGTAAGCTCCCCCGCAAGCGCTACGCTCGCCAAGTTAGCTTGATGTTTCAGTCGGCCAGCGCGCAATTTCTCAACGTAACCGTGGCTGAGGAGTTAGCGTTGTCGCAAAAATTTGGTAATCACACCTACTTCACCCCAACACGCGTTCAGGACCTGTTGACGCAGCTGAATCTCGCCGACCACGTCGATCAGATTATCTACTCGTTGAGCAGTGGCCAACAAAAGAAGCTCCAGCTACTGTGCATGCTGATCATGGCGCCCAACGTGTTGCTGCTAGACGAACCCTTGAAGGGCTTGGATTTTGCGTCCATTCAAGTGGTCATGCGCATTCTGACCACCGTTCAACGCGACCTCAACTTGACGCTGATCATGATCAGCCACCAGCTCAGCGGCCTCGACGACCTGATCACCTTACACCTGGCGCTCGATCACCAGCAACTCACCTATCAGGAGGCGACACCATGAATCCCAGTTTAAAATTAGCCTTGGTCGTCTTGATTGCCTTGGAGGTGTCCTTCACCCAGGTCTGGACAGTCAACGTGGTGCTGATCATCGTCAGTTTGGCCTTGATGCTGTTGAACCACGTCACACTCAAACGCTTCTTGTGGCTGACGCTGGTCCCATTGTTCTTTGCCAGTGCGTTGGTCTGGTCATTGACCTTACAAGGCACCGCCAGCCAGCATTTTCTCCTGGTCATCTTCACCCGGATGTTCGTCTACGTCTACATGGGCGGGCTGTTCACCCAGACCACGGACCCCTTGACGTTGACCCGCTCGTTGGAACAAAATGCCAAGCTGCCGTCAAAATTTGCCTATGGCTTTCTGGCCGCTTTCAACCTGATGCCTAAGATTCAAGCCGAGGTCGCCACGATTCGCGCTGCGGCCTTGATGCGGGGCCAAGAACTGCACGTCTGGTCACCACAACTGTATTTCAAAGTCATTCTGGCTGCGATGAACTGGTCCGACCAACTGGCCGCTGCGATGACCTCGCACGGCTTTGTCGAGGGCGCACCACGGACCCATGCCATCACGGTGGCCTTAAGGTCGCGCGACTGGTGGGTCTTTGCCCTCAGTCTCATCGCCGTTCAAGTCGGGCTGTTCATCGGCCTACCCTAAAAGGAGTTTTGTTATGTTTACTGATCAAGCACATGCGCAAACCCAAGCCCTGTGGGACGCGTCCAAACGCCACCCCTTTATCACCCAACTGCAAGCCGGCACCCTGCCCGCCGCCACCTTTCGCTACTACCTGATTCAAGACCACCACTATCTCCACGAATTCGGCAAGCTCCACGACCTGGCGGCTGACCAAAGCCACGACCCGCGTGTAGTCAATCAGTTACGGGCCGGTGCGGCCAGCCTGCGCGACGGCGAAATTGCGGTGCGCCAGACCTTCTTTGACCGGCTCAACATCACCCCGGCAGAAGTCGCCGCCGTGACTGCCGCGCCCACGTGTTACGCCTACATCAGCCACATCTATCGGGCATTGCTGACAGCGGGGCCCGCGGGAGCCGTGGCGGGTCTGTTGCCGTGTTATTGGCTGTACGCCGAAATTGGTCAGGCGCTGGCCGGCACCGGATCGCCCGTCCCCATCTACCAATCCTGGATTGACACCTACAATGCCGATGATTACACCGGTGCCATGCACGACCAGTTGGCCCTCGCTAACTATGTCGCCACGCCAGCCAATACGGACGCGCTGTTAGCTATTTTCAAGAAGAGCAGCTGGTACGAACTGCAATTCTGGCAAATGGCGCTGGATCAAGAAGATTGGTCAATCACCGACGCTAACGCAGCATCTGCATTTTCAAGGCACTAAACCAGCGTTATAATGGAGCTACCGCAAGAAAGAAAGCAGGTGGCAATCTTGAAAACGTCACGTTTAACATTTCTAGAATTTTTCGGTTACCTAGCCTTGGTACTGGGCGTCGCCATTGAGCTCTATGCCCTGCTCAGTAGCCCCGGTAGTAAACTCAGTGGTGACAACATGTTCGGTGGAGCCGTCGTCATGGCCCTCGCCGTCGCCTTTATCCACAGCAAGCACCTGATCTTTAACCTGATTCTAATTGGCTTAAGCACCCTGGGCTTTGCCTACTTCACCTTCATCCACACGCAAAACTGGCTGTGGACGGTGGTCCTAGGCGTGGCCGTCGCGGCCTTTCTGGTCTACTTCTTCGGTATCCGCAGCGACGTCCGCCGCAACCAGAGCGACTGGTTTCATTTTAATTGAGCAAGGGTGCGGCAAAGGGTCCCTTACGCAGCGTTTGGATTTTTTCCAGACGCTTTTTGTTTGGCCAACTAAAGGTTGAAAGACGGAAATCAGCTGGAACTACTGTTAGCATGTGACTCATGGCGTCAAAAATAGTCGTTTTCAGCCACACAATGCGAGCTGGCCGCCTACCGTTCGCCAACGTCGTGCTTGCCAGTAACAGTCGTCTTAACCCCAGATAGCGGATATATTGACGACTGGTCTTTCATTAACACAGTGTTGCTGATAATTGCTACCTTGCCGGAGGCAGCCAGGGTGGAGCCAGCTGTGTCGGCGGTGTTGGCTGAGGTCCTTTCTCAGCCTACAGCGCGGGACGACTTGAGAGACTGGCGGACTCTGCCAGGCTTTCAAGCGAACCGGAAGACCGCTTTTCAGGCTGGAGGTGTTTCCCAGAGCAGACGGAACCCTGACTGACGCAGGCGTCTGGTTTCACTAATTTAGGTGTCAGAACACCGTCGTTACAGCAATCAACGCGTTAATTCTACTTTCAACACCTAATTTTGGACAGAAAAACAGGCCTGCCCGAAGGCCGACCTGTTTTCCTGCTTGATAAACTACAAGTGACTGTAGTGTGTAATCACAATGATTACCAAAGAGTTAGATGAAACAGCCGGGCGAACCCGACTTCGGGGCGGATCATTCCGCATTATTGACACTCGCGCGAAAGTTGCGCGTGTGCGGGGCATCTAAAATGCCCACGGGGCTGGTGGTCTGGCGCGTCGTGGTGTGTTTGCCCATCGTGAACCAGGCCAACCCGCTCACGACGCCCAAAATAATTACCGCGGCCACGAGGCTGCCAATGATATGTCTTAAATTCACGCTGCCACCTCACTAGTCGATGTTATCAAAATTTTCTAATAACTAGCTTAACCGCTGGGCATTGCAAACCTGTGACAGACTCACGTTAGTTTCCTAACAATTCTGCGACAATGGTTAACAACCGCGATTCCGGCCCATTTTCATATTGCATTTAATTTTACGCAATTTTTCCCGATTCAGCAAGCATTATCGAAAAAAACTTCAGATATCGGGACTTATTCCGCCGATTTCTGAAAAATTTAGTATAATGAACTTAAGCAGTCATTAGGATTATCATTTGGAGGGATATTAATGAGTCAAGAATTAAACGATTTGGCCGAAGCAATCATCGCCTACCAAAAGAAATACGATAAGACAGATGGAGAAATGGCCTTTGGCTCTCGACTGTCCGTTGAGAAGTTTCATGCCATCAAGACCGGTGAACTCGCCCCAACCAGCGAGGAACAAAGTGCTTTAAAGGGTTTCATCGCTACCAAGCCCCACTAACAACACTGATTAAATAAAAGACGCGTCAAGACGTTTGGCAAGTACGCTAACGTTTTGACGCGTCTATTTTTTTACATTAATCCACGACTTGCGCCCAGGCGCCCCGGTAAGCCGCCGCGGTCGCATCGTCAAACGCGACCATGCGCACCCGCTGGAGGTCGTTACTCTTGGCCAGCACCGACGCAATCGTCTGCGCCGCCACGGCCGCCGCATCCTCTAACGGATACCCGTAGACCCCGGTGCTCAGCGACGGAAAATCGACCGTTCGGCATCCGTGGTCCATGGCCAGCTTCAGGCTGTTGCGGTAACAGTTGGCCAGTAGTTCCGGCTCCCCGTGTTGCCCACCGCGCCACACGGGACCAGGCGTGTGAATCACCCATTTAGCCGGCAGTTTGAAACCGGGCGTGATCTTGGCTTCACCGGTCAAGCAGCCATTCAACGGCACGCAAGCCGCAAAGAGCTCCGGTCCCGCCGCGCGATGAATGGCCCCGTCAACGCCACCACCGCCTAATAACGTGGTGTTAGCGGCATTGACGATAGCGTCGACCTTGCTTTCGGTAATGTCTCCCCGAATCACTGCAAATTCAGCCACTATGCTCACTCCTTTGACCAGGGCCAGTGCCACCGCCGTTTTGGCTTGGCTGGCGCTTGCCCCTCCTTGGCTTTCAGCCGCTTCATGCCCTCCCGATACGGGTTGGCATACAGCGACGACAAATTCAGTTTTTGACTTGATTGAGGCGGCTTAGGTGAGTCCCGGTAAGGACGCAAGTCGGTTTGACACTGCGGACAAACCGTATCGGTCGCGCTCACGGCCGCACCGCAATGCGGACAAAATTTCAATTCAGCTGCCACCGCAATTTCCTCCTTAGTCGTGTCGCCGTTGCTGATGGGCCTGGTTTCGCGCCAGGTTCTTCTCGCGGGTCGCTGCCGCCATCTTGGCCCCAGCGGCCTTTTCGGCGGCCCGCTTTTCTTGCCGCTGCTTGGCCGCTTCGGCCTTCTGTTGTTCGGCAAGCTTGCGTTTTTGTTGACTGCGGTAGCTAAAGTAGCTCCACACCCCCACCGCTAACAGTGCCACCACGATTTGGATCGGGACTAACACCCAATTGACGTGCTTGGCAAAGAACGCATCGTAGATCACCAACAAGACCGCCATCGCGCCGACCACCGAAATCGTGTCTCGCGCCCAACGCGGTAATTTTTGCCATTTCATGTTTAACAAACTCCTTATGTAAGCGGCCGAACTCGGCCGACCGCAGTTAGTCATTTGGTTCTAAGTTTGATTGGAGCCAGCTGTGTCGACCCAGTTAGCTGACGTTTTGGGTCAGGTTACTGGGTGGGACGACTTGAGAGACTGGCGGTCTTGGCCAGGCTTTCAAGCGAGCCGGAAGACCGCTTCTCAGGCTGCAAGCGTTCTCCATAGCAGGCGGAGCTCTTGGCAGCCGTAGGCATCTGGTTTACGCCATTTCACCTGCAACCATCAGCGCTAGTGGCTTAAAGTTCGCCTTCGATGCGGAGCTGGCGTTCGACCAGGTAGGCGTCGAGGTAACCGAAGGAAATCTCGTCCACGTCGTCAATTTGGTACACCGCTCCCACGCGGTCAAGGGCATCGTCCTCAACCTTATGGAAGATAAACCGGCCGCCAGCGACGTGACTGGGATAACCACTCAGACTGTCGCCCCCCGCAAGTTTAATGTGGACGATCGTTTGAAACGCCGCGGCTTGACTCAGGCGGGCCTGGAATTGATCGACCGTCGCATCGAACAGGCGCTCATCGTTTAACACCGGCTGCAAGGGCTGCTGGCGTGCTCGGTTGAGCAACGAGAACAGCCGCATGGTCTGCAGGTAATCCGATTCAATGACGATGGCGTGCAGGCCGCTCAGACGCATCAGCGTGTAACCACCGAATTGCCCGGTCATGTCCAGTAGGCTCATGATAACCGCGTCGTCGGTCAGCAGGTTGATCCGCCCCACGTAAAACAGGTCGCGATTGTGCTTAGGAATCAGCGCCACTAACGGGTCCTTGCCCACCAACTGGGCCAGCGTGTCGTGGAATTGCGTGGCATCGGTCACGGCCACCTGGTCCTGGTGGGTCAGCTGTTGCAAGCGTGATGCCGCGATACCTTGTAAGGTCAGTTCGCGACCCTGAAATTCGATGACCTCAATATCGGCCGGATTCAGCGTTAAGGCCGGTTGATCACTAAAATCAAACTTATTGATCAGCTGGATCCCCACCGCATCGCTGGCGACACTAGTGATGACGCCTTCGTAAAAGTGTTCATCATTTTTCAAGACCACCATCAACACCAAGTGGTCGACCCAAGCGTGGCTCAAGACCTGCCGGCGTAAGTCACGTCGCTGGTCAAAGGTCATGGTCAAGCCCCCGGCCTGGACGAATTGCTCATCACGAGCCGTTCTGATCCGGAAGGCCATATTTTCCAAATCTTCACTCGAAAATTCAACTTCATCGATGACGTCTAACGCTAAGAAGACGGCACCATCAGGTATTCCGAAATCATCGTAAGTCGCGAGGATGATTCCGGATGTGCCGACTGTCGTCACGTACCCGGTGTAAACCACATCTTGATTCGTTTGATACACGTTGACCAGCAAATGCCGGTCCGATGCCCGGTTTAAGTCATTCACAATTGAATTCACATGACGACCCCCTTTTTCCTATTATCAGAAAATCTTACCATATATTGACCAAAATAGCCCGTCAAGTCCGTCAGGGTTGGTTAGGAAACCGCCGTACTGAGAAATTGGGCGAGTTGCTTGCCCGTTAGACCAGCGCTCAAGCCGACCAGCAACTTGATGCGCGCCTTTTGGCCGTTTAACCCTTGGCACAGCATCAAGCCCATTTTCCGCAGCTCGATTCCGCCGCCTTGGTAATCGTAAATGTCTTCGGCAACGCCATTATAGCACCGCGAGACCAACACGATAGGAATCTGTCGGTCTAACAGGCGTTGAATGGCGGGCAGCGTTTGTGGCGGTAAGTTGCCAGCGCCCAGGCCCTCGATGACTAAGCCCGCGGTCTGGTCGTTGTCCAAAAAGTCAAACAGGCTACCGTCCATCCCCGCGTAAGCCTTCAACAGGTACACGTGGTCCGTTACGTGGTCGATATCACAGGTGTCTTGGCGAATCAATTTCTGGAAATACACGGCGTGGTCCTTGGCTACGATACCGATGGGACCAAACGTCGGCGTCCGGAACGTAGCCACGTTGGTGGTGTGGGTCTTGGTCACGTAGCGTGCCGTGTGGATCTCGTCGTTCATCACGACCATCACGCCATTGCCCCGTGAGGCGTCGTCTGCGGCCACTTCAATGGCGGACTGAAAGTTATACAGGCCATCGGAACCAACCTCGTTAGACGAGCGCATGGCCCCGGTCACAACGACGGGAATCGTGCTGGGTAAGGTCAGGTCCAAGAAATACGCGGTTTCTTCCAAGGTATCCGTTCCGTGGGTGATGACCACGCCGTCGATGCCGTCGCGCTCGGCCTGGTCAATGCGTTGCTTGATCTGCAGCATTTCGACGGGCGTCATGTGCGGGGATGGTAGGTTAAACATCTCATCCGTGAACAATTCAACGCGCCCCGCCAGGATGGTCTCCTGTTCGGCGATGGGATTCTTGGCGTTGGGCACCACTTCACCCTGGTCATTTTGCGACATGGAGATGGTGCCGCCGGTGTGAATCGCTAAAATTTTCTTCAAAACTGTCAGCTTCTTTCCTCAAAGTTAAGCGTTAGGGGTAGAACCTGTCGGCTTTGCCGGTCACCACCCAAACTCGTTATCCACATTGTACCGTATTTGCGGTAAAATTAAGTTAGAATTCGGAGAGGATGACTCATAAATGTCAAAAAACGAAGATCGCGACAAAGTCTATGTTCCCGGGGTTCACGTCCATCCCAAGAAGTACAGCTCATCCGGCGGCATGGCCGATTGGGGCCCGGTATTCCACTGGTTCGGCGACATTCTGAAAAATCTCTGGCACAAAATCCGAAAATGACATCAGGGATTGTTTTTTTCATTTACCCGTGGTAAAGTAAGTGACATTCCATTTAAAAAATATGTGATTGCCTATATAATGCCATAATAAGGTTGGCGAGTTTCTACCCAGAACCGTAAATTCTGGACTATAAGCAAATTGAGGACGAAACTCTTTTTGCCGATGAAAAGAGTTCGTCGGCGAGTTTTCAGTAGCCCCCTTTTTGCAAGGGAGCTTTTTTGTTTTCACCAACCTTGGGCCAATAGACATCACAACAAGGAGGAAATTGTCTTGCAGTCCAAATCCGCAACTTCTACGTCGTCAGCGGCTCGCCAGCCACTTTCCCTGTGGCGCGCAGCAATTTTAGGGTTTCAGCATTTATTAGCCATGTATTCTGGTGACGTCATCGTGCCCCTTTTGATTGGGGGCGCGTTACACTTCAACGCCATGCAAATGGCCTATTTGATCAGTGCGGATATCTTCATGTGTGGGGTCGCGACCCTCTTACAATTAAAGCGTACCCCGCTGACCGGGATCGGCTTACCGGTCGTCTTAGGCTGTGCCGTCCAAGCCGTGACACCCCTGAGCGCCATTGGTAATCAATACGGCGTGGGCGTCATGTACGGCGCCATCATCAGTGCCGGGATCTTCGTCTTCTTGAGTGCCGGTTGGTTCTCCAAGATCAAGCACTTTTTCCCACCAGTCGTGACGGGGTCGTTGATCACCATCATCGGTTTCACCCTGATTCCCGTGGGCTTTCAGGACCTGGGAGGCGGCGATGCCACGGCCAAAAGCTTTGGCGATCCCAAGCTGCTGTTCATTGGCTTTCTGACTATGGCCATCATCTTGGGCTTAAACGCCTTTGCCAAGGGTTTCTTGAAGTCCCTATCTATTCTAGCCGGGATCCTGATTGGAACGTTCATCGCGGCAGCCATGGGGTTGGTCTCGCTCAAGGCGGTCGGCCAGGCCAGCTGGTTCCACCTGCCCCAATTCTTCTACTTCGGCGCGCCCAAATTCGAATGGTCCTCTATTCTGACTATGATTCTGGTCTCCTTGACCACCATGGTCGAATCGACTGGCGTCTTCTTTGCCTTGGGTGAAATCACCGGTAAGCCGATCGGCGAACAAGACTTGAAACGCGGCTACCGCGCGGAAGGCATCGCCGTCATCTTAGGCGGCCTGTTCAACACCTTCCCGTATTCCACCTTCTCCGAAAACGTCGGGGTGGTCCAACTCTCCGGCGTGAAAACGCGCAAGCCGCTGTATTTCTCCGCGGCCTTCCTGATGCTCTTGGGCCTCTTACCCAAGATTGGTGCGTTGGCCACAGTCATTCCCGATCCCGTCTTAGGTGGCGCCATGATCGTCATGTTTGGCATGGTCGGCGTCCAAGGCATCCGGATGCTCCAACAAGTTGATTTCAAAGATAACAACAACCTGTTGGTCTCCGCCATCTCCATCGGCCTGGGACTCGGCGTGACCGTCTATCCACAAATCTTCCAGGCCCTGCCGCAATCCTTACAGATCGTGATGAACAACGGCGTGGTCATTGGGAGTTTCTCGGCCGTCTTACTCAACATCATCTTCAACATGCGGCCCGCCCGTAAAGTGGCGCCGGCCCAAGCACAAGTCAACAGCACTGCGCAACCACAGAATAGAAAGTAATGCATATTTCAAACGACCAACCGGGCCCCTTTGCCCTGGCTGGCCGTTTTTGCCTCTAAGCCCGATTATAATGAATGTTATAATTGGGTACCTTTACATCGCCAAAAGGCAGTCGGTTCCGCTTAAAACTGCTAACCAAACAATCTCAACCCGGGATTAGTCGGCGAGCCTGAATGCTCGCCGGTTAATCGCCTTTTGGCTCACTCTCTCGTCTTTAGATGACAGCTACTTTACAAAGTGCCTACCCGCCTTTAGTTTCCCCACCATCTACGGGTATAATAGAGCCATTAACGCGATAGGAGCGAAACTGCCATGTTAAGCATACAGCACATCAGTAAGGAATTTGGCCCCGTCAAGGCCCTCAACGATGTTAGCTTTGACGTGCCGGACGGCCAGATCCTCGGCTTGATCGGCCAAAATGGGGCTGGTAAATCCACGACCTTTCATAGCATCTTAAATTTCATCACGTACGCCGGTCAGATTCACTGGCAAGACCACACCTTGGCCGCCACTGATTTCGACCAAATCGGCTACCTGCCAGAAGAGCGTAGCCTGATGCCCAAATTAACTATTGAACAACAAATCATCTACCTGGCACGGCTCAAGGGCCAATCCGCCAAGGTGACGCGGCCCCAAATCGACGACTGGCTCCAACGCTTCGCCGTCAAGGGGACCCGCAAGAGTAAGATCAAGGACCTCTCCAAGGGTAATCAACAGAAGGTCCAATTGATCTGCACTTTGATCCACCACCCCAAGCTCATCATCCTAGACGAGCCATTCAGTGGCCTGGACCCGGTCAACGCCGATCTGTTAAAGCAGGCCATCCTGACGGCCAAACAAGACGGTGCGGCCATCATCTTCTCCAGCCATGACATGGAAAACGTCACGGCGGTGTGTGATCGGTTAGTCATGCTGCGCAAGGGCAACGTGGTCCTTCACGGCACGCTGGATGAGGTTCGCGACCAATTTGGGAAGACCGAGCTGTTCGTGACCACCGATTGGTCGGCCGACCGCCTCGCCACCCTTCCCGGGGTTGCCAGCGTCACTTCGCGGCACGGTCGCCGTTACGTCTTACATTTGACCGACGCGACCGCGGGACCCGCCATTTTTGACGCCCTGACCCAGGGCCACTACATCGAGGAGTTCAGCCAACAACCGCCGACCCTTGACGAAATCTTCCGACTGAAAGTAGGTGAGGAACATGTCTAAGACTTGGGTAGTGACCTTTGAGACCTATCTGCGCCAGGTAAAATCCTGGAGCTTCCTGTTCATGATCCTCGGTCCGTTTTTGATGATTGCCTTGACCGCGGGCATCAGCTACATCAGTGCCAACAGTAATCGCAGTAGCAGTCAAGTCGCCGTCATCAGTGAGACCCCAGCACTCCGGCGGGGCTATCTTGCACAACACTCGGACAACATCAACACCAAGATCACCACGGTGGCCGCGGCCAAAAAAGCGGTCAAGGCCAACCACTTGGCCGGCTACCTCACCCTCAGCAATGACGGGACGCGCCTACGCGGGGATTATCACGGCAGTAAGTCAATGAGTAGTGGCCTGCAAGCGCAGGTCAAGAACTTCCTGACGCAATACCAGCAGGTCCAAAATTACCAAACGGCCAACCTGTCACCCAAGCAACAAAAGGCGCTGGCCCAAACACCGGTGTTGAAGCAACACGTGGCCACCAAGACCGGGACCTCTAACCTGGCCAAACTCATTTCTTTTTGGGTACTGGTGACCATGATCTACATCATTCTCATCACCTATTCTTCGATTACGGCCCAAGAGATTGCCTCGGAAAAAGGCACGAAGATCATGGAGATCATCTTCTCCAGTACCACGGCCACCAGCTACTTCGTGGGTAAGATCACGGGAATCCTCCTGATGATCGTCACCCAAATCGTCATTTACCTGCTGGGAGGCTGGGCCGGATACGCCATCGCCATGAACTATGCGGGGATTCACCGCCTGATTGTCGACCATCAGACACTGGTCAGCGGTGTGTTCCACAACCTGTTTAACCTGAACCTGTTGTACCTGTTGTTCGGCGTGGTCATCTACACGATTCTGGCTGCCTACAGCGGGGCGCTGGTCGCCAAGGCCGAAGATGCCTCTAAGGCGGCACAACCGGTCGTCATGTTGGGGATGCTAGGCTTCTTCGCCACCTTCCCGTTCCAAAACAACATGGACGCGGTGATCGTCAAGATCTTGTCCTACGTGCCCTTCTTCTCGTCATACTTCATGCCGATGCGAATCATCAACGGTACCGTGGGCTGGGGCGAACAATGGGGATCGCTGGCCATCTTGATCGTGGCCACCGGTCTATTCGCCGTTTACATCGGCCGTCAATACCAACGGTTGATGTTGCAAACGGACAGTCAAAGCCTCTGGCAGCACCTGTTCAAGGGATTCAAACACTAAATTTTTAAAGCCAAAAGCCACTTTTGCATTAACATTTTCAATCATCGTGATATAATAGAATGCATAAGTGGTATGGGCCTTTAGCTCAGTTGGGAGAGCGCCTGCTTCGCATGCAGGAGGTCGTCGGTTCAAATCCGGTAAGGTCCATTGAAGTAAGATTTACGATGAGAACGGTGGCACCAAGCGTGGCCCATAACGTTCTCATTTTTTTAATCCCTTCACTCGCAGCTGCCTTCATCGCAGACGGTCACCGTCATGGCTGACCGTCGTCGCACACACACCTTGGCAGGGGCAACACGGAACTGTTAGCTTAGCGGCTAGCAGTTTTTTTGTATTGCGGTTTACATTTATGTACAAAGCATCTCGTTTTAGGTATAAATGACAGCTGGTGTGTGTCAGTTGTTATTTATCGCTGTTGTGATATACTTAAGGTACAAAAAAAGTTTGTAACATTGGATTCACCAAAGCCCCTGACTACTGCAATAGTCAGGGGCTTTTTTATACGTCCAAGTTAACAAACGGGTGGGTCAGAAGTCGCCTAAAACTACCTATGCCGCCTACGTTCCAACCAATCCGTAAAGATGGCAACTAGGAGGCCAACAACCAGTGGTGCAAAAAAAGTTTGCAACATAAGGATTCACCTCCCCACTGTTGCTAGTGTGGGTAGGCAACCTCTTGATTATCAGGTATAGCTGTGACAATTGCCATGTTTTGTGAGATTTTTTATCGTAAACTTCTTAGCGCTACTCCGAAAAATATCGTGGCCATGAATCGCCGCACCTTCGTCTTGGAACGTCGGTTTTAGCCGGTCCGCTTAACTTTAGACACATCCCCCAGCCTGATGATGGCTTTTCTCGTCAACGGTTGGTAGGCTATAGGCATCATCCCGCGGTCGGGGCCACTGGTCTCGGCCTTTTTCGGCACGCGCAATTTCCGCCCTGGCTGTGTTAATTGTCCACCTTAATTATCTGACCCAACCACCATCTTTTTTCGTTTCAATTTCTTGCTAAACCCGCTATAATCAAAAAGGTTGCCCGGTTCGCCCCGCAACCAAATCTACCTTAGAGGAGGCCGCCTGATGCCCCAACCTATTATTGAACTGCGTCACGTCACCAAGCGTTACGATGACCATCCCATTTTGAAAAACATTAACCTCACGCTGGAGCCTGGAAAGTTTTACACCCTTCTCGGCCCATCAGGCTGCGGTAAGACCACCATTTTACGAACTATCGCTGGTTTTACCGACGTGACTGAGGGCGACGTGCTGTTTGCCGGCCAGCGGATCAATGCCGTGCCCGCCAACAAGCGCAACGTCAACACGGTCTTCCAAGACTACGCCCTCTTCCCGCACATGACCGTGGCGGAAAACGTGGCCTTTGGCTTAACCTTGAAAAAAACACCGAAACCAGAAATTGAAAAACGGGTCGCCCAGGCACTCCAGCTGGTCCAGCTCGCCGACTACGGCGACCGTGAGATCAGCGCCCTGTCCGGGGGCCAACAACAACGGATCGCCATTGCCCGCGCCATCGTGATGGAACCGCAAGTCCTGTTGCTCGATGAACCGTTGTCGGCGTTAGACGCTAAGTTGCGCCGCCAAATGCAATACGAGTTGCGCGACCTGCAGCAACGCCTTGGCATCACCTTTTTGTTCGTCACCCACGACCAGGAAGAAGCCCTCGCCATGAGCGATGAGATTTTCGTCATGAACCAAGGCGAGGTCCTCCAAAGCGGCTCACCGGTCGACATTTACGACGAACCCATCAACCATTTTGTCGCCGATTTTATCGGGGAAAGCAACATCTTACCCGGTAAAATGATTGCCGACTTCCAAGTAGCCTTTGGTGGCCACCAATTCGAATGTGCCGACGCCGGCATCCCGGTCAACGAACCAGTGGAAATCGTCATTCGGCCCGAAGACCTGACGCTGACCGACCCAGAGCACGCCAAGCTGACCGTGACCATCGACACCCAGTTATTTCGCGGCGACTACTACGAAATTGCGGCGACCGACCGGCTGGGCAACGACTGGCTGATTCACTCGGTCAATCCCGCCGAGGACGGTACGGCCGTGGGCATCACCTTCCGGCCGCAAGACCTGCACGTCATGCGCTTTGGCGAGAAGGAAGCCGAATTCGACGCGCGGCTAGAGACTTACGAAACGGAGGATGAGACCCGTGACGAAACGTAAAACCTGGTTGTACTTCATCCCCTACGGCCTGTGGCTGGCACTATTCGTCATTGCGCCGGTCGCTTTGATTATTTACCAATCCTTCTTTGACCTGGGTCACCAGTTTACCTTCAGCAATTACAGCACTTATTTTCAATCCGCCACCTACCTCAAGATGACGCTGAATTCCGTATGGTATGCCTTTTTGATCACCCTGTTCACCGGCCTGATCAGCTACCCCACGGCCTACTTTCTCCATCAGCTGAAGCACCGGCAATTCTGGTTACTACTGGTAATCTTGCCAACCTGGATCAACATCTTGTTAAAGGCCTACGCCTTCATTGGTATCTTCAGCCAGGCCGGATTGGCCAATCAATTTTTGACCTTCATTGGTATTGGCCCGCAACAAATTCTGTTCACCAACGCCAGCTTCATCTTCGTGGCCACCTACATCCAGATTCCATTTATGATTCTACCGATCTTCAACGCCCTTGATGACCTGAACCCGGCCTTCGTCAACGCCAGTCGGGACCTGGGCGCCAGCAACTGGCAGACTTTTCGGCGGGTCATCTTTCCGTTGACGCTTCCGGGCGTCAAGGCGGGCGTCCAAGCCGTCTTCATCCCCTCGCTGTCCCTCTTCATGTTGACGCGCCTGATTGGCGGCAACAAGGTCATCACGCTGGGGACCGCGATTGAGGAACACTTTTTGACCACCATGAACTGGGGCATGGGGTCCACGATTGGTGTGGTCCTGATCATCGCCATGATTATCGTCATGACGCTGACCGGCGACCAACGACCGAAAGGAGGGACGCCGCGATGAGACAAAAATTTGCCAAGGCCTACCTGATCTTGGTCTTTATCATTTTGTACGCGCCCATCTTATTTCTAATCGTCTACTCCTTCAGTCAGGGGGAGACCATGACCAACTACCACGGCTTCACCTGGCGGCACTACCAAACGCTCTTTAGCGACGCGCGGATGCTAGCCATCGTGGCCAATACGCTGCTGGTCGCCCTGTTGTCATCGCTGATTGCGACTCTGATCGGCACACTGGGCGCCCTGAGCATCAACCGCACCACCAAGCGGGTCACCCGTGAATCGCTGTTGACGTTAAACAACGTCTTGATGGTCTCACCGGACGTCATCATCGGGGCCAGCTTTCTGATTTTCTTCACGATGCTCAAAATTCCGCTGGGCTTTGGCTCGGTGCTGATGAGCCACATTGCCTTTGAAATTCCCATCGTGGTCTTGATGGTACTCCCCCGGCTACGGGAAATGTCGGCTTCCATGTTGGACGCCGCGCAGGACCTGGGTGCCACCACGCGGCAACTCCTGTCGCAAGTCATCGTGCCCTTCATTTCGCCCGGTATCTTTGCCGGCTTCTTCATGGCATTGACGT
Source organism: Levilactobacillus suantsaiihabitans (assembly GCF_004745505.1). Lineage (GTDB taxonomy): Bacteria > Bacillota > Bacilli > Lactobacillales > Lactobacillaceae > Levilactobacillus > Levilactobacillus suantsaiihabitans. The sequence continues at coordinate 89,555 of NZ_RKLX01000001.1, forward strand.
ACTCGCTGGACGACTTTGCCGTGACCTTCTTTGTGACTGGCAACGGCTTTTCCACCCTGTCCGTGGAAATCTATTCCCGGGCGCGGCAAGGCATCAACCTGGAGATCAACGCGCTGTCCGGCGTCATGTTTCTCTTCTCCCTGTTGTTGGTGGGCGGCTACTACTGGATTCAACAGGCCAGTCGCAAACGCAAGCATCGTAAGCGGGAGGTGGTCTCATGAAACGTTTAGTCAGTCTGATCATCGGCTTACTCGCCATCTGCGGCCTGCTCGCTTACAGCAGTGCGCAATTGGAACGCTCCAGCGGCAGTACCGGCGACAAGGTCTTGAATCTTTACAACTGGGGCGACTACATTGACCCCGGTCTCCTGAAGAAATTTCAACGAGAAACCGGCTACCACGTCAACGTCGAAACCTTCGACAGCAACGAGGCCATGTACACCAAGATCAATCAGGGTGGTACGCACTACGACCTGGCCATCCCTAGCGAATACATGGTCGCGAAAATGAAACGGGCCCACCTCCTACAGCCACTGGACAAAAGCCGGCTGACCGGGTGGCACAACTTCGACCCACAATTTTTGAATCAGCCCTTCGACCGCGGTAATCGCTATTCGATGCCGTATTTCTGGGGCACGCTGGGCATCATTTATAACGACAAATTCGTCAAGGCCAGTCAGGTCCAGCACTGGCAAGATCTCTGGTCCCCTAAGTTCCGCGACCAGATTATGTTGATCGACTCGGCCCGCGACATCATGGGCATGGCCCTGATCACGCAACACCAGTCGATGAACACCACCGATCCGCAAAAATTGCGCGCCGCTGAACAAAAGCTCAACCAGTTGGCGCCCAACGTCAAGGCTATCGTGGCCGATGAAATCAAGATGTACATGGTCCAAGACGAAGCCGCCATCGCGGTCGACTGGTCCGGTGAGGCGGCCGAAATGCTGGCCAACAACCACCACCTCCACTACGTCGTGCCCAGCGAGGGCAGTAACTTGTGGTTCGACAACCTAGTCATCCCCAAGACGGCCCAACACTACAACGCCATTTACGCCTTCTTGAACTTCATGAGCCGACCCGCCAACGCCGCTCAAAACGCGGCTTACATCGGGTACGCCACGCCTAACGCCAAGGCCAAGGCGCTGTTGCCCAAGGCCATTCGCGATGACCGCCAGTTCTACCCCACGCAGTCGACCATCGACCACCTGCAGGTCTACCGCGACCTGTCGCCGGCCAAAGTCGAACTGTACAACGACCGTTATTTGGAATTTAAGATGCATCATTAACGCAACAGTTATTGACCGCTTCATAGCAGGAACTGGCCGCCTACCGTTCACCAAATATGGGTTGGAACGCTTGGGCGGACGGGTCGAGCCAAAAAACGGTCTCGACGCCTCGCTTTGAGCCGAAGAACACGTCTCAAAGACGCCAGTTCCCTAAGCGGCAAGAACCACGCCGCTAAGGGAACTCCCACGGCTGAACCCATATTTGGCGAACTCTCGGCTACAGGAATACACGTTAGTAACTATCGTCTTAACCCCGAGCAGTAGCTGCATTGACGACAGATCCTTCATTAACACAGTGTTACTGATAGGCATCAACTCACCGGAGTTGGCCAGGGATGGTCACATCTGAGTTGGCGCTGTAGGCCTCACCCTAGCCTGACGCAGGCTACTGGTTTCGCGAATTTCACTTTCAATCATTACGCAAAAAGCAGCAAGCTCTCAGAAGATACTGAGGGCTCGCTGCTTTTCCTTTTTAGGCCGGGTAGACCGTGGATTCACTCATGAAGTACTGTTGTTTGCCGACCTGGTAACCGGCGGCGATTTCAATCGAGTTCAAAACGTTCTTGGTCTTGGCCTGGTAAAAAGTGGTGGCATAATACTGATTCAGCCGCTTAATCGTTACGCGATACCGATACTTGCCGCTCTTCTTGACCTTGGTCCCGATGGCCTTGGGCACGGCACTCTTGGTATACAGCGTCGTCTTGCCACTCTTGCCCGGGCGCACGGCCTTGGTGATTTTTACGGAAGTCGTGGGCTTGCCGTCGACTTGCTTGTTGATGAAGGCACTGCGTTTGTAATACTCCAGGTAGCCATCCGGTGTGATGTGCACGCGGGCCAGCTTGGCCTTGGTATCATTCTTGGGGTACTTGGTGCCCTTGAACAGGTTGCCATCTCCCTTGTAGTTGCGCAATGCGCCGTCGGGATAGGTCTTTTGCGTCGCGTAGAACGCTAAGTATTTGGGCACAGAGACGTGTTTAAAATTCTTCGTGGTCGCCGCAATCGACCGCGTCATGAGACCCTTTTGGTGGTCGGTCTTGCGAATATGATAGCTCAACTGATTAATATTCAATCCGACCGCCGTCTTGCCGTTGCTGGCACTGATAGCTTGAATCTGAACCACGGTCCCCTTGGGGATGGTAATCGTCGCCGTCTTCGCCGCATTCTTGGTCACGATTTTACGTTTGGTTTGTAAAAATTTATGCGTCGTGACGCCCAAATACTGGGTGCTGGCGGCTGCTGGCACCATGCCACCAATCAATGCGCCGATAAAGACGAGTCCCGCCGCAAATACTTTCCTGTTCATCGTCAATTCCTCCCAAAACCTTGATAGGTTCATTATACGACAAGCACAGTCTTCGCGGCACCCAAAAAAGCTCGTGAATCAGCGTCTCGCGCTGACCCACGAACTCCATTAACCGAAGCTCCCGGCGATATAATCTTGCGTGACCGGAATCTGCGGATTGCTAAACATGGTTCCCGTCGACGTGTATTCCATGACGTGCCCCAAGTGGAAAAAGGCACATTGACTGCTGACCCGCGCAGCTTGCTGCATGTTGTGGGTCACGATGATAATCGTATACTTTTTCTGCAGTTCCAACAGGGTCTCTTCCACCTTGACCGTGGAAATGGGATCCAGGGCGCTACAAGGTTCATCCAACAACAGTACATCCGGTTCCATAGCAATCGACCGCGCAATGCACAGCCGTTGTTGTTGCCCACCAGACAGCGACAAGGCACTCTTATCCAGTGAGTCCTTGACTTCATCCCACAGGGCCGCACCCCGCAAGCTCTTTTCCACGCGTTCTTCTAGTTCTGCCTTGTTTTTCAAGCCATTGGCCCGCAACGCGTAGATAATGTTTTCGCGAATCGACTTGGCAAAGGGGTTGGGCCGTTGGAAGACCATCCCAATGTGCCGTCGAATCTCGTAAATGTTAACGGTCGGCTCGTTGATGTCGACCTGGTGATACCAAATCTTACCGGTGACCGTGGCGATACCGTCGTTCATCCGGTTCAGTGACCGCAAGTACGTCGATTTCCCAGAACCAGAAGCCCCAATCAATGCGGTAATCTGATTCTTGGGAAATTCCAAGTTGGCATCGTGCATGGCGTGGTTGGCCCCGTAAAAGACCTGTAAATTCTCGGTCTTCATGGCCAGTGGCGTATTGTCAGCGAAGGTCTGCACCGCCGTTTTATCAAATGAATATTGTTTTAACATTGCAGTTCCCCCTTACTTGCTGGCCGTGACACGCCGGTAGAGGAAGTTCCCCAGTAACCGGGCGCCCAGGTTGAATAACAATACGGCAATGATCAACACCGCTGAGGCTGCCGCAGACAGTTGGGCGGCATTGGTGGCCAGCCCTTCCGTGTTCACTTTCCAAATGTGCACCGCCAACGTTTCTGCGGGCCGGAATGGATTGAGCGGACTCGCCGCATCCATCGGGTTCCAATCCGCAAAGTTGGTGACGGGCGCACTTTGCCCCGCCGTGTAGATCAAAGCGGCGGCTTCCCCGAAGACCCGACCGGCACTCAAGACGATCCCGGTCACGATTCCTGGCAATGCCACGGGCAAAATGATGCCGATTTCCGTCTTCCATTTGGATAGCCCTAACGACAGGCCAGCTTCCCGTTGGTTCCGGGACACGGCGCTCAGGGACTCTTCAATGTTCCGCGTTAACAGCGGCAGGTTGAAGAACGTCAGCGCAATGGCCCCAGAAATAACGGAAAAGCCAATCTTGAACTTCACGACAAACAGTAGGAAGCCAAACAACCCAACGACCACGGAAGGCAGTGAGCTCAAGACTTCGATGGCGGAACGAATCAGGCTGGTCCGCCAGTTGTCCTTGGCATATTCGGCCAAATAGATGCCGGCCCCCAAGGAAATGGGAATGGAGATCAACATGGTCAAGACCAACAGATAAAACGAGTTAAACAACTGGACGCCGATTCCGCCGGCGCCACTGAAGGCATCCGTAGTCCCGGTCAAGAAGTTCCAGGTGACGTGAGGCAACCCAGAGATCAGAATGTAAGCCAGCAGGAAGATCAAGATTCCTACCACGGCGGCGACGATTAAGTCAATGATGACCGTCGCCAAAAAATCCGTACGTTTAGCGTTCATGTTTGAGTTGCCCCCTCTTTGCAATCACCCGCACCAGTGCGTTAAAGAATAATGACATCAGTAGTAAAATCAACGCCAATGACCACAGCGCGTTGTTCGGTAACGTGCCATCAATGGTGTCCCCAATCCCCGTGGTTAATTGACTCGTCAGCGTTGAGGCTGGTGAGATCAGGTTTTTGGGCATGATGGCCGCGTTCCCAATGACCATTTGGACGGCCAACGCTTCCCCGAAGGCCCGCGCCATTCCGAAGATGACGGCGGTCAGAATACCGGGTGTAGCGGACCGTAAGATGACCCGGGAGACCGTTTGCCACCGCGTTGCCCCTAAGGCTAATGAGGCTTCCTTGAAGTGACGCGGTACGGCCCGCAGACTATCCACGGTCATGGACGTAATCGTGGGTAAGACCATGACGAACAGCACAAACGTTGCGGAAATAATCCCGAAACCGGAGCCACCCACGATGCTACGCATGAAGGGCACGACTACGGCTAACCCAATGAACCCGTAAACGACGGATGGAATTCCCACCAGTAATTCAATCACGGGTTGTAGGAGTTTCCGGCCCTTGTTAGGTGAGATTTCGGTCATAAAGATGGCGGTCCCCACGGCAAATGGCGTGGCGACGATGGCGGCGGCAAAGGTCACCGCAAACGACCCGACGATCATGGGTAACGCGCCAATCTTGCCTTGATCCGGCGCCCAGTTGGTCCCGGTCAAAAACTTACCCAGGCTCACGTGGTTTTGCGTGAAGGTGGCGATGCCTTTAGACGTGATGAACCACAGCATGGACGCCACCACCAAGATGATGACCCCAATGCACAGGTAGCTGATACTTTTACCCAGCCAGTCTTCCCGCGTGGCCCGAGTCGCGTGATGCAACCGGGCAGACCAGTCATTGGACTGGGTCTTTTGTTGTTTTAGTTGGAAATTTGTTTGCTCCATGAATTGACTCCCCCTTTAAAAAAAGTGAAGGTGCTGTGTTCGCACCTCCACCCCTGTGACGACGACTATCGCTGCTGACGCTTAGTTTTGGGTAACTGTCCCCTTAGCGTCCTTGGTAACTTTCATATCATGGATACTGATGTAACCCATGTCTTTAACCAAACTGTTTTGAACCGCCTTGGAATCCATGTACTTCAAGAAGGCCGCAGTTGCTTTGTCAGGCGTCCCCTTGGTGTACATGTGTTCGTAAGACCAGATCTTCCACTTGTTATTTTCAACGTTGTTGTCCGTTGGCGTCACGTTGTCGATGGACACGGCTTGTAACTTGTTCGTGAAGTAAGAGAAGGCCAAGTAGCTGATGGCACCTGGAGTCGTCGCAACGATCTTTTGAACCGCACCGTTAGAATCTTGTTCTTGCGACTTCACAGCAGTGGCACCCTTCAAGACAGCATTTTCAAATGTTGCTCGCGTCCCACTTCCCTGTGCCCGGTTGATGATCACGATCTTTTGGTCTTTCCCACCGACTTCTTTCCAGTTGGTGATCTTCCCGGTAAAGATTTGCTTAACTTGGGCCATCTTCAGGTTCTTGATCCCGGCATCCTTGTTCACAACAGGTGCCATCCCGACAACAGCAACCTTGTGGTCAGTTAATTTGTCAGCCTTGATCCCCGCCTTTTCTTCAGCGAAGATATCCGAGTTCCCGATGGAAACGGCGCCGGCTTGAACTTGGCTCAACCCAGTCCCGGAACCCCCACCTTGAACGGTCAGGTTAACCTTGCTGTTCTTGGCTTGGAAGTTTGCGCCCGCCTTAGCTGCTAAAGGTTGTAAGGCCGTGGAACCCACTGCCGTTACCTTACCAGATAAGGCTTCGCTACTACTGCTCTTGCTGCTCGTTGAACTCGTTGCCTTGCCACAACCAACTAATAATAAACTAATTGCCGCAATCCCCATTGCTAACTTTGATCCCTTATTCATCTCTGTCACTCCATGTCTTTTTAAGATAGTAGAACCACCACAACGTAAGCTAAGATTTAAAAACCTTCCGTGGTGCTCCCCTTAACTTACAACCCTGATTCTACGTGGTGAATATATATTTTCCGTCGCATTCGTGTAAATTTTCGGTAAATTTTGCCAAAATCCTAAAATTAATGAAATTATGCCGATAGTTAAGGGTCAAACACGATTAATTTATTAATAACGTGCGATTAATTGCGTAATATTCCGATAATGGCTAGAATTAAGGGTGAGAGGTGACCAGAAGTGGCAAACAAAAAAGAAAGAGTCGCACGGCACGCCATCATCGTTGATATGAATGACTTTTTGATGGATTACGCCGCTAACAAATTAGGGAAACAACCCAATTTAGCTGAAAAGGTCGCGGCTGCGGCCAAGACCGATCTCAACGGATTAGATGACTTGTTCAAGGACGACGGTGCCGGCCGCCGGACCAAGTATTTGGACCTGGCGGAAGGGTTCTTACACGATGAAGCCGACGCCGATGAAGCCAATGCGCCCCACGACTTTACCGCTGCTAGCAAGGCCTTGGCGCAAGAAGCCATGAGCTACCTCAGTAGCCACCCCAACGAATTCGACCGTTGGGAAGAGGAATAAAAATGTCTATAAAATTAGCGTCGTGACCCCAAGGGGACGGCGCTAATTTTTTATTGCCATTGCCACAGATCTGCCTTCATATTCGTCGCAATGATTTTAGATAAGAGGTCAATAAATTGATCAGGCATATAGCTTGCGGTATCGAACGTCGTGGCTTGATCGTTTATTTTGGTAATTATCAAACCCTGATGTTCCAGGTGCAGGCCATACTTGGGCGCAATCTCACAGAGCCGCGCCACTTGTGCTTCGTCCATACCGATTCCTCCCTCGTCTGCTTTGAGCTTAGCGAATCGTCTGCCGGTCGTCAAGTGGCGGTCAGCTGTGGCACGATTGCCAATGAAAATTGATCAGCTGCCCGTTGGCGTACGCTTCAGCTATGTCAGGGGACGCCAAAAAGCCTGGGAAGTTGCCCCAGGCGCGTTGAGATTAGCGATTCACCGCTTAAGGGCGGAATCGACATTCAGTTATTTTAAGAACCGCCTAATCCAGGCACTAGCGAACGGTCAGGCGACCAGTCCAGGTCCTGTGGCGTAACTTTTTTGCTTGTTAATAACAATACTTATCTTTGGCCAGCTGCTGATGAATGGCGGCCGCCAACTGAGCCTCATCCGGGCCGTCCGCAACGACCTGGACAAAATCGCCACCATACTGGGAAAGCTGCGCCACTTCCTGGGCTAGCCGCGGATTCAGCTCAACGTTTGCGTTGACCCGAATCGTGGCCGTCCCAGAATAGCGCTGGCAAATCCGTTGCAGGGCCGCCCCGTCATCTTGGAGCGTGGGTGTTTCTTGGTATAATGGAAATCCGATTGTCTTCATCTTAATCACCTCTGCATCCTATTGTAAGCGATTACATAACAATTGCCAATCCTTTTAGAACTTTTTCACAAGAAAAATATCTTTCGCGAACACGCGTTCAAACTCGGCGGAAAGTGTGGTATGATATTGCCAGAAATGGAGGCGATGGCCGGATGCCAATCAAATTAGGGGTGCGTGAGCTGGTGGAGTTCACCCTGCGTACCGGTGACCTTAGTGCCACCTCAGGCAGCCAGAATACGGCGCTTCTCGGCGCTCAGATCCACCGTCGCCTGCAAAAACAGCGCGGTGAAAATTACCAAAAGGAATACTACTTAGATAAGGAACTGAACTTAAACGGCGACGACTACCTGCTTCACGGCCGAGCCGATGGCGTGACCCTGACCGAACAGGCCGCCAGCATTGAGGAAATCAAGACGTCGGAAACGGTATTTGACCAGCTCAGTGACAACACGCTGACGCTGTATTGGGCCCAGGTCAAGATCTATGCTTACCTATTAATGAACAAAGAAACCGACTTGGACCAGGTCACGTTGACGTTGACCTACTTCCAGACCAACACGGAGACCACAACGCAGACCGACCAAGTCATCACCCGTGCAGAAGCCCAGGACTTCTTTAAGCAAGTCATCACGGAATATGTGACCTGGCTGAAATTTCGGGCGGACCTGCGCGCTCGGCGTGACCCCACTATTCAAGCGCTCAGCTTTCCCTTCGGCGCCTATCGTCCGGGGCAACGCGAGCTGGCCGTCGCCGTGTACAAGACGATTTTAACCAGCAAACGGCTCTTCGCCGAGGCCCCCACCGGTACCGGGAAGACCATCTCCACCCTGTTTCCCAGCATCAAGGCGATTGGCGAAGGCGTGATCCAACGCATTTTTTATTTAACGGCCAAGCAAAGCACACGGCGGGTCGCCGAAGAAGCCGTCAGTCTGATGGCTAGCCAGGGGTTGCGGCTCAAAAGCATCACCTTGACAGCCAAGGACAAGATCATGTTTCCCGAAGAAGCCGACCTGACACCCGAGGAGAACCCCTACATGTTGGGATACTACGACCGCTTGAAGCCGGCGTTGCTGGACTTAATTCAACATAACGACCAACTCACCCGCCCAGTCATCGAAGACTATGCGCGCAAACACACCCTGGACCCGTTTGAATTTCAACTGGATGCCAGCCTTTTTTGTGACGTCATTATTGGCGACTACAACTACCTGTTCGACCCGCAAGTCCACCTGCAGCGGTTCTTTGCAACCGAGGACCCCGATAATTTCTTCTTGATCGACGAGGCCCACAACCTGGTCAGCCGCTCGCGCGATATGTATTCGGCCGCCATCACCAGTCGGCCGCTGGACCACCTGATCGACACCAGCCGCGACGCCCCTCAGGCCACGCCCAAGTTGCGTCGGCGCCTGCAAGATCTGCGGGCTACCTTCAGCGACGTGGCCCAGCCCATGCTGGCGGACGGGGCCACCGACAAGACCTTCTTGTTGCCGCCAGAAAATTTTGACCACGACCTCGGCCGCTTGGTCGAAGCCATTCACGACTGGTTAGTCGACCAACCGCAAACGCCCTTTACCCAGGCCGTTTTGGACTACTACTTCACGGCCATCAGCTACCAGCGCATCGGCGAGTACTTCGACGACACCTACCGCATGCGCCTGGAGGTCACGGATGGCGACATCACGCTCAAAGAGCTGTGCTTAGACCCCAGCGCGTTTTTGGCCGACAGCCTGGCGTTGGGCCACGGCGCCGTGCTTTTTTCCGCGACCCTGTCGCCCATGGCTTACTACCAAACGGTGTTGGGCGGTGACCAGGACAGCCTGGCCTATCAACTGGACTCGCCCTTTGAACCCGAGCACCAAGCCATCCTGGTAACGACCTACATTCAAACCACCTACAAGCAGCGGGACGCCAACCTGGCCAAGATCTTACTTGCCATCAAGACGTTGGTCGATGGCAAGACCGGCAATTACCTGATCTTCTTGCCGTCCTACAGCTACCTGCTCAACGTCAGTCAAGCCTTTCACCTGGCCTATCCACACGTCAAGACCGTCAGTCAGGAAGCCAAAATGACCGAGGCCGACCGGTCGGCGTTTCTCGCCAACTTTACCGCCGATCCCAGTGAAACACTGGTGGGCTTTGCCATTCTCGGTGGCATCTTCTCCGAAGGCATCGACCTCAAGGCGGACCGGCTGATTGGCGTGGGTATCGTGAGCGTCGGCCTGCCCGGCATCAATCCGGAAACGGACCTGTTGCGCGACTACTTCGACGAGCAGTCCCATAGCGGCTTTGCCTTCGCCTACCAGATTCCCGGGTTAAACAACGTCTTTCAGGCTGCCGGCCGGCTGATTCGCGGGTCCCAGGATGTCGGTATCATTTTACTGATGGACCAGCGTTTCGCCAGTCCTCGCTACACCGACCTGTATCCGCGGCACTGGCAACATTTCCGCCGACTCTACCGCCCCGAACAATTGTCGCAAGCCGTGCACAACTTTTGGCATCAGGAGGTCTCTCAACCATGAAAACCAAATTAACCTTGGCCCTAGAGGCTACGCTCTACGCTTATTGCCGCGAGGCCGGGGCCTTTGCCGTCGAGGAGGTCACCATGCCCGATGACCAGGGCATCGTCGACACGCTCAGCTACCAAGAATTGCCGGACAAATCCATCGAATGGCGCTGCTACGAGCTGAAGGTCACCAAGAGTGACTTTCACTCCAAGGCCAAGCTGTCCTTCATCGGCCACTACAACTACTTCGTCTTGCCGCTCAAGCTCTATCAAGAAGTCGCGGACGAAATCCCGGCGAAGATCGGCGTGCTGATCTACCGGCCGTTTGACCCCGCCCTGTTAGCCACCGCCACGGAAGCCCCCAGCACCCCGGGGTATTTGACCGTGGCCCGGCCGCCGCGTCGCCAAGACTTACAGGTCCCCGCATCCGAATTGACCACCCGCTTCATCGCCTCGCAGGCCCGCGAAGTCGGCAAGGCCAAGCAGATGGCCACCGGGTTAAAACAGTACAGCACTGAACGGTTGTACCAAGAATTGAAGAAGCGCCATCAACATTATGATATTTATGATCCGGACGCCAACTTCTACGACCAGTTCATCGAAGACACCCAGTCGACGGCGGTCACGGCTCTCCAAAGTGAAATCGACGCGCTGAACCTCGAACGCCACCAGCTTCAGCAACAGGTAAAGGAGTTGCGCTCATGATTTATTTCCCCTATTTTCGGGGACGCCAGTACGATTTGTTGGCGCTGAAAAATATTGCGCAACAACACGTGCTCCCACCCAATATCATCCCCATCATCGAACCCGTCCGCGACATCCGGGCCCTGCCGCAAACCGTGGCGGCCTTTGTCGCGCACGGCCAACCCCTCGTGGTCATCGCCAACCCGACCGTCAGCGATTACGCTCTGACCCAACAAAAGCTTTATGATTGTCGGCCCTACGCGACCAACCCGCACCTCATCGTGGGCCACGTTTTGACACCCACCACGATTCCGGAGCACTTAACGGCCGCACCGAACCACCGCACCCTACTGGTAGCCCGCCAATATGACGAACTGGTCGCCGCTGATCAGTCCGGCTGGCTGACGGCGCCGACCTACCTGCTGGTACCGCCCGAGGCCCGGATTCGCCAGCTGCTCGACCGCCCCAGCGTGAGTCTCTTTGATCACGCCTGGGTTCCCGAACACGACCGCAGCTACGCCGATATCGTCGACGGTTTCTTCAGTGACGACTGGGCGATAGCGGCTCTCGACGGTTACCAAGGCGTCAGCGACTACACCATTGGCGGCGCGCATTACAGCGAGCACGGCTACCCCGCCCGCGCCGTCACGCTGCACTTGACCTACTTTGCCGGTGACCAGCTACGGATTCACCGCTTCGTATCCGACGACCGCACCGACTTTCGCCACCCCAAGGAAAAGTTCTTCCAGGCCGTGTCCAAATTGGCGCAGTGGTTGCCAAAACAAGCAGTCGCCGTCCAAACCCCTGCCGCGCAAACGTTAGCCGCCTATCATGAGCAACACCATTTCCCCGGTCTGGGCGTAGTCAAACGGCTGAGCCTGGAACACCATTTGCAGACCATGGCCGCTTATTTTAAGGCGCATTACCCGGTTTAATCTGCTGGAATTTCTGGCATTAGGATTAGCTGTTGGACGCTTCGTAGTCGGGGCTGGCCGCCTACCGTCCGCCAAATATGGGTTGGAACGCTGGGGCGGACGGGCCGAGCCAAAGTACGGTCTCGGCGCCTCGCTTTGAGCCGAAGCCCACGTCTCAAAGACGCCAGTTGCCTAAGCGGCATAAACCGCGCCGCTAAGGCAACTCCCACGGCTGAACCCATATTTGGCGGACTCTCGGCTACAAAAGCGCCAATCAATATTAACGGCTTAACCCTTGGTAGCAATTGACTCATCAACTAATTTTTAGCCAATACAGTATCACTAATAAACCCTAACTTGGTAGGAGCAGCCAGGGATAGTCCCTTTGGATTCGGCGGAGGTTCTACCTCAGGCTAAGGGTGTTCACCCATAACCGGCCTACTCCAGACGGACGCCAGCTTCTGAATTCACTAACTTTAGTAGACACCCCACTGTTGTTCCAGGAATTAGACACATCACTGCTATTTTCAATCTTTTACCGACCCGTACAGAAAAATACCGCAGTCAGCAAGTTTACTGACTGCGGTATTTTAATCTCATACAAATTAAGCGGGTAAGACGCTGACGCCTTCTGGAACCATGAAGTCCTTTTGAACCATCGTCAACTTACCACTGTCTGCATCGCGCTTGTACAGCGTGGCGTTATCCGAGTTTTGGTTGACCACGACGACCAGGCTTTGATCAGCGGTCCAATTGAAGTCCCGTGGGAAGTCACCTTCCGTGGAGATTCGTTGTACCAGCGTCAATTTGCCGGCGTCGTCACTGGCAAAGACGGCCAAGGAGTTATTGCCCCGGTTGGAAACGTACACGAACCGACCGTCGCTACTCAACCGAATGGCTGCGGCACCGTTGTGGGTCGTCCAGTCGGCGGGAATCGTCGAGGTGATTTCCTTCACGGCAAATTGACCGGTGGCTGGGTCGTAACTCAAGGTGGCCACGTTACTGCTCAGTTCGCCGACCAGGTAGGCAACACCCTTTTGATCATCAAAGACAATGTGCCGTGGGCCGTAACCGGCGGTCATTTCCAATTGACTAACTGGGGACAGCTTGCCTGCAGCAGACACGTCGTAGACATACACTCTGTCGGAGCCCAGGTCGCAGACGACTAACCGGTTGTCCGGTGTCAGGTCAGCGAAGTGAGGATGCGGACCATCTGCTTGTTCGGGTGCGGGCCCGACTGGATCTGAATCCACGACCTTGTCCGTTTCCGTCAACGTCCCATCTTCAGCAATCGCGTAAACCGTGACTGCGGCCGTGTGGTAATTGGCCGTGTAGACCAGTTGCCGAGCCTCATCAACTGAAACGTAGGCTGGTGACGAACCGGGATCCAAGACCTGTTGGATGGCCCGTGGCTTGTCTTCAGAAACGTCATAGATGATCAACCCGCCGTGGGTCTCGCCATCCGTTTCCTTCTTGTTGATGACGTATAAGCGTTTGGCTGCGGCCTTGGCAATGTAGGTTGGGCTTCCAGCTGAAGCTAACCATTCACAATCCATGAGCTTAGGTGCTGCGGTGTCCACGCTGATCCGGTAGATCCCGCGACTAATGCGCTTGGTATAAGTTCCAATGTAAAAATCTTCCGTCATGTGTGCTGCCCCTTTCAACTAGTTACTATCACTTCTAAGTATAGCACAGCTCGTGGGCAAACAACGAGGAAGTCACTGGTAGAAATCCGTAAAGACCGGTACAATGGAGTAAAATCACTTTTGAAAGGACCCACTACCCATGTCTAGTTTTGAAGGGTATCATCCCCTACTGACCCCCCTCTTTCGCTTCGATTGGTTGACGCAATTCAACCTGAAAAATGTCGCCGACCTGACTGGCAACGACCTCGGTGTCACCGCCGATTGGGTCAATACCACCATGCACGACACCATGAACCGGACTGCGCTGACCTGGGGCATCGAACGCCGCCGCGTCCACAAGCTGGTCGCCTGGGGCGGCTTTTCCGAACTGAACCTGACCAAACACACCGGCCAGATTGGCTTTGCGGGCAAACGCCTGCCTGCCAGCGAGCAACAAGAAATCGTCGACCGCCTGGTACACTTTGGCCACGAGGAACTTCAGCTCACGGAACTGACGCTCATCGACGCGGGTAAATTGGACCCCGCCGTCTTGGCCGCAGCCGGCTTCCAGCCACACGCCAACACTTGGCGGTGGCGCGCTTAGACTGGTGGTTAGTGGTCAAAACGATACCGCTATTATCGACGTTTTCCTTTAATTAATACCTATTTCAGGATGCCCGCCCAATCGCGAGCATCCTTTTCGTCTGCCTAACTATTCGGCACTCGAACTAATCTATCCTCATAAAACAGCATCTTATTTTCAGATGGCAGGTCAATTCTCCTTAGCCTGAATGACCAACTTTCGCCGGCGTCAGCGGCACTGGACTCCGTGTGCCCCAACCTCAAATGGCCGAAACGTGCGCCAGCAGGCAGCCGGTTCCGCTTAAGGCTGGTAACCGCCTTCTGCCCCACTCTCAACAAAAAAGGGCCGCCCACCTGGACGACCCTCGGTGAGCGACGGCGCTAGTCCTCGCTCACCCGTTGATTTAATTCTTCTGCAATCCCGAAAGACTCGCTGTAGTAGGCGTCGCGCACGCCCAGGTAGTAACAAGCCAGGCTACCGGCCGCTACCAAGACAAAGTCTAGGGGATAAGCCACCCAGCCGGCCCCGCCGAAATCGTGGCTACCCGCCAAAGACATCAGCGTGAGCCAGACCATTTCTAACAACAACCACCGACTGCCGCGCAAACTGGCACGTAAGGCGCGCCAGCCCGCGGGTCGACGGACTTCGTAGTACACGTAAAACACCAGACCCAGGGCAATCACGCCAAAGACTTCAATGGTCGTGGGCCATTTTGCCCAATAGATTGCCAGGCTGGCCAAGACGTAGGCCAACGGCGCCCAGCCACGCAGGCCGTGTAACCGAAATGGCCGCGCAAACTGAGGGGCTTGGTGGCGCAAGGCGGCCACGGTGACCGGTCCCGTCAAGTACGCAATCAGCGTCGACGTTGAGATCACGTTGGATAAGGCACTCCAATTCCGAAAGCCCGCCACTAAGACCACGCCCAACAACATGTTGACGACCATGGCCCGCCGCGGCGTTTGGTACTTGCGGTTGACCTCACCTAACCGCGTCGGCATGTGCTTGGTCCCGGTCATAGCAGCCAAGGCCCGACTGGTCGTGGCGACAAAGGAGACTCCAGTCCCAAACGGCGACACGAAGGCGTCCAAGTACAGCAGCGTCGACAGCCAGCCCAGATTCAACAGGATGGCTAGATCGGCGAACGGTGACTGGAAGTTGATGCCTTGCCAGCCGTGAACCAGCTGCGATGCCGGTACCGCGCCAATGAAGGCCACCTGCAAGAGCGTGTAAATGACCGTGCTAATGCCAAAGGCAATCACAATGCCCCAGAGAATGTTGCGCTCCGGGTGGTCGATTTCATTGCCCATGTTGATAGTCGTTTGAAAGGCGTTGTACGAGAAGATAATTCCCGCCGCGGTCGTTGCCGAAAAGATCGATGCGCTACCACCGGGCATGAAGCCGGCCGTTTGGCTAAAGTTGTGAACGTCAAAGCCGGTCCAGATCAACACGATGATGGTCAACGTTGGAATCAACAATTTAAAAATCGAAATAAAACTGGTAAACCGCGTCAGCAATTTAACCGACCAAAAGTTCAATAAAGTAAAGGCGAGAATGAACAGGAACACCACGAGCAACCCCTGATTGGTAATGTTGCCATGACTGATAAATCCGCGTGTCCAGTTCGCCCAGGCCCAGGGCCACGACGCCATGTACTGCACGGCGGCCACGGCTTCAATGGGGATAATGGTTAAGAGTGACAACCAATTGGACCACCCCGCCACGAATCCCAGTAACGGGCCGTGGGAGAAGGCGGCGTACTGACTCATCCCGCCGCTCGTGGGAAACATCGTCCCCAACTCGATATAATTCAAAGCAATCAGGCCAATGACGACGGCCCCTAAAATCCATGATAAAACTGCGGCTGGACCAGCGATTTGGGCTGCCATTCCGGCCCCAAATAACCACCCCGAGCCAATGATGGCACTCAGCGTTAGCATGACCAGAGAGAATAAACTCATCTTGCGCTTCAAGCCAAATTCCTCACTTTCAAAAAATAGTCCGTTAACTCAGACACTTGGAAAATCCTTTCCAACATCTACGCCTCAGCCTTAGGCCGAAACGGGGACCAAAAAGGCAGCCGGCTGTGCTTAAAGCTGACAGCCCAACCATCCTCACCAGGATCATTCGGTCATCATCCTTAATACTCGCCGGCTACCTGAGTCCACTCTTAGTCAACGTGTTCGATACATTGTACACTTGCTATCTGGCAATGGCATAAGAAAGTGGAAATAATCTGCTTAGAAGAATTGCCCAACGTAATAGTGAATAAACATGGTAATAATGCCGACAATCAGGTTGCGGACAATGGCCGTCTTGACCAGGCCGTGACCTAATTTGGCACTCAGAAACCCGGTCAAGGTCACGGACAACAGGACCGCCACGATGGTTGCGGGCCACTGAGTCGCGGCTGGAAACAGCGTCATGGCTGCCAGCGGGAAGATGCCCCCTAAAGAAGCCGCGAACAGTGAAGAAAAGGCGGCGTCCCAGGGATTCATATAGTGGCCGAGTTGAATATCTTCCTTGACGTTAACGACCGTGCCCAGAGCATCCTTGGCCATCAAATCCTTGGCGATAGCCAGAGACGTTTCGGCGGACACCCCGCGGTCCTCGTAGAATCGTTGGACGGCCGCCTGCTGGTCGGCGTAGTTGCTCTTCAACAGCCGCGCTTCTTTTTCGACAGCAGCTCTTTCGGTATCCTTTTGCGTGCTGACGGAGGCGTATTCACCGGACGCCATGGAAAACGCGCAGGCCAACAGGTCGGACAAGCCGGCGATGAAGATCGTAAATTGATTGGTCGTCGCCGCGGCGACACTGAACAGCACCCCAACAACGGTCAAAATCCCATCGTTGGACCCGAGCACGCCGGCTCGCAACGTATTGAGCTTCTCATCCATTGTTTGGTGTTGCTTAGTTTTTTTATGCGTACGTAATTCTTGATTTGCTACCATTTAAACTGCCTCCCCTAGGCGAATAACCGCCCGATGCCGTAAGTGACTAGCATCGTTAAAATTCCCGCAATCACATTGCGAACCGTGCCGTTCCGCCGATTGGCATTGCCCAAGATGGCCGCCACGTAACCGGTGATCGATAAGGCAATCACCACAGCGACGAACGTCCCGGCAATCCGCCAGTTCTTCGGCATCAGACTGATGGAAACCAGCGGTAAGATGGACCCAGTTGGAAACGAGATCATCGACGCAATCGCCGCTGAAAATGGATTGGTATACTCCCCCACGTTGAAGCCGAAGCGCTCACGCACCGTGGTCTTCAGCGGATCTTTGGTCATCATTTCATGGGTGGCTTGTTCCGCCAATTCTGGCTTGATGCCACTAGCTACGTACTTGTCGCGCACAAATCCGTATTCCGTTTCGTAGTCGCTGTCCAACGCATTGGTCTGTGTCTGAATCGCCTTGCGTTGGGCGTCCTTTTGCGTATTGACCGACACGTATTCCCCCATGGCCATCGAGACCGTCCCGGCAATCATGCCGGCGATCCCGGAAATAAAGATGGCATAGCTGCTGGTCGCGGCCCCCGCCACCCCAACAACGATGCCGGCCACCGACAAGATACCATCGTTGGCGCCCATGACACTCGCCCGTAATACGTTGATCCGTTGCGCCAAGGTTGCTGGCTTCTTAGTTCTCTTCATCAATATCCGCCCCCAGATAAGTTTTGTGACATCCTTTTTTATTCTAACACTGTTCGAAATAAAAGTTTGGGTTAACTAATAATTTTGGCTAATTTAGAATCATTCTTATCTGTCACTAGACCCATTGTAAGCATCTTGCCTTGAAAAGTAAACTCTTATTTTGACTTTTTGGCAATTAATTGCGATTGATTCTAAATAAGTCGTTTTACTGGAACTCTTGGCTAGATGTGGTTTAATAGAGTCAGACTAGAGTCATTCTTAAAAAACATTTTCCCTAACCACTAGAATATGCGTATAATGGTCAAGTCGCTTCTATTCGGTAAGTGATACCAGCGACTCCATTACCACCTAAACCAAAATTTTGCTTCACTATTCTTATTGACAATAACACCTTTAATTAGAGGAGGGATTTATCTTGGCTGGTCAGCAGCAACTTCTTACTCACGCCTTACAAACGTTAAAAGACCACCACGTCCGGGTGACGCCCCAACGGCAGACGATTCTGACCTATTTGGTGACGCACCACAACCACCCCTCGGTCGACACGATTTTTAACGCGCTCGCCGTTGAGGCGCCCAACCTCAGCATGGCCACGATTTACAACACCTTGAATCTCTTCGTCGACCTGGGCATCGTGATTGAACTGCCCAACGACAACGGCGGGATTCGCTACGACTTCTACGGACGACCGCACTATCACGTTATCTGTGAAAATTGCGGTAAAATCACGGACGTCTTTACGCCGGAATTTTCTAAGATTGAAAATGAACTGAATGAACAGGCCAGTGCACAGACCGGCTACCTGGTCACCAGCAATCACGTTGAGGTCTACGGCCTGTGTCCGGAGTGCCAGCAAAAGCTCCACATCGACCCAGACCGACAAAAGTGGGCGCAAGAAGCCAACGACCGTCTATAACCTTCCGCCTACCGTTCGCCAAATATGGGTTGGAACACTGGGGCGGACGGGCCGAGCCAAAGGAAGGTCTCGGCATCTCGCTTTGAGCCGAAGTTCGCGTCTCAAATGGCCTCATGGCCGAAACGTACGCCAACAGCCAGCTATTTTAAATAAGTTCCAACCAGGTGGTCAGGGCCGTGGTCTTGACCCCTTTTTTCGTGCGGCCGTGGTTAGGAAAATTTTACTGAACCGTTACCAAACCAGCGGCTGGTTCCTTTCACAACTGTTTTCATAAAAAGGCCGCTCAGCCCCGCCATGGCAATGTTACAGCCACATTACAGGTGTCGTTAACTTTTAATCTATTTGCAAACACACCGAACAAAGGCCGCGGCTATCGTTATTAGCATCGTAATATTGGCCATGAAGCCCCGTCTGGCGCTTGTCGTGGCCACTGATAATGTATATAGTTGATAACGGATATTAATCGAAGACGACTGAGCAATCGGGTTTTCCCGGTTGTCGTAAAAATGACTAGAAAGATATGAGGGATGATCAGGGTGAAATTGCACAAAGTATTATTAACGGCATTGGCGACGTTGAGCGCTGCTGGGATCTTAGGACTGACCACGACTAACGCTTCGGCCGCGTCCAAGGTCAACAGTTACATTGACAGTCAAAACATCAAACCAGCTAAGATAACCAAGTCCATTTGGAGTGGTTTTCCAAAGAACAAGTACCGGCACGGCAAAGGCAAGCCTGAAGGTGTCGTCGTTCACGAAACGGCCAACCCCTCCTCGACCATTTATAACGAAATTGCTTACATGAAGCGCAACTACAACAACGCTTTCGTGCACAGCTTCGTCGATGGTTCCCGGATCATCAACATTGCCAACACCGATTACCTGGCTTGGGGCGTTGGTTTCCCCGGCAACGCGCGCTTCGTTCAATTCGAACAAGTTGAAGTCCACAGCAAGTCCGCATTTGCCCACGAAATCGCTAACGCTGCCTGGTACACGGCTTACCTGTTAAACGAATACAACTTGAAGCCTAACGACGCCGCTTACGACGGTAAGGGGACGGTTTGGTCTCATGGTTCAGTCGCCAAACATTTAGGTGGCTCCACGCATACCGACCCCGTTGGTTACTACGCCAGTGCGGGGAGCAAGTACTTTGGTCAAAAGTACACGATGTCCATGTTCTACACGATGGTCAAGAAGTACTACAAGGCCATGAACGTCAAGCACACCAAGCTGGTCTCAGCTAAGTACACGTCCGTGAACAAACAAGCAACGTTGAGCAAAAATTACAAGAAGTACTACCTGTACAACCACCTGAAGGGTGCCAACAAGAACGCCAAGCGGCAAAGTTGGTCCAAGATTTCGCCTAAGGTTGGCAAGACTTACTACATCGACATGGTTGGTAAGAAGAGCACGGGCCAGACTTGGTACCGTATCAAGCCTTCTAAGAACACCAAGAGCAAGACGCGTTACTGGGTCTACTCCAAGAACCTGTCTGGCGTGAAGAACGTGCCAACGACTAGCGCCAGTTCTAGTTCTGCCAGTTCTAGCAGCGTCGCCACCGCAGCGGCATCCAGTGCCAGTGCCAGCGGCAGCACCACTGAAACCAGCAGTGCTAGCAGTAACTAACTTATAACTATGTGAAACGACCATTCCGGTTCCCCCGGGGTGGTCGTTTTTTTGCCTGGTACGCAGTGACAGCGTGCAGATGGCCGCCAAATCTGAGAGAACGCTGGGACAGACGGTCGTCATGCCAGTGCCTCTCGCCGAGCACCCTACCGTAGCCTAAAAATTTCGTACAACTTTACAGATAAAAAGGCGTAGACCTACGAACAAACTTGGTCTACGCCTGAATCTTTTAAATTGGTGAAACTAGGCATCTACGTCAGTCAGGATTCCCACAAGTTAACGCTTATCAGCGACACCCTGCTAATCGGTGAATCAGTTAACAAGTCAAATGTGACAAAGGGCTAAACCAATTGTGGTTGGCAAGCACTCCAGTAACCGAGAGTCCACCGCGTTCCAACCCATATTTGGCGGACGGTAGGCGGCCAGCACAAACTCCGTTCTAACGAACGACTGGCAGATAAGCACCGCTATTTGTCCGCAGAGATTCGCTTAGCCGCGCGCTTGCGTTGGCCGGCGACGGCCCGCGTCATGACCCAGGTCGTGATGGGCACGGTCAGGATCACGCTGACCATGGCGAAGAGAATCATGAGAATCTCCGATACAAATATTTTATCATTTAAGATTTCACCCACTGAGTAATGCACACCGGTAAACCAAATGAACAGCGCCAGAAAGCCACCGAAGAAACCAAAAAACAAGGTGTTAAAGGTCGTCCCGATGATTTGCTTGCCCACGGCGATACCATCCCCCAACAAGCTCCTTAACGGGACCTGCGGGTGCTGCTCAAGGATTTCACTGAGACCCGCGGCAATCGCCATGGCGGCCTCGGCAATCGCCCCCAGCGTGCTTAAAATGGCCGTAGCGGTGGTCACCTGAACGAACTTGACGCCAACTAGCACCGACAAGCCCTCCAGGTCCTCGCTGTCCTCGGGACCGAAGCCCTGAACCAGCGCCCAGTGCTCGACCGGGACGATCAACAGGACCAAGACCACCAACACTACCGCCGAGGCGATGAAGGCCACCGTACTGGAGAGGTCGTCGCCACTGCTCATGAAGATGGTCAACGCCAAGACTAGCAGCCCGACCACTAACGTCACGATCAGCGGTGGAAATTGAAAGGCCACCAAGACGATGGCTAAGAACAAGAGCCCAAAGTTGAGCAGCAATGCCAGAAACGACTGGGCCCCGGCTTTGCCCCCCACCAGCACCATCAAGACCAATAAGACGAGTCCTAACACAGTAATCGTACTCATGCGCGCACCTTCTTTTCCATAAAGCGACTGGCCAAGAAACTGGCCAATGGGACCGCCAGCACGATGCCAATGCCACTGATGAGACTTTGGACGACCCCCATCGACATGTTCATCGAGAAGGTGTAGCCCCAACTATTGCCGTTTTTCAGATACAGCATTGCCATGGGGAAGGTGTCCGCCACGAAGATGAAGAACAGCACGTTGATCAGCGGGCCCATGATCGTACTGCCGATTTGGCGGCCGGACTTGAACACCTGCGCGGCTGAGAGTTCGGGCCGCTCACGTTTCAACGCAAACAGCGACGAGATGATGTCGGTCGACTCGTCCATGACCGCCCCCAGCGACCCCAACAAGGTCTCCGCCAAGAACAACGGCCGCGGCAATTGGGTGACGTACTGCATGGATTCGTAGTACATCCCTCGTTCATGGGTGAAATGAAAGACGATGAGCCCCACGACGATTGCGACGGCCGTGCCACCCAGCGTCGTGGCCAAGGTGATCAGCATTTGCCGATTGGCGCCCAACACTAACCACAGTGTCAGCGCCGCAAAGACCACGGCCAGGCTCCCGAAGATCCACAAGACCTGGGCGCCTTGCGTGGAACCGTTGAGCAGGATGGCTATTAAGAAGAGGACGCCGTTGGCCGCCACGCTCAAAAAGGCCATGAAGCCGCTGAATTGCATGATCAATAAGAGCAACCCCACGACCAGCCAGATCATGAAGACCAGCGGCGTGTCGCGTTTCAAATCCTTGGCCGAAGCCGTCAGGTGATCGTCCTGATGATCATGGACCACCACGAAGAGTTGGCTGCCCACCCGGTAGCGCTGATCCATGGCGCCCGACCGCGAATACGTGTTGGTGATCGTCAAATGGCGGCCGCGATATTGGCCGTTTAAAATCTGCCCGTGCAGCGTCTGCTTGGTCTGGACATCGGTGTTGTGAAAATCATCGGTCTCCTTGCTGCTGGGCCCCGTGGTGACTTGGGTTACGCGCATGATGGGGTCACGGTACAACGCCGCGTCATGTTGGGTCCCCCAGACCAGCAGGCCCCCAATCAGCAGTGTCACCAACCAGGCGAGCACCCGACCCCGGTTTGTCTTTAAAAATTGCATGTCCCCGTCCCTTTCTTCCTATTTTGCAAACACGCATCCAATATACCACTTTCTGACAGGTCGATTCCCTATCACCAAAAATTTTAACAAAATCACAGGAACCCGCGGACTGTCAACCCTTCTGACCCTAAATAATTGTGAAAGTCCCGGGAAAGCCTTGCATTTTGGCCTAAAAACCAGTACACTTACAGTCGATTGTTATTTTAATTAAGCGAGGGTTTTTACAATGAGAAAAGCACATCCAAATGGCGTACAAGGCCGCCGGAAGGTTAACCGTAAAAAGGACCGGAAGCGCCGCGACGAAATTTCAGACTTACAACGTTGGTTAAAGAACAAGAAGTAAGCTGAAACGCCAATACCATGAAACGCACTGACACTCGTCGGTGCGTTTTGTTTTGCCTTAAAATCAGTGTATCAAAAAAGGACTGCCTTGAGTTCCTGCAGTCCCGGATAATAGCTATTTAATTTAGGCTCAGCTGTTAACTGCTGGTAAGCCTGCAATGTAGCGCCGGTAGTCGATGGGTCACCACCCGAACTAACGGCTGGGTCGTTAACGAACGGTCAGGCGGATGCTTAATCCACGACCAAGACGCTGGTTTCGGAGTTGTGGACGACGTAACTGGTGGTAGAGCCCATGATGGCGCGGCCGAGCCCGTGTACCCCGGAGCGGCCGATCACCGTCAGCGACGTGTGCAAGTCAGCTGGCAACGTCTTGGCAATCGTTGGTTTAGGTAACCCCACTTGGAATCTGGTTTCCACGGGAACCCCTTGCGCCTCAACCTCTTTGACCGCACTATCCAAGAATTTGCTAGCGGCATCCTTGAAATGCGTCACGATTTCGCTACCGAATTCCGCGCCGTAGTGGGCATAGGTCTGATCACTGGCGACGGAAACGATGAACAATTTAGACCCCAGCTCCTTGGCTAACTTAGTGGCCTCAAGCAGTGCTGCGTGCGCGTTTTTACTACCATCCATTGGTACTAAGATCCGTTCATACATAATATCCCGTCCTTCCTATAGTAAACCATCCATGTGGTATCGTTTTCCACAACTTCATCATAACAATTCTGGCCAGTCCCGGGAAGTCTTTTGCTTGATTTATCACGAGATTTTTAGGCTTCCTGGCGAAATGTTAGCCAATTCTCATAGTCCCCCTCAACGAATTGGGGACTCGGATTTTGTTCCTACAAAATGCCCCAGATTGTGGTAAGATGGGTCAAGTAAAATTAATCACTGAGGGATGGATATCAATATGAAGAAAATTCTGTTGGGCGCCCTGGGTCTGCTTGCCTTGACCCTTGCCGGCTGCTCGAACAACGCACTCACGACGAACAAGACCAGCTACCACCCAACGGCTATGACCGCGGTGATTAAAGGCAGTGCCAAAACGAAGACGGTGGCCTACCGCATCAACGGTGGCACCACCCACCACGTCAAGACCGATGGCGGAACCTACTTCTTCCAGGTCCCGGCCGCAACGAAAACTCAGACGGTCAAATTAACCGCCGGCAAGGCCACCAAGACGGTCACGGTCAAACCAGTCACGGCCTTGGCGACTTATAAGACCTTTGCGGCCAAATACAACCAGATGGTAATTGCTAGTCATTTGCCAACCAAAGTCCAAAAACAACTGCAACAGGCCCAAAAGACCCAAGCGGCTACGAAAAAGAAGCTAGCCGCACTGGCCAAGACGGACCCGAGGGCTGCCGCAGCGGCGGCACAGCAACAACAGGCGGCTGCTAAAAAACTGCAAGCGCAAATGGCCACAGCTAAAAAGCAGGCCAAAGACGACCTCTTCCCCACCACGACAAAAGACGGCTTGAAAAACCTGGTCGACACCCAGGACGTGACCGTTCGTGGCAACGTTCAGGACGGCAAGCTGATGGGCTTGTCCCTCATCGTTCCCACCAAGCAAATGAAGACCAAGGCCGGTCAAAAGGCCTTTGGGACCACCTTTGCCTTGCTGGGCACCACGTTAAAGGCCAAGCCGAAAGTCGTCATCAACAAGTTTGAAAAGGTCTTGAAGGACGCCAAGAAGAACAGCACCTCTACCAATACCAAGACGATTCGGTCTAACGGGATTCGCTTCAACACAGGCTTCTCCACGGACCATTTGTACATCTACATGACTAAGTAACCCTTGTTGCTGCGAAGCCTCATAGTGGGAACTGGCCGCCTACAGCTCACCAAATATGGGTTGGAACGCGGTGGGACGGGCCGAGCCTGCAAGACGGTCTCGGCACCTCGCTTTGAGCCGAAGTTCACGTCTCAAAGACGCCAACTCTATTGACAACTTGTAAACCAAATCACTATTCACTGACCCAAACGAGACACGGCATTTCGCCGGTCTCGTTTTTTTGACGATTCAGATGTCCAACTAACACCTTTAGTTGTCGTAAATTCACTTACTTTTTTGCGTCTGAATACAAGCTGACTTATCTTATCCACTGTCTTCAAGCGCAATTATTTTCATCCCCACTCGTCAGGCCGCATAATAACGGTATGCTGAGTTAGTGAAGATGAGCCGTGATTTCCCAAGCCAACTTTGCTAAGGCGGCAACATTCGTTTTTCTAGGGGGAGTTTTTTATGCAAAACGAAGAAAGAGTATTTGAGACGTTTCTTCGGCAGTATCGCGAAATTTTTCGGGTGCTGATCAACGCGGCTGAACAAATTACCAGTCAGTATTCGGTGAGCTTCGAACAATATTTGTTGTTAAAACAAATTCATGAACAACGTAATATTACGTTAAGTGAACTGGCTGATTCAACCCGGACGACCCGTTCCGCTGCGGCTCGTAAGTTGCGGGCACTGTTACTGGACGGATTCGTGGAACAAGAGGCAAAGATGGACGACCGGCGGGTCAAGTACCTGCGGCTGACCACCAAGGGGGCCAACGTGGAACACGATATCCGGCAAGCCTTTCTGCAAAGCGCCACTACCTGGGAGGAAATTCCGTCCAACTTGAGTGGCAAGGACATCAATGAATTCTTCACGCAATATCAACAAAATATTGCGATTTGGGACCGGACACGGCCGAAGTTCCGTCGGCCAGTACTCCGGGCCAAGAAAAAGACTGCTGGCAACCATTGAAGATTCAGTGGCCGCACACGAATACCCAAGAGCGTGCGCCAAAAGGCGATTAGTCGGCGAGCATTAAGGCTGCTAACCGAATAATCCCGGTGTTGGATTGTTTGGTTAGCAGTTTTAAGCGGAACCGGCTACCTTTTGGCGCACGTTTCAGCTATGTAAAGGGTGACACGAACGAGCCTGGGAGGTTTTGTCCAGGCTCGTTTGTTTTACCCCGGGTGACCGGTAGTGACTTGTCCGCGACGTGGGTTGAACTGGCCGCCTTGCCGTTACGCGACAGCCAGGTTGGCACGCTGAGGCAGGACGGCTCAAGGTTACTCCCCTTCAACCCGTGATTTACCGCCCAATTGACCACTTTATGAGAATTTCGTGATAAAACAGTTTTCTTTTCGCGTTGAAAGGGTTAACCTGTTGATAACAAATAGTTTTTAAGGAGGATTCTTGTATGCGACTTGATAATTATTCGTCTAACCAAACACTCCCAACCATGGCGAGCGGCTTTCCGGTGGACACCGACCGACTGACCGATGACCTCTACGAAGCCGTCAACGGCAAGTGGGCCGAGCAAGCCACCATTCCGGGTGACCACTCCTCAACTGGGGGTTTCATGGACCTGGTTGACAACATCGAACACACCTTGATGGCCGACTTTGACGACCTGTTGGCGGGCAAACTCACTCCAGGTAACGCCGAAATGGGCGAGTTCAAAAAGCTCTACACGTTAGCCTTGAACTTTGACCAACGCGAAGAAAACGGCGTGGCTCCACTGAAACCTTACCTGGAGAAGATTGAAGGCCTCCGTGACTTTGCCGACCTGAATGCCCACCTGACGGAATGGTTCCTGACGGGCTTATCCACGCCGGTCACCATCAGTGTGGACCCGGACATGAAGGACACCGACCACTACGCCCTGTACCTGGACGCGCCTAGCCTGATTTTGCCTGACAAGACCTACTACGCTAAGGATAATCCGGCGGCTAAGCAACTCCTGCCGATCTTCACCACGACTGCCGAAAAGCTCTTACAACTCTGTGGCTACAGTGCCGACCGTGCCCAGACCATCGTGGCCCAAGCCAAGGCCTTCGATGCCCAAATTGCGCCTCACGTCAAGTCCGCTGAAGAATCCGCCGACTACGTTAAGATGTACAACCCATTCCCACTGGCCGACGTCGATGCCAAGACGACGCAACTGGATCTGACTGGTGCCATCAAGGGCCTGATCCACGACGCCCCTGCGCAAGTCATCCTGCCACAGCCAACCTACTTTGACGCCTTAGACAGCCTGTTGACTCCAGACAACTTTGAAAATCTCAAGAGTTGGATGCTGGTCAACACCGTCTTCGATGGCACCGGCGCATTGACCGAAGAATTCCGTCAAGTCGGTGGCACTTATCGCCGTGCCCTGTCCGGCCAAAAGGAAGCCCGTTCCCAAAAGAAGGCGGCCTACTACCTGGCAACCGGCACCTTTGGGCAAGTGGTCGGTGACTACTACGGCCGCAAGTACTTTGGGGAAAAGGCTAAGGCTGACGTGCGCGACATGGTCCTGAAGATGACGGCCGTTTACCAACGCCGCTTGAAGACCAACACCTGGTTGAGCGCCGCTACACGGGAAAAGGCCATCGTCAAGCTGCAAAAACTGACCATCAAGGTGGGCTACCCCGACGAGATTGACCCACTCTACCAGCAATTCAAAATCGATGACCACGCCTCATTATTTGAAAACCTGCAACACATTTCTGAAATTGCTATCAAGCACCACTTCAGTCGTTGGGGCCAACCCGTCGACCGTAAGCGTTGGGACATGAGCGCCAACACGGTTAACGCCTACTACTCTCCCGACAACAACGAAATCGTCTTCCCGGCGGCCATCCTGCAAAAGCCATTTTACAGTTTGGACCAATCCAGCAGTGCCAACTACGGGGGAATCGGAGCCGTTATTGCCCACGAAATCTCTCACGCCTTTGACAACAACGGGTCGCAATTCGATGAGTTCGGGAACATCAACAACTGGTGGACCGACTCAGATCTGGCCCACTTCAAGGACCTGGCTCAGGCCATGATCGACGAATTTGATGGCATCGACTTTGCCGGCCAAAAGGTCAATGGGAAGCTGACCGTTTCCGAAAATATCGCCGATGCCGGTGGATTGAGCTGTGCCTTAGAGGCCGCTAAGTCCGCTAGTGAAATCGACCTGAAAGCCTTCTTCATCAACTGGGCCAACGTTTGGCGGATGAAGGCCACCACGGAATACATGCAACTGTTACTGTCGATCGACGTTCACGCACCGGCCAAACTGCGGGCCAACGTGCAAGTCAAGAACCTCGACGACTTCTACACGACCTTTGACGTCAAGCCAACGGACAAGATGTACCTGGCGCCTGACAAACGGGTCAAGATTTGGTAATCCACTGCGATTGCGAATAAGAAAAGGGTAACTGTGAAATTTTCTCACAGCTACCCTTTTTGTTTTGGCTTGCGTTGCGGACTCACCCGCAGCAATCCCGCTTAATCCTTCGCTTGCTTCTCCGCTCTCGCCGCGCGCCGGGCCGCCTTCTGTTCGGCCTTGGCCTTGTTGCTAGGCACCTCTTGATAGCCGTCCAAATGGTTGACGTAGCGGGCCATCGCAAATAAATAATCCGATAAGCGGTTCAGGTACTTCAGGATGGCCGGTTCCAGCGGTTGTTCTAAGTTCAACGCCACCGCCGAACGTTCCGCACGCCGGGCCACCGTTCGCGCGTATTGGAGCTGGGCGCCCGCCGTGGAGCCCCCGGGCAAGATGAATTCAGTCAGCTCTGGCGTATTGGCCATGAAATAGTCCACCCGTTCCTCTAAGTGGGTGGTGTCGGCCAACGTGATCTCTTGATGGCGCTTCACGCTGATGTCGGCCTCCAGCATGTAGAGCTTGCGCTGAACCTCACTCAGTTCGTCGACCAGGTCCGGATGGGCACTCAGGCTAGCGACCACGACGCCCAGGTAGGATTGGAACTCGTCAATATCACCCAAGGTCACGATTTGGGCATCGGTCTTGGAGACCATCTTGCCGCTGACTTGCTTGGTCATACCTTGATCGCCGACCCGTGTATAAATTTTCATAATTTCGTTGCCACCTTCGTTAAATGATTTCGCTTACACTTTGATAATACAAGAAGCATTGACCAGGTACAATCAATGCTTCAAAAAATAGCGATTTAATTTTTACCGGATTGGGCAGGCGCCACCGGCACAGTCAGATTGGTCGACCAGCTCGATGTCCTTTTGGTCATGGTTACCGGTCATGGCCGCAAACGTTTCGGCGACGTCAGCGGTGATTTCTGCGCGCTTGGCGGCGTAGGTATCGGCCGTGATGGGTTCCTTCGGTGCTTGCTTGAAGTCGGCGCCACTGTATGGCAACAGGGACGTGGACTTGATGGTGTTGCGGTATTGGAGCAACAGGTCGCTGATTTGGTCGCCCTCTTCTGGTTGGAAGGTGATGGTGCAGCTGACCGCGTTGTCGGACCAGTACGTTTGCAGGAAGGCTTGGGTCGCAAATTGTTCAGCGATCGACACTTCCCCGGCGGACGCAAAAGCAGCGTTGTCGGCGTGAGCGGCCTTCACTGGGAATTCCACGCACATCGTGTTTTGGCTGTAGACGTCGGGTTCGACCTTGTAGCCACTAGCCTCCAGAGCTGGCAACAAGGGATCGCTGTCCTGGAAACGAATCCGTTGAATCAGGTAACGGGCGTAGTGGAAGTGCATCCCCTCGGAAACGCCGGCCAACTTGGCCACTGTCCCGGAAGGCTTGACCGTCGTGTGCTTGATGGACGGTTGGCACCCCAGCGTGTCGGAGTACTCCTTATCGGCCTGCACCACAGCATCGTACAGTGCACTGAACCGCTGAACGGCCGCCTGATTGTAGATCGGTGCCATGAACGTCTTGCCCGTTTCCGCATCATGCTTGGCTTCAAAGCCCGTGACCACGCGTTGTTTGAAGGTCTTTAAGATCCAGTCTTGAATCCCGGACATAGAAACGCCGATCCGCCGATTCTTTTGAATGGCGTTACGAGAGACTTCCCAGTCGTAGTGGCTAAACGTGACTCGCTTGGTGTACCGGGCGCCCAAGCCAAAGGCGTCCTCGAGTTGCCAGCCCTGTTCTTCGGCCACGCTCGGGAAGATTTCAAATAGGTTGCAAGGTTCCCCGTTGCTCAAGGAAATTTCCCCACACGGGTTGGTCCCTTCAACGGCCTCATCAATGCCTTCTTGACGGCCATCGATCAAGCGGCCGTAGTCGCGAGACAGGCCCAGGTTGACGATGCCGGGTTCTCCGTTGTGTTGGATAGAGTCGGCGATGGGCTGGTAGTCGGTAAACGCACTGTCCACGGCCACACTGTTGTTGGACGCCCACCGGTGATGGTAAAGCTTGTCCTTGTCTTGCTTCATGGTAATAAAATCATCGTCTTCGGCACCACCCAGCGCTAATTCAGCGGAACGGCGCACGTTGCCGGCCACGACGGTCTTACCGATCATGTTGCCCATATCCGTGCAGTCCACGGCGGTCAACTTGCGGCCAACCGCGTCGTTCAAGATGGTGTTGATGTCAAAGAGCATTTCGACCAATGGCATAGGACCAGAAGCCGTCCCCCCGAAGCCGTGGATGGGCGCATCCTTGGGCCGAATGTCGCTGATATCCAAGACGACCTTGGTCTTGCCATCGGGGTTGGTGCTGTCAAAGTGCGCATCGATCATGTTGGCGTTGGCCAAGACCCAGCCCTCGCGCGTATCCGGCAAGCGGTAGTAGCGCGCATCGGCCAGGGAGTGGCTGTGCATCCATTCCGAGCGATCCACAGCACCCAATTTGACAGACGCGTCGTAGGACTCGCTTTCGGCATCGATGACCACCGTCAGGTCCACGGCGTTGTCAACTTCTGGCATTTGGCTCACGTTGTCTGGCGTCACGGAGAAGCCGACACCGCCACCCTTCATTAATTGGTCGAACATGAAGGAAAATGGCATGGAAGCAGCGACCTGTTGGGGTTTGAGATAGCTGGGAACGATATGGCTATCTCCGTATGGTTGCGGCCGCACGGCGATGAACCAGCAGTTGTTCAAAGCATCCCCATTACGATGTTGATAGTCGGTCCCGGAGATCCACAGGTTCCGGCCAGAAGGCGTTGCGGCCAGGCCGTAGATCAAGCGGAATAATTTTTGCGCTTCTTGGGTCAGATCGGCGATAACTTGCGGATCCACATCCTTGGCCTGTAGCCGGGGGTCCAAATTGATATTGCCTTCGACCACCCGTTGGACCGTTTCCGGCCATTCTTCATTGCGTTGTTGATCCGGGAGCCAGCGAGCGTAGGTCCGCTTATAGGTCACCCAGCCGAGTTCACCCCAATGTGGTGTTACCTCATTTTCTGTTTTGGCGATAAATTCTGGCGTCAGCCGTACTGGCGCAGCGGTTTCTACGTTCATCATAGCAATCTCTCCTGTCCATAAAGTCTATACCAGATATAGTAGCGCATTCGCCAGGCAAATACAATATATGGTTAAATTGAATTGTCCCTAGACATTTTCCGGCCAGCCGTTAATAGCAAATCTGAGCCAAAATGCAACTTTTTTCGTCCGCCCAATTAATTGTAATTGGACAATTCAGCCGTTTCCCGCCAGAACGCGTCAACCAGCCGAGACAAACCACCGACACCCGGCGGTAGTAAACTACCCGCAGTCCTGGCCAATCAAGTTGGTGAACCAGCCGCGAGTGAAATTAAAAAATTTTAAGTCTGGTCGGTCAGTGACCCAACCGCTCCAATTTTGCATGGTCACCCCATATCTAGGGGGTCGCTCCTAACAGTCACTACTTCTAGTGGTTAAGACTGGGCTTCCCTGCCGTCAAACAGCCCGCCACTGGCTCTGACAAGCCGTGAGTCGCTTAGTCGTCCCCAATGCGGGTGCTTGCCTGGACTAGAGAGATCAGGGCCAGGGGCGCCGCTGAGGGGGATTGTGGCATGGCCGTGAAGTGGTTGGTTGATATAATTTTATTTATATAATTAACACCATTGACTTTCTTGACTGGATATGAGAAAGTAGCTGTACCACCAATACAAAAAAGCCCGGACCTGCAGTCCAGACTCTCTGTCAACTCAAATTTAATTCGTCCATAACGCCGTCACTAAGCGTGCAGTTCACGCATTATCGAGACCGCCTTTCGACCGTTCCCGCCCGGATTGGGCAAACGGTCGGCGGCCGGCCTCAACCTGACACTGTCGCTCATTCACTTCATCATTATGACTCGCGCGTGCTCTCGCGCAACATCAGCTCAGTCCCCACAGTAACCAACTGTGGTGTAGTCCGACCAGTCTGCAAACGGTTTTCGACCAAGTCCACCGCCGTTGCGCCCAACAGTTCCGTGTTCACGTGCACACTGCTCAACTCTGGGAACACGTACTTGGCAATCGTGGTGTCATTGAAGCTAAAGAGACTCACCCGTTGTGGCACGTCAATGTCGTTTTCGTGCAATGCCTTGAGAGCCCCCGCTGCCATGGGATCATTGGTGACGAAAAATGCGCTCGGTAGCTGATCCCCCAACTGGGCAATCGCCGTTTGCATTTCCTGATACCCGGAGTGATTCGTGTAATCACCGGCAAAGGTCAAGTCGGGATTGAAGGCTTGCCGTGCCGTCATTTCCCGTTTGAAAGCCTTGTAGCGGGGATCCGTGACTTCTAATTTACCGTCCGTGGTCCATTCGGAACCGTACAACAGGCCAATCTGGTCATGACCCTGCTTGGCGTAGAAATCAATCACTTGTTCCACGGCGAACCGGAAGTCCGTGACCACACTGTCGTAGCCGTGACACAGCTGATCTTGGTCCACAAAGACCAGGTTCGGCGTCAACTGGGCCAGCGCACTGACCTGTTGATCACTGAATTTACCGATGGCCACAATGGCGTCGACGTCTGGGTCAATGGCGGACAGATCATTTTGAAAGGTCCGGGTCGCTAAGATGCGTCGTTCCTCACAGCGCTTTTCTAAGCCCAACCGAATCGACATGTAGTACAAATCATCCAGTTCTTTGGTTTTCGAATACCACTGGACGATGGCAATCTTCAACTGCTTGCTCGGTGTCGCCGTGCGCCGTTTCATCTTCGTGTAATTCAGCTCTTCAGCAACCTCAAAAATCTGTTTGCGGGTCGCTTCACTCACGGATAGCGTCCGGTCATAGTTCAAGACCCGTGACACCGTCGCCAGCGAAACCCCCACAGAATTGGCAATATCCTTTAGCGTGGCTGCGATTGCCATCACCCCCTTCATCTTATTTTAGCATAATACGTCACATGGGGTTGCTGCCGCTGGGCACGGCGATTGCCATCCCCAGCCACGACAACCCCATGGACCAGAAGCTTTCATTCAGGTTAAATTTGGGCAATAAACTTGTCCAAGGCCGCTTGGCCCGTTGCGTCTCGCTTGAAGACCCCGGCGTCGGCCAGAACTCTAGCGAAGACGTTACCGATTTCTTGGTGCAAGACCTCAGTGACGTTCTCTGGCGTCAACTGGTGGTTTTGCTTGATCTCATCGGCCCAAGCCTTGTGCATGTCCGCAATCTCATTGGGCTGATCCAACAAGTACTTGGTGACTTCGGCCATTTCTGCCTTCAGTCGGGCTGGTAAAATCGCACGGCCCATGACTTCAATCAACCCAATGTTTTCCTTCTTGATGTGTTGGACATCCTGATGCGGATGGAAAATGCCATCGGGGTACTGCTTCGACGTCTGGTTGTCTCGCAAGACCAGATCCAAGACGTAGTCCTCACCGTCACGGTACGCGATTGGCGTAATCGTGTGGTGTCGGGTGTCCCCGGTGTAGGCGCGCACGTCAACGGATTCATCGGAATAACCGATCCAGCTGTTCAACACCTTGGTAGCGGCATTGATCAGTGGTTCCGGTTGACTCCCGGTCAGCCGAATATCGGTCATTGGCCAAGCCACGACCCCCGCCGTGACGCCGGCAACGCCCAAGTCAATCTTGCGGTCGATGGGTGCCTTCATCATTGGGAAGGTGTGCTTGCCACCTTGGTAGTGGTCATGCGTCAACATGGACCCACCCACGATCGGCAAATCGGCGTTACTGCCGACGAAGTACGTTGGCAGCGTCCGAACAATTTCCAACAGGTTGGTAAACGTATGCTGGTTGATGATCATTGGTCGGTGTTCCTTGGCCAAGAAGATGGCGTGTTCGGAGAAGTAAGCGTACGGGGAATATTGGAAGCCCCAGGTCTCGCCGCCCAGCGTCATCCGAATGATCCGGTGATTGCTGCGGGCGGGATACCCCAAGCGGCCCTCGTACCCCTCGTTGGTCATGCATAACTGATCCAACGGGTAACTGGTATTCTTGCTCTTCAACGCAGCGGCAATCGCCTTGGGGTCCTTTTCAGGCTTCGACAGGTTGATGGTAATTTCTAATTCACCAGCTGGTGTCTGCGCCGGAAAGACCACGTTCTTGGCAATATTGCGCGTCTTAATGTAGTTGTTGGCCTGGCTTAATTGATAGAACCAATCCGTCGCCTTGCTGGGACTGGCTTGATACCGATCCCAAAAGCCGCGGTTCACTGCGGATGGCAGTGGCGTCATGAAGTTCATCAAGTCGGCTTCCAAGATTTCCTTGGGACTTGGTGAGTCTTCAATCTTGCCGTTAGCGACCGCCGTTTCGATCATGGCATTGACCAGATCGATCGGTTCATCGGAGGCAGCCGCCCGAGCTACCCCATCGCCAATCAAGGCAAAGATGCGGTTCGTGACGTACTGCCGGTCCAGCTCCGTGTAAGGGGCTGGGGAGGCAACGACGTGATCAATGAAAGTTTGAATTGTGTCTTTAGCCATGTTTACTTCGTCTCCCGATCATTGTAGCCTTGTGGATGCGTTTGCTTCCAGTTCCAGGCTGTGCGAATAATGTCTTCCACGTTGTCAAATTGTGGTTGCCAGTTCAAGACTTCGCGAGCCTTGTCACTTGCGGCAATCAATGTGCTTGGGTCACCAGCCCGCCGTGGGGCCATCTTGGCAGGGATTTCCTTGCCTGTGACCTTGCGAGCGGCTTCCAGCATTTCCTTGTTGGAGAACCCGGTTGAAGACCCGAGGTTGAAGGCGTTACTGTCATGACCAGCCTTCAGGTATTCTAAGGCCAAAATGTGGGCGTCGGCTAAATCAACGACGTGTACGTAGTCCCGCACGTTGGTACCGTCCTTGGTAGGGTAATCGTCACCGAAGATCGACAATTCCTTGCGTTCGCCAGCAGCGACTTGCAAGATAATTGGGACCAAGTGGGTTTCGGGATGGTGGTCTTCACCAATGCTCCCGTCTTCCTTCGCACCGGCAACGTTGAAGTAGCGCAAGGCCACAAACTTGATGCCGTAAGCTTGGTCGGACCAGTGCATGATCTTTTCCATCATTAACTTACTTTCACCATAAGGGTTGGTTGGAATTTGCGGATCCGTTTCCTTGATTGGAA
This sequence comes from Levilactobacillus suantsaiihabitans, assembly GCF_004745505.1. GTDB lineage: Bacteria > Bacillota > Bacilli > Lactobacillales > Lactobacillaceae > Levilactobacillus > Levilactobacillus suantsaiihabitans. The sequence goes on from NZ_RKLX01000001.1 coordinate 124,751, forward strand.
TCTGTTTAGGTTCGCCATAAGTTGCGGCCGTCGATGAGAAGACGATGCGCTTAACATTGTGCTTGTTCATGACTTCCAGCAAGGAAACCATGCCGGCCGTGTTGTTGTCGAAGTACTTCAATGGCTTTTCCATGGATTCTGGGACCACGGAGAAGGCAGCGAAGTGAATGACCCCTTCGATATCTTCCTTATCAAAGACGTCGTTCAAGAACTTTTGATCCCGAACATCGCCTTCGTAGAAACGCGCCTTGGGGTTCACTGCGGCCCGGTGTCCCGTGACCAAGTTGTCGACAACGGCAACGTCATAACCCTTTTGTACCAAACGATCGACGGCGTGAGAACCGATGTAACCGGCACCACCTAAGACTAAAACTGTCATTGATCAATTCCTCCTCAATTATGTAACATCGCGGACCGCTTACGCACGGCGCCGCAATATCAGTTTAAACTGGTTGATTATTATTGTTAAGGCCTGGCGACTAGTGACGTTAATGCTCGCTGCCTAATCGCCCTGCGTACCACTCTATTGAAACGTGCCACTACCGGGCAGGCAGTTCCGCTTAACCCCACTAAACCAGAAATCAAAAACCGGGATTTCCGGCTTAGTGACGTTAATGCTCGCTACCTAACCGCCCTGCGTACCACTCTTACTTCGTTAATTCCTTAGGACCGTCCGCGATTTCAGCGACGTAGAATTCTGCCTTGTGGCCGATGGTTTCTTCGTAGACCTTGCCGACCTTTTCTTCAAAGTCCTTGACGTTTTCCTTCTTCACGATGGCAATGGCACAGCCACCGAAGCCGGCACCCGTCATCCGGGCACCCAAGACACCTGGTTGTTGCCATGCGGTTTCTACCAGAGTATCCAGTTCCTTACCCGTAACGGCGAAGTCGTAGTTCAAGGAAATGTGAGAAGCGTTGACCAAGCGGCCGAAGCTTTCCAGGTCATTGTTTTGCAGTGCCTTGAAGGCCTTCAATGTCCGTTGGTTTTCGAAGACGGCGTGACGAGCACGCTTGATCAAGGTTTCGTCGTTGATCAGGTAAGCGTTTTGGTCGAATTGGTCTTCGTCCAGGTCACCCAAGGTCTTGATGTCCAATTTCGTTTGCAGGCGCCGTAAGGCTTCTTCACATTGGGCCCGCCGTTCGTTGTACTTGGAGTCGGTCAGTTCCCGCCGCTTCTTGGTGTTCATGATAACGACCACGTTGTCGCCCAATTCTAGCGGCGCGTATTCGTAATCCATGGTGTTGGTGTCTAACAAGATGGCTTGGTCTTTCTTACCCATGCCAATGGCGAATTGGTCCATGATCCCGGTGTTTAAACCGAAGTAATCATTTTCAACTTGTTGGCCCACCTTAACCATTTCGACTTCATCCAACTTCATGCCGTAAGCCGCATGCAGAATCTCGCCCATCAACATTTCCATGGAAGCGGATGAGGATAAGCCAGAAGCATCTGGTAAGTTACCGTGGACGAAGAGGTCAAAGCCATGGTCGATGGTTAAGTTTTGCTTAGCCAGCTCGAACAACATCCCTTTGAGGTAGTTGGCCCAGTTGTCAGCCTTGTCAAATTCCAAATGGTCCAGTGAGAACGTCAACATCCCGGCGTCCGGCACGTTGGCTGAGTAAACCCGGAACTGCTTGTCATCACGCGCTGAGTAAGCGGCGTAGGTACCCATGCTGATGGCAGCTGGGAAGACGTGGCCACCATTGAAGTCGGTATATTCACCGATCAAGTTGATCCGACCGGGAGAGAAGAACACCCGTTGTGGTGCGACATCAAATTTTTCTTGGTATTCAGTTGCTAAGCTGGCGAAATCCATGGCGATTAACTCCTTAATAAATTTTTAGTAAAACTTTACTGTAATTATCATAGTCGCTTTTCGCGGCATTGTCAATGATTTTGTGAAGCGCTTTCTTACTAGTCTGGCCTGGCATCTAAGCACCCCACCCTACACAAAAGCCCCAGGCATTTATCCTGAGGCTCAATTTTAACTAGTTGTTAGATTCAGCCTTTTCTTCAGCTTCTTCTTCAACTTTTTCTGTTTCCAACTTGCTTTCCAATTCCTTAACGATTTGTGCGTGACGCTTTTCAGACAAGGTAACCTTGAACTGGTAGATCAAAGCGGACACAACCAACAGGATCATTGGCATGTAGAAGATGAAAGAGTGGAAGATAAACATTCCGTGGGCGGTAATGTCACTAGGCTTAGCGTTACCAGTCATCCCCGCGTGAACGGCGGCAATAACCACGATCCCAGTGGAGAAGGCCCCGGCTAACTTATCGATCAATGGCCGAACGGACAACGTGACGGATTCGTTCCGTGTCCCGTTCTTCCATTGCCCGTATTCCACACTATCGGTGATGGTCATCAAGGCGGCCAAGAAGATCATAGGGTATGGGAAGAAGAAGATGGCATCGGCAATGTACATCACGAGGGCGCTGTCACCAGCGAAGTTGAACAGAATGTAACCGACTAACATCATGCAAATCCCACCGACGTAAACTCCACGCCGCGTAATTTTCGAAACGATGATTGGGAACAATGGCACGGACAGAATCCCCAGAATGGCGGTAACCACCCCAATGACACTGTAAGCACCGGCGTTACCAATGACGTAACGGAAGTAGTAAATCAACAGTGAGTTCGTGACCACGTAGCTCAAGGCAAACAGAAGGTAAGACAACCCTAACCACATCAATTGGTCATTTTCACCAATGACCTTGAAGACATCGCGGAACCGGGTCCGTTCGGTGTTTTCCCGAATCAGACTCTTTTGTTCCTTGGTTCCAAAGAAGGTGGCCAAAGCCCCTAACAGAGAAACCAGCCCGATAACTGTCGCAAACCCTAACCAACCGGCACGGGTCTGCGTACTGCCGTGAGTACCAGAGAATTGTTGTGAGAAGTAAACAACCAATGGGGTAACGACAATGATGACCCCTTGTGAACCTAAGGTAGAACCGAAACGACCGACCGTCCCGAACTTGTTACGAACCTTGGTATCAACACTCAAGGCTGGCAACATGGACCAGAACGAAATATCTTTGAATGAATAGAAGATATCCATGATGACGAAGACGATTCCGAAGGCCAGGAAGTAAATCGAGGTGTTGGAGTCCGCTAAGCCAAACAGGCTAGAGAACATCAGAATCAAGCCGACGGAACTGACAATGGCCCCGGCCAGCAACCAAGGTTTGAACTTCCCCATCTTGGTATCGGTATTATCGACCATCCCCCCAATCATGGGGTCAAAGGCGATTTCAATCAACCGAATAACCACAACCATCGTGGTAACGATCCCGGCTTCAGCCGCTGAACCTTTACCCACGAACAAGGCACTGGTAACAAAAATAGCAAAATAAGTATTAAGTGTTGCGTAGAAGGCATCGTGTCCGAATGCCCCTAAAGCATATGAGAGATATTGCTTAATCATTGTGTTCTTCCACACCTTTCAACGGGAACTTGTCTAACAATTAACGGCCACCAGTTATGTCTAGTGATACCGGCGTTCAATGATCTTCGATAACACGTCTTCCCGTTGTTGTGCCTTAGCCATATCAAACTGGGATTCTTCCAGCTTGTTGAAGTCTTGTGCCAATAACGTGGCTTCCAGATAAAGAGTCAGTTGCCGTTTGATGTACAACTTATTTTCTTCATCAGGATACTGTGCGTTACCACCCAAAACTGCCGCAGCGAACTTCGCGGGGTCCAACGTAATCTTGTCATTCTTAGCCATTTGGAAACACCTCTGATTTCTAAAAATAGAATAATAACAAATTTCGGTAAAATCGCGCTTGCCTTTAACTAAAATGTAAGCGCTTTACAGTCATTATTCTAAGGACCTGTCCGGATAAATGCAACCTTTTTCATTGTGAATAAAGTTCTAAATATCGCTTAATCACGCAACTGTAAGCGATTGCAACCGGTTGTCTTTTCTTGATAAAAAATTTAGTAAAGGTCCTGGTAAATCCCGAATGTTCCCGGAGTTTGCGGTTATCGTGTAGCCACTGACCCTTGGAAAAATTTTGTAAACAAAAAGCAGTCGGCGAGGATGTCCCCACCGGCTGCAATCAATACACTCTTAAATTACTTAACGGAATCCACGTACTGCTTCAAAGCCGTTTCGTATCCGGCTAAGCGCTTTTGAGCTGCGGCGTCCGTTTGGTCACTAGTCCCAATGTAGAACTTGACCTTGGGTTCAGTCCCGGATGGGCGAATGCAGATCCAGGTGCCATCGCTCAACCAGTACTTCAAGACGTTGGACTGTGGCAGATCAATGGTGCTGGTCGTGCCATCGGCTGTGGTCTTGGTGCTAGTCGAGAAGTCTTCGACCGTTTCAATCTTACTATCGGCAAAGGACTGCGGCGCATTTTCCCGGAATTCGCTCATCAAATGGGCCATCTGGTCGGCCCCATCGACGCCTGGGAATTCCTCAAACGTGGTCTTTTCGGCAAAGTAGCCGTAGGTCGCGTAGAGTTCTTCAATGCCGTCGTAAAGCGTCATGCCGCGTTGCTTGTAATCGGCAGCGACTTCGGCCAACAGCACCGTGGATTGAATGGCATCCTTGTCACGGACGAATGGCTTGATCAGGTAACCGTAGCTTTCCTCAAAACCAAACAGGAAGGTGTGGTCGCCGGTCGTTTCGTACTCGTGAATCTGTTCGGCGATAAACTTGAAGCCGGTCAGGACGTTCTTCATTTCCACGCCATAGGCCGCCGCAATCTTGGTGGCCAGTTCAGTCGATACGATGGACTTGACCACGCGGCCGTTAGCCGGCAGTTGGCCAGCTTGCTTGCGGGCCTTTAAGATGTAAGCCAACAAGATCGAGGCAATCTGGTTCCCCGTCAACAGTTGGTAGTCGCCATCGGGTTGACGCACGGCGGCGCCCAACCGGTCAGCATCGGGATCGGTGGCGACTAGCAGGTCAGCGCCCTCCTTTTTCCCAAGGGCAATCGCCATGTCAAAGGCCTGGGCGAACTCAGGGTTCGGGAAAGGAACCGTTGGAAATTCGGGGTCGGCGATAGCCTGTTCCGGCACCATGGTAAAGTTCTGGAAGCCCGCTCCCCGTAAGGCGCGTTCACCGATGACTTTCCCAGTCCCGTGCAGTGGCGTGTAGATCAACTTCATGGTCTTCCCCACGGATTGGACCAGGTCGTGGTTGATGGTGACGCTCTCCACATTTTGTAAATAAGGTTGGTCGACGTTTTCACCAATGATCTGTAACGTCTTGTCCGCGCGCAAAGCCTGTTCATCGGCCACGGCAATGGCGAAGACGTCCTTGGCTGACCGGACGAAATCCGTGATCATGTCTGAGGCCTTCGGTGGCATTTGCCCGCCATCGGGACCGTAGATCTTAAAGCCGTTGTATTGCTTCGGGTTGTGGCTGGCCGTGATCATGATGCCCATGGCCGTGTGCAGGTGCCGCACGGCAAAGGACAGTTCAGGGGTCGGCCGCATGTCGTCGAAGACAAAGCTGGGGATGTGGTGTGCGCCCAAGACGTGTGCCGCTTCGTGCGCAAATTCGCGAGAGTGGTAGCGAGAGTCAAAACTGATGGCCACCCCTTGTTGCTTGGTGGCGTCGTCCAAGGTGTCCAAATACCGGGCCACCCCTTCGGTCGCTTGGCGCACGGTGTAGACGTTCATTTGTCCAATTCCGGGACCCATAACGCCGCGCATCCCGGCCGTCCCAAAGCTCATTGGCGCGCTAAAGGCCGCCTTCTTGGCGCTATCGTCATTGGCGATGGCATCCAAGTCATGTTTAATGTAAGGAATCATCGTTGGTTGTTGTTGCCAAACTTGATAATTATCTTGCCAACTCATTGTACAATCTCTCCTTGTTTTTTATGTTTATTGTTGATAACCGCCTGCTCTGAGGGGCGCTGCTCGCCGAAAAAGCGGGCTACCAATAGACCTACAGCCACACCCCATCATAGCATGCTCTCAGTCAATACTAAATCAGGGGCACCCGTCACCGGTCAAATCGTTAACCCACTTATCCACCGGTGGCGTGTTACTTAGGTCGAGCGTTTATTTCCGTACGTACTGGTAGCTGATAAAGTGCGTGACGGGTTGGTTAGCGGGTAAGATGACGTCGCCGAAGTCTTCATGGTGAATCGCATCCGGCAAGGTCTGGGCCTCCATGGCCAGCGCGTTGTAGTCCCGGGCATCGGCGCGCTTGGCGTCCGTTGGGTTGGCCGTGAAGACCACTAACCCATTGCGGTCAGAGAAGACCTGCACTTCGCGGTGGCCGGCTTCATCCCCGACCGTGGCGATTGGCGTATCCTTGCTAGGTTCCACGACGAAGGCATCATCGTATTCGACCTGCCCCGTTTGATGCAACTGGTCCAAGCCATCCTTGATGGTCCGTGGCTTGCTGAAATCGTAGCCGGTGCCGGCCGTCTTGGCCATTTCGCCCGTAGGAATCTTTTCACCGTTCAAGACCAACCGCTTGTCACCGGACAATTTCAACCACTGATGGTCCAAATCGTGTTGGCCGTCGGTGACGTTGAAGTAGGTGTGGATCGTCGGGTTGAACAGCGTGGCGGCGTCACTCTTGGCGTCAAAGGTAATGTCCAACCGGTTTTCTTCCGTCAACGTGTAGGTAATGGTCGTCGCCATGGTGCCGGGGTACTTGTCGTCGGCCTCCGTAGACGTGTGGGTCAAGACCACGCTAGCCGTGTCGGCCGTCTGCGTCGTCGTAGCGTCCCAGTTGGCAAAGGTAAAGCCGTGAGGACCCCCGTGACTGGCGTTAGGCTTTTCGTTTTGGTCAAGGTGGACGGTCTTGCCGTCGAGGTCAAATTGCGCACCGGCAATCCGGCCAGCGACCCGGCCCAAGGCTTGGCATAAGTAGTACGGGTTGTGATCGTAGCCTTTTAAGTCCGGCAGGTTAACGATCAATTGATGGGTCTGACCATCTTCAACGACGCTAAATTCTTGTAAGGTCGCACCCCAAGTCAGGACGGCCACGCGGGTCCCCTGCTGGTTGGTCAGTAAGTATTTCGTGACTTCTTGCTGGTTCAACGTCCCAGCGACACTCTTCGTAATTTCCATAAATGTTGCACCTCCATAATAGAATCCGCTTTCATTGTAACCTAACTGCGGCGTGAGCACCAACATTTTTACTAAATTTTTCTAGAACTTTTACCAATCGTCATGCCTGACGAGAATCCATTTTATTCCTATTAGGCATGATGGATATTCAACAATCATAAACTTTCACTGGACTTATCAATTGATTATCCGCTATACTGGCCCCAATCGTGCAGAACTACACAATTCGTGTTCAATAAGGAGGAAATATTTATGCCATCTACAACTGCTGCCGCCGAGAAGCTTTTGCTTCAAATGGTCGACGACTATACGCAACGGGAAATCAGTCCCCAAGATATGGCCATGGATGCCGCGGGTGACTTCCCTGAAGGGTTTCTCGCCAAGCTGACCGAGACTGGATTTCTCGGCATCATGCTACCCCAAGAATTCGGTGGCGCCGGCTTTGGGCCCGAGGTCACGGCGACGGTCTTGAACCACATCGCCCGGGGCAACGCCAGCACAGCAGTCACCCTGGAAGGCCATTTCAAGACGATTGATCAGATCTTAAAGTTCGGGACCCCAGCGCTGCAGAAACAATTACTGCCGAGCGCGACCGAACGGATCTTTGCCTTTTCCATGACCGAAGCTTCCGGGGGATCCAATCCGATGGGCATCAGTTCCACCGCTACTCGTGAAGGAAATCACTGGGTCTTAAACGGCGATAAGATCATGATCACCAACGGCGGGTTGGCCGAGGTCTACTGCGTCTTAGTCAAGACCGCGCCTCACGAATTATCTGTCTTCGTGGTCGATCAAGACATGCCCGGGTTCTCCTTTGGGAAACGTGAAGACTTCATCGGCCTGCGCGGCACCCCGGTCGGCGAAATCGTGATGGACCACATCATTGTCGACGATGACCATTTGCTGGGAAAAGTCGGTGACGGTGGTCTTATTGGTGATTCCGCCCACGACGACGCCCGCATCTTAATGGGGGCGGTTTTGACCGGCATCATGGAACACGAATTAAAAATTGCGACCGACTACGCCAAGGAACGTAAGGCCGGCAACACGCCGTTGACCGACCTGCAAGTCACCCACCGCAAAGTGGCTGACATCGCCTTGCGCAAGGAAACGACCAAGTTGTTGTACCAACGCGCCGCACAACTCAAGGCCGCTGGGCAACCGTACAGCGAAGAAGCCGCGATGGCCAAGGCCCACGGTTCCCGGGCCGCCGTTAGCGCCGGTGACGACACGCTCCAGATCCTGGCCGGCTATGGCTACAGCCGTGAATATCCGGTTGAACACCTGATCCGCGACGCCCGGGCCATGGAGATCGCAGAAGGCACCGTCGAAAAGATGCGCTCCGCCATCGCCACCGCTGAATTTAACAAATAGGAGGTTCCCCATGAAAATTGTGGTTTGTATCAAACAAGTTCCCGAAACCAACGACGTCAAAATCGACCCGGTCACGCACAACCTGGACCGGCGCGGTCTGGCGGGCGTGATGAATCCCTTTGACAAGAACGCCATCGAACTGGCCTTGACCTTAAAAGATAGCCGTGACGACGTGCAAGTCGCTCTGCTGACCATGGGACCCGACGACTACGCCGAATCCCTGCGTGAAGGCATGGCCATGGGGGCCGATGAAGGCTACCTGTTGTCTGACCGCGCCTTTGCTGGGGCCGACACCCTGGCCACGGGCTACGTGATTGCCCAGGCCTTGAAGAAAATTGGCGACGCCGACCTGATTTTATTTGGTCGTCAAGCCGTCGATGCCGATACCGGTCAGGTGGGGCCCATCGTAGCCGAATTTCTCCACCAACCGCAAATCACCTACGCCGCCAGTCTGCGACTCAGTGGCGCCAACGAGGTCACGGCCGAACGCCTGTTAGAAGACACCAAGCAAACGCTAGTCGCCCAACTGCCCGCCGTTGTCAGTGTCCGTAGCGAACTCAATACGCCCCGTTACCCCACGCCGCGTAACATTCAACTGAGTTTCGCCAAGCCACTGACCGTTTGGCACCATGATGATTTGGACCTCGACGATTCGCGGTTGGGGCAAGCTGGTTCACCGACCATCGTCACCAAGGTCTACGCGCCAGAACCCGTTAAGCGCGAATTGACCCCACTGACCGGGACGCCAAGTGACGCCGCCAGTCAACTGATCACGGCCCTGAAGAACCGGCAATTAATCTAAGGAGGAAGCTGCTATGTCAAAACCAGAATTATGGGTCATTGCGGAACGCCGCTTAGATCACGTGGAACCCACGACCCAACAATTGATTACCAAGGCCAAAGGATTAGCCGGCGACCATTTCAGCGTCGTGACCATCCTACTAGAAGCCACCACCGATCATTTGGAAGATGAACTCAGCGTTTACGGCCCAGATGAGATTCGCATCGCCCGCGACGACCGCTTTCCGACCGCCACGGACGCCGAACTCGCCGACGCCATCAAGCAGTTGGTCGATCAATACCAACCCAACTCGATTCTCTTCGGCGCCACCATCACCGGCCGTTCGATTGCTCCCCGGCTTCAAGCTAAGCTCCAGACCGGCTTGACGGCCGACTGCCTGGACCTGCGTTTCGACGACGAGACCCTGGTCGCCACCAAGCCTTCCTATGGGGACAACATCATGTGTGAAATCATTTGTCCCGACCACCGGCCCCAAATGGCCACGGTCCGGCCCAACACCTTCGTGGCGGCGCCGGCAGCCGGTGCGGCCACGGTGACGGACAGTCCTGTGACCTTCCATCCCGTTGACCGCCTCCACGTCACGGCAGCCACACCGGTGGTCAACACGGCCACCACGGTCGGCGATGCCAGTCGCGTTGTGGCGTTAGGTCGTGGTGCGGCTAGTGCGGCCACCATCGACAGCGCCACGAAGCTCGCGGAAAAGCTCGGCGGTCGCATCGGGGTCTCCCGGCCACTGACGGACCAACCGCGCTTCACCCACGACGACCAAATCGGCCAGAGTGGTAACACCATTCACCCCGAACTGATCGTCAACTTCGGGATCAGCGGCGCCGTTCAGTACCTGGTCGGCATGCAAGATTCCCAGACCATCGTTGCGGTCAACGCCGATGAAAATGCGCCGATCTTTGACGTGGCGGATTACGGCTACGTCGGCGATGCCCAGGCCTTTATGACGGCTCTGCTGGCGCAATTCAATTAAATTTAGATACATTGGCGAAACCAGGTGCCTGCGTCAGCTAGGGGTTCCGCCTGCTATGGGGACCACCTGCAGCCCAGAAGCGGGCTTCCGGTTCGCTTCAAAGCCTCGCAAAAAGCGCGAGTCTCTGAAGTCGTCCCGCCCAGTAACCTGGCCAAAAACGCCAGCTAACTGGGCCGACACAGCTGGCTCCACCCCTAGCTGACTCCGGCGAGATTGGGTGTTTATCATGACTTAGTGTTGGTCTGGTAGCCAGCCATCCGTCAAGGTATCTCTTTAAATTTCAATGACAATTAGAAAACGATAGACGAACAAGCGCCGTGCTTGCCGTCTACCGTTTTTTGCGTTTCCAAGAGATTTCTGTCCGCACTGAAACCGCCTCATCTATCAGCCCACCAGCGGTACCAGCAGATTGCCGATCACGATTAGAGGAGCGGTCAAGAATACTAGTGCCCCTGCCGCAACATCACTGCCTATTCGGGGGGTTCCTTGTGACGACTGAACCTCGCGTTGCCACCGCTTAACCTGGCTAGCGGCCCACGGAAAGGTCAGGTAGCTGCAGACCCAGTACCAGGACACCTCGTTCCAAGCAAACAGCGCCGGACTCAGCGTTAAGCGCCCCGTCAGCCACAACAGTCCCACCAATAACGGCAAGGCCTCGGTGTACCCCACCAGGTCGTGGCGCAGCGATTGGCCTAATTGTTTTGTATTGCGCACCGCCATCACCTTCTTTAATACCCTCAGCATAGTCCCGCTTGCCTGAATTGCCAGCGTTGTGAAATAGCCCGTGACGGTTCGTTTAGTGAAAATGCCAATAGTGGCTTAGCCGTTTAGGGGTGCGTGCAAACACCCCATTTTCCCCAACCTTAAGTCACCAAAAAAGCCCAGGCACTCGGCCCGGACTCCGTGTAAAACTCACATTTTCAACAAGACTTGCAACAATTCCCGCGCCGATTCGTTCAGCTTGTCTTGGGACTTGTCGTTGCCTAGGTGGGTATAGATTTCGCCCACGTAGACGTCGTCGTGGAACAGTTGGTCGAAGACGGCGTCGATCACCGGCTTAGTGGCCGCCTGTTCTTGGACAGGGCCGAATGGGTTGGCGAAGAACGTCGTGCTCATCCCCACCTCATCCGTGGTGCCCAGCGCCTTTCGCTTGCCGGCCACGAAGGTCGCCTTGGCAGATTCCTGGTCAGTAAACCGGTGAATGCCGATGGCGTCATCGTAGTTGTTGGCGTAGACCCACATGTCGATTTCGTGGTGCGCCACGATGCGTGACCAGGTGTTGGCCGGGATGATGACCCGCGCGTTCTTTTGCTCGGGGTTCATGTATACCCCCCGGTCCATGTTGTTGAAGGCCACTTCGCTACTCAGGTCATCCAAGCGGACAAAGGCCCCGGTCTCCGTGCCTTGGGCGTAGAGTTTGCCGTCAGCCAGCGTGAAGCTCCCCATGTCATCGAAGATGGTTTCGATGTTGACGATTTCTTCGTCGGCCACATTTTGCAGAGCCTCGATGGACTCGGACTTGCCGGCCCCGGAATCGCCGAAGAAGACCACCGTCTTGGTTTTCCCGTTGGCAAAGGTGATCTTGACCATTGAGCCGTGGATTGGCAGCTTCTTTTCCGCAATCATGTGGAGATTGTGCAGCGTCAAGCACATCTTCTTCATGTAGCCGAAGTAAGTCGTCTGGTCGTTGTACGGCACTTGGCCGACGTAGATGCCATTGGCGGCGTCGTAGAAATAGTGGCCGTTTTCTGGTTGGTCATCACTGGCAACGCCGGGTGTCCCAAATAACAGGACCAAGTCGGGCTTTTGCCCAGCAATTTCCTGGCTATCGGCCAACTGGAACAAGTTGGCCAGTGCAATTCCGGAAGCCAAGTAATCCCGGTGGAAGTAAATGTACGCCAGGCTCTCGCCAATCTTAGCGGGGTAACAGAACCAATCGTCTTCGGTCCCCTGGAAGTTGTCCAACGGGTTGACCTTGGTCGCCGTGAACAGGCCCTTACGCTTGTTACTCTTGGTGTGCAGCATCATTGGTGGCCGCAACATCAAGCGGCTGATGAAGCGAATATTTTTCAGCTTTTCGTAGCCGGCCGGTTCTGGCCACTTGACCTGTTCCAGCAGGACACACGCACTGGAACCGGCGCTGATTTGCCGATAAACGTGGTTGGCGTGCCCCTGTAGCTTCTCTTCGATCGTCCGGTACAGCCGAATGACTAAGTCATTAAAATGTTGGTCGATCGTCATAAATTCACTGCTGACCACATCATTTTGCCGGACTGTCATCGTGGCGACCCGCAGATACGTCCGGTAATACGAGTACAGGTCTTCGATGCTGGCCAAGACTTCACTCGCCGGGAACTGACGGGTAGCGTTCGGCTGATCAGTCAAAATGGCCTTGACCGTGTCCAAATACGTCTCCGGTGAAACCAGATTAAACGTGCCGGCCGGATCCGCGTCGGCGGGCACCTTATCGCGTTGTTCATCCAAGAACAGCCGCACGAAGCTGGCGAGCTCCTGACTGTTGACCAAATCAAAAATGCTGGTGATGAAGCGGGCGTTATAGTTGAGCACCGCCACACTCCGGTCTGGGTTCGCGTAAAACGCGGCTAAATCAATCGGTTTCGGTGTTTGCATGCAAAAACCCCTTTCAAATTATGTAGCCCCTATCGCTGCTGGTCGACTGGCCAGCGGACACTGACGACAGTCGATCAACCAGTACCGCCAAAATCAATCGGCGTTGACCTTAATACATCATTCTAGCCTAAATCCGTCCCGGTGGGAAGCAACTTCGTCAAAATCGACTGGCACCTAAAAACCAGCCCATCAGTCACGCCAATTCGCTCACACCCCTGTGCTTCCAGCCGCAACACCCATTAGCGACGTGGGGCAACGGTCGGTAACGCCACCACCGCAACCAACCGATAAGCCGGTCCAGCACCACTGCCTTCTACTTTTGCCCTGCCGATTGAAAGACTTGAAACAGCTGACGCAGGGTATCGTGTTGCGGATTATCCGCGCGGTACATGGCGTAGATGACCCGCAAGTCTTCGGGTACGTTGACCGGAATCTTGACCACGTCAAAAGCTTCCAGGTACAAGGTGTCTGCGACCAACCCGACGGCCGCGCCGGCTTGAACCATCCCGGCGATCGAGATCTCATCGGGATAGGCCGCGTCGACCTGTAGCTGGTCGGCCACGCCCTGCCGGCGCAAGGTGCGCTGGACTTTTTGGCCAATCAATAGGTCGGGCGTATAGGTCAACACCGGATACGCTGCCAGGTCCGTCAAATCCAACCGCGGCTTAGCGGCAAGGGGATGGTCGGGCGCCACGATGACGATGAAGGCCTGCTTAAGCAACGGCTGATACAGCACCCCGGCCGCGCGACTGTCCGTAGCGGCGATGCCCAGGTCATATTGCTTGGCGGCCAACCCGGTCTGAATCTTTTCGGTGGTCACACTGTGGAGCTCGAAGCGGACCTGCTGGGTGTGGGCTTGTTCAAATTGATGCAAGACGCGCGGCAAATAGGTCCCGATCACCGTGGGGATACAGCCGACCCGCAACGTCACCGGCTGCGTGGCATGGGCCGCCTGAAGCCGAGTTATCCCGTCATCTAACGTCTGTAGGCTTTGTTGGACCACTTGCAGGAGCTGCCCACCTGTGGATGTTAGCACAATGTGGCGCCCCTGTTTGACAAATAACGGCAAATCTAACTCGTCTTCTAATTTATGAATCGCGGTCGTCAGACTCGGTTGACTGACCCGCAACTCTTGGGCTGCCTGGGTGTAGTTCTCCAACCGCCCGACACATTCAAAGTAGCGTAATTGATTTAGGTTCATGTTCGTCCCTCTGTTCTATCTTTCACAATCTATAGGCATAGACTATGAATCGTTGACCAATCGGTAGTGGTATTTTTCCCTCCTCCACCTTAACATAAAGGGCGTAGAAAACGTTTTCTAATTCGAACTTATTCAATTCCTATTCTATTCAAGGCGGTGTTCAATCATGGAAGCAACTCACACAACTCCAGTATCCGGCCACCGACGGCTCATCTTTACCGCGGCCTTTATCATCATCTTCTGCTGTTCCGCATCCGCAGCGTTTTCTGTTTTCGCCGACACTTTGGTGAAAGCCACCAGTGCCACGGCCTCACAGGTGGCCCTGACCCTGACGATCTATCAATTCTTCATGGCGGCCTTCGGGATCCTGTCCGGGCGCATCATCGACCACTCTTCTCCCAAGAAACTGATGTACGTCGGTGGCTTTATCTTTGGCCTCGGCTGGTTTCTCGGGGCCTTCGCCCACAACATTTGGTTCCTGTACTTCTCCATCGGCATCCTCGCCGGGAGCGGCAACGGTCTGTTGTACAACCCTTCGCTACTGACGACGCTGAAATGGTTCCCCGAAAAGCGCGGGACGATTTCTGGCCTGTTGTTAGGCGCCGCTTCGCTCGGGCCGCTGGTCTTGGCCAAGGCCGGTGCTTGGCTCTGTGATACCATGGGCGCCAACGGCTTGATGCCGATTGGGATTGCCTATCTGGCGTTGATCTGGCTGGTCGGTTGGCTAATGGCTTCTCCAGAAACGCCGGCGCAAGACACCAATCAACCCGCACCGGCCACGACCGGTCAATCCCCTAAGCAAATGATGGGGTCCTTAAACTTCTGGCTATTACTCTTGCTGTTTGCGATTGCCTGCACGGCCGGCATCATGTTGATTGGGTCGCTGTCTTCCATCGCGCAGATTCAGCTGCAATTGACCCCCATCGTGGCGGCGAACTTCGTGGTCGTCAACACCCTGGCAAACTTCTTCGGTCGGATGATTACGGGGCGGGCCGTCGATAAATTAGGCGAGACTCGCACGTTACTGGTCATCTTATGCCTGACCATCATCGGCCTGGCCGGCCTGCGCTTGGCCACCAACATTGCCATCTTCACCATCTTCTTGATTGTCTTGGGGGCATCCTTTGGCGGCGTGCTGGTCGTCTTCCCAACCTTGACCGGTAAGACGTTTGGCCAGAAATTCTCCGGTACCAACTACGGCATCATGTTCTTCGGATACGCGATTGGGGCGCTGATTGGTCCGCAAATCGCGACGCTCTCCATGAATGCCGGCGCCGGGACTCACGCCTACTACGGCTCTTACTTAGTTGCCATTGGCGTGGCCGTCATTGGGATTCTGATTGACCTGTACCTGATTCACCAAGGCATCGGTAAGCACACACCAGCCCCTACCGACTAATCTTTCTGGCTGAGAAACGAACTTTAACCCATAACCAAAGGAAGTAATCTTATGGAAATCGATGGACATACTAAATTAGTGGGCCTGATCGCCCACCCGGCGGGACACTCAAAGTCTCCTGCCATGCACAATGCGGCCTTTGACCTGGACGATATCAACGCGCGCTTTCTGGCATTTGACGTTGACCCAGACCAACTCCCCGCTGCCGTCAACGCCCTGCGCGCCTTTAAAATGCTGGGAGCCAGCGTCTCCATGCCGTTCAAGCAAGCGATCATTCCGCTCCTGGACCACCTCGACAAAACCGCAGAACTGGTTGGTGCCGTCAACACCGTGGTCAACCACGACGGCGAACTGACCGGTTACACCACCGATGGTATCGGCTTCGTGGAGGCGTTAAAAGACGACGGTGTACACTTGACCGGCCAGACCATGACGCTGGCTGGCGTCGGCGGGGCCGGGACACCCATTGCGATTCAGGCGGCCCTCTCCGGCTTAACGACGCTCAACGTCTTCAACATCAACGACCCGTCCGTGGCCAACGCTAAAAAGATCGTCCAAATCATCAATGACCAGACCGATTGCCACGCGACTTTCTATCCACTGGAAGACCGGGACCAATTTAAACAAAAACTCAGCGAAAGTGACGTCTACACCGACGCGACCGGCCTAGGCATGGGCAAATTGGTCGACCAGACCTTGGTGGACGACCCCAGTTGGTTCCACGCCGACATGACGGTCTTTGACACCGTCTATGCCCCAAGCGTGACCAAGCTGATGGGCGTGGCTAACCAAGCCCACGTGGCACACGTCATCAACGGGCAAGGCATGCTACTGAACCAAGGCGCCGCGGCCTTCAAGTTGTGGACGGGACAACCGATGCCCTTAAAAGATATGACACTTTAGAGGAGGAAAAACACATGGCAGATTGGTTAGGATTAGCAGAAAAAGTCTGTGTCGTCACCGGTGCGGTCGGTGGTATGGGCGCTAAAATTTGTGAGGCTCTGGCGGAACAGCACGCCACCGTCGTCGCCCTGGATATGGATCAAGACAAAACGGCGGAACTGGTGACCACCCTGATTAATGAGGATCACATTGCTGGACTGGCAGTCACCTGTGACGTGACCAAGGAAGCCAGCGTCCAGCGCGCCGTCGATCAAGTTAAGGATACCTTTGGTCACGTTGACGTGGTCATCAACACCGCGGGTATTCTCAAGTTCGACCCCTTGGAAGACCTGGACTACGCCACTTGGAAACAAGTCTTAGACGTCAATTTAAACGGCTACTACCTGATTACCCATGAATTCGGTAAGCTCATGATTGCCCAAAAGCACGGCACCTTCGTCCACATCTCCACGGTGGCCAGTGACATCCCCGAAACCTACAGTGGCGCCTACAGCACCAGTAAGGCTGGCGTTAACATGCTCTCCAAGCAGGTGGCGGCTGAATGGGGAATGTTCGGCATCCGCAGTAATGTCCTCGAACCGTGCCTGGTCAAGACGCCCATGTCAGCAGCCTTCTACGCGGATCCAGAGGTGGAAAATGGCCGCAAGTCCCTGACTGCCAGCAAGCGTATTGGGACCACCGACGACATTGCGAACGCTATCTTATTTTTGGCCAGCGACCGGTCCAGCTACATCAACGCCACCGGCCTCGCCATTGACGGTGGCTTCAGCGTGATGATGCAAAACCAAATCCCTAAGCCCGGCGGCCGCCGCGGCTTTGCGGAAACACATTAATCGAATAGCCATTAAAATCCCGTTGATGTTGGTAGCGATGCCAGCATTGGCGGGATTTTTTGGTGTTACACGGCAGAATGGTAGCGGTAAACTGGCGGAAAACCGCCCAGTCCCAGCCCCATGAAAGTACTGCTCAATAACAGATGCTTAATCAGTGGTCGCATGTGTCTCTTCCCCTCTTCGATTGCCATCAACGACTAACAACAGCACCATCATACTACTAACAGCAGGCTTAGTCCAGCGTGTATATTATTAATGCAGTTATAATTATGCCACAACAAATTTAATATTGGACCTCCCCATCCCAGTGGCGTATAGTATTCTCAATACATACGAGGAGGCCTTCTCATGGACGTAGAAATTTTTTGGCAACAGTTTAAAAACGCTCACCCAGAAGTCACGACTAATCATCACGACACCTATGCGTTTGGCAGTGACGCTGACGCTTTGGCTCACCTGGTCAAAATCGGTCGCAAGACAGCCACCACTTCGGCCCTCGAGCTGTACGAAGCCGACGAGCCGTTGCCCTACGTGGGGGAATATAACGTTATCTTAGACGGCCACGACCAGCCGGTGTGTATCACCCAAACCAAGGTGACCGAGGTCGTTGCGTTTGATCAGGTCACCCAAGAACATGCCTATCACGAAGGTGAGAACGACCGGACTTTGACCAGCTGGCGGCAAGGCCACCGTGACTTTTTCACCGCGGAATATCAAGCCGTGGGGCGGACGTTTAACGAACAAATCCCCTGTCTTTGCGAGGTCTTTGAACGCGTGGATTAGCGGCAGTAAAAAGGAGCGGATCTCTTGTGTGGAGGTTCGTTCCTTTTTAATGGTTACCATTTTAGGCTTGTTGTTTCCGCCCATCGCGCAACATGGCCGCGAAGATCCAGCCGACCACGGCGACGGCCAAGAAGGTGACGAAGACGGCGTGGTAGCCGGCCAAATTAGCGGCGGCGTGACCCGCGACCTTAAGGTGATCAGCCGTGACCATCGCAAGAATCAACGTGGCGACGGCGACCCCGGTCGACCCTAAGATCTGCCGAACAGTCGTAATGACCGCCGTCCCGTGGGAGATCAGTTGGTCGGGCAAGGAATTGGCACCTAACGTGACCGCTGGCATCATGACGAAGGCATTGCCGCCCTCAATCAAAGCGGCCGTAAGAATCATCGCCACTAAAGACTGTTGACTGGTGACCAGGGTCAGCCACAGCCAGCCCAAGACGATCATGGTCATCCCCGTCAACATGGTGGCCTTAAAGCCAATCTTGTCGGCTAATTTCCCAGTCAACGGATTCAACAGACTCAAGACGACCGCCCCGGGAACCAGTGCCATCCCGGAAGCAAATGGCGAAATGCCTAAGACTCCCTGATAGTACAACGGGAAGATGATGGTGACGACGATCAGGGCGATGTAAGATGCCCCCGTCAACAGGACGGCCAGATCGAAGTTAAACGTCTTCAAGACCCGTAGATCCAGTAACGGCGTCGCCACGTGAAATTGCCGGTAAACGAAGTAGGCCACGGCCAAGAGACTAACGGCCAGCAGCGCCCCCATGGCCCCCCAGTTCACGGCCGTCTTGCCGATTTGGTTGACCACGTAGAGAATCCCGATGAAGCCGACACTACTGAGGACGGACCAGTAATCCAAGTGCGCCTTGTGTTGCGGCATCACGTCCTTGACCGTCTTTAACGCAATCACGAAGACCACAGTGATGATGACCATGAAGACCACGAACAGCCCTTGCCAAGTCGTGTAACGCAAGACGATTCCCGAGATGATGGGACCGACCGCTAACGCCGAGCCCATGACCAGGCCAGCGAAGCCCATGACACTACCCCGCTGTGCTTCTGGCGTGATTCGCAACATGACCGTCTGGTAGGACGGAAACATGATGCCGACCGCCATGGCCTCCATCACCCGTCCCAGCATCATCAGCGGAAAGCTGGTCGCCAGGTAAATGATGAACGTGCCGACGTCAAACAACGCCAGGACGCTTACAAACAAGACTGGAAAGCGGATATTATTTAACAACCAGGGACTGACTGGCATCATGACCACCATCACCAGCATGAAGCCGGTGGTCAGCCACTGGACCGTCGACGCCGGCACGTTAAAGTACTTCATTAACGTCGGGTACGCGGTCGATAGCGATGATTGACTGATGGACATGGTGAACGTCCCCGCTAGCAACGTCCAGATAAAGGCCAGGTGGCTGTAAGGCCGCCCCTGTAAATCGATTGGCTGTTCTGCCATGTAACTCACTCCTCATTCCCACTTTAGAAACATTATTAACTGACTTCTATCCTAGTCCTTTTCCGCGTCGCTGTAAACCAAACGCACGCCACCTGTTGAACGAAGTTACTTATTGGGCAATCTTTGTTACAATAGGGTTAATCACCGCAGCACTCGTTGCGAACTACGGAAAGAATTGAGGGCAAAACCATGGACTTAGTAGCATATTTAACCGATGAAATCGAGTTTCTCACGGAACAAATGGACCGGGCCAAGCAGGAAAAAGACAACGCCATGAATTTCTTGTGCGATGCCCGGATCACGGAAGCCAAACGCATCTTAGACCAGGTCAACGCCGGTAAGATTACCAGCCTGAAGGCCTAGTTTTTTAAGCCGAGCGCCAGGGTGTGCTGGGCTTTTTTGCTGGGAGATTGCCTCGCGACGAAAAGTTTTGACCCAGTCATTCGCCGAACGGGGAAAATAGGTGTACATTAGAAGTAGTTAAAAATTTTAGGAGGTCACACATTGATTACAATTAAATCAGACCGTGAAATTAAAAAAATGGCGGAGTCCGGTGCCGTTTTAGCTGGTGTCCACAAGGGCTTACGGGACATCATCAAACCTGGTATCTCCAGCTGGGAAATCGAACGTTTCGCCAATAAATATATTGCAGAACATGGCGCTACGCCTTCCGAAAAGGGCTTCGAAGGCTACAAATACGCCACTTGCGTCAGCGTGAACGATGAAGTCGCCCACGCCATCCCCCGCAAGGAACTGTTGTTAAAGGAAGGCGACATCGTGGCCGTGGACATGACGGTCAACCTGGATGGCTTTGAAAGCGACTCTTGCTGGACCTACGCGGTAGGCAAGATCAGTCCGGAAGCCCAACACCTGATGGACGTCACCAAGAAGTCCTTGTACCTGGGCATCGACCAAGCCGTTGTCGGCAACCGTATCGGTGACATTGGCCACGCCATCCAAGCCTACACCGAAGGCCAAGAACACATGGGTGACGTTCGCGAATTGATTGGTCACGGCATTCAACCGACCATGCACGAACAACCTAACGTCCCAAACTACGGGGAAGCTGGCAAGGGGCTGCGGTTACGCGCCGGCATGACCATCACCATCGAACCCATGATCAACCTGGGAACCTGGGAAATCGCTTCTCGGGAAACGGCCGACAAATCCTGGGAATACTACGTCACGGCTGATGGCTCACTGTCCGCACAATACGAACACACGCTGGTCATCACGGATGACGGTCCCAAGATCTTGACCTCCCAAGGCGACGAGATCGACAAGAAGTACCTGCTGTAAAACTTAACCATTGGCGCCAGGATTTGGTTCATTTCCTGGCGCTTTTGTTTTACACTGAGGGTTAGTAGACAAAAATCAGCTAGAAAGCAGGGTCACCCTGGCTGCCTCCGGCAAGTTGACGTTTATCAGCAACACTGTATTGGTCGAAAGCCAGCTGACAACCACTAATTCTAGCCGTTTTTTTGATTCTCAACCTTTAGCTGCACACTAAACCTAACTTACCTAGGGGGCATCACCATGACTTTAACCAATCACACACCGGAAGACACGGTGCAAGATATTTTTAACCGCATCGCACCACAATACGACCAAATGAATAGCGTCATCAGTCTGGGGACCCACCGGCTCTGGCGTCAACAGGTCATGCGCGCCATGACGCTTCACGCCGGCGACTTTGCCTTGGACCTGTGCTGTGGCACTGGCGATTGGACCCTGGCCTTGGCAAAGGCAGTCGGTCCCCGCGGTCACGTGGTGGGATTGGACTTTAGTCACGTCATGTTGCGCGAGGCCGACCGCAAAGTCCGCGCCGCTGACCTGGCCAACCGCATCACCCTCCGTCAAGGTGACGCCATGCACCTACCTTACCCGGATAACCACTTCAACGTCGTCACGATTGGCTTTGGCCTGCGCAACGTGCCGGACGCCAACCAGGTCCTACGCGAAATGGCCCGGGTGGTCAAGCCTGGCGGTCAGGTCGTGTGCCTGGAAACGTCACAGCCGACCAATCCCGTGATTCACGCCGGCTGGCAAGTGTACTTCGGCCACGTGGTCCCTCTGATGGGACGCTTGGCCCATCACTATCAGGCCTACAACTACCTCCAACAGTCCACGCACCGTTTCGTGTCCGTGCGTGAACTGGCGGACATGTTCGCAGCGGCAGGGTTATCCCAGGTCCACTACCAACAATTCAACCTGGGCGCTGCGGCCGTACACTTCGGCGTTAAACCGTACTAACCACGTCCACTGGGCTGATTGCCTGGCGTTCGCTAAATTGACGCGTGACAGACAGCGCCGTTCGTTAGATCCCCATACAGTTACTAACGAAATGAAATCGCTTTTTGTGACCCCCATTATTCGGTTCTTAACCTTTTCTTTAAGAACTGAGGGGTGAGAGATAAAAATCAGTCGTTTACAGCTTCGTAGTTCAAGCTGGCCGCCTACCGTTCGCCAAATGGGGTGGAACGGGTCGAGCCAAAAGGCGGTCTCGACGCCTCGCCTTGAGCCGAAGAACACGTCTCAAAGTGGCCTCATGGTCGAAACATGCGCCAACAGGCAACTGGTTCCGCCTAACACCGTTAATGCTCGCCAGTTAACCGCCTGTCGTCACACTCTTTTTAAGCGGCTGAACCCATATTTGGCGAACTCTCGGCTACGGTAGTACGTGTTAGTAACAATTATCTTAACCCCAGATAGGAGTTACATTGATGACTAGTCTTTCATTAACACAGTGTTACTGATAACTGCCAACTTGCCGGAGGCAGCCAGGGTGGAGCCAGCTGTGTCGGCGGTGTTGGCTGAGGTTTTTTCTCAGCCTACAGCGCGGGACGACTTGAGAGACTGACGGATTTTGTCAGGCTTTCAAGCGAACCGGAAGACCGCTCCTCAGGCTGGAGGTGTTCCCCAGAGCAGGCGGAACCCTGGCTGACGTAGGCTCTGGTTTCACTAGTTTTAATGGACAAAATGCTGTCGTTTCGGGAAGTTAACGTATTGATTCATCTTTTACTCTTTAAAAAGTCAATTAAAAAAGCTCAGTGCCGGCACCTGCCAGGACTGAGTTTTTTTAGTCTTGCGGAAACGCCGCAATCTGTTTTAACAATTTTTCGTTGCTGTTCAACCGCGCAAAGGCCGCGGCATCCTGCAAGTCTTGCTTGATTTGGGCCGGTTCGCCCGCCTGTTGCTGGGCGTTGCGGGCCCGTTGGTACAGAATCTTCGCCAGGTAATAGGTCACGTGGTAGCGAGCACACACGTCCACGCCGTAGTTCAACAGCTTGTCGCTAGCCTGTAAGTCACCAGTTTGCCCGTAGAACTGACCGGTGTAGTAAATGATGTTCAGGGACCGCCAAATGCTGTGGTTGTTTTTGAAGGTCAGGTTGTGGATCTCGCCGGCCACCTTGTTGAAGTAAAATTCCGCCCGAATGTGGTCGCCGTCCTGGTTGTACGCCACGCCCATCCCCGTGTAGGCCAACAGGGAGTACATGGAGTGATGACCCTCATCAAAGCGGTTCAAGATTTGCGAGAAGTCGTAGAGTGCATCGGCAATCGCGCCGCCGTTCAACGCCGTGACGTAACCGCGGATGAAGTAGTAGCGCATCTGAAAGTTGAGCGTGCCATTGGCGGGATCGCCTAGCTTGTCGAGGCTGGCCTGAGCAGCGTCATACTCGCCCACCAGCAGCTGGAATTCCGCCTGTTCCAGGGCCTGGGAGCGCACCGAGTCCTCATCATGGTTCAGGGGGAAGAGGTCATTTAGTGTCAATTCAAGCCGGTCACACAGTTGTAAGAGAATCTTGAGTGACGGGACCTTCCCGTTTCGTTCAAATTTACTCAATGTCGCTTGGGTACAAATTCCTTGCGCCAATTGGTCTTGGGACAGATGAAGTCGTTTTCGCGTTTCAATAAAGATATCAATGTTCATGAATTGTGCCATCCCTTAAAATATTCTAGGTCAATTATAGCAATTAATGATGCGCAAGCCTAGCTGATTTCTGCCGAACTGAAGCGTTATCCCAAAACAGATGCGGAACCCGTCCGATGACCGTTTGCTCTAAAGAGCAGCTAGTCCAGGCCCACAATCACCCGCGCTACGCTTGCCACCCATGGTGTTCTCGGTCCCAATCGCGTTTGCGGCTGCCGGAAACGAACGGATTGCCGGCCACGATGTAGCGCAGGGGCCGCTCTTGCCAACTACCAGCGCTGACGCCGACGCGCGACGTGGCCGCCACTGCTCTAGGGTGACGCGTGGCTTGTTCCGTGATCGTCAGATTGTTGGCGCCCAGCATGGTGCGGTTCAAGTCCTTCGATTGCAGGCCCAACGCCGCCGTTAATTTGCCCGGCCCATTGGTGATATCCGGGACGGGCTTGGCGCGATGCTGCTGCATGAGGGCCAGTCCTTGATGGGGTTCGATGCCCCGAATCAGGATTCCTTGTGGGGTCCCGGCCGCCTGGGTCGCTACGTCTAGCATGTAGTACCCGCGGAGGATGTAAATGTAAATGGTCCCCGGCGCATCGTACAAGGCCGCATTGGCCGCAGTGTAGCGGCCGTTGAAGGCATGGGCCGCCGTATCCTGTTCACCCAAATAAGCCTCAGCCTCAACGATCCAGCCGCTCATAGTCCCCGCAGGCGTCTGGTAGATCAATTCGTGGCCCAACAAGTCCTGGGCAATCTGGGCCGTCGGGCGGCCGGTAAAGAAGTCAGCTAAGGTGGTAGTCATTGTTTTTTCTCGCTTCCCTTTCACTATGGTAGAATTGACTCATGGAGATGGTCAACTATGGCAATTAAACTCGAACGTATTTACACAAAGCCCGCGGATCTAGCCGGTTATCGCGTGTTGGTCGACCGCTTGTGGCCCCGCGGTATTTCTAAGGTCAACGCGCAACTGGCGTCCTGGGAAAAGGAAATGGGTCCGTCGACGGAGCTGCGGAAATGGTTCAATCACGACCCCGAAAAGTTCCCCGCCTTTCAAGAAAAATACCTGGCGGAACTCGCAGCCAACCCAGCCTTACCGGATTTCTTAAACCTGGTGGCGACGCAGCTGGCTAAGCAAGACGTCATTTTCCTCTATGGCGCCAAAGATGAGACCCACAATCAGGCCGTCGTCTTAAAGGACCTGGTCCTCAAGCGTCTGGCTGACCGAGTGCCCGCAGAACGGCTGGCAGACTGAGGTCCCGCGTACTGGCCAACTGTGCGTCGGCCCCCGGTAGCGGGTCAACGTTAATGGCCACGGTCAGGCACCCGGCCGTCTTAGCGGCTTGCACGCCAGTCACGGTGTCTTCCAAGGCCACGCAATGCGTCGGGGCCAACCGCAACAACCGTGCGGCCGCCAAATACACGTCGGGAGCCGGCTTGCTGGCCTTTAAGCTACCGGCCGCCACGATGTGGGGAAAGTAGTCGGTCAACTGGAGACGCGCAATCTCGGCCGGCGCATTGGTCGAAGCTGACGCCAAGGCCATGGGGTAGCCCGCGGCCACCAATTCGTCCAAAAAGGCGGTGACGCCCGGCAAGCGATTGGCCGGCGTCATGGCCGCGACGTATTGGCGGTACAGGTCGTTTTCGTGATCGGTGATGGCTTTCATCTGCGCCGCATCGAACGCCCCTTGGCGATTGGCCGAGGCCAGAATCGTTTGTAGCGACCCCAACCGGCTCATCCCCGGCAACACCTCCGCCAAAACCGTGGTCCACGGAATGTGCAATTCCGCAGCGATGGCTCGCCAGGAGGCTAAATGATACTGCCAGGAGTCGGCAATGACCCCATGCAGGTCGAACAAGAATCCTTGAATCTTAGACGTGGGCATGCGCGTTTCCCCCTCTAATGGTTAAATGAATGCCTTAATTATACCACGCGTACCGTGGTGACTGGCGCCTGGGCGTAACCTGCCTGGGCGCTTTTTGGTTGCGCAAATTGACAGTAACAAAAAAGTTTGGGACAGACAAAGCCGCCCAAACTCTCTGTGCGCCATCCTTAAATGGCTGAAACGTGGGCCCCCAGGCAACTGGTTCCGTTTAAACCAGCTAACCACCTGGCCCCTGCTTCCTGTATCACAAATTCAGCTAACCGAAGCGCGCGGCCTAATGCCAACAATGCTTGGTCAGATTTTCGGATGCACCTAGCGAATCACAATGACCGACACGTCCGCCTTCTTGCCTAACCGCAAGCCAATGGCTCCGGGCTTACCGTGGCTGGCAAAGTCAACATCGGCCCCACACACGATCAGGTCGGGTTGGAAGTCGGGCACGATCTTTTGCAAGATCACGTCGTCCACATCTCCGCCCTCCGCGACGATGGGCCGCACTTGTTCAACGCCAAAGGCCTCGGCACGCTTGGCGTAGTCTCGAACGACCTGACGCAAGTGGTCTCGTTTTTCATTGAGCTTATCCGGCATCAGTGACTCATAAATGCTGATGTCATTGCTTTCCAAGACGGAAGCGATTCCCAGGTGAGCGCCGTAGTCCTTCGCCAGGGTCATCGCAAACCGAAAGGCCCGGGTGGTCGATGGACGGTCATCCTCATCGATCGTAATCAAAATACGTCGGAAAAACAGCGGATCATTACTTTCATCTGCCATAATTAATTTAATTCCCTCCAATGGATGATTCGGCCCTCATTGTATCATATTTGCGGGAAAAACTGGGGAAGAATCTTTTGGTTTTTACCGCGGGTTACCGGTAATGGGAAGTGGCTGGCGGGACAGGGCTTACTTTCCCCCAATATCCATTTTACCCAAATAAAAAGGCCAGGACACACGGTCCCAGCCTCAATCAAGTTCAATTTATTAGTTTGCGTGGTCTGGTGACAAGATCATTGGTCCCCGGACGGCACGCGGTAATTCGACGGTGATGCGCCGAACCACAACGGGTTGTGGAACGACCACCGGTGCTGGCTTGGGTTTGGCCGCCAGCATGTGCCAGATGGAATGCAACAATAAGATGCAGACGAACATCAGCGGGAATCCGGCAATCGTCGAGACAGTTTGCACAGTCTTGAAGCCCCCGACCATCACGATTCCAAAGGAGAAGATGATGAAGACGATGACCCAGATCATCCGGTTCCAGCGACTTGGTTCTTGCCCATCATCCAGGTGCAGACTCGTAAAGGACGACACGATGAAGGCGGACGACGAAATCGTCGTGGCCAAGAAGATGAAACAAGAGATACAGTACAAAGCCAAGATGATCATCTTAAACGGCAACGTCGCAATCACCGTGGCCACCACGGCGGCTTGGCCTTGCGTATTTAAGATGTGGACCAAGTTAACGGCCCCGGTCCGTTGGAGCCACAAGGAGTACCCGCCAAAGATGGCGTAGAAACTCATGCACCCCAAGGCCCCGTACGTCAGCATGCCGACTAAGACCTGCCGAATCGTCCGGCCCTTAGAGATACGGGCGATAAACAGCCCCATTACGGGCATGTAAGACAGCCACCAGCCCCAGTAGAAAATGGTTTCCTGCTGAGCGGTACTGTCCCCACCGTTAGGCAAGGTGTTGGTCGACATCGAAATAAATTTCTGGGCCATCAACCCCAGGCTGTTCGTTTCCGAATTCAAAATGTACACGGTCGGGCCAATAATTAAAATAATGGCTAAGAGCCCCAGCGCCGTCCAAATGTGGGCGGAACTCAAGCGGTTGATACCGCCATTTAACCCATGGAAAACTGTGACCGCAAATAAAATAAACAGGATGATGAAGAGCTCGATCTTTAGCATCAAGTTATCTTGCACACCCGTAAGTCGGCTCAAGACTTTGGAAATGATCGGAATTTCCATTCCAACGGACGACCCAATGCCGCCCATAATACCAAAGACGACCAAGAAGTCAACGACGTGCCGGGCAATCACCTTGCCACGGCTGTCGCCTTGCAGGCTGGTGATGGCGGCGCTGACGCGTTGGACCTTGGCGTGCTTCACGTAAAGCACGTACGCAATCGCAATCGTCGCGGGCGCAAACATCATCCAGGCCATGGGCCCCCAGTTGAACTGCCCCAACATGTGAGCTGCCCCATAGGCGTTGCTCGAAAATGGCTTAAAGCCAAACGCCGGGTGTTGGACGTAACGCAGCGGATCGACGATGGACAGCATCAAGATGCTGGCGTCGATGGCCGTTGCGAAGACCATGCTCCCCCACTGGAAGTTGCTGTAGTGGGGTTTGTCTTCGGGGTCACCTAACTTTACCTTACCAAACTTACCGAATGCCAGATACATAAAAAATAAAAAGTTGACGACGTACACCATCAAATAGGCCCATGACATGCGAGTATCAATCCAGTTCAACAATGAACTGAGCGTGGCCTGTAACTGGCCACCGCCTAAAATAAATAGCAATGACGCGAGTATAAATAAAACGATGGTTGGTACGAATACTAACTTATCAATATTTTTACGCGCTAAAATAAATAATCCTCCTCATTTGTTTCCTGCAGGCCAAGCCTCCAGCGGATGGTACTTCAATTAGATTGTACGAAAAAAGCGCGTTTCCAGGGTCGTTATCCGAGCTACCTGTACAGCGCGCTACCGTTAAATACAAATTGCTTTCGAAAATCTTCTTAAAGCGATATCCAAAATCTATTATACGCGGTCATTTAAATTAGTAAAATCTTGCTGGACGATAAGTTTTTTCTGTCTAAAATAAACCGGTTACAAGCCACGTCATGTTAGTAATCTAAGAATTTGATTAGAATTTAGAATTGGGACCCAAACCGGGGGTTACTTCCCCAGTTGATCCGGCCATTTGGCCCGAGCCGCCGCATCGCCAGTCGCACTATTATCAATTTCCTTGATCACGCGCGCCGGATTCCCGGCAATCACCACGTTGTCGCCAAAGGACTTGGTCACCACGGACCCCGCACCGACGACCACGTTGTTGCCCAACGTGACCCCCGGTAAGATGGTCACACGACCGCCCAACCAAGCATTATCGCCAATGGTGATGGGAGCGCCCATTTCCACATCATTGCTGCGTGCCATGGCGTTCAACGGGTGGACCGGCGTGTACAGGCCGATGTTGGGGCCGAAGTAGCAGTGACTGCCAATCGTGATGGGACAGGTGTCCAAAAAGGTCATATCGTAGTTGCCATAGAAGTGGTCACCGATGTGAATGTTCCAGCCGTAATCGAACATGAAGCTGGCTTCAACGAAGAAATCATCGCCGGTATCCGCCAGCAATTTCTTGTAGGCGGCGTTGCGGGCCCGGTTATCCGTCAGTTGGTTTGCCGCCTGTAACGACTTGCGGGCCAAGATGCGCCGGTCGATCAGTTCCTGGTCAAATTGTTGGTAGGGTTGCCCGGCTGTCATTTTTTCTCGTTCTGTTGTCATGATGTTATCAATCACTCCTCTTGGTTTTATGATACCACTGTTGGTAACGGGGCGACAAAAGGTCAATTATACTGGTCAAACCAGATGCCTGCGTCAGGCAGGGGTTCCGCCTGCTCTGGGGAACACCTCCAGCCTGAAAAACGGGCTTCCGGTTCGCTTGAAAGCCTGGCAAGACCCGCCAGTCTCCCAAGTCGTCCCACGCTGTAGGCTGAGAAAGAACCTCAGCCAACACCGTCGACACAGCTGGCTCCACCCCTGCCTGCCTCCGGCGAGATAGCGACTTGACCGTCATCTGGTTAAGCCAACAGCGAACTGTCCCTTGTTCAGCACCGGTGCATCAAGTGTTTTGGTAAATATCGACACAAAGAACTCGGTGACAACCCAAAAGTTGTTCTGGTTACTGGCCGCCTACTGTTCGCCAAGTATAGCTTAACAGCAACGACCGCTGTTGATTTGCCCACTACCGCAGTCCGGTAGCCATCACCTTGAGTTGTGCAAGTTCATCAGCAAAAGAGTCGCCCTTCACAGTAGAAAGTCGTGACTCGGCCATTAAAAAAGAGCCGGAAATTTTCTTTCCGACTCCCCCATTACTGATTAAAGTTGCGTGATTGACTCCTGCTACGGCCCCACTGACGGCGACCATTTTACACGAGTGTTACCCAGTCAGAATTAAGCTTCCGTGGTGGCTTCGCTGGGGTGGGCGGGCAATGACTGCTCGCTGAGAATCCAGGTGATGCCGTATGCATCCACGATTTGTCCCATTTTGCCGCCCAGTGATTGTTTGGCAAAGGGACTGATCACCTTAACGTCTGACTTGATCAGCCGTTGGTACAGCGCGTCTAACGCCTTGACGCTGGCGCTGTCGTCCTCATCGACTGCCAACATCAGTGAAATCAAGGTGGACGACGTCGGTTGCCCCATCAAGGCATCCGCGCACTGAATATCCAACCCCATGATTTGAAAGCCTCCGCGCATGGTCATTTTTTCCAGGTCAACCGCGGGATCCAAGCCGAAACGTTCGGCCTCGTCCACGGTTGGGCTGACACGGTAAGCATTCGTAGCGCCAAAGACGCTCTGATAATAATCGATCGCCTCTTTGGCATTTTCAAACTCCAGATACGGAATTAACTTTGCTTGCATCATCGGTACCCCATTCAATCCTTAATATTTGCTGGACTTAGGCTAGCCCCTAAATCCTTGGGTGCTGGTTCTCCCAATTAGATTACGTCTACAATCCCTCTAGCTAGCATTATACCCTTAATCATCTGTAAACGGTAGGTCGCGCAGGCTCCGCGCAATGTCAGCCACCGATTCGGCGGTCGATCGATGGGTCATCTCGCGTTGCGGTTGGTCCACCTGAGCCTTGGTGGGCTTGGGTTTGGGCGCTGCTGGAGTGGTCGTCACGGCTTTTGTCGTCGACGTCACTCCAGATTTGGTCATGTGGTCCATCGTTTGATTGAGTAAATGATCGACGAAGACATTCCCCTGGTTGGTGGCGTGGCCCTTGGTCCAACGGTACTGGAGGTCGGCAAATTGTGGCAATAAGCGGTCCACGTCCTGCCAGAGTTCCGCGTTGACCAGGGGACCGGCACTACGCTTCCAGCCGCGGCGTTTCCACCCGGCCAGCCAACCCTTGGTCACGGCATTCAAGACGTACTGCGAATCCAGCACGAATAAGATGCTCTCCCGGGTCTGGCCCAAGTCGACCAGGTGCTGCAAGGCATTGCGAAACGCCATGATTTCCATGCGGTTGTTGGTCGCACCAAATTCACCGGCCGATCCAGTCTCCACGCGGTCGGGCAACTCAATGCGGTAGGCCCAAGCAGCCTTGTCCGCGTCTCTGACGTGCCCGCCGGCGACATTGCCCGTGTTGCGGGACCCGCCATCGGTGTAGACGGTAATCGTCGCCTGGCTGGTCGCCGCGGGACGCGCCGTTGTCTTGGCCTGGGTCTTGCCGTGAGCGCTCGATTGGTTGCTTGCTTGCCCCTGCATAAATGCTTGAGCCGCGGCTTCAGTGGTAAAACTCTTGTATTGTGCGCCGGAATAACCGTTGACTTGCCGTTGCGTTTCCGGCCAGGTCCGGTAGATACCCGGCTGTTTGCCTTTGCGGACCGCATAGTATTTTTGTGCCATCTTCGTTCCTGCTTTCATGTTTTTTGCGTAACGCTTTAATCATCAGTTGGGTGTCAGCGGCTTGGTGGAACTGGGCCGCCCAATATGGGATGGAAACGCGATTAGCCAAGCCAGTGTCGCCTCGCTATGAGCCAACGACGCTGACGGGTTCACCGATCTCTCAGCGCCTAATTCGGGGCGCCTGGACGTTCCCAACCACCATTTCTCCATTTGGGAGGTGGCCAATTCTATTGACCATTCGCGACATTCCCGGTTGGCTTTTCGCCCATAAATCGGTTTAATTATTTCTCAAACTCGCCCTAGTTTACCATACTTTTTCCTGGATTTTTTAAAATCCGCCATTACCAAATTTATGAATCCGGCGCCATTGCCAGTGGGCTCGCGTCCATTTTTTTGCGAAAAAATTAAGTATCCGGAAAATCCCGAATTTATAAGGTTAAATTGTTTCCATAACTTTTAGATTATGCTAATCTAGAAGGTGTGAAATAATGACCGGAGAACACCGTTTTTTCCTGCATTTTCTAAATTTTTGAGGGGGTTTTCGTTTTTCATGAAGAATCCGATCCGTGCGACCATTATAACCGTCGACCAAGCCCGTGCCATGCTGAAAGACCAGCGTGACCAACGCGATGAACGTTTTCCAGAGCTAGCCGCCTCCGGTCAATACATCTTACCAGACTACCGGTTGACTCGTAAGCGAGAAGCCTTTAAGATTCGGCGCCATACGTTTTTGAAGAAACACTTCCGCTCCTACGTGGCGTTTGATTCCGACAATGGCCAGACGCTGTGGATCCACAACTTTCCCAGCCTCTCTGAAGCTTGTTTCTGGTTGAACACCGGCCTGAAGCCCAACGACACGGACTCGACCAGTTCCTATCAGGAATGGAAGACCAAGCACACCGATGAGATTGAGGCCTTGAAGGAACAGCTGCGGGCCCAACACCACGAAAAGAAAAAGCCGGCCGCCGTTGCCAAACCAGCGCACGTCTCGGCCGTTAAAAAAGTTAAGCACACCAAGAAGTAATGTCAACGCCGCCACTCCCGCAGTGACCGGCGTTTTTTTGCGTCCTGCAATGGTTTCCTAGGTGAAACCAGCCGCCTGCGTCCGCCAGGGGTTCCGCCTGCTATGGGGGACACCTCCAGCCCAAGCGCGGGCTTCCGGTTCGCTTGGAAGCCTGGCAAACCCCGCCAGTCTCCCAAGTCGCCCCACGCTGTAAGCTGAGACAAAACCTCAGCCAACACCGTCGACACAGCTGGCTCCACCCCTGGCAGCCTCCGGCAAGTTGACATCTATCAACCACACCGTGTTGGTCGGCGCCAGCAAGCGGTTAACCGACAATCATTAACGGTGCTAGGCGGAACCAGTTGCCTGTCGGAGCACGTTTCGGCCATGCGGCGTCTTTGAGACGTGGGCTTCGGCTCAAAGCGAGGCGTCGAGACCGCCCTTTGGCTCGGCCTGTCCCAGCGTTCCAACCCATATTTGGCGAACGGTAGGCGGCCAGTACGCGTTGTGCGGCGGACGCAGGCCACTGGTTTGCACAATCTAAAAAAGCAGACTGGCCAAGGAGCGGCAGTCTGCTAAGCGTGATGGTGTTTAAGTCTACAGATCCAGGTGAACCTGCTTCGGGTCGGTCTTGACGATGACCTTGCCGTGGTGAATCGAGTACAACACTTCGGAGCGTTGGTTCAGCGCGTTGTAGAAGTTGTCGTTGTTCATGACGACTAAGTTAGCGGGCTTACCCACTGCGATGCCGTAGTGATCGGTCACGTGCATGGCCTTGGCCCCGTGAGTCGTGACGAATTGATACGAGTTCATGATGTCATCGTACCCCATCATTTGCGTCACGTGAATGCCCATGTGCAGGGAATCTAACATGTTGCCATCCCCCATTGGGTACCACGGGTCCTTGATGTCGTCTTCCCCGAAGGCCACGTTGACCCCGGCGGCGTTTAATTCCTTGACCCGCGTCAAGCCCCGACGCTTCGGGTAGGTGTCAAAACGCCCGCCCAAGTGGGTGTTGATCAGTGGGTTAGAAATCATGTTGATGTGGGACATTTGTAAGAGGCGCATCAATTTGTAGGCATAGGCATTGTTGTAAGAACCCATCGCCGTGGTGTGGCTGGCAGTCACTTGGTCGCCCAACCCGGTCTCCAAGGCCAGTGTGGCCAACGTTTCCAGGCCGCGGGAAGCTGGGTCATCGATTTCGTCACAGTGGGCGTCGACCAGCTTGCCGTACTTTTGGGCCAAGTCAACGGCGAAATGCAGGGATTCCACGCTGTATTCACGGGTGAATTCGAAATGCGGAATGGCCCCGATGACGTCGACACCTAACTTAGCGGCCTGTTCCATCAATTCCTTACCGTGAGGAAACGACAAGATCCCCTCTTGCGGAAAGGCGACCAATTGGAGTTCGATAAAGTCCTTGACCTCGTCGCGCACCTCGATCAACGCCTTGAGCGCCGTCAAATTAGGATCGGTCACGTCCACGTGTGAACGGACGAACTGGATCCCGTTAGCGGCTTGGCGTTCCAGCGCTTGCCGGGAACGGGTCTTGACGTCTTCGATGCTCAACGTCTTCTTGCGTTCTGACCAGATCCGGATCCCGTCAAATAGCGTCCCGGACTGGTTCCATTCGGGGTCGCCGGCCGTCATGGTACTGTCCAAATGAACGTGCGGGTCAACGAATGGTGGTAAGATCAATTTATCCGTTGCATCAATCACCTGTTCATTGTCCTGTGGCGTTAAATGATCGGCAATGGCCGTGAATTGACCATTTTCAATCCGAATATCTTGTGGCTGCTTTGCATTTTCGATGTGCCCTTGTTTAATTAACATGCACGCTAATCCTCCTAGTCGCGATTTTCAATAAAATCCTGAGATGGTCAAGCCCAGTGCTAGCAAGGACCCGTCCGTGACGATGCCCGCAACGACGGCAATGCTTGCCACCGTCGCCGGTACCAGGCCCCACTGCGGTCCCCGGCGTGCCGAGCGCACCAACCCATATAAGCTTATCACAGTTAGCGTCAATCCGAGCGCTAAAGTCAGCGGTTCGTTGGGAATTAACGCATACAATTGGTCAAACGCCCCGGCGATGGCGACCCAACTAGCCGCCACGCCGCCGAGACTCCACCCTAAAACCGCTTTGCCCCCTGTGGTCATGCGCCCCACACCCCTTTTCATTTTGAGCAAACTTTCCGCGCCTTTTCAATAGCTATTTTCATCGGTTCCATGGTATGCTGAATACAATCAAGTCAAGTCATGGAGGTCCGATCAAATAATGATAAATTCATATCCACAAGCCTTAACGATTGCCGGTTCCGACAGTGATGGCAGTGCCGGGATGCAGGCCGACCTGCACACCTTTTTCGCCCGCGGGGTTTACGGCGCATCCGTGATGACCGCGTGTGTGGCCGGCAACTCGTATGGCATCCACGCCAGCGTGCCAATGCCCACCGATTTCATCGACCAGGAGTTTGCTGACCTGGCAGACGACTACCACATCCGTGCCGCCAAAACGGGGATGCTCGCGGATTCCGAGCTCATCGAAGACGTGGTCAAAAACTATCAAGCCGCCGACTTCGGTCCCCTGGTGGTCGACCCGGTCATCATGACCAAGCACGGCAATCAGCTGTTAGAGGAAAGTGCCTTCAACACGCTGCGAACCAAATTAATTCCGTTGGCGACAGTCCTGACACCGAACTTTTATGAAGTCCAAAAGATTGCCGAAATGACCATTCACAACGATGACGACATGATCATGGCCGCCAAGAAGATGCAGGCCATGGGCGCCAAAAATGTCGTTGCCAAGGGCAGCCACGCCGATAACCAGCAGACGACCGTCCGTGACTACATTTTGTTGGCATCGGGCGAAGGTTTCTGGCTCAGCGAACCCTACCACCAAACGGACCGGGTCAACGGCACCGGCGACTCCCTATCCGCTTGCATCACGGCCGAACTGGCCAAGGGCACCCCGATGAAACAAGCGATTGAAATCGCGAAGCAATTCGTCAACACGGCCATTGGCCACCCCATTGAAGTTGGCCACAAGTTTGGGCCCATCAACCACTGGGCGGCCCAGGACCGTTCCTACAATTAAAGATGACTTGGAGGCCGCAGTTGGCCTCTTTTTTTGTTGCTTTCGTAAACCCGAAGCGTGTGGGCGGTTAACTGTTTAGTCGTGTTAAGCGAAACCTGTGGCCTGTTGGCACACGGCGGCCAGCTTGGCCCAGGTCAACTGCTATTTGCCATAGCCACCCAGGCAGCTACCACTTGTCCGGGCGCCAGGTGCGGCCGTCGACTTCGCCGCTGAGCTGGTCGTTGCGCCGGTCTTGTTCGCGGACCATTTCCTTAAGTGCCAGCCAAAACGCCCGGTCGGTGAACTTGGCCTGTTGTTCCGCCAGCTTGTCAATTTGCAGTTGTAACCATTGCGATTGCTCAGTCATCGTCTCGCTCCTTAATCAAAGACAAGGTATCCGCCAGCGCGTCGAGATCGTCTTGTTGCTGGGCGAACTCGGCTTCGATCAAGCGTCCCGTGGCCTGTTGTTCCGGCGGTAGTTGGTCGATCATCCCCGGCAATTTTTGGGCAAACCAGGTCTGGCGTGACTGCAAACTATCCGGTTGGGTCTGCGTTAGGTAACGCTGATAATCCACGACCAATTGGAGCTTCTCCGGTTCCTCCAGGTAGGCGAATTGGTGAATCGCAAACGTCGGCAGCCAAGTCATTTTCGCCCGGTGCGCCACGGCGGCTAACGGTGCCAACGCGGCATCTAGCGTCAGTCCCTCGGCGCCCCCGCGCTGAAAGGCCTTGGCCGGCATCCCCGTGGTGACCACGATGCCCAGCTCCTTGTCGGCCAACGGGTAACGGTGGTCGCCGTAAACGAAGGTCCGCGTCAAAACAGTGTCTTCCCACTGCTTCAAGCCCGCGGGTGCCGCGTACCAATACAAGGGAAATTGTAAAATGATGCGGTCGGCTTGCCGCAGTTGCGCTTGTTCCTTTTCAATATCCAGGTGTGCTTGACTTTCAATGTGTTCCCAAACGATGTCCGCGTTCGTTGGCAAACTCGCCTTTAAAAATTGTTGGCTGGTTGAGTCGGCCAGGTGTGGATGGGAAACCAATACCAGGGTCGTCATGGCCTCAGCTCCTTTACTTATGTTCTCTAAAACTACTCTATCACAAAACCGCCGGGCAACGGATCTGAACGCCCAGTTAGTTTGTGACCTTTTTGTGAAAACGATTACAAAATTGCCGATAACGTGTATAATTGCTTGCTGGTAAAATGATTAACCAATATCAGGAGGGATTCATTATGGCAATACAATGGGACGTACAAGGTAAAAGTGTGATCATCACCGGTGGCGCTGGCGGTATCGGCCTGGGCATGGCCACGGCTTTCGTCAAGGCGGGCGCGCAGGTCTTGATCGTCGACGTCAACAAAGACCACTTACAGGCGGCTGCCCAGAAGCTTGCGCAATTTGGCACAATTGAAACGTTGAATCTGGATATTTCCCAGGTCGAAAATGACCGCCAGATTATCGACACCGCCGTGGCCACCTTTGGTAAGCTGGACGTCTTGATCAACAACGCCCACGCGTCGAAGCAAAAACCATTTACCAGCCTGACGGATGACGACTTTGCGCTGTCCTTTAATACCAGCTTCGCACCCACGCGACACCTGATGTTGCTGGCGCACGACCAACTCAAGGCCACGCACGGTTGCGTCATCAACTTCGCTTCTGGCGCCGGCATTCGAGGTCAACAGACGCAAGCCGCCTACGCTGCCGCCAAGGAGGCCATCCGCGGATTGACCCGGGTGGTTGCGCACGAGTGGGCCGCCGATGGCATTCGCTTGAACATCATCTCGCCCATCGCAGAAACGGACGGCGTCAAGCAATGGCACCAGGCCGCACCACAGCAATACGATCAGCTGGTCAACAGCATTCCGCTCCACCGACTGGGCGACCCTGAACACGACATCGGCGCCGTGGCCCTGTTCTTAGCCAGCAGCGCCAGTGCTTACATGACCGGGCAAACGTTGATGGTCGATGGCGGCGATATTCAACTGTATTAAGTTGTATCAAGAGAGTGGGCCAAAGGGCGATTAGCCGGTTCTGCTATGTAAAGATGACGCAAACGAGCCTGGGAGGTCTGTCCTAGGCTCGTTTGCGTCCCAAAGAAAAACGCCCAGCCAATCGACTGGACGACCCTAATTCTTAACTTAACCGACGATTGCTGTCGTCGTGGAATTTACTGCGCGTGGCCAAATGCTTACTCTTCTTCCGAAAAGCCGCCAGATTATTCAGGTACAATTGACCCACTCCGGCAATGACTAAAATCAGTAAAATGATCGCTACTGCATGCATAAGAATTCCCCCCGTCAACATTAGGTTACAAATATATTATCCTAATGTTACAGGAATATTGCAAGTGGTCACGCTTAAAAATTAGAATTTCTTGATAATTCAACACTGAACGACTGTTAGTTCCCTGATGAACCCCCAGCTCTTCTACTATTTATCAGATTATTTACTATCTGACTGATCAGCTGAGTTGCTAGATGATTTCTGTTGTGACTCTTTTTTCTCGGATTCTTTTTTCTGTTGATGCTTCTTTTGGACCTTACGCACCTGATCAGAAATCTGTGTCGACGGGTTCACGGTCTTCTTCCCGGACAGATTGGAGACGGGATAGGCAATGAACAACACAACGGCAGAAATGATTAAGTAACGGATATTTTTCTTGCGGTCACCGAGGACTTGTGTGATTTGAAAGAAATAATAAATTAATAAAATGGCAGCGAAGAACACAATGACTTCGGCAACGATATGGACAACACCCACGAGAAACCCTCCTTGACTAGTTTAGCCTAACTTTACTGGAACCACCGCCCCCTGTCAACTAACCGGACAGAACAGTGATTGACACGACCCGCTCGCTTCTCTATAATTAAGAAGTTATGGGATTTTGTCGCAATAGCTCAGCTGGATAGAGCAACGGTCTTCTAAACCGTAGGTCGAGGGTTCGAATCTCTCTTGCGACATTTAAAAAAGCGCCTGGAAGCTAGCTTCCGAGCGCTTTTTGTATTGTTTCCCGTTAGTCTTGATACTGACCCACGACGGGTAAGTTCTTCAACACCTTGCGGCCATGTGGCGACTTGCCATCGATCACACTAGTCAGTTCTTGGCCGGCCAGGTTGCCGTGGTGCTTACCACCGGCCCAGGCGTCAACGCCCGTGACATCATAAACGATGCCGGCAATCGCCACGTAAGCGGGTTGCCCGTCTTGTCCGTTAAACTTCGCTAATTCTGCTTGGTTAAATACCTTTTCTGCACTCATTAAAAGCACCACCTTCATTATTTGCTTTCATCATACCCGGAATTAGTTCCCAGCACAACTAATTCGTTTGTCACTTGATAAGCCAACTGGTTGGTGGTGCTCACTAACC
The DNA here is from genome assembly GCF_004745505.1 of Levilactobacillus suantsaiihabitans. Lineage (GTDB taxonomy): Bacteria > Bacillota > Bacilli > Lactobacillales > Lactobacillaceae > Levilactobacillus > Levilactobacillus suantsaiihabitans. The sequence goes on from NZ_RKLX01000001.1 coordinate 163,073, forward strand.
AATACCGCCAGAAAATTGGGCATTTAACCGGCCGTCTTGGCACTCACTCGTTAAAAATGACCGCAAAAAAACCACTAACCGAAGTCAGTGGTTTTTACTAAGCACGATTTAGGCTAATGTAAATTAGTCAACTACCGTAACGTTAGCAGCTTGTGGGCCACGGTCGCCTTGTTCTACATCAAGGGATACGTGTTGGCCTTCTTCAAGAGTCTTGAAGCCTTCACTGTTGATAGCAGAGAAGTGAACGAAAACGTCTGAGCCGTTTTCCAAAGTGATGAAGCCGTAACCTTTATCAGCGTTGAACCATTTAACAGTACCTTGTTCCATAAGAATGAAACCTCCATGCGCATAGCGCAATAATATTTGCATTTGAAAGCTGGGGTAAAAAGGAGCCATTCTTATAAGAACGTCGAGCCTTTAAAACTTCCGAACCATAAATACATTAACCATAGGATAACAGGTATTTCCCAGAATAGCAAATGCAAAGTGCTATTTTTTTGAAATGTTTTTGCCTACCCCTGTAAAGCGTTTACCGCTAACCACTGTTGGGCTGCCAGCACCTCATGCGGCGTCAGCTGGTGGGTTCCGCCGGTTTCTTCCAACGTGGTTTCGACACCAATTGTCGTCAAATTTGCCAAAACTTTTTTTACCGTGGCAACCGTCACCAACGGATCATGGGCCCCCGCCGACAACCAGGCGTGATAGCCCGGGCGCGGCTTAGGCTGGGCGACTGGCAACAGTAACGGGTGGAACAAGACGGCGGCTTGCCCGGGCAACTGCCCCGTTTGCACGCCGTACGCCGCCATGGCCGCGCCGTTGGAATAGCCCACAACCACCAGCTGGTCGCTGTCCCAGCGGTGCTCGCGACAAATCGCTTGCGCCTGTTGCCCCAGCCACTCGGCCTCGGTCGCAATCTGCTGCGTATCGACCGGCCCGGCCGCCGTCTGCGCATAATATTGGCGCTGGCGGCCCTGCCCCTGACGCCCGCCAATCGTGATCAACGGACTTTGCGGCGCCAGTCGTCGGCCAAAGGTCAGCATCTCTTGATTCGTGCCCCCAGTTCCTTGCAACAACAACAGGGGTGGCGCGGTATTGGCGCCCGGCATGGTCTCAATCAACTGTTCTTCTGCCATCTGCGTCCACCTACCGGGCCACGATGAGCTCGATTTGACCCTTTTGTGGAGCGAAATTGAGGCCCTCACAATTTTCCGTCAAAATCTTACTGTACTCGGCCAACACGTCAGCGGGCAGCGGCGTGTGGGTGCGCAAATGCTCGATCAGCTCCGCCGCAGAAGCCAACTCCTTTAAGGTCACGAACAATAGCGCATTATTAATTAAATCATGTAAAAGATCTGTCAACAGACCGTTGGGCTTTCCCGCACGGTCCGTGATGACGACTTGCGGGCTCTCAACTTCTTGGTGATTCACCGAAATATGCTTTAACACGTCAAAAATCGTTTGCACGATTGATCACTCCTTCTTCGTTAGTTCTGTCGTGCCGGGATTGTTGCTTAAATCATACTGCAATTTGCCGGCGACGGAAACTAATTCTTAGCAAAAGCTGCCGGATGGCCCTGATTTTGGAACCGCGTCATCATTTTTTCTTGGACCTTCGGCAGGGGCAACGTGGCAATCTCACTGCCAGCCACCCATTTGCCGGGGAAAAAGGCCAGAGAAGGCGTCGTTGCGAGTTCGGCCACCAGCAGTTTCACCCGCCAGCGTTGATGGGTGTAGGTGTGGCTGACCGGCTGGCCCCCGACCACGGTCAAATCCAGGTCAAGTTGGTAATCCGTTTTAAATTGCCGTGTAATGGCCGCCAAGTCCTGAGCCAAGTTATTAGTCTCGGTAGCGTCTGCGGGGGGCAAATCGGCCTGTAACAGCAGCGGAAACGTCCAATATCCCGTTAACATCTGGGTAGCATCGCGCTGGACCAGTAAATAGCCCGCCGGTGAGTGGACGATGACCGCGTAGTACGGTATTAATTTGGGCCGCGGTGCCTTGGTCTTGACCGGAAAATCAGCGACCCGTCCCGTCTGATACGACGCGTCAAAGGCCTTGACCGGCGAATGCTCAGGATCAGAGTTCTTGGCGCGCATGTAACTGGCCCCCAGATCCATGATGGCCTGGTTGAAGGCCCCGGGCCGCTTGGGGTCCACGATAGGCTGAATCGCCCGTTCAAATACCTGGCGCGTCTGAGGCTTGGCAATGTCATCATCAATCAGCAACAGCCGCGCAAAGACCCGAAACGCGTTGCCATCCACCGCTGGCACCACCTCGCCAAAGGCAATGCTGGCGATGGCGCCCGCCGTATAGGGCCCAATGCCGACCAAATCGGTCAATTCAGCGGCCGTTTTCGGCCAGTGGCCCTGATAGTCGGTGACGATTTGCCGAGCCGCGCGCTGCAGATTACGGGCGCGCGAATAGTAGCCCAGCCCCTGCCAGGCCTTTAGTAGCGTGGCCTCGTCGGCGTTCGCCAGGTCGGTGACCGTCGGAAATGTCGCCATGAAATTTTGATAGTACGGAATCACCGTGTTGACCTGAGTCTGCTGGAGCATGATTTCACTGACCCAAACGTGGTACGGATCGTGGTCTTGACGCCAGGGCAGGTCGCGGCCCTCTTGATCGTACCAGTCTAATAATGTCCGGCGAAAATCCCGGATCGTCGCCGCTGACCATTTTTCCATCGGCTCTCCTCCTCAATTGTTTTTTCCTATTCTAACGAATTCCGCGCCCCGCCACAAGTAACCCTTGACGCCGCTGGTCTAGTCCCCTATCATCAGAAAAGAATAGCGCAGTTATATTGGCTAAACCATCACCTGCGGCTGCCAGGGGTTCCGCCGTTGAAAAAGAGTGTGACGGCAGGCGGTTAACTGGTGAGCATTAACGGTGCTAGGCGGATAATCCTGGGCTTGGATTATTTGCCTAGCAGTGTTAAGCGGAACCAGTTGCCTGTTGGCGCACGTTTCGGCCATGAGGCCACTTTGAGACATGGACTTCGGCTCAAAGCGAGGCGGTAAAACCACTTTTTGGCTCCACCCGTCCGCCCCAGCGTTCCAACCCATATTTGGCGAACGGTTGGCGTCCAGTTCGCATTATGTGGCTGTAAACGACTATTTTTAACGTCATAAGTCGCATGATAACAATAGTTTCAGTCAACTACATAAAAGATAAATCAACCATTAAGACACAGGAGTGGTACACGTGAAACATTGGGGAGCAATACTAATTTTCCTGCTGGGACTGGGAGTGGTCGCCGGGTGCCAGATGCCCTCAGAAACCAACTCGACCAGCGACAGTCAAGGGGTCATGACCAAGCGCCAGGTGCTGACCCTGGCCACGTCACAGCCCTTGACTACCTTAGACACCGACAAGCTGACGCAATTTGGTCGGCTGAACAATACGATTGAAGGCCTCTATTCCGCGACTGGCGAGGGCCAAGCCCAGCTGGCACTGGCCAAAAAGGTGCACGTCAACGCCGCCAAGACCACCTATACGTTTACCCTCTATAAAGATTCTTATTGGAGCAACGGCGACGTCATCACCGCCCAGGACTTCGTTTACTCCTGGCAACGGGCGCTGGCGCCGCAGACCAAGGCGCCGAACGCGGACCTGTTTGTCGGCATCAAGAATGCCCGCAAGATTTTGGATGGGCGCTTGCCGGCGACCCAACTGGGCGTCAGTGCGCCAGACAAATTCACCTTGGTGGTCCACCTGGATCATCCCATGGCCGAGCTGCCCCAACGGCTGACATTTCCGCTGTTTGGCCCGCAGAACCAACGCGTCGCCCGCAAATACGGCAAGCTATACGCCACCAAGCCGCAGTATCAGGTCTACGCCGGGCCGTTTATGGTCGCGGCCAAGGGCAATACGCGCCAGCACTGGCACATGGTCCCCAATCCCCACTACTGGGACCGCGAGCACGTCTACCTGCAGCGCATCAACGTGGACGTCTACCATACCACGCGGCAAATGTGGCGCGCTTATCGCCAGGGCACGCTGGATGAGATGCGGTTGGTCGGCATTTCCAACATCAAATCTTACGAGAAGCAAGCGGCCTATACGGCACGGCCCTACTCGAAAATGGTGCTGCTCAACTACCGGCAATTCGGCAAGAACCCGACCGTGGACCGGCTCTTGAAGCAGCGTTTGGCCCGGCTGGCGATTTCTCACGCCATCAATCGCAAACGCTTGGGCCAAGACTCTTACGGCAACACCTCGCTGGTCGCCCAAGGCGTCGTTCCCGCGGGGCTCAGTCAGGGCCAAAAAGGCACGGCGGACTTTGCGGCGTCCCAACCGGCACAAGCCACGTTGGCCTACCAACCTAAGCTGGCCAAACAACAGTGGGCGACCGCGCGCAAACGGGCCGGACTCAGCCACGTGACGTTGACCCTCAGCTATTTGGACGCCCCTTACAGCAAAAAAATTGCGACGCTGTTGCGAACCCAATTACAGTACGCCCTTCCCAGACTCACCGTGACGCTGCAGAAGCGACACTGGACCGTCAACCAAGCGGATGGTCCGGCCAACGCCGACCTGACGTTAACCACGCAACACGCGCAGTACGCCGACCCTCTGGCCATGCTGGCGCTTTTCACCAGCGACAATGCCGCCAACACCGGCTACTGGTTCAGCGAACGCTACGACGACCTGATTGCCCAGGCCAGCAACGCGCCGTCCTTTAATAGCCAGCGCTGGAAGACGCTACTCAAGGCCGAGGGCGAGTTGATGAAGAATCAAGGGGTCACGCCGCTATTTCAACCGGCCAGCACCTATCTGATCAATCCCAAGCTCAACGGTGTGCAATACAACACGGTTGGCACCCAGTCGAACTTTAAGGGCGCTTACTTCGTGAAATGATTTACTGCCACCATCAAAATTTGAATCACAGACCAAAGACAGCGTCCCACCAAAATTCGGTGAGGCGCTGTCTTTTTTGCTGATAAATATCGTTATCACCACGTTCAGTCGTCACTGGCCAGTGCTTGCCGCACCGTTTGGACCAGATCGTCGCTGACGAATTCACTAGTCAGCCGTTGCATCGGCGTGTAGTCGTGGCGCTGCTTGTAGTCCAGCGGTCGGGCCACGATGACGGCGACCCGCAGGTTGTTTTCCGTCAAGAAAATCTGGCCAACTCCCTTGAACTTACCCTTGCTGTGGCGACCAGTCCGCCAGTCGTGGAGCTTAAAGCTGCCATCGGGGTCGCGTTTGATTTCGTACTGACCGGAGGCGTTGGTCTCGACCGGCACGCCGCTGTAGACGTTCACGTCGTACTTGGCCTTCATTGCTGCGCCTCCCCCGCTAGAATTGCCGTAACCGGTGCGATGGCGTCTTCACCCAAAACAGCTACCACGTCCGGTTGCTGGAGTACCGCGGCAATCGCCGTACTGGTGGCCGCGATACCGGTCAGCTGTTCTGAAATGGCGTGGAGCTCGGCGGGGGTGCCGACTGAACCAAACAGCAGGGCCGCCCGCAACTTACCGGCGTGGCGCGTGAAGTTCACGTGCAGCTGTCCCTTGGCAACGGTCAACTTTTCATAGGCGCGGAAACCTGGGTTGGCGCCGTAATTCCAGGCGTCGGTGTTGTATTTTTCCGCCAGTCGCTGGTCGATGACGGCCCAGTCATGGTCGGTCAAATGGTACGTCTCAATTTGGTCCAGCCGGTCGACTTCAAAAATGTGACACAACAAGGCTTCCTTGAAGGCCTGGATGTCCAGATTTTGATATTCCGGCGCCAGGTATTGCCGCAGATTGGTGATGGGCACCCGGTTGGAGTCGACACCACGGTGCGGCCGTTCACTGGCCGGCAACAGTGCCGCGTGAGCCGCATCCACGTTCAAGTCGTACATGATGGTCCCACCGGCCGCGTAACCGTCACCATTTTTAAACATGGTCATGCCGGAAAATTTCTTGCCGGCCACCGTCAGGGCACTCTTGTTGCTGATGCCCAGGTCGGCAACGCCCATGGCCTTGAGCGCCCGCAAAACGGGTTCGGCAAAGACCGTGTAGTCGCCAAATTTGGACCCATCTTGCGGGTCACCATTGATGATGTGCTCGAAAATCAGGTTGCGCTCGTCGTGGTAAACGGCGCCGCCCCCGGATGTCCGCCGCACCAGCTGGACGTGATGCTGCTCGAGATAGTGGAAATCCACCTCGGCGCCGACGGTTTGGTTGATGCCGACAATGACGGCCGGCTGATTGACGTACATCATCAGGCCGTGGCCCGGCAATTTCAGGTCGTTGACGAGATAATTATCAATGGACTGGTTGACGATGGCATCCGTAACCACCTGGCCGTTGCGGCTGGTATCGATTAAAAACATTTTTGGGTAACGCTCCCTTCACGCTAAAACTGGCTGACGCTGGGCCAGGCCGCTTAGCGCTTTATTTTTTAAATACTGGTAAATACCAAAATTTTTCCAACTCTGGCACCTATTTTAACTGGCCCACTCTCCTACCGAGTGAAATTATTTTCAGTGTAGCATAAGCCCGCGGTAGCAACAACTCTCGCAGCCCGTGAGCAAGTTATTGTCAGCGGTTACACGTAAAGGGTATACTAGATGTTAAACATGACATACAGGGAGGAATTACTCATGGCTGCACAACACTCATTTTGGCAACGACTCATCGGCTGGTTCACTGGCAAGAAGACCCCAGCCGCCCCAGCAATCACGGTGAAGGACGGCGTCTGGCTGGAACAACGCGACCAGGGCCACTACCGCCTGGGCCTATCCAGCGACGCGCTCGAACAGATCGGTGACATTAGCTTTGCCGACCTGCCGATTCTAAGCGAAGACGTTCTGGCCGCTGGCGACGACATCTTAGAAGTCGAAAGCGACAAGGCCGTGGAAAATTTCAAGACGCCATACGCGGGCACTGTGGTTAAGGTCAACGAAGACTTGGTCAGCGACCCCGCTAAGATCAATAAGAATAAACAAGCGGATAATTGGGTGCTGGATCTACAGGTGGTTTAAGCCACGTTTGTCAGCCCAGTTACCAACCCGACCGCACTAACGGCCAGGTTTTTCGTTTACCAACGCGCGCCAATCCCCGTCAATCAACAGTTACTGTGTCAACGCAAATCTCCTCGCGACTGTCCATTCCCAGGCATTTAGGCCGGTATCACCAGCAAACTTGGCGACGTTAAACAAAATATTTACCATTTTGAAGTTTTAGGACTACTATGAAGATGAAGCCGGTGGCGTATGCCAGTAACAGAACCGCTGACCCCAATATTCATTTTGGAGGTAATTGGTTATGGCTGTTGTAGAAAAGACTGCTTTATTGGATGAAAAGATGAGTGAAGTATTCGACTGGTCAGATTCAAAGCAACCAGTTCGGGATGCGCTTTGGAACCACTTTATGGAATCCAATGGTCACAACACCGATGAAACTGAAGCTTCGATGAAGGAAATCGATGCGAAGTCCGACGATGAAGTTCGTTCTTACGTAGAAGATAACCTCAAGAAGTAAACCGGCTGTCTCAACCTAAAAATAACCTCGCCTTGGTGGCGGGGTTATTTTTCTTTGGAGAGTGAAACCAAAGGCGATTAGCCGGCGAGCATTAAGGCTGGTCGTCGATGACATCGCAGGGCACCGGTCGCCACCCTCACCTTTAGCTGTCAAGCAGACCCACTCAGTTTGTTTTGTGATATAATGAACATGTACAATAATCTTACATACTGGAGGTTTTTAGCATGACTGAACGACTCGATGGTAAAATTGCACTGGTAACTGGCGGCGCGGCTGGGATTGGCCTGGCAACGGTTAAACGCTTCTTAGCAGAAGGCGCAACCGTCGTTTTCACGGATATTAACGTCAAGGCGGGCGAAAAAGCTGCCGCTGACCTTGACACCCCTAAGGCCATCTTCATGCCACAAGACGTCAGTCAAGAAGCCGATTGGGAAAAGGTTGTCAAAGCCACACTTGATAAATTTGGCACGATTGACATTCTCTTCAATAACGCCGGCATCTTCCGCCTCATCAACCTACCTGAGATTACTGAAAAACAATGGGACCAACTCATGAACATCAACGTTAAGGGCGTCTTCTTCGGCATGAAGCACGTGATTCCGATCATGGCCGCCAAGAAGAGTGGTTCCGTCATCAACACGTCCTCAATCGCTGGCTTGGCCGGCTCCCCACAGGCCACCCTCTATGGTGCCAGCAAAGGGGCTGTGCGTTTGATGACCAAGGATGCCGCCATTGAATACGCTCCCGCTCAGGTCCGGGTCAACTCGGTTCACCCCGGCCTGATTGAAACGGAAATGGCCGACTACGCTTCAGACGTCTACGAAGCACCGAAGACCGACCTGGGGAAGATGCATCCCCTGGGCCGGTTGGGTAAAGCATCGGAAGTCGCTGCGACAGTCGCCTTCTTAGCCTCCGATGATGCCTCCTTCATCACCGGTGCCGAAATCCCCGTTGACGGTGGGGTTACCGCCCAATAACATAGAAACTGAAGATTGAATCTAAAATTAACGCGCTGATTGCCGTAATGACAGTGTTCTGACACTTAAAGTTGGTGAAACCAGGCTCCTGCGTCAGCCAGGAGTTCGCATTGTGAGGCTGAAAACGACTATCTTTTAACGCCATGAGTCGCATGATAACGATAGTTTCAGTTGATTTTCGTCTTTCAATTTTCAGATAGAACTTAATAAAAAAGTTGCGTAGCCAAAACTGGGCTGCGCAACTTTTTTTAACTGCTATTTTTTCAGAATAGCGCTTATTTTCATTATTCCGTTCAACAACTTTAGATGGCCGAAACGTGCGCCTTAGGGCAGCCGGTTCCATTTAAAACTATCAACTGCCTTGAGGCCCACTCGATTCTCTAGCGAAACTGCCCACTGACCGCATAGGACCGCAAATAGCGTTGGCCGGTCACCGGATCGATCACCATCCGCGTCAGGCTGGTGTTGCTTGGTTCTGGCAATGCGGTTGTGGCTGGGGCCGCCAGCATCAACAGGGCGGTGGCCTTGATGGTCAAGCCGTGGCTCACCACCAAAATATGGTCGTTGGGATGGTCCACGACCTCTTCGGCCAACCATTGCCCTACTCGCCGTTGTACGTCCAGGTAAGTTTCACCGCCGACTGCCGCTAAGGTGTCCGGCAAAGCTTCCCCCGTCAGCGCGTCAAAATCTGCCGGTTGCTGGGCCCGCAGTCCTTGAAAATTAGCGCCGGTCCACTGCCCGTAGTCGGCCTCCATCAGTCGGTCGTCAAATTGCGGCAACACGTCTAACGTCGCCGTTAAAGCCGCCGTCGTTTGCCGGGTCCGGTGTAAGGGGCTGCTGACCAACTGATCGTAGTGGCTATTTGACAGCCACTGGGCCAGCCGTTCCGCTTGTTGTAAGCCGTTGACCGTTAAATGCGTGACGGCACTATCCAATTGTCCTTGCATAATCTGGTCAACGTTGGCTTGCGTTTGACCATGACGCACCCAATCAAAGGTCGTCATTTGCTCACTTCCTAATCTACCCGCTCAAATTGCGTTTCAATCTTCCGCCGCCCCTGTTGTAACAGGTAAATGGCCACGATGACCAGGACGGAGCCGATGATTTCAGCAATCGTAATCTTGAGGCTTAAGAATAAAATCGACAACACGAACGTCACCACCGGCTGCGTGGCGTCGACGATACTGATGACGTCGGACGGCGCAAAGTGGGTGCTGTAGAGGATCAACGAGAATGGTAGGATGGTCCCCACGATGATGACCGTGGCCATAGACCCAATCAGCGTGCCGGTAATCGGTGGCATGTTCATGAAGACGGGGTGGTACAAATTGAAGACCACACCCGCAATAAACGTTCCCCAGCCTAACACAGTAATCGGCGCATGACCATAGTCACGTACCAGTGGCCGTGGTAAAACGACGTAGCAGGCGGCCGTGATCCCTGACCCAATCCCCCACAACAGGGAATTGAGCGGAATGGCTAACTGCGTAATGTCACCACGCGTAATGGCCAAGAAGACGCCGACTAACGCCACCACGAAGGCAATCAAATCACTACGCAATGGACGTTCGTGTTTGAACAACAGACTGCCCAACACGATGAACAACGGGCTGAGATACTGAAGAATCGTGGCCGCGGCCGCATTCCCCGTCTGCACAGCGATGTAGAAGGTCAGCAGGTTCGCCCCCAACCCAATCAGCGCATAGGCGACGATCCACCCAATTTCTGCCCAACTCTTAAAAATCGTAAACGTCTTTTTACCATACAATACCAAACTAATGAACAACAAAATAATGCCGGCACCCATGGTTCGCGCAGATAAGAACCAACTGGTCGGAATTGATTGGCCTTGTGAAATGAACTGCAGGACGGTCCCGGAAATCCCAAACATGGCCGAAGCCACGGTTGCCCAGAAGATCCCCTTCATGACATTTTCAGTTGGCGCACCTAAATTCTTCAAAACCCGATAAATCCTTTCTCTCTCATACCCGTAACGATATGCATCATAATTTTCCTATTTTACCGGAATATCATTAGAATTCGGCGGCAAAATGGGCCTTGCAAAAAATTTTTTTCAACACTGGCGTGGGAGTCAGCCACTGGTCCCACTCCAGCCCAGAACAGCCGGTCACGCGAAGCCAACATCCCTCTCGCTACACCTAATTATCCCAGTGAAACCTCGCCAACAAGCTTAGTCAGATAACCTAATTTGTCGAAAAATAGTTCAGCCTAGCCAATTTCTCTTAAAATCACAATGAGGCCAGGGCAAGCGCCCTGACCTCACGGTGATGGTATGTGTTAAATTTTAAAGTCCTGAAGATTGAACCTGAAATTAACGCGCTGATTGCCGCAGCGTTCCACCCTAGACTTTCACGCAACGGTAAGGCGGAACCCACGTCTCAAAGTGGCCGCATAGCCGAAACGTGCGCCAACAGGCAACTGGTTCCGCTTAACAGGGCTAGACAAATAATCCAAACCCGGGATTATCCGCCTAGCACCGTTAATGCTCGCCAGTTAACCGCCTGTTGGCCCACTCTTTTTAAGCCGTGTGGTCCACTTTGCGGGCCCAGAGGTCGCCAATCAGCTGGATGGCAAACACCAGGACCAGAATGATCAGCATGGCCGCAATCGTCACGTCATTTTCAAACCGACTGTACCCGACGTTGATGGCCAAGTTCCCGAGGCCCCCACCACCAATGGCACCGGCCATGGCGGTCAGGTCGATCAGACTGATCAACGTGAGGACGGACGAGCGGATGATATCCGGCAGGCCTTCCTTGAGGTACACGCGGAAGATGATGGCGATGGGACCGGAACCGACCGATTCGGCGGCTTCAATCACGCCCCGGTCGACTTCGGACAAGGCGTTTTGAATCTGCCGAGCGTAAAACGGCGCGGAACCAATGACCAGTGGCACAATGGCCGCGGTCGTCCCAATCGCAGTGCCGACGATCAACCGCGTCAGTGGCGCGATGACGGCGAGTAAGATCACGAACGGAATCGACCGGCACAAGTTGACGATTTTATCGAGGATGTTATAAACAACCCGATTTTCCAGGATGCCACCCGGTTGGGTCACAATCAACCCGACCCCGATGGCCATCCCGATGATGCCCGCCACGACGGCCGTGACAAACGTCATGTACAGCGTTTCGCCCGTGGCCTGCACGAACTCATCTTGCATGGTTACTGCATTAGGAAAGTATTTCGCAATAAAATTCAATTAGGCCACCTCCGGATCTGTTGGCTGTAAATGCGTTACGGTAATGCCCGCGTCCTGGCAATACTGCCAAGCGGCGGTCAACTTGTCGGGGTCCCCGGTCATAACAACGATCAGGTTCCCGAGCGGTGTATCCTGTAAAATTTCGACGTTCCCGTACAAAATGTTGGACACCACGCCGTAGCGCTTGTAAAGTTCGGTAATCAGTGGCGCGTCGGTGCTGGCGCCCACGTATTGGAGTTGGACCAGCCGGTGATGATCGTCGAGGCCCAGCGTGCGGGCTTGTTTGAAGATCTTTTCTCTGGCTTGGTCCACTTGCGTTGCCGTATTGATGAAGTCTTGCGTCAACGGCTTTTCTGGTCGACTGAAGATGGTGACCAGATCACCACGTTCAATGATCTCCCCATCGTCCATGACGGCTACCTTGTTACAGATTTCCTTCACGGCTTCCATTTCGTGGGTGATGAGCACGACCGTCAAGCCGAGCTCACGGTTCAGGCGTTTCAACAGTTCCAAAATGGACGACGTGGTCTTGGGATCCAACGCACTGGTCGCTTCGTCACTGATCAGAATCTCGGGATCATTGGCTAACGCCCGGGCAATGGCGACCCGTTGTTTTTGCCCACCGGAAAGCTGGGCGGGATAATCCGCGGCCTTTTCCGTCAGACCAACCAGGTCCAAGAGATGGGCTACTTTTTGTTGGCGTTCCTCATGGGACAAGTCGCCGCCCTTTAAGGGGTAGCCCACGTTGTCCGCAATCGTGCGGGATGCCATCAGGTTAAAGTGCTGGAAGATCATCCCGATCTTGGTGCGCGCCACCCGCAGTTCCTTGGGCTTGAGTGCCAAAATATCTTGACCATTAACTTCTACCGTACCGGCAGTGGGCCGTTGAAGGCGGTTAATGACCCGAACCAACGTACTCTTCCCGGCGCCGGAATACCCGACGACCCCGTAAATGTCCCCCCGTTCTACCGTGAGTGACACGTTTTTCACAGCCGTAACGGTTTGACCTTTGTTGTGGAAGGTCACATCGATGTCTTTTAATTGAATAATCGCTTCATTAGTCACAGACTCATTCTCCTTACTCGCCAATGCCGGCAGTTTCTCAGTCAACGGTCGTCGCTTTTACCAAGCTGGCACGGACAACCCGTTGTAGTACTTCTTGATCAATTTTTTCGTTTCGTTAGACTGGTAAGCCTTCACGATCTTCTTGTAAGTCTTGTTGTTCTTGTCCGCCTTGTTCGTGGCAATGATGTTGATGTACGGGATCGAGGCCTTGTTCAGCTTTTCCTTGTAAATGGTTTCGCTGTTCGGCAGCTTGGCTTCGGCCGCAAATTCGTTGTTGATAACGGCACCGGCAGCATCACTCAAGGAACGTGGCGTTTGGGCGGCGTCAACTGGCGTGATCTTCAGGTGCAACTTGTTTTCCGTGATGTTCTTTGGCGTTGGCAAGGCCAGCTTGTTGTTGACCTTGATCAACCCAGCAGATTGCAGTAAGTGTAAGGCCCGCCCTTCGTTAGTGGAGTCGTTTGGAATCGTGATCTGGTCACCCTTCTTGATGTCAGAGACGCTCTTGACCTTCTTAGAGTACAACCGCAGTGGTGCGCGCATGGTCTTCCCGATGGAGACGATGTGGGTCTTGTGCGCCTTGTTCCATTGTTGCATGAAGTAAGTGTGTTGGAACGAGTTGATGTCAACTTCGTGGTTGGTCAACGCAGCGTTGGGCTGGTTGTAATCCGTGAAGGTGACCAGCTTGATGTTAATGCCTTGCTTCTTCAAACGCTTTTGGATTGGTTTCCAAATCTTTTCATCAGAACCCATGATGCCGACCTTCACCGTCTTGGAGCTGCTGGACTTGCCACAGCCCGAAACGATCAGTAACGGAATCAACAATAATAAGAGCCAACTAAAATGTTTAAATGATTTCTTCATACTCAATAATCCCCTTTATCTACTAAATTCTAAATTTTAAGCTAAACGCCGCGATTGCACTGTGACCAAAAGAAAAAGTCCGCTCCTAAATTAATAGAAACGAACTTTGTCGTGGTACCATTCTAAATTCAAGTCAGGTACGAATACCCAGCTCCTCATTAACACTCGCCGGCTTGCGCCTTGAAGTGCGTGCACGATAATGAGTGCCGGACATTACCGCCTCATCGAAAGGACTCAGCGATACCAATTCATTTCAGGCCATCTTCACCCCGCCGTGGGCTACCCGCTTGCAGCAAATCACGGGCTCTCTTCAAACCATTGACGGTGGTTACTCTCCTGATCACATTGTTTTTCAATCGTTTAATTTATCTGTAAGTCTAATGCAACTTTAATCGGGTGTCAAGACAAAGTTGTCATAAATTTATTCATAACGAATCGCGCAATACCGGCATTCCCTTACCCATGTCCCCCGGAAACCGTTTGCGGGTGACATGACTTTCTCACCTAAATTTCACTTAATCGTCGCGGATTGGCTCACGCAAGAGACCCGCGGCCAGCAAGAACATGTGGGTGACGACTGGGCCAACAAAGCTAAAGCCCCGACGTTTCAAATCACGGGCCACCGCGGTCCCCAGTGGCGACTGATTGGTCAATTCCTCGCGGGTCACGGCCGGCAACAACAGCGGCGTCCCCTGGACGAATTGCCAGAGGTACTGACTAAAGCTGCCAAACTCCCGCTGAACTTGGACGATGGCCCGCGCATTGTGAATCGTCGCGCGAATCTTGCGGCCATTGCTGATCATCTCAGGATCCCGAGCGATTCGCTCGCCGTCCAGTTCATCTTCAAAGCCGGCGACTTGCTGCGGATCCATCCCCGCAAATAACCGTCGATAAACTGGCAACTTGCTAGCGGCCGCCTGCCAGCTGAGTCCCACCTGAAACACGCCGACCGTAAGTAATTCGAACAATATGTGGTCGTCATGCGTCGGGGTACCAAAATAAGCTGAGTATTCCTGGGTCCCGTTGCTATCCCAGACGTGACCGTCATTAGGCCCAATTGTCATGATTGCCATCCCCCTTCTGTCGTCCATGATACCAGAAAAGCCATCCCGTGGTTGTGGGGATGGCTTTTCAACTTGAAATGAGACAAACCAGATGCCTGCGTCAGTCAGGAATATTGTGTTAGCCCACACAACCCGAGTGACCGAACCGCTGATTTGCTACGCGTAACTAATCGCTCGTCAAGCATGAACTTGAGCGATTTAGCCAGATTGACTAGCCGAAAAACTAACTAGTTGCTACACCAACCATTTTTACTTGATATAGGCGTACTTATAACTCCACTGCGTACCAGCCGTGTTGTGGATGATACCGTGGACGTCGGAGCGCGTTAGGTAAGCGTAGTTGGCCTGGTACAGTGGCGTGAAGCTTTGCGTCTTGTTTAACAATTTTGCCGCTTGGACCATATCTTGCCAACGGGCCTCGTCATTGCCAGCATCCTGGTTTTGGGCCTTGTCGATCAGTGCGTCGTAACGCTTGTTCGACCATTTCCCGTAGTTCAGCGAGTTAGAGCTGACCGGAATCTGGAGGAAGGAAATCGGGTCGTTGAAGTCGGCGCCCCAGTGCGACAGGTAGAGGTCAAAGTCGCCGCTGGTCGACCGAGACTGGGCAACGGAAGCAGGAACGTTTTGAATCTTCAGGTTAAAACCCTTCAGGTTCTTTTCCAAAGCGCCCTTCAGGTACTGCGTCACGGTGCTGGCCGCGACGTCATCGTTGCCGGCCATGATGTTCAAATCGACCTTCTGGATCCCCAGTTGTTTCAAGCCGGCTGCCCACTTTTGCTTGGCCAGCTTGGGATTGTACGTGGTGGTGTTTTTGACCGCCTGTTGCTTGGCAAAATCTTCGCCCGTCTTCGGATCGTTGGCCAATCCACTGGCCACGAACCCGGTCGGCGTCACGGATCCATCCCCCAGAACCTTCTTGGTCAACTGACTGCGGTTGATGGACAATGCAATGGCCTGACGAATGTTTTGGTTACTCATGATGCGCCGCTTGGCCTTGTCGGCGTCTTGGAAGTTGTATTTCAAATGAATCACGATGGAGTAGGGATATTGCTGGAACTCCTTGTTGTTCTTGTAATTCTTGACCTGTTCGTTAGACAGTTGGGCAAAGTCCAGCTTCTTATTTTGATACAGGCTTAAGCCGGTCTGCGGATTGGTGACCACCTGGTAATTGATCTTGTGGAGCTTCACAACCTTGTGATCCCAGTACTGGTTGTTCTTGACGAAGGACCAGGTGTTGCCCGTCCCGTTCCAGCCTTGAATCTTAAAGGGCCCGCTGTAGACCATGTACTCGGACTTGGTGGCATACTTCTTGCCGTACTTGTCGACCACTTTTTTATTTTGTGGGGCAAACAGCGGATAGGCCATTAAAATTTTAAAGTAGGCGATTGGCTTGTCCAATTGGACGACGACCGTCTGCTGGTTCTTGGCGTGAATCCCGATGGTGCTGGGGTCGGCCTTACCGGCGATGATCTTATCACCATTCTTGATGCCGGAGAACATGGTCGTGTAAGACGACTTGGTGGATGGCGTCAACGTGCGCCGCCAAGAATAAACGAAATCTTGTGCGGTGATTTTGTCCCCATTACTCCACTTGGCGTTGTCGCGAATGTGGAACGTCCAGGTTTTCTTGTCCTTTGACATGGTCACCTTGTCTGCCAATCCAGGCGCGACCTTCCCGTTCTTCCCCAGCCGATAAAAGCCTTCAAAGACGTTCCCCGTCTGACCATACCCAGTTGCCTTGGCCAGGTCGATCGTGTCGAGCGCCGCGGTTGCGGGTAGCCGCAACTCCTGTTTGGGCTTGGCCGTCGATGATGTTTGCCCACAAGCAGCTAACCCCATGCCTAGTGCGACAACTGCGGCGACTAACCCAATTCCAGTCCATTTTTTCATCAGATAACTGCTCCTTTTTTCCTCAAATTTTGGTGTGCAATCCACAAAATTTTTAATTTTAAAGCCGAAAAAACGGGTTACCCCCCTCACGACATTCGTGAAAGTGGTAACCCGTTAGACACTGCCAACTTGAGTCGGCGCTATGTACTGCTACGGTTTAGCCGGAAGATCACGAATTGAGGCAACGCAAAAAGACACGTTACATTCGCAACATGCGGCCAGTTGTACTTGCATTTGGCTAGCGTTCATCATCGTGATCTTCCTCCTTTACTTATTTTTAGTTATTAAGTGGATTGCACAAGATTAAAGTTAACCTAAAAGCTGACGTTTGTCAAAGAATAAGTTTGTCCCGCGTAAAAAAAACATCACTGAGGGTAACATCGCGTGGTTGAAAACGGTATACTGGAAATAAGTTTAACTAGTAGAAAGGATTTGAACGTATGGACATCGAACGAACGCTAGCTGCACTCACGTTACCGGAGAAGGCCGCTTTGGTCTCAGGAAAAAAGAGTTGGTACACCGCGGCCATTGACCGCCTCGACATCCCCGCTCTCATGATGACGGATGGCCCTTCTGGTTTACGCAAGCAGACCGCCGATTCAGGCACCACCAACATTAACGATTCAGTTCAAGCCATCACCTACCCCGCCGCTGCGCTAAGTGCCAGCTCGTGGAACACGGATCTGCTCCGGCAATTGGGTGAGCATCTAGGAACCGAGGCCCGCGCTGAACAGATCAGCCTGTTGCTCGGTCCTGGTGTCAACTTAAAGCGCTCTCCGCTGGGCGGGCGCAACTTCGAGTACCTGTCCGAAGACCCCTTAGTCGCCGGTGAGCTCGGCAGCGCCTACGTTCAAGGCGTTCAATCCCAACACGTCGGGGTCGCCGTCAAGCATTTTGCCGCCAACAACCGGGAAAATCAGCGGTTCACGGCGTCCAGCGACATGTCGCAACGCACCTTGCGTGAGCTGTACCTGCGCACCTTTGAAATCATCGTCAAGGCCGCGCTACCCGCCACGGTCATGACCTCTTATAACAAGATCAATGGCACCTTGAATTCGCAAAACCGCCGTTTGCTCCGCAGCATTTTACGCGACGAATGGGGCTTCCACGGAGCCGTCATGTCCGACTGGGGCGCCGTTGCCAACAACGTTCAAGCCTTGCGCGCCGGTCTCGACCTGGAAATGCCGGGTCAAGGACAGGCCTCCGTTGACAGTATCATCCGCGCCGTGGAGACCGGTGAACTGGATGAAGGCACGCTGAACAAGGCCGTTCGTCACTTGCTCCACATCATCGAAAACTGGTTGCCCGCAGATCACCATGACACTTACGACCATGCGGCCCACCACGACTTCGCGCGCCACGTGGCTGATGACAGTATTGTCTTGCTGAAGAACCGGCACCAAGAACTGCCCCTGACGGCTAAAAACGCCGGTAACCTGGTCGTGGTCGGTGAACTGGCCGCCCAACCCCGTTATCAAGGGTCCGGTAGCTCGCACGTCAACCCGACCAACCTGGTCACGCCACTGATGGCTCTCCAAAACAGCGAACTGACAGCTAACTACTACCCAGGTTATCGCCTCGACCAAAGCGAAACGGACGACAGCCTGGCCCAAGCCGCCTTGGAAGCTGCTAAGTCGGCGGATCACGTCATCATTTTCGCCGGATATCCGGAAAACACCGAATCGGAAGGCTTTGACAAGACCTCGCTGATGCTCCCCGAAAATCAAGGAGAACTGATCGGTAGCTTGGCCAAGGTCAACGACCACGTGACCGTCGTCTTACAAAACGGTTCGGCCGTGGAGATGCCTTGGATCAACAGCGTCGATGCGGTCGTCGAAACCTACCTGGCCGGCGAAGCGGTCGGTGAAGCCACTTGGGACATCATCACTGGCAAGGTCAACCCATCAGGTCACTTGGCGGAGACCTTCCCTCGGCGGTTGACTGACACACCGATGGCCCCGACCTTTGGCCAAGACCCACATCACGAACGGTATACCGAGGGCGTCTTCATGGGCTATCGGTATTACGATACCCACGAGATGCACGTCTTGTTCCCATTCGGCCACGGCCTGAGCTACACCACGTTTGAATACACCAACATGGCGATCACCGAAAACGAACACGGCGCGACGGTCAGCTTTGATTTGACCAACACTGGCGATCGGCCCGGCCAAGCGGTCCCGCAACTCTACGTGGCGAACCACGCCTCTCACGTGCCCATGCCAACTAAGGAATTGCGCGCCTTTACCAAGGTTGCCGTTGCCCCCGGTGAAACCAAGCCGGTCACCCTCAAGCTCACCCGCCGCGACTTCAGCTGGTGGTGCGAAGGCAAGGCCCGCTGGCAAGCCGACACTGGGGACTACGAAATCATGATTGGCGATTCCTCACGAGACATTCGGCTACAGACCAAGTTGACGATGGACTTTAAGAACTCGCCCGCCCCGGTCACCATGGAGACCTACCTGACGACCATCGTTCAAGATCCGCGGTTACGTGACATTTTCCAAGCAACCGTCTTAGCCCCGAAGTACGCTGGTGAGAATAACTTCTTAGCCGCTACCGATGAAAATGGCAACTTGGCCCTGTTGCAAGATCAAATGTTTCTGAACATGCCGTTGCGCGCAGTGATTGCGCTCGGCGGCCCCGCACCGTTGATTGCCGACTTCATTGCCGCCGCCAACGAACGGAAAGGTTAAATTTAGATAGACTGCAGGCGCGATTATCAAGTATTTCAACTTGGTAGTCGCGCCTGCTTTTGTGTGCTAATCAGCCAGTGGCAACACCATATCTAAATGGGGAATCCCCGTGTCCAAATACACGTCGCTCACGGGTTGAAAGCCAAATGATGCGTAAAACTTTTGCAAATAAGCCTGAGCCTGTATCACGATGCGCTGCGCCTGCGGATAGGTCGTGCGCGCCGCTTGGATGGCCGTGTTTACCAGTTCATGCCCAGCGCCGTGACGACGGGCTGAGGGTGCCACCACTACCCGACCGATGCGGACCTGGCGAGGTTCGGGAATCAATCGAGCATAGGCCAACACGTGCCCGGCGGCATCTGGCAAAAAGAGATGCTGCGCTACCTGGTCAGCGTCGTCAACTTCCTGATAGGCGCAGTCTTGTTCCACCACAAAGACGGCTACCCGGAGCCGATAGATCTCAAATAATTCCGTCGGGGTTAACTCAGAAAAGGTCTTTTGGATAAATTCGTTCATACAGGCCTCACTAGTTCAGGTACTTGACGTGCGGGGTATGGTCCAACGGGTATTCCACGGGCGTATCCCAGTCGGTTAACATCTCGTCGGTCAGCTTGATACCTTGCAGTTCCAGGTTATCATACGGTTCCATGAAATAAGACCGCTCGTCCAAGTTGGCGTAGCCGCGGTACTGGGTGTAATCACTCTTGCCATCGGCCTTGAGCTTGACCCCTTTGGGAATCGTGACGCTGTCCAACAGGTGTTGTAGCAGGTTCAGCGTAGCCGGTGTGCCGGCCGTCTTCAGGCTGTAATGCTTGTTGAAAACGGTGCGAACAAAGCGCGACGGTGAGGTGTAGTCCCCGGGTAAGCCCAGCGCCCCGGTTCCTGGGCCTTGCGTCTTCAGTGAAAAGTCCATGTAGTCATGTAATGGCCGTTCTGCCGCTTGCATCGTGCCGTACGTGCTGAGATTTTGCAAATGCCAGCTCAGTTGCGGCGCATTAGTCATGACGCCCACGGGATCATCGATCAGATGCAGGTCTTCACTCGTGGCTTCCAACACCGCCGTTTCGCCGGTAGGGTCACTGAAGATAAAGTGTAGTGGCGTGGTCAATCCCAGCAGGGCTACGGGCACATCGAGGATCTGAATGTGGTGCACCAGCTCCCGCAAGTCAGCGACACTCTTGGCATTGCCGAGCACCCAAGCCGTGACGTCATGCGGTGCCAAGCCCAACTTGTCGGCTGGCGCCGTCTTTTGGTATTGCGCATATTGAGGGAAGTACAGGGCGGCGGCCCCCAGACCATATTCATTGACGCCATCCACAAACATGTAGTGGCTCAAGTTCCGGCCAGCGCCAATGAAGCCATACTTCGTGGTAAATTCGCCCGCATCCCCTTGAATCTTTTGGTTCCGCGGCATAAAGACGGGTTGGCCCCCTAGTTCAAAAGCAAAGTCCATCGTGCGCGCCAGAAAATGGTCGCCTTGACTGTTTTCGTAAGTCAAACTCGTACACATTGAAAATCATCCCGTTTCTAATTTAGTTACTCATTATTCTAACCCTTCAAAATCAATTTTGCACGGATAATCATTGAAACTATAACCAGTTAATTCAGTCTCACGCTAAACCGTTTCAGGGGTTATTTTGACGATTAACTTAACGGATGATGTGTGTGCGCAATCGTTTGGGGACAAAATTAGCTCACCATTTAAAGTCCGACAACCTAACGGCCAATTTTCACGTCATCTCGTGCTGGTCCGGTATCTATTTCGGCCAAGTCCGGGTATGCTTACGGTGAGAAAGGCGGCTTGGGGCAACCCCATCGATGACTAGTTTTTCCAGGGTGCCTAAACAGCAGCTTGTCCGTGACCCCCAAGGAAAAGGTGGTTCAGTTCGTGACACCAACCTTTCCGCTAGCCAGCGTCGTTCGTATTGACACGCCTTTCGCATTGAGACTGGGACCGACCACTCCAGCCTCTTTATTTTGGCCAAAATCTTTGCCCTCATTCGGCGGCGTGGTAACGAATCGTACTCTCACCGTTGCCATTGGCGACGACCTGAAGTTGGTTCTCCACCTGGTCCCGCAGTTCACTGACATGGCTAATAATACCAATCATCCGGTGCTTGCCTTCGATGGTCTCCAGCGATTCTAGCGCCGTCATCAAGGCATCCTCGTCCAGAGAGCCAAAGCCTTCGTCAATGAAGAGCGCATCCACGTCAACACTCCCGGTGGTCTGTTGGATCACCTCACCCAACGCTAACGCCAGGGCTAACGAGGCGATGAAGCTTTCCCCACCGGACAACGTGTGAACGGAGCGCTGTTCACCCACATGGTCATCGTAGACGTTGATCTCTAAGCCAGAGCGTTTCTTGGAATTGGCCTGTGCCTCATCGATGACAAACTGGTAACGACCGTTAGTCAGCTGTTTCAAGCGATGATTACCCACCGTCAGGATCTGACGCAAGTAGGTTTGCAGCACGTAGCGTTCCAGTCCCAGCTTGCTATTCGGTCCATCCCCGTTGACTACCCCGCTTAACTCGGTGAGTTCCTGAGTCTGTTTCAAGGTGGCCGCTTGGTCGGCAATCAACTGCTTTAACTGGGTCACCCGTTCGGCGTTATAGTCTGCCAGATTCTGTAATTGCCGTTGCTGTTCTTGCAAGTCGGTCACTTGCGCCTTGGCGGCCACTAATTGGGCCTGGGTTTGTTCACGTTGCGGCGTAGGTTTCCCCTGCGTACGTTTGACCAGCGTGGCAATCGACGTGGCCAGTTGAGCTTGTTGCTGCTGGAAGTCCTGCAACGTTTGCCGCTTGGTCGCTAACGTTGGCAACTCGGCAATTGCGGCCGTGACCAGGGCTTCTTGGTCGTCACCGACGGCTTGAAACTGGGCTACTAACTGTTCATGCACCGCCGCTTGTGCCGTCGCGAGGTCGGCTTGGCTGGTGTCGAATTCTTGGTGCGCCTGGGTCACCTGGGCCTGGCGTACTTCCACCTGCTGCTTGGCCTGTTGGACCGCCGCGTTGGCATCGTCCCAGGTCTGTTGATCCTGCTTGATCTGCTGAGTCAAGGCCGTTAACTGTTGATCGAAGTCAGCGACCGTCGGGGCATCAACCGGCAGTCGTTTGGTCTCCGTGGCCAGTTCCGTCGCCAATTTATCGGCCGTGGCCTGGCGATTCTTGACCGCCGTGGTCGCTGCCGTCAGTTGTTCCGTTAACGTCTGAGCCGTGGTCTGCAGTTCCGTGAGCGCCGCTTGCGCCGCCTGGAGGTCGGTCAATTGTTGGCGATTCTGGGCAACGTCTGCTTGGTAAGCCGTGACGGCGTCCTGATAGGCACTCGCCAGTTGGGCCAGGGCTGCGGTCTCGGGTTGGGCCATCGTCTGGCGCAACGTGGTCAGCCCCTTTTGAACGACCGCTTGTTGCTCGACCAGCTGTTGCTGGGCCGATTTAAGTTCTGTGGTCAGCTGCGTTGCCTGTTGTTCTCGTTGCTGGGCTTCTGCCGCAAGGCGCTTGACCTCATCTTCGGAAATAGCTGCGGCTCCAGTCGTGGCCGCCGGGTGTGGGTGGTGCACCGAGCCACAGACGGGACAGGGGCTCCCCTCGGTCAGCTGGGCACTTAACAACACGATTTGGTGGCGCAGAAATTCTTGGTTCTTCGCCTCGGCCAAGGCGCGTTGCTGGGTCGCCGTGGCGGTTGCGGCAGTCGCTTGCGCCGTTAAGTCTTGCTGGCGTTGTTCCAGGTCGGCTTGCTTACGAGTCGTTTCCTGTAACGTCGTCAGTTGTTGCTGTTGCTGCTCTAGGGTCGCCTGGCGTTTGGTCAGGGCACTCTGCGTCGCGTAGATCTCGGTTTGCCGGTCGATCACCTGTTGGTGCTTTTTCTGAGCCGCTTGGTTCGCGGTCACTGCGGTCTGACTACTGGTCACTGACCGAGTCGCCTGTTCAACGGCCGTTTGGGCTTGTTGGTTGGCCTGCTTTAGTTCAGTCACCCGCTGATAGACTGGCACCAGCGCCTGTTGTTGCGCCAAGGTCGTGTTGGCCTGTTTCAACTTTGCTACCAGTGGTTGTTGGCTCTTCAGATCTGCTTGCGCCGTAGCCAATTGCGCTTGTGCTTGGCTGAGTGCTTGTTGGGCCTGCTGGTATTGCTGTTGACGTTGGGCGACGGTCTGAGTAGCCCGGGTCCGTTGCTGCCATTGCGGTTGTAGTTGCTGGGTCCATTCCAGTTCGGCAATGCGTTGCTGGAGTTGGTCCATCGCCGGTTGCTGCGCCGTTAGGGCTTTTTGAGCCGTGCGTTGCTGAGCCAATTGCTGTTGGTCCTGAAGAAATAGCCGTTCTTGCTCATCTTGGCGAACCAACTCACTGTGCCGGTGATCGGCCGTCTGGAGAGTCGCCTGCACGGCGGCCACATCCTGTTGCGTCGTGGTCTGTTGACTGGCCATTAACGTTAGCAAGTCTGGCGTCTGATGATTGGCCAACAACGCCTGTGCACGCTCCTGATTAACCGGCGTCCATTTCAATTCGTCCAGCAACCGGTCTTGGGTCGCGGCCGTTTGGCGGTTAGCCGCCTCGTTTTGTTTCAATTGTCGTTTCAACTGATCCGTCCACCGGGCAAAAATCGTGGTGTTGAACAATTGCTCTAACACCGCGGCCTTGTCCTCACTAGGCGCAATCAAAAATTTCCGGAACTGCCCCTGAGGCAACAAGACGATCTGGGCGAACTGTTTGCCGTCCATCTGTAAGAGCTCTTGTAAGTAGTCGCGAACTTGGCCCTCCTTGGTCAATTGCGTCACTTCGTCTTCACCGGCAAATACTGTGAGCGTCACACTGGCCGTCGCTTCGTGGACCCCGGTACCGCGTTTCTTGGCTAAGATCTGACTGGGTTCACGCACGATTTCGTAGCGGCGGTCGCGATGGGTAAAGGTAAACGTTACCCGCGTGGTGTCGGTCATCGTGGCAAAATCCGAGCGCATCGACTTGGCCTCGCGGTCCACGCCCGAGGTTTGGTTGAACAGCGCATAGCACATGCCGTCAAAGATGGTGGTCTTGCCACTCCCGGTCTTGCCGCTGATCAAAAACAGCGGGGTGGCGGCAAACTTGGTGAAGTCAATGGTCTCATCGCGGTAAGGACCAAAATATTCAAGATGTAAGGTTACTGGACTCATTGATTTTCCTCCTTTTCCGCGCGCTGCAAGGCTTGCTTAGCCCACGTGAGTTGTTGGTCACTCAGGGGATGCTGCGTGACCTGGGCAAAGAAATCTTGTAAGAGCGTGACCGGATCCTGTTGCACCTGCTGCACATCTAGGGTGTCGGGCGTGACGTCCAACTGATTGACCCGATTCAACTCGATGACCCGCGGAAAACGGGTCTTGAGCCGCTGCATGACGTTGGTGATCGGCGTGGTATCCGTCAGATTCACGGCAATGAAGTCTGCCGGCGTCACCGGATAAATGTGGTTGGGGTCCAGCAAATGTTCAAAGCTGTCTTCCAAGACCACCAGATTATGCCACGGCCGCAACGGTTTAAAGGTCACCGTGACCGGCGTCGTGTCGGTATCCACGATCCACACGCCCTTAGTGTCGGCCGCCTCACTGGTCGAAAATTTCAACGGCGAGCCACTGTACTTGACCGTGGGTTCATTTTGCAAGGCTTCCTTACGGTGCAGATGCCCCAACGCCACGTAATCAAACGGCGCCAACAGGTCGACCGGCACGGCGTTGAGTCCCCCTACTTGAACCTGCGTCTCCGAATCCGTGTGCTGGCTGCCCGCCGCGAAGAAATGCGCGATCAAAACGTGGTGCTTATCTGGCGCAAACTTTTCCTGCATCGCAGCCACCAGCCGTTCCATGGCTTGGTTGACCGTTCTGATTTGGTCGTCGTCAAAGAACTGCCGCGCCGCGATTGGCTCAAAATACGGCAAGAGGAAAAATTGTGTGTCCCCTAAGGTCACGGGCGTTAAGGCGTCCGCCAATTTGGTGCGCAAGAAAAAATCGGTGCTCGAAAACCACTCTGCGCCGTAACCCAACCGCACACCAGAGTCATGGTTGCCACTGATGGCCAGCAACGGGAATTTATCCTGCCGGTTTAAGGTCACTAGCATCTGCGTAAGTGCCGTCACGGCCGGCTCGCTGGGCAAAGCGCGGTCGTAGAGGTCCCCCGCAATCACGATTGCATCCACGTGCTCCTCTTGGGCAATGGCTTCAATCTGACGAAACGCCTCTTCTTGTTCCGGAATCAAGTCATAGCCGTGAAGCTTCTTGCCAATATGCCAATCCGCTGTATGTAAAAAGCGCATAGTCGTTTCCTTCTTTCTACTTGTTCTCCGGTGCCCAATCACAACTAAGCACGTGGTCGTTTACCAATCCCGCCCCTTGCAAGAAGGCATAAATCGTAGTTGGCCCCACAAACTTGAACCCACGTTTCTTCATTTCTCGAGAGATGTGCTGCGCCAGATCTGTCGTGGCCGGGATCTGGTCGGTCGATTGGACGGCGTGCCGAATCGGTTGGCCGCCCACAAAGGCCCACAACCAGGTCGCAAAGTCTGGTCCTGCTGGCCAATTGGCCAAGACCTGCGCGTTGTTGACCGTGGCCTCTAGCTTGCGGCGGTTGCGAATGATCGCTGGATCCGTCAACAAGCGGTCGATGTCTGCGGGCGTCATGGCGGCGACCTTGGCGATGTCGAAATCGTCAAAGTCCCGACGAAAGGCTGCGCGTTTATTAAGGACCGTTTGCCAACTCAAGCCAGCTTGATAAGTCTCCAAACACAGCATTTCAAAGAGCTTTTGCAAGTCATGCTGTGGGCGACACCATTCCTCATCGTGATACCGTTCCATTACCGGCGAGCCTGTAGCCCAGTCACATCGTTTAACCATGACGATTCCTCCCATTTTTCCGTTAAATTCACTATACCAGATTCTGATTTGAAAACCAAACAAATGTTCGATTTATTATTTCATGAAAACGTCACCAATGCCGTTTTGATAGGTTAATTCCTCTGATGATTCAGTAATTAATTTTGCTTGACCCTTTGCCCCGAATGGCCTATGCTATTGTAAACACGATATGTTTTGGGGATTAGAGGAGGTTATCACTATGCGTAGAACACACCATCTCAAGGCGCGCTCACTGATTACGGCCGTTGCGGCAGCCCTAATCGTGACGCCCGTCGTCACCACCAGTACCGTCACGGCTTCGGCCGCCAGCGTAACCCCGTCTAGTGCATTGTTGAAGAAGTCTAAGGGCTATTACCAAAAGCACGCCAAGACTTTGGGGAAGAAATACAAGTTGGCTTATGATGCCCAGACCGCCCTGAAGAAAAACGGGAAGACCGCGGTGTACGTCAAAACCAAAGACAAGACGCTCAAGAAGAGTGTCACCACCGCGATGGCCTACTGGAACAAGAAGCTTGGTAAGAAGGAATTTACCCTCGGTTCCAAGAAAAAGCACAACCTGACGTTCTCAGTTTCCAAGTCGACCCCCACGAAGAGCGATCAAAGCGATGCCTGGTGGACGCCCGCTAAGAAGCAGTTACAGATTCGGCAATCCTTTTACACGGCCGAAAAGCAAAATATCGGCATTGCCATGACCAATCAGCTGAATGACGCCTTTTACAAGCAGTATTCTGGTGAGATTGAAGCCAAGGCCAAGGCAAATCTTGCAGCGGAGGGCATTAGCACCACTGATACCAGTTACTCAAGCCGCTTCAACCAAGAAGCTAGCAAAATCGAAACCAGTTTGCCAGAATACGCCGTCTTGAAAAAAGACGTGACACTGGTCAAAACCAAGCTGGCTAACGAAGGCCGGATGTACGAGTATGCCAGCACGATTGCCCATGAACTGGGCCACGTAATGGGGCTCAACCACTCCCCCAACAAGAAAGATCTCATGTACTTTGAAAGCGGCAGCACCAATGTTTACAGCTACAAGAAGGTCAAGGCTGGCCTTTCCAAATACACCCCAGTGACCAAGACCGATACCAAGCGCGCCAAATTAGCGCTGAAGATTTATGTGGCCGTTCACTGATCAACTCCGTAAAAAGTTGCTCATTATTTTTTGGTGGGCAACTTTTTTCTGCAATCGAACTGTAATCAATTGTAAATTGTCCGTAACCTCCTCGCAAGTCAGACCGTGTACAATGGACCCAAAGACTGAGGAGGATATCATTCATGCAAATTAAGTTTCGTAAATTAGGGGCCGGGTTGGCCGCTGCAGCTGCGATCTTAGCCGTGGGTATTGGGTTGAGCACGACCACGGCACAAGCAGCCGGCAATAAAGTTGCGGATGTTTCTCAATATCAAGGAAATATCAACTGGACCAAGGCGTCCAAGGACTTAAAGTACGCCATTATCCGGGTCCAACACGGGAGTAAGGGCGACGCGGGTTACATGGTCGACAGCAAGCGTAACGTCAACGCAAACGGCGCTTACAAGGCTGGCGTGCCATTTGGCCAATACATGTTCGCCGAATTCACGAGTGTGAAGGATGCCCAGCAAGAAGCCAAGGATTTCTACAAACGCAGTAACGCGCACACCAAGTTCTTCGTTTTAGATGAAGAAAAGCGGATGCCAAGTGCCAAGAAGTCAGAACAAACCTACGTCAACGCTTGGTTAAAGACCATGCGGAGTCTGACGGACAAGCCGCTGATCATGTATGCTGGTGAATACTACGCCAACGCGCATAAGCTGGACTTCTCCAAGTTTGACGGTTCTTGGATCGCCAAATACAGCTCCACGAAGCCTAAGGTCACTGGAACGTCCATCGACTTGTGGCAATACACCAGTACCGGTCGCGTTTCCGGAATCAGCGGCAACGTCGACTTGAACAAGATTCAAAACAATTCCGTCGTTAAGAGTTGGTTCGCCGGCACTTCTGCCCACAGCACCGCGAGCTACTACAAGAGCGTTAAGAACGTGACGGGCATCAAGATCGACAAGAACGTTTACGAATACAACAGTACGTTATTTACCAAGGGTCAACGCAGCACCAAGTTGACAGCTGGTAAGAAGGTCGCTGTCAAGGCGATCACCAAGAATAGCAAGGGCGCTTACCGGTTCCAATTGAACAACGGCAAGTACGTCACGGCTAACAAGGCGTTTGTCACGACTTACTAAACAAAATTCTCATCTGATTAGGGACTGCAATCTGGGATTGTGGTTCCTTTTTTGTTTCCACCGATTTCCCGAAAAATCGCCGTCCGGCAACACTGTAAGCGGTTCATTTATGCTAAGATTAGTTTAAACATAAACCCTTGGGGGGATTTTTCATGAATGGCTTACTCTTAGTCAATCTCGGCTCGCCCGCCTCACCCACAACGGCGGACGTCCATCAATATTTACAACAATTTCTCAGTGATCGCCACGTGATCGAAATGCCGCCCGCCCTGTGGCAGCCGCTGTTGCGCGGCATCATCTTACCCACGCGTTCCTGGCGTTCGGCGACGTTTTACCAACATATTTGGACCCAGGAGGGCTCGCCGCTCGTCGTGTATACCCAGCGGATGGCCGCACAGGTGCAGGCGCTACTGCCCGACTGGCACGTGGCTTACGCCATGACTTACGGGCAACCGGCGATTGGGCCGACGCTGACCCAGCTGGCGCAGACCTGTGACCACATCGTTTTACTGCCGCTTTTTCCGCAGTACACGCAGAGCACGCACGGTGGTATCTTCCAGCAGGCCCAGGATACCGGCGTTGCCGTGACACCAGTGCGCCACTTTTACGATCAGCCGGCCTACCTGGACCTCTTGGCCGATCAGGTCTGGCAGGCCTACCAACAGGCCAATTTCGACGCCGTCTTGTTTAGCTACCACAGTATCCCCAGCGCCATGGTTCGCCACGGTGACCCTTACCCGACGGAGTGTCAGGCTACCACGCAAGGCGTCTTGGATCGGCTGCCAGACCTCCCCGCTGATAAGGTCCAGACCGTTTACCAGTCCAAATTCGGCCCCATGCCTTGGCAAAAACCGTATCTCAAAAATACCCTGATGCAACTCGTTGAGCTGGGCAAACGCAACGTCTTGATCGTTACGCCGTCCTTTGTCGCCGACTGTCTGGAGACCTTGGAGGAAGACTATGTGCAAAATTACCAAACGTTCAAGGCCAGCGGCGGCGACAATTTCCAACTCGTTCCGCCCATGAACGACGATCCGCGCTTTGGCCGCTTTCTGGCCGACCTGGCGCAACAACAGCTCGCCAAGGCGGGTGATGCGCATGCCTGAACCCACGCGTCCCAGCCTAGACGAGGTCAACCGTAGCGTGCCTGTGCCTAGTGTCTATGAGACCTCCTTTTTTCAAAAGTTCTTGGCCTACAGTGGACCAGGCGCCCTGGTCGCGATTGGCTACATGGATCCCGGCAACTGGCTGACGTCGCTAGCCGGGGGCAGCCAGTACCGTTATCAACTGCTGGCAGTCCTGGTGCTGGCGATTCTGGTCGCCATGTTCATGCAGGACCTGGCCATCAAACTGGGTGTGGTCGCGCGCCAAGACCTGGCCCAAGCCATTGCGGTCCAGGTCCCCACGCCCGTGCGGATCACCTTATGGTTGCTCAACGAAGTGGCGATGATGGCCACTGACCTGACCGGCGTGGTGGGGACGGCCATCGCGTTGAAATTACTCTTTGACTTACCGCTAGTCTACGGCATTCTATTGACCGTGGCCGACGTATTGATCGTCCTGTTGTTCCTCCGCTTTGGAATTCGGCGGATCGAATTCATCGTGCTGGTCGCCATTTTGACCGTTGGCCTCATCTTTGCCATCGAGGTCTGGCGCGCCCAGCCCGTCCCCAGTGCCATCGCTCGGGGATTGGTGCCTTCGTTGAGTCTACTGACCAACCATGAAAAGTTAATCTTGAGCGTCGGCATCATCGGGGCGACCATCATGCCCCACAACCTGTATCTCCACTCGGCGCTGGCGCAAAGTCGTCGCTACGACGAACACGACCCTGCGCAGGTCACCGAGGCTTTACGCTTTGCCCGCTGGGATTCCACCGTGCACTTGCTGGCGGCCCTGCTGATCAATGCGCTGCTCTTGATTCTGGGCGGCACCCTGTTCTTCGGCCAGACCGGTCAACTCTCCAGTCTGCAGGCCGTCTATTTGGGCCTTAAAAATAGCGCCGTTGTGGGCGCACTGGCCAGTCCGGTGATGAGCTGGTTGTTTGCGGTCGCTTTGTTGATCACCGGACTGATCTCGTCGATCACCAGCACCTTGTCCGGGCAAATTGTGATGGAAGGCTATATCCACATCCGCTTGCCGCTCTGGCAACGGCGCCTGTTGACACGGTTCGTGACCTTGGTGCCCATCATTTTGATTGGGGTAGCGGTGGGCTTTAACGACCACACCTTCGAGGCCCTGATCGTTTACGCACAGGTGGTCTTGAGCATCGCCCTGCCGTTTACGCTCTTCCCCCTGATTCATTTGACGGATCAACCATCCTTGCTGGGCAACCACGTCAATCGCCGCTTCACCGTCATTTTGGGTTATGGATTAACGGCGGTCATCACAGTGTTTAACTTGCAATTATTACTTTCGGTCATTTAAAAAATGCGCTTGGGCACTCGTCCCAAACGCATTTTTGCTGTTAACTCAACGCCGTAACCACTTGCAAGGTCGCTGAGAAATAGTTCTTCTTTTCAATTGACTTCGGTAGCTGCTTAGCCGTCTTCTTTTTCAAGGCCGTGCGCTTCATTACCCGGGCCGCGTAGTTTACGGGCGCGGTGAAGGCCGTGTTTTCGTAACTGTTGACGGCCTTGCCACCCAACGTGTAAACCGCGGTGATCTTTGACTTGCGGTTGTAGAACTTCAACTGCTTGTTCAGCGCCTTTTTGGTCACGCTGTCATGTTTTAACTTATAAGTCTGAGCTAACCGCCACGGTACCCGGCAGGCGTTGTAACCGACTTGATTGTCCGTCCCGGATTCGATGGCATACGGCTGCACGGCCTTGAGCTTGAGGCTCTTGCCGGTCACAAAAATGAAGTCGGGGAACAACCCTGTCTTGTGACGAGCACTCAGCTTCTTGACGGCGCTTTGACTGCGTTTGGCGACCTTATTCCAAGAGCTGTCGTGGGTGTATTTCGCAAATGTCTTGAAGTAGCCCGTCATCAGGTCCGCCGTCCGCAACTTACTGCGATCATAAGCGCTCGTCGCCCAGTTGCCCATGGTTGGCAGCGAGGTCGTCGGATTGATTTCCTTTTGCTTGATGGCCTTGATCAGCTTCTTGGCCGCAGCCTTGTAGTTGACCTTCTTGCTGCCCCACTTCTTATCGGCAAGAATCAGTGCGTAGGCAATGTCCAAATCACCATCGGTCGCGGAATTCTTCTGCTGGCCGGTACTGGTCATCTTGTTGCCCCGCTTGGTCTGTTGCCACTGCATCAACGGCGTCTTCGCCGAGACCCGGTGTGCGCGGTAATACTTATAGAACTGATTAAACGTAGCGTGGGTGTTAGCTCCCTTCTTGGCGGCCAATACCGCGGCTAACATGCCATAACCCTGACCTTCCGATAAGGCCGTCGTGGCACCCTGGCCGTTGTTGGACTTGACGTATTTTTGCGTCTTGCCGCCCACGTAGGCCTTTTGCCACTGCTTATACAACGTCGTGGCCGACGCAGCGTGGGCCGTCACGGGTTGTTGGGTCAAGGCGACTCCCCCGACCGTCAAGCCGCACAGCACGGCCAAACCAGTGATCATCTTATGTAATTTCATGGTGTGAACTCCTTTCTGCTTTATAGGTTTATTATACCGCGCCACAGAAAAAGAGTGGATCAAAAGGTGGTTAGTCGGCGAACATGAAGGCTGAAAACCAAATATTCTCGGTCTTGGATTGTTTGGTTTTCAGGTTTAAGCGAAACCGACTGCCTTTGGACGCACGTTTCGGCTATGTAAAAAGCCTGGGAGTTTGTCCCAGGCTCGTGAATGTCCGATTTGATTTGCTAGCCATTAATCCGTGAAGATTTCCTTGGCGATGTTAAATGCGGACCACGCCTTAGGCCAACCCACGTAAAATGACAGATGGGTGATGACCTCGGCGATTTCATCCTTGGTGATACCATTGCCCTTGCCGATCTTTAGGTGGGCTGGTAATTGTTCAAAGTTACCGGCGGAGATCAGCGCAGAAATGGTAATCAGGCTGCGTTGGTGCGCGGACAATTGTTCTTCACGTGACCACACTTGGCCGAATAACACGTCATCATTGAGTTCCGCGAACTTTGGTGCAAAATCACCTAAGTTGTCGCGACCAGCTGTTTGTTTTTTTGCCATAAGTTTTACCTCCTAATCCAACGCATCGTAATGTGCGTCATCAACCGGTTCCAACCATTCTGGTGTGCCCGCAGTGATGGCCACGTGGCTGAGCCAGCTATCCTTGGTGGCACCGTGCCAGTGCTTAACGCCATCCTTGGTGACGACAACGTCGCCGGGATGTAATCGCCGAGCGGGCTGGCCGTCTTCTTGGTACCAGCCTTCGCCACCGGTGACCAGCAGGATTTGAAAGCCGTTGTGATGGATGTGCCAGTTGTTCCGGCAACCGGGTTCAAAGGTCACATTGCCAACGCCCACGCTGACATCGGGATCGTTGACCAACCCTTGGAGATAACTTTGGCCGGTGAAGACGTCTTGATACGCCACGTTCTTGTCACCGACGGGAAAAATCACGCCGTCTTTAACATTTTCATTTTTTGCCATTTGCTTTAGCCCCTATCTTGAAATTTTTGCAAGTAGTCATGGAAGCTCTCAGAATCCGCAATTGTCTGATCAACTTTGCCGTCGTACCAGTCGATCTTGTGGCTCAAGACCTTTAAATGCATCTGCAGTTCGGCGATGTCGGCTTCGGCATCATCCTTGACCTGCTGAAGCATCGCCCGGCGTTCGGGGATGGTGCTGTCACCTGCGGCCCGTAGCCGGACGTAGCGTTTCAGATCATTTAGCCGCATGCCGGTTCCCTTCAGATGAAGGATAAATCCGACCCAGCGAATGTCATGCGTCGTGTAAAACCGCACGCCGTTGTCGTCACGCTGGGGCAAAATCAGGCCTTGATCCTCGTAATACCGTAACGTATACGCTGACAAGCCTACCAGCTTGGCGAACTCGCCAATGCGGTACCGTTTTTCTGCCATGTTGTGCCTCCTTTACTTGCTAACAAGACCAGTAAACACCTTCAAGTGCACTCTAAGGCAAGGGGTTTTGACACTATTTTTAAATTAATTGATCGTCGTGAATTGGTCGATAGCCAGCTGCATCGTTTGATCGAAGCGCTGGTCAATTTTACGGGGCGACAGGCGTAAGAAGCCGCCAATCTCCTGGACAATGAAGCCAAATAACGCCGAGCGGTAAAGGGACGATTCCACTAGCGCCGAGTTATCCGCTTCATCTAAGTGGAGGCTCTTGAACATTTGTTGGTACAAGTCGACCAGGGCCTGATGCGTGGCGGTCAATTGCTGCAAATCGTTGGGATTTAACAATAATGGCGCCAAGTGCTGTTGTT
Organism: Levilactobacillus suantsaiihabitans; assembly: GCF_004745505.1. Classification (GTDB taxonomy): domain Bacteria; phylum Bacillota; class Bacilli; order Lactobacillales; family Lactobacillaceae; genus Levilactobacillus; species Levilactobacillus suantsaiihabitans. The sequence continues at coordinate 196,775 of NZ_RKLX01000001.1, forward strand.
GCAGGCACCCTGCCCGAAATTCATGGGCAAAGATCCACAGTGCTTCCTTACCGGCGACCCCCACCAGTCGTCGCATCAAGCGATCCGCCAGTTCGTTGACAAAGGTCAACCCGACCTGATCCAGCAAGTCGTTTAAACTATCCACATAGTTATACACAGATTGCGGTCGCACGTCGAGCCGGTTGGCCAAAGCCCGAATCGTCAGTTGGCTCAAGCCCTCGGTAGCGATGATGTCGTTGGCCTGATCCAATACCTGTTCCCGCGATAATGTCCGTCGTTTTACCATAGTGTAACTCCCCTTTTAGCGTCTTGGAGTTATTATACCGTGAATGGCCGGCAAAATAAACGGGGAGTGGCCTGGCATCAATCGTGGGGAACGCAATTGACGACCAGCGAAAGATTTTCCTTGCTTCGCTGACTATCATAGCATATAATCATCACCAAGGATAGTTAATCCTATTATAAATATATTTATAAAAAAGACGCCACCTGGCAATGCCAGATGACGCCTTTCTCCACCCTAATCATGACGACGAACGGTCAGATAACCGAATCCACTGATCAGCAACAAGCTAAGACCAATCCAGAAAACAACGGGATGGTGTTGTTCGCCGGTTTGGGGAAGCCGCTGCGCACTTGCTGATGACGCGGTTCCGGTAGTCGTCTGGCCTTGCGCTTGGCTTGACGACTGACCGTCGACACCGGTGGTTGCTTGGCCACTAGCACTACCAGCTGGCGTTGCTGCACTTCCGCCGACAGCAACACTCGAACCGGTCGCACTGCCCGCGGGCTCAGTCGCAGAACCCGATTGTCCCGGCTGCTGAGTCGTTGGCTGTTGTGGTTGCGTGACCGTTGGCTTTTGCGGCTTTTGTGGCTGCGTTACCGTTGGCTTCTGTGGCTGTTGTGGTACCGTTGGTTTCTGTGGTACTTCAGGTTTCTGCGGTACTTCAGGCTTTTGCGGTACCTCGGGTTTCTGGGGCACTTCAGGCTTTTGCGGCACCTCAGGCTTCTGGGGCTCCTCAGGTGTCTGCGGTTCACTTGGCGTGGTTGGTGGCGTCGTGGTACCAGGATTCTCAGGTGTCGTACCCGGATTTTCAGGCGCCGTACCTGGCGTCTCAGTACCAGTACCACCGCCACCTGGATTTTCAGGCGTCTCGGTACCGCCACCATCTTCGCCAGGAGCCTCGCTATTTTCCCGTTTGTCAGTCGCAAAGACTTCAACGGGAGTCGTTTGGCCGGCTACAATGGTGAATGGTAACGGCGTATCATCAAGCTCAAACCCAGCTGGTGGCGTCGTTTCTACAAATTCATAGTCACCCACGGGTAAGTTCTGGTAAATGATCTGGCCATCTTCATCGGTGACCAAATCGCTGGCAACAACGGTCCCATCGGCCTTTTGTAACCGATAGACCGCACCGGCCAACATCTCCTCATTACTTAGCGCCTGCTTGTTCAAGATGACTTCACCAGTCGCGCTGTCGCCAGCACCGCTACCGCTGCCACCCCAAGCAATCTGTGAGCCGACCGTCTTACCGTCCCATGTGGCTTGGTTGGTCCAACTACCGCCGTTGTCCAGCGTCGTCGGTCGCGTTTGGTAAGTCATGTTGATGGCCGTGGTGACATTGTCAAAGGTAAACGTTAATGTGTTACCATCCTGGCTGACGGTTGGCGTAGTCGTTCCGCTGGCCACAAAGTCACTCTTAGTAACGTATTCTCCCGTTTGCGCAACGACGGACCCCGGAATGTACTCCTGATTAGCGCCTAACGTATCCGTGACCACTGCATGGCCGACGTCTTGGCCAGTCGGGTTAAAGGCGATATTCCAGGTCAACTTGGCTGGCGAGCCGTCCGGATTCTTCTCACTGATCCAGCCGATTTTGTTTAATCCCCAGTCATCGCCGGAACCGGCCGTAATGGTCGTACCTTTGACATAGAACTGCAGTGTCCCGCGGCGGTTCGTCCCAACTGAGGCAAACGCGTCGTTGAACATGATACTCCCGGTCGTCGCACCGGCCTCGATGGTAAAGATTCCAACTTCACGACCCGTGTCATCGAGAATTGACACCGTGGTATCGTGTTCCGCCACGGCACCCGTTGGCAACTGAACCGTGGCCGTATCGCCAGTCGCAATCGGCTCGCCATCCGGAATTGCCCAGTCATAATGCACGGAATAACTCGTCCATTTGTCCAATGGCGTACCGTTGGCAATGGCGTTACCGTTCACATCCGTGATGGTAGCGTCGCCTGCCTGAAGGCCAGAAGTTGAGACCGCTGAAGCGTGAGCCGTGACGTTGTTGCAGAGAAATCCCCCAAACAGGAAGACGGCCACAGTCACGACCAGGCCAATGAATGCCCGATAGATTTTCCTTCGCATCTGTAATCCTCCCCCAATCCAAAATTCTAACTAAATGTTCCTGTCTATCCCACACCCTGTAATCACTATAGGCGCCTTTAGCGGGAAGGGGTTAGTGTTTCAATTCACCGGCAGTCGTTTTCGTCAATTATTCACCCAACCCACAAGTTTAAGCGTTGTTTGGTTGACTAACCCGCCAAACAATCATCCACTAATGCCGGTATACCGCCATTTAGCCGACAAAAAACGCGCAATCATTACGATTACGCGTTCAATAGAATAAGTCAACGAGTGATTTACTCCCGGTGCCAGTTAATCAAATTCTTCATAGGTGTTGGGGTCTTGGCCTTCCAACCGACCATCGGGCCGATTCAAGCCATCGATGGCGGCCACCTCATCCGGCGTCAGTGCAAAATCAAAGAGTGCCAAATTGGTGCGTTGATGGTTCAGATTGCGGGCCTTGGGAATCGGCACGATACCGCGCTGAACGTGCCAGCGTAAGATGATCTGACCGACATTTTTGTCGTATTTCTGAGCCAACTGTTGAATCAATGGTTCTTGGAGTGCGGCACTACCGCGTCCCAGTGGGCTCCAAGCTGAAGTCACAATGCCGCGTTGTTGGTCAGCGGCGACCATAGCTTTTTGGACCCAGTAGGGATGGACTTCGATTTGATTGACCGCTGGCGTCACGCCGGTTTCGTTGATGAGCCGGTCTAAATGCGCCGGTTCAAAATTCGACACGCCAATCGAGCGGATCAATCCCCGTTGCCGGGCGTCGATCATAGCCTGCCAGGCTTCGACGTAGTGGTCCCGCTTGGGCAATGGCCAGTGAATCAAGTAGAGATCCAGGTAGTCCAGTCCCAGGCGGTAAAGCGATTCTTGAATCGCCATGGTCGCATCGGCGTATTGATGGTACTTTCCCGGCAGTTTAGACGTCACAAAAAACTCGGCACGGGGAATCCCCGAACGCCGAATCGCTTCACCCACGGCGCCTTCATTGTCATAGTTGGTCGCCGTGTCCAGGCTGCGGTAGCCATCGTGAATGGCCGCTAGGATCTGATTGACGCCTTGGCCGCCCCGGACCTGAAAGGTACCCAGACCGATGGCCGGCATTTGGTAACCATCATTTAAGGTCACGTTTGGAATTGTTGTCATTAGAAAGCCTCCTCGAGCTTAACAGCTGATAGTTCCAGCTTACCGCAACCGATTCGAGATGTGAATTATGCTGTCTGCCGATGGTGTTTGATCACCCGGTTCAAACCGATAGCCAAGACCAGCGAGATGGCCGCATATCCGGCGGCTCCCCAGCTAATGTGCTTGAGGCCGACCGTTCCCAACATCCCCGAAGCCGTCGCGGACCCCAGAGAGATCCCAAAGTTAAAGAAAATCGAGTTCAGCGACGAGGCCAAGACCGTAGATTGCGGATAGTCCGCCTCGGCAATATTTAGAAAATGAATCTGAATTGGTGAGTTTAAGATGGTCACAATCAGGCTCAAGACCAGTAGCATCGCCAATCCAAGCACCTTGCTGGAGAGGCCCCACGGCAGCAAGACCAGTAAGATGACGTCGGCAATGTAAAACCGTGGCATGACCCGTAGCCCGTTGCGTTCGGCCAGCATCCCTGAGAACCGGTTGCTCAAGATGCTCATGATCCCAATCAGGAACAGCAGCCAATTTAAACTGGTCGTGCTAAAGCCCAGGGCGGTGGTCAGCAGCGGTCGAATGTAGGTGTAGTACGCATACATGGTAGCCGCGGTGAATAGCACCAGGGCAATGCCCACGATGACACGCCGGTCCTTCAACAAGACCAACTGGTTTTTCACGCTCCCCTGCACCTGTTCGACCTGACGCGGCAGCAACCAACCCAGTAAGACACACGTGATGGCACTGATGACGGAGATCAGGTAAAAGGCGTCGTGCCAGCTGTAACTGGTACTGATGGCCGTCCCAATCGGCACCCCGAAGACGGAGGCGATGCTGAATCCGGCAAAAATCCAAGACACCAAGCCGGCCCGCTTCTCCCGTGGGGCAATGGTACTGGCAAAGGTCATGATCAACGAGATAATGGCGCCAGCGACCACAGCCGTGATGATCCGCGAGACCAGCAAGATTGGAAAGCTCATGGCCAACCCACTGAGCGTGTTGCCAACCAGGAAGATGCCCATCAGGGTCATCAGCGTTTTATACCGACTGAACCGGTTGGTCAAAATCGTGATAAACGGCGTGCTAACGGCATAGACCGTGGCAAAGATGGTCACCAGATACCCGACCGTTGCCACAGGGATCCGAAATTCTTGGGCGATATCGGACAAGACCCCGACCACGATAAATTCATTGCACCCCAACATAAACGCCACTAGGACAAACACGATGGCTTGCCAACGATACTTGTTCATAACTGTTTTCCTCTGTTTTTCGTAGATTAATTATAGATTACCTGGTTTCGCACTAAACCGGGTACGAAATGACTCGTAAATTTAGCGTGCGGTCGCACTGGTCGCCCGGTGCCGAGCAACCACGTGGTTCAACCAGACGGCCACTACTAGCGACAGCCCGGCAAACGCAGCCCCACCCAGACCTAATCGGTTAAGCCCGCCGTGCGTCAACACGAGGGATGCCGTGGCGGACCCAATCGAAATGCCAATGTTGAAGAAAATGGCGTTTAACGACGAGGCCAGCAAGGTTGACTGCGGATAGTCCGCCTCGGCGACGTCTAAGAAATGGAGCTGAATCGGTGAGTTGACCACTGAGATAATCAGCATCAGCACCAAAAAGACGCCGAACCCGGTGATGGGATTTTTCATAGCCACTGGCAACAGTAGCAATAAGATTATATCGACCACGTAAAACCGCGGCATGGTCTTCAATCCGCTCCGTTCTGCCACCGTCCCGGATAACCGATTGCCCAGGATACTCATGATTCCCAGCACAAACAGTAACCAGTTCAACGCGGTGGTGCTAAAGCCTAGTCCGGTAGTCAATAACGGCCGAATGTACGTGTAGTAAGCGTATAGGGCCGCCGCGGAAAAGAGAATCAACACTGCGCCCAAGTAGACGCGCTTATCCGTCAGCAACACCAGTTGGTCCTTGATGCCCCCGGGCGTCTGCGGTAAATGCCGCGGCAATAGCAGCGCCATCACGATACAAGTCAATAGACTGAGTACGGAGATCAGGTGAAAGGCCACGTGCCAACTGGTCGCCGTACTGATGGCCGTCCCCACCGGCACGCCGACGACCGAAGCGATGCTAAAGCCGGCCGCAATCCAAGAGATCAACATCGCCCGCTTGTGGCGAGGCGCAATGTCGTTGGCAAACAGAATAACCAACGACTCGATGGCCCCAGCAACCGCAGCCGTCATCATTCGTGATACCAGAAACCACCCATAACTCGTGGCAAACCCACTCCAGGTATTGCCAATCAAAAAGATGAGCAGTAAGACCATCAGCGTCTTGTAACGACTAAACCGATTGGCCAAAATCGTGATCAGCGGTGTGCTAATCGCGTAAACAATTGCAAAGATGGTCACCAAATACCCCGCCGTCGCCACCGTTACTCGCAGTGAGCGCGCGATATCTGAAATCACACCCACTACCATAAATTCATTACACCCCAACATAAACGTCACCAGCACTAGGGCACTGGCTTGCCACCGGTATTTCGTCATGGCTGGACCTCCTGTATCGCAAATTGTTGATACTCCCTAGTTTAGCTAACTTTGGATAAGATAAAAAGAGTCTGGGTCTAAAACTTCCCAAACTCTTGCGCGATAACTTTAAGAAACCGAAAGATGAGTCAAAAATATTCAGATCTATTCCCTCAACTCTAGCTTCACATTTGAAGTATTACCTATATATATCAGTCATTTAAAAGCAGTTGGAGATCCTCAGTATTATCCCCATATAGGGCTGACACTTCAAATATCTGTTTGGCACCTGCCCGCTCAAGCTGTTCTCTGGCCAAATTGATGTCGTCATGATTAGCCACATCAATTTTTGTTACAACACCTATCACTGGCTTACTAAACATTGTACTAAAGGCTTCCGGGAAAACAAGTCGCTTATCTATTGCGCTTTGGAGTATCACAACTAAGTCAACATCCATTGCTGTTGTTGCCAAGCTTGTATACATACGCCGATGCTCTATATACTCACCCGGCGTATCGATAATATTCTGATAGAACTCAATGGATTGTGTCTTATTATAGTGGATAGCCATCCCCTTTAACCGTTGCAGCAAGGTCGTTTTTCCACATCCAATCGCCCCAATAAACATTGATCGCCGCATTCTCAAATCTCCTTCACCTGCTGGATCCTCATATTTTCACGATATGCTTTTAGCAAAATAGTATTCAATTATTTAAACAAATCAGTGTACCTTTCAATGCCAAATTAAAATAGCTAAAATAAAACCGCAAATAAAAACTCATATTTTCAGTTATTTTATTCATGATCTTGCATAGCGATACCGATTGGTGTCACAAACTGCGGATAATCTGGTTTATACGCCTGTACGCCTAAAGCAGAACTAAACGTATCAATGAATTTTTTGAAATTGATAGCCCCGCCAACTACAATAACGGGTTCTTGAATTTTATCCGTAGTAATTGATCTAGTAATCGCTGCCATTTTCTCAACCACAGGTCTAATAACCGCAAATACATCATTTTCCTGAGCAGCATTTCGCTTTGCCTTTTCTGCAGTCTCCATATCCCAATGATAATGCCCTGCTAGTACCAATGACATATGAAATCCACCTGTAGCCTCGTCACTCACTTGTACTAATTTCTGATTTTTAAATACGCTGACACCTGTGGTTCCTCCACCGATATCAACTACTGTTCCGTTCTGAACTTGAAGAAAATACGCAGCAGCTGTTGGCTCATCAATTACTGATCTGCAAACAAAGCCAGCTGACTCGATAACATTGCTTACAATTTTTGCACTACCTGCACCTGTTCCAGGTGGGATCGCTCCACAAGCCGTGGTCAATCGAGTTCCTAAAACATCTTCTGCCCGATCCTTCAACTTGGTTAGAATTCGGACTGAATCTATAAAATTCACTACTAGCCCATCTCTAACTGCATGATCATATTCAAAATTTCCATAGAGGACGTGATTCTTTCCATCCAGCACTATAAGTACGATACTTGACGTTCCAAGATCAATACCCACTCGTAGCTCTTCACCTTTTTGAACTTGCCGAACTGCTTTATTGCCGTTTACAATCTTTGCAAGTTGATTAATCTGCTTATTGGCCCTAACTATTAAATCAAGTTGCGACTGACTCATTTCATCACTCACCCTTACATCTAAATATTATCCTACATTTAAGTTTCTGCAAAATCAGCAAAATTTTTAACTGCACTATCCAACATTGTAGCTACCTGTGAATCTTGTAATTCACCATTATGGTCAAAAATGTCCTGTACCTTACCAATCGCAATCAACTCATTCATCACATTTGCTCCAGCATATCGCAGAAGTTGCTGAATATGGGTATTGGCAACAACGCCTCCACGCTCACCTGACGAATCAGTTATAACTAAAATTGGTTTCTTTTCAATATGCGCCTGTGGCAATGGTACGGATAATACATCAATAGCATTTTTCAATCCCCCAGGAATTGAAAAATTATATTCTGGTGTCACGATGAGCAACGCATCCATTTGATCCACAACGTTTCTGAAGACCTGCCATTCTACTACAGGAACTTGCTCTAAATCTGGATTATAAAGTGGTAAAATATCAAAATTCAGTTGAACCAGATTTAGAAACGACTGTGACCTTTCCAAGTAATTGACAATTCTTTGACTATATGAACGGGTGCTAAGGCTTCCCACGAGCACTCCAATATTAGCCATAATCAAACACTTCCCGTCTTGTATCGGCTACGCCAAGAATCGATCCTTAAATAACTGAACTTCCTCATCATGAAGATTTAATTGATTATGAAAGTAATGATCAAAACCACCATAGTCTTGCTTAATTTGCATGAGCACCTGATTAAAATAATCTTCTCGCACACTCGAAACGTCAAATATACTTTGTAAAAAAGCATCTTGTGTATTAATCATTCTAGCTTCAACTAGCCGTTCATTAATCCTTCGTGATAAAAAATAATTGCTTAACAAATAATCCTGCTTAATTACGTTTATTGGTATATCTAATAACTTTAAGAGTAATATGGTAATGATTCCCGTTCTATCTTTCCCAGTAGAACAATGAAATAGTACACCACCAGCCGGAGAATCAAGTAAAGCATCGAAGAATTGACGATACGCGTGTTGCGCCTCACCACTACAAATTAGCTTTTGATACCCCTTCATCATCTGTCTAAAACCAGTTAACCGTTCAGCCAACGGCCCTTTCAGCTCACTGAATTTGGTTTCACCATCCGTTAAGTTTTGTCTTGAGAGTGGAATTTTCAAATACACAATCCGACAATCCAATTGGTCAGGATAAAGCGTTACTTCTCGTGGAGACCTCAGATCAATCACCGTTCTTATACCATAATCATAGAGTTCTTTCTGATCTACGGCATTTAATTCGGTTAAGTAACCAGAACGGACTAATTTTCCATACTTAATTGAGGCACCACCAAGAGCGTTATAACCACCTAAATCACGGCAATTAAAACCATGTTTTAGTCTGATTTCCTTAACCATTATTTGTCCCCTCCAAAATAATTTCCAAGGCAAGACTTTTGTTTCACCAAGCAACAAGAAAAGGGCCACGGCCTAACGCTGTGGCCCTAAATCTTATGTCCTTGTAATCTTAGGAATGTCAAACCCTAACAAATCATGTAATTTAGCAATCACTGCATTCAAGGCTGATTCAACCTCAGATACCTCGCCAACAATTACAACGGAGCCACTAAAACGATCGATAAATCCCAACTTAACAGAACTAGACTTAGTCGCAATGTCGCCTGCAACTATCGCTGCTTCACTGGGCGTAATTGTTAGAATTCCTAATGCATTTTTAGGCGTTTGAATCCCTAGCTTTTCATAAATATCCGGTGTTGGGTTCGCAACGATGTGTGCTAACGTCACTTGTTTACCGGGAACATATTCTTGAATTGTTCGCTCAATATTACGTCCCATAAAACATCCCTCACAGACTTAGACTAGTTTTTCAACCTCATGCTTGATATTTTCTAACAAAGGAGAATTATCAACATCAGCTGATTCCCCCTGGATCTTTGCTCGCACAGAATCACGCACATCTTTTAATAAGGGCGACATTTCGTCTCTATGCATACTATTAGTAGCATGATTAACGCTTTCGGTAGCACCAACCTCTTGTGCTAACACATTACGAATAATCGATTCAATCTTTCCTTGATCCATAAGTCTAATCACTCTCTTTCATAAATGCATTAACTGCCGCTTCACAAATGGCCTGATCTTCTGCAACAGCACCACCACTAACGCCAATGGCCCCGATAATATGACCATCCACTTCCAATGGTATTCCCCCACCAAAAGTGGCTAATTGGCCACCCATCATTGTTTCAATTTGATATAATTCTGCACCTGGTTGCACCAGCTTGGACAACTGAATGGTCGGTTGCTTCATTGCAAGAGCACTCCAAGCCTTTTTTGGCGCCAATGTACTACTAACCAAGTTTGCCGATGGCATGTGATAACTCATTTGAACAACTTGATCTTCACGCATAATAACTATTGTGACACCAATACCAAATGACTTAGCGGTTTGCACAGCGGAATGAATGACACGTTCCATTCTATCTAAAGAAAAGTAACTAGTTTGCTGCTTTTCGATAACGCTCTTAACTACATGTTTCAACTGTTCTTCGTTCATATTAATGGCCATCCTTAACTCTTGAATAAACCTCAACGACTTGCTTCGTCACATGGTCAACCAAATCTTCATAGTCTTCCGAGCGAGCCATAATATACAAAAAGTCTGACAGTCTATTAATATATCTCTCTAACTCGGGACGAAATTGAACACCTTTTGATAATTTCACAAATGAACGTTCAGCCCGACGACAGATAGTTCGACAAACATGAAGCTGAGCACCAGCTACACTTGTTCCTGGTAAAATAAAGCTATGCAACTCTGGCAATTCTTTAGTATAGCTATCAATCACCGATTCTAGCATATGCGTATCATCATCAGTTATGAACTGACTCTGTTTTAAAAATTGCTCAGAATTCTGCGTTGCAATTTCACCTTGCAGGTAAAACATGCGATATTCGACAGCATGTAAAATTTTTTGATTCCTATCGCTTTTACAAAACTTATCTGCCAAACTAATATTGGCATTCAATTCATCAAACGTTCCATAGGTTGCGACACGAACAGAATCTTTTTCAACTCTCAATCCATCAAACAGGCTTGTCTTACCCTTATCACCGCCTTTAGTATAAATAGCCACTAGGATCATACCTCCTCAGACCACACTACTTATCAAATCGATCAATAATCCCCACAATTGTACAATCATTTACGTCCGCCGACTCATTTCCAGATTCACCGTCAGCTCGCCTAGCACCGGCACCTCTAACAACCAACACATTATCACCAATACCTGCATTAACTGTATCAGCAGCCACTTGCTCGAAACGGATTTCTTTCTGGTCTGAGTCAATTGGACGAACAATCATCAATTTTTTTCCAACCAACGATGAATCCTTTTGAGTTGAAACTACGCTACCAATTACTCTAGCCATATACAATTTTCTTCAGTCCTAACCTTTATTTTGATGTTTTTCCGGTCACAGATTTCTAAGCCCTCATCCGTTAATACTTGTCCTATTGTTTTAATAAGTACAGCATTGTCCGGCAAAACCGCAATTTCTCTTCTTGAGATAATCTTGTGATAGTCACTCACAACCAGTGAATTATGACCAACAATAAAATTGACCGGCCAGTCTAAGATCATTGTACGTGGAATGAAATTAACGATGCGTTCATTCACATTTAAGTAAAATTGAACATCATAATTGAGACCACTTAATATCCAAGACACCAGAGCATCATTAGACCGCAGGGAATATAAATTCTTAATCAACTGCACAGAAACATCATCAATAATGATACAACCGTAATCGATAAATAATTGCTTATCTAATGGAGATGGCAAGCTGTTGAGAGAAAGAACTTTATTGGATGCCTGTCTTTTCCTCAGCTTTGCAATAACCTTTTGGATCAAGTCATCCATAACCCCACCCCCAGTTCATCAAGAATTAATTATGCGTTTACTCTGCAGTGGTACCCGATACAGCTGGCAGAATGGTTTCAACCTCACTGTGTGGCCGTGGAATTACATATGAAGATACAACCTCTCCGACCGTTTGTGCTGCTTGAACACCTGCGTCAACCGCCGCTTTAACCGCTCCAACGTCTCCTCTAATCATGACCGTTACTAATCCTGCCCCAATCTTTTCTTGGCCAGTCAGTTCAACATTGGCTGCTTTAACCATTGAATCTGCTGCTTCAATAGAAGGTACTAAGCCTTTAGTTTCAATCATTCCTAAAGCGTTATTCATTTTAAATTCCTCCTAAATTCTTATCAATCTACTTTTCCTTAATCATTGTAATGAATGCACTTATTATGCGGTTCACCTAATTTACGTGGACAATTAGGATCACCACATAAATTACAAGTAACCTGATCATCAGAAACATTCTCAACAGATTTTTCTTCCAATTGTTTTTCTACATCAACACTCGTTTTTGCTACCGAAGTCTGTTGCTCTTCAGAATCTGGACGAGGGCCAAACATCGCTGACTTCTTCATCGTTCCATCCAAATTATATTTTTCTGGATTGAAGTTCTGCGGATCAACATCGGTAGCTCCTGAGCTCCCCAATTGATCTAATCCATCAGTTGGGCTCCCAATAACCAGACCTGCAACATAGCTCTCTGATAAAGTTTGCTTAACTGTTTCAACGGCAACTTTCAAAGCAGCTATATCACCTGTAAATTCTAGCGTAATCCAACCGTTGTCTGCATTGCGAATTCTACTAAGCTTCACATCACTCGTTTTCAGCATACGATCAGCGGCAACAGTTGCGCTAGACAGGCCATTACATTCCACATATCCTAACGCTTCCATAATTTAATCCCCATTCATGACAAATTCTTAAAGGGTATTCCCTTCACTAACCTAGCGGCATTGGCACCAAGCGTTCGGAGCTGTTTGGCGTCTACTACAGTTACATCAAATAACGGTTCTTGTTCAGGCAAATTCTTGTAATGAATGACATAACGTTTATTATCATAGGCAATCCCAACAGATAATCGCGATGCTAATGCTGCTTGGTAAGCTCGTGACACAGTATCTTTGACCGCAATACTTTGCAGTGAGAACGGAATTTGCTCTTCTTCAATACCATTCAGCAACGGTTTCAACCATTCTGTTCCTAAGCCATCTCGGTCAATTGAACCAATAACTATTGTTGGACGTTCGAGATCATTTGCCATACTGCTGCCTTCTTTCTGCTGCATAGCGAAGAACTAGACCAGTAGCAACAGCGTTTCGTGGGCCCATTATTCCTCGAACGTTTCCTCGACCTGATACTAAATTATAATGAGCGAGCTCATCTGTAACAAGCTGAGGAATTTCAAAATCAAGCGCTGATCCGCCCACTATTACGACAAACGGAATATCGCGAATATTTCCAGTAGGACTTACATACTTAAGCGCCCGAATTGCATTAGTCACAAAGACACGCTTTTTCGCACTTTGACGTACCAATTTAATTTTTTCGATACTTGGATTACCCGTTACTGGAACATATCCCTCAGGCTTAATGACAACAACTCTAGCGAACAATTCAGAAGGCAACGGCTTTTCAAAGAACTGAACTGAGCCATCCTCGTGCCGCAATTGAAACAGATTCTCAACTTTAGCCAACGGGTAACGCTTGATATCCTCAGCTAAATGAATATCAGATAATCCTAATTCAGAATTAATAATCATGGTCACCATATCTCCAGCCCCTGCCAGATGAATTGCGATCATTTTATCATCCTTATTAATAATAGATGCATCTGTTGAGCCAGCTCCAAAATCCAAAATGGCAATCGGCTTTGAAGTTCCCGGTGTCGTCAGAGCACCGTGAATCGCTGACTCTACTTCAGCTCCACCTATCTCGACCTTAACGTTAAGTTCTTTTTCAATTAACTTTGCAATCACTTCCATTTGTAAGTGATCAGACTTAACCATTGCTGCGATACCAACGGCGGACTCATTTAAAAATTCTCCAGCCAGTCCTCCCTTAACTTTAACTGGTACTTGCGTGTCAATTGCCAATAGATCTTGAATTGCAACATCCTTATTCTGCTTTCCGGTCAAAGTTGCCATAGTTTGGCGAACTTTTTCTAACATACCACCAATGTTTGTCCCAGATTCACCGGTAATATCTTTAATATGACGAAAATTAGAAATTTTTTTCATAATCGTTTCAGCGCCTCTTGAGACGCCGACTTCTTCTTTTCCATTTTCACCATTTATAACAATATTTCCGGCAGGAATGACTCGTGCCTTCACATCGCCCGCGGGCGTTTTGATGACAACGGCTGACCGATTTCCAATGAGTGCTCGCGAAACTGGAACAATATTTCTAGTTTCCTCTGAGTCCAGCTTGAACAACGTGGCAATTCCGTATGGATTAGCAAGCTGAGAAATAACTTGACCAGGACCGGCGACTTCAACGGCCGCTAGCATATGAACTGGCACCTTGTCAATCAAAGCAACCTCGTCAACGATTGGAATCCTCTTGGTTAAGCGGTTATCAACAAGAACCGCATCATCATTTTGAAGTATTGCCGCAACAACCTTGTACCCAGCAGCAACATATGCATTAATCAACTTTGCACAATTTTCAAAATCGATTTCTTTTGGCACAATAACAATATAGTTTCGATCCTTATCTTGTTCCTTAGCCAATTCTAAAATTGGTATTGTAATACCAGACTGCGTTCCAATGCCACCCGGCGTATCAGGATTATGGCCAATCATGGTGGATTCCGTAACAACTGTCTCAGTAATCGTTTCCATTGCTACATCTCCGATTACTGGAGTAGCCTCGTTAATTCTAATTAAATCAATATCATGAATTGACAAATTAGTTTTATCCAGCACCTGATTAAGTGCATCACGGATACCAACGAGATTTTCCTTAGTACCCTTAATCCCTGTCGTTGCAGCTATACCAGAGCCAATAAAGCTAGCCTCACCACTATCAGAAACACGAGCGAGTGCAACTTCGGTTGATGAATTTCCAATATCAACGCCAATCACATTTTCCATTGCCATCCCTAAACACCCTTTTCGGCTTTCTACTACTTATCTCCTTTGAGCTTCTTACGGCTCTCGTAATACTTTGCAGCTTCCTCAAACCAATTTGCACAAATAGTTGCATCGTATTTCGATCTCAGTTCTTCGGCGATCTCTAATAATTCATCCTTTGTAGAACGATATGGTCGCAAAGCGTTGTACATCTCTAATAAGCGATCATCCGGAATCTTAGTTAGCTCAGCCGCCCGATCAAAATTCATCTGAAGCGTTTTACGTCCAGCATCTCCGGCTACATCACCTTGCATTTTAAGTGCTTCAGCTGTAATCCGTAAATCCTTCCGGTCGATTCGATTATTTTTAATGTCATCCAGAGTTACTTCGCCAAGTGACTTACCAGAAGGCGTCTTGATGATATCGCGGTGTTGTTCATACAACGGATAATCTTCAACACCATACTGCTTTTCGCTATGAGAATCAGTTGTGGTCGTCACACCATCCGACTGATTAACTTGCTTCAAAATACTCTTAACTAAATCGTTAATATCACTCATCAATATCCCTCCTTAAAGTGTGACTTTAATCTCTTCTGCCGACTTACCAGCAACAACCTGGTGGGTCTCACGAATATGTAAGATGGCAGAAATTGCTTGGAAATTAGGTCGCGCCATTTGATCATTTGGCTGAGAAACTGGCTCTGGAGAGTCACCCTTTGCATAACGCGCTGCGTTCTTGCCGATTTGACGGAACATCTTTTCATCAATGACAGGAGCCTCTGGGAATAGTTCCAAATTGTTTAACGCCTCTTGGTCCTTCTGATGAATAATTACCGTCCCTTTTGACTGAATACCAATTGAGATACCAGACCCAGACAAATGATCGGCTTCAACCGCCATAAATGAAACGTCAGACGTATCATAAGCTTTAATCACTCGTGCTTTAAGGCCTTCCTCTTCAATCCCTGCGATCACCTGACGCAAAGCTTCCTTGTGAGAAACTCCCGATTCTGTCTTAGTTAGAACCGTTGCATAGGCTGGAGCCACTGCAATTACAATTTCATCCTTGGAATATCCTGGTTGGGCCAAGCCTACCGGTTGAAACCAGTCAACATTATTTTCTGGAACTGCACTTTCGTTACTAGATGTATTCTCAGCATCCGTCACAGCTGGTGCTTTCTTTTGAAAATCAATAGATTGATCAGTCTGCGTCTGTGATAAAACCTCACGAACAATTTTACGAACTAAATTTTCATCAATATCAGTCATAAAATAACCCTCCTCTCCTACATATCAAAGTGTTCTGGATCGATAACTTGAGGAATATCTGTTACTTTCTTCCATTCATCTGGATCATCATACAACCGATAACCAGTTCCTGGTCCCATGTAGTCATTGCCCTCATTAACAGCAGATTCAACATGCCAGTTTTCATCGAAGATCGCCGAGGTTTGTAAATAATCACCAACCACTTTTTGTTTCTGTAAATTAAGGATAGCCTCAGCGACGTCGTTAACATCACCATCAGCCAATGCTTTAATTACGTCAACAGCAGTAATACCACGGTCCATCATGTCTTGTGCCGCTTTCATATCAGCGACCTTATCACGTTTTGGCATATCTTCATGAACATCCGCATAAGTTGCTGCTTCAACTTCTTCATCAGTAATAGACGGTAATCCTAGTCCCTTAAAGACTACCTGTAAGGCTTTAGCAGCTTTCCGACGTACGTTAATCGCTTCTTCTTCTTTAATGGAATGGATCCCAAATGACTGACCGTAATCCCGTGATAGGAAGTGAATATCATCATAGTCGTAGACATCTTCATTAGATCCAGCAAACGTGTTATCCGGATTAGGTTCTGCACCATAACCAGAGCAAATAAAGTCAGTACCACCAATGAACTGACCCATAAATCTCCAAGTACGACGCATTGAAGAATGTGAAAACGATTGGTCACTACCAGTAGCAGATTCCAGGTCATACATCATGCACAATAAGTTTTCACCTAATACTTCGCGCAATCCATTCGGAACAGCGGTAGGGATTGAGATACAACTAAGTGAGCCATTTTGTAATCCCTGAACTCCGGAAGCCTTTGCCAACAAAATACAACGAGCTTCTAGATACAACATCGACTTACCTTCAGGATATCCCATTAATACTTCTGAACCAGAACCAGATGTGAAACGCATCTTAATTCCCCGAGAGGCATAGCAAGATGCCAGGAATCCTTTAGACCAAGGCGTGTCATCCCCATCAGTAAACGAACGATCCGTACCATAAACAGAAATAGTTTCAGCATACGACGTCAATCCACGCATCCCTAATTGTAGCTCCGTAGCTTCATCGACTGAACATTGATGCAAAACACCTGGACGTCCCGTCTGCGATCCAACTAGGACAGAAAGCGCGTTGAAAGGTGCGTCCCGGCTAACAGCAGTCGTCGTTTCCTCTTCAGCAAATCCTCTAAGAGCTGCTTCAGCTGCATCGGCAGCCAATTCAACTGGATTATCAATATAATTAGTGACATGACTTTGGTTAGCAGGTTTTCTCCGCTCACGCATCTTCTTGGCACCCATAATCATCTCGCCAAAATCCAATTGATTAATAACATCTTGGCCCTTGGCCGGCGTCATAGCCGTTGTATATTTCAAAACTTCCTTGTGAGAAATATTAGGATCAATCAACATCTTAGCAATTTTTGTAGAATCCATTGCCATAACCTTTTCAGCATTGGCAATATTGATCCCATAATTTGCGATATACATGTCAATCAGGTCAAAATCCTCACGTTTTTTCCCATCCATTTCGACAATAACCCCATCTTGGACCTTAATACTCGGTTCAGGATCATTGGGGCTCTTCATCGCAACAAAGCCTTCTTCAGGCCATTCCTTAACAATGACATCCTTATTGATCGGCCGCTGTTCAAGCTTTTCGAATCTCTTTTGACGTTTCATTAAGTAATCCTCCTTAGAATAAAGTTTTTACTGAATGTAGGAGGGATAATCATTTACTGGTTTATCTCCCATTTGTCCTAATAACTCTAATCCACGTTCGCGACCGGCGATAATCGCCTGTCGAACGGCACCCGACTCACCGCTAATAGTCAATGTCCCTTCATTAGAGGGGCTACCATTATGACTCGGAGTGGCAACTGAAATAATTTTCACGCCCGCTGTTTTTAATGCTGTATCCGCCATTACGATACCCACAGCAGCAGGACAAGCGTTTAAAATGCCAAACGCTTTTCCTTCTTCAGCACCTAAAGCCTCTACCAAGCATCCGGCTGCTCGTGCGGTATATTGAAGTTCCACATAGCCAGCATCATTACCGTAAACATCACCGAAGTACCGGTGTAAGTTTTTAAATGTAACCTTGATTGCTTCACGAACATCAGATGGATCATAGCCACCAATTACAATCATGCAACCTTGGCCGCCTCCACCTTTAGTATCATTTGTCCATTCAACATCAATACATTCTGTATTTGTTGACTTGATCCCTTCATCCATCGAAAATAGTTGGGGGCCACCACCGGTACGATCACTCACGATACCAATAACTGAATACTTTTTCTTCACATGCATTTTTTCAAGGAGTAGCGGATCCACATTGGGAATGCATAACCCAATCGTATCCCCAGCCTTGTCTGCACCCACAAATTCTGGTGCTACGCTGGTGGAATTCAAAAAGTCAATCATGAGACTGCCTCCTAATAATTTGTAACAGGGAGTTTTCAGACATAACGTTTATTACTAAAAAGGTCCTTATTTGTCCTCCACTCAAACAAAATAAGAACCAATTTCACTAGATCATTCTTTATTCCTTACGTGGAAGAATCTTCTCAACGTCTGTGTGAGGACGTGGAATGACGTAGTTAGAAACAACTTCGCCAACATTTCCTGCTGCCTGAACGCCAGCATCTACAGCAGCCTTCACAGCACCAACATCACCACGAACCATGGCAGTTACAAGACCAGCTCCAATTTTTTGTTGGCCAATTAAACTAACATTTGCTGCTTTGACCATAGCATCCGCTGCTTCGATTGAAGGTACTAAACCTCTTGTTTCAATCATTCCAAGTGCTTCTTGTTCCATAAGGAAACCCTCCTAAAGTCAATACGCTTGAAAGCGCTTACTTTTTGCTACACGGCTATTATATAACAAGTGATTCAAATTTTCCTGAACAGATTAGGATATATAATATGCAAGTTTACAAATATTCAGCTTAAATTATGACAATTATTTGCTTTAAAATTAAAAATATCTTATTGTGTAGATAGTAACAAAGCTAGTGATCAACGAAAGGAGATTTTCTTATGAATTTAAATTCACAAGAAAAGCAATACACCCAAATAAAACAAATTATATCTTTATTTTTTCAATTAACTAAAATTCGTATTGCTTTTATCGACCCTACGCTTCATGTAATAACCAGCGAGGGCCTTCTCGCTGATCCAACTAACTCAACCAACTACTTTGAAAAGAAAAAGAATTTGATTTTCTTTCCCATCGTGACTAATGATCGACTCAATGGCTTATTCCTTGCTGACAAGAGTGATATTACAGTCAATATGCTATCATTAAATCAAAAATCATTGGAAAGCGTCGCAAATGAGGTTTTGAGCACATATTATCAACGGGTCCTTATACTGTCCCCCCTAACTAAAGATGAAATTAATCAAAATCTACAATTATTTAATCTGCTCATCAACAATTCACATAACGCTACCCCTCTGGTACCGATTAAGAACAGTACATCTCCCATTACTACCCGAAACAAAGGTGTTAATGACATTGACATTGCCTTAAATTATATAGATCAGAACATCACAAAAAAGCTTACCCTACTCACCGTGGCCAACAATGCTTACCTTTCTCCAGCTTATTTAAGCCGCCTATTCAAGGAAAATTTTAAGATCAATTTCTCTGACTACATTCGACTTAGAAAAATCACCTTAGCTCAAAACAAATTAATGACGACTACGCAATCTATTAATAGCATTGCAAATAACTTAGGATTTTCTAGGGCAAACTATTTTAATAAGGTTTTCAAAGAAACCACAAATCTCACTCCTTTACAATTCCGTAAACACTATAGCGGCTCTAAAAAAATTTACACAATCTATCGTGACTTGACTTGGAACGACAATATTTCTGTCTATGCAGCTTCAAAACGTTTCTTTCAACAGCAAGGAATCGATTTAAAAGAAAAAGATGTTAATGGTCGTCCATGTATTGTCGCGATTGAAGATCTTTCATCACTTGGGAACGCTAGCGGGTGGGTTTTTCTTGTTGATGGTATTCAACCTCCCATCTTCCCAAGTGAACTTTACGTCAAAGATAAAACTGTTATTCAGTGGATTTTCGTTCATATTTCCTAAATTGTCAGTTAATTGCGCATTTTACCCGAATAATTATTCTTTCGGCCTAGCAACGTGAATAAATTCGCTAATTGATTGCAAGCAAATTCCATAACTAACGAAATAAATATCTCTTGCAAGTGAAGTTATGCACCTCAAAAATTTTCAACATTTTAACTTATTACTTTCCCCTTCTCCAAGGCTTTACGCAGTATTCAGGTCAATTTCTATCATAATTTCTTATAGTTACTTTACAGAAATGCCTGACATACCGGAAAAGAAAGCGCTTTACATACGATAATTGCATGCTATATAATACCTTTGTAACAAACTATAGAACGGAGGCTTTATAATGGGACGCTTGCAAGGTAAGGTTGCATTAGTAACCGGTGGTTCAAAGGGTATTGGAAAGGCTATTGTCGAACGCTTTGCTCAAGAAGGCGCAAAGGTTGTCTTCACTGCCATCGAAAAAGAAGCTGGTGACGTACTAGAAAAAGAGTTAATCCCTAATCGTCTAGTATTCATGCAACAAGATGTTTCCAAAAAGGATGACTGGGAACGCATTATCAAAGCTACAATCAATAAATTTGGTAAAATCAATATCATCGTCAATAATGCCGGAATTGGTGTCTTTTCTGATATTGAAAAAATGGATGAAAAGAACTGGAATTCCACGATCGGCGTTAACTTAACAGGTACCATGTGGGGTGTGAAATATGGTATTAAATCCATGAAGAACAACCATGAAAAGAACTCCATTATTAACCTTTGTTCTGTTGAAGGACTGATCGGTGATCCCGATTTACTTGCATATAATGCTTCTAAGGGTGGCGTTCGCCTTTTGACTAAATCAGCTGCTCTGCATTGCGCACGTGAGGGGTATGCTATTCGAATCAATTCGGTTCATCCTGGATACGTAAATACACCATTGGTTGAAAACCTCGAGAAGACTGATCCTAAGGTTAAAGATCATTTAGTTTCACTACATCCAATGGGGCGTCTGGCCGAACCGTCAGAAGTAGCAAACATGGCTCTTTTCTTAGCATCTGATGAATCCTCATTTAGCACTGGGTCAGAGTTCTTAGTTGACGGTGGTTACACGGCACAATAATCGATAATAGCTGTCATTAGAGTAATCTCAGCAAATTTAGAGAATTCCTTTCTTACTTGCTGAATGTCTTGCCCTTACCGATATCTTATTGATTTACAGTTAATATTTATACTTAAAATTGTTCACTTTCGATCCAATATCAAGTGAACAATGGAAATGAGGAATATTTAATGTCAGATATAAATGAAGATCTTATTAGAGAAGTCGTTAAACAAGTCCTTTCTGAATCAAAATCACAGGTTGATGAACCAGAAACTAAAAGCTTTAATTCAAATGGAAAGAAACGAATTTTCGCTTTTAGTATTCGTAAAGATGAAGAACCCTACGTTAAGGAATGGGCAAAGGCTCATCCAGAAATCGAAGTAGGATACACGGATGAATTATTAACAGAAAAAACTGCTAAATATGCTAAAGATGCTAACGGAGTAGTTGTCTATCAACAGCTTTCTTACACTGCTGAGACCCTTCAAGCTTTGGCTGATCTAGGCATTACTAAGATGTCACTTCGTAATGTCGGTGTTGATAATATTGATTTAGATAAGGCAAAGGCACTTGGGTTCGAAATCACCAACGTTCCTGTCTACTCACCAAACGCTATTGCTGAACATGCAGCAATTCAAACAGCTAGAGTTTTACGTCAGACAAAGGTCTTGGATGAAAAAATCGAAAATGGTGATCTTCGCTGGGCGCCAACTATTGGTCGAGAAGTTCGTGATCAAACTGTCGGCGTCATCGGAACGGGACACATTGGTCGTGTCTACATGCAAATCATGGAAGGCTTTGGTGCCAAAGTGATCGCTTTCGATACTTATCAGAATCCGGAATTAAAGCAAAAAGGCTATTACGTTGACACGCTGGATGAGCTCTACGCAAAATCCGATGTTATTTCTCTACATGTCCCTGCCACTAAAGATAACACTCACATGATTAACAGCAATTCCATTAGTAAGATGAAAGATGATGTTGTCTTAGTCAATTGTTCACGTGGTGCTTTAGTTGATACAGATGCTGTTATCAAGGCTTTGGATAGTGGCAAAATCTTCGGTTTTGTTATGGATACTTATGAAGATGAAGTTGGTATCTTCAATGCAGATTGGCGCCACAAAGATTTCCCTGACAAACGTCTAGAAAATTTAATTCACCGGTCTAATGTATTGGTAACACCACATACGGCATTTTACACGACGCATGCTGTACGGAACATGGTACTAAAGGCTTTCGATAATAACTGTAATTTAATCAATAATAAACCAGCTGATACTCCTGTAGCCTACTAAGTACCTTTTGACAGTACTTCATGCGTTACCTGCTGAAATCTCATTTGTTCACCGGAAAGTTTTATCCTCCCTAACCTTGAGATTATTTTGAAATACTGTATTTCATTTCAGATTTCAATATAGAGAGTCAAATCCAAAACATATTGGATTGACTCTCTATTTGTTTCACGTGGCGCTTGAAACTATTCGTATTGGTACTTTTTGCCCACCAATACAAGAAAGTACCAGCATTATTTTGTAAAATCTTGAAATAGTACTATTTTTTCGTTACAATTTGTTTAGATGTTAACGGATACATCGCTGAGTCAATGGGGACTCTACCACTTTACCGAGGAGGGTCTTTTATGCCTAATTTTTCACCAACTCAAGAAAACTATCGTGACCTGGCCCAAGCTTTAGCCAAATTCACCAGTCTTACGCAGATCAAGACCTTGTGCTACGGGTTCAACGGTATTTTACTTAAAAATAATCTGGTTTTTCTAAATGATTCCGCCATCAGAAGTAACCTGGCCGACGAGGATCTGACCAGCTTTGCCCTCTTCCCTATCAGTTGGGGAAACCAACTCTGGGGACTGATGTTGTGCGATGCCAGCAGCGTGTCCCAAAAACGCCTTGAACTGGCACGGACCTACCTCACTGATGTCTTGCATCAGGCGTTTGCTCAAGCGGATGTACCCATCCAAGTCTGGGAACCACTTAAACCCAATCAAATCAAACAGTTGAACTACTTTAACCATTTAATGTTCCCGGCAAACAGCCAACCCCGTTCAACCTCGGCTGATTTTACCATGGCCACAGCCATGATCGATGGCCAAGCCATTAGCAATGATGATGCCTACCAAAGCATCAAGCTGGCGGTTGCATACATTCATCAACACATTCAACATGCTCTGTCTCTACATGAAGTCGCGGAGGCCGCCTACCTTTCACCGTCGTATCTGAGTCGCTTGTTCAAAAAATATTTACACGTGAGCTTCGTTGAATACGTCAACAACCAAAAGATTGCCTTGGCGCAAGAACGGTTGGCCCTCACGTTCATTCCCATCAATCAGATTTCTGCTCAATTGGGATTTTCGCAGACCAGCTATTTCACCAAAATATTCAAACGCAAGACGCACTTAACGCCGTCCGAATTTCGGCAGCGCAACCATGCCATTCAAAAGGTTTACACGATTCCCCGTGATCTTGACTGGCAATCTTCTGATTCGGTATACGATGTCACCCGTAATTACTTCAAGCGCCGCGATATTATCTACCGGTCGGACACCGACGATGGTACGACTTACGTGACCCAGATTGGTGACTTAACCGATTCCGCTGGCACTCGTGGTTGGGTGTTTACCGTCGATGGTCAACAGCTCCTCCAATCCGTTGATGAGGTCTCGGTCCAAAATAAATCAGTGATTCAATGGGTCTACATGAACTATGCCCACTAAAATGATTCTACATTAACTAAAGAGGCTTCCGAACGGGTCAAAGCACTGTTCGGAAGCCTCTTTATTAGTTGAATATAACTTAATTGATTACTCAGTATCCCTTAGTCGTAAAGTACCAATGCACCTTATCTCCGGCTTTAACAGCCTTCTTATTAGCCGCCTGATCAATAAACTTCCCATTGACCCGGTACTTCCAGCCGCTGCCGACCTTGACGTCGTTTTCGGCTAGGCCGTTGATGCTGCTGACGTAGACGACCACGCCTTGTTGGGCCTTGATCTTGAGCTTGGATGATTGGAGCACCGTGAACGCGTTGGACTTGCTGTTCACCTTGACCTTACCATCGAAGAAGGTCTTCTTGTAGCCGCTGACCACTAAGTGTGCGGTCGCTGCTGATGACTTCTTCTTCTTGGTGGCTGACTTGGTTGTCGTGGCCGTGGTTGCGTGGCGCTTGGTCGTCCGTGCTGGCGAGCTTGTGCGATGCTTGGTAGCCCGCTTACTGGTCGTCGTTGCACTGGTGCTGGTGGCCGCCGACGAACTGGCTGCCGTGGCGTGATGCGTCGCGGCAGCCGTTGATGACGAGGTTGTCTTCGCCTTGGTAGCCGCCTTCTTGCTGGACGACGACGCCTTTTGATGCTTCTTCTTCGCTACCGAACTGCTCGTCGCACTTGCTGATGACGACGACGTTGATGACGAACTGGTGGCGACTGCCGCCGTGTCCGGTTCCGCCGCTTGCGTTTGGCGACTCTGTTGAAACGCCAGCGCGCCGCCGATCACTAAGATGGTGGCGACGACCGCCGCGATGATCCACCTGGTCTTCTTCATGCCAACTACCCCTTAACTCTATGATTGATTATTTGAACGTGTAAACTAACTTCTTGCTGTAGTTACCGTTGTGGTAAGCACTCGCTGCCACACTCGCTTGACCGTAAGCCAAGACCATGCTGTAAGCATCCTTGATAGACCCGTCAGCCTTAACGTAACTGAACATGGCCTTCAAAGGCGTTGCCGTTTGGCCCTTCTTGATGGCCTTCTTGTTGACGAACTTGTAAGACGTCTTGGTCGTGCTCAACGCCAAAATACCTTCGGCCGTCGAGTTGGCGTTAGGATTTTCCTTGCCGTTGTAAGTGTACCCAAAGGCCCCACTCTTGTAGATGTTCTTCTTCAGATAGTTGCGACCAGCCACTTCGGCCTTCTTAACCGTCTTGTTCTTGCTCTTACTCATCATCATGGCAGTCACTGCCGTGGCCGTAGTATCAGCGTCGACGCTGGCAGCCGTGTTGTTGTAAGCCCAACCGTTGTTGGATTGCTTGTTCTTAGCGATCTTCAAGCTCAATGAGTTCTTGGAGAATTTGGCCTTGCTAGGCTTCTTGAAGGTCTTGTTGGAAGAAACGGCTATCAAGGCTTGGCTTTGCACATTGACCGTTTGTTTGGACATGGATTGCTTGTACAATTTGTTAACCAGGTTCATGTTCTTCTTGGCGCCGGCTGGCTTGTACTTAGTCGGGTTAACGCCAATGGCTTGCAGACCAATGATGGCCGTAGCCAAGGTTGCGGGATCACTCTTGCTGTTGATGACCAGGTTCTTCTTGATCAACTTCTTGTTGGCCTTGGAGAACTTGTAGCCTTGCTTCTTCAAGCCTAACAGGAAATCAGAGTAACCCGAAGCGGCCCCCGTGGTTGGGAAAGCGGACTTGCTAAAGATCTTGGCTGTGCCGTTGACCCCATCCTTGTTTTGTTTCATCATTTTCTTCGCGTATGTATAGAGCGCTTTTTGTTTACTCTTTTGTGATTTCTTGGAAGCGACCTTGACACTAGCGGCGTTGACATCCATGACAGGTACGACGGCCCCTAAAGCCATAACGGCGGTCAATGAAGCAGCAATTAACTTATTGTTCAACATGAAAAATATCCCCTTTTATAAAATATTATATTTCGTGACTAACCGATCCATCAGTTTTCGCCACGGGTGATACAACAGTAACAGACTCACGGCATTGGTTGCCGCGTGAAGCGCGTCAAACATGAGACTGGCGGCAAACGACAGGAAGAAGCTGGCGGGACGCAACGGCCGAACGTAGGCCAGGGCGTACCACAGATCCATAATCCAGCCGAACCAAAAGCCCCACAAGGCGCCCCAGACGACCATCACCCAGACCTTATTTTTCAGCGGCGTCCGCCCAATCAAACCGGTCGTCAGGCCCATCAGGCCCCAGGCCAACATTTGCCACGGCGTCCACGGGCCTTGACCCAAGAACAGGTTGGAGACCAGTGCCATCATCGACCCCGAAACGAAGCCCAGTTCTGGCCCCAAGGTAATCGCGCTGACGATGACCACGAAACTGGTCAGTTGCACGTTGGGAATTGCCGCCAGCGGCACCCGGCCAATGACCCCTAGCGCCACGATCACCGCTAAGAACACCAACAGGCGCGTGCCCATTTGCCGCTTTTCAAAGTGCCAATAGGCTGGCAACAGGCTGCAAGCCAGACAGGCAAAACTAAAGATGACAAAATGATGGCCTTTCACCAGCAACATCCCCGCCAATACCAGCAGCATCAAGCCCACCGGTACGACTAGGGTCCAACTATTTTTCCACCAACTACGCTGTTCGATCTTTCTCACCTCCTTTCATGGCGACTTGCGTGACGTCGCGGCTGAACAAGGCGGTCGGCACCTGCTGGCGCAACAACCGGTTGATCGCCGTCGTGGACAAGAAATTGTCCGTAAAGAATTGCCGCGTCGGTTGCGGCTGATTGAGCCGGCCGTCAAACATGAACGTGCACGTGTCCGCAAATGCCGCGCAGAAATCCATGTCGTGACTGGCCATAATGATTGTCAGCCCATCTTCGTGGAAGCGTTGCAAGAACCGCCCAACCAGCTGCTTGGTCGCCGGATCCAAGCCCTTGGTCGGCTCATCTAGCAACAAGACTTGCGGCTGGGTGATCAACGCCAAGGCCAAGCCGACCAGCTGTTGCTGCCCCCCGCTGAGGTCAAATGTGTTGTGGTCGGCCACTGCAGTCAATTGCAGTTCCGTGAGCAGTTGCGGCACCCGCTCCGTCGCGTCGACTCCCGCCAATTTGGCCTGGGCCGTCAATTCCTCGGTGACGGTCTCGCCGCTAAATTGCTCCGTCGGGTTCTGCGACAGGAAGCTCAGCCGCTGCAGACGGTCGTGATTTTTCATCTTCCAAACCACCTGCTGGTCGAGCTTGACCTTACCATGTTGGGGCTTGCGCAGGCCCGCCAAGACACTCAGCAACGTGGACTTGCCCGAGCCATTTTTACCAATGATTGCCAGCCAACTACCCGGCGTGACGTCCAGATCGACCTGATGCAAGATGTCGCCGGTCGTCGGATAACGCAAGGACACGCCCTTGGCCGTCAGGCTGAAGTCGCTGGACGGCGGGCTGGGTTGGGGCTGCGGTGACGGCACCGCCGCAAACCGCCAGGCCTGTTGGGCGATGACCTGGCGCCCAGTCGTCACCGTCAGTGGCAATTCGGCCACTGGCAAGTGATGCGCCAGGAAAAACGCGGGCACCGGCGGCACGAACGGTCGCAACGTCGGCTCCGCGTGCATGCGGACCAACCCCGCCGACACGGGGCCGTCGTAGGCCAAGCGGCCGTGTTCCAACAACACCAGCCGGTTAGCCAACGCCAGTACCCGACTCAATCGGTGCTCCGTCAAGATGATGGTGATGGCCAGTTCGTCATGCACCTGCTGTAAAATATTGAGGAAATTTTGCGCCGTGGTCGGGTCCAGTTGCGCGGTCGGTTCATCTAGCAAAATGACCTGCGGCTTCAATGCCAGCACCGAGGCCAGGTTGACCAGCTGGAGTTGGCCCCCCGACAAGTCTTGCACGGGCGTATGTAAGAGTGAATTCAAGCCCAAGAAGTTAGCCACCTCGGCAATTCGACCATTCATCGCGGCCGTCGCGTACCCGAGATTTTCCAAGGGAAACGCCAGCTCCTCGATCACGGTTGCCATGATGGGCTGCACCTGAGGATCCTGGGCCACGTAGCCCAGCTGTTGCGCACTCACGTCGCCGGTCAAATCCGCTACTGGTGTCCCCTGGTAGGTCACCTGGCCCTGCTGAATGCCCGCCGGTTTGAGTTCGGTCTTCAATTGTTTGAGCAGCGTGGTCTTGCCGCTCCCAGTCGCGCCGACCACCGTGACAAAGTCGCCCGGATGAATGTCCAGGGAAATGTCGGTCAACGTGGGCACGGTCTGACCCGCATACGTGAAGGTCAGGTGTGTACTTTTGATTAGTTCTCGCATAGTCGGTATCCCACCTCACCCATCAATGGTAAATTAATAAAGCCAATCATGATTAAGCCGGCCCACCAATCGCCTGGGCCCAACACGCCAAACTGCGTGATGTCACCGGTCCAGCCCCAGCCGTGCAGGCGCAGACCCACGATGATTGCAAAGACGAGCAGACTGACCACGCCAAAGACGGCGTCCATCGCCTGCCAACGGAAGGTCTGGTAATGACTGCGTTTCTTGGCGCCAAAGCCGCGCGCTTCCATCAATACCGCCGTTTCCATGGCCGCAGACACGGAGTCGATCAGCAGGATGCGCAGCAGTTGGCCGGTCTTTTGTAGCCGCCCGCGCCAGGCGCCTTCGCTCACCACGATGCCGCGGGTCTTTTGCAGCATGACCAGCCGCCGAAATTTCTGCGTAAACAAGTTGACCATGCGCAGCGAAATCGTTAGTAGCATTGCCAAGCGCGGCACCACCGGAAACAGCAGGTAGCTGAGTTTGGGCGTAGTAATCACGCCATTGAACAACACGAAGGCAAGAATCATGCCCCCCAGCGACAAGGCCATCGTCACCCCGTAGAGCACCGCGGTCTGCGTGATGCGCACCGTGAGACTGCCCAGGTGGCCGATCCACAACGGACGCCCGGTCTGATTCAGGATGACGTTGAACAGCCAGATCATCGCCATCAGCGACCCGACCCCTTTGAGAGTACGCCAGACCTTTTGGCGATCAAAATACCAGCCGCACAGACCGCACAGCCCCACAAACAACGCTAGCGTGAGCACCAGGTGGTTGAAAATCAGCAATAATGTGAAGAGTTCAACGAAATAAATGGCCGCCACCAAGGGGTGTAGCCGACTGAAAAAAGTTAATTCGTCAAAGATACCCACACGCATTGCCCCGTTCACCGCCTTTCTGAAACCGTTTTCCAGGGTTCCATCTTATCATTTTTAGCCGCGACAAACCCACAATATCTTGTTAAGATAGTCCTTTTTTGTACTACCAATAGCGTTTTTTTGCGATTTTACGGATTTCTTGTCGGTACCGGTAGAAATTATACCAGGAAATGAGGCCAGCTGCTTGGACCACTCTTCTAAAATTGGGTGCTTGACGACGCGTGACCCCCTTAGCCACGGGAGTCAACCCTTTTTCGTTTTTTTCACAATCCTGAAGTTTTCCACGTGGCCTGTACCGCTGCCGCAACGCCAAGGCTTCTGGGACCCACCCAACGTCAGCCAAACGCGACAGTTACCGCTCGGCCTTTGCCCCGGCCACGATTCAAGGCCAATACCTCACCGGGACCGCGCCGCACACGGTCAGCCCCGATGGCTACACCTTAGACATCGCCTACAGGCTCCCGGATACGCGGAGCGGCAACTGGATTTGATTTTTGATTATCAAAATAATATTAAGCGGTACCCCGAATTTCAGGCCTATCTACGCCAACACCAGCCCAGGCTCCTGGCCGTTTGGGGCAAGAACGACCCGTCCTTCATTTACCCTGGTGCCGAGGCCTTCAAGCAAGACGACCCCCACACCGAAGTCGACCTGCTCGACAGCGGCCACTTCGCCCTGGAGACCCACGCTAGCACGATTACCCAGTTGATTATTCGCTACTTTGGGTAAGCTAAAATGAGAGCGCCCCCGGCTGCCTTTTGGCGCACGTTTCAGCTACGTAAAGGTGACGCGCAAAAAAAGGGGCCGCTGAAAAAACTAAAATGTTACTTGAAGAATCACCATCTAAGTCTAAAAATAGCCAGCAAAATGGATAGTTTCCTCCACTTTGCTGGCTATTTGACTGTATTTTTGGGAATTCGCGTTTGCAAATTAGCTCAGTGCGCCGTTTCCCACCGTCGCATGCCGTTTGGTAATAAAATTCAATAGCTGAAAAGTCAGCGACTCCGTTTCAACCGATTCCGGATGATCCAAGATCTGCTGTGGCGTCTGGTTCAAGACGGAGCCCGCTGCGTATTCGCCATCGTTGACCACCATTTCTCGGACGTTATTCGCTAAGGGCTCCAGGTGAAACTGCAGACCCAGCACGTTATCGCCCAACAGGAAACCTTGATTGCGCAGGTGCGCGCTGGAGAACAGCAACTGCGCGCCTTGCGGCAGGTCAAACATCTCTTCGTGCCAGTGCAGGACGGTCACGGTTGGCGGAACACCTGGAATCACGGTACTCTGCCGGGTGACCGGGGCCCACCCCACTTCCTTGGCTGGCGCCGCATGAACGGCCCCACCCAGTTGCTTGACGATTTGTTGCGCGCCAAAGCAGACGCCGAAGATGGGTTTGTGTGCGTCCAGGAGCTGTTGAATCAGCTGCCGTTCCGCCTTGATCCACGGCAAGTCATCGTTGGGGCTCATCGGTCCGCCCAAGACCACCAACAGGTCCGTTTGCGTGGCGGTCGGCAGCTGGCCAAATTCAGCCGGGTGGTAAACGTAAAGTTCATGCCGATTGGCGTTGGCCCAGCTCTGAATGGCACCCGGGCCCTCGTCCGGCGTCTGTTGTAAAACGTTCACTCGCACGTTAAAATTCCCCCTTAATCCAGCGAAACGCCATCCCAGCTGGCATGGCGTTCACTGATACATTATGCTGAAACTAATTCTTTTCCGCAACACAACTTGAGCTGGTCACCTACCGTCCGCCAACTGCCCTATCAGCCAGTGCAACAAAATTATACCGCAATGCTTATTTGTAATAGACCTCGCCGCTAAAATGCTTGGTGCCCCGCTGCTTGGCCACGTGTTTGCTGGTGTAATAGTGAGCCGCCGTCCAGACGCCGGCACCCCCGGCCTGGCTTAGGACTGGTACGCGTTTGCCACCGACCGTCTTGGTCATGACCCGGTAAAAGTCCCCGTCGCCCATGACCTGATTCCAGCCCCGGACGTTGAGCCACTGACTGCGATGAGACCGCACCGTGGTGGCCGTGCTCCAGGAGAAGTGGCGCCGGAATTTGGTGGTCGTTAGCTTGTGCGCGTGAATGTGCGCCAAATAGTTGACGGCGTGGTGCTCGCCGGCGTAGTAGGTCCGCCCGGAAATTGCTTTCGCGCTAAATTTCAGCGTGGATAATTTCCCGTTGGCGTAGTGATACCAGGTGTGGCGGTAGCGTTTCGGCAGCGCCTTTAAGGTCGTCTTGGCCTTGGCTTGCGCCGTGGTGGGTGCCGGTAGGTGACCGCCACCGACCGTGGCCGCAGTGGCCAGCACGGCCAGCCCCATTAACAATTTTTTCATATCTGAATCCTCCCCGATGGCAAACGGGTCCAGCCCATTTGTTACCTCCAATTATACGCTTGGTCGGCGGGCAGGTGTGTTACAGATTGACCACTAATCTCACTGGGGCTGCTCCGAATCGCTGTAGTATTCCGGCGCGGGGGCGTTCACCGGATGCGTCGCCAGCCAGTCCACGATTTGGTGGCCCAACGTTTCTCCCATCGGTGCCGACGCCGCAATTTGGGCCTTGGTGATTTGGTTGACGTGAATGCCGGCAGTGATGGTGCAGCTGCCCGGCAACACCGGTTGCACCACCCTGGCGATTCGCTCGCCAACAAAATTATCCTTGTGAAAGCGGCCATCATGGCTGGGAAACTTCACCGTGTGCAGCGGCGTGGTGCGGGTCAACGTGGTCACGTCGCCGATGTGGGGGTTACTGCCACCGGTCACCACGATGAGGAGGTCCTGGCCAATCACGGTCAGCTCCGCGGTGATTGTGTAATTTTCTTGCGTCACGTGAAATTTAGGCACGGTTAATCCCCCTCCCAACGCTTGGCCTGGGGCACGGCAATCCCAAAGGCATCCAACACCTTCATGGTCTGGTGGTCGACCAGGTCTTGAATGGTCTGCGGCTGATTGTAAAAGGCGGGGATCGGTGGAATGATCTGGGCACCCAACTTAGCCAGCTTGGTCAGATTTTCCAAATGGATCACGCTCAGCGGCGTCTCGCGGGGAACAATCACCAATTTGCGCTGTTCCTTGATGGTCACGTCGGCCGCGCGGGCAATCAGATTTTCGCCAAAGCCATAGGCGATACTGGCAACGGTCTTCATGCTGGCGGGCACGATGATCATGCCGTCGCTTAGAAACGACCCGCTGGCAATCGCAGCACCCTGGTCGCGGTCACTATAAACGACGTCGGCTAGGCTCTTGATGTCGGCCAACGTGGCGTCCGTTTCCAACGCCAAATTTTGTTTGGCCCAGGCACTCATGACCAAATGGGTCTCCACGTCGGGCATCGCCTGCAATTTTTTCAACAGGTCGAGTGCGTAAATTGTTCCGGAAGCACCGGTCACGCCAGTCACAATCTTCTTCATTTCCGATCAGTCCTTTACTTTAAATACTTCTGCCAATCCGGCACGTCCAAGAACTTGGCGCGCACGAATTGGTCCTTCATATCAAACGGCACGGTGCCGTCGATGACTAATTTGGACGACATTCCCCGGGTCCGAATCGACTTGGGGTCATAGGCCGGTCGTTCGGAAGGATCGAGCGGGTGGTTGCGCATCCCGGGTAAGACCAGTAAGTCCTGATCCGCTTGGAAGCGCGTATTCACGGTCCACATCACGTCGTTCATATCAAAGATATCGACATCCTCATCGACCAGAATGACCGTCTTTAGCTCCTTAAAGGCCGAAAATGCCAGGAGCGCCGCTTGCCGCTGAATCCCCTCGTCGGCCGCATCTGCCTTGTGAATCTGCATGATGGTCATCAGCTTGCCACCACCAGCCGGCGGATTGTACACGTTCAACACCTTGCCGGGAATGGCGCGGTTGGTCAACTCTAAAATGCTGGCTTCGGTAGGAATACCGGCCATGCTGACGTGTTCTTCGGAAGGACCGATGACACTTTGCATGATAGGATGCTCCCGATGGGTAACGGCCGTGACCTTGATCACCTGCAGCGCTGGGTTGGCATCACCATCATAGCCCGGAAATTCTGGCATCGCCTTGCCCGTGTGGGTGTTGATGTCTTCTTGGATCCGCTCGTGGGGCAAGATGACGCCTTCCAGCGTAAATTCGGAACGGGCAATCGCATTTTCATCGACCGTCAGTGCGGGCGTTAAGCCGACCGCCTCTTGGCGAATGGCCCCGGCGACGCCCAGTTCGTTGTAGCCCAGCGGCGTGGTCGGCGGCTCAAAGGTACACCCGATGGTAATGGCCGGGTCTAACCCGATGTTGATGGTCACCGGCATCGGTTCATTGGCATCCTCATATTCTTGGGCAAACGCGCCAATATGGCGGCCGCCCGGCATAATGTAGATGCCCAGCTTGTCCTTGTCTTCTAAGACCATCCGGTGAATCGTCACGTCACTCATAGTCTTGGCCTTGTTCGACCCCAGCACCACGCCCACCGTGATGTACGGGCCGGCGTCTTCTGGCGTATTGGTCGGCGCCGCCACTAACTTGCGAATATCAAAATCCGGGTCGGTCGCCCGATGCACGACCTCGTGCACCGGTGCGTCATCGACCATCACCGGCGGCACGGGATGTTCCACGGCGTCATTTAAGAATTGCCCCAGCGTGCGCGCATCATGGTGGAACATCAGCCCAACACGTTCACGGCTGGCCATCAACCCCGTCAATACCCGGGTACCAGCAAATCCCTTGACCTGATTAAACATCATCGCCGGTCCTTCTTGGGTCGGCCGTTGGACCGTCCCGCCGGCACCGATATAGCGGTATACGCCGGACAGTTCGGCATTGGGATCCACGGGCACGTCGGTGGCGTGGTACTGCCCGGGATGCGTTTGTAACTCTGCTAAAACTTTGCGTAAATCATACGGTTCGTTTGTCATGTGCTGACCTCCTTGTCATCTACATCGTCTAGCTTAGCCGGTAAAACGGTTGCAAACAATTCAGATTTCGACTACTGTTATGCTTAACAGGAATAACAGCCAATTTGAGAAAGGACCTGCCCATGACCATTGCCGACCTTTACAACTTCATCACCGTTTATCAAATCCGCAATATTTCGGACGCTGCCGTTGCCCTGCACCTGACCCAATCGGCGCTGTCCAAACGCCTGAAATCACTTCAGACCGAGTTGAACAGTACCCTGATTTCCACGCGAAACAAGCGCCAGCTGACCATTACAGAAAGCGGCGAGGTCTTTTTCCGTTACGCGCAGACAATGACGACGCAATACGAGCTCATGACTAGTGAACTGGCGGCATACCGCGACCTTAAGCGTGGGACCATCCACGTCGGCACGGTGCCCGTCATGGCTCAATACGGTCTGGCCACGAAGATGAGTCGTTTCATGGCGACCTATCCGCAGCTCAACATTCGCCTCGAGGAGCTGGAGGGAGCGGTTCTCCTGCACAAATTACAAAATCAGGAACTCGACTTAGGGATCTTGCGCGACGTCCAAAGCCAACAGCTCAACCCCTCACAATTTGCCACCGTGACCCTCGCCGACGATGCCCTCAAGGTCGTTTTGGCCGCCGATCATCCCCTCGCCGCCAAGTCTCAGCTGACCATGGCCGACCTGGCCGCCTTTGAAGTCGTCAGCCTCAATCCGGGCTCCGGCGTGTACGAAAAGATGGGCGAACGCTACCAGCAAGCCGGCATCACCCCCAACATTCGCTTCACCACGCCACACATCGAAACGCTGCTGGCCATGATCACCGGCACCACGCGGGTGACCTATCTGTTCGCCAAATCCGCCGCCCCCTTCCTGTCAGACGCCTTTGTAACGCGGCCCTTTGCCCAACCGCTGATCAGCCACCTGCAGCTGGTCTACCCTCGCGGTACGGTCGCCGCCGCCACGCAGCGTTTCGTGTCGGCGCTGACCCAGGAGGACTGACCCATGGATAACTTGTTGATCTTGCGGGGCATCAATACCGGCACGGCCCACCGGATCCCCATGGCCAACTTGCGCGACTGGCTGCGGGCGGCCGGCTTTGCTCGGGTACAGACCGTGGGCAATACCGGCAACGGCGTGTTCACCAGTGACACCCCGTTGACCGCAGACACGGACCGCGTGGCAAATCTGCTGGCTACACACGTCGACTTTGATCAGCCATTTGGCCTCATGGCCGGTCCGGACTTCTTGCACGAGCTGGCCCAGGCGCCGGACTGGTGGACGGACGCCGCCCCGGGTCAGCACATGTTACTGTTTAAGCTGACGACCTATGCGCTTAATCAGGATACCTGGTTGACGCACCAGCTGACCGCCAACGACCGCGTGGCCATCACGCCACACCTGATCTTTTGGACCGTCACCGCGCCAGACTTCCGCCATTCCGGCTACGGCCAATTGACCGGCACCCCGTTTTATCACCAGACCAGTACGCGCAGTTATCGCACGGCGCAGCGCCTACAACGGCTTTTGGTTCAGCGCGGTCAGTCAACGTGCTATACTAAGTAAACGACTCATTTGGGAGGAACCTATTCATGATCAAACCTGTGATTCACGACCAGACCCGCCTGGCCCAACCCTCAGCCCCCGCCACGGTGGCGGATACGGCGACCGTGACCGATCTGCTCGATACCCTGAAGGCCAATAGCGAAAACTGCGTGGGCATGGCCGCCAACATGATTGGCGTCAATCGGCGCATCATCGTCGTTGACCTGGGCCTGTTGCCCATCGCCATGATCAACCCAGTCATCACCAAACACGCCGGTCCCTACCAGACCAGCGAAGGCTGCCTGTCGCTGAGTGGCGAACGGCCAACGCAGCGCTTCAAGACGATTGACGTGGACTTTTTAAACGCCGCCTTTCAGCCACAACATCAGACCTTCACCGGCTTCGTGGCCCAGATCATCCAACACGAGGTCGACCACTGTAACGGGATTTTGATTTAGCTTGCCATTAAAATAGTACTAAAATAGAGCCTGGGAAAATTTTTCCAGGCTCTTTCATATCCCCTTTACATAGCTGAAACGTGCGCCAAAAGGCAGCCGGTTCCGCTTAAAACTGATAACCAAACAATCCCAAACCCGGATTATTCGGTTATCAGCCTTAATGCTCGCCGGCTAATCGCCTTTGGGCCCACTCTTTTTTTGCTGTGGTCGTAATTTCAGCCAGCCCCAGCCAATCAAGCCGAGGTTAAAAATCATGAGCAAGGCCCACAACCACAGGTAGTCGCTGATGACGTCAGGCACCTGGGAGTGCCACAGGGCCACTGTCATAACCACGATGATGATCACGTTGGCACCGAGCCCCCAGCGCTTGGTCCGCCGCCGCTGGGCAAACGCCGTCGCTAAGGCCAACCCAATCAAGACCGCCGTGAGCAGCAGGTTGCCTTGCCGCCAGTCGAATTCGACGCCTAAGCTCGTGTAAGTCGCCGGCTGTAGCGAGATGATCAAGAGAAACATCAGGCTTCCAACCACATTGAGTAAGGGCACACAACCATACAGTCTCTGCATCTTCGTCACCCCTTCGTGTTCCCTTCATGATAGGGAGATTGCCCGGAAAAGTAAACCAAAACGCTGGGGCTAAGTTATGTGACGTGACTAACGACTTGCGGGTGGGATATTTCTACCTACAGATTGAATATGGGATGAGCAGCGATTTAACCTAACCGCAGGCCGGCATCAGCCGTGGGAAACTGCTTAGTGACACAACGTTGGCCTAGGTTCAACGGCAACATTAGTCGATACCGCGAGCCCAACTCTGTGTCGATTGTCATCACCGTAGCCGGGAGTTCGCCAAATATGGGCTCAGCCGTGGGAGTTCCCTTAGCGGTGACTTTGGCCGCTTAGGGAACTGGCGTCTTTGAGACGTGATTTTCGGCTCAAAGCGAGGGCGAGACCACCCTTTGGCTCGACCGGTCCGCCCCACCGCGTTCCAGTCCCATATTTGGCGAACGGTAGGCGGCCAAGCCGGGTAACCAAAACGCAGGTATCCGGTTTCGCTACCCCGCAGTTTGGCACAACCCGTCGATCCAGTCGAAGAGGTCTGGCAGGTCGTAATCTCCGCTGTGGGGCGTCGCCCAAGGTAGGGCGAAGTCCACGTCGTAGCCGCGATTGGCCAATTTAGTTGCCAAGATGACGGGGATGGCAAAAGACGTATCGCGGTCGGCCGCCCCGTGGCGAATCCGCCAGTGTGGGGCTACGTGACTTTGCTTTTTCAATAAGTATGTTAATGGATTGACTGCTGCTACCAAATCGGCATCGGCCAACGTGGCCGGGACCGCGCTGTGGGCCTGTGCGAACGGCGTAAAGTGCCGCGCCGCTGTCAGTCGATTGCCGAACAGGTCATTTTCCGGATTGCGTAAATCCAGCGCATCGAAGGCGGGGACGGACTTCATCCGGGTAATCGCGCGCAAATACTGGGGCCAGTCGATACGGGTCACGGTATGGCCACTGACAATCACGCCGGCATACTTAGTCACGTCTTGGCCCGCATCCAAGGCCGTCTGCGCCGAATCCTTGAGGTAGCGCAAAATTTGTGTTTTAAAACTCCCCTCACCCGTGTGATCCAGCGACAAGGGATTGCCTGCGCGGTCCTTTAATTCGAGACCGTTGACATACGGGATGAACGCCGCTTTGAGTTGCGGTGACAACGCCCGTTCCTGCTCACTGAGATGGCCGTGAATGGGCGTGCAAATTTGACGGTTATCCTCAACACGAATCCGCTGGCGATGCCACTGGTCGATCCCGCTAAATTCCCATTCGTACGCCGCATCGGCGTGTTCCAGGTTGTGGATTGGGCAATAAGCCGACACGGCAAAAATGTCGTCGGTGGCCGGGGCCGCCCCCAGGTCTTGCAGGCGGCTTTCGAAAAAGTCTGCATTGCCGCTGGCCCCCATCAACGCGGACGTGGCCCCACCAGCACTGGTCCCATTGGTAATGATACGTTCAGGATTCCCCGGCAGACGCCCAGCGTTGAACTTTACGTAGCGCACGGCCGCCTTCATATCCACGATAAAGGCCGGCGCCTTGCCGGTATTTTGCCCCTGACCATCCGTCTGGGTGCGTCCGCGTAAGCCTGCCGTAACCACCACGTAGCCACGTTTCAGGGCCCGTAAGATGGTATCGCCACGACTGTAAACGGCCAGATTACCTGGAAAGTCTTGGGGTCCCGGCAAGTAACCGCCCACGGTATTGGGCATGAAGATAGGCGCCGTCACACGTTGGTACCCATTGACTGTCCCACCATTGAAGTATGGCGTGGGCACGAAAACGTTGAGCCGCTGAATTGGGTCCACGGGCATCGTCACGTAGGTCAGGTCCATAAACGCCCGGTAAGTGACCGGTTGCCCGTCGACCTGGGCCGTGTGGTCTTGTCCTTGAGTATCATCGAATCGTAAGGGCGTTGGCATGTTAAATTCCTCCATTTCAAACCGTTGTTATTGGCTCTACTGTAGTGGAAATCCACCGCTGGTGCAATTCTTTTGCCAATTTTCTACGCCTGATTACGGTCCTGAATGAAGTCAACCAGCTCCCACCAATTCGGCAATGGCGGTCGTTTACCGCCGGAAATGCGGGTGATTTTGGTCGGCCAACTGACCTGGTAGTCGATCTCCGTGGCCGCAAATAAATTGCCCTGATAGCCCTTGAGATAGCTGTTGACCCGGCCATCGAATTGAATCACATCACCGGCCTTTAGCTGGCCCAACTTCTGAAACCCCTTGGTCAAGTTAAACCACAGGTGATCCGTCATCAGCTGCTGATTACCGAGGAGCCGGACCTCGCGCAATAAAATGGTCGCCTCCTGGCCGCGATACCCCGCCTTTAAGCCATAGCGTTCGAATGTCCCCTGAAATCGGTGGCGCTGGTCGTTGCCCAACCGGGCCAAGCGCTTGCGTGTTGTCATGGTTGTTGCCCCCTTTACAGAACAACTCCGTGAAGATTGGTCAAATATTTTTCCAACGAGGCAATTTTTTCAGTTTGTGAACTGTGCGAGCCGTTTTAGTTGTTGTAAGCGTTACCATCAGGTAGAATAAATTCAGCTATTTCACAAGTGATGCCGCCCTTCATTATTTTACTAATCAACGAAAGCGAGCGATTATTATGCAGAACCTGTCCCGGCACATTTCGTTTCCCCGCCTCTTGATCTTAGGTGCGTCCAGCGTGATTGGCAGTAGCTGGATCTACACCAACGGGATTTTCTTTGACAAGTACGGCGCCGGGGGCGAAATTTTCGGCTTCATGCTGGCCACGCTTATCACGGTGTTGGCCTCACTGTCTTTTGCGGAACTGTCGTCCATCTTTCCGCGTAGTGGTGGACCCGTGGTTTACAGCTACCTGGCGTTTGGGAAACGTTGGGGCTTTGCGACCGGCTGGGCGATCTTGGGCGCCTATTTGAGCGCGCTGTCCTTTTACGTCACGGCTTCTAGCATGTTGCTGGCGACCCTGGTGCCCCAGATTTCAACGGGGCCGGGCTACACGATTGCCGGGGCCCACGTTTCCTTGATGGAACTGGCGATTGGCGTGGCCTTCACACTCTTCATTTTTGCGCTTAACGTTCGCGGCACCAAGCTGACGGCGGGCGTACAAGCCGTGTTGTTTATCGGACTGGTCATCTTGGGTGGTCTGCTGATTATCACCGGCTTTTCGCAAGGAAGCGTCCACAACTTCTGGCCGGCCTTCGCCGCGGGTAGTACGCCGTGGGCCAACGTGGTCCGCTTCGTCCTGCCTGCCATGACCTTTCTGACTGGTTGGGAGGTCGTCACGATTCTGGCGGAAGAAGCCGCGATGCCCCCGCGGAAGATCGGTAAGGCAGTGGTCGGCGCCATTTTGCTGGCGGCAAGCTACTACATCGTGGTCCTCCTGGCCAGCGCCTGGGTCTACCCGTGGGAAAAGACGGCCACCTTCAGCATGGGCTCCATCACGGCCTTCACCGCGGCGGGCTTCCCGTTGCTGGGCACGGCGGCCTATCTGATTGCCTTTTTGGGCCTGTTGACCAGCTTCATCGGCCTGTTCACGGCGGCACCACGGCTGATCTTATCCCTGGCACGGGCAGGACTATTGCCACCCCAATTTGCCAAAATCAATGAAAAACACAATACACCGGTCAACGCGACGGTCCTGGTATTGGTCTTTGCGGTCGGCTTCGGTTGGCTGGGGAAAGGCGCCATGACCTACTTCCTGGACCTCGGCGGCTTCTTCGTGGCCATGGCCTGGGCCATCACGGCTGCGGCCCTGTGGCGCATTCGGCAGACCTACCCAACACTGAATGGTGGCTTTCGGCTGAAACGCCTGTGGCCCAGTCTCTTGGGCGGTCTGCTGGCGATTTTGATTGCGGTGGCGACCCTGTATCCCAAGTCACCGGTTGCACTGGCCTGGCCGACGGAGTACATCATGCTCGCCGTGTGGCTGGGCCTGGGCCTGCTGTTCTACTGGTTGGGTCGACGCGAACATCAGCCCCAAGACGTGGCATTGCACCACCTGCTGGGCGAACAGGAATTTACGCGCCTGATTAACGTAAAAGAACAGGAAAAAACTGAATAGCAAAAAAAGCCGGGGAAAACTTCCGCGGCTTTTTCATGGTTACTGTTGATCTTGTTTTAGCAAATTGAGCAAGTCACGGTCTCGCTGCGCAACGATCTTCGCGCCATCGTCACCGTTCCAGTCGTAAAAGCCACGACCGGTCTTGAGACCCAGCTCGTGGTCCGCCACCTTCTTCGCCAGCGCGGGATCTTCCCCCTGCGTGGCCCCCAGGTCAGCGTAGAGGTACTTGCTGATGTTGTCGAACACGTCAAGGCCCCCGAGGTCGGCACTGGCAATCGGGCCAACCAGGCTCCACCGCCGGCCCAGACTGTATTTGATAATGTCGTCGACGGCTGCCGGCGTGGCGATGCCCTCATCCACGATGTGCAGGGCTTCGCGCAAGACGGCCAGTTGAATCCGGTTGCCGACGAAGCCCAGCGACTCTTGCTTGAGACCGACCGCGTGCTTGCCAATGTGGTTCATCAAGGCCACGGTCAACGTCACCGTGGCGGGCGCCGTCTGCTTGCCGGGCACGACTTCCACCAGCGGCATCAGCTGCGCCGGATTCCAGAAATGGGCCACGACGAACCGGTCAGGCTTGAGCAAGACGGATTGAATCGCGGTCGGACTGAGGCCCGAGGTGTTGGTTGCCAAAATGGTCTCGTCGCTGACTAGCGATTCGACCCGTTGCCAAACTTGTTTCTTCACATCCAGGTCCTCAATAATTGACTCAATCACAAAATCACTATCAACCAGCGCGGCCGCGTAGTCGGTCGTCGGCGTAATCCGCTCGAGAATGGCGGCATCCGCCTCGTGCAACAAGCCGGCCTCGCGAAAGGTCGCCAGGTCATGTTTGATGGCGGTCATCCCCTGTTGCAACGCGGCGTCACTGGTATCCAGCAACCGCACCGGATAACCCTTCAGTGCAAATTGCAACGCCGTGGCATGCCCCATGGTTCCGGCCCCGAGGTTGGTGATGGTTTTGATGGTGTTTAGATTCATTTGAAACGCCTCCAAGTTCTTTGGTTTGCGTTCTCTTTGCTCTCTTTGTTTAGTTTAGCATGAAAGCTCATCGTGGCTCATCAATAGACTCGAAAATGGCTGACCTAACCAGGGCAGCAGTACTTTCAATTCTTCGAAGAATCGTTGACTTGCCATAGTTCTTCGTTAAGTAAGGGGTTATTTCAGACGCCAGCATACATTTATCATCTGACGAAAGAGCCGAAGTACGCTTCATTGGATTATCCAACAAATACTTAAATACAATTCGAAACGGCTGATGTTGAAGTAATAGTTCAATCAATGCTAATTTTCCTTCATTACCATCCAATTTTACTAATAACTTTCTTCCACGATCATTAATGATAAACTGTTCTTTTTCCTTTGAGCATAAGCCCAAGTACAAAACTAAATTTCCATAGTAATCTCCCTGACGTTCAGCATAACCGAATACGCTTGCAATATCTCGCTTATTCAATCCAGTCTCCGGATTTCCTTCATTGCCCGCTTCGTTTAGAAGAGCCAGTGTCTTTACAAATCTAAGGTACGAGTTAGCTTGTGGAAGTATAGCCGGTTCCGAAACAATTCTACTACGCCTATATATACCAACAATCCTGTCCAAAGTAATCGTTAAATTATCAAAAAAGCGAAATGCTTTTTGACTTACCATTCTAATTGTTGAATAATTATTGGGATCATCGAAGGTATATTCATTAAAATAATAATTTCCACCAAGTAGCAAGAGAAATGTTGGACGAACTGGTTTTGTTACACCTCGATTTCTAATAACATAAAACGGATAGTAAAGTTGTCTCACAAGAAAGTCGGCTTCCGGCACAGCCTTAGCCTCAATAACAACGACTGACTGACTATCCTCAAAGGTCGCATCAATCTCAATTTGAGCACCATTAATTTGCAAACTCTGCGGATTATCAACTCCGATGTTAAAATTCATAGTGCCCGAGCCCATCCGCCCGTGAAGTACAGGTAGAAAATGATCTTTGCCACTGCCAAGTGCCTGATCTAACATTCCACTAGAAAAAGCAGCATCAATATATGCATTCTCTGAAGGAATTGTTTTTGGAGAAATCGTTTGTACCTTGGGGAACTCAAGCATTTTAGGTGATTCATTCTCCTCGATTTCCAATGGTGCATAAGCGTTAAACCTTCCCAAACGATATGTATACACCTTATCTATATATCCTAACGGCATTATATTGATGTAATCCTTTATTGTACCGGTACCTGTCTTGAACGCATCTGGCAAGCTGTACGACTTATCAAACTTTGCCAGATTACGGACATCCGGCCCATCCACCTCATTACTGGCCTGCTTTAGTTCTGGAGCTGTGATATCAAAGTATCCTTTACTATCTATTGAATCAAATATCCTATCCCCGGATCTATCAAAAATCTTTTGCCAAACTTCATTCTTACTCGCTTTATTCGTTCCCCTAGCCACTACACTCCCCGCCTTTCTATAGTCTTGCCACCTATTTTAACAGTTCAAGTATTTTAGAATCAAGTAACTCAAATATGAAGTACAACGTATAAAAATCTGCATGGCATCAGCTTCTCTAAGTGTTCTTAAATGTCGCAAAATATTTTACTTTCTGCTTAATTTACATGAATTCTCTCGATTCGCTTCGTATTTTACTTTATAATGAAATACAATACTTTGAAGAATTGCATAAGTTTTAAGTCAATTCAACATTTCAAATGACGCATCTAGCTTAAGCTGTTCAAATGCCAAACTAAAAACAAAGGGGACTTTTATAACCACGTATTTTATTAGAATTCCCTAAGTGAACGTCTGTTCCGACGATAATTTTTTATTTTCCCGTATACTTAACAAATAGAAGTGATCACATAATACACTAACTAGTGAGTTATCGGAGGAAAGTTATCCCATATGAAAGACGCTTATTACAAAAATAACCTTATCAAATTATACCAAGGTGACTCATTAAAATTGATGAAGCTCATGCGTCCAAATTCGGTAGATGTTATCATAGCCGATCCACCATATTTTCTATCAAATGGTGGGTTTTCAAATCGTGGCGGCAAAAAAGTCAGTGTCGACAAGGGAAGCTGGGATAAGCTAAGTGCTGAATATGAA
The DNA here is from genome assembly GCF_004745505.1 of Levilactobacillus suantsaiihabitans. Lineage (GTDB taxonomy): Bacteria > Bacillota > Bacilli > Lactobacillales > Lactobacillaceae > Levilactobacillus > Levilactobacillus suantsaiihabitans. Next base: position 240,335 of record NZ_RKLX01000001.1, read on the forward strand.
AGTACGGAACAATTCAACGATATTTTCTTATCCGAAGCTAAACGCATTCTTAAGTATGATGGAACACCGTGGGTTTTTGGTAGCATGCACAATATCTTTGAAGTTGGCTATTTGATGAAGAAAAACGACTATCGTATTCTGAACAACATAACCTGGCAAAAGCTTAATCCGCCACCTAACTTGAGCTGTAGAATGTTCACTCATTCTACAGAAACAATTATTTGGGCCAAAAAAGACAAGCAAAGCCATCAAGTATTCAATTATCAACTTATGCGCGAACGTAATTATGGGAAACAAATGACTGATGTATGGTCAACTCCTGTTATCAAAAAGATTGAAAAACGTTTCGGTTATCATCCAACCCAAAAGCCTTTAAGCTTGTTCATAAGAATGATAGAAGCATCCACCACGCCAGAGATGTTAATTCTCGATCCCTTTCTAGGCAGTGGTACCACTGCTGTAGCCTGTCAGATGCTTCAACGTCAATGTATCGGAATTGAACTTTCAAGCAATTATTTAGATATAGCGACTCGTCGTATCAAAAATGAAGAAGGAGCCCTTTTTTAATCATGGATCAACCAAAAAAAGTATTACCAATAGCCCCTATAATAAAGTGGGCTGGCGGAAAAAAAAAACTAGCACCAATAATTGAACAGATGGTCGCTGCTCAAATTGATTTAAGTACAATTGATACTTATGTCGAGCCTTTTGCCGGCGGTGCATCTTTACTATTATTTCTTTCAAGTAAGTATACCTTTAAAAAGAAAGTTATTTTGGACATTAATCCAGATCTAATTAACCTTTATCTTAATGTGAGAGATCATCTTTCTGAACTAGTGGCTAAGCTAAGCTCAATTGAAAGAAAATATAATAATCTTTCCGCTACTGAACAAAAAGATTATTATTATACAATCCGCAACAACTTTAACGAAAACATCCTTGCTAGAAAATCCGACCATGATATTCTTAACACCCAACTCGAAGAGAAAATTTCGTCTAATTTAAATCAAGCATGTTATTTTATCTTCCTTAACAAGACTGATTTCAATGGTCTCTACCGTGTTAATTCAAAAGGAACATTCAACGTTCCTTTTGGCCAAAGAAAGCAAGCTACCCTGTTCAATAAGTCGAATATCATTAACTTTTCCGAACTACTACAAAACACTGAGATTATGCTTGGGGATTATCGTATAACCGAGGAATTTGCTGGACCGGGAACTTTTTTCTACTTCGACCCGCCTTACAGGCCTTTAACCGATTCATCGAGTTTTACTAGTTATGCTAAGTCTAGTTTCAATGATACATCGCAGCAGGAGCTCGCAAAATTTGTATCAAAAATCTCAAAAAAAGGAGCTCATTTCGCGCTTAGCAATTCTGATCCTCATCAAAGTGATCCTGCAGATGATTTCTTTGATACATTGTATTCCGACTTTACCATCAACAGAATACAGGCTTCCCGCATGATATCAGCTAAATCTCAAGGACGCGGCAAAGTCTCCGAACTTTTAATCGTGGGATAAATTTAATCGTAATTAAAACACTGATGTTGGCTTGAATTTTAATTCACGCTAACATCAGTGTTTTTCATTGCTTAAAGCCCAGCAAACGAACTACCGACCAATTCACCACACTTAACTCATGTCCATCAATCCTAACTCAGTCTTCGCTTCCCATAACTCTTGCAACAACAGCTGCAATAATTGCACCGACTTCCGGTGCTAGAATATACAACCACAAATGGTTTAGGGCACTTCCACCAGCTAAGATAGCCGGACCAAATGACCGCGCCGGATTTAATGATCCACCCGTTAGGTTCAAAGCTACAATAATCAGAAAGGCCAAAGTAACTCCAATTGTCAGTCCAGCAAAATTGCTGTTACCGTGCTGATTACTCGTTACATTCAAGATTACTAATAAAAATAAGAAAGTCACGATGACTTCAACAGAAAATGCTAATCCAGCAGAAATTTTAGGGAAATCTGTTTGTCCAAGCTGATTTGTAGCCAAACCCAAGCCACCAACAAATAATTTCATCACTGCCGACGCTACCGTTGCCCCCAAAACTTGAGCAATAACGTACCACACAGCATCTTTACCACTAATTCGCCGATTAATCACCATGGCCGTCGTAACTGCTGGATTAAAATGCCCACCAGAGATACCACCAAAGGCATACGCTGATACCGTAATTGCTAACCCAAATGCCAAGCCGATCGTCAGCGTGTTCCCAGCAGCTACGGTTACCGCACCCGTCCCCAGAAACACTAACATAAAAGTACCAAAGAATTCTGCCAAATATTTCTGCATCACTATTTTCCTCCAGTTCTATTTTATGTTGATTATTATAAAACACTTAAGACTATCACGGTACCATTTTGCAAATCCGCAATTTCTTTACCCGCAAGTCAAAAAATGTTCATAACTCCCGCGCATACTGAAAGCAACTTACAACTGGAAGGATGATTCTGATGCAAATTTTTGACGTAACCGACGAACGCTTCCGGCCTTATGGTCGCATCGTTGCCGCTGGTGACTTGGACGAACTGATTACAAACTTGAACGCGGTTCCTTACCCGCCAGAAAAGACGCAATACGTGGCCAACACCGAATCTTTGGCCAACACCACGGCCGCTCACCGGCTGGAACAAACGCTTTACGGCGGCGTACCGACTGAAACGGGTTACTGCATCGGCCACAATCATCTGCTGAACTGTCTGGAATTCCACAGCAGTTCCGAAATCAACGTGGCGGCGACTGACTTTGTCCTGTTACTGGGCAAACGTCAAGACATTCATGACGACCTGACCTACGACACCTCACAGCTGGAAGCCTTCCTGATTCCCAAGGGCACGGCCATCGAAGTCTACGCCACCACGCTACACTTCGCGCCGTGTGAAGCCCCTGGCCAAGACGGTTTCCGCTGCTTAGTCATGTTGCCCGCCGGCACGAACCTGGACCTCGACTTCACCGTCGACACCCAGGACCCGATGAACCGGCTCTTGTTCAAGACGAACAAATGGCTGATTGCCCACCCAGACGCCCACAAGGAAGGCGCATTCGTCGGGTTGGTCGGCGAAAACTTACGCGTCTAACACGATAGTGAAATGAAATGCGATCTGGCGAATAATCCGTCAGACCGCATTTTTTGCGTCTATTCAGCTGCAACGATGGCCGTGATGGCGGCGGTGATGCCGCGCACGTCATCCGCTAGGGACAACGACGGCACCCCCGGCTTGGCCACGACTTGACTGGGGAGAAACGGAATGTGCATGAAGCCCGCGCGCAATGCCGGAAATTCCGTGGCCCGCAAATACTGGACTTGATACATCAGCGCGTTGCACACGTAGGTTCCAGCCGTCGTCGACACGGCGCTGGGGAGCCCCGCCGCGCGAATCGTCTGCACCATTGCCTTCACCGGTAACTGGGTGAAGTACGCCGTCGCGCCCGTCTCCTGTAGCGGTCGGTCACTGGGTTGGTCACCCGCGTTGTCTGGGATACGCCCATCGGCCAAATTGATGGCGACGCGTTCCGGTGTCAAGGCCGCGCGCCCACCAGCTTGGCCGATGCTCAAGACCACGTCGGGGTGCTCAGTCAAAATGGCCTGGCGCACCACGGTCCCCGCGGTCTGAAATACCGTCGGCACCATCAATGGCACGATGGTCGCTCCGGCAATCGTGGCCGGCAACCGTTTAACGGCTTCAATGGCTGGGTTGGTGGTTTCGCCACCGAACGGGTCAAAACCCGTCACTAAAATTTTCATACGCATCACTCCTGGATTATGAGGATTTGATGAGAATTATACACCAGTTTTCCCAATTAATCGACCGCATCAATCGTAAAGACGCGCGCGCTGAAGTCAGCGGATGCTTCCACGCCTTGAGTGGTGGCCAACAGGTGGGGGATGAACAACCCAGCGTGCATCAGCTCGTCGCCAAAGTAGACGTGATCATCCCCGCTGACACGATACCGTTGGTCTGGCCGCAAACCGCGCAGGTACAGGCGGTTGTAGGCGGGATTGGGCTGATTCAAAATTTGATAACGGGCCACGACAGCTTGGCGGCCGTCGGCACTGACGACTTGCCAACTGCCCACGTTTTTGTCACCGTCAAATGGATTATCCAACCGGTAGAACGTCCCCTGTTGGAACAGCTCGCGGTGGGCCTTGTAGAAGGCCACTTGCGTCTTGATGGCGGCCTTTTCGGCAGCGGAACATTGCGTCACGTCGAGTTCATAGCCCAGGTCACCGAAGTAGGCCACCGCCGCACGCGTTTCAATCGGCGTGATCCGTCCCGTCTGGTCATTGGGCACGGCGGAAACGTGGGCGCCCATCATCGCCAGCGGGTAGCCATAAGACGTGCCATACTGAATGCGTAACCGTTCTACGGCATCGGTGTCGTCACTGGTCCAGGCTTGCGGCGCGTAATACATCATTCCCAGGTCGAACCGCCCACCACCAGAGGCACAGGATTCAAACAAGACCTGCGGATAAGCCGTCGTCAATCGCGCGTATAGTTGGTAAACGCCCAACATGTAACGGTGAGCGAACTCTACCTGGCGCTCGGCCGGCAACGTCGCGCTGAACGATTCCGTAATATTGCGGTTCATATCCCACTTAATATAGTCCAGATGCGCCTCTTTGATTAATCGACTAATCTTGCCGTACAGGTAGTCCACGACCGCCGGATTGGCCATGTCGAGCACAAATTGGTTCCGCCCCGGCGTCATTTCCCGGTGCGGCGCCACGACGGTCCATTCGGGATGCGCCCGATACAGTTCACTATCAATGGAAATCATTTCCGGTTCGAACCACAGACCAAACTGGAGGTCCATGCCGTGAATGCGGTCCGCCAAATGGGCGATGCCGTTCGGTAATTTAGCCGCGTAAACGTCCCAATCCCCGAGCGACGTGGTGTCATCGTCTCGGTGACCGAACCAGCCATCATCTAAGACGAACATTTCGATGCCCAGTTCCTTGGCGTCACGGGCAATTGCCGTTAATTTGTCTTCATTAAAGTCAAAGTAAGTACCTTCCCAATTGTTGATCAACACCGGCCGCGGCTGTTGGGCGAAATGGGGATTGACCAAATGATGCTGGTAGAAGGTCCCCATCTGCTGGCTCAATTGGTTCAGGCCGGCGCTGGTGTAACTGAGGACGGCTTCCGGCGTTTGAAAACTTTGTCCCGCGGCCAATTGCCAGCCAAATTCGGTCGGATTGATCCCCGTCAAGACGCGAGCCGTGCCAAAGGCGTCGACCTCGACTTGGTCCAAGAAGTTGCCGGAGTATACCAGGTTCACGCCCAGCGCCGCCCCGTGGTCCTCAGTGGTCTCCGGGCGAGCCAAGGCGATAAATGGATTCTGCTGGTGACTGGAGGCGCCCCGCAGACTGCCGACGCTTTGAATTCCGCTCCGCAATCGCTGGCGAATCAAATGGCGTTCACGCGCCCAACTTCCGGAGAATTGCAGCAGGTCATAGTTCGCGTCCGGCAGGTCCAATTGTAGGCTCAAGGCCCGGTCGAGCATGACCGTCTTTTCGCCTTGATTGGTGAATTTGGCGCTACGCACGATCACGTCTTGATGCGGGAAAACCGCATAACTCAAGGTCAGCGTCATATTCAACACGGCATCGACCAGGGTGATGACCAACGTCTGGGCGTCGTCTTCGCTGTCGTCAAACGTTGACGGCAGGTCGTCTAGTCGCTGCTTGCCGGTTAAGATCTGATAATCCTGATAGCGAAATTCGCTGATACGACTACCATCGGGACCGGTAATTTGAAAGGCCGGGTCCCGGTAGTCACCTTTGCCCAAGCTGGCAAATTCTTGCTTCAGCGTTTCCGGTTGAAAGTCCGGCTGGTCCAGACGCCAAGCCGGAATTGCACCGTGCTCTTCTCGAACGGTCAGCTCAGGGAAAGTGGGTTGGTCGTGAATGCGGGGACCGTAATAGAGCTGTCCCAGCTCCCCATTGGCCATCACGTGAAAGATGTAGCTGGTATGAGCCGTTTGCAGGTGAAATTGCTGTTGCGTAACTGAAATTGACATGTGCATACTCCCTTCTATTGGTTAACACTTAATCCCATCGTAGCATAGATTGTAAGCGCTGACGAGAGTGAGACAAACGGCGCACATTTCAGCTACGTAAAGGTGACGCGAACGAGCCTAGGAAGATTTGTCCCAGGCGCCTTGGTAAATCGCCCTCACTAATACCAACGAAATTAAGCGGCATTTTGTAACCCCCGATGGCTAAATTGACTTAAAAACCAGTCCTTGAGCGATCTAGTAGACAAGCTATCAGTCAAATGCTAAGCTAATTGGCATTCGGAAAGGAAGACGATCATGGCATTAACGCAACTCAACCTTGGCAGTGAACTGGGCCTTGAGGTGCTACACCAGCGCTGGTACGCTCTGGTTTTGTATCAACTAGACGCCGCCCCCACTGACTTTATGGAACTCCGACAAACGGTCCGTGGCATTTCCACGTTCAACCTGCTACTCCGCTTAAAACAGCTGAGTGACTGGGGTCTCGTCACAACCATTCCCGAGGACGACTACAGCTATCGCCTGACCACCAGTGGCGTCATGTTTCACAACATTCTGACCGCCCTGGAAGACTGGGGCAATCAGCAACTTACTCGCGAGCTATCCCGTTAACTGATGGTTGAAAGACAGAAATCAGCTGAAACTACTGTTAGCATGCGACTCATGGCGTCAAGAATAGTCGTTTACAGCCACATAATACGAACTGGCCGCCAACCTTGCCGGAGGCAGCCAGGGTGGAGCCAGCTGTGTCAGCGGTGTTGGCTGAGGTCCTTTCTCAGCCTACAGCGCGGGACGTCTTGAGAGACTGGCTGGTTTCGCCAGGCTTTCAAGCGAACCGGAAGCCCGCTTCTCAGGCTGGAGGCGTTCCTCAGAGCAAGCGGAACCCTGGCTGACGCAGGTGCTTGGTTTCACCAATTTTAGGTGTCGGAACACCGTCGTTACAGCAATCAGTGCATTAATTTTAGGTTCAATATTCAGCCGTTAATAAAAAAGTAGTATCCGCACCAATTCTAGGGGTTGAGATACTGCTTTTTTTATGCTAATCTTTCGTATCATCCTGCTGATTCCAAGTCTTTTCCAGTTCAGCGACGATCTCCGCGTGCTTGGCTTCCGTAATCTTGACCTTCTTTAAGAAGATAAACGTTCCCAGCAAGACGGCGATGGCCGGACCCACCACCATGATGAGCTTAAACGTCAATACGTTGCTAGCCGTGATGTCGGCCACTTTGGCGTTACCCGCCATACCGGCCAGCACCGCCGTCATCCCGGTGATTCCGGTGACAATGGCGCCGGCACACTTATCGATCAGCGGCCGCACCGACAGCACCAGCGATTCATCCCGGTGGCCCAGCTTCAACTGCCCGTATTCCACGATATCCGTGAAGGTCATCAGCACGACCAAGAAAATCAGCGGTTGCGGCAAATTAAAGAGCGCACCGGCCACGATGACCAGCCAAACGTTTTGATCCGCAAAGGCAAAGACACTGAGAGCAACCAACAAAATCACGATGCAAGAGACGAACACATTACGCCGCTTGAATTTCTTCGCTAATGCCGGAAACATCGACACAGCCAGAAAACCAATGATCATGTTGGCAATACCCAAGATGGAAAACATTGCCGCGTGCCCCAACACATACGTAAAGTAGTACAGCATCAGTGAATTGGTCAGGTAGGCGCCCATACCGTAGAGTAGATAAGCACACGACAACCACATGAGTTGGTCGTTGTGGACCAGCACGCTCAAGACTTGTTTAAAGCCAGTTTCTTCTTTGTTTTCACGCAACGGCGAGTCCACTTCGCGAGTCCCAAAGCCAATAGAAAGCGCTCCCAAAATTGCGATGATGGCAGCGATTGCGGCGTAAATGAACCAGCCACGGGAATCCCCTGTTCCCCCGGTATTGGTCTTAGAGAAGAACAGAATCACTGGAATGATGGTCACCGTCACGATAGTCCCACCTAACGTGGAGCCAATCCGAGCCACGGTCGCCGTCTTTTCCCGTTCCAGGGAATCAAATGACAGCGCCGGTAACATGGACCAGAGACCAATATCTTTAAACGAAAAGAAAATATCCATCACAATGTAAATAAACGTAAATACAAAGAGGTATAAGAATGGCCGTGCCGTTAATCCCCAGAGATTACTGAACAACAGCATCATGCAGACACCCGAAATCAGTGTCCCAATAATCACCCACGGCTTAAATTTGCCCCACTTCGTATTGGTCTTGTCAATGGTATTGCCAATAAAGGGGTCAATGAACAACTCGGCGATTCGCAAGACGAAGATAATCGTGGTCATGATCCCAATCATCCGATTGTTGGCCGCCGTATCGCTCCCGTTAAACAAGTGATTGGTCACAAACATAATGAAATAGCTATTCATGACTTGGTTGAATAAATCATGGCCAAACGCCCCAAAGGCATAAGTGGTGCGGGTCAGCACTTTATTTTGCTTGGCATTTTGCTCCATTTCCATGCTTTCTTCCTCGATTCTGTCAGATTGTTAGACGCGTTGATAGGCAGGGAGGCTCGCGAGTGTGACGGGAACCTCGACTTCGGCGGGTCCGGTCACTGGTTGGGCGAATTCGTCGGTCACCGATTGCCATTCACCAGCCGGAAAATAAATCGCCTTGGTGGTCGCCTGTGCCGTAATCACTGGGGCTACCAGTAACGATGGTCCCAATTTGAACTGCGTCTTTAAGTAAGCCCGGGGCGTCTCGGGGTGGTCATAGGCCATCGACTGGACGATGGGTTCTCCGGTTCTGGCCGCCGTCTCGGCTAATTTTAAAATTGTCGGGGCAAAGCGTTGGTGCAAATCGGCCGCCTCACGACACAGATCCAAGTGGTTTTGGTCCAGCACTCGCCAAGGCGCCAGTGAGAATTGCATCATGGGCATCAACGCGGAACACTGGGCAGATCGGACGATTAGCTCCTGATCAAAATGATCCAGTGTCACCAGGCTGCGAATCTCACCGCCGCCAATCATATCAGGGCAGCTGAAATAATACCCCATCAGGCCCTGGACAATGGTGTCGGGAATCAACTCCGCCAGGCCCTCGGCACCCCATTCAAATCGCTTATCCTGTAGGCGATTGACCAACGGCGCGCCTTGATTCTTATACATCGCCCGAAATTCATTGTAGGCAAACTCCTGACCAAAGTGGCCCCACAATTCGGTCTGCTGCTCCGGTGACAAGGCCATTTGCGACACGTCATCGGCCTGGTAGAAATGCGGATCACCGGCATCTAATTTGAATCCATCGACCCCCGTCTTGGCTTGCAGGTCCTGCAGCGTTTCCTTAAACCACTGATAGGTCGCCGGATTACTCAGATCTAAGATCGCACTGAAGCCGTTCCACCATTCCCGCACGACTGGCTTGCCATCCGGTCGCATCAGCAGCATCCCCTGTGCCAACAGATCCCGATACTCCTGCGAATCAGGACTCACGAAGGGGCAGGCCCACACCATGACTTTGAACCCTAACTGATGTAACTCTTGGACCATCGCGGGGGCATCCGGAAACTTCCGGGTCGAGAACTGCCAGCGACCATAATAATCCGCCCACAAGTCATCGATCATGATGATTCCTGCCGGAAAGTCATTTTCGATGATATGATGCGCGTAAGCCAAGACGTCCGCTTGATTTTGCTGGTAAAGTAACTCCATCCACGTGTTCCACTGCGGCAGCTCGAAAAAGTCGGCCGGAGGCATGCTCTCCAGTTCAAACGTGTGCTGGGCTAACCACTGTTGCGCGCCTTTGAGGCCATCCGCTCCAGCAACCAAGCGCACCTGGTCACGCGCAATGAGGTTCAACCGGTCGTCAGCCACCGTCAGTTTAAACGGCGAATAGCTGGTAATCACCCGGCCCTTGGTCGAAATGAAGGCCGGGGCCACCTGATTCCCATTGACCAGGTGAATCAGGTCCAGTTGATAATCGCTCCCTTGATGTAAGGGGTACTGGGAGCCATCCGCAATGCTGCCGCCATACCACTCTTCACCCGTCAGGAGCTCAACTTGCAGGGGTTGCTTTAGGTTGGTCGTTAATTCATTGACAGTAATCATCACAAAATTCCTTTCCAAGTCCTTTTTGAAAAACCAACTTCCGTCAACATCATATCGAATGCTGCTTTAAATTGATAGCAAAACGAATCGCTTTCATTTCATCCACTAAGTCATCGGCCACGTTCAATAGTTAAGTCACTTGCTTTACCGGCTTAAAACGAACGCTATGTATTGATTTGGTATGCTTTCTGTATTATTTTCATTAACCCTACTGACTTTGAAAGATTGCTCGGGTATGATGAAAATGTACCTGAAAATAGAAAAGTTAGTCGACCCGTTCATTTCGAAAGGTGGAATTTTCATGAAAGTACGCCAACATCCTTGGACCCAAAAAGCAGCCGTTTTACTTTCCCTTGCCGCGGTGACCTTACCCCTGGTCACGACGACCGCCCAAGCCAGCAAGCGCACCGATGATCTAACCGCGCACACCGCGCCTTATGGCTATTTCGTTGACACTTATCAAGCCAACGTCGCCAAGAACACGACGCCCCAGACCAATCCCGTCGTAGGCGAAATGGCCGAATTTTCTACATATTGGGCAGACGGCAAAAAGCTGAATGCCAGCCTGCTCGACCAAAACGTGGCCAAGGCTGCCGACATTACGCAACACCGTAACGACAGCGAAGCCGAACGGTCCTACCTAACGGATCGCCGGGACCTGCGCTACAACCTGATTTCCGGCTTAGGTCCTTACGCCAATGCCTTCATCCAAAACGCGGATGCCAAGACTGACTTCACGTCGATGCCCAGCACCCCGCTTCCAGCCAACGCCCCTTACAGCAAAGTCAACTGGGCCGACACCTCATCTAAATTGGGGCCCTTAGTCCAGCTAGTCAATACCACCGCCCGGTCCCCCTTCTCCGGGACCGGCGTGATCAAGCACGTGGTCAAATATGAACGGCCCTACCGGCAAAGTAAGGACGTTAAGGTTGTCCCTGCCTTAGCCAACGTCATGGCCCACGCCAAGGCCGACGACTACGACTTCCCTAGTGGCCATACCACGGCCGCCTTTGAGACCGGCTTAACGCTAGCCTACGCCGTTCCTGAACGCTTCCAAGAACTGATCACTCGTTCCTCCGAAGTCGGTTACGACCGGGTCCTCGCCGGGCGGCACTCCCCACTAGCCGTCATGGGGGGCCGCATGGTCGGTACCGCCATGACCGCCGCAACGCTCAACGACAGCAACAATCAAGACCTGATGAAGCAAGCCTACCAGGTCGCCCACAGTGATGCCCTGCTCAAGAGCCCCGTTACCAAGGCCACGGATGACTTTGGCGACTACCAAACTAACCGCGACGCCTACCGTTTCCGCATGACCTATGGGTTCAACCAAACGGGCGATACGTCAGCCGCCATGCGTGTCCCAAAGGGGGCAGAAGTGCTGTTAGCCACGCGGTTGCCTTACTTAAGCGCCACGCAACGTCGTGATGTCCTCTACACGACTGGGATGCCCGCTGGCTACCCCGTCATGGATGACGCCGAAGGTTGGGGTCGCCTGGATCTCTTCTCCGCTGCCAACGGTTACGGCGCCCTGAATGGTAAGGTTGCGGTGACCATGGACGCCAAAAAAGGTGGCTTCAACGCCAAGGATAACTGGCGCAACGACTTGGCCGGTAAAGGGAGCCTGACCAAAAACGGGTCCGGCCAGTTGACGCTAAGTGGCCGCAACACCTTCACAGGCGGCACGACCTTAAAGGCCGGGACCCTGCAACTGGCAACGACCACGGCCACTGGTAAAGGAAACGTCACTTTAAACGGCGGGACCTTACAACTCAGCACGGCCAAAGTCACCGTTGCCGGCAACTACCACCAAACACACGGGAAATTGAAACTCGCCCGCAACAGCCATTTAACCATCAAGAAGACTGCTAAGCTTGGCGGAACCTTGACTCTGACCAAGGGCGCCCTGAAGAATGGCACCAAGCTCCTGTCATTCCACAATCACAAAGGCAAGTTCAGTCACGTTTCCGGACTACCTAAGGGTTGGCACTTGGCTTACACCCAACACGCTGTAAAGCTCGTTAAATAATCTTGCGTACGCCAAAAGGACCGCAACTACTGGCAGCTGCCAATAATTGTGGTCCTTTTGCCTACTCCTTAAACTGGATCCGCACGTAATCGCGGTAGATGGGTAGACTCGCCATCAACTCCTGATGAGTGCCGTGGCCACTGACATGGCCGTCCTCGATGAAGTAGATATTATCCGCATCGACGATTGTGCTCAAGCGGTGAGCGATGATCAGCGTCGTCCGCCCCTTCATCAATTCACGCAACGCCTGTTGGACCATAGCCTCTGACTCGGAGTCTAGGCTCGCAGTGGCTTCATCCAATAAGAGAATCTTGGGATCGCGCAAGAACGCCCGCGCAATGGCCAACCGTTGCCGTTGCCCACCACTGACCTTGACGCCCCGCTCGCCGACCTGCGTATCGAGTCCGTCCGCCATATTGTGAACGAAGGTGTCCGCGGAAGCCAACTTCAAAACGTGCCATAGCTCCTCGTCGCTGTAGGTCTGCGCTGACCCGTACGTCAGATTGTGCCGGATCGTGCCGGCCATAATGGCAGAGTCCTGGCTCACGTAGCCGATTTGTGAGCGCCACTCGGTGAGGTTGACCTGGTTCACATCGATATTGCCAATCGTGACTTGCCCGCGTTGTGGCTGGTAGTAGCGTTCAATCATGCCAAAGATGGTCGACTTCCCGCCACCAGACGGTCCGGCAAAGGCCACGACCGTGTTAGGTTGCGCTTCAAAGTTCACGTCATGCAAGATCAGCGGGCCCTCGTCTTCATAGGCGAAATCCACGTGGTGCATGGCTAGCGGTTGCGCCGTCACGGATTGACTAGCGCCAGTCGTCAGCTGCTCTTCCGGTTCGGCCAACAGATCCCGTACCCGTTCCGTTGCGCCATTGGCCTTGGATAGGTCCGTGAAGAAACGCGCCAACGTGCCGGCGGGGCCGATGATTTGGAACAGATACATCAGAAACGAAAACATGGTCCCCATCGACATAGTCCCGGCAGATACCCGCACCGCGGCGTAGGCCAGAACGCCCACGAAGACTGCGAGCATGGCCGCCGTCATGGCGGGACCCGCAATCGAATCATAGATGGCCTCTTTTAAGCCAATACGGTAAAGATCATTGATCTGCTGAACGCCAGCCGTGGTTTCGTAAGTTTCCGCATTTGAGGACTTGACCAACCGAATCTCACTGAGCGTCTCATCGGTCGCACCACTAAAGGTCGCCATGGCATCCTGCCGTTGGTGACCAATCTTGCCGGATTGGCGCATGATGGGAAACATGACCGCCATCACGACGGGCACCGCCACAAACATGATGGTCGTCATCCGCCAGTCCATCAGTAACATAATCACCAAGGCCCCCACCAGTTGTAGCAACGAGGTCACCATCTGGGGAAATGAATTGGCCAACAGATTCTTGATCTGCATGGTGTCATTGACCAGCCGCGAGGTCATCTCTCCGGTCTTGACGTTGTCGAAATAGCTGACTCGTAAGCGCACCAACTTCTGCCACAACGTTTCTCGCAACCGGGCGACCACGTTTTCACCGAAGAACCCTAGGAGCGCCCCTGACACGGCACTAACCGCAGCGCTCACGATAAACAACGCAATGACGATAATCAGCAGCGGCCGATTCAACGCCTGTCCCAGCCCGTTGATCAAAGATTGTGCCAGCTTGGGAACTGCCAACTGGGCACCCGTGGCTAGAAGGCCCAAGAAGAGGCCGACCCACAACTGCCAGTACTTGGGTTGCGTTTGCCGAATCAATTTTAAAAATGCTTTGCTATTAAACTTACCAGTTGGCCGTTGTCGCGCGGTCATGGCGATTGCTCTTCTCTGTGCCATCCCTTATGCCTCCAATTTTAGAACCGTGGCCAACCACCCATGGGACCGTGGCCGCCCCGACCAAAGTGTGGGTGAGCATGGCCACCCATCATCTCGTGCCAGTCCAGGTCGTCCACATGGTGGCTTAGCTTGGTCAACAGCTCCGCCAACTGAGTTTGTTCCGCTGCCGTCAAGCCGGCGAACAACTTGGTCGACCAATCATCCATGCGTTGATCATATTGGTCAAACAGCTCGCGTCCCTGTGTGCTGAGCTTGACGATTACCGCCCGCTTATCCGTTTTACTGGGCACCCGTTCAACCAATCCGGTATCCACCAGCTTGGTGATCAGCGCACTGACGGAACTGGGCCGAATGTCCAAAATCTCCGCGATCTCGGCATTGGTCAAGCCGTTGGTCGATTGACTCAAGACTTGCAAGAGTCCCATCTGGCCGCGACCGCCACCATGGCCGCCCATCCCCGGTTGATGTCCTACTGTCATCAGTAACGCCCGATTCTGTAGTAATTTGCCAAAAATTTTCATCAGATCTCGACTTTTCTCTGTCATTGAAAATGGCCTCCTTGTTCTTGATGGCATTATCTTAGCATGGTAGTTAGCTTTTGTAAACTAAAACTAACTAAAAACTAACTATTTAGTTTAAAGCTGCTATTTCCAGCGTAGTAAAAAGGGCCTGGGAAAAGCCTCCCAGACCCCATCTATCAGGTTTAAATAGCCTGCTAATTTAGTTAAATCCCTCGCCAATGACGGTATAAGCAGTCGTCTTGCCAATGGTGTACAGGCTGGCGACACCGGTGTCGTCCCCCAGCCAGTTATCCGTATAGGCGTACGGCGTGTGTAAATTGGTCAGTTTGACCCGGTATTGGTGAGCACCGGTCTTGGCCACGCGACTGCTGGCAACGCCGGCCGGTTTCACCTTAGTATACAAGAAGACGCGACTCCCCTTGGCTGTGGCCTTGGTAATCTTGACGCTCTTGGTAGGCCGCTGGTCGAACGCATACGTCCACTGATAGCCGCCGTCGCCCGTCACAACGTGCGGGTGGTTCGGGTAGTATTCCAGGTAACCGTCCGCCGTGATACGAATCTGATTGCTGGTGATTTTGGGCACTTGGCTCAGCGCCTTCAAGCCACCACTCAGCAATTGCCCACCACCGTATGGCAGCGCGTAGACCGGTCGCTTGATCTTAGTCGCCTGGCTGGCCTTGATCTTCAGCACCAAGGTTCCCTGGCCCACAGTCCCCATCTTTTTCAAGGTTGCCGCCTTCAGGCCATAGCGCACGTCGGCGGCCTGGCTATTTTCCGTCTTCACCAAATACTTGCCCTGTTTGGTGGCACTAATAATCGTGCCCTTGGGCAAGGTCAGCTTACGTTGGATCATGGCCCCACCCTGAGCGCGATACGCCGCTAGTTTGGCCGGTGTCTTGACCTTGAGCCGGTAGTAGGTGTTTTTAAATGCCCCTCGCTGAGATTCATCACTGTGTAACCAGCCGCTACTAGAAATCGGTGTCGGATTAGCCGTCTCCGTGGCGGCCTGCGCGGACGTGCTCCCCATGGTGGTCGCCATGACGCCCACCGCCAGTAATGCTGTTAGTTGTTTTTTCATAGTCTCTCTCCCCGAATTTGTCTTGGGAGTGAGTATAGCATGGCACCAGTTCAAAAGATAGCAAAATCGGGCCGCCCCCCTTAGAGAATCGACCCGCCAATCATTCAGGTGAACCGCCATTCGTTGTGGTATGCATTACCCGGTCAACTGCCCAATCAGCTCCGCCAGTTACCCGTTATTTCCAGTCGCATGAGCTTAAATTGGCCAACTTGCCAACTTTTCCTAGCTATTTGCTGCGAAAACAGGTACACTAGTCAATGCAGGTTTGCGCCTGCCCAGTTGCTCTGTACATTCCAAATGTAACCTATGGATCAACTGGTGCCCTCATCTCGGATTGATGAGGGCTTTTTTTGTGTCTAAAATGACTGCCGCTGGTCCGCCCACGGGGAGCAGCTGAGCATCCACGTGATGCCATACTGATCCACGATGGTCCCCATCTTATTGCCCCAAAACTGCTGCGCGTACGGCATCTTCACGGTCACCTTACCGGAAGCCATCAACCGGGCGTACAGCTGGTCCAGTGCGGCCACCGCCTGGGTGTCGGCACTGTTGATGTCCAGCATGACCGAGACCTGGTTGGACGGCTGCGTTTGCCCGCCAAAGGCATCGGAAAAACTGAAATTCAGGCCGAGAATCTTAAAGCCGCCGTACATCGTAATGTCGGTAAGGTCGACGCCATCGGGAACCCCAAAGATTCTCGCCTGGTCGCGATCCGGACTGAGGCGATAAACATCCGTCGCCCCAAAGACCTCCTGATAGTAACTAACCGCTGTCTTAGCATCCGCAAAAGAAAAGTAAGGCGTCGTGCGCGCATCCATTTCAAACCACTCCTCTTCATTTAGTTAACCTTATTAAACGAGTTCTCCGTCCCCCTGTCAAGCCCAGCGACCGGTTGACTTTCGCTGGGGCTTCGGCCACACTAAAGATACTAGTGAAGGAGGAAACGGGTGTGGCTTGGTTAGTTGTCATTATTGCGGGATTTTTAGGCGGGTTGGTCCAGGGACTCACGGGATTTGGGGCCGTCATCATCATGATGATCTTCTTGCCCAACATCTTGCCCATCGACCAGAGTGCCGGGGTGGCGGGGCTGATGATGCTCGGTAGCGTCGTGACCTTGGTGATCCGCAACCGCCACGAGATTCGCTTGAAACGCATCATCATTCCCTTTTTGGTCTACGCCAGCGTGGCCAGCTGGTCGGTGCACCTGGGTCACGTATTGGATGTCCACCTGTTGCGGATGATGCTGGGCGGCCTCCTGGTAGCCCTGTCCCTGTACTTTTCATTGCATAAAAATTCCGGCGACACCGCCTATCCCTGGGTCGTTGCCGGGGCATTCATGATCATCTCGGGCTTCTTCAACGGGCTGTTTGGCATCGGCGGCCCGCTCATGGCCCTGTACTTTCTGTCCAAAGCCCGGTCGCTTTCGCAATACCTGGCCGACCTGCAAACATTCTTTTTGATCGATACCTTTTACATCACCACGCTGCGGGTCGCCAGCGGCATCGTGACCGCCCACCTGGTGCCTTTCATCCTCATCGGCATGCTGGGCGCCATCACCGGGACGACCATCGCAGCCCACCTGCAGCCCCGCCTCAACGTTGCCACCATGAAACGAGGCATCTACGCGTTCATCGGCCTCAGTGGGCTTTATTACTTATTCATTTAAAAAAGACGCAGCCGGCGATGGTTGCGTCTTTTGTCGTTCACTTATAATTCTGGTGAAATGAGGATTTTAACCTGAGACTTATCAACGGCTAACGTCTTAACGCCATCCTCAATTGCCCGGTCTAACGGAATTTTCTTGGTGATCAGTTGGTTAAACAAATCTGGATGCTGGTCGATAATCGCCATAACGGCCGGATAATCATTGTTATAGCCCAATGTCGTTAAAACATCTAGTCCTTGCATAATCAACCGGTTAGTGACATCAACCGTAATTGGCTTAGCAAATAAAGCAATCAACATAACCTTGCCTGCCTTCTTTACCGACCGAATACCGGTATCAAAGGTCGCTTGAATTCCCGCGGCATCATAAACAATATCCACGCCACCAGGTACCGCCGTCTTGATTGCGGCAGTAACGTCAGTTTCATCCGGATTCAGCAGGTCGGTCAGTCCCAGGTCCTTAGCCTTTTGTAACCGTTCCTTTGAGACATCAGAAATAAAGACCCGCGTAGCTCCGGCAATTTTAGCCAGAACCGCCGTCAACAGTCCGATTGGCCCAGCACCCATAACAGCTACAGTTTGGCCTTCACGCAGTCCACTCTTCTTAATAGCCTCATAAGCAACAGTTGTTGGCTCCGTCAGCGCCCCTAACTCATAACTCATCCCGGCAGGCATCTTGTGGGCAAAGAATTCACGAATATTCGCATACTCCGCATACCCACCATCATCGGAGAAACCAATGAAATTACTGCTACCATCGTCACCAATGGCATTTTCACAAAGGTTATACTTCCCCGCACGACAATTATCACAGTGTCCACACGCAATCAACGGTTCGACAGCCACTGGATCGCCGACTTTTAGCTGAGTCACTGCCTTGCCAACCTTAACAACTTCTCCGGCGAACTCATGCCCCATCGTAATTGGCAGCTGTTTGCCACTAATCGGGTGACGCTTGGTTGGTAAGGTCAAGCCCTCTGAATATTCATGCAAATCACTGCCACAAATACCACAGAATTTTACTTTGATCTGTACTTGATCATCATTGGGTTCAGGAATCGACACATCTTCTAACCGGACGTCCTGCTTGCCGTATACTCTAACAGCTTTCATCGTTAGAAACCTCCTTAAACTTGTATGTGAATTATGTAACTAACGTTAGTATAGCGCTATCAAAAGATAAGTATCAAACATTTCCACCCGACTTTTTTGGTAATAAAAAAGCACCTGAGTTCATTTCTCAGGTACCTCACCCAAACCATCAGCCTTCTTCAACTGCCGCGCCAATAACCAGCAGACGAAGACCATCCCCGTTGACAGCAAATAGCTGAACTTGATGCCAACCAGCTGACTGTTCATCGACCAGTGGATGTGGCTGGTGCTGGTCAGACTGATGATGGCCACCAGCAGCGCCGTGCCAAAGGAGGCCGCCACCTGTCGCAGCGTGTTGTACACCGCGACACCATCGGGAATCATGGCCAGCGGCAGCATCGACCAGGCGTGCGTCTGAATGGGAATCAGCACCAATACCAGGCCCAGCTGGCGAATCGTCTGCCCGGCGACCACGTAGGCCATCGAGGAATGGCTACCGGTCGCACTCAGTAGCAGCGACCCGCTCATGTCGATGGTCAGCCCGATCATCACCATCCGCCGGAAATTATATTTGTCATAAAACCGGCCGCTCAGTGGCGAAATAATGGCCGTGCAGACTGACCCTGGCAGCAGTGTCAGCCCCGACACGAAGGCGCTTTGGTGGAACACATTTTGCACCAACACCGGAATGATGATGGCGTTGCCGTACATCGTGACCATTAACAACATATTAATAATTAGCGGTAAATTAAACTGCCGATACCGAAACACGTGCAGGTTCAATAGCGGGTAACGCTTGGTCCACTGGCATTTGACGAAGAGTCCCAGTAACACCAGCCCAATCACCAACGGCACGACGCCCTTCACCGACCAAAACGCTGTCTCGCCCACGTTGGAGAAGCTGTAAAGTGCCGCCGTCAAGCCAAACCCGGACAGCAGTAAGCCAGTCCGGTCGAGTCGCTGCTGGTGCAGTTCGCCCACATTTTTCAAAAATTTCGGTGCCAAGGCCACGTCCACTAACATCAGCGGCAACGTCAACCCGAAGAGATACGGCCAACTGAGGTGGGTCAAAATTACCCCGGCCACGGTCGGCCCCAGCACTGGCGCCAGGTTCAAGGCCAGTCCGACGATGCCCATCGCAGCGCCCCGTTCACTGGGCTTGGTCGACGTCATTACCACCACGTTGACCAGCGGAATGATGATGCCGGCCCCCAAGGCCTGAATCATTCGGCCGACGATCAAGACGGGGTAAAAGGCCGCCGTGGCCCCAATCAGGGAGCCAACAATGAAAATCAGTGACGCCGTCAAGTACAACTGACGCGTTGTGTAGCGTTTGATCAAATACGCCGTGGTGGGAATCATCAACGCATTGATCAGCAGGTAGCCGTTGTTGAGCCACTGTCCCTGGGCGGTCGTGATGTGGAACGCCCGCATAATGGCGGGTAAGGCGGTGGACATCAGCGTTTGGTTCAAGACACTGAGGAACGCACCAACCATGATCAAGCTAAAGGAGAAGCGGTTCTTATGCATATGTAGGTAAACGACCTTCCAGATAATGAGAATTGTAGAAACGTGCTTAATTCAGGATACTAACGATGTTTCGGCTTGTCAATGAGAGACGGACCCAGGGCGGAAATGTTACGGGCAACAAACTAATATGACCACTGGGTAGTTTCGTCTTTCAGCCTTCAACCTGTTAACTGATTGCACACAAAAACGGCCACCTGTGTCCGGGGTAGCCGTTTTTGAACCCAATGTATTTATGATTCCGCAATGCCCGAAATCACTGATAGATCATGCATATCGTTGCCTAAATCCTTGTATAGGTTCCGATATAATTGGTAATACTTGTTGTAAGTCTCGTGTTGCGCAGCCCGTGGCTCAACTTTCTCACCTAAGACCTGCCATTTTTGAACCTCATCGGTGGTCAAGGTGTCGGTTGCCAAGCCAGCTAACATCACGTCACCCAGGTTAGCTTCCGCATCATCGACCGGCGTCCGAACGGCATAGCCCGTAACGTCAGCAAACATTTGGACCCAATCCTTGGAGTGGGTGACCCCACCGGCGATCACAATGTAGTCGCCTAAATCGCGACCCGTGCTTTCGATACTGTGCCGCAATGCGTAGCAGACCCCTTCTTGGAAGGCATGGAATAGATCGGCTTTCGTGTGTACTAGTGAGAGTCCGAAGACCATCCCTTTAGCATCGGAGTTCCATACCGGTGCCCGCTCACCCATGAAGTAAGGCAAGACGACCAAGCCACGACTGCCGGCCGGAACATCCTTCGCCTCTTCACCAAGGGTTACGTAAGCGTTATGACCGCCCTGGTTTTGAACGGCAACTTCGGCATCCCCGAAGTTATCCCGGAACCACTTAGTAATGGCTCCGGCAGTTGCTGAACCACTAAAGTTATAAACCAACTCGCGTGACTTGTAAGGGTATGGCCAAACGATCATGCCCCGACCCTTGATAGGCTTTTCGCTAACCAAGGCCGCGTTCATTGAAGAACCGATGGCTGCAACATAACGACCGGGTTCCAAAACACCCATACCGATATTAGCCGCACCCACGTCGACCCCACCAGCAATGACTGGCGTGCCTTCGTTCAGGCCTAAGTCGGCCGCAGCTTCTGCCGTTAGTCGGCCAGCGACTTCTGTGGCATCCACAAACTTCTGTGGCATCTTATCCATCGGTACACCCATCGCGTCCATCATTTCCTTGGACCAGGTCCCCGTGTTGATGTCAAAAAATCCCCCAATATTACCAGCAGCAGAGTAATCAATTGAGACCGCACCGGTCAACTTGTAAATGGCATAGTTGTTTGGTGGCAAGAACATCGCTGTCTTCTTCCAGTTTTCTGGTTCATGATTCTTGATCCACAAAACCTTCGTGTAGCCGTAGTAAGGGTCAACAACGTCATTCCCGGTAATTTCAGATAACCGTTTCAAATCAACGTTGGCTTTAACCCATTCCGTTTCTTTAGCCGCTCGGCGATCCATCCAAATTAAGTCTGGCCGTACTGGATTCATGTCCTTGTCCACGGGGACGCCAGAACCACCGTACAAACCGCTTAACCCAATACCCTTAATGTCGTCCGGATTGACACCGCTAGCTTTTACAACGGCGCGAATAGAATCGCGCACGCCTTTGTCCCAAACATCTGGCCATTGTTCAGCCCACAGTGGTCGGGGCGTCAAAACGTCATATTCTTCCAAATCCTGAGCAATCAGTTTACCGGTAGTATCCATTAGAATACTCTTGGTTCCGGAAGTCCCGATGTCAGTCCCAATTAAATACTTCATGAGTGGTGTTCCTCTCTTTTCCTAAAATTTCTGTTCATCGTCCATCGCGATATCGTGCTCACTGACACGCCTAGCTAGCGACGGACCAACAGCGATTTACCATGCAGTGAAGGCACCATCAACTAAGTAGTCGGCACCGGTTGAGAAGCTGCTAGTATCACCGGCCAAGTAAACGGCCATACCTTGTAATTCGTTTGGTTCACCCAAACGACCAAGTGGTGCCCAGTCATTCCAGGTCTTGATCAATGGCTTCAAGTCTTCGGAGTTCAGAGTCAAATCAGTTCCCATGTAACCAGGACTCATGGTGTTAACCCGCACACCCTTCTTAGCCCATTCGATTGCTAAGGACTTGGATAATTGAATAACCCCGGCCTTGGTTGCGTTGTAAGAGCATTGTGGTTGTGGCCGGTTAACGATGTGTGCAGACATGGAAGCCGTGTTCACAATGGAACCTGAGCCTTGCTTCAACATGTAACGACCAGCTGCCGTGGAGCATAGGAACACTGCATTCAGGTTCAGGTTGACAACCTTTTGCCATTGGGCGAAGGTCATCTTTTCGGCTGGCACATTCAAGCAAACCCCAGCGTTGTTGAATGCAGCATCCAAACCACCTAATTCCTTAACGACCGTGTCGACCATGTTTTGAACTTGGTCAGGATCCGTAACATCTGTTTGAATAGCAATGGCCTTTTGGCCCGTAGCCTTAGCAATTTCTGCGGCAGTTTCTTGCGCCTTGTCGATGTTGATATCAACAATGGCAACATCCGCACCGGCTTCAGCCAACCCAGTGGCCATGGCCTTGCCTAAACCTTGAGCCCCACCAGTAACGTAGGCTTTTTTGCCATCCAAACGCATGCGATCTAAAATACCCATGAATAATTCCTCCTAAATTTCAAAGTCTTTTTATAAAACGACTTTGTTTAATTCGTGAATAAGCATAATGCCATTCTTTTTAAAAGTCAATGGTTTTTTGACACCGTTTTCATTTTTCGTAAATTAATTAACTTCTGAATCCGCCTCCTTCAGGGTCTGATCCCGCTTCAACCGCTTTTGTAATTCTGCCACAATCTTTTGGTGCTTGGCTTCCGTCAGATCGACCTTGAAATAGAACAGAAGTGCCGCTAGAATCAGCAAGACGATGGGAATGTAGAACATAAATAAGTTAAATTGCGAGACCCCAGCCGCCGTAATATCAGACGGCTTGGCATTACCTGTCATCCCCGCCACAACAGCGACGATGCCCACAATCCCGTTAGAGGCAGCCCCAGCGAGTTTATCGATCAAAGGCCGAACTGATAGCGTAACGGATTCATTGCGGACACCATTAACCAGCTGACCATATTCGACACTGTCGGTAATCGTCATCAGCGTGGCCAAGAAAATCAACGGGTAAGGGAAGAAGTAAAACGATACTGCCAGCAGGACCAATCCGAGATTTTGCCCAGCTAGCAGGAAAATCACGTACCCAACCAGCATAAAGGCAATCCCACCAATGTAGATAGCCCGACGGCGAATCAGCGTTTCCAGTGTGGGGAATAGACCCACAGAAATGACACCGAGAATACACGTGATGACGCCAACCCAAGTATAGGCCGCTGCGTTACCCAATCGATAAGTAAAGTAATACATCAACAGCGAATTGGTGACCACGTAACTGAAGGCAAATAGAAAGTATGAGGCGGCCATCCACAGCAATTGCTTATTGTGACCAATGGCCCGGAAAATATCGGATACCGTCGTGTGCTTCACGTTGGCCCGAATCAGATTATGTTCTTCTTTGATGTTCAGGCAGGTAATCAGCGCACCACCCACACACAACAAGGCCACAATCAAGACGTACCCGGTCCAACCAGCACGGGTCTGTTGACCATAGGGCACCTTAGAAATCAGATGTGAAAACAGCAGAATCGCCGGTGTAATAATGACAATGACGATTTGTGCTCCCAACGTTGACCCAATCCGTGAAGCGGTCCCAAATTTCGTTCGGGTCCGGTTATCCAGGCTAACGGCTGGCAACATCGACCACAACGCAATATCGCTAAACGAATAGAAAACATCGATCATCAAAAATGTAATCGCTACCAAGACTAAGTAAAAAATCGGACTGTTCCAGGCTAAACCAAAGTAGTCTGAGAACAGAAAGACCAAGCCGATAGCCGCTACCACGGATCCAATCATGATCCACGGTCGGAATTTTCCCCAACGGGTATTCGTATTATCAACGATGCCCCCAATCATCGGGTCAAACATGATTTCACCAACCCGAATCACGACAACCATCGTGGTCACGATCCCGACCATCTTTTCGTCGCCGCTGTTCGTAAACAGCTGACTTGTCAGAAACATCATGAAGTAAATACTCAGCGTATTGTAAAACGCATCATGACCAAACGTTCCTAACGCATAGGAAATATACTTTTTCACCACAAGCACCTCTCTAAGTTTGCTCACATTGTTTTATAAAATCGTTTTATAAAACTAATTCGATTGCTATTATATCTGCAAACGTTTTCGGGCGCAATCCTTTTTCTCTATAATTATTCATTTCACAATCAGTCCAATTGAACTGAATTGTCGATTGGCTAGCTGTTTTTGTCCTATACCATCAAGAAAATTATTTGCCAATTCATTTCAATTGATCATTTATTTCAATAGCTAATTTGTCAAAATCACTGGCAAACGGCCTCCTAAAGATAGCGGTTACATTATTTTACAAATCGACTTTCTTCTGCCCAATTTGTGCTACACTGTAGGGTAATAACAGATGGTTGTGTCTGAGGATGCCGCTTAACGTCGGATTCTCACCATCGTTACCTACAAAATATGTAAAGGAGTTAGCTATGAGTACCAGTAACATGCAATCCATCAAACATTCCAACTACTCAGACATTTACCATTTGCTCTACGACAATGAAAAATTATCTAAGCAAGACATCGCGGATCAGCTGAACTTGAGCCTCCCCACGGTTAGCTCTAACTTGCAAAAATTAACTGAGCAAAAATTAATCGTGAAAAATGGACAATTGAAATCACTCATTGGTCGCCGGGCGACTGCCTACTCGATTGATCCCAACGTCAGCCTGAGTATCGGCGTTGAAATTTTCGCGCACCGGGCAACACTGGCCGTACTTAACTTAAAAAATGAAGTGATGGCTCTACAAACCAGTAATTTGGACTTTGCCAACGATGATCAATACGCCCAAGCCCTAGCACAGGCCATCCTGACATTGGTCCAGGAACACGGTTTTAGTCAAAATCAGATTGCCCACGTCGGTATCGGTATTCAAGGCTTAATCGACGGCGATGGCACCACGATTCTCTATGGCAAGATTCTTAATTGTACCGGCATGAAGGCCGCAACCTTTGCGCAATACCTCCCCTTCCCGGTCACCTTCTACCATGACGCCGACTGCGTAGCCCGTGCTGAATACAGCCAGCATCCCACAGACGGCATCTTCCTTTCGATTGGTGAACACATCGGGACAGCAGTTATCGTGAACGGCCACATGTTGAACAGCCCCAGCGGCCGGAATGGCACCATGGAACACATTACGCTCAATGCCAGCAACGGGCCTGTTTGCTATTGCGGGCGGCGTGGTTGCATTGAAACGTACTGCTCTTTGCACTCGCTCCTGCATGAGGACGAATCCTGTACCGACTTTTTTGATCAGCTTGCCCAAGGCGTCCCGGCAGTCAGCCAACGCTTTGACCAATACCTAGATTACCTGGCCGCAGCGATTTACAACCTGCACATGTTCGTGGACATTCCGCTGGTTATCGCAGGAAATCTGACGAAATACTTAACAGCGGAAAATCTAGCTGATCTCAAGCAACGACTCAAGCAGCGCTCTGTCTTTCCGGAAACGGAGAGCTACCTCCGCCTCGGTACCGTCAACAATCATGCCGTTGCTATTGGCGCAGCTATTCCAGCAATTCGGCAACAGCTACAAGACATTTAGCAGCAACTTACCAATACGTGAAAACGACCACCGAGAAAAAACTCGGTGGTCGTTTTTGATGTCAGCCTTACCGGTGCCCGCGGCAAGGCCGATTTAGTTTTTAGCGTCGTCCACACGCTTGATTGCAAGCATTGTTTCATCATACCTTCTGATTGCTTTGACAAACCCAAAAACATAGGCAACCAGAATCAAGAGAATCGGAATTCCAAGAACAACCACCGACGTCTGAACTGTGGTCAGCCCGCCTGACTGAATCAGGATGAATCCCATCAATGATATCGCTATGCCCCAAAATATCTTCAGATAATTGACCCGATGATCATTTGGCAACAGCTCTGATTGATTTACTGACATCTCAGCAATGGAATAAATCATTGATTCGTACTGAGTTACGAATGAGAGAATCACCGCAATCAATCCCAGAATCATCACCAATTTTCCCCAAGGTAACGTGTTCAGGTAAGCGAAGAATGCCACCGGATAACCTTGCGTCTGCAGATCACGCCAGATATCAACATGATGCATCTGAGTAAAAATGGCTGATGAACCAAACGTTCCAAACCAAATGAAGATGAACCCAACTGGCACTAGCAAATTGACCAACACAAACTGACGAATCGTTCGTCCCCTAGCCAACCGAGCCAAAAACAAGCCCGTGATCGGTGCTACTGTTGTCCACCAAGCCCAATAATAAATTGTATTTTTGGCTACCCATCCCGTCTGTTTCACAGGTTCTAAATATAATCCCATTTCAACAAAATTCTTCAGATAGCCGCCAATTGAAGACAACGTATTATTTAAGATGAATACGGATCCACCAAAGATAAACGCCCAAGCCAGTAACGTTGCGAAAACACTCATGTTAATGTTACTGACTAACTTGATACCCCGGTGAATACCGGAACAGGCCGCGTAGATACCGATTATGCCCAATATGGCAATGATAAGGATCTGTAACACCAACGGCTTAATTGCCAACTTAGTCATATAGCGAAATCCCGTTGATAACTGCAATGTCCCTAACCCAACATTGGTTCCCAGTGAGGCCACCAAGACATATAGGCACAACCAATTGACTAGCTGACCCATCCAGCCACTTGCTCGTTCATGCAATAATGGCTGCAATGCCGAATTAAGCGCAAATTTCTGTTTCAAATTCCACAGTGCAAAGGCGAAGCACAGACCCGCTGCCGTGTAAATACCATAAGCCTGAAATCCCCAGTGCAAGTATACATACTGTAGTGCGGTTTCGGCAGCGGCAGCACTATGCGGCAGTAAGTGCGTAAAGGGCGGCGGCGTCATATAATTCGTCAGACCTTCGCTAACACCGTAGAAGACAACGCCTAGAGCCATGCCTGAGGTAAACGTAATCGAAACCCAAGCTGCCATTGACATACTAGGTTGAGCTTGCTTGCCCCCCAACCGAATTTGACCTTGCTTGCCCCAGGCTGCCCACACACAAAACGGGATAAAACTAAAGGTAACCAATGCATAGAGCCAGCTGAAATACCGTTGTGACCATTGAAAGGTTGCATTTACCAATTGTCCAAATTGCTTATGATAAAATACCCCCGCTACAATAACCAACAAAACTAAAACTGCTGGAACTAAAAACACTTTGAGGTCTATGAATTTAAGCCGTTGTTTGAGCCGCATATGCCTACACCTTTCTGAACATCAGCTAATCTTTTCTAGTTTTGAGGGTTCACGTTCAAAACAATCTTACCGACTAACGTCTTGGACAGAAAGACTTTTTGCGCTTCAACGATATCCTTCAATGGAAATTCTTTAGCAACGACTGGCTTAATTTGACCTTTCTCAATATAGCTAATTAAGTTCGTGAAGGCTTCTTTAGTCTGATAGGTGCTCCCGAATAAACTCAAGTCTTTCAAGTACAGGTTACGTACATCTAAGTCCACCATTGGCCCACCAATAGCACCAACGACACCATATTTACCGCCTTTCTTCAAGACTTCCAACAATTCCGGCCATTGTGGACCAGCAACCATGTCCAAAACAACGTCAACCTTCATCTTACCAATCTTCTCAACAAAGCTATCACCACGTAGCAGAATCTCATCAGCGCCATAACCCTTGACCCGATCTTCTTGCCCTGGGTCACAAACGGCAATGACCTTAGCACCACGAATCTTAACTAATTGAACCAGTGCTGAGCCAACACCGCCGGAAGCTCCGGTGACTAAAACAACGTCACCCTTGTTCACGCCAACCCGAACCACTAAGTTTTCTGCCGTTGAATATGAACATGGGAAAGTCGCCAATTCTCCATCACTTAGATCTGAATGAATTTCAAATGCTTCTGATGACAAGGCCTTGGTGTATTCCGCAAAGCTACCATCACATTCAGAACCAAACGTAATGCATTCCAAGCCCTCATCACTAGCTGGTAGCTCTTGCATCGTCCGAATCAAGACACGTTGTCCAATTCGATCAGGACTGACACCATCCCCAACCGCAACGATAACGCCACTGCCATCTGCCCCTTGGATACGTGGGAAATGCATGGCTTCACCCAGCCAAGTACCATCTTCATGAACGTCTTCTTTGAACCCTTTGACGCCACCGGCATTACTTTCCTCTTTAACCTTCTTACTATACCAACCAGTCCGCGTATTAACATCCGTGTTGTTGACCGCAGCTGCACCGATTTTAACCAAGACTTCACCGGCTTCAGGGGTTGGCACTGGAATATCTTCTCGGTACTCTAATTTATCAAAACCACCATTACCCGTTAAGTAAACACCGCTCATTTTTTCTGGAATATCAGTCATGTTCATTTCCTCCTAGTAGCTCAAGAATTCACAAAATTAATTAAATCTCAATACAGCTATCGGATGCGCATCCCTAACTTGTATTTCCATCTTCGATTATATGCTCCTCATGCTCAGTGGCAATCAAATGATAATGAACCTAGAGTTCAATAAATTAAAACGCTTTCACTAAGCGTTGAAGTAGCAATGATTATATGCTACGATTTGCACAAGGAACTCGAAAACATAAAAGGATTTGATAGAATGCAAGAACGCTTTAATCTCGAATACTTGAATACCTTCGTCATTGCCGCTGAAACTAAAAAGTTTAATGTGACCGCTGAAATGGTCTACCGTTCTCACTCTTCTGTCAGTACCCAGATCAAAAAATTGGAGGAGCAAGTGGGCGAACCCCTTTTTATTCGGGAAAAAGATACCCTTACACTGACTCAGGCCGGTGAAACGCTGTATAAATACGCCCAACAAATCTTAGAGCTAAATGATTCCGCATTCAATTCGCTGAACAATGCTGATTGGCAAGGCGCCCTCACTCTTGGCGTTCCCACGGATTATGTTGCCTTTCTCGTCAAAAAAGTCTATCCGACAATCAAACAAGAATTTAACGATTACAATTTTGACATTGTTGCCTCTCGTAGCCGTATCTTACGGAAACAAATGGCTGAAGGGAAAGTTGACATCTCCTTAGTTGCTATGGAACCGCAATATTCAGACGATTACCCCCTCTGGGAAGAGAAAATGTTCTGGGTAGCTAGTCATGATCTAACTCTTGACGCTTCCCAATCCCTCCCAGTTGCGCTATTCTCAGATAATTGCATTGTGAATAACTACTCCTTAAGATGTCTGAAAAAAACTGACGCTAACTTTAAAGTGGTATTTAAAAGCACCATGATGGATAACATTGCTTCAGCGGTACAAGCTGGTGTGGCCGTCTCCTTACTTCCCGAATCGCTCATTACCACTGACATGCGTATTCTCTCCACTGACTTAATCGACTGTCCGTTCAAACTGAAAGTCGGACTAACTAGCAAGGATCAGACACATCGAGATATTGTTCAGCCCCTTGGTCAGTTGATTCGCAGCAAAGTTTCCCTCGCCACAATCCCTGCATAACCAGTAAAGGCATCACCCTAGAAAATCTAGAGTGGTGCTTTTTACTGACTATGCAACATCCTGCGTCTGAACGTTAGACTTAACCTTGGTTCCCTGATGAAGGGCTAGCCACAAAATGCCCCCACCAGCAGCGATGGCAATTAAACAACCGATTGCCATGTAAATCCAAATCATATGATAAGCCTGCGTAGCCGGATACTTATCCAGCCAAGCACCAACTTGCGTAAAGACGTATGCATCAGGTAAAAATCCAATAGTAGAAATGATGCCAGCTGCAGTCCCCGTCATCGTAACCGGAATCCGTGCTTCATCTTGCGTGGCATAGTAAACGCCGCGCGTGCCACTAGCTAAGAATCCAATAGCTAAGGTCATTATGATGATAACCACTGGTGCAGACTTAGGGATAAATAGCATCGCTAGCGCACATGGCAATAGCAACGTCATGCCAATCACACAAGCTTTGGCTGAGGACTTCAGCCACTTATCTGCCATGATTCCAAACAGCGGCATAGCAATCACACCAACCCCGTAGGAGCGGAACGTTGCCACCATACTGACAACACCATTTGAGACTCCCATTCCTGTCAAATAGGGCGTCGTGTACGACTGAAGTGAAAAGACTAAGTAAGTGCCAAAAATTAAGAACGAGACTAGCCATAGTCCTGGCGTTTTTAATAGCGCAACATAGTCTGCCTTAGTTATTTTGGCCTGCGGCTGATCTGGCTGGGTATCTTCACGAACATCAACCAAGACGAAAGCTGCCAAGATACTAGTCGCAAAGTAACAAATTGCATAAAATAATAAGACTGACTTCATTCCCAGCTTAACATTCACAAATTGCGCCAAAATAAATGTCGTGGTAATGGGAAGAAGAATACCAAACCCTGCACGAATACCTTCCGCAAAGCCATAATATTTCCCTTGTCCTTCACTACCCCCTAATATCCGAATAATCCGGACATACGCTGCCCAGAAAATCAGCGTACCATCTAAGGCTAATACAGCATGAATCAATAATAAAATGGGAAAAGACGGCAGAGCCATGTACCACAGAGAGAATAATCCCCCGACAACACCAGAGACCATAATCATTTTCTTCGAACTAATTCTGTCGGCCAAAAAGCCACCAAAAAAGTAACCAACTAAACTAGCGATTCCTACCGCACTAGACAGCAATCCCAGCTGTGTGTTCGTAATGTGCAGTGCACTAATAATCTGATCATAATACACTTCGCGTAAGTAAGGAACGTTGGCAATCGCTCGACCGAAGAATGCTAGTAGTCCAATCATTAGCCATTTTCTAAACGAAGATAATTTTGATAGTTCCAAACAACATCGCTCCTCCCATCAGGGTTTTAATTGCTCACCAAATATCACCGATGGTAAAGCCGTTTTGGAACGGATCCGTATCATCCAAGACCCACTTGTTAAATCCATAAATCCAGCATTGTCCACCCACAGTAGGCACAATAGCTTTATGACCGTGGATCTCGGTATCTTCAATGGCCCGACCTTCAAATCGAATTCCTAGCAAACCTTCGTTAATGAACGGTTGATTTAATTTCAAGCGTCCCTTGGCATGCTCAATCGACATTAGGGCACAAGTCCCAGTACCACAGACACCTCGGTCTAAGGCACCCTTCCAAGTCTCTGGCTTATCAAAATCAACTTTTCCAGTTGGGTACCAGTTGGAAGTACGCATATAAACATCAGGATCATCTGATGGCTCATGCATCATTGACAATGTAATACCAACTCCTGGATAGTCAGGGTGGTTAACCGGCAATTGATCGATTGCTGCTGTCGTCACTAACGAGGAAATTTTAGCAATTTCACTCCCCATTTCTGGTACCAGATGCAAGCCTTCGAATTGCGTTGCATCAATACAGCAATAGAACATCCCACCCCAAGCAATATCAACTTTGACCTTTCCTAAGTGTGGTACGTCAATTTCTTTGTCTAAGTATACTGGAAAGGCCGGAACATTCTTAAAGGTGACACGGGTTACTTTGCCGTTTTTACAGTCAGCTTTAATGTGAATCAAGCCAGCAGGCGCTTCCAAATCGAATTCACTGACTGGTTCTGTCATTGGAATTTGGCCAGTTTCTAGTAAGGCGGTGGCAACCGCAATTGTATTGCCCCCACTCATCATTGGATATTCCGTTTGTTCCATAATGATATAACCTGCCTTGGCCTTGGGATTTTTAGCAGGCACGATCAAGTTTGCACATGTGGCTGGAATACCTCTAGGTTCGCGTAGCATCAATAGACGGACTTGATCATCATTTTTCTTCAGCCATTCTTCCATCTCATACACAGAATCTCCAGGAATTGTAGGCACACCACTCGTAATAACCCGCATTGGTTCACCTTCGTGACACTCAACTGAATCAAACATTCTCTTGAAAGCCATTTCACATTCACTTCTTTCTTTGGATTTGCTGATAACCAATTATCAATCACCATTCGATGGTTGCGCTTTCATTGCTCTGTTGACTTCTTCTATTCCAACTCCCTTCAAAGAACAATTTTTATAAATTAAAGCTTCAATCTCTTGTACAGCCCTATTATTATGCTTATATTGTGAATATTCAATCAAATAAAAATGGATACTCCATTCAAAAAAATTGAATACCTAGTACTGACGCACACGTATCTAGTTTCTTTAGAAAATAATTTCTATTGAACTTGTGCATGGTCCTACAAGAAGACCCGATTCCGTACTTTCGTTACATGCACAGCAATTTAAAATTTTTCACTAATTTCAAACATCACTTTAAAAACCATTCACCCACAAAAACGGGCCTGGGATAAAACATCCCAGACCCTTATGCGTCAATTTAAATGGCCGAAACGTGCGCCAAAAGGCAGCCGTTCCACTCTCGTTTAGCAATTTCTATTCCACTGATTAATTCGGAATCGTTTCAACCCACTTCTTCAGCAGGACCACGTTGATGACAGCTTCAATCGCCGCAATGACCAGGAAGCCCACAATGTTCATGCCGAACAGCGTCTGACCGCTAGCACTCATCATGTCGCTCAAGTTATTGAACTCATGCATCATGAAGGCCGCCACGCGCACGACCAGGTAGATGACGATGATGTAGAGCACGGTGTCAATGGCCCGTCGACTGACATTGGGCAGGAAGTTGTTGGTGGCACTGACCACCAGGTGGACCAGCGAAATCGTCGTCCAGCCGAGAACGACCAGCGCGAGCCCCATCAGCCCCAGGCCAATGACAACCTTGATGGCCTCACCCAACGGATAGCGAGGATCCATCAGATCTGCAAATAGGCTGTTCAAGAACTTGGCATCAATCGTACTGGTGATGGCGTAAAGCACGACCTGAATCACACCGAAGTACAGGAACATCAAGAAGGATGATAACAAATTCGTGAGATATAATTTCGTTTCCCCAATCGGAATCAACCGGTAAGTGTCGCGGGTATAAACGTGTTCGTTGGCCACACTCATGAAGATAAAGGCCGCTAGGAACGCCGGCCCCGACCAAGCTGCTGCCACGCCGAAGAACTCGCCGCTTTGAATACCGCGGGTCACCACGCTCCACAGTAACGTTCCAGCCATCACGGCCAGTTCGGCCAAGAGGATTTTGTTGGTGGTCCGGAACCGTTCGCGACTCATCACTTGAAAGACTTTGCCAAAACTAGTCATGGCTGACACTCCCTTCATACAAACTCTCGTAGTAAGCTTCAATCCCAATGCCAAATTCTTCACGAATGGCGTCGCTAGCCTTATGGGCGTAAATCGTTTGGTTCTTGACGATGACCACCTCGTCTAAAATCGGCGCAATCTCAGCCACGTAATGGTCGGAAATGACCATGGTGGCGTCGGCCGGCTTCCATTTGATAATACTGCTAATAATCTTCTTGCGGCTCATGGAATCGATGCCACTGAAGGGTTCGTCTAGCAGGTACAACTGCGTTTGCCGCGCCAAGGTCAGGGCGATGACGACCTTTTCCTTCATCCCCTTGGACAGCGCGCCCAGTTTCAGGCTGGTGTCAATCTGCAGGAAGGTGACCAGCTCTTCAAACCGTTGGCCGTCGAAATCCGGGTAGACCAGCCGATAAAAATTGGCGACGCGGTCCACTCGAGTGTTGCTCTTGAAGCCCCGCAGTTGTTCGGTGAAACTGACGTGACTCTTGTGGTGGGCAGCCACACTGTCGCCACACACGGCGATGGTCCCAGACCCTTTGGCACTGCCCGTCACCAACCGCATCAACGTGGTCTTCCCCGCGCCGTTTTCGCCCAGGAGGCCCACGATTTTACCCGTCTGCAAGGTCAAATCTACATTATTCAAAATCGTTTTCAAATTGTGCTTGTAAGTGAGTTGTTCGATGGCTAACACATTAGTCATTCTGCTGCCTCCTTTGGGCGATAAATCGTTTCAAGCTCTCGATGATTTGTTCATCGGTTAAGTTCAATGCATGTAATTGTTCGTAGACCCGCTCCAACTGCTCCATGACCAAGTGCTCCTTTAACTGGGTAATCCGGGGTTCATCCATCGTGACAAAGTTGCCCTTGCCCCGCTTGGACTCCAGAATACCCTCCGTAATCATTTCCCCGAGTGCGCGTTGCACCGTGTTCACGTTGACCGTGAGATCGACCGCTAGCTGGCGAACTGCCGGCAACTTATCCCCGGGTTTCAGCTGACCGGTCATCATTTCATGATAAAGATAATTTTTGATTTGGTAATAAATTGGCACCTTATCATCGAACTGCATTTGTCCTACCTCCCTAGTGTTATATTTTACTAGTACACTATAACATGGGGACACAAGACTGGCAACCCTCCTACCACTAAAATTTGAACAACAGGGCATAAAAAACGCGCCCCAACAGCGTTCGTCGACCAGGACGAATTTTGTTGAGACGCGATTTTTCACTGAAATCCTTAGATTTGACCATCGGCGCTGCCAGTTTTGCTAGCCTAGCACCGTGAATGCTCGC
The DNA here is from genome assembly GCF_004745505.1 of Levilactobacillus suantsaiihabitans. Taxonomy (GTDB): domain Bacteria; phylum Bacillota; class Bacilli; order Lactobacillales; family Lactobacillaceae; genus Levilactobacillus; species Levilactobacillus suantsaiihabitans. The sequence goes on from NZ_RKLX01000001.1 coordinate 274,782, forward strand.
CAGTTGGCCCACTCTTGTTTACGCCAAATACTGCTTCGTCGCAGCCACAATCTCTTGCAGCCCCTTCTTGGCATCGGAGAAGAACATCTGCGTGTTGTCCATGGCGAACAGTGGGTTTTGCACGCCGGCATACCCGGTACTCATCGACCGCTTGATAACCACGACCGACTTGGATTTGTCGACGTCCAAGATTGGCATTCCGGAAATGGCGTTGCCACTTTCGCGGGCCAGTGGGTTCGTGACGTCGTTGGCCCCAATGACCAAGGACACGTCGGTGCTCTCAAACAGTGGGTTGGCGTCATCCAACTGCTTCATTTGGTCATACGGCACGTTGACATCGGCCAGCAGCACGTTCATGTGCCCCGGCATCCGCCCGGCAACCGGGTGAATCGCGTAGTTGACGACGATGCCTTGGTCCGTCAAGACCTTGGCCAATTCGGCAACCTCGTGTTGGGCTTGCGCGGCGGCTAACCCGTAGCCTGGCACGATCATGACGCTGTGGGCGTAGGCCAGTTGCAGGCCAATGTCGTCGGCGGAAGTCTCCTTCACATCGACGGGCACATCGGCCGCAGCGACGCCACCGTCGCTATCGCCCGTCCCAAAGCCTCCAGCCAAGATGTTGGCCACGGAACGGTTCATGGCATCGGCCATTTGTAAGGTCAAAATGGTTCCGGCGGCCCCGACTAAGGCCCCGGCAATGATCAGGACTTGGTTGTTAATGACAAAACCGGCAAAGGCCACGGCCAATCCGGTGAAGGCGTTTAACAGCGACACGACCACGGGCATGTCCGCCCCACCAATTGGCAAGGTCATCAGCAAGCCAAAGACCAGACTCATCGCTAACGCCAGCGTGACGTACCAAACATTGGTCGGCAAGCCGATCATCAGGTAGGCCGAGACCAGGATGGCCAGGACCACGACGATGTTTAGCAGCCGGGCGCCCGGAAAACTGATGGGCTTCCCGGAAACGTGACCGGACAGCTTGCCCGTCGCAATCAGTGACCCGGAGAACGTGATGCCCCCGATGATGACGTCCAGTAAGACTGGTAGCGAGAAGGCCACGCTCAGGTTAGCGCCGTCACCCTTCAACAGGTAGTCGAAGATCCCAATCGTGGCGGCCGCGCCACCACCAACGGCGTTGAAGAGACTGACCAGCTGGGGTACGTCGGTCATCGGCACCTTGCGTGCTTTGACGACCCCGTAAAGGATCCCCAGTGCCAGGCCCAGCAATAAGACAATCCAGCCAATGGCATCAATCTTGCCCTCGACCACAATCGTCACAATAATTGTAATAACGGCGAGAAACATCCCCACGGCAGAGAGGCCATTCCCCCGCCGGGCCGTCTTAGGCGAACGCATCAAGTGGACCCCTAAGACGTAGCAGACCGCCGAAACCAAATAAATTAACGCTGAAACTGTTTGTAGCGCACTCATTTCTGCTCAGCCTCCCCCTTCTTCGCGGCCGGTTTCCGGTCAAACATGCCCAACATCCGGTCGGTCACGGTGTAACCACCAGCCACGTTGACTGCGGCAAAGAAGGCCCCGAGAAAGGCCAGCACATAAAATAGCGCACTGTTGGCTTCCGCGGCAATGACAAAGGCCCCGACCACGACCACGCCGTGAATCGCGTTGGCCCCAGACATCATGGGCGTTTGCAAGGTTGCGGGAATCTTACTCATGACTTCGAATCCCACTAATAGACTGAGAACAAAAATGGCTAAATTCGTAAATAATTCCTGACTCATGCCTAATCAACTCCTTTGGTTTCGGTTGATTCTGCTGGCTTAGCCGCTGGGCGCGCCGGCAATTTCAGCGCGTCGCGAACCCGACTGCTGATAATTTCACCATTAGTCGTGGCCAACAGCTCACCAATCACCTCATCGTCCACGTCCAAAACCAATTTACCGTCCTGAACGATGGCAGTTAAGACCGCCTGAACGTTCTTAGCAAACATATCCGAGGCGGAGGCGGGCAACTGGCTGGCCATATCCCCGGCGCCGATGATCTGGGCCTGCTGGGCCGTCGTCACCGTCTTGTCCGGTTGGGACCCGGCCACGTTGCCACCGAGGGCGCTGGCTGCCAAGTCAATGAACAAGGTACCGGCCTTGGCCGCATCCACGGACTTCTGGGTGACCAGCAGCGGTGGCCGCCGTCCGGGAACCTGCGCCGTCGTGATGATGACGTCGTTTTGCGCAATGAAGGCGGCTAACTCAGCCTGTTGTTGCGCCGTTTCTTCTGGCGTCAAGGCGCGCGCGTACCCGCCTTCACCAGTGGCGGAAACGGAGGTCGTCAAAAAAGTGGCTCCCAGCGATTCCACTTCACCACGAGAGGCCGGTCGAATGTCATAGCCCGACACCATCGCGCCCAGCCGCTTGGCCGTCCCGATGGCTTGTAGGCCAGCTACCCCGGTCCCCAGGACCAACACCTTGGTAGGTTTGGCGGTTCCGGCGGCCGTGATCATCATGGGTAAATACCGTGAAAACCGGTCGGCCGCCAGCAACGCGGCCTTGTACCCGGCCACACTGGCTTGCGAGCTCAAGACATCCATGGTCTGGGCCCGCGACACGGTCCGGGGCAGTAGTTCAAAGGCCAACGCATTGACTTTCTTGGCTGCGAGCTCCTGCACATAGTCCAGATCCGTCAGTGGTTGTAACAACCCTAACAAGGTCTGGCCGGCCTTCAGCTGATCGACGACGTCCTTGCCGGGTTGCCCAATCGTGGCCAACACATCCGCGCCTTGAATCGCGGCTTGGCGGTCACAAATCTTGGCCCCCGCGGCCTCAAAGACGGCGTCCGGATAGAAGGACCGGTCGCCAGCCCCCGTTTCGATCAGGACTTGAAACTCACCTTTTACCAATTTACGCACGACTTCTGGCGAGAGGGCGACCCGGTTTTCTCCCGGCGCTTCTCGTAAAGCAGCAATCGTTAATGACATGCCACCCATCTCCTTTTGAGAATTACTTCACAATTCCATCATAGGTCGCGCGCCAAGCTAAAACAAGCCTAACCTGCATAATTGTTCAGTTAATAAGGATACCGTCCAATGGGGTAATTTGTTGATTTATCAACCTTCTGAACGATTCAGTGGCGCAAAAAAGAGTCCCTCGTTATTTTAACGAAGGGCCCTCACTTGACGACCAACTGCCCTTAACTCAGCCAACCGTCCATTTCAAATTTTTTCGCTTGGATAATCTCAGCCGCTAAACTGACCAGGTCTTGAACCTTCCCCCAGTCGGTGTGCTGGACGGCGGCTGCCTGCAGTTGCGCCACTTCATCGGCCGAATACAGCCAGGCCAGCGCGCCTTGTTGGGCGAGAATCAGATACAGATTCACCGCTGCGGTGGTTGGCCGGGCGCTCAGCAGCTGCTGTTTCAGTGCCGTGATAACGGTCTGGCGACTCGCAGCTGTGGGTTCATAGATGACGTGGGGCTTCAGGTTATTTTGGAAAATCACCCGTTCGGTGGTCTGCTCCGCTAGCGTCTCGGCGCCAATGCCGTCGTAAAGCGCATTGACGATATCCCAACTGGTGACCAATTTCAACGCCGTCTTCAGCTGCGAATCTTGGGCCAAATCACCCGTCAGCCGAATCTTAAAGGCGTTCAAGTACTGTGGCAACTGGTCAAACCGCGTCGCATCGGCAATCGTCATCTGCCCAGCATTTGCGGCCAAGATGCCCTGGTCCACCAAGTCCAAGACAGCGGCCAAAACCAAGTAGGCCTGTGTCGTGAACCGGGTCCGCAGCATGGGCCGCTTGTCGATGCGTTCAGTCAGTAATAAATAATTTTTGGCGGTCGTTAATGCCAAAGTGGTCCCTCCCTTTCCCCGTTTGCGCGGGGGCTTACGATTAATAAGGATACCACACGCGAGGCCAGAAGCCCACTCTAGCCGATTTGCCGCGAGAACTTCTTAAACCCAAATAACTGATTGATTCGTTGGTCATACTCAGCCGGAATCTCTAAGTCCAGTGCCTTCAAGTTATTTTGCAACTGCGCCGGCTTGCTGGCACCAGTAATCAGACTGGAGATTCGGGAATCACGCAAGCCCCAGGCCAAGGCAAACGTGGCCAGGTCGGTGTCTAATTCCTTGGCCATCTTGATTAGCGCCTCCACCTTGTCCAGGTTGTCATCGGTCAGTAACGCCTTGATCTGGCCTTGGTACGTGGCCCGTGAACCGGCCGGAATCGGTTGGCCCTTGCGGTATTTACCCGTCAACAAACCTTGAGACAGCGGCGAAAATGGCACGACACCCAAGCCTAATTTTTCGCAAACGTCCAGCAGTTCGTGTTCGATGTAGCGGTCGAACATGTTGTATTGCGGCTGAACCACTGTCATTGGGTGCAGGCCCCGTTCCTGAATAATTAGTTGCGCCTCAAGAATCTGAATTGGCCGCCATTCGCTGACACCGTAATACAAAATCTTCCCCTGATCGACCAAGCCGCTCAGGGTACTCAGGGTCTCTGCCAGTGGCGTTTCCGGGTCAAACCGGTGACAGAAGTACAGGTCCAAGTAGTCCGTCTGTAGGTTTGTCAGCGATTGGTTCACGGATTCCGTGATGTGCTTGCGCGACAGACCGCGGTCGTTGACGCCATCGCCAGTCGGGAAGAAGACCTTACTGGAGACGACCAGTTCCTTGCGCGGAAATTGCTTGAGCGTCTTGCCCAAGAACCGTTCGGCCGCGCCACCACTGTAGGCGTCCGCGCAGTCAAAGAAGTTGATGCCCTTTTCATAGGCCAACTTGATGCTCTGCGCCGCCAGGTCCTGCTTGGCACCGTCGCTAACGTCCGTCATCCAACTGCCCAACGCTAATTCACTGACGCGCAACCCTGATTTACCTAAATGCCGATACTTCATGTCTAAATCCTCCTTGAAATTATGTAACCGCTTTATTTTTGTCGATATATTTAGTTTATCAGTTTTTATTGGTGGTGGCGCGTGATTTATTTAATAAATTTTTCTCGATTCCGGCCTAAGCTTACGCCCACATCAAAAAGGCCGACCCGCAAGTCGACCTTTCCCGTTGATTCAAATCGTTCTGCTGTGATAGTTGGCGACTCAAGCTGAATGCTAGAAACACTGTTGCAATACAACTCATGACGTTAGGCTTAGTTGTTCACTGCATCATAGTGGAAAATGGCTGCCTACCGTTCACCAATCAGCGTTGACTGGTAACCACTAGGCTGTCAGCTAGCCACCGGCCGACCCGCCGTTACTGATAACCGTCAACCTTGCCGGAGGCAGCCAGGGTGGAGCCAGCTGTGTCGGCGGTGTTGGCTGAGGTCTTGTCTCAGCCTACAGCGCGGGACGACTTGAGAGACTGGTGATTTTTGCCAGGCTTTCAAGCGAACCGGAAGACCGCTTCCCAGGCTGGAGGTGTTCCCCAGAGCAGGCCCCACCCTAGCCTGACGCAGGCACCTGGTTTCACCAATTTTAGTTGGCAGTAATCCTAGCTGAACATGACTTCCATCACCAGGATGGCGCCACCGAAGACCAACACGAACGCGACGACTGGCCAAACGAATTTGAACCAGTGCGAGTATTTCATGTCTAACATCTGCAGGGTGGCCATGACCAAGCCGGTTGGAGCCAAGAAGAGCATCGCGTATTGCCCGAATTGGTAGGCCGTTACCACGGCGAACCGCGGAATGTCGACCGTATCGGCCAATGGCGCGAAGATTGGCATCGCCAGCACAGCCAAGCCAGAGGAGGATGGCACGATGAAGCCCAAGACGAAGAAGATCAGCATCATAACGATGATGAAGACCGAACCACTCACGTGTGCCACCAGTGATGACGAGTATTGCAGGATGGTATCCGAGATCATCCCTTCGTTCATGACCAGGTTGATGCCCCGCGCGAGCCCGATGATCAGAGAAACCCCGACCAGACTGGCCGCACCGTTCGTAAAGGCATCCACGACGCCCTTTTCACCGATACCATATTTCCCGGTAGCGGTCATGAACATAATGATAATCGCGAAGAGCAGGAATGACGAGGCCATGGTTGGGAACCACCAGCCCTGTGACATAACGCCCCACACCATGATGGGGAACGTGATGACGAACAGGATCAAGATGATCTTCTTGCGCAGCGTAAAGGCTTGATTACTGGTGTCATCGGAGGCCACGGACCACATTTTATCAAAGGAACTCTTGTCCTCGTAAGTGTAGGAGAACGACGGCGTTGCCTTGACCTTCTTGCTGTACCAGTGCAGGTAGAAAATCACGAAGATGGCGGCGACGACCAACCCCCCGATCCGCCAACTGATTCCCTCGGTAAAGTTGATACCGGCCGCGTTTGACGCGATTACGACGGAGAACGGGTTGATGGTCGAGAAGGCCGTCCCGACCGAACTGGAGAGGAAGATGGCCCCCACACAGACGATCGAGTCGTAGCCCATCGCAATGAAGATAGGCACCAGAATTGGGTAAAAGGCCACGGCCTCTTCTTCAATCCCACAGAGCGTACCCCCGAGGACCATCAGGATGGAAACCAGGAAAATCAACATAAATTCGTGGCCCTTGGTCTTTTTCGTCAAGGCCATCAAGCCGGATTCGAAGGCCCCACTGGCTTTAACCACGCCAATTAGGCCCCCTAAGACGAAGATAAATACCATGATGTCCACGGCCTCGATGGTCCCGCGCACCATACTACTGGTAATGGCGCCCAGACCAGCCGGCCGTTGTTTCAGCCGGTGGTACGTATTGGGAATCGAGACTTCTTGGGTGATGCCACCGGACGTAAATTCCTTGATGTTGATCTTAACGCCCAGCTTATCCAGCTGTTCTTGGGTTGCCGGGACCTTGACCGTTTTCCCGGATGGCCGCGAGATTTGAAGCTGCGACCCACTGTATGATAGCTTAGAATATGAGCCGGCCGGAATGACCCAGGTCGCAATGACGGCGACGATGGTCAGAATGAATAAGATCACAAACGCGCCGGGCATCCGTAATTTGAATTTCTTCTTCGGCTTTGGTTCTACTGATGCATCCATTAAGTTCACCCCTTAAAGTGATTGATGGCTTAGCCAACACAAAACGTGGTCCAAGAACGGGTGTCACCAACATCTCCGCACAATTGGACCACGTTCCGTTAATTTAATGACTTAAGCTTTGATCAACGTCCCGACCTTGCCCGCTAAGGCATCGTCGAGGTGATCGAGTGACGTGATCAGGGCCGTCCGTCCGTTACCGCCAGCTACGAAGCCCAGGCAGGCCTCGATCTTCGGTAACATACTGCCGGGCGCAAACTGACCTTCGTCAATGTAGCGTTGCGCGTCTTGACTAGACAATTCCCGCAGTGCTTGTTGTTCTGGCTTGCCGTAGTTGACGTACACATCGTCCACGGCGGTCAAAATAATCAGTTGGTCTGCCGAAATGTTAGCGGCCAACAGAGCACTGGAGCGGTCCTTGTCGATCACGGCTGGCACGCCCTTAAGGCCGTCTGCCGTAGTCACGACGGGCACCCCGCCTCCGCCACCAGCGATGACCAAGTTGTCATTTTCAATCAAGTCGTTGATGCTCTTGATTTCAATGATCGACTTTGGCAACGGTGACGGCACCACTTGCCGATACCCGCGGCCAGCGTCTTCCACAAAGGTGTAGCCCTTCTCGGCCACGATCTGGTCGGCCGCTTCCTTGCTGTAGAAGGAACCCACTGGCTTGGTCGGGTGGTCAAAGGCCGGGTCGCTCTCGTCGACTTCGACCTGGGTGACCACCGAAGCGACATCCTTTTGAATGCCCTGGCGGTGGAGCTCATTGTGCAAGCTTTGTTGCAAATGATAGCCAATGTAACCTTGACTCATGGCCCCACATTCCGGGAATGGGAAGGCCGCAGTCTGGCCGTGTTCGGCGGCAAAGTTCATGCCCAAGTTGATGGCCCCGACTTGCGGACCGTTACCGTGGCTGATGACCACCTTATGGCCGGCCGCTACCAGGCCAATCAAGGACTTGGCCGTGTGCTTCACCAAGTTTAATTGTTCTTCTGGAGATTTGCCCAAGGCGTTACCGCCTAGAGCCACTACGATTTTAGCCATGTGTCTGCCTCCGATTATTCGCCTAAGGTTGCGACCATCACTGCTTTAATGGTGTGCATCCGGTTTTCAGCTTCTTGGAAGACGACCGAAGCATCGCTTTCAAAGACTTCGTCGGTCACTTCCATTTCGGTGATGCCGTACTTGTCAGCGATTTCCTTACCCACACCGGTTTCGGCGTTGTGGAAGGACGGCAGGCAGTGTTCAAAGATCACGTTCGGGTTGCCCGTCTTCTTCATCATTTCGCTGTTGATTTGGTATGGTGACAACAGTTCGATCCGTTCTTTCCAAACGGAATCTGGTTCACCCATGGAGACCCAAACGTCGGTGTAGAGCACGTCAGAGCCCTTAACCCCTTCGTCGATGTCATCGGTGATCAAGATGTCCGCTCCGGTCTTGGCCGCAATGGCGTTGACCTTGTCCCGCAGTTCCTTAGTTGGCTTTAAGGCCTTTGGGCAAACCAGGTGGAAGGTCATCCCCATGATTGCGCCACCGATCATCAAGGCGTTGGCCACGTTGTTGCGGCCATCACCCACATAAGTAAAGTGAATGTCACTGTAGTTTTTCTTCAGTACTTCTTTAGCCGTCAAGAAGTCCGCCAGCACTTGAGTCGGGTGGTCTTCATCGGTCAAGCCGTTCCAAACCGGCACGCCGGAATACTTGGCTAACGTTTCGACCGTCCGTTGGGAGAACCCACGATATTCAATCCCGTCGTACATACCGCCCAACACGCGAGCTGTATCTGCAGCGGATTCCTTCTTGCCCATTTGGGTCCCGGTTGGTCCTAAGTAAGTGACGTGGGCGCCTTGGTCGTGCGCACCGACTTCAAAGGCACAGCGCGTCCGCGTGGAACTCTTTTCGAAGATCAACGCAATGTTCTTACCCGTTAATTTTTGTTGTTCCGTCCCGGCGTATTTGGCCTTCTTCAAGTCTTCTGCCAATTGCAGTAAGAAGCCCATTTCCTTAGGGGTGTAGTCCAATAAAGTTAAAAAGCTACGATTACGAAGATTAAACATTGTAAGTTCCTCCTTTGTTATTTACAATCATAAGTATAGTAAGCGGTTTCATAAAACTTCACAGAGCTTCAAAACTTTGTTAAAACTTTTTCTAAGGAGTCCAATTCATGTTTAAGCAGTCCCGTTTCTTTACCCACGAGCGTTACCAGCGCATCTTGCTATCCGCGGTTTGTATTGCTTTAGCCTCGCAAGTGAATTTTCAAACATATGCCCCAGGATTCATCGTCACCCTGTCCGTCTTCATCCTGCCGGTCATCTTGTACTTCAACCGCGACTTCAACCCCATCTCGCTTACGGTAGCGGTGGCCATCGCCTCACCCGTGTTTCGTGGGCTGTTGCTGTTCATCAGCCACGACGTGAATTCGCACGATAACGTCATTTATATTTTGGCCGACATGGCATTTTACCTCTGTTACGGCCTGCTATATTACCTGTTGTACTGGCGTCGCGGCCAACGAAGCAACACGACCTTTTTCCTAACCATCGTGCTCTGCGATTACGTCGCCAACCTCTTGGAAGTCAGCCTGCTCACCGGCTTTGCGCACTACACCTACCAACTCTTTCAAATTCTCTTCGTCACCGCCCTGATTCGCAGCACCGTCAGTTGCCTGTTGGCCTTTCTCTACCATTACTTCCAACTGATGCTGCGTCAGGAAAACCATGAACAGCGCTACTACCATTTCATCTGGGTTGCCTCGGCCGTCAACAGCGAAGTCTACTTCATGCGCAAAAACATCAGCGAGATTGAAAACGTCATGAAGAACGCCTACACCCTGAATCAGGACCTGCAACAGGCCAACGTCAGTGAGGCCGAACGCGATAAGGCCCTCCAAATTGCCCGCGACGTTCATGAGATCAAGAAGGATTATCAAAACGTGATTCGCGGCCTGGGCGATTATTTCAATGACGACCACGATACGGCCATGCAGCTCGCAGATATCCTTAAGGTCACGACCGACTACATCCGGGAATCCATCAAGCCCAAGTTTCCTAACGTGACGATTGAGGTCCACAACCACGTGGATCTGATGGTGCCCAACCATTACTACCTGGTCTCGATTTTATCCAATCTGATTTTCAACAGCGTCGACGCCATGGCGGACCAGCCCAGCGGCACCGTGGTGGTCAGCGTCGTGGACCGCGGCAACGACATCTTGCTTAACGTCAGTGACAACGCCAGTGGTATGGACCCCGACACGCTGGCCATGATCTTTCAGCCCGGCTTTACCACCAAGTTCAATGAAAACGGCGACGTCTACCGCGGCATTGGCTTGTCGCACGTGAAGATCATTGCCCAAGAACAATTTGACGGCGACATTCACGTCGATTCCGAGCTGGGCAAGGGGACGAATTTTGCCGTGAAACTCAGTAAAAAACGCTTAGAACAGGAGGCAGATGCCTAATGAATTTCTACATTGTTGATGACGACCCCTCGATTCCCATGATTCTGCGTCAAATCCTAGAAAAGAACCCCGACAATACGGTGGTCGGCATTGCCCACGACGCCAAAAAGGCCCTGGCCGACATCATGCTGATGGACGTGGACATTGTCTTGGCCGACCTCTTGATGCCGGGTATTTCCGGCATTGAACTGGTCAAGAAGCTCAAGGCGCTCAAACCCGCGTTGCGCGCCATCATGATTTCTCAGGTCAAGGACAGCGATCTGCGTGCCGAAGCCTATGAAGCAGGCATTGAATTCTTCATTGATAAACCCATCAACGTTATCGAGGTGAAGACCGTAGTCGAAAAGGTCGCCCAAAGCGTGCAGATGGCCACCAAGCTCAATAACATCCAGTCGCTGGTCGGCGGCGGTGCGGTCGCCACGGCCCCGGTCGTGGATCAGAAGCAACAACAAAAGGAAAAGATTCTTTCTATTCTACGTTTCCTGGGCATCACCTCCGAGGCGGGCTCCTCCGACATCCTGGCGGTGGCCCAGATCATGCTCGACCAAAACCTGAGCTTTCGCGAAATCGACTTCAACGCCGCCTACCACATCGACGACCGGGAAAAGAAGATCATGTTCCAACGCATTCGCCGCGCCATCAAGACGGGCCTGACCAACCTGGCCAACATCAGTCTGGACGGTATGGGCGACGAAATCGTGGTCGAATACGCCAATACCCTGTACGAGTACAAAAACGTGCGTAGTGAAATGTTGCTGCTGGAGGGCACCCGCACGACCGGCGGCAAGACCTCGTTGAAGCGGTTCTTTGACGGGCTGGTTCAAGAAGTGTAATGCGGGCGGCGACAAGCAGTGCGCATTAAAAGCGGCTAGGTCACTCATCTCCGAATTGGATTAGTGACCTAGCCGCTTTCGGCCGAATCGATTGCTGACCCCCCTCACCCAATGCCGGCTGGCCGGGACAGTTATTTTGCCACCCCTTCATTTTCACGTATACGCCATCGCAAAATGGGCGTATAATTAAAACCATTAATTAGTTCAGAAGACCAACCCCAAAAGAAGTGATCATATGCCAATGAAACATGCTCGGACCGCCCCCCTCGGTCAACTCTTATTCAAATACCGTATCGTTGTCATGGCGGCGGCCATTGTAATTCTGGGCTTTACCGGTATCTTCAGCGTTCAAGCGCGCCAGAAGAATACCTCACAGGCCCAAGCCGTCACCCCTCATCAACCCGCTACTAGCCGGCAGATTACCCGCCAACAGCGGCACGTCAAAAAACAGCTCCATACATACTTGAAACACGTTACCGCTGACGGCAATACCAGCGTCAGTTTTTACAATTTAGGCGCTGTATCTGGCAGTCACTCTGCACAATCAGCCGTGGCCAAACAGTTCTACCAGCGCGGCAAACTGGCGACTTCCGCCAACGCGCACACGCCGGAGGTCTCGGCCAGCACCTACAAACTGTTCATTGCGGCCTACCTGTTCCACCTCACGCAACAGCACGCTTACACCTGGACGACCACCAATCAAGACGGCTTCCACCGAATGATCGTCAACAGCGCCAATGATTTTCCGGAAAGCATCTTGGATACCTATGGCCTCGACGGCATCAACGCCTACCTGGCCAGCGAAGGGCTCTACTCACCGACCTTTGTCGCCGGCAACGAGGCCACCACAACGGCGACTAGTCTGCGTAAAATTTTGGTCAAATTGGCTCGGGCCGAGGCACCATTTAATAACGCCCACAACCGCACTTGGTTACTGTCGCTGATGAAGCAACAGGTCTACCGTGACGGCATTCCCGCCGGTGCGGCCGCGGCCACCAAGGGAACGGTCGTCGCTGATAAGGTCGGCTGGCTCGCCGATACCAACAACGACGCCGGCATCGTCACCCTGCCCAACGGCCAACGCTACGTGCTGGTCATCATGACCCACGGCAACGGCCAGAGCGGCTTTAGCGGCTTTCCGCGGATGGGCCAGATCACCAAGCACATCCAGAAACTGGTCTACAATCCGAAATTGGTCAAACAGCTTGAATAAAAAGAGAGTGCGTCAACAGGCGATCAGCCGGTTAGCAGTTTTAAGCTGAACCGGCTGCCTGTTGGCGCACGTTTCAGCTATGTCAAGGTAATGCGAACGAGCCTGGGGAGGATTTGTCCCAGGCTCGTTTTTTGTTGCCTGGCGTTGAGACCCCTACCCTTCAGGGCGACCAGTACCATATTCCCCGTGAAATATATCATCTTGGCATACCGAATTTTTATCGTTGACAAACGTAAACGATGGCGGTATGCTTAATTCATCAGTTAAGGATTACAAATGTAAACAAAAAAGGAGATCCGCCTTATGCTTAAACTCATTATTCTCATCGTTGCCCTCTTACTCATTGGCTTTATTGCCTGGTGGTTCTTTGGCAATCACGCCACTGCGGCCGTTGATGCCGCCGTGAGTGACAACACCCAAGACGTGGGCGTTGAAGTCAGCGGTGGCTACTCGCCCAGCACCGTCGTCTTGAAGAAGGGCGTGCCCGCGACCTTGACGTTTAACCGCAAGGACCCCTCCAGTTGTTTGGAACAGGTCGTCTTTCCCGATTTTGGGATCAACGAATTTCTTCCCCAAAATCAGGCGCACGCAATTCCCATCGACACCAGCAAGTCCGGCGAATTCGATTACGCTTGCGGCATGAACATGTTCCACGGCAAAGTCATTATCAAATAATTTATGGAGGTCTACACTCATGACAATCAAACAATCTGCCAACATTACCGTTGATGGCGGCTACCAACCCGCTAAAATCGTCTTAAAGGCCGGTGTCCCCGCCGACTTGACTTTCACCCGCGTCAGTGACGCCGGCTGTTTGGACCAAGTCCACTCCGCTGCTTTGAAGTTCTCGCGTGACTTGCCGCTGAACCAGCCGCAAACCGTGACGGTCGATACCAGCACCCCCGGCGAATTTCCGTTTAGCTGTGGGATGGACATGTTCTTTGGAAAGGTGGTCGTTCAACCATGAGTATCAAGAATCGGTTCGTCTTTTCGCTTGTCGTATCGTTACCCATGCTGATTGAAATGTTCACCAAGCCCTTGGGACTGATGCTTCCCGGTGGTGCCTGGACCATGTTTCTCCTGGCAACGGCAGTGATGGCCGTTTCCGCAGGGCCGTTCATCCAAAGCGCCTGGGCTGCCTTTCGCCACCACCACGCCAACATGGACACGTTGGTCGCCATTGGGACGATCACGGCCTATCTCTACAGTTTCTACGCCATGCTAGCTGGCAAGGACGTCTTCTTTGAAAGCGCGGCCTTCGTGGTCACCTTTATCCTGTTGGGCCAATATTTCGAAGAGAAAATGAAGCACTCCGCTTCCGGCGCCGTTAGCAAGCTAGTCGACTTACAGGCCAAGGACGCCGAGGTCCAACGCGACGGTCACTGGACGAAGATTCCGCTGGCCCAAGTGGTCGTCAATGACGTCATCCGCGTACGCCCCGGCCAAAAAATTGCCGTCGACGGCGTCATCGTGGATGGGAGCTCGACCATCGACGAATCCATGGTCACGGGTGAAAGTATGCCCGTCACCAAGCAGGCCGGCGACAAGGTCATCGGCGCCACCATGAACAACACCGGGACCTTCACCTTCAAGGCCAGCAAGGTCGGCAACGACACGCTGTTGTCGCAGATCGTCGATATGGTCAAGAAGGCCCAGACCAGCCACGCGCCGATTCAAAAGACCGTGGACAAAGTGGCCGATATCTTTGTGCCCGCCGTCTTGATCGTGGCCATTGCCACCTTTACTATTTGGTACGTCTTCTTAAACGCCTCACTGGTTAGTGCCATGCTCTTCGCCGTGTCCGTCGTCATCATTGCCTGCCCGTGTGCACTGGGTATCGCGACGCCGACAGCCCTCATGGTCGGTACCGGCCGGAGTGCCAAGATGGGCATCCTGATCAAAAATGGTGAGGTCCTCGAAGCCGCCAACCGCGTCAAGACCGTCGTTTTCGACAAGACCGGGACTATTACGGCCGGTCATCCCCAAGTCACGGATATCGTGGGGGACACCCAGGTCTTACAAATCGCGGCTAACCTCGAAGTCGCTTCGGAACACCCGTTAGCCGCCGCTATTTTGGCTAAGGCCCAGGCCGAAAACGTGGCCGTTACCGCCGCCAAAAATTTCCAAGCCATCGAGGGTAAGGGTGTGCAGGCCACCGTTGACGGGCAACCCGCCTTTATCGGTAACGACAAGCTGATTGCCGACTACCAGTTGTCCGCCGACTTACGCGACCGCATGACCCAGCTGCAAGGTGAGGCCAAGACCGTGGTCCTGGTCGGTGTCGCCGAACGCATCATTGGCCTGATCGCCATTCAAGACGCCCCCAAGGCCAGCTCAGCCACAGCCATCGCCGCTTTGAAACACCGCGGGTTACGGACCGTCATGTTGACCGGCGACAATCAACGGGTGGCCCAAGCCATTGCCAGTGAGGTCGGTATCGACACGGTCATCGCCGACGTCTTACCCGGCGACAAGGCCGACCACGTCAAGCAACTCCAAGCTGACGGTCCCGTCGCCTTCGTGGGGGACGGTATCAACGACGCCCCGGCGTTGACGACCGCCGATGTGGGGATCGCCATGGGTTCCGGTACGGACATCGCCATTGAATCTGGCGGTATCGTCCTGGTCAAAAACGACCTGATGGACGTGGTTCGGGCCCTGGAACTCAGTCAAAAGACCTTCAATCGCATCAAACTCAACCTATTCTGGGCGTTCATCTACAACACTCTGGGCATTCCGGTGGCCGCTGGGGTCTTCGCCGTCTTCGGCCTGTCGTTAAGTCCTGAATTGGCCGGCCTGGGCATGGCGCTCAGTTCCCTGTCCGTCGTGGCCAGCTCGTTGCTCTTAAATAAGTCCAAATTAACGTCCACGCCAACCACGCGTGTGGCTTAGGAGGTCATCGTGATGTCAGAAAAATTCTGGAGTAAAAGCACCTGGCTAACCGTGCTGGTTGGCGCCATTTACGTAGTGGTCGCTACCGGCATTGGGGCCCTGATTGTGGGACACTAACTTTAACATTGACAAAAAACAGGCGTCTGGGAAATTTCCCGGGCGCCTATTTTTTGTCTACGTTAAAGGGTCCATCTAGCCCACGCGACTTGTCTAGTTTTGCGACTGGGCCAAGGCCGTCACGATGTCGGGTTCCACCTTTTCCGGTTTGGTCACCGGCGCATAGCGGTCGATCAGCTGGCCATCACGTCCAATCAGAAACTTGGTGAAGTTCCATTTGATGCGACCGTGCCCCGCAGTTTCCTTGAGGTAGGTAAACAGTGGATCCTCATCGTCGCCGTTGACCGCCACCCGCTGGGTCATGGGAAAGGTCACGCCGTAGTGCAGCTGGCAAAAGTCATTGGCTTCCTCATCCGTTGCCAGTTCCTGGTGAAACTGGTTGGACGGCAGGCCGAGGACCTCAAAACCCTGATCATGATATTTCTGGTAAAGGGCTTCGATGCCCGCCAACTGTGGTGCCAACCCACACTTGCTGGCGGTATTCACAATCAACAACACCTTGCCCTGGTAGTCCTTAAAGTCAATGGGTTGCCCACTCATTTCCGTTTCGGTAAAATCGTAAATCGTTGCCATAAAACCGCGTCCCTTCTGATTAACGTCCTGGACCAATTTAGTATCAATTAGTTGTATGCAACCCAATCATACACCAAATAGGTCCCCGTTGCCGCTGATTTGCCAGGCTTTATTTTTGGTAAATGGCCCGCAAACTCTTGAGGTCCGCCGCCGATAGCTGCGTCTTGCCCTGGTCGATGGGTGTCATGACCGAGCGCTTATCCGAGCTGTGATCCAACCCCAACGCGTGCCCCAGTTCGTGGACAGCCACGGATTTTTTGAACGCCTGCGGATACGTAGCGTTGAGCTTGGCGGTGGCCGTGTTGGTGGTCAGAATACCGCACCAGCTGATGCGCTGGGTGATCTGTGGGCCACCGTGGCCATATTCAACGGTCGCCTGACCGCGTGGCTCGCGCTTATGGTAGATGCCAAAGGTGATTCGGTTGGTCTGATCACTGCCCTGGCCCGCCACCAGCTGGACGATACCCGTTTGATTGTAAGTGTTGACGGCATAGGCGAAGACCTGTTTCACCTTGGCCGGCGTGTTGGCCGCGAAGTGATAGTAGTACTTTTTTTGCAACAACAACCCCTGCATGGCCTCCTCCACCGGCGTATCATCGGCACCGGTCTGGGTAGTGGCATCCTTGAGATTGCGCAAAATGTAGCCACTCGCCTGGTAATTCCCCGTCCCCTGGCTCGCCGCCGTCTCGGACCGCCCCGTGACCGTGGCCCAAATGGCCGCCCGGTAATACTGAAACTGGGTCGATAATGGCTGCCAATTGACCCCCACAAAAATCGCGATTCCTAAAATTAGGGCGAGTAACACCCGTCTGACAAGTTTCACAGCGTGACCTTCCCTTCCAACTCGCTTTGCCGTAAGCCGCTTCTAATTAGTTTGATTCTAGGCTATCTAGTTGTGGGCCGCAACTACTTTGCCCCGGGAATTTTCAAGCGCAGATTTTTCTGGATTTAGTTCTAAAGACACTGGCTGGAGCTTGGTTTTCGACTGCTAGGTGCCATTTATCTTGGCCGGCCATGAAGCGGAGCACCGCCTAAGCCTTGACGCGGCCCGGTCGTCTGACAAATTTTCTTATCAAAAAAAGACGCAGGGTCGCCCCCACGTCCGTTGCAATTTAAGTTTAATTTTCAGCAACCACTCGCGAGTGGCGCATCACCAACCCCACCAGGCTCAGCAACATGCCCGCACACAGGGCCAACATGTACCACGGCAGCGTTTGGACCGTGCCGTTGTGCAACCAGCTCATGCCATAAGTGAAGCCGCTGACCAGCAGGTAGTAACCCAGGCTGAACCAGCCACTGGCACTGCCCATGACGTCTTCGTAACCGATTAAGGCCCGATTCAAGGCGTTGGGCAGGGTCACGTTTAGCCCGAGAAAGGTCAGAAAGATGGTCACCAACATGGCGCGGGCGCTTTGCCCATACGCCGCGACGACTAAACCGCCGCTAGCCAGCACGCTAAATCCCAAGCCGACCAAGGCCACCCGTTCCGGTGACCACCAGTTGAGCAACCAGTTGACCAACACGGCCCCCAAGAGGCTCGCGCTCGCTAGGATCAGGCCCAGCCAGCCATAGTGCACGGCCGAATAGCCAAAATGGGTCATGAAGATGAATGGTGCTTCGGCGTAGTAACTAAACAACACACCGTTGATGCCACCGATCAATAGCCCATACCCCCAAACGACGCGGTCGGTCAACAGACGCCGAACCACGGCAACCTGATTGACGGGTGCAGCCGCCACCGTTGTGGGCTGGGTCTCCGGCAAGCGGCTGAGGGCATACAGCCCCACCGCAACTGCCATGACTACCAACGTGCCAAAGACGCTACGATACCCAAAATAGGTCTGCATGATACCACCAATCAGGGGCCCCAAGGCCGGCGCCAACGCCATGGCGGCACTGGTACGGGCAAAGACCCGCGCGCCGGTCAGTCCACTAAAGCTTTCGCGCATGATGGTCTGCGTCACCACGGACCCGGCGCTGGCACCAAAGGCTTGAATCAGCCGACTGGCCAATAGCCAGGTAAAACTAGGACTCCAAAAGAGGCCCACATTTCCCAGCAAGTACACCCCTATTCCGGCTAACATGGCCGGACGCCGGCCCCATTTATCGGCCAGCTGGCCCCAAATCAAGACACCGATGGCAAAGGCCACAAAGTAACTGCTCATGGTCAATTGGACCCGGTTGGCACTCACCTGCAAGGCCGATTGTAGTTGCGGCAAGACTGGGGTGAAAATAGATTCGCTGATCTGGGGAAACCCCACCAGCGTAATGATCAGTCCCAAAGACGGGACGGTTTGACGGACGTTTTTCACAAGTTTTCTCCTTTAAAAGTTAATCTAGGGAAAAACGTCCTTGGCCGTTTGCGGGGACACACGCCATTAAGTTATTCAGTTCCATGGGTTGTCACCCCTTTCGTTTAAAGTCCCTTTACCATACGGGATTCCATTGAAGTTGTCAACTCAAAAAAGCCAGGACCGCAGTCCCAGCTTCGACTTACAACACAAATTGTTGAATCGCATCCGCCACACCCGACTCAAAGTCGTGCGGTGTCACGAACTTAGCGACTTGTTTGACCTCAGGAATCCCGTTAGCCACGGAGACTGGCATGCCGACTTTGGTCAACATCCCCAAGTCATTGGCGTTGTCCCCGATGGCCATGATCTCATCGGCGCTGACGCCCAATTGCCGGCCCAGATCCAAGATGGCCGTACCCTTGTCCACGCCGGCATGATTGACTTCCATGTAAATGCCGGAGGAATAGGTACAGTTGATCTGGTCAAAGGCCGCGGTGATGGCGTCATACACGGCACGCCGCACGGCCAGATCCGGATTCATCACGATGACTTTCATGATGCGGTCGTCGGCAAACTGATCAAATGACCCAGTCAGCTCATCAAAGGTCACCCCGCGCGTCTTCAGGTAGGCCATGTCATCCGCCCGGGGCCGGTAAATGTACAAGTGATCCAGCGTATAGACGTGAATGTCCACATCGAACTGTGTCATGATGTCAAAGGCCTTCTTGGCCTCGACAAACGGCATTTGATTGCTGACGATGACCCGGTTGTCTTGGTTTTCAACAACCACCCCACCGTTGTACGACACGACGTATTCGCCCGGCTGCTGGTACAGATGCAACTTCTTCAAGAGGTTCTGTACGGTCAAGAAACTGCGCCCGGTGTTGGGGACAAACTTGACCCCGCGTGCCGAAGCGGCCGCAATGGCATCGATGTTGGCCTGTGAGATACTGCCATCCGTCCGCAACAACGTCTCGTCTAAATCACTGGTAATAATCTTGTACAAACTGATTCGCTCCCTCTGTGGTTTAGACCTAGTGTACCATGGTGTAGACCAATCTGGGAAGGGGGATGCCGGATTCAGCTACCGGTAAACATCATTTCTTTTGGCCGCTTTTACGACAGCCAAAACTATGACGCGTCACTGTTCCGTCTTCATCAGAGATTCCCTAAAAGAAATCCGCTTACTTCAAATACAACTTCTGTAGCTTCGTCCGATCCGCCTTCGTCAGGCCCAGGCCCTTTTGCAGGTATTTGTCGACGGAACCGTACTTCTTATTGATGGCGGAGAAAGCCGCGTTCAAATAAGACTTCTTGACGACCATCATATCCGTCATCAGCTTGATAGTCGCGGCATCGGCACCCTTGTCTTTCAGCTGCTTGATGGCTGCCTTATTGCTGGCCGCCAGATACTTGTTGGACAACAGGTAATCGCTCATGACCGTCTTACGGCTAACGCCCAGCGCAGACAGCACTAACGCCGTGCCAATCCCAGTACGGTCCTTACCAGCCGTGCAGTGCCAGAGCACCGCTTGCCCTTTGGGATTCTTCAAGAGAATCTTGAACAGCTGCTTGTAGGCCTTCTTGCCTTGGGCACTCGTCACCATGGCCTTGTAGCCGTTCTCCATGATCTTCACGCCATCCTTACTGGTCATGGAAAATTGCTGAGAAACATCCTTGACCACGGGATCGAATTTGTAGGTCACACCAGAGATCTTCACGTCGGGTGCCTTGGCTGCTTCGGCCTTGGACCGTAAGTCGACGTCGGTACGGACGTGATAGACTTTCTTGAGTTTTTGCGCATCTGCCTTGGTCAGCTTATTCAAGGCTGCTGCCCGCAGTAACACATGCCGCTTAACGGTCTTACCCGTCTTGGTCCGGTAGCCGCCTAAGTCACGGACATTTTCCGCACCTTGTAACTTGATCTGCTTGCCTGCCTGCGCGGTCGTGGCGTGAGTCGCCGCCTGAACGGGGGTCGCAACGGTCTGGGCACCCAGTCCCAGAGTCATGATGAGTGCACCTACTGATAAGCCTAAACGTAATTTGGATTTCAAGAGAATCCCTCCTAGAATTTAATTCTTAACTAGGATAGCAGGCCACTGTAGATTTTCCGTATCAGTTACGTAAAATTTTGGTAGACGTTATACAATTATATTTATCATTGCGCCCCACACCCCAAGCTCCGCAACACTTTTGCCCACCGACCAATTGACCAATAAACGGCGACACCCCTGCTCACGATTTGTGATACCATGAACTTAGAATCTACAAGGAGGTAATTTGGATGACTGCACGTTTACAAAACAAGACGGCCTTGATCACGGGTGGTGCCGGCGGAATCGGTATCGGCATTGCCAAATGCTACTTACGGGAGGGCGCCCGCGTAATCTTGTCTGACCTACAAGAAAGCGATGGCGAACGGGCCCTGGTCCGCGACCACGACACCGCTAGTTTCGTCACCCTAGACGTGACGGACGAGACGGCTTGGCAAACCACAATTGGCGACATCGGCGACCAATTTGGCCAGCTCGATATTCTAGTCAACTGCGCGGGCATTTTGCCGGAAATGAAGCCGCTGGATGAGATCACCCTACCCGAATGGCAACGGGTCATGGACATTAATTTGACCGGGAACTTCTTGGGCATGAAACACGCCATCAAGGCCATGAAGGCAGCTGGTGGGTCCATCATCGACATTTCCTCGATTGCCGGCATGGTGGCCAGTCCCCTCATCTCGTCGTACTCGGCATCCAAGGGCGGCACGCGCATGCTGACCAAGGCCGCCGCCATCGACGCCACGACTAAGGGCTACAACATCCGCGTCAATTCGGTCCACCCCGGCGTCATCAACACCCCGATGACCAGTGGTCCGAACGACCAGGTCGCCCAAGTCTCCGCGGCCATCCCCATGAAACGCGTCGGCCAACCGCAAGACATCGGCGAGATCTGCGTCTACCTGGGTTCGGATGAATCCAACTACGTGACCGGGTCTGAATTCACGGTCGACGGCGGGTACACAGCGGTTTAACCAGAAGGAAAATGCCATGACAGTTGTCAAAAAGCAACGAATCGGTCAAGAAAGCGTCCTGCCAGTTCCGGAAAATAGCAACAGTCCGTTTGAACAATACGAAGTCACCGCTGGTCGCGATGGTGCCATCGTTTTCTTACCCAAAAAGCTCAATCCATTCACGGATGAGCAAGTCATCAAAAAACGCAAAGGTGCACTAACCGATCATGACTCTTTCCCAACATCATAGGATATCAAAGGGGTCTGCGACTTGTTCGCGGACCCCTTTTTGCTAACTATTTTAATAAATACTGCGCATCCAACGCGTGGTCAAACGACGTCAAAATCTTAGGACCGTCGTCCGTGATAACAATCGTGTGCTCGTATTGGCAGCTCCAACTGCCGTCGACCGTGCGAATCGTCCAACCGTCATCGGCCGGGGCACTGCACTCGTAGCTCCCGACATTGATCATCGGTTCGATGGTAATGGTCATCCCCGCCTTCAACCGCGTGCCATGACCGGCGCGACCGTAGTGCGGCACGTCTGGGTCCTCATGCATGGTCGGGCCAATGCCGTGGCCGATATAGTCGCGCACCACGCCGTATCCCAGCTGATTTTCCGCGTAGTCCTGGATGGCAAAGCCAATATCGCCGATGCGGTTGCCCACCACAGCCTGGTCGATACCCTTGTACAGTGCCTTAAGCGTGACGTCCATCAGCGTTTGCGTTTCGGCCGACGGGGTGCCCGCCACAAAGGCATGGCAGGCGTCGCTCAGGTAGCCGTGATAGTCGATGACCGTGTCCATTTTGACCAAATCGCCGTCATGCAACACGATGTCCTTGCTGGGGCAGCCGTGGCAAATCATGTCGTTAACGCTGACGCAGGTCGAGTACCGGTACCCTTCGAAATTCAGTTCACCAGGCGTGGCGCCGTGACCCACGATATAGTTGTAGGAAAAGTGGTCGATATCCCAGGTAGTGATCCCGGGTTTAATGTAGTCTTCGAGTTCGTGGAAGAGGCCGACTAAGATGTCGCCCGCCGCCTGCATGCCATCGATCTCGCGTGGTGATTTTAATGCAATCATGCTGTGCCTCCTGAGGTTTGGTTGTTTCTTTAGTATACCCCAAGCTAGTCGAAAAGAAATGACCAATTCTGGCCAGTCCGCTGCAAGATGACAGTCCGCCCCACCGCCAACGGTCAGTCAAATTTCTCAGGACCGCAATGCCAGTAGTGGCAACGTTTTCACAACATTTTCAACCTGAAATCTCGTCAGCATCGTGTTATAATCAAAACCGCTTAAGCAAAAAATCCGATTTTATATAAATAATTATAAGGAGGTACCTGAGTTCCATGTCATTATCCCCACTTGAACGCCGCGACTACCTGATTGGCTTTGCATTTGTCCTCTTGATGGTCGCGGCAGCAACGCTTCTCGGCGACTACGAAATCATTCTTCCCGAGATTGGCGCGCTGACGGCCGGCACTTGGATCTATCACAATAGCAGTTGGATCGCGCAGCCGTTTAAGATCTTCCTGGCCCCGTCCGGCACCGCAGTGATTGGCTTTCTGGTCAACCAGTTGAGCATCACCTACGCCGAAAAGGTCTACCTGACCCTGATTCTCATCTTACTGCTGCTCAGCGTGTTGCGCTCCACGCTGGCGCCTTCGTTTGCGACCGGGCTGTTGCCCATCATCATTGATGCCACGCACTGGTCCTTCATCATTGCCATCCTGGTCTTCACGTTGACGCTGACCGTGGGCGTGTTGTTACAGGGCCACTATCGCGGCAAGCCCGCGGGCCAACCGCTCCACGTCTCCCACATGCTGGGTTTCACGCTGGTCGCTTCCGTGTGGGTCGCGGCCGTGTGGCTAGCCGGTTTTCCCCAGATGGCGGGAATTCCGCCGGTACTGGTGGTCTTCTTCGAGGTCTCGCAGTTGCCCGACTATCCCGGCAAACTGGCCATTCGCCAAATTATCGCCTTAGCCGGCGCCGCGACGTTGGGCGTACTGATTCACACGCTGCTGGCCTCATGGCTGTTGACCACATTACTGGCATTACCGCTGGTTTTCGTGCTCCTGCAGCTGCTACACATCAAGCTGCCCGCAGCCTACGCCTTTCCACTGTTGGCACTGGTCCTACCAGCCAACATGTTTCACACGCTGCCGATTGCCGCGAGCCTGGCCGCCTGCTTCTTTCTGGGCACTGTCTTTGTCTTCCGCAAGGTTCTGGCGCACCAACACGGCTTGGCTTCGGAAAATAACGGCTAGCTCATCTTTCAACTGAAGGTTGAAAAACAAAATCAGCTGGAATTATTGTTATCATGCGACTCATGACGTTAAAAATAGTCGATTTCAGTTTCAACTTTCAAATCTTTCAAAAAAACCACTGAAGCCAGTGGTACCAAGGGTCGACCGTCGTCGGCTCTTTTAATTTACAGAGATTTTACACAACCAAGACAGCCCTTTTACGTTGCTCTGATAAGCTAGAGCTTACTGCTACTTACAAAGGGGAATTTCTTGTGTTAGACATCATTAAAGCCATCATCCTAGGCATCATTGAAGGGGTCACCGAATTTCTACCGATCAGTTCCACGGGGCACCTGTACTTGGCCGACGAATTCATCAAGCTCGACGAACCCACCGCTTTCATTAATATGTTTATGGTGGTCATCCAACTGGGCGCCATTCTGGCCGTGTTAGTTCTGTATTTCAACAAACTCAATCCGTGGGCTGCCAATAAATCCCGGCTGGCCCGTCGACAAACTTGGTCGCTGTGGGTCAAGGTCGTGCTAGCCATCCTGCCCGCCGTCATCGTAGGACTGCCGCTCAACGACTGGATGGACGCCCACCTGACCAGTTGGCCGGTCATTGCGACTACACTGATTCTGTACGGGATTTTATTTATCGTGATTGAAAATTACAACCGCACCAAAGCCCCCCACTTCACCGACCTCAACACCCTGCCGGTCAAACTGGCCATCCTCATCGGTTGCTTTCAGGTCCTCGCCATGGTGCCCGGCACCTCCCGTTCGGGGGCAACCATCCTCGGGGCCATTCTGCTGGGGACCTCCCGCTACGTGGCGACCGAATTTTCCTTTTTCCTGGCGATTCCAACCATGTTCGGCGCCTCGTCACTTAAGATCGTCAAATACCTGATTCACGGCAATACCTTCACTTATAGCCAGGTGATCATCCTCCTGACCGGCGTCATCGTCTCCTACATCGTGGCTTACTTGGCGATCAAATTTTTGCTGAGCTACATCCGTAACAATGATTTCAAACTCTTCGGGTGGTACCGAATTGCGCTGGGACTCATTGTCATGGTCTATTTTGGTTGGCAACACCTTTTTTCGTGACCTGCGAATAAACATGACTATGGACTATTGAAATATTTACTTAAATCCGCTGCCATTCCCATCACCATGCGGTTTTGGTGTAGTCTCATAAGGATTAATACCCCCAACAATGTCATATAACTTTACCTCGTTGTGACGGCCTTTTAATTGCGTAGTAACATGCCTGCAACATTCCTCGCGTATGCTACTAGGTAGAGATTAACAAACGAGGAAGAGTGTTTAAAAAAATATGACTAAATTTAAAATCAAATTAGCTGCAATTTTATTAGTATTTGGGATCTCCTTTGGGATGATCACCAACGTTGCCACCAGTTTTAATTCGGAACCAACTGTGACCGCAGAAGCTGCTACGCTGTCTGCTAGCCAAAAGAAGAAAATCGCCAAGATCAACTCTGGTTTATCTAAGAAGCAAAAGGCGGCCAAGAAGTGGATTGCTTACCGCGAATCCCGCTACAGCTACACCGCTCGTAACGGTAACTGTTATGGTCGTTACCAATTACTGAAATCCTACTTGCACGGTGACTTATCCGCCGTCAACCAAGAAAAGACTGCCAACAAGTACGTGGCCGGTCGTTACGGTACTTGGACCAAGGCCAAGTCTTTCTGGCAACATCACCACTGGTACTAAACCAACAACTGAATTTAGCCATGACCACCCGAGTGTAGACTGCGCTTGGGTGGTTTTTTAGTCGTGGCGCCAAAGGTTAACTCTCGCCAATTGCCTTTACGCCAGCGCTTTCAACCGCTACACTGGGGATATCCCGTTCTGGAGGCACCTTATGTCAAAACTAACCAAATGGCTAATCGGCCTCGCTGGTCTGTTGTTACTGGGTGGTTTGCTAGTGGTTCTGACTCACCACGATTCCACGCCCACCACCAAACCAGCGACCACCCGTCCGGCTCACCACCACACGACCAACTTAACCACCGCCGACTTGGCTCACCACCCCAAGCTCACTTACAGCGCTATCATTTACTACGCCATCAAGGACCCTAAGCTTCAGCGTTGGCAGGAAGTTAACGATTTTCAAGCAGGCTGGCAGGTCGAGCACTACGCGACCAAGCACCCGACCCGCTACTTGGTCTGGCCGGACCAAAACATCACGGCGGCGAACAAGAACCTCGCCCCCAACTGGTTCACGCTTCAAGGCAACCGGGTCACCTATGACAGCATGATCGTCCATTCATTTCGCAAGGACCAAACAGCTACGACCACGCTGCGTAAAATCGTGGCCCGTATCAACGCCAACCACGCGGCGCAAAAGGTGCGGCGAATGCCGACGAAGATGACCGTTTTAAATCATGCAAAACAAAACTAGCCGCGATGATGTGGGGATTACCACCAATCATCGCGGCTAGTTTTTAAATATACTTCATTAGTACTTGCCATTGGTCATACCGGCATAGCGATGTGCAATCTTGTGTCCTTTGACAAAGTCAAACCAGTAGCCACCCTGAAATCCGCGGACGACTTTGACCTTTTTACCTTTAATTTTACGAGTTGCCAAGCTGAGACCATTTGTCGGCAACGCACTTTTTGAGGAATCTTTTAATTGGCTGTCCAGCCGGAAGAATATCTGACGCTGAGCCTTACCATCAATTTTAAATGACAACTTGTGGACTTTGCTCTTGGCTTTGGGAGTCAGCTTAAAAGCCTTCGTATAACCGGGGCCAGACAATCGGGCACTGTGACTTTTGATAACCAACTTATCCCATTTCTTGTGACCTTCATACTGATAGAAAGTTCCTCGAAATTTATGCGGTACAGTCGTTGAAGCTGCTTGGACGGTCAAGGTGCCCATCACCCCAAACGCAAGAAACACGCCGATTGCGAGTAACAAAAATTGTTTAGCCTTCATTGAAATCCCTCCTGCTATTAGAATAGCCTTTCCTATTAACAATGAAAAGCCCATCTTAACCAGCTGGGATCATTTGGCCAACCCCACTCACTCCTGCCGCGTAATCAACCCTTCCGTCCCCACATTGATCAACGCTTCAATGCGGTCCAGCAGCATGAGTATCCAGCCAAACGCTAGCACGAATGCAATCATTTCAAACGCCGTCAACGAAAAGTAGCCGACGACCTGGAACAGCACGGCGGCAACGACCAGGGCCGCGCCGATGCCGTACGACAGATACAAGAAGTCTTGAGTGACTTGCGGCAATAGCCAGCGCACGCCGACAATCAGGGCGATGATGAAGTAGACCAGAAAGACCGACACCTGGTCATGCAACGCGTGGGAGCTGATGTTGTTGGGGAAGACCCCCACCAACCCCAGGTCGATGGCCGTTAATGTCAACAAGCCGCGCAGGACCAGCAAACGCCGGGTCTGCGGCCAAGATTCCTGCAGACGCACGAACAGGTAATCGATCAGCGCAATCATCAACAATGCCGAAAAAATCAGGGTCGCGTTGAACTGCCACCCACTAGAAGCGCCGTTGGTTCCCAGAAAACTCAAGTTGTGTTGCCACCAATATTTCTGATTATTCACGGCCATGGCGATGATGACCCCGCTAATGATGACCAGCAACAACACCGTCGACAGCACGCCGGCGTCCACGACCAGCGCAAAGTAGATCATGACGGCGTTGGTCACCACCCCAAACGCAAACAAGATGATGCTGGCCGTGACGTTGCCGAAGCTGGCCCCTTTGAACAGAACCCCTAGCAACCACATACTCCCAGTCAACAGCAGGCCTAAGATCAGGGCAAACGACAGCACAATCACGGGGAAGTTTCGCCAGTAAACGTTTTGGCTAAAGTGATTTTCCGGATCGTGGCGCCCCCGGATGAAGAAGCCGGCAAACAGCGCCGTCCCCATGACCACCCCCAGGACAATAATGGCGGTGGCTAAGGAATAGTCACCGACCAAGCGAATCGTTTTCAGATTTTGTTGCAGACAAAAAATATAGAAACCCAGGCTCACCAGCAATGCCGTCAGCACGGGCCACAAAAAGACCCGACCCTGAAATAATTGTTGGCGGGGTTCCTCCAGCTGCACGACCAGCCGGTTACGTTTCACAACCAGCTTGACCGGCGTGTTCTGCCGCAGCTGGAGTTGTTCCCCAATCTCCGCGGGGATATTTAATTGAAAGTCTTTCTCACGCATGTTTTCCTCCGTTGCTTAGTGTCACAATGGATTCTATTATAACATGTTCCCCCACTGAATTAGTGACCAAATCGGCTAAGCACCAAAACGGCCGCAGCACGAGGCTGCGACCGATTTGGTGGTGTTTAACTAATCATTAGCATGTACATCAAAGGCGCCCAACAACATGTCCTGAACGCCCGGTGCGTCCGGATCATGCCGGCCCTTGCCGGTGTCCAATGCGGCCAATTGCTGCATCTCCTCGGCAGTCAAAGTGAAGTCAAAGATGTCCAGGTTACTCTTGATCCGCGCCGCGTGCACGGACTTCGGTAAGACGATCACACCCAGTTGGTTTTCAAACCGCAAGATGATTTGGCCGACATCCTTGCCGTACTTGGCCGCCAATGCCGTTACGACCGGATTTTGAAGCAAGTCTTGATCGCCTTGTCCCAGTGGTGCCCAGGCTTCCAGTTTCACGTCGTCGGCAGCCATCAGGTCGCGCAACGGCCGCTGTTGGAAGGTTGGGTTGAACTCAACTTGGTTGACGGCTGGCTTGACGGTGAAGTCCGGCACAAATTGTTGCCAGATTTTAGGCGTCATATTGGAAACCCCGATGGACTTGAGCTTGCCGGCCTGTTGGGCCTCGGTCATAGCTCGCCAAGCACCCGGCACGTCGCCGTAGGGTTGGTGAATCAAATATAGGTCCAAATAATCCAAACCCAACTTAGTCAAGGACGTGTCAATGGCGCGCTTGGCTGCTTCGTAACCGTAATCCTGCAGCCACAGCTTGCTGGTGACCCAAATTTGGTCGCGGGGAACGGCACTGGCAGCGATGGCCTGACCGACCTCGGCTTCATTGAAGTAGGCCACGGCCGTATCGATATGCCGGTAACCGGCGTCTAAGGCCGCGGTCACGGCCTGTTTGGTCGACCCGTCGCTGGGAATCTGGAACGTTCCGAAACCAATGGCCGGGATATCATGACCATCATTTAAATGAATCGTTGGTTGATTTGTCATATCATTACTCCTTTAATTGTTTCAAACTTGACCCGAAAATTTGTTCAATCGTTACGGGGTCACGGTGGTCAAAGAACTGGCTGGTCCGCTGGTCTAAGTCGGCAATCGTCTGCATGTCAGCGGCCGTCAGTTCAAAATCAAAGACATCAATATTCTCCTGAATCCGTTCGGGATGGACCGACTTGGGAATCACGGTAATGCCGCGTTGCAACAGCCAGCGCAAGATGACTTGGCCGACCGTCTTATGATGGGCTTGCGCAATCGTCTGCAGCGTCGGGTTGGTAAAAATCTCCTGCTTGCCTTCCGCAAATGGCGCCCAGGCCTCGACGCGGACATTTTCGCCCTGGTTAAACGTCACCTCAGCGGGCTGTTGATACCACGGGTTGACCTCAATCTGGTTCAACGCGGGCTGGATTGGCATAGTCAATTCTAAGTTTTTCAGTTGGTCGGCGTAGAAATTAGAGACGCCGATGGCCCGAATCTTCCCCGCCTGGTAGGCTTCCGATAAGGCCCGCCAAGCACCCATGGTGTCGCCGTATGGCTGGTGTAAGAGGTACAGGTCTAAGTAATCCAGGCCCAATCGTTTCAGCGACTCGTCAATGCCTTGCTTGGCGCGGTCATACGTGAAGTCGGACACCCACAGCTTGGACGTGATAAACAGGTCCTCGCGGGGAATGTTGCTCTTGTGAATCGCACGACCCACGGCTTCTTCGTTGTGGTAAGCCGCCGCGGTGTCAATCAGGCGGTAGCCGGCATTCAGGGCCGCCGTCACGGCAGCTTCACACGCCGCCAGGTCCGGAATTTGGAAGACGCCAAAGCCCAGTTGCGGCATCTCGACACCATTATTTAAGTTAACAGTTGGCACAGTCACCATAGCATTCACCTTTCCTTTACATGTGTTGGGTCTACTATACCGCCACTTGTCGCGGTTGAAAATTACCACTTGTTCATGCTAGTATACGATTAACGTATGCTCACGAAAGGAGTCCCCCTATGCTTGCCAACTACCTACTCGAAGAACTCGTCACCTTTGCGCGCTGTGGTACCCTGGCTGAAACGGCAGCGGCCCTGCACGTCACCCAACCGACCGTCACCCGCGGTATGCAAAAATTAGAAACGGAGTTAGGCGTGCCACTTTTTATCCGGCAGCCCAACCGGCTCAGCCTGACGCCGACTGGTGAACTGGCCGCTCGTGAAGCCGAGCGCTTACTTCAGGCCAATGACCAAGCCGTCCACCGCATCCAAAATTTTGCCCGCAGCCAACAAACCCTCACGGTCACGTCCACGCTTCCTGGCGCCCTCATTGTGCTCGACGCCCTGCGCGACCAGCTACCGGCACAGGTGCAGTGGCCTACTCACGCCCTGACGACCGACCCGTTAGTCGCCTTGACGACGTACGCCGCCGGGCTAGTCTTTACCAATGTCCCGCTATCAGGCCCTACCGTGACTGCGCAACGTGTGGGCACGGAGCGACTGGCCGTCAACCTCAACCAATTCATGAGCCAGGCCAACCAGCCCAGTATCACCTTCGCGCAACTCAAGGACCTAAGTTTCGTGGTCCTCGACGACATCGGTCCGTGGCGCGCCATCATTCAACAACACATCCCCAACGCCAAGTTCTTCTACCAAGAACAACGCGACGCCCTGGCCGCCATCACCCAATTTTCCGACTTCCCCTACTTCAATACCAACATCACCCCCCTCGACCCAACGCCCGCGCAGGCCACGTCCGCTGACAACCGCCGTCGTCTGCCCATCACGGATGCCGCCGCGCAAATGCCGGTGTACGCCAATTACCTCACCAACGAAGCCACCCGTGTCCAGCCGGTAATCGACCAGGTCATCGCCATTTGGCCCGAGTAAACCGTTCCTTTCAATGGGCCTCAGGCGTTTGAAAGGGTACTTACTTTACTTTCATTTTGCAAACGCTTAGAATTCATTTAGACATGTTTAGGAGGTCACAATCTTGAAAACAACGATGTTTATGAAACCTGGTAAGGTCCAGATCGAAGATATTGATAAACCTACGATCCAAGCGCCCGACGACGTCATTATTCACGTGGTCCGGACCTGTGTTTGTGGGTCTGACCTGTGGGCTTACCGCGGGTTAGAAGACAAGGCCGCCCACTCGGAAAACAGTGGGCACGAGGCCATTGGAATCGTCGAAGAAGTCGGCAGCGACATCACGACCGTTCAACCCGGCGACTTTGTCATTGCGCCATTCACTCACGGCTGTGGACACTGTGTTGCCTGCCGTGCCGGCTTTGAGGGCGATTGCCAAAACCACACCGACAACTTCAGTAACGGCGTGCAAGCCGAATACATCCGGTTCCAACACGGCGAATGGGCCCTGGTCAAGATTCCTGGCCAACCCCAAGATTACAGTGAAGCCATGTTGAAGTCTCTGTTGACCTTGGCTGACGTCATGGCCACCGGTTACCACGCCGCTCGGGTTGCCAACGTTTCCGCCGGTGACACGGTGGTCGTCGTGGGTGACGGTGCCGTGGGTCTCTGTGGGGTCATCGCGGCACAAATGCGCGGTGCCAAGCGGATTATCGCCATGAGTCGTCATGAAGACCGGCAAAAGATGGCCACTGAATTTGGCGCCACTGACATCATCGCCGAACGTGGCGACGACGCCGTAGCCAAGGTGATGGCCTTGACCAACAACGCCGGTGCCGATGCCGTGTTGGAATGTGTCGGTACGGAACAATCCAACGACACGGCCATGAAGGTTGCCCGTCCCGGTGCCATCGTCGGTCGGGTCGGCTTGCCTCACGAACCGAAGATGGACATGAGCGAATCCTTCTACAGCAACACCATCATTGCCGGTGGTCCCGCTTCCGTGACCACCTATGACAAGCAGGTCTTGTTGAAGGCCGTGCTAGACGGCGACATTCACCCTGGTAAGGTCTTCACGAAGTCCTTCAACCTGGATGAAATTGATGATGCTTACCAAGCCATGACCAAGCGTAAAGCCATCAAGTCACTGATCGTTGTGGATTAACTTTTAAAATTGCCTGATCAAAAGGGCGCCCCACTGGCAAATTGCCGGCTGAGCGCCCTTTTGTTTACGCTTCTATTCTACTTTATCTTACTTCAAAACCGCGAAGCCACCGGTCCAGCCAATCTTCTCCTTGGCGGCCAGCGTCATTTGCAAGAAGCCAAAGCTTTCTAATTCGCGGGCCCGCTTCAAGGCACCGGCATCGACGACAGCCACGCCACTGTCGGTCAACGCTGCGGCTAATGCTTGCTTGGCGTCATCGTCATCCCCGGCGGCCATCACCGTGGTCTGCGCTTGGTCACTGACCTTGCGACTCTGCAGAGTGGCGGCGAAGGTCGTGTTGAAGGCCTTGACCACCTTAGAATCTGGCAGTAAGGCAGCGATTTGAGCTGCGGCCGAACTGTCGGCGGGCACGACCAGTTCATCCCAAGTGTCAAAGTTCAATGGGTTGGTAATGTCCACGACCACCTTGCCGGCCAGTGCAGCTTGGTTGGCCTTGGCAATGCTCAACGCGGCGTTGTAAGGCACCGCTAAGACCACGATGTCGCCTAAGTTTTCAACGGGATCGCCGGAATCAATGAAGCTGACCTGGTTGCCGCCCTGCTGGAAAACGTCACCGATTGCTTGACCCATGTTACCCTTACCAAAAATTGTGATTGCTGCCATAATGCAGACCCCCTGTGATTAATATTTTTGTATTAGTTTTAAGTACACTTTTAAGATACGTCATCGATTGTTAAAAGTCAATTCGTTTGCTTAATAATTTTTGTTATAGCTGTTTAAAAAAACATTTTACCTGATTTTTCGTAGAAAGTGTTATAAAATAAGATACAGAATATAAGTAAAAAAGGAGGCCGTCCCCATGGCCAATACGCAATTCAGTGATACCATCCACGTTCTGGTCTACATTGCCTACTTCAAGGGGCACAAGATGACCAGTCCAGAGATTGCCAGCAGTCTGGAAACCTCACCCAGTTTGATTCGAAAAATCATGGCGAACCTGAAACGCCACGGACTCTTAGCCCCGACCCACGGACCGACCCAACTGGCTTTGGCGCGGGACCCCGCCGACATTACGTTACGCGACATCTACGCCATTTTACCCGGGCAAGCGCCCCTGCTCAACGTTGACACTCACACCTCACAAAACTGTCCCGTCGGCCGCGCTGTGCCCCAGGTGTTGACCCATTATTACCAGGAGATCCAGGCCGCGGCCGAAGCTAAGATGGCCAAGATTACCCTACAAGACCTCTTGAACGACGTCACGCTGCTGGACCGCCTCACTTAGACGTTTGCCGCGACTCACGACGTTAGGATTAGTTGTTGACCGCGTCATAGTGGGGACTGGCCACCTACAGCGCGGGACGACTTGAGAGACTGGCGGACTTTGCCAGGCTTTCAAGCGAACCGGAAGCCCGCTCCTCAGGCTGAAGGTGTTCCCCAGAGCAGGCCCCCACCCTGGCTGCCGCAGGCGTCTGGTTTCACTAATTTTGCTTGTCAGAACACCGCTGTTACGGCAATCAACACGTTTAATCTTACTAGCAACCTGCAGTCAATTAGACTTACCCACTCATTAATCCACGTAAGCGACCAAATCCCAATAAAATGGATTGGTCGCTTTTTGAGTGTGGCCCTATCGTAACCATAACAAAATTCCCACATTTACCAGCGAAACGCACCTCATCTTTAGCAGTTGGTATACGGTCCGTTCTAAAGCCAGCATTTCCGTATCACTCGTTGACAAAAGCCTGATATGCTAACGGTGTCAACGAGGTAGAGAGAACTGCCAGAGCGCATTAGGCAGTCAAATTCCTGACAGCGCAACTGACTGAGCCCTTAACGACTTGGGCAGCGCCTTTGCTTCTGGTCTGTCACCTGCCTCGGCGTTTCATGGCATTTAGGATAGGAGGAGAATACCATGCGAGCTTTAAAGTTATTTCGCGGTATCGGGGCCACGGCGGCGGTTGCAATCGCCGTACTCGGCTTCAGTGCTGTTATCGCTGACGCCTCAGGTCCTGGCACGGCAACCAGCAACCTGACCAACGTTTCCGGTGGTTACGTCGCTGACAGTACTGGTAATGCCGAAGCGACGTCTAACGCCGAATTTACGGTCACGCCCGGGACGCTGAGCTTGAATCAGGTGCCTAACATCACGTTGGCCAACACCGACGTTAAGTCCATTGCCTCTGGTGACACCAATCTGGCCGTCACCAGCAATGCGCCAACCGCGGGCACGGCCTACGATGGCAACAACACCGGGACGTTAAACATCACCGACTACCGGGGCAACAATGCCGGCTGGTCACTAACGGTCGGGTTGAGCCCCTTCACTTCGGGCACAGCGACCATCACGGACGCAACGTTAACCTTGGATCAAACCGCAGGCACGCTGGACAACAGTGCCACGGCGGTACCCAACAGCATTAAATTAACGCAATCACCCGTCACCAACGGCTGGATTAGCAGTCCACAGTTGTTGTGGACCGCCGCTGCCAACACCGGTGAAGGCAACAACACCGCCACCACGGCATCCAGCAGCAATTTGGCCATCACCAAACAAGCCGACATTGTGGCCGGCACCTACGACGCCACGCTGTACTGGGCCCTGCAAAACGCCCCAGCCGCAACTACGCCAGCGACGTAATCGCCAGTTGCTTCACTGTTAATCGCTAAGTTCACCGTCAAATGAAAAGGTAGTTTCTCCCCGTCATCCGCGCGGTTGTCTGAACAGCGCGGTTCGGGAGCAGACTACCTTTTCCTTCGACCCAATCCCTAGCTGGCAAATCTATTTCGTCGTTAATCAGTTCAATTAGCCATCTGGTTAGTGACCGTTGACACGAAACGTGCGCGTTAGGATTAGGTGTTGGCCGCTTCACTGCGGGAACTGACCACCTACCGTTCGCCAAACAGGGGTTGGAACGCTGAGTGGTCGGTAAGGCGGCCAACATGCGCACACTTCAGAACAGTTTTGAAACGCAATCAAAGGTGGGATAATCATGAGATTAAAACGGATTTGTGGTTGGCTAATCGCCGGCATCCTGTTCATCGGCTTGCTGGGCGGGGCGGCACCCGTGAACGCTGCGAAGGTCCCCGCCAACTTCGCAGCGACACCCCTGCTGCCGAAGAACCAGCTGTCTTCTAAGGCGGGGTACTTTGATTTGAAAGTCACGCCGGGGGCGACGCAGGTGCTGAAATTAGCGGTGACCAACCCCAGCAACTCAGCCCGCACACTGAAGGTCATCCCCGTCAACGCCACCACCGCCGACAGCGGCCACGCGGTCTACATCCCCACGAAGCGGCCGGCCGACGCCTCGGCGCAGACCACGTTTACCAAAATGACGTCCGGCCCCGTCACAGTGTCCTTGGCTCCGCGGCAAGGCAAGACGGTCACGTTTTACACGCGGATTCCCGCAAGCGGTTTCACCGGCGAAGTGCTGGGTGGCCTGTTCGTGACCGATCCGCACGCCACCTTGTCCAAGCAAGAAAATGGCGACAGTTCGGACTTTCAGCTGAACAACCGCTACGCCGAAGTCACGGCCGTGGCCCTGCAATGCCATCCGGGCCAAACCTTTAAGACGAACCTGAAGTTGGCGGCGGTGGGCGTCCATCAGCCCGACACCCAACCGACCGCCTTCGCGCGCATCCGCAACCTGACGCCCGCGCTCTTCGGCGACCTGCAGATCGACGCGCGCGTCATGCGGGCCAGCACCGGCCAACAGGTGGCCAGCCAAACGCTGCGCAACGGCTCCATGGCACCCAACAGTTGGTTTGACGACAACATCAGCCTGGGCAACAATCGCCTGGCTGCCGGTAAATATCTCCTGAAGCTGCACGTCACCAGCGGCAAGCGCATCTGGAATTTCAGCGGTGCCTTCACTCTGACACGACAACAATCCGCGCAGCACAATTCGTTGACACATGCCGCCCATCAGCCTAACTACTGGTGGCTGTGGCTGTTAGCGTTGTTGCTCGCCCTACTGCTATGCTTTGGGGCGTACTGGTTGGGCAAACGCCGACGCGACGATGACGACGATGATGCCGATTCGGACCAAGACAATTAGGCAAGGAGGCCATAGACATGGCGATTACACAGTTTCTCAAACGCGCCGGTGTCAGCCTCTTCGTCCTGATTGCCGGCCTCAGCATTGGCGTCTCCGCCCACGCCGCGAGTGCACCCCAGACACCGACCTCGCCACCCACGTCAATCATGGGCATCAACCTCGCCGGTGGCTTCACTCAAGAGCCCATCGATTCAAACCACGTTTCCGGCGATACCGTGACGCTAGCCGCTCAGGGAACCCGGAATATTTTGGAAGCCATTACCAACCCCTTTGGCAGTCGGAAATACGTTTGGTGGGAATCCACGGACGGTGGCGACACTTACAGCACCGTGGGGTCCAACAGCACGACCTATACGTTTACCGCGCCGCAGGTCTCCAGTCCCACCCAGCTATATTTTCAATGTGAATATGATTTTACCGGTATCGGCCTATTTTACAGCGAATGGTCACGCATCGCGACCGTTACCATCACGCCCAGCCGGGTCCCGACCACGGACATTCAAGTCACCAGCGACAGTCCGGGGCTGTACAACGGCGAGTCGACCACGGTCCACGCCACACTGACGCCGAGCACCGCGACCGACCCCATCACCTGGACCAGCAGCAATCCATCGCTGGCGAGCGTCGACGACTACGGCAACGTTACCGCCACGAATACGTCCAGCGACACCAGTGGCACGGCTAACGACCACGGCATCGTCACCATCACCGGGACCAGCAACGGCCATAGTGATTCGGTCAAGATTGCGATTGGGGCGCTGCAAAACGTCACGGTCAACGAAGGCAGTGATGCCACCTTCACCCTCAAGGACCTGCCAGATGGCATGAGCGTTGCCAACTGGTATCGGGTGGAGGACGGCACCGCCACGGCCCTGAATTCGACCAGCACCAGCTATACCGTTGCGAAAACCACGGTGGGCGGCGACAACGGCACGTCGTACTACGCGACGCTCAACTATACGGTCAACGGCAGTACCAAATCGGTCAACACCAACTCAGCGCTGCTGACCGTCAACAAGAGTGGGCTCCTCGCTTTAACGGCGGTACCCAACTTCAATTTTGACAGCGTCGACGTGGACGCCCTGTGTGCGGACAGCACGACGCTGGAAAACCACGACTACGGTACTGCTGGCAGCGCTTATGACGGCAACGATAACGGTGAATTGTCCGTCATGGACAGTCGCACGACCGGTGGCGACTGGACGCTAACCGCTAGCCTGGCGCCCTTCACGCTAGACGACGGCAGTGACGGCAATTTGGGCACCACCATTTTGGATCTGTACGACCCGACGTCGCGGCTGGATGAAAACGTGCCGGACACGTCAACGGCCACGAAAATCTACACGTCCAGTGACTACGACGGCCAGGACTTCGACGTCACCGATAGCGAGCTGAACCTGCCGCCGGCGCCACAAATCGTGGCCGGCGATTACCAGAGCGTCATGACCTGGACTTTGTCGGTGGCCCCTAGCTGATTGCTGGCTAAACTCACTGAACACCACAAAAAACATTCCCCAGAATCGCCGACAACCGCCGACTCACTGAGGAATGTTTTCTTGTTTTTTTCACGTAATTGTTTAATAGCACTCAAAAACCATTTGACCGGAGGCGGCCAGCCCAGCCTACCCCGCCGTGATCTGCATCCGGCCGTTGCGTTTCGACTGGTACAGATTGTGGTCGACGCGGTTGTAGAAGTCCAACGGCGACTGGTCCTTGTCGATGATTTCGGACACACCCACGGAGATGGAAACGTGGATCACGGTCTTAGCCGTGTGAATGTTCATGTGATTGACCGCTTGAAAAGCTTGGTTGACGATGCGCTGCGTAGCTTCCAGGTCGTAGCCAGGGAACAACACGTTGAATTCCTCGCCCCCCGTGCGGTACAGCCGCAAGCGCGGATCGTTTTCTGCCAGGACCGTCTGGACCGTGGTGGCCACCTGCTGTAGCACCTCGTCACCCACGGCATGGCCATAGGTGTCGTTGAAGTGCTTGAAATGGTCGATGTCAAACATCATCATCGCCATCGGCCGGTTAGAAGTCTGGCTTTCCTTGAACAGGTAGCTGACGGATTCCGTGTAGGCAGCAAAGTTGCGCGTCTGGGTCAACGCGTCGTGACTGGCAAATTTCGCCAGCCGCAATTTCAGCTCCGTGTCGTGCATCAACATGGAGACGTACACGTATAGCAACGCTTCGAAAATCACCAGGTAGAGCCATTCTTGCCAGAAGGTCATCCAGGAGAAGTCGAATTTCAACTTCATCCACAGCCATAACAATCCCCCGAACGGAATACCAACGGCCATATACATCAACGCGGCGTACCGCTTGCTATAAAATCTATTGCGCACCTGATTTAACACGATGAAGAACGTCATCAACGTCAGCGCGTGCCCCCACGATTGCCAGTAGACCAGCGACCCGTTGAAGACCATGTAGACCAGTAGAATCGGAAACAGCGAGTAGACCGGCATGTGAATTTTTAAGAAATACGCACAGAAAATGACCGCAATCAGTTGGAAATTCATGAACTGCCAGGAAATGTGCGTGCCCACGACCAACGTCTGAATGCTAAAGGCAAAGACGACCATGTACAAAATACCATACCAAGTGTTGATGGTTTCCTCCGCAATCCTCAGGCGATGCGTCCGTGCCCATGACGCAATCCAATTGTACGAAACCCAATAGAGTGTGAAGACCCCGAGGACAAAGAACACGCTGGTAACAAACGGCGGTACCTGCCAATGAGACCAAGTCATAAATTAACCCTCTTCTTTTAAAGTTTACGGGAATAGCCAGGCACCGGATACCGGCCCTGGTTCAAGTCAACGATAGCGTTCGGTCGCAATTGACCGAAACGGTTTACCTTGCCGCAAAAAATGTATTTGCGACAATCAATTTGACCCCAATTCATTACATGTGTCTCATCATAGACCGCCTAACCCTTAAAAACCATATCCAGATGTGGCAAAGTGCTGAATTGTGTGAACAATTCTGTTTACGTTTATAAGTTGATGGTTAACTAATAATCCATTGGTTGGATTGGTTGCGGGTAAACTCGATGGAGGCTGAACACCCGTCACACCTTAGTTTGTTAGCTACTTAATGATCAACAATTTTGCCAGGCCAGACCGTCTTTTCTCCATCTCGATAACCATCCCCCTCCCACAGATGTCGCTATCCTGAGAGTCACAGCTTATTGGCAGAAAGTTGTCGGCTATCCATGGACGGCTGTCTTAATTTCGTTTAAGCTCAGCGGTAATCGCACACAGTCTGCACGGCTTATTACTTCGCGCGTGATTGTCATCACCGACATCAACCACCGGCTTCATTTAGACGAAAAAAGACTGGCCACAGCCAGTCTCTCGCGACGCCCCCGAACTCAAGCGGATTCGGAAGTGTCAATCAGTCTACCAATAAATGATGCGCGGTGTCCGTCGCCAAATCATGCACGTGCCCCGTGTACAGATACCCGGACAGTCGGCGCTGTTGATGCGCTGTTTGCCAGTCGATCTGTTCATGGGTGCTTTCGCGAAAACCATGCTGGCGGTAAAACCGGTCCGTACCCGCCACCGCGGTGAACAAGTAAACCTTGTCCACGGGTGCCGCATCCCAGTACGTGGCCACCGTGTGCATGAGCTCGCGGCCGATCCCCAGATTTTGATATTCCGGGTCGACCATCAACAGCACGATTTCCCCCAAGAACTCACGCCGTTGCAGGTTTGCCAGCAAGCGTTCATCAATCTCGCTACGCTCATTGAGTTGCTTCAACAGTTGCCAGCCCCCTGGCCGCACGGCTAAAGCCGCCTTGGCCACCAACAACTGCCATACATCATAGGAACGTTCCTTCTTTTGGTACTTGGTATCCGCCAAGATGGCCCCCACCACCTGGTGATCCCAAACCGCGACCCGCACGTAATTCTGCTGGGTCATGCAGCGGCGAAAGTAAACCTGGGCAGCCAGATTGTTGCGCTGGTCATCTGTCCGGTCAAATCGCCACAGGCGGCCGACAATATTTGCCAATGCCGGCACATCTTCGTACCGCATGGCCCTGATGTCAAATTTGTTAATCAATGAGGCTGCCTCCTTATCTGCGGACGGGTTCCCCAACCCGTCACTGCCAATTTGCCCTTCTAACATTGCTTACTTTCATTTTACTCCGATAACCTGAAAACTTCTATTCTGCTTACTCCCCGACCCCTCAGTTAATCAAGTTGTTTCCTGATCAACTGTCCTTATTTTACCGAGTGACGCCGATGGCTGCTAGCTAAATTAAAAGAAGTTTGTCTGAGAAATTCTCAGAGTTTACCATAAACTGTTTCATTTTACAGCGGAATTGTGTAAACCAGTTGCCAGCGACTGCCAGGGGGGCCGCCTGCTATGGGGGACAGACCGGTGTTACTGATTTCCGTCACCCAGGCTGACGCAGGCTTCTGGTTTCCGCAATTTGAATGGACAAGACACCACCTCTCCGGCAATCAACGCGTTAAGTCTACTTTCAGCCTTCAGAAAACAGCTAAAAATAGACCCGTCACGGCGTTTTAAGCCGAACAGGTCCGTTTAGTTGTGTCCAATCGTTTTGAGCCGTTAACCGCTATTCAGGCCCCTTTAACGTGGCGCTGTCGTCGTTGGCAGCTTGCGGGGCCAGGTGACCTCGAAGATGCTGCCTTGTGGCTGGTCGTCGCGGGTCAGGACCTCGCCCGGGTGTTGCATGAACGTGACAAGCAGGTCGAATTCGCGTTGCGTCAAGGCGGCTTCCCCACTGGCACACGGAATCACGGTGTAGTCTTCAAACCCCAACTCGGCGCTCAACAGCGTGCGCAGGCCTTCCTCGTCTTCGACTAACAAAATCGTTACTTTCAAAATGCCACTCCCCTAAACTTAGTGGCCTTAGTTTAGCACGGTTGGCCGACCTAGCCGCAGCGGGAAAAAATTCTTAACGAAAGGTTGGCAATTTGACCGGCGACCACCCACCAAAGAAAAGGTCACTCCCCAACCATCTGCCAGAAAAATTATTGATACCACCGGCTGTCGGAATAGGCTATAATTAAGGAACAATAGCTACTTTTAACGACGTATAATGTCGTTAAGCGTGCGTTTTTAAGTAAAGGAGGAACTGGCTTCATGCAGGTCACGCTTCACGAGATTACATTGGCATATGACCGTCAGCCCGCACTGCTCGACCACTTCAGCTGTACGTTGCCCGATGGCAAGTTGGTGGCGCTCTTGGGCCCCAGCGGTAGTGGGAAATCGACGATCTTAAACTTACTGGCGGGGCTACTCACCCCGCAAGCCGGGCAGATTTTCTTTGACCAAACCGACGTCACCACCTATGACAGTCGCCAACGCAACATCGGCATGGTCTTTCAAGACTATGCGCTGTATCCGCATCTAACCGTTCGCGATAACATTGCCTTTCCTTTAAAAATGGCCCGCTTCAAAAAGGCTGCGCGCTATCAACGCGTCGCCGAGCTGGCTGACCTGGTCCAATTGACCGACCAACTGGGAAAATTTCCCCAAGAGCTTTCCGGCGGCCAGCAGCAACGCGTCGCCATTGCCCGGGCGCTGGCAAAACACCCGGCACTCCTCTTACTGGATGAACCCTTATCTAGTCTCGACACCGCCCTGCGCGAAGAGCTCCGCACGGTCATCCACCACATTCAACGACAGACCGGTGTGACGACCTTGCTCGTGACTCATGACCAAGAAGACGCGCTACAAATTGCCGATGAAATCATGGTGTTGGCCCACGGGCGTTTGCAACAAATTGGCACGGGACAAGCCCTCTACCAATCGCCACACAATCTGACCGTGGCCCAGTTCATCGGCCGACCACAGATCAATCTCTGTGCGGTTACCAACTTGCCAGCAACGCTGCGCACACTATTGCCAGCCGCACAATTGGCCCAAGCCACGACCCTGGGTATCCGGAGCGAAGCCGTGCACGTGGCGACGACCCCGTCACCGCTGACCGCAGCGCTCACCGCGCAAGTCCGGCTGGGCCGCGATACGCAATCTCATTTACATACCAGCTACGGCGACTTCATCAGTACTGCCATCGCGCCAACCACAGCAACCGCTGTGCCGCTCACGATCGACCGGCAAGGCTGCCTGCTGTTCGACGCCCAGGGCGCTTGTCTGTGGTCGGGAGGTGACGACCTTGCTTAACACCAAACCGACTTTAAAATCCACCCGCAAGGCCCTGCTGTATCTGGCACCGCTACTCATCATCACACTGGTGTTTACCGTGTGGCCGCTAATTCACGCCCTCCTCATGAGTAGCTACGTGCGCTACAACTATTTCACCAATCACGTTGGCGCAATCGGCTGGGCCAACTTCGCTTACCTCTGGCACGACCCCCTCTTTCATCTGGCGCTGCGTAACACCCTCTGCCTGGTCTTCGTGGCAATGCCCGTGACCGTGGCTTTGGCCTTGGTGATTGCGCTGGGACTCAACCGTATCCCCCGA
Organism: Levilactobacillus suantsaiihabitans; assembly: GCF_004745505.1. GTDB lineage: Bacteria > Bacillota > Bacilli > Lactobacillales > Lactobacillaceae > Levilactobacillus > Levilactobacillus suantsaiihabitans. The sequence continues at coordinate 317,149 of NZ_RKLX01000001.1, forward strand.
CTGGCCCGCTTCTTTCAGACCATCTATTTCCTTCCCTTCGTTACCGCCACGATTGCCACGGGACTGGTTTGGAACTGGATCTTTCGCCTGGACGGCGGCCTGTTAAATGCCAGCCTGCAGCACTTGGGCATTTCCCCCATCGACTGGCTCAACGACCCGCACGTCGCTTTACTGGCCCTCATTGTGGTCTGCGTCTGGCAGGGGCTCGGCTTCAACGTCGTCTTGTTTCTCGCCGGACTCAACCGGATCGATGCTAAATACATGCGCGTGGCGCAACTCGATGGCGCCAACGCTTGGCAGCGGTTCACCAACGTGACCTGGCCACTCCTGTTGCCGATGACGGTCCTGATCGTCATCAACACGGCCGTCACCAACTTTAAAGTCTTCGACCAGGCCTTCGCGCTATTTCACGGTGCCGCGGGTCCCGGCAATTCCGCCTTAACGCTGATGTTTTATCTGTATCAAAAATTTTATGTCGATAACCAATTCACGGTGGCGGCGGCTAGCGGTGTGGTCCTGTTCTGCTTGGTCGGCTTACTGACCTTGCTGACTTACGGCTACTTTCGCTGGCAACGTCGCCGGTTAGGGGGGCGGTCCTAATGCGGGTGTTGACAACTTTCCTGTGGTACCTCCTACTCATCTGTGGCGCCATTTTGATGCTGCTGCCGTTTGCCTGGATGATTCTGACTAGCCTGCAACCGGCGACGACCACCTTGACGATGCCGACCAACTGGCTGCCGCGAACCTTGCAGTGGGTCAATTATCAGCACGTCTGGCAACTGGCGCCGTTTACCCGGTACTGGCTCAACTCGCTGCTGGTCACGACGACTACTACGCTGGGACAACTCTTCAGTAGTCTGCTGGCCGCTTTTGCCTTCACTCACCTGCAGTTCTACGGTCGTCGCTTTCTATTCGGCCTGCTCGTCGCCTTGATGTTGGTTCCCGGTGAACTGCTGCTGATTCCCAACTTCGTGACGATTGCGCAACTTCACTGGGTCAACACCTACGCCGCGCTGATCATCCCCTGGCTAGCCAGCGTCTTCATGGTGGTCACGCTCCACCAGGCCTTTCAATCACAGCCCCGGTCGCTCTACTATGCGGCTCACATCGACGGCGCCAGCGATTGGCAATACCTCTGGCACATTCTGGTGCCAACCAACCGGCCCATCATCACGGCCGTGGCGGTCCTCCAAGTGATTGCCTCGTGGAACGCCTTCATGTGGCCCCTAATCATGACCAACAGCGAGCAATTCCGCACGCTACCGGTCGGCTTGATGGCCTTTACCAGTGAACAAGGGACCAACTACCCGCTCTTAATGGCGGCCTCGGTCTGTGTCATTTTACCGCTACTGATTCTTTACGTATGCTTGCAAAAATATCTGATGCTGGGAATCACGCAATCCCGGTGGAAAGGATCAACCCAATGAAAAAATTTTCACGCTATCTCCTACTCATGGCCACGCTCAGCCTCTTAGGCGTGCTCGGTGCCTGTGGTCGCCAAACGGCAACACCCACGCCGGCCAAACGGACTACGGTGACCTTCTGGCACGGTATGACTGGCACCAGCCAGCAGACGCTCAACGCCATGATTCGCGATTTCAACCATTCGCAAACCCAATATCGCGTGGTCGCCAGCGGTCAGGGCAACTTCGCCAACGTCCAGCAAAAAATCACGGCCGCAGCCAAATCACAGACGCTGCCAACGTTAGCCCAGACGACTTATACCAACGTCCCTGATTATTTACACGGCAAATTTATCGTCCCGCTCAACGGCTATATTTCTAAACGCACGCTCAATCGCATCGATCCCACGTTGCGCCAGGTCAGCCAGTATCAGGGGAAAACTTACGCCATGCCTTTTTCCAAGTCGATTGGTCTGCTCTTCTATAACCAAGACCTCTTGCGACAGCTTCACCTGACCGTCCCACGGACCTGGCACGACCTGGTACGTGACGCGGCGAAGGCCCACGCCCACGGCTACACCGGACTCGCCCTCGACCAAACCTTCCGGCCGCAATGGAGTGCCTTGGCCTGTCAAGCTGGCACGCCGCTGGTCGCCAAGCACCCGCGGCTATCGAGCCCCCAGATGTTGGCCGCGACCGACGTGATCTACCAAATGATCAAGCACCAAACGGCCGCCACGGCAGGAACGGATGGCTTCGGTAACGTCCGTTTTCTCAAGGGCAAGACGCTCTTTTACACGGGAACTTCCGCGGCCATTGGCATCATGCAGACCAACACACCCAAGGGGCTTCACTGGTCGGCCGCCAAGATGCCTAGCTTCCGCGGCAATCCGCGGGTCTACGCCGTACAAGGCAACGAACTGGTCATGTTCAACTCGGCTTCTCCGGCCCAACGCCGCGGGGCTGCAGCGCTGATGAAATTCCTGCTGGCCGAAAAACAGACGCTCAAATGGGCCAAGGCCACAGGCTACCTACCATTGACCACCAAGGCTTTGCGGAGCCAAGATTACCGCAACTACCTGGCCAAGAATCCCGCCGCCCAGGCCACCGTCAAGTCCCTGCCATACGGCAAGCCAGACACCGCCTTCTACGGGTATAGTGAAACGCAAAACGCCGCTACTCAAGTCGCCGACGAGCTGGCAACGCTCCAAACGACTCCCAAACAGGGATTGGCCCAGCTGCAGCGAAAGTTGACGGCTCTGCAAACGGATGGTGAATAAGTTTATCTATAAAAGGCGGACTAGCACACCGATAAGTCCTATCGACGTGTTAGTCCGCCTTTGTCATACAACTAGTGAAAACGATTATCAATGAACAACTTTATTGAAGAAGCCATAAGCTGTGTACGACGTAATCTTAATACCCTTAAATGGTTTGAACTTGATTTGATCAACTTTCTTTTTCATTGCTTGACGTAAGTACTTTTTCACAGTGGGATTCATCTTGCGATACCCTTTTTGATTGTTTAAGGCGTCCTTGCGGGTCGTAATGTTGATACCAAAGGGATTGGTGGCAACAACATTCTTTTGTTGCTTGGCCTTCTTCGCTCTGGTATAAATAGTCAGCTGATTGGCGTGTTCTTGCTCATCATAACGGATCAATACAGCGCGGCCACCGATTTTAGTCCGCCGAATCGTGTTGATCCCGATGCTGGTGACCAAATACATAGTGTGCTTGGGTTTGCTCAAGGTGTATGGCATGAAGTACCGCTCGCTACTGGCAGTCGCATTAGTATCATGTTTCTTCCGGTAAGTCGATGGCCCGAACTTCTTGGCTGTCACCTTAAACTTGTGGCCTTTGTTGTACCAAGTTCCCCGAAAGGTCTTCGGCAGTTTCGTCACCTTGTGGGTCTTGACCGCCGCTTGAGCGGATGTGGGCGTGGTGAGCGTGCCACTAGCCAACAGGCCACATCCCACCGCCACTAACAGTGCACTAACAAATTTAACCATTTTCATATGTATGCATCCTCCTTAGTTGACCCGGTTAAATGACCAGGTGCTACCTTGATTATACAAAATGGGGGTGCCACAATTTGTCACTAGCGCGCTGTCCGCTAAAAATAGGCAAAATAAAAAGAGAGTGGGGCAAAAGGCGATTAGCTGGCGAGCATTAAGGCTGCTAACCGAATAATCCCGGGCTTGGATTGTTTGGTTAGCAGTTTTAAGCGGAACCGGCTGCCTTTTAGCGCACGTTTCGGCTAGGTAAAGGTGACGCGAACGGGCCTGGGAGGTTTCGTCCCAGGCCCTCGAAGCTATCCAATTGCGTATGGCCCGCTACCGTTGCGTTAATCATCATACTGATCTCGCGCCGCCGCCAGCGCATCGCGCACCCGGCGGACCAGCGACACCGGTGACAACACGCGCAGACCGGCACCCTGACTCAGCAACCACAGCATGGCCCCGTCCGTTTTGACGTAGGCCTCGATGACGCAGCTGCCATCGGCGTTTTGCTTGATGATCCGTGACCCCGGAAAATGGTACAGCGCCGTTTGCGGATAATTGCGGTACAGGAAACGAATCTGCGTGAGTTCGCCGGTGTCCAGCAAATACGTGTAGTTGCGGTGCTCCTGTAACGAAAAACGTTTGGCATAGTCCAGCTTTTCACCGGGTAATTGTGCCAAAATCTCCACGATGCGGTCGAGCCGATATAACCAGTAGCCGCCGTGTTCTTCGCTCAACATGGCCACGTAAAAGTAGTACGTTTCAAAAAATATCGCCACCGGCTGGGCGTGATGAACTTGGGGCTGTTGGTCGTCGCCACTACTGCCGCGATACGTGAAGACTAGCCGCTGCATCTGGGCGATACTTTCCGTCATGTCCTTTAGGCGCTTCAACAGGGGCTTGGCGCGTGATAGTGGAACGTAACTGCCGCGCGATAACGTCAGCTGTTGGCGGACGGCTTCTTGCATTTGCGGCGAAAGGCTGTCCACCAAAAAGTTCAACGTGCCGTTCAACTCGTCTTGGTCCAGGGCCCGCGAACCGATGAGAATGTTGCTGGTGGTCAGGGCCATTTCAAAGTCGGTCTCCTCGCTTTGCCGCGCCAACCGGTACGTCCCCTGCTCTTCCAGCAGATTGCCGGCCACGTATTCCGATAAGGCACTGCGAATATAAGCAAAATCCCGCTGACAAGTCCGCCGACTGACTCCGTATTTGGCTTCTAAATCGCTTTGCCTCAAGGTTTCGCCGGACATTAACCGCACCATTAATTCCGCTATCCGCTGATTACTTTGCACCACTCTCACCTCGCTCGTTCTGTCACAATGTTACTAGTTCAGCCCTAATTTAACCAAGACTATATCCACCATTATGGAGCGTTACTCTGTAAAAGTAAACCGCCTGTTGGATTTTTTTCGCGGCCGAACGTGAAAAAGAGTGGGTGTGGTCCCACTCCGCGTCTAACGTTTTTCAAACTAAGTGGTGACGACGCCTATCAAATGTCGCTAGCTCCCCATAAACCGGCTACCACCCCATCACCAGCAACCCCTCCCCCAAACAAAAAGGACCAACCCCCAACGGAGTTGATCCTCTTCTGCGCATGACGCGCGAAATGTTAAGTTAATTGAATCGAAGAATTACTTCTTCAGTGGAGTCCATGCCCACTTCGTGAATTCTTCAATATCATGACCTTCGTCACGGGTAACCTTGAAGTGCTTAGCTAAGATGTCATCCATCTTCTTGTCGAAGGCCTTAGCGGCAGCTTCGTCAATAACGCCCTTAGCAGCTAAGGTGTTCGCAGCATCCTTGGCTTGGTGGAACCGGTCAAGTTCGGAGTATACACGCATGTCGTAAGCAGTCGTGATATCACCGTCTTCACGGTAACCGTGAACGTGTAAGCCTAAGTGTTGACGTTCGTAGAAGAAGGATTCGATCAAGTCTTCGTAACCGTGGAAACCAAAGACAACAGGAGTCCCGGATTCGCCGAAGAGTGAAGTGAATTCAGCATCGCTCAAAGCACGGTCGTCGTTTAAAGGCCCGTTCTTCTTTTGCAGACGTTCTAATTCAACCACGTTGACGTAACGCATCTTAACAGCTGGGAAAGCATCGTTGATCAAGTCAACAGCAGCCAACGTTTCGATGGTTGGTTCAACACCAGCAGAAGCAAAGACGATATCAGCATCTTCGCCTTCAGCAACAGTAGAAGCCCAGTCGATCGTCTTCAAACCGGTCGTAGCCAGTTCTTCAGCTTCGTCGATTGAGAACCATTGTTGACGAGGTTGCTTGGAAGCAACGATGTGGTTAACCTTTTGACGGTCCTTGAAGGCCCGGTCAAAGACAGCCAATAACGTGTTCCCATCGGCTGGCAGGTATTGGCGGATGAAGTTAGACTTCTTTTCAGCCAAGTGGGTCAGCATACCTGGATCTTGGTGAGTGTAACCGTTGTGGTCTTGTTGGAACACAGTGGAAGTCGAAACCAAGTTCAGGGATGGGTAATCGTTACGCCATGGTTCTGCGGCAGCCTGACGGATCCACTTGAAGTGTTGCGTCGTCATGGAGTCAACAACCCGCAAGAATGATTCGTAAGACGTGAACACACCGGTACGACCAGTTAAGGTGTAACCTTCAAGCCAACCTTCAGCTTGGTGTTCTGATAATTGGGCATCCAAGATACGACCTTCAGGAGCTTCGTATTGGTCATTTGGTTCCTTGACCTTACTCATCCATTGACGGTTGGTAATCTTGAACATTTCCCAAAGACGGTTAGACATCGTTTCATCAGGGCCGAATACACGGAATGATGATGGGTTCTTCGTCGCAACGCCAGCGAAGAAGGTTGACAGAACGTTCATGTCCATGTTCTTGTTGCCATCTGGCAATTGCGTCCCACGGTTGTTTTCGTTGATGTCGTTAGCGAAGTCTTTCCAGTTAGGTAAGTCGAGCATGTCGGCCTTGGCACCGCGAGCACGGCCACCGTTAGCAACTGGGTTAGCAGCCATCCGCTTGTCGCCCTTAGGCGCAAAGTCAGCGACTTCTGCCTTCAATGAACCATCCGTGTTGAATAATTCGGCTGGCTTGTATGAGTTCATCCAAGCTTCGAATTCTGGTAATTCATCAAAGTTGTTTTGGCTCAAGCCAAGCGGAACTTGGTGAGCACGGAAGGAGCCTTCGATTGGTTCGCCGGCTGGGTTCTTTTGAGGACCGCCCCAACCCTTAGGCAAACGTGCGATAACAACTGGCCAAGCTGGGATAGTCCCATCTTCGTACTTGCCGTTTTCGCGGGCATCCTTTTGGATTTGTTGGATATCAGCGATGGCTTGGTCAAATAATTGCGCAGCCTTTTCGTGATAAGTCATGTAATCGTGGATATCGTCGTTTTCAAGGAAACGTGGTGACCAGCCTAAGCCTTCGAAGAACTTAGAAATCTTGTCATCGCTCATCCGTGAGAACAGCGTTGGGTTAGAAATCTTGAAGCCGTTTAAGTCAAGGATTGGTAAAACAGCACCGTCGTTCTTAGGGTTCAAGAACTTGATGGAGTTCCAAGCAGTCATGGCTGGGCCAGTTTCAACTTCCCCATCACCGACAACAGTGAAGGCGATTTGGTCTGGGTTGTCTAAGACAGCACCAGTTGCGTGGGAAAGGGAGTAACCAAGTTCCCCACCTTCGTGGAGTGAACCAGGCGTTTGGGCAGTCATGTGAGAACCGATACCACCAGGGAAGGAGAAGCGCTTGTATAAGCGAGACATCCCTTCAAGGTCTTGGGTGATTTCTGGATATGCATCCGTGTAAGTCCCATCCAAGTAAGAGTTCGTTACCATAACTTGGCCACCGTGACCGGGACCACCGATATAGAACATGTTCAAGCCGTACTTGTTGATCAAACGGTTGGCGTGGGCGTACAGGAACGTTTGTCCTGAGATCGTACCCCAGTGCCCGATAGGCTTCACCTTAACGTCATCTTTTTGGATTGGTGTGTTCGTTACTGAGAACAATGGGTTGCTCTTCAGGAAGATCATACCACCGGAAAGGTACGTCGTGGCACGCCACCAAGCGTCAACTTTTTCCAAGTAAGACTTGGAATCGTAATCTACTGCCATGAATTCTTACACTCCTTCGTTAGGTAACTTGCTTTGCAACAATTAACGTCAATCAGCCGTAGCTAATTTGTATTCTTTAATCATACTAAACTTTTTCGAAAAGTCAACCTTTTTTATAATTGGTTCGTCCCAATTATAAAATTAATTGGTTTTCAAATGGCGCCAGTTGGAAAAATTGCGCGGTAATTTCAGATCTTCGTGGCAGGCACATCCTTCCTTATGGTTGTCCTGACAAGTTTTCTTAAATTAACCCATTTCCGTTCATAGTATAGCAAACTTCCGAACCAACACGGTCGAGTTTGCTCAGCAATCGCCATTTTTCGTCAAAATCCCGATGAAAACTGACTGCAACGGTGGCTTGAGTATAGCAGAGGCCCTAGCTAGGTGCTCGTGATTGGTCAGGCTGGCGGTGAGCTTACGGTTTTCTTTAGGATTTCTGTCTGTCAATGAGACGGTGTCGCCTACCACCACGATCCGCACTGGCCGCCTATCGCGCCTAGTGACAAAGCATCATGACAAAAAAAGCCTGGGAAAATCTCCCAGGTTCATTCGCTTCCCTTTTACACAGCTGAAACGTGCGCCAAAAACCAGGCGCTCATTCTCTTAATTGCTACGAATTCCGCTCCAACTCATCCGCCGCAATAGCCGCGTCGAGTCGGCGTTCGTACCCGCCGGCTAGGCGCTTGATATTGATGACGACCCGTTCATAAGAAAGGCTCGCTAACAGTAAGAGGCACGGCAGGTACTGGATGATGTACCGACTCCGGCCCCCTTCAAATAGGAGTAAGAAAATGAAGCCGCCGACCAACGACAGTCGTAACATCTGAATGATTTCGCGGCGCGGGCCAAAGCTCAGGCCAATCGTCCCCAGCAAACAGATCCACCAGAGTTGCGCCGCAAACCGGAAGTCAGCGATGTGGCGGCCATAAAGGTAAATATAATTTTTAAGTTTATTCGAGATTCCTTTATTGCTGGGCTTCTGATTTTCGCGGAAGAAATTCCCTTCCTTGAGCCAACCAAAGGTCCCATCGGCCGTGTTGTTGCGTTGCTTCTTAACTAAAAATTCAAGGTAACCGAGCGGCCCCAGTTTCTGCAACCGGGTTTTCAACATCTTAATGGAGTAATCCGTCTTTTGTTTCTTCGTTGGCAGGACTGCCATCATAATCGCTTGCTTTTCACTGTACCCGCCTTGACCGTAGACCCCCATGGCCATGAAGTGGATGGCGGGAATCGATCGGGATTTATCCAACTGAATGTACGTCTGATTTTGCACCCGGTTGTCCACGTACCGGTACGTTTCAAACCCACTTCGGCCAATGAAGAGGAGCATCGCAAAGGCAATGAAGAGGGCTTCCAGCGATAGGCGCTTATAAGTCACGAGCAAATGCAAGCCCTCAATAATGGCAATCGCAATCACCGGAATGATTGAAGAAGGCTTCATGAAATAAGTGAGCATCACGCTGATGCCAAAGCCGTTAGCCGCCGCTGCCCGAAGCAACGGATGGATCGTCGACCGGCGCATGACGAAATAACAGAATAAATAAAAGGATACCAGCGGCAGTCCCCACGCATCGGTATACGGCATAATAATGCTGGGAAAGACTGCTAACCAGGCCGCGTGAAAATACATAGCCGTGCCCAATGCTCGCCGTTGGACCAGCCACACACTGGCCAGATTCAGGAGCGCTGACAGGTCCACGAAGACTAACGTGACGTAATCAAAGAACATCCACGACGTCTGCCCCGTTAGCGTGACCAACCAATGCATGAACAGCATGATGGGCATGTTGTTTTGGTTCAAACTGTAATACGACGTGACCCCGACTTCCTGGACGTGCGTCACGTTGACGGCCGCATAGTGGAGCATCCCGGCATCAAAGCCACTGACGGGATGGACAAAATAAATGAAGATAATCTGCCCGACTAAGACGAGTACCAACAAGATAGTGCCGGTACGAATCTGCTCCGTAATCAGGACCTGAACCAACCACGCATGAATCCGCGGGTAGGCATAGTTCATGACCAAAATCGCCACGATGCCAATCACCAATCCCGTCGTCAGCAGCGTGGTACTGGTGCCAAACGTGGCATTGTCACCCAAAATAATATTTGGCGACGTCAGCGCGAAAAACAGCGTCAGGAAAAACAGAATCCGCCAGAAGAAATTGATGACGCTTTGGCTGAAGTTGTAGAACCTACGCATGGTCGTCCGCCTGGGGTTTCGCGTCACCTTGAGCCTGTTGGGCGAGGACTTCCTCTTGGGTCGGGAACTGCCGCTCCGTGACGTCGATGCAATACGACCGGGTCGGCGAATCACTGACCTCGATGCGCAGGAGCACCGCGTTATTTTGCCGCAGGATGCCGTCAATTTGATTGAAGAGGTATTCCGTGACGTTTTCCACGGTGGGGTTGATCACCTTGAATTCTGGCAGGTCATTCAAGTATTTTCCGGACAAGGCATCGATGGCCTTATTCAACGACTTTTCAATATCAAAGAAGGAAACCATCCCCTCGAACACGTGCAGTTCACACACGATTTCCCAGGTATGATTGTGCTTCTTGCCGGTCCCTGACTTCCAGCGGACCGCGTGGCTGGCATTGACGTATGATTTAATCTTGTAAGTGCGTTGTTTTTGCATCCTCATTTTCCTTTCCGGTCCCGGCGCCGTTGTTCTTGAATCGTTTCCACGTCGTCGCGTAACACCGCCGTGATGCGGTGAAATTCCTCGCCGACACCTCGCATGTGCCAGGTGGCCTGGGTGGTCATGGCGTTGATGATGCCGATCAGACGAATCCACGAATTGACAAACATATACAGTGGCAACAGTAGGGTCACCCACCACAGATGAGAATAAAACCGCTGCTCATCCGGGTACTTGCGCAGAATCACGCAGACACTGGCGAAGTTCACGATGGCCACGAATACGTAGAGCACGTAGATCAGGGCATACGACAGGATCAAGATCAACGGCGCATACCCGAAGGCCACCAGGACAAAGCTGGCAAACGTCCAGATCATCCGCGGAAACGTAAAGGTGTGGTCGATGATCATCCGCCGCACCAAGAAGTTCTTGAAGAACCGCTTCAAACTCGCGGTCTGCGACATATAGCTTTCGGTGACCTCCAACTCCCCGCGTTGCCAGCGTTGTCGCTGGGTGTAGAGCTCGGAAAAGCCCGAGATCGGCTCGACGTAGAAAATGGCGTCGGCACAGATGACGACCTTCTTGCCCAGCCGGGTGCGAATCTGAAAGGTCATGTCGGTGTCCTCGCCAATCGTGTCAATGTCGTAGAGAAAGGTCTCCATCAAGACCTCGCGACGAAAGGCGGAAAAGGCCCCCGACATGGTAAATAGCTGGTCCTTAGACGACTCAATCGTCCGCCCCGACAGGAAGGCTTGCGCGTATTCGTAGTACTCATTTTTGGCCAGCATCTTGTGCCAGAATCCCTTGACGTTTTCGACCATTTCTCGCTTGGGTAAAATGGCGCCCGTCATGGCGGCGATGCTGCTGTCATTTTCAAAACGTAGGACCATGTTCTTGACGGCATTCTTCTCTAACAGGCCGTCACTGTCAATGTTGATGACGTAGATGCCGATACTTTCATAAATGGCGGTATTGAGCGCCCGCGCCTTCCCCTTGTCTGTGTTGACGTAGCGCAAGATCAGCTCGGGAAAGGTGTTTTGCGCCCGAGCGTAGGCGCCAAAGCTATTGTCAGTACTTTGATTGTTAGCCAGGACCACTTGCATGGCGCTCTTGGGGTAGGTCTGATTGTTGATCGAACGGATGCACTCGAATAAGGTATCCTCCGAATTGTACACCGGCACGATGATGGTGACCCACGGCCATTTGCCCGGCGGCGTCAACTTCGGCTCATGCAGGTGAATCCGCATCAGCTTGATGGTCGAGACGATGGCTGGAATAATTTCCACCACGATGGGAATCAACGCCCAGGTGATCCAGAACCCCATGCGGGTCAATGCTAAATTAATCCAGTACATCAAAGTTTATCTTGCCTCCAATCGATGAACTCCCGATAAATACCGTGCGCCAACTGTGAATAGGTAAAGACGTTGTAGTACAAGGCAATCACCAAAACATAAAAGACTAGCCGACCGACGATTGAGTGGGCAATGAAAAAGGTCTGCCCACCCCCGAAGTGCACGATGATAATCACCAGACACAAGCGAATCACGTTGATGGCGTAGATGTAAACCAAGCCAAACAGCGCGTAGAAGACCTTTTCCTTGCGTTGATACATCGGAAAGAAGACCACCAGCGCCACGAACGCGCAGGTCTCAATGATGCCCGAACACTCGTAATCGATCGACATGATGACCGGATTGGCGCCGTTGGTGATGTAGACCAGCCCGGTGTTGTACATGATGGTACACCACCCCGTCAGGTCGTGAAATAACGCGACACCATGGATGACGGCGTGGGTGAAGAACCAGACCCAGTACGGCCGACTGATGGCTGACAGGATAAAGAAGAGTCCGGCACTCCCCACAATAAAGAAGTAGGCAGACAGCCGAGCTCGTTTCAATACCGATAGCGCGTACAACCACACCACCGTCCCAATCAGGATACTTATTTTCATTCGCACCAGTCCTATTAATTAACTTACCGAACGTTACGGGGCCAATGGTTGACCATTACTGAGTTATTTGCCCGCTGTTTTATGCTCGCGACGCTTCAGCTTACCGGACTTGCGTAACCGCCAGTAACCCAGACCAGCAATGCCCAGGCCAATCCCCGAGATGACGTAGGGGCCGGTGGACCCACCGGCGACGGTGACCTTTTCATTTCCAATGTTGGGGTTGTACATCGTGATGGTCTGACCAGTCATGCTCGATAGATTGAGCTTACTGAGGTCGACTTCAAATTCCGCGATACTATGACCATCTTCCGAGGAAACATATCCATCCCCGACAGTGCCATACTGATGACCTTCATTGTAATCCCCACCAGTTAAGTTAACCTTCTGTGGGTGGTCTGCACTGGCGCCCCCGTTAATTTCGTCAGTCCAGATATAGATCTTCTTGCCATTAAAATCAAAATTATAATCGCCGTAACCCGGGACTGTCCCATACTTCATCTTGACGTAAAAGTAAACTTTATCACCATCGCTGACCATCGCGGTATACCCGTTATACCCTTCAGTTAAGGTGACCCCTTTCCAGTCCGCAAACTTACCATCAATCGTGATATTCAGGTTATCGTTATCATTGCTGGCGTTGGTATCAGTGGTGGTTGTCGCCTTAGAACTACTGTCGGCCTTGCCATTGATGACACCGGAAGTAGCATTGGCATCGTCACTAGCGGACATATCGTCTACAGTGGTCTTCGCTGCATCGCTCCCAATATTGGAATTGGTCATAGTGACCTGATCTCCGTTGTCTGAGTTCTTTAGCCCAAACTTACTGAGATCGATTCGAAACTCACCCAGATTATTGTTGCCATCATTCGATGCATAGCCAGCGCCAATCGTTCCATATTGCGTACCATCATAATTAGAACCACCAGTCACCGTGAATGACTTGATAACTCCCTTATTCTGTGATCCGATATCTGCAAACCAGGCATGATAAGTTTTCCCGCCTATCTTAAAAATGTAATCACCGTGTCCCGGAACCTGGCCGTTCTTCATTTTCACATACACATCAATATACTTACCATTACTCTTCAGAGCCGTGTACCCGCTATACCCCTCGGTAAGACTGGTCCCGTCCCAATCCGAAAACTTCCCATCAATCGTGATGTTATCGCTCGCGTGGGCCGTCACCGGTGTCGCGCTCACGGTCGCTGCGCCAGCTAGTCCTAACGCAACTACACCTGTCATCATTAACTTCCACAACTTCATGAGGTCAAATCCTCCCTCCAAGAAGGCAAAACAGCCTGTTATCTAAACCGGCTGCTACCTGTGCAACTATCAAATGTTTCATCTACCGCTATACTATGCCATCATTGTCCATTAAGCAAGCTAACATTTTCATACAATATATAGTTTCTAATCGTTCGGTAACCCCTGGCTTAATGGCTGAGGCACACCCCACTCAGTCGTCATCATGACGGCCCTTAACCACCTCCATTGTACTAGGTTTTGTCGCCGGTAGCGAACTTTTCACGTCACTTTTTGTCGGGAAGAAAGCCCGTGAAAATTTCCCACAAATTTTAAGCTTACGATAAGCTTTCCTATTAAAGATTCAAATTGGTCATTTTCCGCTAAGACTAAAAACGGCCAAACCACGTTAATGGTCTGACCGTTTTGCCGTCTATTCTACTGATTCACTGTCATTTAGTGTCGGCGCCACCAACGCAGGCCACCCCCGCCTAAGACTAGGAGGCAGACCGCGCCCAACCACTGGGCCCAACTGGTCGCCCGTTCACCAGTCTGTGGCAACTGTGTAGTCGTGCTGGTCGGCGTTTCGGTGCTAAAAACCACGGCTCCTCGTTTGGACTAAGCACTGATTGGCAGCATCTGTACTTGACCATTGGCCACGTTTCTCAAGCCACGCGGTTATTCATCGAGCGAAGCCCAGTCAGACTGTTCAGGACTGACGAGCTTATCGGCTAACTCATAGGAAATCCGCTGGCTCACTTGCATTGACAGCTGGCTGGCTTCGGTTTGTGCCAGTTCAAGGATCTGGTGATTACTCAGCTTGGCAAAGTACCGCGCTGTCTCCTGTAAGGCCGTCTGTTCACTCGCGGTAAACACCGTTAGCTCAGGATTTTTCTGGGCTACCAGATGCGTTTGAATTCCCCCATCAATCGAGACTTCCCGCGCTTTCAGTTGGCCGGTTGCCACAATCACCCCGTACAGTAGGCCGTAATTATCGGGAACCGGACCAGCTGCCGACCGCACGTAAGCGACACCGCTGACGGCCACCGTGTTTCGCCAAAAGTGCGTAAAATCCGTGTAGAACAGCAGTTGATTGAGGATTGCGGGAGTCAGTCGCGGCAATTGTTTGGCGAAGAAAAGCACCATGTTCGTGAATTTTTCCTGATCAAACGCCACGTAGCCGGCATCAGCCGTGTAAGCGACTGACTTGAACAATAACGCCACCCCGGACGTCAGGAGCTGCCGCGCATCGACCGTTGCGTGGTCTGCTAAATGCTGCTGTAAAGCTAGTCGACCGCTTTTCGACAGTGGTCGACTCGTGTGAGCCAGTAATTCATTGGCCAGCAGCGGATTATTTTCTAACGCCAGCAAGCGACTATTATTGGCCAACGACGGCAACGCCCCAGTTTCATAGGTAGCGACGGTCGTCGGGCTCCAGCTCAATAACGCCGCAAAGTCACGTTGACTGAGGCCCAGGCGTTGACGAAGCTGCTTAATCCGTTTAACTGTGATCATCTGATTGTCGCGCCGATAAATGTCAAGCGCTTGATTGATGGCAGCGTCATCCAGCTTTTCATCAAAGACCTGTTGCTGTGTATCTGAATCAAACTTAGCTGGTGCTGTGACTTTAATCTGTTCCCCCCGGACCCGGTAGGTCTCTTCAACTTCTCGAATTTCAAAAGTCATTGGGCTCACTCCTTTCAATTAAATAACGAACGGTGAAACGTGGCGTGCCCGTTTAAACTACCTTAAGAAAATCCGTGCTGCCTGCGACCGCATGTCCCCCATCATCTATTGATAGATGAATCATAGCATTGCTACAAAATTGTAGCAAAACATTCGATTCCAATTGATTCACCCATTAAAAAAATGTGATTGAGACCCCTTAAAGGTCCCAACCACATTGAAGTTTCGTCTATTCTACTGATTCACTGTCATTTAGTGTCGGCGCCACCAACGCAGACCACCTCCGCCTAAGACCAGGAGGCAGATTGCGCCCAACCACTGGGCCCAACTGGTCGCCTGTTCACCAGTCTGCGGCAACTGTGTATCCGTGCTGGTCGGCGTTTCGGTGCTAAAGGGGCCGGAAACTACGGCGCCCCGCAGCGGGGTGTGGTGGTCCGTCGTCTGAAAAGGACTCGGTCGGTCACCCAACGGTCGTTCCGGCGTCGTCACCGATTCTGCTGGTGTGTCTGGTTGATCGGGCGTCGTTGGCGTCTCGGGCTGACTTGGGTCCGTGGGCGTCACTGGTTGGTCGGGGTCGACTGGTTGATCCGGATTTGTCGGCTTCTCGGGATTCGTCGGCTTATCCGGGTCGACTGGTCGTTCGGGATCCACCGGTTTGTCCGGGTCGACCGGCCGCTCGGGATCCACCGGTTTGTCTGGGTCCGTCGGTTTCTCGGGATCCGTTGCCGTCGGCCGATAAACGACCGTGAACACCAAATCCGCATTGTCCGACCACACCTGCTGGGCACTCACCGCCGTCAGACTGCCATCCGGCGCATCGTTGGCCACCACAGTGTAATTAGGCACCGTCGGGTGGGAGCGGGCCGCAAATTGGCTGGCTGCGCCCGGGGTCCATTTGGTCGTCGCCGTATCGACGGGTTCACCGGTCGACGTGACTGTCGGCTGGGCCGCATCGCCAGTCGTGTAGTAAATTCGCTGGTCCCCAGTCGTTGGGTCGGTAATGGTCACAAAGGTAATCGGCTGCGCCTGATAAGTGGACGCCACCGGCTGACCCTGCTCATCGACGTAATGAATCGTTTCGTGGACCACGTGTCGGCTGACCTGATAATCCGGTGCGTAAACGTAAACGACGGTCCCGTTGTCCCCTGGCTGCGTCAGCTCGCCCGTCGCGGGGAGACTCGCCTGTCCCGTGACGGTGCCCGTATCCAGCTGTACGAACTGGTAGTGGGGAATCGTCAGTTGCGTCGTGGCATAAGTCGCCCCCACCGTGGGCCCGTCCGGATAGGTGACCGCCGCCTGGCCAATTTGCTGGCCCTGGAGATCCACGTATTTGACATTCACCGTCGCCGCCTGCTGATAATCAAACCGGGTGAGTTTGAACTGCTGCAGATTCTTGGCGCCACCGGTCGAGGCGCTGACAATCATCGCTAGCGCCTCGTCCGTTGTCGGCACGGTCTTGCGCCAGACTAGTGGCGTACCATCGGCCTGCGTATAGCGAATCGTCAACTCCCGACTGTCCCCATCATAATCGACGCTGAAATCATGGAATTTGCCATCCAAATCGGCAGCGTCCAAGGCTTGGACGGTAGATTGATCCGTTTCTGCCCACCACCGGTCGTGAAACTGACGACTTTCCGTTTGGACCAGGCGCTTATTAGTCGTCACAAAGGCGCCAAACTGCGGCGTGTCCGGGTCGGCCGACCATCCAAACCCATTGGAATCACTCGCAGCGATCTGTGCCCCCGGCAGATCAGCCGTTGGTCGGGCGGCGTCATTGTGCCAAGTATCCAGCTTAAATCCTAAGGCGTCGACCAAGCCACCAATGCCCAGGTTGCCCCCGGCATTGCCGACATCGCTCACGTTACCGTTATGAAAGGCGAACCCGATCCCGTCTGCGCCGCCTTGCTGAGACGTCTTATCTCCCAAATTCACCTGGCCTTCTAGCGAAAAGCTGGTGTTCATGTCAATCTTACTCTTCAGCGAAAAATTACCGACCTGATCATTTTTATCCGGCGTCAACGTCACGATACCAGTCTGCTGGTCGTAGGTCGCATCACCGTTCAGCGCAAAATAATCCGTGAAATTCTGGGCATCCACGTGTGACTGACCGACTTTCTGGACGGCTTTGGTCACGGTTGGCACCACATTCTTGCGGACCGTCACGTCGGTGGGGACTTGGGTCGCGGCCTGTTGCGCCACCGTCGCGGGTTGCACGGGTGTTTTTGCTGCTTCCTCAGTCGGTGCCGGAGACTCTGCCACCACCTGGTCCTCCGGCGTCTTGGCTGGCTCATCGGTAGCTTGGGGCGTGGCCGGCGCTTCAGTGGTGGTCGGGGCGTCCGCCACCGGAGACTCGTGTTTTACGGACATAGCCGTAACCTGGTCCGTCGTCGCTTGAGGCCCAACTGCCCCCTCAGCCTGAACTACCTGTAGGCTGATTCCCAACAGGACAACTCCCGAAAACAACCATAGCTGTCGATAATTTCGTCTCTGCATCACTGTTTTTACCCCCATAACTTCAATCCACTCAACTAATCGGTATTGAGTATAACGGGAGAAGGCCGGGCCAAACGCGAATTTGTATTTAATTTTTTCAAGTCACCCCCAAAAATACAAGTACTGCATATTCTGGCGTTAACCCCCGGCAACTGGGGTGCTATCGGCGAATAAAGTTAATCTACTTCACTGTTCTGTTGCCGATATTCCAGTGGGGTCATCCCGAGTTCACGTTTGAACCGTTTGGAAAAATCGGCCGCGTCGTAAAAATTCAGTTCTTGAGCAATCTGGCCGACCCGCATCGTGGTCAGCAACAGGATGCGTTGGGCCTCGCGGATCTTCTTGACGTTGATGTAATCACGGATCGACATGTGCATCTCCTCGTTAAAGCCCCGCTGCACGCCAATAGGATTGCAGCGCTGATTCACGTGAGTCAACACCTGCTTGACCGTCAGCTTTTCGCGCACGTGAGCGTTGATGTAGTAAATCACGTCCAGCGTGGACTCCAGGTGGTCGGCGTAGGCCAGGCCGTCCGTTTGGGCCAACTGGCCGAAGTCCTCGATGATGCGTTTCATCCAAGGAATGTACTTAGCCGTCGTCACCGGCAACGCCAGTAACTGCTGGTGATACTGGGTGCGTAGCTGGACAAATTTGAAAATTTTCACGTGATTTTGAATGCCCTCAAACGAGAGAATATCCACCAGCGCGTGGAGTTGCGCCACTTTCTGTTCCGGCGTCAACCGGTTCAACAGGTCCCGCGAACGCGCCAGGTTTTCCGTCGCAAATTTCAGGCCCTCGGCGATGCGGCCCGCACGGTAAAACCGGATGAAATCCCGCTCCACGTAGCCAATCAAAATCATCGCCTTGGTGAGTTGGTCCTGTTCCGTGTAGGACCGAATCGAGTCTAAATATTGCGTGTATTGTAAATCTGATGCCACAAGCAATTCCTCCCAAAAATAGTTAAGCGCAATGCTTGGAGGCAATCCTATCAAAAAATTTTCTGAAAATCTATGGAAATGCCTAGCCCTTAGCCAAGCCGGCCGATGTGAGGGATTAGCGCAACCGGTTGGCGCTCGGCGGTGCACAGACCCTGGTAAGCCACACGATTTCTCAAATGCCAGCGTCTCCTCTTGCTTTAAATTGCACCCCCGACCGTTTACTCGCCACGCCAAAAACTTTTTTCTCAGCTGAAAATGAGTGTCTCTTCTCGCGGTTTTCTGTTTTAGTCCTGTAGCGCCACGACAGCCAGAACCAAAATGCTCCAGGATTCATTGGTGACATCGGCGCTTGGCCATTTGCTATCCCTCCCAAGATGGACCACACAAAACTGACATGCCCAGTGAAAATCCCGCATCCCCACTGGCTAGCGTTCAGGTCCCAATCATTCGCGCAGCAAATTATTAGATGGAAGCCTTTTCATAAATACTCTAAACACGTAAAATGGGTGCTGTTGGAAAAATAATATGAAAGAAGTTGTTTTTATTGGTTAAGAACACCTCACGCCACGGTCAACGCTGGTTAACGTTGGCCCTGGTACTCATTTTGAGTCTGGGAACGCTGCTGCCGGTTACAGCCAGCGCCGCAGACAGTACTGTTACCGCCAATGCCCCGACAGCCGTCGCGCAACCAGCTGGTATCAGTGAACATGCTTACGAAACACAGAGTGCCCTGCAGCTGGCCCAAGCCGTCCGCAGCGGCCAGACGACCAGCACGCAATTGGTCAAGCAGGCCATCGCCAAGGTCAAGGCGGACAATCCGCGGTTAAATAGTGTCATCACGCTCCGCGAAGATGCCGCGCTCAAAGAAGCCGCGGATCTCCAGGACACCGGGCAGAAATTTCTCGGTGTGCCGATCCTGATCAAGGGTCTGGGCCATACGATAGCCGGCATGCCCAATACCAATGGGCTACTCGCTTCTCGTGACAACGTTACCAAATCTACTAGTCGTATCGTGAAAAATTTGCAGGCCCAAGGTTTCATCGTCATCGGCCAGACCAATTTTCCCGAAATGGGACTGCTGAACATCACGAACTCCAAGCTCTACGGTCCCGCCAGCAACCCCTGGAACCTGGCTGATAATCCCGGTGGCTCTTCCGGCGGCAGTACCGCCAGTGTTGCCGATGGGATGACGCCCGTAGCCAGCGGCAGCGACGCCGGTGGTTCCGTGCGGATTCCGGCTTCCTGGTCCGGCGTGATCGGTTTGAAACCCACCCAAGGTGCCATCAGCAGCGACAGTTCTGCTGACACTGCCACAACGGTCAATTTTGTGGAAACCAAGACCATGGCGGATACCGCGGCCCTATTTGCCGGGCTCAAGAACGCCACTTTTAAACTCAACGCCGTTCCCGCGCAGCTAAAAGACACACCGATCGCCTACTCCACCAAGTCCCCCGTCGGCACCCCGGTGAGTCAAGACGCCGTTGATGCGGTCCACCAGGCCGTTAATTTTCTCAAGGCACAGGGCTTTACTGTCAAAGAGGTCAACGCGCCCACTGATGGCGTCGCCTTGATGAAGGCCTACTACCTTCTGGACACCAGCGCCGGAAGTGTTGCCAACTATATCTCAGCACCAAAATTGGGCCACGCCATTACCACCAATGACGTCAGCACCCTGGATTGGGCCCTCTACCAAGCCAGCAAACGCGTAACCGCCGACCAAACAGCCGCGGCCCGCGACACGATTGCCCAGGCCAAGGATCAAATGGCCCGCTTCCATGAACAATACCCGCTGTATTTGACGCCGACGACCGCCACCACGGCACCGGCCAACAGTGATCCGAGCGTCTTACCGGCCTACGAGGCCAAACTGGCCAAGATTGACCAGTTGGCCACCAGCGAAGACCAGCTCCAATTGATTTACGATGCCTGGCTTCACGGCCTCAGCAAGTCGCCCTTTACCCAGCAAGCCAATCTGACTGGGGAACCCGCCATCAGCTTGCCGACCTACGTCTCGCCGCGCAACGGGATGCCCCTGGGGATTCAGTTCAATGCCGCGAAGGGTGGCGACGACCTGTTGCTCAAGATGGGCGACCTCTTCGAAAGTCACCATCTATTCAAATTGCTGCAGGACCGGCAAGCACCGACCACCGCAACGACCCCGACGACGCCAGCAACCCCGGAAGCCCCAAAAACACCGGCGACTAAACCGGCAACGTCGACTCCCAAGCCGGCCAAACCTCGTCAGACGAAGCCGACCGTTCGGCCAGTGACGAAAGCCACGCCGCGCAAGGTCCTGGTGACGAAAAAGGTCATTGTCTACCGTCATTTAACGGGAACCAAGGTTGCCAAGACTTACGCCAAACACCAGCGGTCCACTGCCCACGTCTTTAACGTGCTCGGCACGGTCCGCGCCCATGGCCACCTGTGGTATCGGGTGAGTGGCGGCTACATCAAAGCGGCCGCGGTCACACCCCTGTACTACCAACACCCGACCAGCAAGGTCAAGACGCTGCAAGGCATCTACGCCTATTCGGGCAAAACCCTCAAGCACGCGCAACGGCAACGCTATATCAAGCCGGGACGGGTGCTGAAAATTAAGCGGCTGGTGAAGACCGGCCACGTGACGCGTTATCAATTGCGTAATGGGGATTACATTACGGCCAATAAGCAATTTATCGTTTGGAAATAAGCGTTCCAGTACGGCTAAGCCATTGACGGTTTAGCCGTATTTTTTGTCTTCAGCTGAAGGTTGAAAGTGAAATTAAGCGCTGATTGCCGTAATGACGGTGTTCTGACATCTAAAATTGGTGAAACCAGGCACCTGCGTCAGCCAGGGTTCCACCTGCTCTGGGGAACACCTCCAGCCTGAGGAGCGGTCTTCCGGTTCGCTTGAGAGCCTGGCAAAACCCACCAGTCTCTCAAGTCGTCCCGCGCTGTAGGCTGAGACAAAACCTCAGCCAACACCGCCGACACAGCTGGCTCCACCCTGGCTGCCTCCGGCAAGGTTGACGTCTATCAGCAGCACTGCGTTAATGAAAGATCTGTCGTCAATGCAGCTACCATCTGGGATTAAGACACCTGTTACTGGCAAGCACAACCTTAGCCGAGAGTTCTCCAAATATGGGTTCAGCCGCTGGAAAGAGTGTGACGACAGACGGTTAACTGGCGAGCATTAACGGTGCTAGGCGGATAATCCCGGGTCTGGATTATTTGTCTAGCAGTGTTAAGCGGAACCAGTTGCCTGTCGGCGCACGTTTCGGCTATGTGGCAGATATAGACGTGTTTCTCGGCTCAAAGCGAGGCGTCGAGACCGCCTTTGGGCTCGGCCCATCCCCCAGCGTTCCAACCCATATTTGGCGAACGGTAGTCGGCCAGTTCCGACTATGAAGCTATCAATGAGCAAATTTAACGCCATGAGTCGCATGATAACAATAGTTCCAGCTGATTTTCATCTTTCAACCTTCAGTCTTCAGCCAAACAAAAAAGACCAATCCCATTAACCGGAATCAGTCGTTTTCAATACTAGGTCAATTGATTTACCTTCTCAGCGATTAACGTTACTCCGTCTCCCGCTTGTTCCCGCAATCTTACTGCATCCGATACTTGCCGCCCCGTTTTTGGATGTCCATTTGCACCCCACTGGGCTTAACGCTTTGGCACCACTTGCGGTAGTCGCGGTGCTTCTTGTGCAGCTCCCAGACTTGATAACAGAACTGTACGAGGCCATAGATCAAGAAAAATAAGCCCAACAGGGTCCCCAAATTTTCCAGCAGTACTTGCAATGTCATTGTGATCTCCCCCTATTCCTTATCACAACTCCGCTGACCAACACTCACACGCGTTCGTCTTTAAACTTTGCCGCCTGAAAAATCACGCTTAGAACTGATGTCCCCCTACGCATCCTCAGTCCCCCAAAATCTAAAGACGCAACGTTATCTCTTGGCCTAAATCTATCACGATATCGACGGTTCATGCAACGTATCAGGCTGAATTAACTATCCTGATTTACAATCCGTTAGCTCAACTAGAACTGTTTTGAGTCAGCTGGGGCCGCTACTTGAAACAAGACCGCGGACATGTACCGGTAATACTTGCCATCCACGGCGTATGAATAGGTACAACTAGCGGCGACCATCTGACCGGCCTGCACCGTAATTGTAACCTAATACAGCTCACTGCCTAATTTGATTTTCCTCGACCATACCAGAATTGCCGCCGTCGATTTAGAAATTAACCGTTTAATTCAGCTAGACCAAAGCGCCCCATCCAATCTGTCCTGAATGAGCCGCTTTGACTTTAAGTAATTTCTGTTTTAACCGTTTCGGCCCAACGCCAATTCCCCGTCAAAAATACCATTTCTCAGCATTCATCGCCTTCTCAGCCGTCTTCCAGTGGGCCAGCAGAAGATTCACTGCCTCCCGATTGTAACGATCACCCTGGCCGTCGACACCCTTTCCTCGCGCGTCTTCTAAGCGGTTAGCACCGGAACCCCGCACACAACTGGGCAGCTGCCGCCCCGCCAGTTGGGTCGCCGTCAAGAGGTGCTTTAAGGTGATCACGTGCTCCCAGCTATCGCCGAAGTCGTATTCGTAAATCACCGGCCCGACCGCGACATCAGTGTACAGGTGCCCCTGGGACGCGGGCATGTCCCCCGAGTCACCCCATTCATCGACCGATTGCACATACATTTGCTCGCGGTTTCCCTTGGACCAGAAGCCGTAGAGATGCTCATTTTCCCAGCCAAACGCCAGCTGTAACAGCACGTGTAGCTGGTCGTAACGAATGTCGATAGGGACCAACAACGTCCGCCACGTCGCCGGGCGAACATCCTTTAATTTAATCGTGATTTCCATCGCAATGGGTTTCTCTGACATGATAATTCCTCCTCGTTTTTTAAAAGTAAACGTTCAGCTCATCCATCATGGCCGAGCGCCGGTGGTAACGTTGCCGCCAGTCTCTGGCCACCTGATTGGCAGCCGGTCGGCCACCAGGCAACTTGACCAGGTCAGTCAACCAGGCGACCAACTGGTGGTACTGGGTGCGGGACTTGGCCGACTGGGCCGCCTGATACAGCTCTTGCACGTATTTTTCAACCAGCTGCGGGGCAAATTGCGGCAACAAGAACCGTTGATAGGCCTGCACCGCCTGTAATCCCGGTCGGGCCAGGACGCCCGCTAGTAAGTCGGGGGTCGACTGATCCACGGCCAACAAGGGCAGCCAATCCGTGCCTTGCGGCAATCCGGCCAACAGGTATTGACGCCGCTGCGGCCATTGTTCAGGCGCACACTGGCGCTTCAAGGCCTGGTAAAAGCCCGTATCTCCCAGGCTGTAGCTCAGGACCAATAGGGACCGTTGCAATTCCAACGTGACAGTCTGGGCCAACTGCCGGTACAGCTGGCGCAGTGGGTCGCTAAAGTCTGCCCTATCCCACGACGAGGCAGCCTGTTGGCCCAGAATCAATTGGCGCACGGCCGTTGCGTAATCCTGCTGGTCCAGCCGCAGCGCCACGTACGCCAACCGCGCCTGCTTGGTGCTGAGATAGCCCACACAGAACCGTTCGATCTTGGCCGGTGGCAGCTTGAGCTGTTGCATGGCCAATAAATGCAGCTTCACCCAGCGATTGCGCTGCCGCTGGCGTTCCCGCCGATCTTGAATCTGGGGCACGATAGTCAACTGATGGGCGGTCCAGTCGACTTTTTCCTGAAGAAAGTCCGGCTCTAGAAAGGTATCAAACATCACGGTCAGCGCATCCGTTGCGACTACTCCCAGCCGCAACACGTCCGCTAAGAACCAGTCGAACGCGGCTTTCTTCACCCGGTAGTCGGCTGATTTAAGCACCCGGCGCCAGGCGTGCACGCACGCATCGACCAGCCACATGGTCTCGTCTTCCAGACCGTCATCGAACACCAACTCGGCGATGCTCAAGGCCACTTGGTTAACTACCTCAACGGCCAGCTTCACCTGTTTTGCCGCCAACAATCGCCGCACCGTTTGCGCCAAGAAATCGCCAATAGCCGTGGTAAGTGCGTCCCCCTGGGGATAGTCGACGAAATAGGTGCCGCCCGTGTACTTTAGCATGACTTGGTCCAGCTGGTGTTGGTAGTCGCTCAGATCCGTGCCCGGCTTGTGGGGATCACGGCCCAGCTGCTGCGCAAACTGGGGCATTAATCCGGGATCGACCTGCATCATTTGGGCCAAGAAGTCGCGCACCTGCTGATCCGTCGCGCGCTTCAGGAGGGCAGCGACGGTCGTTTCGTCAGGAGTGTTGGCAGCCACGTCATCGGCCATGAACAAGACCGCGGCCATGTGCTTGCAGTAGCGATCCCCCGCGGCATACGGACAGGTACAACTGCCCGCCAGCAGCCGTTCGCCATCCACGTCGAGCGTGACTTGATAGCGTTTACTCCCTAACACTGTCGCCGTGATCTGCCCATCGCGGTGCCGAAAATTCGTCACCAGGTCCTGCTGATAATAGTCCCAGCCCCGCTTAATGATTTGTGGCTCAAATAACGTTTCCCAATCCACCGTCCCCATCCCCTCTCGTGTAGTTGTTTCTACTATACCAGCTCAACGCCGGAAACACACGACCTGCTGGCCCTACTTCACCTACCCCTTCTTCTCCCGCAAGAATTCCACAAAGGCCGTCGCCGCGCGCGAATGGACCTGTTGGGCGCGCCAGACCAAAGCGGAGCGGAGTTCTAGCTTGGGGACTAAGGGAATGAATTTCAAGTGGTCAAAGTGTTGATTCAATTTCAAGCACACCACGACGCCGTGGTTGTGCTGGGCCAGCATGGCCGCGTTGTACAACAGATTGTACTGAGCCAGGTTGCCCATTTCCGCCGCGTACTTGCCCGACCAATTTGTCAGCTCGTCGTGACCCAGCTTGTCCAAGACCGTGATGACCGGAGTGCCGACCAAATCGCCAGGGTGAATCGCCTCATAGTCGGCAAATTTAGACGTCTCGTGGGCCAAAATGCCCCAGGTCTCTTTGCTGGCCATCCGGACGAAATCATACCGGTCCATTGCGATAGGTTCGATCAACAGGCCGACGTCAATCACGCCGCGGTCGATGCCGGCCTTGATGTCATCGGTATTGCCGCTGTGCAGGGCGAACTTCACCTGGGGATGGCACTGCTGGAAGGTATCCATCAAGTCGGCCACCTCCGCCATGCTCTGCAGCTCGCTACAACCAATTGCCACTGTCCCCGTCAACACCTCGCTCGCCTGCAGGTCAGCCTGAGTCCGCGTCATCAAGTTGACCATGTCCTGGGCGCGTTGCCGAAATAACTGCCCGGCCGGCGTCAGCGTGAAGCTGTGGCCGCTGCGGTCAAATAACGCCACGCCCATTTCCTGTTCCACCCCCTTGAGTTGACGTGATAGCGTGGGTTGCGTCACGTGCAGTAGTGCCGCCGCGCGGGTGACGTTGCCCTCCTTGGCCGTCATTAAAAAGTAATTCAAGACGCGTAAATCCATGGTAACGCCCTCCAATTTCCTCATTTCCCTGATTCTAGCACAACTATTCAGTTTTTGTATCGTCAACATGTAAACTAAGTATTTTACGAATCGCCCAAACACGTGTAGGCTAGTGCCTAAAGTTGATTTGACGATGAAAGGAAGTTTTAATCCATGGAATACGTGACCTTCAATAACGGTGTCCAAATGCCCATCTTGGGCTACGGCACCTTTCAAACGCCACCGGCTGTCACCGCGCAAAATGTGACCAACGCCATCAATCTGGGCTACCGCAGTATTGATACTGCTCAGGTCTACGGCACGGAACCCGGCGTCGGCACGGCGATTGCCAACAGCGGGCTAGCTCGCGACCAATTTTTCGTCACCACCAAGACGCAAACGGACGGCTACGAAGCGACCGCTCACGGCCTGGATGAGTCGCTGCAACGCTTGGGCGGCGACTACTTCGACCTGGTGCTGATTCACTGGCCCACAACCCATCGCTTGGAGACCTATCGCGCCCTAGAAGACGCCTACCAAGCCGGCAAGGTCCGTGCCATCGGCCTCAGTAATTTCAACCCCAAGCAACTCGACGACCTCCTGGCCAACAGCCACGTCAAGCCGGTCATCGACCAAGTAGAGACCCACCTTTTCTGGCAACAGGCCAAGCTACGGCCCTACCTCGATGCCCACGACATCATTCACGAATCCTGGGCGCCACTGGGGGAAAACTTTGGGCCCGAAATGATGGCGTTACCGGCCGTGACGACCATCGCCCAAGCCCACGGCGTTACGCCTGCGCAGGTGCTGCTTCGCTGGTTGACCCAACAGGGCATCGTCACCATCCCCAAGTCCACCAACGTTGACCACCTCGCAACCAACCTGGCGTCACTAGACTTTGATTTGACGCCAGCCGAAATCGCCAGCCTCCGCCAATTTGACCGCCACCATTCCATCAAGGATTGGCCGCAGTCGATGCGTGAGGACCGTTACTAACTGAAAGGAAGTCATCTGATGAAAATTGCTGTTATTGGCGCCTTTGGTAAATCTGGTCAGGCCATTATCCATGAAGCCAAGCAACGCGGGCACACCGTGTTGGCCATCGCCCATCGCGACCATCCTGACATCACCCTGGGAGCAGATCACCTGTTGATCAAGGACCTCTTTGACCTGACGAAGGCCGACCTGGCCGACGTTGACGCCGTAATTGATGCCGTCAGTGCCTGGACACCGGCAACATTTGCCGTCCACACCACCGGGATTTCCCATCTCGCCTCATTGCTGGCGGGCACGGCGACCCGTTATCTCAAGGTCGGTGGGGCCGGCACGCTGTACATCAACGCCGAACACACCCAGATGCTAAAGAACCGCGCCGACTATCCGGCCGACTGGCTGCCCTTGGCCGACGTCTTAGTGGCCAGTCTCAACCGACTCCGGTCCTATTCCAACTTGGCGTGGACCTACGTGACTCCGGCCTTCAACTACGATGCGACCGGCGCGGCAACCGGCCACTACCACGTCGACGGCGAGGATTACCTGGCCACCGACGATGCCAACAGCTATATTAGCTACGCCGACTACGCGACCGGCATGATTGATTTGCTGGAAAGTGGCCGCTACGTGCGCCAACGGATCACGTTGGTGGGCGGCGAACGGTAATTTTATAGACATTAAAGGCTGACCAGCCGGGAGAAATTCCGCGCCTGGTCAGCCTTTTAGTTACTTTTCCAATGAAACAATCGTCGTCAATGTGGCTACTATCTAGGGTTAAGCCGACTGTTACTGGTAAGCACTACTTTACGAGAGTTCGCCAAATACAGGACAACGCCCCTCCTGTTGGCCAGTTTCAGACTCAGATGATGACTTGTCGTTAATCTTGCCCAGTCAAAACCCGCTGCGGTAGCGTCGCCAAAAACCGTTCCCGCACGTCATCGGTGGTAGTGTTGGCCTCTCCCAAGTGAATCCAGTTCGTGTGCTGCGGGTCAATGCCGATGTCAGCGAAGACGCGGTTGATCAGGTTGCCCTGAATGGGGTCGCCGGCCTGGGTCCGCAGGTAATCTTTCGTCACCGTGGCCGTTGTGATGACCGTGGCCTTTTGGATATTGGTCAATAAGCCGCGCCACGCGGGAGCCTCCTCGTAGGCGAACCCCTTGAGCATGACCTTGTCGAAGAATCCCTTGAGTTCAGCGGGCAACTGGGGGGAACAGCAACAAGCCAAAGAAAGTGAGCCAAAAGATAATTAGCCGATGAGCCTTAGAGTCGATAGCCGCAGACTTTCAGACTTGGTTGGTCGGGCTAGTCGGTTTAAGCCGCGGTTGTCTTTGTCCGTCTTGGCTAATTTAAAAGACTAAGCAAAAGCGCTTGAGGTAGTTTGCACACCAAGCGCTCTTATAATACGAATTCAATTTATGCCGGCAGCACTTCAATCGTGGCTCCGGTCGGTTCGGTCGAAATCATCCGGGCCAATGAGGCGTCTCCCGCATACTTCTGTTGATAAGCTTGCGTAATCTGGGCCAACAGGCAGTCGGTTCCGCTTCATTTTGGAAAAATAATTAGTCGGGCAACAGGATAAACCACACCGTTCCGTGGTTGTCAAACCAGTAAATGCCAATCTTAGTGGTCGTCGCCCGTAAGACCGTTTGGGTATAGTCCGGTTGGTTGTGACCCGTAATCATGTAAAAATCAATCGTCGCTTGGCTTAACCGTTGACTGTTCTTCAGGTCGGCCTTACTGCTGGTGCTCCCAATTTCCATCACATTACTATCGGTGGGTAATCCCAATTTAGCAGTCTCCTGATCATAAGCTTTCCAGTTAACTTTGGTTTCAGCATTTTTCCCGATTGTTAGCCAACTGGCGTGTGCTTTCAACATATTGACGCGCGTCGAGTCCAGACGCAATGGTGCAATCCCCTTGGCGGCCCGGTAAATATTGGCTTGTTTCACGAAGCGCTTCGCCATGGCCGCATTCATTGTGGCCACGGCAGGCGTTGCTTTACCGGACTTGAGGTATCCCCGCCAAAGCCAGCCTTTGACCTTACTCGTGTTGATGTAGTAGTAAACTTTCTTCTTACCATTTTGCTTGATGGTCGCATGCTTGGTCACGTACAGCGTCAAGTGCTGGTAGGATTGGGCTTTGCCCCGCACCTTGTTCAGCTTCTTTGACGTATAGATAGTACCCTTCGTGGCATGATAGGCGGCCCGCTTCACCTTCGTGACCTTGACCGTCTTCGTCGCGGCTTGGGCGGGAAGTGCCGGGAGGACGCCTAATCCCAGAATGCCCACGCTCGCCAGAGTCAATAAATGCTTGGCAAATCTTTTCATCAGTAGAACCCTCCATTAACTTTTAAATCAAATAGTCGGGTTGTGTACGACATGTCTGCTTGATCTTCAACGCCAGAAATGTTAATCACGTAGGCGTGGTTGACTTTTAGTTGACTCTTCTTGGGTAAGAAATAAACTGTGGTCCCAAAAAAGCCATAACCTCCTTGACTGGCATTGACGTGCGTTACTTTCACCGTCTTCTTGGCAGTCTTATCATAGACCCGCACTTGGGGGGTTGAATGACTATCACCCGTGTCTTCGTCAGGCCAAGAGACCGACCATGGTGCTCCCTGACTAACTAGTGCATACGGCATCAGACCTGCTCGTGGAAAGGCGGTCTTCTTAACAGGTGTTGTTGCGTCATAGCTATTATCAGCAAAAACTCTTAAATCGTTGTAACCACCTGCCTGACCGACACCAACGCGATCGATGCCTCCCAGGAGCCACAACCGATGACCAGGTTCTAAGCCACTAAGATCACCATCATCACTGAGATATCCCGTCACAATATCATAAGGTGCGGTCATCCCCTGAGAAAGATTACTCTGATTGGTTGCGTCGGCTCCTTTTTGCCAATTAGCTTTAGAAACAAAGCTAGGCCGTTTAATGCCAACCAAACCGTGGGACAGGCCCTTATCCGCAGCGGCCAACGTGGCTGCACCATACTGAGCTGAAGTGTTCCAGTCACTATCAGCATGAACCTTGCTCAGGCCAAACATGGTCCGGTAGAAATTGATCCAGTTGACGGTCCGGTTGATGTAGCTGGCACTCAGTTTACCGGGACGAAAGGGCTTCTTCAGCCGCGGCTTTTGCGCGTACATCCCCTTGGTCGTCACGCCAATCCGTTTGGCTTGCTTGCGGTAACGCAAGACCTGGGACCACTGCTTAGCCGTGTAGTATTTCTTTTCTTTGGCAGTCCTCTTGGCCTTTTTAGTCTTAGCTTTTTTAGTCTTTTTGGCTTTTTGCTTCTTGGCTTTGGTCTTCTTCGCCGCTTGAACCGTCGTCTGTGGTGTCACGGTCTCAACAACCCCACCACCGACCAGAACGGTCAACGCGCTGACGGCCAATAGCCGCGTGAGTTTTTTCACGAAATTCCCTCCTAATCCGGATAGTCTTCGATCAAACCGGTTGGGTTAAACGCCTTAGCCTGAGCTTTGGTCTTGTAGTAGTGTTGCAGATGGAGTTCGCCGTTGCTAGCATCCCACACGCGATCAATGAATAGTGATTTAATTTTTTTACCCCGGTAATGCCGCGTCACAATCTTATAGCCCTCTGTTCCTGGATCATTGATCTTAATGCCTTTGGAATAGTATTCCCAGGGATGATCCATCAACCAGCCCTTACTCATAAATAGAACCGTATCCCCCTGATATTTCTTCACATTTTTAGTTTTCTTGTTCAGCGGTGTTACCTTAACTGGGCTATACCCTGTACGCCACTTCTTGCCACTGAAGTTCCGAAACGAAGTCTGCTTGGCCTTGATCGTGTAGCGGTTGTAGTGGCCCTTCTGGTAGTAATACCAGGTTCCCTGAAATTTCTTGGGGAAACTGGCCATGGTCGTCTTGGTGCTGGCTTGCGCATCCGTCGTTGGCGTCGTCACGGCTAAAGCCGCGCCCAAGCTAACGGTCGCCAGTAATGCGCCCATCATATTTGTGAATTTCATTGATTTCGTCCTCCTTGCTTATTTGTGCATTGCGCCAACTGGATTGAAGTGCTTAGCCTGCGCCTTGGTTTGGTAGAAGTGATCTGTGGAGCTGGTGTTAAACGCTTCATAAGCCTTCATATATAGCACTTTTACTGACTTACCTTTGTAACTTTTGTGAATTACCTTGTAAGTTCCACCGCCATCTGTGACCAATAGACCACCCGGCACTATTCTGGTATAGCCATTCTTAGCCGCAAACGCACTGACACGATTGCGACTCTTACGAGTAAAGTCGGCAGTTTCGGCATAGCTTGAAAGACTCTTCACCTTAACGTATTTCAATGTCCGCTTAGTCGTAAAGATGTTACCACGAGCAAAGTAGTTCCGCAAAACCAACTTCTTCGTCGTAAACTTCATGCTCTTGTAGTAATACCCATTGTTCTCCTCATAGTGGTACCAAGTCCCCCGCATGTTTTTGGGGAAGGTCGCCAAACTACTCTTCGCCTTGGCCTGAGCCGTGGTCGGGGCGTTCAGTGTCGTGCCACCGATGCCGATTGTGGTCGCCACTAAGAGGGCGCCTAAAAGATGATTCACTCGCATAATCTGTTCCTCCTCATTACATTCTGTTAGTGGTCGTTCACGTCAGTTGCTTATGTATCCCACTAACTAAATTTCATTATAGCGATTGGGGGTGTCACAACTTGTCATTTCAAATGATTCATTACAAAAAAAGTCCATCTAACTGATAATCACCAGTCGATGGACTTCCGCATTGTCTTTAATTTGCTAAAATCAAGTCCGCTAAGCGTTGACCACGAACTTTGGTGCTTGACCTTGGTCCAGCAAGACCACGTTGTGCGCGACGATGTTGGCCATGGCGTCCCGGGCTTCGACGGTGGCGTTACCAATGTGTGGCACCAAAATCACGTTGTCTAAGGCCTTGAAGCCGTCGTCAACTTCAGGTTCGTTTTCGTAAACGTCCAAAGCAGCTCCGGCCAATTTACCAGCCTTCAACGCTGCCAGCAGAGCCGTCTCGTCGACGATTGGTCCCCGGCCGACGTTGATCAGGTAAGCCGTGTCCTTCATGTTGTCGAAGGCGGCCGCGTCAAACATGTGGTGCGTCTGCGGCGTGCCCGGTGCGTTGATACTGATGAAGTCACTGGTCTTGATCAGCTCTTCTAACGGCAGATAGTGGACGTTGAGCGCCTGGGCATCCGCGTCTGACAACGGATGTGGCCCGTAGTAAGCCACGGTCATCCCCATGGCCAGCGCGCGTTTGGCAACTTCCTTACCGATACTGCCCAGGCCTACGACCCCGAGCTGCTTGCCCGCAATCTCGTGGCCCAAGAAGAACAGTGGGGCCCAACCGGCAAAGCCCTTGGTCCGCATCAGCTTGTCACCTTCAACCATCCGGTGGCTCAACGCCAGCATCAGGCCCATGGTCACTTCCGTCACGGAATTCGTGGAGACTGCTGGCGTGTTGGTGACCTGAATACCCTTGGATTTGGCGTAGTCGGTATCAATGTTGTTGAAGCCGGCCCCAAAGTTGGCGATCAACTTGAGCTTGGGTGCCGCGTCGATAATCTCGCGGTCGACCTGGGTGGACAGCGTGGTGATCAGGTAATCGGCACTGGCCGCCTGGCGCAACAACTCGGCATGTGAAATCAAGCCCTCACCCGTATAGCTGGCGAACTCTAGATTGTTTTGCTGCAATTCATCAAGTGCAACTTGCGGAAACTGGGCGGTTAAATAGACTTTTTTCATAATTTGCCTCCTAAAGCTTTGATACTCTTAGTATAATGGAAACGGATACATTCTCAATAACGCACTTTTTAGTTACCCATTCTACAAGGAGGAAATCACATGACTGATTCAGTTCGCAAACTCGTCCAACAACGGCTCCGTGACGGCGATTACACCTGTCGCAAGGAGTTCACCCTGGCCATGTTCAATGGCAAATGGAAAGTCAATATCATTTATCACCTGGGCCACGAAGGCAGCTACTACTTTCACGAACTCCAGGCGCTGTTGCCCCACGCCTCGCACAAGGAGTTGGCTAAAAAGCTCAAGGAGCTCCAAGAAGACAGCCTGATCGACCGCGAGATCGAAGACAATGGCCCGCGGGTCAAGGTCGCCTATTCCCTGACGCCGCTAGGACGCTCGCTACTGCCCATCATCGACGCCATGTACGACTGGGGCGACCAGCGCCTGCGCGAGCTGAATGTCCACGATGTCCAGTTTGGGTTGGGGCAGGTGAAACAGTAAGCAAAACCGGTCAAGCGCTCGAGTGGGTGGCTGACCGGTTTTTTTTTTATTTTCTTACTGGATAGCAAACGCAACCACATCCCCCAATTTCCGTTTTAATCCCTAGTTTTCGCGCCCGCCTGACCAGGATATTTGTCAATCGACGCGGGTTTTAGTTTTCTCTCACGCTCGGGTTAAATTTGTCGATAAATGGATTTTAACATGGTAATCTGAGTAAGAAAAAGTAAGGAGATGGTCATATGAAGAACGTCGTTAACGTTAAGGCCAAATTATCTTCAAAAAATCAGCTAACCATTCCCAAGGCTGTTCGGGACTCATTAGGCCTAACCAATCAGGACAAAGTTATTTTCCAACTCAGCGACGGTACTGTTACCCTTAAAAAGGACACTGATTTTTGGCATGAAGTCAATCAGCAGGCACAAGTTTATGGCAATCTCGATACCAATGAATTAGCTTGGGGGAATGACCAGGGAGACGAGGTTATTCCTGAATGACTTATAATCCCGGCGAAATCTACTATGTTGATTTCGACCCAGCTAAAGGGACCGTGAAAAGAAAAAAGCGCCCGTGTGTTGTGGTCAGCAATGCCCACTACAATCACTATTTCAATACGATCATCGTGGTTCCTATCAGCTCAAGCAAGAAGTTTTTAGAAGAAACTCGGTTCATCAAGTCCCCACTCTTTATTCAGCTGGCCAACCACCAGGACGTGCAAGGAACCATATTGACACAGCATCTCCGTTCTATTGATCCCAGGCAACGGATAACTTCTGCGCCCATTGCCCAGTTGACGACCTCTGAATTGGCTGATGTCCAACAGGCCTTGCTGAACTTCTTTTAAAGAAATGACCAGCGCCTGCGCGAGCTGAACGTCCACGATATCCAGTTTGGGTTGGGACAAGTTAAACAGTAAGCAAAACCACGCGTGGGCTAAACAGCGCTCAGCCGGGCAGTCGGGGCGTTTGTGAACCCCACCTGCCGAAGCTGTGAGCCGCGCCAATCAACGCCAAACGCGCCTGGGACAAACCTTCCAGACGCGTTTTCTTTTGCCTTTAAAAAACGTGTGCCAACAGGCGGTTAACTGGCGAGCATTAACGGTGCTAGGCGGATAATCCCGGGTCTGGATTATTTGTCTAGCAGTGTTAAGCGCAACCAGTTGCCTGTTGGCGCACGTTTCGGCTATGTGGCGGATATAGACGTGTTTTTCAGCGCAAAGCGAGGCGACGAGACTGTTCTTTGGCTCGACTCGTCCCAGCGCGCCAACCCGTATTTAACGAACGGTAGGCGGCCGGGTTGCCTTGTGAGGCTGAAGACGACTACTTTTGATGCCATAAATTGCCTGATAACACTTGTTCTAGCCGATTTTCGTCTTCCAACCTTCAGTTACGGTCATAAGCCCACACCGTCAATGGCGCAAAGACCAGCACGATGATCACGCCGGCGACCAACACCAACAGGGATTCGTGCGTCCAGCCACCCGTGGCTAAGATCTGGCGAATCGCGGTGATCACGTAGGTCACGGGATTCAGGTCCGCCAACACCCGCAATGGTTTGGTCAGCGATTTGAGCGGCACGAAGGCGTTGGACACGAATGACAGGACCAGCATGGTGATCAACGAAAAGCTCTGGACGGTCGTGGCCTGCTTGGCTAACAGCCCCAATAAGGCAAAGACCCAGGACAGCGCCCAGCCAGTAAAGATCGCCAGTAGGCCGCAAACCAGGACCCAGCCGAACCCCGCGGCGGGCCGCCAGCCCATCAAGAAGCCGGTGGTCAGTGAGGTGATGGCCGCAATCACCAGCCGCAGACTGTCGGCGAACAGCTGGCCGGCTAACGGCGCAATATGAGCCATTGGCAGCGATTTGAACCGGTCAAAGATGCCGGAGTCCAGGTCTTCGCGGAGCTGGGACCCCGACCCGGACGCCGCCGACAACATCGTTTGTGCCAAGATACCGGGGACAATCGTCGGCAAATACGCCTGCACGTTGCCGGCAATCGCGCCACCGAACAGGTAGCCGAACATCACCATGAATAAGACGGGCTGGATGATGACATCCATGAACCGGTCCGGATTGTGCACCGTCTTCAATAAATTGCGATAAGCCATCGTGGCCGTGTTCATGACCACGTTACCACTGTGTGTTTGGACATCCATATTTTCAAGCCTCCTAATTCTGCCCCACGGTCAACGCCATGAAAGCGTCGTCCAGTGAGGGTTCCGTGACGGACAACCGACTGACAGCCACTTGGGCGCGTTTCAGCGTTTCTAAAACCGGCGTCAGCTGCGTAAGTTGGGACAAGGTGACGCTGAGTTGTTGACCGCTCTGCCGAACTTTGCCGGCGACGGTTTGGGCTAAAATACGTAACGCCGCTTTGACCTGACTGGCCTGGTTCACGGTAAACGTTAGAACCGTGCCGCCGACCTGTTGCTTAAGTTCGGCCGGCGTGCCCAGCTTGACCAATTTGCCATGGTCAATGACCGCCAACCGGTCGGCCAATTGATCGGCTTCCTCCAGATATTGCGTGGTCAACACGATGGTCGACCCCTGGGCCACCAACCCCCGAATGGTGGTCCACATCTGCGTGCGCGTCCGCGGATCCAAGCCAGTCGTAGGTTCATCCAGAAAGATCAATGCCGGACGCGTGATCAGACTGACGGCCAAATCCAAGCGTCGCCGCATCCCGCCGGAAAAGTGTTTCAAGGCCTTATCTGCGGACTGTTCCAACGAAAACTCGGCCAACAATTCCGCCGTGCGCGCCTTGGCATCCGCCCGAGACAACCCGTTCAACCGCGCAAAGATCATCAGGTTCTCCCGTGCCGAGATGTCCTCGTCGACCGAGGCGTATTGCCCGGTCAATCCAAATAATGACCGCGCCCAGCGCCCCTCTGTCGCGGTGTCGTGGCCAAAAATCTTGACCTGCCCGGCATCCGGCTTGAGTAACGTGGTAATCATCCGCAACGTCGTGGTCTTGCCGGCACCATTGGGCCCCAACAGACCGAACACCTCACCGCGGTGAACGTTAAATGACAGGTCAGCGACCGCTAAATTATCCCCAAAGCGTTTCGATAGGTGCCGCACTTCAATTGCATTTTCTTCAGACATGTTCATTCCCTCTTAGCTGGTTTATTAATCAGGTCCCCCTGACTAAAAATATCATAAGGCCCCCTGATTAATTTGTCAACCATCTTGCCACAAGTTTCGCTGGTCACGGCGGCGATGTCAGGTATAATGGCTGTATGGAGGGCGATAGCATGCCTAATTTAACGAAAAAAAGAAACGCGGCCGGCAAGCTCATCGAGTACGGCATGGTCCAGCACATGGCCGATGACCTCGCTCACCGCCGCCACGCCAACAAGGGCGACCAGCAATCGCCATTTCAGGGCCAGGGAAAGATTCTGCTGGCCCTGTCGCAAACGGACGGCCTCTCCCAAAAGGAGCTGGCCAACCGTCTGAACATGACGGCCCAATCCACGGCCGAGTTCGTCAATAAGCTGGTCAAGAAAAACCTGGTCTCTAAGGAGAAATCCACGGTCGACCGGCGCAAGACCATCATCCGCTTGACCGACCACGGTCGCCGAACCGCCAGCAAGGAATCCGCCAAGATTCCCGCCTATTTAGACGACCTGACGGATACTGAATTGGACCAGCTGATTGCGATTTTAACCAAGATCAACAACAGCCTGTACGACGAGATTCACACGGAAAATCCCAACTGGTTTGAGAATTTCCAGCGGTCGGTGGCCGATCACTTGCGGGATTGGTTTTTGTAGGATAGTCATGTCAGCATCCCCACCGATAGCGGGCATTAAAAAGCGGTTAATCCCTAAGTTTGCTTGGGATTAACCGCTATATTTATTTGATTAATTTATAGTACTGATTAGGAGACGTCGGTGCTGAAGCAATTCTTTCTAAAATTCCCATCTCGGTCAAATGTTTCAGCGCTTTTCTCACCGAAGTTGCACTGTAATTTTCCACCTGTTTTAACACATCTTTCGTTTTGATGTTTCCTTGTTCATATGCCATTCCGATTGCAGCTTGCTCAATAAAGTTCAAGGAATCCCAATCTGATCCAATCCTAGACTCCAGATCATTATTTTTTCTAAATGACCTCATTACAATATTATTCTTCAAAGTTAAGTTAACACTATTTGCATCAACATCATACACTGGTTCATCAAGAAAAAACTCACTCATATCTTTATAGATTCTATCGACACCTTCGCCAAATTCTCTTACCCATCCAAAATCAGTAAGGGCCCGTGCAATATATGGATTACGAGAATAATGAGTATGTCTTATATTCGCAGTTGTCACGACAGCCGGAAGTGAGCCTGGACTATGAATCTCCAACCTATCATCAAACATCACTATCCGAATATCATCCCCCGTATAGTTATAGCTCCGATGCGTTACAGCATTAACAATTCCTTCTAACCAGGCTCCTTTAGGATACTCTGGAACGTTAGTGAATTTCCCAGTTTTTAAGTCTAGACTCGAAAAAGTTCTTAATTGTGACTCTACTTCTTTGCTTGCTCTATCAATCACTTTTGGAAGTGGGCCCTCAATCAATACCTGTTTAACCACATTCATATCCGTTCCTAGTTTAGCTTCACGACCCTCGTATCGGATAAAGCGAATACGAGCACCAGGAATAAACGCCGTAGGGGTCTTTGCTAGTAGCAGTACACCTGCAACAGATAGTTGATATGAAAAACTGCCATTACTATCACGAACCCTTTTTGCCAATCCCTTAGGAAATAACAAATCCCAAATATTATCACCAGTAAAACCATACAGTTCTTTATATTGATTCAAAGTATCAGAGTCTAAATCTTCAAGAAATGCATCAGAGACAGCCTGACTCTCAAAGACTCTGATTCCCTTATCGTATTCAAGATTTTTTCTTTCTTCAAACGTCACCTTGTGTGTTTCATCACCGATTCTTAAGTAAACTTCATCCCTTGAATTTGTATATATCTTCCCATCTGCGGGATTAACGGAAAGCAACCAGATCTCATCGTTCTTACCTTTTTGATTGACGATTTTTTTCTTATCAATTGCCACATCAATTGATGGAATAATTCTTTGCGTGCCTATTTGCTCAATGTCATTTTTCTTCTGTTCTGAAAGTAAACTGATTCCTTCATACTCTCTATTCTTAATGCCTAACGCTACTGTTCCTCCGTCGGCATTTGCAAAAGCAATCAAAATATCGGCAAGACGCCCAATATCGTATCTAGCACTCTTTCTATCAAACGTTTTCCCCTCTGGAATCATTAATAAATCAGACACACTATATCGAAGTTTACCCAACGT
>NZ_RKLX01000020.1 GCF_004745505.1 Levilactobacillus suantsaiihabitans
ACTTGGATCGTTCCCCAGAAAGAAACGGCCTCACCCCAGTAGAATACTGGAATGAAGCCGCTTAGGGTAAACGTCCATTTTATATTATTTCGAATGACAACTTGACAGGGGCCAGTACAAGCCAAAAAGCGGTCTCGGACCTTGCTTTGAGCCGAAAAACACGTCTCAAAGACACCAACTTGCCAGCTTGTTACTGAGCCGAAGACTACGGCATAAAGGTCCCAGTTCTATGTCACTCACGGTTGAAGTGGTACACGGCTATGTGCCGTCAGTGGTGATGTATCTGGGTGGTTATTTTTAACCGTTGTAGCGGTTGAACCACCATCGTAGCCGTGAGTCCGCTAAATATGAGCTCAGCCGTGGGAGTTTTCTTAGCGGCAGAGCCGCTTAGAAAACTGGCGTCTTTGAGACGCGAACTTCGGCTCAAAGCGAGGTGGCGAGACCGCTCTTCGGCTCGCCCCGTCCGCCCACAGCGAACCGGCTCATATTTAGCGGACGGTAAGGCGACCAGTCCAACCAATCCCGTCAGCCATTTAAAAAAATAAGTAAACCAAAAATACCGTCTGAGCACGTAGACGTGATGCAAAGGAAGGGTACTCATGAAAATTGCCGTAGACGCAATGGGTGGCGATTACGCCCCCGCAGAAATCGTTAAGGGCATCGAATTGGCCCGGGATGCTTACCCGGACCTGGAATTTTTACTCTATGGTCAAGAAGAACAAGTCAAGCCCCTGCTGCAGGATAGCACGCGCATTGAATTGATCTCCGCACCAGAAGTCATCGCCATGGAAGATGAACCGGTGCGAGCCGTTCGTCGCAAGAAACAATCCAGCATCGTACTGGCTGCCACGGCCGTACGCGAGGGCCAAGCCGACGCCTTCTTTTCGGCCGGCAATACCGGGGCGGTGTTGGCCGCGGGATTGTTGATCGTTGGTCGCATCAAGGGCATCGATCGGCCCGGCTTGACCACGACGTTGCCCGTCTTGCGCAAGCCGGACCAATCCAGCTTCGTCATGTTAGACGTGGGCGCTAACGCCGACACCAAGCCCTTTAACGTGGTCCAGTACGCCATCATGGGGCAGTATTACGCCCAATCCGTGATGCACGTGTCAAATCCGCGCGTCGGCCTTTTGAACAACGGGACCGAGGCCGACAAGGGTGACAAGGCGCACCGGGCCATTCACGACGCCTTGTCAGCGATGGACGAAATCAATTTTGTCGGTAATGTTGAATCGCGTGAACTGTTAAATGGGGCCGCCGACGTGGTGGTGACCGATGGCTTTACCGGTAACGCTACGCTCAAGGCCATTGAGGGCACGGCGCTGTCCATGTTGAAGCTGATCAAGGGCGAGATCATGAGTGGCGGCCTCGGGGGTAAGCTGGGGGCCGGGCTCTTAAAACCCGTCTTCAAAAATGTCCAAAGCGCCATGGATTACTCACAGTACGGTGGCGCGGTCTTACTGGGCTTGAAGGCGCCCGTGGTCAAGACACACGGATCGACCAAGGCACCGACCGTGAAAAACACGATTGGTCAGATTCGCGAATTGCTCGCCAGCAAGAGTGCCGACCAGTTAGTCACGTATTTTGCCGAACACGGCGACCAGATGGCGACCCTGAAGGAATCTCTGAAGTAGCCGGCTATAATGAATTTGCGTAAAATCTTCAACCTGGGGTCCACGCGCATAATGGGCTAGACAAGGACTGGCAAAACGGTTAGACTACTTATTGAATACTGTGAGTGAGGGATTACAATGACAAAAGCAGAAATTTTTGACAAAATTGCGGACATCATCGCCGACCGGTTTGAAACGGACCGCGACGCCATCAACGACCAACTGAACTTCAAACAGGACCTGGACGCCGACTCCATTGATTTCGTGGAATTTGTGTTGGAACTGGAAGACACGTTTGGCGCTGAGATTTCCGATGAAGACGCTGAAAAGCTGAACACGATTGGCGAAGTCGTTGATTACATCGACGCTCACCAAAACCAAGAAAAATAACCACTGAGCGAGTCCGGGCCGTCGATTACTACGTCCCGGGCTCTTTCACGCTTTACCCCACCCAATGAAGTGAAAATTTTGCCGCATTTTGACGTGGATTGGGTCGGGTTCAGGTATAATAGGTCTGTGTGTCTAAAATCAGACGAGAAAGTTTGCAAGTTATCAAGTAGATTAGAGCAGAAATGAGGGAATTAGCGCGTGATTGTTGGATTAAATCAAGAGTTAGCAGAAAATTTTGATATTCATTTTAAAGATCAATCGTTGTTAGACGAAGCGTTTACCCAAGCTTCGTACGTGAACGAACATCCCAATCAGGGGTTGAAATTTTACGAGCGCATCGAATTCTTAGGGGATGCCGTGATGCAGTTGGTCGTGTCTAACTACATTTTCCGGCGTTATCCCAAGATGCCGCAGGGCCGGTTGACGCGGCTGCGGGCCGCTATGGTCAATGAACAGAGCTTTGCCAGTTTTGCTCGCGAATGCCATTTTGACAAGTACATTCGCTTGGGCAAGGGCGAAGAAAAGGCGCAAGCCCGCCAACGAGACTCATTGTTGTGTGACATCTTTGAGTCATTCATCGGGGCCTTGTACATGGATCAAGGCTTGGATAAAGTCGTTTCGTTCGTCACCAAGGTCGTCTTCCCTAAGCTAGATGAGGGCCGCTTTGACGAATTCTTTGACCACAAGACGGAGCTGCAGGAATTGATCCAACAAAACGGACCGGTCGACATTGACTACCGGCTGCTCGACGAAGAGGGTCCCGACAATGACCGGGCCTTCAAGGTTGCCGTCTACGTGGATGACAAGCTATTGGGCGAGGGCCACGGCCACTCGAAGAAACACGCGGAACAAAATGCCGCGCGCCACGCGTTGGCGAATTTGAAAGAAGAGTAAGGATGACTAACGATGCGGTTAAAGACATTAGAAATTAGCGGGTTCAAGTCCTTTGCGGATAAAACCCGGATTGACTTTTTGCCGGGGATGACTGGCATCGTCGGCCCAAATGGGAGCGGTAAGAGTAACATTTCCGAAGCCGTTCGGTGGGTCTTGGGGGAACAATCTGCCAAAAGTCTGCGGGGCAGTAAGATGCCCGACGTGATCTTTGCGGGTTCGGCCGACCGGCACCCGTTGAATCGGGCAGCCGTGTCGATCACGCTGGATAACAGTGATCATTATTTAAAAAGCGACTACACGGAGCTGACCATTAGCAGGATTCTCTACCGGTCGGGTGATTCGGATTACCAGCTGAACGGGCAGAGTTGCCGACTCAAGGATATTACGGAACTCCTGATGGATTCGGGGATGGGGCAAGACTCCTTCTCCATCATTTCACAGGGGCGCGTCGAGGCCATTTTCAACAGTAAGCCCGAAGACCGGCGCAATATCATTGAGGAAGTCGCTGGCGTTTACAAGTACCGCAAGCACAAGGAAAAGGCCCAACGTGAGCTGGACGACACCATGGCGTATCTCCACCGGGTCGAAGACATCATCGCGGAGCTGGAAGGCCGCGTGCAACCGCTAGAAGAGCAGAGCAACCTGGCACAAGATTATTTGGATCAGCAGCAAAAATTTGCCCGGTTGGACCGGACGCAATTGGTCCGCCAGCTCCACACTGAAATGACGCAGAAGC
The DNA here is from genome assembly GCF_004745505.1 of Levilactobacillus suantsaiihabitans. GTDB lineage: Bacteria > Bacillota > Bacilli > Lactobacillales > Lactobacillaceae > Levilactobacillus > Levilactobacillus suantsaiihabitans. Next base: position 3,634 of record NZ_RKLX01000020.1, read on the forward strand.
AAACGGCTGACGAGCAGGTCACCGCCAAGCAACAACAGGTGGCCCAGCATCAAGCGGCCGAAAAGGACCAGACCAAGACAGTCATGGCCTTAAAACGCCAACAGACCGAGTTACTGGCCCAAAAAGATGACCTGCAAGATCAATTGGTTCAGGCCACGCAACAAGTCGAGCAGCGTCAAGGGCAGGTCAACTTGTCCGGCGAACAACAGAAACACCAAGACGAACAACGCCAACAGCTTCAAGACCAATTGGCGGCACTCAAGACGCAACTGACGGCCAACCAGGACGCCTTGGCGCAGGCCCAGGCATCCGTGGATGAACTGGCCGCGGCGATGAAGACGGCCAAACGCGAAGCCAAAGAACTGACGGCCGCCACGGATCCGCAGACGATTGCGGCTCTGCGCCAACAGTTGGAAGACCAGCGGGCCACTTATTTTGACCAGAAGCAGGCCGTCGCTAACTGGCGCAATCAACGCCAATATTTACAGCAGAACCAAGAGCGCCTGCAGCAACAAGGCAAGCGTGTCGCCGAACAATTGGCCACACTGCAGAAACAGGCACAAACGGCCCAACAAACCGTCGCAAAATTGGCTCAGCAAGCCACGACCCAAAAGACGGCCCTGAACCAAGCCGAACAGGCCCTCGATACCGAGGCCGGCGCGTACCAACAACACCAGCGCCAGTACCAAACCTTGCAGCACAATTGGCAAGCGGCCCTTGAGGTCTACCAACGGGCGCAGACCAAGGCGGCCAGTCAACAGGCGTCTTCTGCCGAATACGGGGGGTTCTATCAAGGCGTGCGGGCCATCTTGAAGCAGCGTGACCATTTCCGGGGCTTACTCGGGGCGGTCTCCGAACTGCTGACGGTACCCGAACGCTACACCACCGCGGTGGAATACGCCTTGGGTGGCCAACTACAACAGGTCGTGGTCGATGATGAAACCACGGCCAAGGCCGCGGTCGGCTATTTGCGCGAACACCGTGCTGGGCGGGCGACCTTCCTGCCGTTAAGCACGATCCGCGGTCGGCAAGTGGACCACCAAACGTTGCAACAGGTCCGTAGCCTGGCCGGTTTCTTAGGAGTCGGGAGTGAGCTGGTCAAAATCGATTCAGCCGCCACGCCGATTTTAGGCCATCTCTTAGGGACCACGCTCTTTGCGGCGAACCTGGAGACGGCCGTGGCCATCAGCCAGCGCATCCACCACCGCTACCGGGTCGTGAGCCTGGCCGGCGACGTGGTCAGCGCTAGCGGGGCCATCACCGGGGGACAAACGCGCCAGAACCACAGTAGCGTGCTCCGTCAGCAACAAGAGCTCCAGCAATTGCAGGCCAACATTGCCCAGATGCAGCAGTCCTTGACCGCTCAGGAAGCCAAGATCAAGGCACAACGGGCGGCTCTGTCGGCTAGCGAGCAAAAGAGTCAACAGTTGCAGAGCACCATCAATGAATTACAGCCAAAATGTCGACAATTAGACGACCAACTGGCCGGCGCCAAGACGACGCTGGAGCAGGCCAATCGGCAGGTCAAGGCCGCTGAACTCGAAATCCAGCAGGCCCAGGCCAGCGATGCCGACGACCAAAGCAGTCATTTGGCCCAGCAGATCAAGACGGGGGAGGCCCAAGTTACCGACACGGAACAGGCCATCGCTGATTTACAACAAAAGATCAGTATGGTCACGGCGGAGCAGTCGCAAAAACAGGCGGCCCTGACGGCTAAGCAAACGTGGCTGGCCGGTGCCAAGGAACGTCATCAGCAACACCAAGCCACGGTAGCGGGCCTGCAGACGGACATTACTGCCGGTCAACAGCAGGTCACGACCGTTTCCGACCAGTTGGCCGCCTTGACCCAACAAACGGCCCTGACGCCGGCTGCGGCCAAGCAACAGTTGGCTCAGGCGCAATCCGACCGGCAACAGGTCCAAACCACGTTGACGGCGACCGATGAACAGTTGACCACGGTCAATGATCAGTTGGCCCAAGCCGAAACGGCTAATCAACGAACCAGCGGGTTATTGCAGCTGGCCAACGACGATTTCCAGGCCGCCCAGGTCCAACAGACCCGCTTGGCCGCGTTGATCGATCAGCAGCAAAACCAGTTGGCTGAGAAGTATCAGTTGAGCTTAGCGGCCGCAGAACAAGACGTCAGTGATTTGCCGGCTGACGAACTGGCCGTGCAGTTGAAGCTCTTGAAGAAGGGCTTAGACGAGATTGGGGCGGTCAACGTGAACGCCATCGACGAGTATCGCGAGGTCAAGGAACGCTATGACTTCTTGACCCAGCAACGCGACGACCTGGTCACGGCTAAGGAGCAGTTGACGACCACCATGACCGAACTCGATGGTCAGGTCAAACGGCGGTTCAAGGACAGCTTCGATCAGGTCGCAGCGAAATTCACCGCCACGTTCAAGCAGATGTTTGGCGGCGGTAAGGCCGAACTGGTGTTGACCGATCCGCACGATCTGTTGACGACTGGCGTGGACATCATGGCCCAGCCACCGGGTAAGAAGTTCCAAAACATGGGCTTACTTTCCGGGGGCGAACGGGCATTGACGGCCATCACGCTGTTGTTTGCCATCTTACAGGTCCAACCCGTACCATTCTGTATTTTAGATGAGGTGGAAGCGGCGCTCGACCCGGCCAACGTGACCCGGTTTGCCCGCTACATCCACCAGTTCCAAGATCAGACCCAATTTATCGTGATTACCCACCGCAAGGAAACCATGGTCCAGGCCGATATCCTTTACGGCGTCACGATGCAAGAATCCGGCGTCTCAAAAATGGTCGCCGTTGATTTGGACCAAGAAACCACTCAGGAAAGGAAGCAATCCTAATGGGATTATTTGATATTTTTCGTCGGCGAGCCAAAAAGGAACCGACTAGCACGGCGCCGGCTAGTAGCGCGGCCGCTGAAGAAGCGACTACTAGCAGTGCTGCCAGTAGCGCTGCACCGGAATCCGGCGCCCAATCAGTTGCCAGTGCGGCCCCGTCACAGGCCCCGGTAGCGCCAACTTCAAGTGCCGCGCCATCGTCTGCCGCAGAAGCACCGGTTGCTGAAAAGAGTACGGCGGCCTCTGTGGCCCCGGTAACCAGCGAGGCAGCAACCAGTGAAGCAGCCGCTGTGGCTCCGGAAGCCACGCCAGCCTCGGTCGCCAGTGAAGCACCGGTTACCGAGAAGAGTGCGGCGCCGGTGAGTTCGGCAGCTGCCAGCGCGGCTACAGAACCCGCTGCTTCGGTGGCACCGACCAGTGTCGCCCCGGAAGCTGTACCGTCTAGCGCGGCCGCAACGTCTGCCGCTGAGGCAACGCCGGTTGCACCTAGCTCGGCAGCACCAGTTGAAGACTCAGCCGACACACCGGCTGCTCCGGCAGAAAAGACGGATGAGCAACTCTACGACAAGGGGTTGGAGAAGACCCGGACCACGTTTGGACAGAAGTTAAACGCCTTGCTGGCGAACTTCCGGCACGTGGATGAGAGCTTCTTCGATGATTTGGAAGAAACGCTGATCGGCGCCGACGTGGGCTTTGACATGGCCGTGAAACTCAGTGACGAGTTGCGCGACGAGGTCAAGCTGCAAAACGCCAAGAAGTCCGCGGACGTGCAAAACGTGGTGGTCGAAAAGCTGGTTGAGATCTACGACGAAGCCGGCAATAACGAAAGCACCGCGTTGAACATGGCTACTACCGGCCCAACCGTGATCCTGTTCGTTGGGGTCAACGGTGTCGGCAAGACCACGACCATTGGGAAAATGGCCAACCGTTACCATCAGGCGGGCAAGAAGGTCCTGCTGGCCGCTGCCGACACGTTCAGAGCCGGAGCGACCGAGCAACTGGACGTCTGGGCCAAGCGCGCCGACGTGGACATTGTGACCGGTAAGCCGCAATCGGATCCGGCCGCGGTAGTCTTTGACGCCGTGCAAAAGGCGAAAAAAGAAGACTACGACATTCTCTTCGTCGATACGGCCGGCCGGCTCCAAAACAAGGTCAACCTGATGAATGAGTTGGAAAAGATGAAACGGATCATCACACGCGAGATTCCGGATGCGCCGCATGAAGTCCTGTTGGTCTTGGATGCGACGACCGGACAAAACGCCTTGACGCAAGCCAAGTTGTTTAAGGAGTCCACGGACGTCACCGGGATCGTCTTGACCAAGCTGGACGGGACCGCTCGTGGGGGGATCGTCCTGGCCATTCGCAATGAGCTCCACGTGCCGGTGAAGTTCATCGGTCTGGGCGAACAAATTTCAGATCTCCGGCCATTTGACCCGAACGAATTCGTTTACGGGTTGTTCAAGGGCTTAATTGATGTGAATGCTTTAGAGAAAAAGGCTTAATCTTTTAGGGGAAGCGACCAACGCGGTTATTGGCGGGTGGTCGCTTTTTTCATTGATGTGGCGGATACCGCTTCTAGCGCACGCAGGTGGCCGGCAAGCACTATGCCAACCGATTTCCCGTTTACCGGTAAAATCAGCGAAAAAAATTGACGAAACCGCGAAAAATCGGTATTCTGGTAGAGTGTGACATGAACTGGAGGACTCGCAATGGAAATTGAAAAAAATTATCGGATTAATTCCTTATTTGCGTTCTACCAGCCGCTACTGACCGCAAAACAGAATAATTATATGCAGCTGTACTACGGTGATGACTATTCCTTAGGTGAAATTGCGGAGGAATTTAACGTGAGTCGGCAGGCCGTTTACGACAACCTCCGCCGCACGGAAAAGATTCTGGAAGATTATGAAGCCAAGTTGCATCTCTATCAAGAATTTACGGCCCGCAACGCACAGGCTGATGAAATTCAGGCCTACGTGGCGGCCAATTACCCGCAGGATGCCAAGTTAAATCGCTTGGTTGCGGGACTCGAAAATCTAGAAGAACAATGAAAGTTAGGTGGCAATACGAATGGCGTTTGAAGGATTAACTGAACGACTACAAAACGCAATGCGCAAGCTTCGGGGCAAAGGAAAAGTCTCCGAAAGTGACCTGCGCGAAACGATGCGAGAGATTCGACTCGCCTTACTGGAAGCCGACGTTAACTTTACGGTGGTCAAGGACTTTGTCAAGCAGGTCCGTGACCGCGCAATGGGCGCCGACGTTTTAGAAGGGTTGAACCCCGCTCAACAAATCGTCAAGATCGTTGATGAAGAGCTGACCAAGACCATGGGGGACGAAGCCGTTCCGCTCAACAAGTCCGCTAAGATTCCGACGATCATCATGATGGTCGGGCTCCAAGGGGCCGGGAAAACGACGACGGCCGGTAAATTGGCCTTGAAGTTAAAAAATGAAGAAAACGCGCGCCCCTTAATGATTGCGGGCGACGTTTACCGGCCAGCCGCCATCGACCAATTGGTCCAAGTGGCTGCCGGCATTGACGTTCCTGTCTTTCAGCTGGGGACCGATGTGGATCCCGTGGAAATTGTTCGCCAAGGGTTAGCCCAAGCGGAAAAGGACCACAACGATTATGTCATCATTGATACCGCCGGGCGCCTGCAGATCGACGAACAGTTGATGGATGAACTGGCGAACATCAAAGAACTGGCCCACCCCGACGAAATCCTTTTGACGGTCGATGCCATGACTGGGCAAAACGCCGTGGCCACCGCCGAAGGGTTCAACGGCAAGCTTGACGTGACCGGGGTCGTTTTGACCAAGTTGGATGGCGATACCCGTGGTGGGGCCGCTTTGTCGATTCGTTCCGTCACTGGTAAACCCATCAAGTTCATCGGGCAAGGCGAAAAGATGACCGATTTGGACGTCTTCCACCCTGACCGGATGGCGTCACGGATCCTGGGGATGGGTGACATGCTCTCCCTGATCGAAAAGACTCAAAAGGAATACGACGAGAAGCAAGCCAAGGAATTGACCGAAAAGATCCAGGAAAATTCCTTTGACTTCAACGACTTCTTGGACCAGATCGAACAGATTCAAAAGATGGGGCCCATGGATGAATTGATGAAGATGATCCCGGGGATGGCCAATAATCCGGCGTTGAAGAACGCCCAGGTCGACCCCAAGGATATGAACCACTTGAAGGCCGTCGTGTACTCGATGACCCCCCAGGAACGGACCAATCCCGATGTGTTGAATCCTTCACGGCGGCGACGCATTGCGGCTGGTTCCGGGCGGCCGATTCATGAAGTGAACCGTATGATCAAGCAGTTCAACCAGATGAAGAAGATGATGAACCAAGTCTCCAAGGGCAACATGTCCGGCATGGAGCAACTCATGGGCAACGCTGGCATGGGTGGCGGTATCGGTGGTCGGATGCAAAAGATGGCCATGAACCGGATGACGCGGCAAATGAAGAAGAATAAAAAGAAGCGTCTAAAGCGCAAGAAGCGGCGGTAGTCGTCAAAAGGAGTGGGCTAAAAGGCGGGTAGCCGGCGAACATTAGAGCTGATAACCGAATAATCCTGGTCTTGGATGGTTTGGTTATCAGGCTTAAGCGAAACCGGCTGCCTTTTGGCGCACGCTTCAGCCATTTTAAGGTGAAACGCAAAGGTCTGGGAGTCGTCTACCCTGGCCTTTGTGCGTTTACGGCTCTGTCCGTGCTGAAGAACGGCAGGCGATTAAATAGTTGAACCGGTTAGCTTCCCGTTATCCCCCCACTTGTGAGTTTAGCAAAAACTTACTAATACCATTAACTTTTTGATGGCTTTTGGGTAGACGCCGCGCAATTTATCCGGTATACTACCCCTAAAGCAACCATAAGGGAGTAACTAGCAGAACGTTTCTGCGGCAATACCCGTCAGCAAGATGCTTTTGACCCGTTGGTGGGGTCAATCCGGGATTGTCTTAAATAGTGAGACTTATGTGTGAGCACAATTATTTGTGTGCACGCGTAAGTCTCTTTTTTGACCCTGAATGGTTGAAGATGGGCTACACGGCACATCATAGGAGGAAAGCATCAATGGCCAAATTACCGTTTTATCAGGAAACCGTCGAGGCGCTGTATCAACAGTTGCAGACGGGGGAACAGGGATTGAGTGCGGCGACTGCTCAAGAACGCCTCGCCCAAAACGGACGCAACGCTTTGAATCAACAAAAGACGACCTCGTTGCTGCAAAAGTTCATTGCCCAGTTCAAGGATTTTATGATCATCGTTTTACTGGTCGCCGCTTTGATTGCCGGGCTGACCGGAGAAGTTGTCGACGCTGTGATCATCTTGATCGTGGTGGTCTTAAACGCCGTCTTCGGGGTCTTTCAGGAGGCCAAGGCCGAAGAAGCCATCAATGCCTTAAAGGAAATGTCGGCGCCCAACGCCACGATTCGCCGGGACGGTCAGGTCATGACAGTCAAGAGCGACGAGTTGGTCGTGGGGGACATCGTCTTATTAGAGGCCGGTGACATTATCCCCGCCGACTTGCGGCTGATCGACGTGGCCTCACTGAAGGTCGAAGAGTCCGCGTTGACCGGGGAATCCGTGCCGGTTGAAAAGGCGGCGGGGACCCTGACCGGCAGCGACCTGCCGATTGGGGACCGCCACAACATGGCCTTTATGAATTCCAACGTCACTTATGGTCGGGCAACCGGGGTCGTGGTGGCCACGGGGATGCAAACGGAGGTCGGGCGCATTGCTGGCATGATCGAAGCCGCTGACGAGACGACCACGCCACTGCAGGCCAACTTGACGCAATTAGGCAAGTCGTTGACCATTTTAATTCTCGTGATTGCGGCCATCGTCTTTGGGATGGGCATGTGGCGGCAGGCCGAGAGTCTGATCGACATGCTGTTAACGGCGATTTCCTTGGCCGTGGCGGCCATTCCAGAAGGCCTGCCCGCCATCGTGACCATTACCCTGGCGCTGGGAACCCAACGGATGGCTAAGCGTCACGCCATCGTCCGCAAGTTGCCGGCCGTGGAAACGCTGGGCAGTACCGACATCATCGCCTCGGATAAGACCGGGACGTTGACGCAAAACAAGATGACTGTGGAAAAGGTGTACCAGAACCTGCAACTGGTCGACGCCCACACGGTTGATTTTGACCCAGAGAATCGCTTAGCGCAGGTCATGATTTTGAGTAACGATACCAAGGTGACCCCAGACGGCTTGGCCGGTGACCCGACCGAAACGGCGCTGGTCCAGTACCAGTTGGACCGGCAATATCCGGTCGAACAGACGCTGACGGCTATGCCCCGAGTCGCTGAGATTCCGTTTGATTCCGAACGGAAGTTGATGTCTACGGTCCACCCATTAGCCGACGGTCGTTTCCTGATCGCCGTGAAGGGGGCGCCGGACGAACTGCTTAAGCGCGTCACCCGTCTGGCGCAAGCCGATGGGGTGGTCCCGTTAAGCGATAACGACCGCCAAGAGATTTTAACCACCAACCACGACATGGCCGTGCAGGCGTTGCGGGTCTTGGCGTTTGCCTACCGCATCGTAGACCAAGTGCCTAGCAATATGACCAGTCAGGCTGTGGAAAATGACCTGATCTTGGCCGGGATGGTCGGGATGATCGACCCCGAACGGCCGGAAGTAGCCCAGGCCGTGGCGGATGCTAAGTCTGCCGGGATTCGGCCAATGATGATCACCGGGGACCACCGGGATACGGCGGCGGCCATTGCGGCACGACTGGGTATCATTGAGAAGGGTGAGACGGCTTCGGTCATTACCGGGGCTGAACTGGATGCCATGGACGACGCCACATTTGCCAAGAAGGTCAGTGATTACGCCGTTTACGCCCGGGTCGCTCCCGAGCACAAGGTCCGTATCGTCAACGCTTGGCAAAAACGCGGGAAGGTCGTGGCCATGACCGGCGACGGGGTCAACGATGCCCCCGCCCTCAAGGCCGCCGATATCGGTATTGGTATGGGAATCACCGGGACCGAGGTCTCCAAGGGGGCCAGTGATATGGTCTTAGCCGATGATAACTTCTCCACCATCGTGGTAGCCGTTGAAGAGGGACGGAAGGTCTTTGCCAACATCCAAAAGGCCATCCAGTACCTGTTGTCCGCCAACCTGGGGGAAGTCCTCACGCTGTTCATGATGACCATGCTGGGGTGGCAGATCTTGGCGCCAGTCCACATCTTATGGATCAACCTGGTGACTGATACCTTACCAGCAATTGCGCTGGGGGTTGAGCCTATGGAACGTAACATCATGAAACAACCACCACGGGGGCGGCAGTCGAACTTCTTTTCCGGCGGTGTCTTGGGCGGCATCATCTACCAAGGTCTGCTGGAAGGGGGCATTACCCTGTTCGTCTACTGGCTGGCCATCACGTACCCCGTGCACACCACCAGTAGCTTGATGCACGCCGATGCCTTGACCATGGCGTTTGCGACGCTGGGACTGATTCAGTTGTTCCACGCCTTTAACTCCAAGTCGATTCACGGGTCGATCTTTACCGTTGGCTTATTTAAGAATAAATTCTTCAACTGGGCCATCCTGATTGCCTTTGCCTTACTGGCAATGACGATCCTGGTCCCTGGCTTAAACAGCATGTTCCACGTGGCTCATTTGGACGCGTTCCAATGGGGCATCGTCTTGGCGGCATCACTGATGATGATCGTCATTGTGGAAATTGTTAAATTCTTCCAGCGTCGCATGTTAAAATAAGACTAACTTGCGAGCTAAGAGTGGGACAAAGGGCGGTTGCCCTTTGGCGCACGTTTCGACTATCTGAAGTTAGTGAACAAGAGTTTGGATGTCTTGTCCAAGCTCTTTCTTATTAGGCAAAAAGGAGGAATCGTGCATGGCACTAACGTATCAAGCGTGTTTACAGGCGACTGAGGTGGTCCTGGCCAGTGGCGCTGTGCCCACCATCGTGGGGGAAGCCGGCATTGGCAAGTCCGCGCTGGTCGCCGAATTGGCACAGCGTCGGCAAGCCAAGCTATTCACGACCGTGGTCAGTCTGGTCGAAAAAGGTGACCTGGTCATTCCAGTGCCGCCGTTGACCAGCGATTCGTTTGTCCAAACGGCCCAGTACGGCTCACTGGCCGACGTGCAGTTTGGCTATTCCCATACGTTGGTGGCGATGGTGCGCTATGCCGAAGCCCATCCGGATCAAGAGATCATTTGGTTTCTAGACGAATTCAACCGGGGCACCCAGGCCGTGCAAAGCGAGCTGATGAACCTGGTTTTGCAACGACAAATCAATACGTTGACGCTCCCGCCGCAGGTGCACTTGATTCTGGCAGAAAATCCGGACGCCACCATGGCCGGATTTGAACAGAGCCATTACGGGGTGACCCCGGGGGATGCGGCCATTGCCGATCGGACGACCCGTCTGATCTTGCAGGCCGATACGCCGACTTGGTTGACCTGGGCGACGGCGACCGTGGATGGACATCCCCGGATCGACCCACTGGTCACGACGTATCTGCGCGACCATCCGGACGATTTACAGGTCACGGCGACGGCCAACGCCGTGGATGATGACCTCCAGCCGACGCCACGGGCCTGGGAACGGGTCTCGCGGGCAATCCGCGAATTGACCCGCCAACAGCTGTGGGGCCAAACGGCGGTGGTGACCGCTTTGATGCAGGGTAATTTGGGCGTGAGCGTGGGGAGCGCATTTGCGAGTGCCCTCTTACGCCAACACCCAGGACTCACGGTGGAACAGGCCTTCAGTGCTCCAGACGCTGTCACGACGTTTCGGGCCTTAACGCCCGCCCAGCAGCAGACGATTTTACAAAATTGCCTGGCAGCCGAAGATTGGCCGCTGACCACGGCTACCACGGCCGCGCGGTTCGGTGAGCTGTTGGCGGTTTGCCCGCCGGACGGTCAGTTTGCGATTGCCCAACGCCTGGCCGATCAGGCGCACGTTTTAGAGGACTTAGACGCAGTGCAAGCCGAGCGGCTGGCCGTGGCGCAGCTGTATCAGCAGTTGACCCTGATCGGCAAACGTAGTAGTGAAATCGAGGTGTAGCCCATGACCAGTTTGACAGGTGACCTTGAGCGCTTGCGGCAAGCGGGAACCACGGACCAGCCGCAACTGGCCCAAACGCTGTATCGCCATAGCGTGTTGTATCTGTTGCAGCACGACCCGTTTTACGGCCACGTCCTCAGTCGATTGAATGTGACGGTCACGGCGCCGCGACAACGCGCCCCACTGGGACTGGTCCCGACGGCGCGTGAGTGGCAACTGCAAGTCCAACCCCAAGCCTTGGCCCAGACCGATTGGACGGGCTCGCAGTTTTTGGCCATGTTACGCCACACGGTCTTACACCTGCTGTGGCGTCACCCGCAACGCTATGCGACGGCCGTGCAGACCGCAGCGCAGGCGGGCTTGGTCCGTTGGGCGACGGATGCGGCCGTCAATGACTATTTGACCGATTTGCCGCACAATGCCGTGACCAGTCGGCGACTAGGCGAGTTGTTAAAAGCACCCGTGGCCCCGCGCCAGGATTCGGCGGTCTATTTGCGACAATTGCGTCGCTGGCAGGCACAACAGGACGCGACCGATCAGTCACTGGCACCAGGGGGTCCCGCCAGTGTTGACACCGCGCCTGTAGCCGATGGTCATGTGGGCTGGCAAACAGCCACCGACGCGGCCGCGGAGACGCGCGAGCAGTGGCGGACCCAACTCTTTCAAACCGTGGCGTCAACGTTATCTGCCAAGCAACGCGGGACGTTACCGGGGCACGTGCAGGCCGCCTTACAGCCGGTCATGGCGCGCCCGATGCTCGACTGGCGGGCGGTGTTAAAGCGCGGTCTCGGTCAGGTGCCGGCTGGTCGACAAGCCGCTTATGGCCGCTTCAACCGCCGCCAGCCCGTGCGCATGGAGCTTCCCGGCAACATCGTGCGGACCTGGCAACGCGTGGCGGTTTTTGTTGATGAGTCGGGTTCGATGGGTAATCAAGAAATCAGCTATCTGTTGGGGCAAATGGCCACGTTATTGGCCGTTTATCCGGCGCAGGTGACCGTTTACCCGTTTGATACGACCGTGGATGAGGCGGCCAGTTTTCGCCTGGAGAAGCGGCCTCAGCACCTCTCACGCACGGGTGGTGGGGGTACGCGATTCCAGGCGGTATTTGACCGGCTCCCCCGGCTACTGGCAGGCAGCGACCAGCCGTTGGTCGTGATCTTGACGGATGGCTACGGCGAGAAGCGCGTCCAAGCCACGTTGCCGGTGACGGTGGTGTGGCTACTGACTAGTCCCGTGACCGAATTTTCCGTGGTCGACGCGCCGGGGACCGTCGTGAGCCTAACGACAGATCCGCAGTGGCAAGCTTTAAGGAGGACTCGTAGATGACCTTAACACCCAGTGAATTACGATCATTACTCAAACAAGATGCGGCCTTTCGCAACGCCCGGGCCATTTTGACCGACGAGTGGGCCGCACGCGCAGCAGAAAACCCGTTGTTTCAGGCGCCGATGACGATTGCGGATCTTAAATTCGCTTTGGACCTGCAGGCGGCGGGGGTGGCTGACAGCGCCGTTGACTTTACGGATTATGTGGCGGTGCAGGCGTGGATCGGGGCACATCGGCAGTCATTAACGCCGAACGATATTGCCTGGTTGCAACGGAATTTTGAATAATTTCAAGGTGTAAAGAAAAAACCCTTTACATCATATCCAGAAACTGGTATATTATTACACGTTGAAAGAAATACAGGAGGTGTCTACATGTCAGTTAAGATTCGTTTAAAGCGGATGGGTTCTAAGAAGCGCCCATTCTACCGGGTCGTGGTTGCCGATTCACGGAGCCCTCGTGATGGTCGGTTCATCGAACAAGTTGGGACCTACAACCCAGTTACCCAACCTGCCCAAGTGACGTTAAAGGAAGAATCTATCTTGAACTGGTTGAACAATGGTGCTCAACCTTCAGATACGGTTAAGACTTTGCTCTCTAACGCAGGGATCATGAAGCAATACCACGAAGCTAAGTACACTAAAAAGTAGTGATTAGCAATGACCGATTTTAAGGCATTAATTCTAGCGATTGTTAGCCCCCTCGTGGAGCATCCCGACGATTTGGTGGTTACACCGGTCGAAACGGAGCGCTTCTACGAATATCGGTTAGCCGTTCACCCCGATGACGTCGGACGGGTGATCGGTAAACAAGGCCGTGTCGCACAGGCTATCCGGACGATTGTCTATAGCGTGCGTGTGCAAGGCAACAAACGGGTCCGGCTCATCATTGATGACCGCCCAGCAAAGAAACTCGAGTGAGGCGGCAACGTTTCCTCGAGTTTTTTGTTATCACTAAATACGAAATCTTAAATAAATTACGATGACAAAAGGAGGCACCAAGATGGCTTATTATACGGTCGGTACCATCGTCAACACCCACGGCATTAAAGGCGAGGTCCGCGTCATTGCGACCACGGACTTTCCCGAGAGTCGCTTTGCGGTCGGTTCCACGCTGTATGCCTTTCAAAAGGGCCAGACCCAGCCAACGCAGCTGACGGTCGCTACGATGCGCAAACACAAGAATTTTTACCTGTTGGGCTTCGTGGACAAGCCGTCGATCAACGACGTGGAGATCTACAAGCAAAGCACGCTCAAGGTCACGGATAACGAATTGGCAGCTAGCGACCTACAACCGGGAGAATATTACTACCACCAAATCGTGGGCTTACAGGTCGTGACGGTCGATGGTGAAAAATTGGGCGAAATCAAGGAGATCTTGTCGCCGGGGGCCAATGACGTGTGGGTCGTGGCGCGGCCGGGCAAGGACGACTTGCTGCTGCCGAAGATCGATGACGTGGTCAAAAAGGTTGATTTGGACGCCGGTCAGGTCACGGTCGAATTAATGGAGGGACTCGAGTAATGCGAATCGATGTGTTAAGTTTATTTCCCGATATGTTTTCCGGGCCGATGCACGACTCGATCGTCGGTAAAGCCATTGAAAATGGACATCTGACCATGCCCGTGACTAATTTCCGCGATTACTCGACCAACAAACACGGCAACGTGGACGACTATCCCTTTGGCGGGGGCGCGGGGATGCTGTTACAGCCACAACCCATTTTCGATGCGCTCAAGGCCACCGAAGAACAGGCCGCCGCAGAGGGGTTGCCTAAGGGTCGGGTCATCTTGTTGGATCCCGCTGGGGTGACTTTTGATCAGCACGTCGCCGAGGAATTTGCCCACGAAGAACATCTGACCTTCCTGTGTGGCCATTATGAGGGCTATGACGAGCGGATTCGGACGCTGGTGACGGATGAGGTCTCCTTGGGCGACTTCGTCTTAACGGGCGGCGAATTGGCGTCTATGGTGATGATCGATGCGACGGTGCGGCTCTTGCCCGGGGTCTTGGGCAACGCGGAGTCGGCACCGGGCGATTCGTTCTCGTCGGGACTGCTGGAATACCCGCAATACACGCGGCCAGCCGAGTTCCGGGGGATGAAGGTGCCAGATGTCTTGATCAGCGGCAACCACGGCAAGATCGATGAGTGGCGGCAAAAAGAGGCGCTGCGGCGGACTTACTTGCGGCGTCCAGACCTGATTGACCATCACAAATTGACCGCTCAACAGAAGCATTTATTGGCCGACGTGCGGATCGAAGAAGAGGAACGCCAGGCCGCTGAACAGGAGTCAAGAAAATAACCTTTACAGGCATTTTTAGATATGGTACACTTACTTTTGGCTGTTTAGCCACAGAAACAACATTCCGCTGTCGAATCTGAGAATGAATGTTGGCGAAAGGATAGAATAGATTATGCGCCAAAACAATTTAATTGCTAAGATCAACCAAGAACAATTACGGGACGATGTACCAGACTTCCGTGCCGGAGACACTGTTCGGGTTCACGCCCGGATTGTCGAAGGTACCCGCGAACGTATCCAGTTGTTCGAAGGTGTCGTTATCAAGCGTAAGGGTGCTGGCATCCAAGCAACTTACACGGTACGTAAGATCAGTAACGGTGTCGGTGTGGAACGGATCTTCCCATTACACTCCCCACGTGTTGCTAAGATTGACGTTATTCGTCAAGGTCGTGTACGTCGTGCTAAGCTCTACTACCTCCGTGAACTTAACGGTAAGGCAGCGCGGATCCCAGAACGCCGTCGCAACTAGTTTGCACTTTAAAGGCCAATCACTTCGGTGGTTGGTTTTTTTTGTGCGAAAAAATTGACGTTTTTACCCTAATTACAGTCAAAGTGACAGACTATGGCACCCCCATTTTGTATACTAACTCTGGTTACTATTGGTAGCCGATTAAAAATGTATCGCTGAAAAGGAGAGAAGCGGAATGTCAAAGCGAATTAAACAGAGTCTTTTGCTGATAATGAGTTTGTTGGTGGGGACAGTAATTGGGCTATCAATGCTGTCGACAGCCAATGCCAGACGCATGAATTACACACGGGCAACGCCAGTAAAGTCGCGAGGAATCTGGTATAGTCGTAGACCCTATGTGCATTATGAAAAACTCATCATTAGAAAACATGCTGTTACCTGGTATCAAAAGGACAAGCGTTCAGAAGCTTGGAAAAAGACCCGGCATTTGCAAAACAAGCAACTCTTTGTTTTGCATGACAAGCTGAAAGTTGGCAAGCATCAGAAAGCAATTTTTGGATTTTATTCAGCCAATCAAGATGATGCCGACTTTAATTACTTGACCACAAAACGGATCAAAGGAAAGAAAGTTCGCGTGATGAAAAATGTTAACGGCGGAACATTCTATCATTCATGGAAGCGCGTCAGATAGCATAGAACTTTTTGGCGAGAAATTGATGTAGAAAAGCGGCATCGACTGTTGAAATTTCAAGAAATGTTTTCTACTAAGTTAATGATCAGCGTTTAAGAAAGGCCAGTACGCTGGCTCAGAGAAATCCGTTAATTGATTCAAGCTGTTCAAAGCTAAAAAATCACGCGCACATGCAAAAGAATGGCGCGTGATTTTTTTGAGCTGATTTTAGTTAAGCCAACGACTGAACATGCTCACCCACCGCATGCCTGGCAACGGCCTGTGCTAGAATTAGCGCCAAAAGAGGGGGTCATCGTGATGGTAAAGGTAAATCTGCGTCGTTGGAGCCTGGAAGGGCTGATCAGTTTGGTGGTCACCGCCGGTTTATTATCGATCATCATTTCGTCGGCCAATGCCTGGATGCATATGGGCCGGGCGTCGGTTATGGATCTCCGGGTCTTTGGCCTGGCCTTTTACCAACTCACCCGTACGGCCGGTCAAGTGAGCGGCCAAACGTTAAATCAAGGGATGGGGGCGGTGTGGTTGGGTGGTAGTCTGTTGCTATTTGGCCTGCTAGAAGCCCGGCACCACCTGATTTCTTAGGCCTCGTCGTCATAGACCTTTTCGTGAAAGAGGGTCGTTAACATGGTCTCGTATTGTTTGGCCATCAGCGGGGTCGTGGCCGTTTCGACTTGCGTGCTTAAAATCGCGAGCAAGTGATAATCGTTGGCTAGCATGTAGTGGGAGTTGTGCTCGCTGGCAAAGGCGATGCCCTGATTCAGGTAGGTGGCCGCAATTGCTGAGTCACCGAGCTTTTCGTGAGCGAAGGCGGCTAGGTAAAACAGACAGTTGAGATTTTCCTCGTAGGGTGTTTCATCCAGATAGGCCAGGGCTGCTTGAATCGCGGTCGTGGCCGTTTGGCGTTGCGTTTCTTGGGCGGCCACTAGCCCCAGTGAGCCGTAACACAGCCGCGTTAATGCGGTGGGCCGTTTCGTGGCTGCGCTGGCCAAAGCCAAGCGGAAGTTTTGTTGAGCGGCGGTCAGGCTCCCCAATTGATAGTCGGTGACGCCCAGGTAATAGTAATACGCCTGCGTTTGGTCGGCCGTTTCGATGGCAGAGAGCACGGCTTCACCGTTGAGGTAGTCGCGTAATTGGCGATACTCGTGTTGCCGACACAGCGTGCTGACGTGCGCATTAAAATTGTCCCGGCCACTGACGGCAAAGTCTGCGGCCAACGTGATGTCGTTGAGACTGATCTGCAGTCGCTGGCACAGGTGGATCAACAATTTGGCATTGGGCATTGTCTGCCCGTTTTCAATTGCCGACAGCATTGACTGCGCACAAATTCCTGTGGCCACTGCCTGTTGTGACAGGTGCTGCTGCAGGCGCGTTTCCTTTAAAATGGTCCCCAACTGATTGTCCATGTTCGTCCCCCCTAAGTTACCCTTGATGATACCAGATAACCAGCGTGTTCGCCTAGAACTATCGTATTACCCATTAATTCGGTTAATGACTTACTGAATCACGGCGTATTCGTTGGCAGGACGGCCGAAAGCGACTATCATGGGTCGCAGAATCAAAGGGGGCTCAAGCCATGAAAACCACGACACGAACGCTATCAGGACTGGGGATGCTCATCACCCTAGGCATCGTTTACGGCGACATTGGGACCTCACCGCTCTATGTGATGAATGCCATTATCGATGCGGCTGGCCCACAAAAATCGGCCGAGCTGACTCCCATGATGTTGGGCAGTATCTCGCTGATTTTTTGGACGTTGATGTTGATTACGACGGTCAAATATATTCTGTTGGCCATGCGGGCGGACAACCGCGCCGAGGGCGGCATTTTCGCGTTGTATGCGTTGGTCCGTAACCGGGCGAAGTGGTTGATTATGCCAGCCCTGATCGGTGGGGCCGCCATCTTAGCGGACGGCACGCTGACACCAGCCGTGACCGTCACCTCGGCGATTGAAGGCTTAAAGGGTCAAGCCATCGGACCACTGCACTTTAGCACGACGCAGGGCTGGGTCCTATTGGTCGTGACCGGTATCTTACTGGTGCTGTTCTTGATTCAACGATTCGGTACGCAGATGATTGGCTGGTCGTTTGGCCCGTTGATGTTAATTTGGTTCACGTTTATCGGGCTGGTCGGTCTCAGTAATCTGTTGCACGCGCCGGCCATGTTACGGGCGTTATCGCCGGTCTACGCGGTCAGCTTCTTGGTGAGTCCGGCCAATCACCAGGGGATTTTTATTTTAGGGAGCATTTTTTTGGCAACGACCGGGGCCGAGGCCCTTTATTCGGATATGGGGCAGGTCGGCAAACGAAATATTTATGGGACCTGGCCGTTTGTCTACGCCATGTTAATGCTGAGTTATCTGGGTCAGGGGGCTTGGGTCATTCGTCACGGGGCGGCCTTGACGCGACCGGTCAATCCCTTTTACGCCATGGTGCCCGTGCACTGGCGGATGTTTGCCATCGTGATTGCCACGATTGCGGCCATCATTGCCTCTCAGGCGTTGATCACCGGTTCCTACACGCTGGTCCACGAGGCCATTGGGCTGAAATTGTTGCCACGGTTGCGGATCAAATTTCCCGGTAGCGTCAAGAGTCAGCTGTACGTTGGCGCCGTCAATTGGCTGTTGTGTGGCATCACGCTGTCGATCGTATGGTACTTCCGGACCTCGACGCACATGGAGGCGGCGTATGGCCTGGCCATTACCATCACCATGCTGATGACGACGTTATTGTTGCGCGCGTTTCTTCAGCAGCGCGGCCATCAGGTCTTGGCCGACGTTTACGTCACGGCATTTGGCCTGTTGGAGAGCCTGTTTCTGCTCGCCAGTCTGGCCAAATTTGTCCACGGCGGCTACGTCACGGTCCTGCTCACGCTGGCGATTCTGACGGTCATGGTCTTCTGGCACGTCGGCAACCTGCGGCGAGATGCCCATCTGGCTAACACGGAAAATGTCTCGCTTTTGGATTTCGTGCCCCAGTTGGCGGCGTTGAGCCAAGACGACCAGGTGCCACCGTTCGCCACGAATCTGGTGTACATCGGCTACGTGGGCGCGGACTACGCTGTCAAACGGGCGACGGTCTATTCAATCTTGGATCAACAGCCCAAGCGCGCCAAGGTCTACTGGTTCGTGACGGTCAACGAAACGGACACGCCTTATGAATGTACTTATACCGTGCAACAGCTGGCGCGCAGTGTCATGGACGTCCAACTGTACCTGGGATTCAAGAAACCCCAAAGATTAAACGTGTACTTGCGGCAAATTGTGAATGATCTGTTGAAGGCGGGAGCGCTGGATGACCAGACGCCACGCTACTCCAGCATCCCGGGACGAAGAGTTGGGAACTTCAAGTTCGTCATGTTGAATCAGCAGTTCCAAGATCTAGGCGCTCAGGAGGACTTGCCGGTGTTAGACCGCTTATTAATTGGCGGTCGACTACTGTTGCAACGTATTTCTTTGTCGCCCCAGCGTTGGTACGGCCTAGCCTTCAGCGATGTCGTCGAGGAACGGGTACCACTGTTCATCGGCCAGCATCCGGATCGGAGTTTGCGGCAGCGGAAATAAGGAAGGCCAGTTGGAATTTGATTTGGAATTCCAACTGGCCTTTTTGTTACGGCTAAAATGCAGCTAAAAAATGAATTGCTAAAGCTGATTTGCTAGTGTATGCTAAAACCAAGTTAAATGAAAAACGAGTTTTTTCATTTTCACAATCCCGGTGTGACGGCGTTTGGTAAGTGTATTCCCCACAGGTGTGGGGGTGATCCTCGTGATAGTTCCATGAATGTCATTGTTTGTACGTATTCCCCACAGGTGTGGGGGTGATCCCGCGTGATAAAAGACAAGGTAAAGAAACGAGCCGTATTCCCCACAGGTGTGGGGGTGATCCCCTCTGGGAACCATTTAACGCCATGGTCTTTAAGTATTCCCCACAGGTGTGGGGGTGATCCCAGCATCGACTTTGCCGTCAAGGTCGCCGATGAGTATTCCCCACAGGTGTGGGGGTGATCCCGCCGAAGCTCCCGCCTTCTTCGATGGATTGCGGTATTCCCCACAGGTGTGGGGGTGACCCCAAATACTCCAGTATAGAATGGTCGGGCTTTCAGTATTCCCCACAAGTGTGGGGGTATTCCCAAGCTGCCGCCACATCTCTCCAAAAACTAAGATGCATAAGAAAAGACCCACCAGCCAAATCAAGGCCAGGTGGGTCTTTTCCTATATCTCTAAACTATCCCCACAAAAATGTTTCCATATCCTGTACCACTTCAGGGTTCCGCCGCGGTAGGGCGCCGTGGGCGGCGTCTTGACCGGTGAGCTCGATTTCCTTGAAGGATTTGGCCCGATTGGCAAGGAGGAACTTAAGCGAGCGGGCCGAGGCGACGGAAATGGTGCCGTCCGTGTTGGCACCGTCGCCCAGGTCGCCGTAGATACTGAGGACCTGGAGCTGATTATTCGGAATATTTCGTCGGTGATCGACCAATTGGCGGAAGGTCGGTGAGAAGTGGCTTGGCCGTCCGTTAGCCGCGTTGGTGGTGTGGACTGACCAGGGGTTCATGACAATATTACCCAGCATGGGTGGGGCGATTGCCACGTACTTCTGTAGTTGCGGCAGACGCTTGCGCTGACCGAAGAGCGTTTCGTACATCATGATATCCGTGTTGCCCATGGAATGGCCGACGTAGTTGAAAGTCGTGATGCCGTAGCGTCGGTGCAGCTGCTTGATAATGCGCTTGAGCCAGCGTGCGTCTTGGTGGTAATTGCGGTTGCGGTTATCGCGAAAGACGATTTGAATCTCTGGATGGCGGGTGCCTTTAGGCCAAGTGCCGCTCCAGTTGACGTGACCGTTGGGCGTGACCGTCGCCAGCAGCGTCCGGGTCGCGTAGCCGTCTGCCTGAGCGCTATCGATCAAGTTATTCGTTGACCCAGCATTGCCGCCAAACCCGTGCATAAAGAGCGTCGGTGTGGCGTAGCCGGCCTGGTGTGTCCGCCGGCGGGTCTTGGTCTTTTTGGCCTGCGTCTTTTTGCGGGCCGCGGCCGCTTTTTTTCGGTCCAAACGAATCATTTTCTGCGTCTTGACGCGACTGTGGGCCACGGAATGCTGGCCATCAACGGCTGCGCAACCGGCCAAGAGCACACTAAAGATGAGTAGGGTTCCCCAACCCCATTTCAACAGGCTTCGCATCGTAATCTCCCCCTCCTGTTACCATTCATGTTACCGAAAATTTTAAATCAGAGCCAATCAAGCGTATCAGATAAATGACTTAACGTGCAAACTGTTGGGCAATAAAAAAGGAAACCTTAAGATTAAAGGTTTCCCGAAATGGTCCTAGGTGCTTAGTTTTCTTTGGCTGGCGTTTCTTCCTTAGCCGAACGCTTTTGGGCGTTGTGGTAGAAGATCCAGGCCACGGCACCAAAGAAGATGGGGCCGATGATGGTCCAAAAGGCAGTCATGTAGTCGTGATCCAAGATAGGTTGCAGGCAGGTGAAGCCAATCCCACCGACCAAGATGACTAAGACGACCGTCACAATGACGTTGGTCCACAGGTGACTCTTGAAGATGACAAATGGCCGTTCCAGGTCGGTCCGCCGTTTGAAGAACGGGAAGGCGCCAATCAAGAAGAGGTAAGGGAAGGACGTGGACACGTTCCCCATATCCGTCAAGATCAGGTAGAACTGGTTGGCAGCGCTGCCCCCGAAGGCTACTAAGAAGATGAAGACGGCGACCACGATGGCTTGAATCCACATCGCAAAGCCAGGCATGCCGGCCTTGTTTAACCGGGTCATCTTGGCAGGCCACAGCTTAGGTGAGGACCCGACGATAAAGGACTTCAGTGGTGAGTAGACCAACACGAAGAACGAACCCAGGTAGGCCATGAACATGCTCAACCCAGTCAAACGGGCCAAAACGTGGCCGATGGTGATTGATGCGGCACCACTCAGCCCCATGGCTTTACCCAAGACCAGCCCTAAGTTGTTCATCAAGACGTACGTGATGTTCCCCAGGTTAACTTGGCTCTTACCCAAGACTTGACTCCAGTTGGTGCTGATCCCCCATAAGAAAATTGACAGGGAGTACATGATAGTGATGGCAATCGTGGAAATGATCAGCCCCTTAGGGAAGGTCTTTTCCGGCTTGTCCATACTATCGGTGATCCCCCCCATGGATTCCATCCCGGCGTAGGCGAAGACCGCGTACGTCACGAAGGACAAGAGGGCCATCGGTGAGGAGAATTGCGGATTAGGCGAGGCGATGAAACTGTGGATGCCGTTAATGGGTTCTGCCAGTTGACCGTGATTCAAGATCACGATGACGATGCTGGCCACGAAGAAGACCCCGGTCAAAACCATCACGAAGATGCCCCCTAGTGAGGAAATCTTGGCAATGGAGTTGACCCCACGCGTCGCAAAGAAGGTGACGGCTAAGATCCAAAAGATCCCCAGTAGGCCGACCGTTTGCGTAGAACTCAATCCCAGAAAGGACCAAGTCTGCGTTTGATCGGACCCGGAAATCAGCGTTGACAGCGGGATCCAGACCTTAGTCGAGGTGGACAACATCCAGATGATCCAAGAGGACAACCAGATGAAGGTCCCGATGAAGGCCCATTTTTCACCGATCGAGCCGGCTAACCAGGAGTAGATGCCCCCCTTAGCTTCCTTAAACGATGACCCGTATTCCGCCAGCATCAAGGCGCTAGGCAAGAAGAACAACAGGGCGGCCAGCACATACCAGATGATACTAGCGTAACCCATTTGGTCATAGGCAACGGTCGTGTTGGCAAAGCCATAGATGGCCGTGAAAATCATTAAGATCAGGCTAAATAACCCAATCTTTTTTTGCTTATTCATTTTGATATCTCCCAAAATTGGTGAGGCTTAGTCATGGCGGCTAAGCTCAGCGTTAGTTATAAATTCAGGTCCTGGTGATAGTTCAGTGGACCCAAGTCGGTGGCCTGTGTGATCAAGGTCGCCGCCAGCTCGCGGTAACGCCGAATTCCCAATGCGGCGTTGGCTGCGGCTTGTTGCGTTAAGTAATGGTTCAATTCGATGCCGGACAGGTGCTGGCCCACGGCGTCCGTTTCCTTAACGGATTGCTTGAAGGCGATGCGCAGGTCCTTTTGCACGGCGCTGACGGTAGGCCAGGCGTCGTGGTAGTGGGCGTCCAGTAAGACGCTGACCAGCTTGTAGACCCAGTAGGCCGACTGGCTGTCGTAGGTTTCGGCGCCCAAATGATAGGCGGTCGGCGTCTCGTCGATGCCCGCGTAAAACGGCACATAGACGCTTTGGGCGGCGACCCCCATGGCCAGCCACTGAATGCCGGCTAGGCTCGGGTCCATGTCCGGGCGTAGCTGCAAGACGTGTGATTCCTGGGTCTTGGCTAAACTGACGGGCCGGAACCGTTTGCGGTCGGCGTCACTGCCGGCACCCACGGGATCGTAGGGCGTGTCTTCAAAATGACTACTGAGGTAGCCTTGCGCGTCGTCCACGGACAACAAGTGGTCAGCGTACTGAATAAAGGGTAAATCAAATGATTGCGGCTGCTGAACGACTTGTGGGGTGAAGCGACGTTGGCCGTACCACACCCGCGGCGTATTATAGTACAGATCGGATTGGTCCTGGGTCCCGAAGATGTCGCGCCAGATGAAGCGGTCGCTGTGCGGATTCAGGTGGTTCTCCGCCACGAAGGCCTGTAGGTCATGGGCAAACAAGAAGTTGTCGGCGTCGTTGAAGTCGACGGCTTGAATCGCCATTTGATTGGCGACGACCGCGTACCCGTTGTCCGGGATCCGTTGGGCGACCCAGTAGTGGCCGGCGCCCGTTTCCAGGTACCAGGCTTCCTGCTGGTCGGCAAAGAGAATCCCGTTGGACTCGGAAGTACCGTACGTTTCGACCAACTGGCCGAGGCGCAAGACGCCTTCACGAGCGGTCTTAACGTAGGGTAAGACCACGGTGACCATGGCTTCTTCGCCGAGACCATCCTTAACCAACGGATCGGCGCCTAAGACGCGTTCGTTGGAGTAGGTGCTCTCCGTGGCACTCATGGCCACACCGTATTCATTGATACCGTCTTCTTCAAACAGGCCGTACTTGTCGGTCCATTCGGGCGTGGCCGTATACTTGGCAGCCGTTTGCGGCAGGGGCATGGTAAACCCGTTGTCCGTGCTCACGAATTGTTGCGGGGTGGTCGCACTCTGGGCGGGGTGAACCACGAAATGCTTGGGCCAAGCGGCCTTGGCGTCTTCGTTGCGGCCAATGATGACCGACCCGTCCATCGTGGCTTTTCGACCAACTAAAATGCTGGTACAAGCGGAATAATTCAATGGGAGCACTCCTTTCAAGATTTAGGTTAAAAAACGTTCAGTGTTCATTCTAGCATGTTTAGTTTCGGTACGATTCATTTCGGGGCGTTTTTAATTATTTTGTTTATATTTCTCATCAAAATAAATATTTATACAGGAAAAATGTAAGTTTTGCGGCGCTTTGCCAGTTAATTGACCCAGCCAAGCCCGTGGTATCGCTGGTCAACAGTTGGGGGATGTGGTTAAATAAAGAACAGCAGCTTTCCACGAGAGGAGTATAAAATGAGAACTAAATTAAAAAATGAACGTGAACTGGGTAAACATCTCATGATTCTGGTCGGTTCAGCCGTGATTACCGCGGTAGCACTGAACGAATTCTTAGTACCTGGTAAGATTTTTAGTGCCGGAATCAATGGGATTTCTCAGATTATTTCCACCTTGCTCGCCATGACGGGCGTCCACCTGAGCACCGGGTGGTTCATCCTGTTGTTCAACATTCCCATTGGGCTACTAGGCTGGTTCAAGGTCGGCCGCAGCTTCACCATCTATTCCATTATGGTGGCCGGGTTGACCTCGGTGCTGGCCATTATCGTGCCCGTTAATAATATTTCTAATAATTCGCTGTTAGCCGCACTCTTCGGTGGCATCTTGACCGGTGTCGGGGTGGCTTATCCGCTTAAGAACGGCTTTTCGACCGGGGGCATGGACATCGTGGCCGTGGTCTTGGAGAAGACGACCGGTCGCACGATTGGGACGCTCATGATGATGATCAACTTCAGCATCGTAATCCTGGCCGGCTTCCTCTTTGGTTGGGAGAGCGCTTTATACACCATTATCTCGATTTATGCAATGTCCCGGGTCGTTGACAGCATTCACACCCGTCACCAGAAATTGACGGCCTTCATCGTGACGACCCGCCAAGATGAGGTTATTGCGGAGCTAAATAAGACTTTGATTAGGGGTATCACGGTGATGCCATCATTTGGCGCCTACACCAGAAAGGACAGCGCGGTCCTCATGACCGTTATATCACGGTATGAACTTTATGCATTAGAGCACGCGGTCAAGGACATCGATCCCGGGGCCTTCGTCAACCTGGTCAACACCGTGGATATCGAGGGGAACTTCTATAATGAGACGGAGCAGTTGAAATTACGGCAAACCACGCAACAAAAGTAGGTTCAGGATTGCCCTTACCCGTGCGAACCGGTATAATAACACTATTCAACAAGAAGAAGGGAACGAGAGAAATGCCAATCGTAAACATCGACTTAATTGCTGGTCGTTCACAAGACCAATTGAAAGCCTTAGTTCAAGACGTCACGACGGCGGTTACCAAGAACACCGGGGCCCCTGCGGAACACGTCCACGTGATCTTACGCGAAATGCAACCTAACCGCTACGGCGTGGCCGGCGTTTTAAAGAGTGACGAGAAGTAGCAAATATTTGCGAAAACTTATAAACCGCCACCAACCCTGGTATACCGGCGTTGGTGGCGGTTTCATTTTGAAAAACGTTTGGCTAAACCGTGCCTTTTAGGTATACTGGTAACAAGTGCGACA
Source organism: Levilactobacillus suantsaiihabitans (assembly GCF_004745505.1). Taxonomy (GTDB): domain Bacteria; phylum Bacillota; class Bacilli; order Lactobacillales; family Lactobacillaceae; genus Levilactobacillus; species Levilactobacillus suantsaiihabitans. The sequence goes on from NZ_RKLX01000020.1 coordinate 29,081, forward strand.
TCACGGCAAGATTAGGCCGTCGCTAACGAACGAATGAATGGAGAGTTGAACGATGAGTGATCAACAATACATGATGGCAATTGATGAAGGGACGACGAGTACCCGGGCTATTTTATTCGACCGGCACGGCCAAATTGCGGGACAGGCACAACGGGAGTTTCACCAGTACTTCCCGCAACCAGGTTGGGTCGAACACGATGCCAATGAAATTTGGAACGCGGTCCAATCCGTCATTTCCGACGCGTTAATTGATTCCGATGTCCAGCCTTACAAGGTCCGCGGCATTGGAATCACTAATCAACGGGAAACGGCGATCATTTGGGACAAGAAGACCGGCGAACCGATTTATCACGCGGTGGTTTGGCAATCCAAGCAGACCAGTGAAATCGCCGATCGACTGAAGGCGGATGGCCACACCGATGCCATTCACGAAAAGACCGGCTTGGTCATCGACTCGTATTTCTCCGCCACCAAGATTCGCTGGATCCTCGACCACGTGGATGGGGCTCAGAAGCGCGCTGAACGCGGTGAATTGTTATTTGGGACCATTGACACCTGGATCCTCTGGAAGCTGACTGGCGGGCGCGTACACGCCACTGACTATACCAACGCTAGCCGGACCATGCTGTATAACATTCACGACTTGGCCTGGGATAAGGAAATCTTGAGCTGGCTCAACATTCCAGAATCGCTGTTGCCAGAGGTCCGTTCGTCTTCCGAGATTTACGGCTACACGGCTGGCTACACCTTTAGCGGGGTCCAAGTCCCTATCGCCGGAATCGCCGGGGACCAACAGGCGGCCTTGTTTGGGCAGACGGCCTTTGACAAAGGGATGATCAAGAACACCTATGGCACCGGGGCCTTCATCGTGATGAATACGGGGGAAGAACCGACGCTGTCACACAACGGCCTGTTGACGACGATTGCCTATGGGCTAAACGGCAAGGTGACCTATGCGCTGGAAGGCTCGATCTTCGTGGCCGGATCTGCGGTGCAATGGCTACGTGATGGGATGCGGTTCTTTGAGCACGCCGGCGAATCCGAGAAGATGGCCGTCGATGCCCAAACGACCGGCGACGTTTACGTGGTTCCGGCCTTTACCGGATTAGGGGCACCTTACTGGAACCAAGAGACCCGGGGGGCCGTCTTTGGTTTGACCCGTGGGACCACGCGTGAACAATTCGTGCGGGCCACCGTTGAAGCCATTGCCTACCAGACCCGCGACGTGGTCGACACCATGACCAAAGAGACCGGCTTACATCTCCAGTCACTGAGTGTCGACGGGGGTGCTGCCAATAACAACTTCTTGATGCAGTTCCAAGCTGACATCTTGAATACGCCGATCAAACGGGCGGCCATCAACGAAACCACGGCGCTGGGTGCAGCTTACCTGGCCGGCTTGGCCGTTGGCTTCTGGTCTGACATGGACACGATTCGGCAAATGCACAAGTCACGCGACGAATTCGTGCCCCAAATGGCCGAAGACAAGCGTGAACGTTGCTACAACGGCTGGCAAGCAGCCATCAAGGCGACGCAAGCCTTTCATCAGGATTAAATTAATTTAAAATATAATGAAGTGAAGCCTGTCAGGTCATTTGACGGGCTTCACTTTTTACGTTTCGCTTCATCGATGCTGGGGATGATCAAATTTTCAAGTGAAAATTGGCTATCATGTAACCGGTTTCGGGTTACAATGGATGTGATACTAAAGGAGGAGTCAGCGATGGCAGTTTTTTCAGATGAACAGAAGGTCCAGATTCTCAGTGATTTGGTGGCAATCAACTCGGTCAACGACAATGAAATTGCCGTGGCCACTTATCTACAGCAGCTCTTAGCCGAACATGATATTTCAGCGAAGTTGTTGCCAGTTGCTGAACGGCGGACGAACCTGGTTGCCGAGATTGGGACCGGTCACCCGGTACTGGCGGTCTCGGGACACATGGACGTGGTCTCACCCGGCGACGTGTCGCAATGGCAAAGTGACCCATTTACGTTGACCGAACGTGATGGGCAATTGTATGGCCGTGGGGCGGCTGACATGAAGTCCGGGTTGGCAGCGCTGGTCATCAGCCTGATCGAACTGCATGCAGCGGGTCAGCCGCAACACGGGATGATTCGCTTGATGGCCACAATTGCCGAAGAGGTCGGTGAGACCGGGTCGCGCGCTTTTTACGACCAGGGCGCCATGAACGATGTGGATGCGCTGTTGATCGGTGAACCCACCGGCTACAATCTCTTTTCGGCCCACAAAGGTTCGATGGATGTCCGGTTGACGTCGCAGGGACAGGCGGCGCACAGCTCAATGCCCGAACTCGGCGCCAACGCTATCGATCCACTGCTGGCCATTTTGACGCAGGCCAACCAAGTCTTTCGCCACACGGATAAGGAAAATGTGTTGCTGGGGAAATTGGCATTTAACACGACCATCTTCAATGGCGGCAACCAGGTCAATTCGATTCCAGAATTGGCAACGGCCGAGATGAACGTGCGGACGATTCCGGAATTTGATAACGCGGCGGTGCGGGCGACCTTAACGCAGCTAGTTGCCCAGCAAAGTCAGGCTGGTGCCCAGGTCAGTATGGACATTTACATGGATCAGTGGCCGGTTCAAGAACCCCAGGACAATCCACTGAGTAATTTGGCTGCTAAGCTCGGCGAACCGTTTGCTGGCCAGCCGATTCCGAAGTTGCCACTGCCGGCCGTGACCGATGCCTCGAACCTGTTGAAGGACAAGGGCCACCAATTTCCATTCATCGTCTTTGGCCCCGGTAACCAAACGGCACACCAGGTTGATGAACACGTGGACCGGCAGATGTTCTTGGACTTCATTATGTTGTACCAGCAGTTACTGCCGGGTTATCTGAACTTGTAGAATGCAAGAAGCATCAAATTAGCAGTGAGGGACAATGGCTATTTTAGTCGGTAGCGGTGCCAAAATAAGGAATGTTGAATCAACTAGAACAATGCGTAATTAAAACTATATTTATTATAAAAACATTAAAGGAACATTTGATTTAATCTCAATGCTCCTTTAATGCTTTTATACGCAATTAAGTTAAGCAACGATGGGACAGTAGAAAGTTGCATACGCATCTTGATTCGGATTGTAATTGTTGTTAAGGACGCCTGGCAACGATTCAATTCACGTAAATCCATAGTGGTCATCTCCTGAAAGGTAAATATTTTTGACACAATCGGTTGTGCTGAAAAAATATTATATAATTAAATTTTAATTAAAACGAGAGTAAAATTACAAAAAGGTTAAAAACAAATAAGCGGATAATTCTAGGAAGAGTGATTCGTAAATGTCAAAAATTATTAGGGAGGTTACCGTATGCTAGAAATTATTAAAAATCGTGCCGTGCGGATTTTATCACTGGCTAATGTGTTTGAAACCTTGGGTGTAAGCATTTTTAATATCGTGTTGCTGACTTATGCTAAAACATACGCTAACCCAACCGTTATGATTTCAGCTGTTTCTATTGCGACGGTAGTGCCGGGAACGTTAGGCTTTGCCATTGGATATTGGGCGGATCATTTAACACATAAAGATCAGATGCTGATTGTTACAAAGGTACTTCAAGCGCTGCTATATCTAGGATTATCCTTAGTGATTGATCACCGAACACCTCTTGTTTTTGCTATTGTGATTGCCATCAATTTGATTTCTGATAGTCTAGGATTCCTTAGTAGTAGTCTACGCCTGCCTGTCATTCGTCAACGGGTGGCACAAAATGATCGGCAACAGGTCTTAGGGCTAAACCAGAGCATTGCGTCGCTGCTCCAGCCGGTAGGACAGTCAATTGGCGTTTTTATTTTGGCAGTGACTCATGATTATGCTCTAGCAGCGCTGGTCAATGCGGGCACATTTTTCCTAGCTGCTTTGATCTTACTACTGGGACGTCGGGCAATTCATATTGCACCCATTCCCGTACCGCCAGCCCGAAGAGGAGAGAAGGGACCAGGGCTTTGGCGAAAGATGAGTAATATCCTAGGTCAATCATCTGGAGTCAGTATCATACGCCTGTTGACGGCTGTAGTCATAGTTAACGCAGTGGGAGCTAGTGTAGACGCTGTCATCAATTTGTATATTTTGGATCAAGGACGCGCCACAGGATTGTCATTTGGGCTGGCGATTCTTATCATTAACGTACTTTTCGTGGCAGGAACGGTGATGGGGAGTACGCTGAAGGTGAGATTTCTAGACCGTCAGTCGTTTAAGACGGTTATGGTTGGGACGATTGGTGTCATGGTCTTGCTCTATCTGAACTTTCTCTGGGTGCAGAGTTACTGGATGGTGGTCGTCCTAATGTTCGCAATTGCCTTTGGTCTAGGTAATATGAATCCCAAGCTGTATGCACAGGTTATCAGTCTTGCTGACCAAAATATTGTAGGTACAATCTTTGGCACGGTCAGCTCGCTAGTCACCATCGCAGCACCACTGGGGAGTGTCGGCATTGTGCTCGTCTATAATGCAATTTCTCCGGCTGCGGCCTATTGGGCTTCAATTATTATTTTACTGATTGGAACCGCAGTCTTGTTACTGGGCAAACATCAACGACCGGTGGCCAAGGCTTAATTGATAAGTAAGATGTATTTGGATTTCATCACGTTATAGCAACAGTTCTTGCCGGGATATCTGAACTTGTAGAATGCAAAAAGCGTGATACGAGGATTAGATTCAAACACGAATTATTGGTAAATGACAATGAGGTGTATCAATGCTGAGTTGGCGGGATGTAGAAGACATTGCAAGTCACTTGTAGCTAGCAAGGATGGGCTAGAACAATATTTGATGATTAAAGTAAAATCGGAAGGAAGGCAACTGAGTGATACTCTCCTTTGATTTTTTTGTTATCAATACAGCTGTTATTGAAGAATGGCCTAGCGAAAATAAGAGTTCAAGGGAAACTACGGATAATTAATGTTATGTAAAGTAGAAAATTGTGATCTAGGCCGAGTTCCGGCCGGAGCAAACCAAAAGGAAGGGTCTGGGAAAAACATCCCAGACCCTTCCTTGTCCAATTTTAACTGGTCGCAACGTGCGCCAATCTTATTCAGCCAATTTTAAATAATCTTGCAGGTAGGCTGCCAACCCATCGTGATCATTGTCCAGTGGGGTAACGTCTTGAGCCAAGCCCTTGATGGCAGTCGTGGCGTTTTGCATGGCCACGCCCCAGCCAGCGTAGTCGATCATGGCAGTGTCGTTGTGTTCATCACCAAAGGCAATGATGTTCTTGCGTTCAACGTGATAGTGGTGGGCCAAAACTTCCACGCCGGTGGCCTTTTGCACACCCTTGACGCCAAGTTCGACCACGGAGTTAGGACCACCCCAAGGGGCGGCGTCGACCTCATCACTGAAGTTGTGTTGCAGGTAGCTCAGCAGGTGCTCCTGATGGCTGCGGTCGACCGCTACCGTTAAGCTGGTCGGGTTTTCCTTTAAGGTCTTTTGATTTAAGATCTGATTGCTTTGAAGCACGGAGGGGAAGAAGCCGACTTCCACGGGTTGGTCGCGGACGGCCAAGAAGAGATTCTTACCTTCCGCCGCAATCATATTGATGCCGAGCTCTTGGCGGTGCGCCAACAGGTCGAAGGCGACCTCTTTATTGAAGGTATATTGGTATTCACTGGCCCATTGCTGGTGGGGGATGTGCCCCAGGCTACCGTTAAAGTTGATCATTGGTCCGTCCAAGTGGAGCTCGTCGTAGAAGTTGGCGGAAATCCGGTTCGGTCGGCCAGTGACAATGCTGACGATGTGGCCGGCTTCCCGGGCCTGTGTTAGGACGGCCTTGGTTTTAGCGGAGATTTGGGCATCCGCGTTTAGGGTCGTGCCATCTAAGTCAATGGCGATTAATTTTCTTTCCAAAGAGAGACACCTCGCATTTCGTTGGTTGATTGGATTATCGTTCGAAAATAAACTAGCCCTCTCAATGTAACACAAGTCGCGAAAAATTACGACTATTTTGCTGAGAAGAAAAGGTAGTGCTTCCCCCTAGAAACGGGTATAATGGTTAACGTGAAATGAACGATTTGAAGCATTCTGTATATAGCAATTTTAAAATTGTATCTAACAAGATGGAGGCATAACGGTGAATTTACCTGAGGACTTTAAGACAAAATATCAGCGATTACTGGGGGCCGACGCGACGGATTTCTTCGCCAGCTTTGACACCCCCAGTCTCAGTGGCTACCGCACGAACCCGGCTCATCACGACTTGCCGGACCACTTGACGGCGGCTCCCACCGTACCCTACGAACCGCTCGGCCACTTTGGCACGGTCGGTGGGCGGACACTGATGCATCAAAGTGGTGCGGTCTATAGCCAAGAACCCAGTGCCATGTTCGTGGGGGCCACGGCCGCTCCCAAACCAGGCGAGACGATCTTAGACCTGTGTGCCGCTCCCGGCGGTAAGACCACCCATTTGGCCAGCTACCTCCAGGGCACCGGCTTGCTGGTGACCAATGAGATCAACCGCAAGCGGGTCAAGGTCTTGGCGGAAAACGTGGAACGGTTCGGCGTACGGGAGGCCGTCATTTTAAATGAGTCGCCTGATCGTCTGAGCCCCATTTTCCCGGACTTCTTTGACAAGGTGCTGGTCGATGCGCCATGTTCCGGTGAGGGCATGTTTCGTAAGGACCCGGCGGCCATGGACTATTGGTCCTTGGATTACGTCGCGGAATGTGCGGCGCGGCAACGCGAGATCATGACCGAGGCCCTCAAGATGGTCAAACCTGGTGGCCAATTGATCTATTCGACCTGCACCTTTGCGCCGGAAGAAGACGAACAGATGATGGCTTGGGTGCTGAAGAACTATCCCGAGTTTCATCTGGTCCCCATCACCAAGGTCGGTGGCGTGATCGATGCCCGGCCGGACTGGGCCGATGGCAATCCAGAACTGAAGAAGGCGGCACGGCTGTTCCCGCATTTGATGCAAGGCGAGGGCCATTTTGTCGCCAAGCTCGAACGTGACGCTGGTGATGCGCAAACACCGCGGGGGACCGCTAAGCTAGGGACGCCGTTGACCGGTGACCAACGCAAGCTCTGGCAAGACTTTGCCCAGACCGTCTTGGGTGGCTCGGACTGGGCCAACCTCGTCACGGTCAAGGACCAGTTGTTTGCCGTACCAGCAGGTCTGCCTAACTTGAAGAAATTGCACGTCTTCCGGCCGGGCCTCCACCTGGGGACCTTTAAGAAGAACCGCTTCGAACCGGCTTACGCCTTGGCGTTAGCCAGTGATCCGCAACAAGTCTATCAGACGCTGGCCATTACGGATCAACAGTGGCGCGCTTGGGTCCATGGGGAGACCTTTACCCTGACGACGGCGCCCAAGAAGGGCTGGTACCTGTTGGTTTGCGCCGGGCAACCAGTAGGCTTTGGTAAGGTCGTCGGAACGACTGTGAAGAACTTCTTCCCGAAAGGTTTACGCTTTACGGTCTACGATGATGACGTGTCTGCGGCCAACTAGTTAAAATGACTGACGGTTGAATCTAAAATTAGCGCGTCCGTTGCCGGAATGACGGTGTTCTATCCACTAAGATTAGTGAAACCAGGTGCCTGCGTCAGCCAGGGTTCCGCCTGCTCTGGGGAACACCTCCAGACTGAGAGGCGGTCTTCCGGTTCGCTTGAAAGCCTGGCAAAAATCACCAGTCTCTCAAGACGTCCCGCGCTGTAGGCTGAGAAAGGACCTCAGCCAACACCGCCGACACAGCTGGCTCCACCCTGGCTGCCTCCGGCAAGGTTGACGTCTATCAGTAACACTGTGTTAATGATAGACTAGTCGTCAATGACTATCTGGCATTAAGACGACTGTTACTGACAGCACTACGTTAGCCGAGAGTTCGCCAAATATGGGTTCCGCCGCTTAACAAGAGTGTGACGACAGGCGGTTAACTGTTAAGCAGAACCAGTTGCCTGTTCGCGCACGTTTCGGCTCAAAGCGAGGCGTCGAGATCAATCTTTGGCTCGACCCGTCCGCCCCAGCGTTCCAACCCATATTTGGCGAACGGTAGGCGGCCAGTTCCCGCTATAAAAAGGCCAACAACTAAAATAACACAAATACCCTTTGACCCGCCAAATCTGGCGTAGCGTCAAAGGGTATTTTTAATTGTAGTTAACAAGAAGCTGATTTTAAAGGATTAATACTGTAGGCGCCGTTGGCGGCAATAGCTTTCTAGGCTCGGGGATAACAAGAGCCGCTGGGCCTTTAGTGCCGCCAAGTTGGGGGTACCAAGTAACGTCATGATATCGCGGAGACCGTCTTGCCAGTCCAGCAACATCGCCGTCGTGGTGGCCTCGTCCGTCTTGATCAGGCTGTGTAAGATCTGGCCAGCACTGCCAACGACATTCGCGCCCAGTGCCAGGGCCTTGGCGGCGTCTAGGGGTTGGCGAATGCCGCCCGTGGCGATGACCTGTAGCTGCGGAACCTGATGGGCTTCGAACAGGGATTCCACCGTCGTTTGCCCCCAACCAGCGAGGTAGCTGAGTTCCTTTTGGGGGCGGCGGAAATTCTCGATTTGCACGAAGTTCGTGCCGCCGCGGCCCCCGAGGTCGACGTATTTCACGCCCACGCTGGCCAGCTTGCGCAAGGTCTCTTGGGCCATGCCGAAGCCAACTTCCTTGACGATGACCGGCACGTTGACACCTGCCACGGTCTGGCCGATGCTATCGAGCCAATAAAAATCGCGGTCGCCCTCGGGCATCACGAGCTCTTGGGCGGTATTGACGTGGATCTCTAAGGCGTTGGCCGCCAGCATGTCAATGGCTTGTTGCGCCTGGGCGACCGTGTGACCGGCGCCGATGTTGGCCAAGACGATGCCAGCGGGATTATTTTCCCGCAGCGGGGTAAAGGTCTTGACCGTACTGGCATCTTGGAGCGCAATACTTTGCGAGCCACTGGCCACAGCCATCCCCGTCGCCGCAGCGATCCGTCCCAATTGGGCGTTGACCTGCCCCGTCCGCGGACTGCCGCCGGTCATGGCCTCGATCAAGAACGGCACGGGGAGCTGTAACGGTCCCAGCTGCGTCGTTAAATCGACATCGGCCACGGCAAGTTCGGGCAGACTCTGATGAATGAAACGGAGCTGGTCGAATTGACTGGTAGCAACGGGTTGATAAAATTTCTCCGCCAATGACAGGTGTTCGTCTTTGCGGTGGGCGTGACGGGTCACATCCATGGGATCTCACTCCTTACTCGATAACGTGATGAACGTTGAGCTTCAACGGTTCGATGCCGCGGCCTTCCCATTCCTTTAAGAGGTGGGCCAGGTCTTTGGCGGCATTGATAATGACGATACCGCAGTCACCACCGCCGGCCCCGGAAGACTTGGCGGCCCCGCCGATGTGTACGGCGATGTCACACATGGTCTTCAACAGGGTGGTTTCAATGGTGACGTGGCTTAGACAAGCCAGCCGGTTCAACAGCTGCCGGTTGACGGCGATTTCGCGCTGAATGGCGTCCAAGTCTTGGTCATGGAAACCTTGAATCATGCGTTGCAGGCACTCGCGACTCTCACGCAAAAAGGCGTGGTAGTCTTGCCGACGCGTGGCCTTGAAGAGGGCAATCTTATCGACCAGATGCGACGTGGAAGCCGGTGTACCGGTCCAGCCAATCATCAGGCGCAACGATTCCGGTGGCGTTAACAATTCAATTTGTAAGCCCGGCCAGTCGGCGTCTAGCAGCTCGGTCAGGGATAACTCTCGGCGTGCCGAGGCCAGCCAGTCGCGGTCAAAGGCCTGATAAGCGATCCAGCCGCCGTAAACGGAAGCCGCAATGTCGCCGAGCGATCCGTTGCCTTGGACGTCTAAATGGGCAATGGCGGCTAGTTTGAAGAGACGGTCTTTGCTCATTTTGATGTCGTAGAACTGGCACAAGGCCTTGACGGTGGCGACGGTGACGGCCGCTGAAGAACCGAGGCCGTACTTCTTGCCATCGGCGCTGTCGAGGTCACTGTTGACATTTAAGTGGTAAATGGCCAGCGGCTTGCCCAGGGCTTGGGCATATTGTTCGGTCAAGCGAATGGCTGACAGAATGTAGTGGAAGGGATTGTCACGGTTATCAAAGACCAATTCCGTTCCTTGGCGTTGCCAGTACAGTGAATTTTCTTGGTACTGCTTGGACGCGATCCGCCCGTAGTCTTGGCTGGGGGTAATCGTCACGGTCACAAACTGGTTGAGGGCAACAATAATTGCCGGGTAACCGGGTTCCACCACGGCGTACTCGCCGGCAATGTAAAGTTTTCCGGGTGCTTGCGCGGAAATCAATAAATCAGGTCCCTTCTTGTCTCACTAACGTTTTTAACGATAAATTTTATTGGTGTGGCTGGAAATCAACCACTATGTAGTTCAGGTCACCGGGACCTATAGAAACTCAATGCCGGGACCGGGATGGGCCACGACGAGGCGGTCGGCACCAAATTGTGCGGCCAGCTGGGTCGTGACGGCAGGCAGGTCGGGCGTTTGGCAAAAGACCTTTAAGTTTGGCCCCGCATCGAGCGTGTAGTAGCACGCCACGCCGGCAGCACGTAGGTCACGGACCGTCTGCATGGCCGTCAAAGTGTCACCATTAAAGTAGCTGTACGGCGGGTTGGCACTCAGCGTCAACGCGTGCATCCGCATGGCGTTGGCCTCTAAGATCTCACCGGTCGTGGTGAAGTCATGGGCCAAAATGGCGGGTTTGATGGCGGCGAGGTCTGCCGCAACGACTTGTTTCCAGGCCGGGTAATACGGCGAGGTGGTGACGCTACTTTGCATGCCTTGGCGCGAACTGACCTTCTTTTCGTGGGGGTCTAGCAACAAGGCGACCATGGCGATGGGCCAGTCGACCTGTTCTTGAAACGGCACGGCCACGGAGGTGTGGTCATCGTGACCGGCTTGCCACTCGACAAAGCCGCCAAAGATGGACCGGGTCGCCGAACCAGACCCCCGGCGGGCTAAGCGCGATAGGTCGGCGCGAGACAGTTCCATACCAGCCGCTCGACTCGCCGCACCAGCCAGTGCCGCAAATGCCGAGGCAGATGACGCCAGTCCCGCCGCGGTTGGCACGTGGTTAGTCGAGGTCACCGTCGCAAAACGGGTCTCGCCGCTCATTTGGCGAACCAAGTCGAGAAACTGCCGTACTTTTTGGCTGGCGTCACGGCTCAGACGGTGGTCATTTAGGATCACCGTGTCGGCGGTGAAGTCCGCATCGAAAGCCACGGTGGTATCCGTATAAAATTGGTCGAGTGTTAACGACAGACTGCTGGTCTGCGGGATGATCAAGTCGGTATCGGCCTTGCCCCAGTACTTGACGAGGGCGATGTTGGTGTGGGCGCGTGCGGTCACGGCGGTCATTGGGGTTCCTCCTCTAAGTTAAAGGCTTCGGTCCAGGTCTGCGTCGCCCCTGCGGCGAGCAGGCTGGCCTGAACGCGGTGCGTGGTGGCTAGGTCGGGACACAGGGCGATCAAGCAACCGCCCATGCCGCCACCAGTTAATTTAGCGCCGAGAGCACCGTTTTGCCGGGCGACTTGGGTCAACTGGTCGAGTTCTTCTGAGCTGACACCTAAGCCGCGTAACTGGTCCTGGGCATCGGTCATGATCTGGCCCAGATGCATCAGGTCCGGTGCGGCCAACGCGGTGCGGGCTTGGTGACTCAGTTCGCCCAGACGCTGGATCTGTTGGGTCGTTACTTGTGGAAAGGCCATCTTGCGCCGGGCAACGGCCGCCACGGCTTGACCCGTTTGACCCTTGATGCCGCTATCGGCGATGACCAGGTAGCCGCGTAACGTAAAGGGGATCTGGAGGGTCTCTTGGTGCGGCACGAACCAGATGGGCACGTCGGAACTCACGGTGGCAGCGTCAATGCCGCTGGGATTGCCGTGGGTGATCTTTTCGGCGATAGCCGCCGTTGCCAGCAATAAATCACGCGTCAGGGGACGGTCAAAGAAGTGGTACATTGCCCGCGTAATGGCCACGGCCACGGCGGCCGACGAGCCCATCCCCCGTTCGGCCGGTAAATCACTGGTGATGGTCATGGCAAACGGGGTGTCCTGGGCGTCAAAACGGTTTAACAGCGTCGCTATCAACGCGGCCACGCCGGCCAGGTTTTGCCCCATTTGGGCGATGGGGCCGTCAAAGTAGCGGCTAGAAATGGTCTGGCCGCTCACGGCTGGGGCCATCACCACCCGCGTCGTCACTGAGGGCAGGGGCAAAGCGATGGCTGGTTGGCCATACACCACGCTGTGATCCCCGATAAGAATGATTTTCGCGTTACTTTTGCCGATTGCCGTTTGACCCAAGTTTCCTCGCTCACTTTCCTTGTCGAATTTTACTTACCAAAAAATATCATACTCTACTGATTGGCGTTGCGCTAGCTTTGACCTTTAAAATCCCGGATTCACGCAAAAATTAACCCTTTCTATAGAAAGTCGGCGATAATTGACTAAACAATCTGGGGTGGTGGGGGCTGGTCGCTAGTAATCGGTTGACACACCGAGAGCAATTAGCCATGCCGATTGATTAACAACCTTAGTGTCGCTGATGACTACCAGCAACAATTGTCCGTGATGTTAATCGGTACGTCTAACGCTGTCCCTTAGTTGAAAGGCTGGGGGGATTGCCACACCAATCGTTGTGATGCAATCCGCCAGCAATTTTTCCGGCAGATTCCCTGGCCGCCACGGGCACTGGCTAACGGTAGAGCGACCGGTAAAGTCTGCGTCACAGCCAAGGACAACCTAACTATCATACCAGACCGGAATTGCGATGGTAAATGTTTCAGCGAAAAATTTTTGCACCCACCGCGTCAGGCCGCAAACTTTTTTCGACGCCAGCGCGCCACCACGGGCCTAGCATTCGCACGCAAAAGGCGGCGGGGACCGGCTAGTCAGGCGTAGCGTTAGCGGGCCAAGTGGTGTATCATAGTGCCAGTTATTATCGCAATCGTGCAGAAATTGGTGAGCATATTATGGATAAAGACACGGTTTACGCGGTGGTGGATATTGAGACCACCGGAACCAGTGTGACAGATGGCGACCGCATTATCCAGATTGGGTGCGTCTTCGTCCAGCATAATCAAATTATTAATCATTTCGAAACGGACGTGAACCCGTTACGTGAGATTCCGGCCGGGATTACCCGGTTGACGGGGATCTCCAATCAGCGGGTCCGGCACGCGCCGCTCTTCGATGACGTTGCCGGGACGCTGTACAGTCTCTTGACCAATACGGTCTTTGTGGCTCACAACGTCAATTTTGACCTGCCGTTTATCAACGCGGAATTCAGTCGCGTCGGGTATCCCGAGCTGACGATCGAGGCGTTGGATACGGTGTCTTTGAGTCAGATTCTCTTGCCGACATCGCCCAGCTTTCGTCTGCGGGATTTGAGCGGCTACTTCAACATTGAACATGACAGCCCGCATTCCGCGGACAGCGATGCCAGTGCCACGGCCGAATTATTCATTTTCCTATTTCGGCGGTTACGGGCCTTGCCGCAAGTCACGCTGCAAAAAATGATCGACTTACACCCTGATCTACCGCTCCAAACGGCGGCACTTTTTGACGTGGCCCGCCGGCTAAACGAGCAACAGCCGCGCAAGCTACCGGACTACCTGTACATCAAGAATGGTCTGGCGCTGCGCAAACCCGAAGCGACGGCCACGACCACGTTGGCGGCTCCCAGCAAGTACCCCAAGACCAAGAAGCAAAAGCAAAAATTGATGCCAGATAACTTGGAATGGCGGCCGGAACAGGCGAAGATGATGAATTACATTTACAACAACTACGCCAATGCCGACCAGCATCCCGTTAAGCAGATGATCGTGGAGGCGCCCACCGGGATTGGTAAGAGCCTGGGGTACACGCTGCCGATGGCGTACTTGGGCCAAACTGGGCGGCCCGTGGTCATCAGTACGGCGACCACCTTGTTGCAAGAGCAGTTGTTGGACCAGACGTTGCCCTTACTCAACGCCATCGTGCCGTTTCCGGTCAATGCGGTGTTGGTCAAGGGCAGCCGGCATTATCTGGACCTCCAGCGCTTTGCCACGACGCTCAAGGTGGCCGAGACGTCTAAGCAAACGCAGCTGTTGAAGTTACGCTTGCTGGTCTGGTTGACCATGACCACCACGGGCGACTTAGATGAGCTGCACCTAGCGACGTACCGGGCACCGTACTTTCAAGAGATCATGCACGAGGGGGCAGTGACGGCGGACAATCCGTTTTACGCGGATGATTTCTTGCGCCGCCGGGATCAACGGTTGGAGACGGCCCAGATGGTCATCGTCAACCACGCCTACCTGAGCGAACACGCCTTAGACCTGGGTGAGCGGCTCCATCGCCCGTATCTGGTGATCGATGAGGCCCAACACCTGCCGGATAGCACACTCAAGCAGCGGCGGACCCAGGTCAAATTTGCCCAGTTGGTCAACGAACTCCATCACGTTCAGCGCGACATTAGCCGCGAGACCGGCCCGAGCCTCTTGAGCCTCTTTCACGACGATGCCGCGGCGGTGGGGGCCTTGCATCGCATCTTAACCGCCGGCCAAACGTTGGAAACGCAACTGGAGGCCTTGGTCAATCAGTTGTTCTTGCGGTTCTTATCGTCCAAGCGGCCCAACAACCACAATCAGATCATTGAAGAACTGATTCCGGCCGCAGACCTGGCGGCGGAACTGGACCGCGGGGATGCGGTGGCCCAGGCGACCACCGCCACCGACGACCTGTTGGCCGAATTGCGGGCCTTACGCCAGCGCTTTGATCGCCAGGCTGACCGGTTTGCGGCTTCCGAACGTTACTTGTTCGAACAGGTCGACACCCGGATCCATTTATTTGATGACCAAATGAGTCAGCTCCTGACGATCTTGCGGCAGGTCGTAGATCAGGCGCCCGCCAGTTTGTTTTGGCTGACCATCAATCACGTCGGTGACCGCAACAGTCTGCAGCTGGCGAGTGGTTTGCTAGCGACCGAAGGGTTCTTGCGCAATCACTTGTACGCGGGCTTTCAGCCGGTCTTATTGACGGGGGCCACGCTATTTTCTTCCGGGCGTTCACAATACGTCTTGGACCAGTTCGACTTGGACCGCGACCAAACGGCAACGCACCGGATGCGCTCCAGCTTTGATTACGCCCAGCAAGCCGAGCTGTTCATCAGTGACGCCGGGCCCAACCTCAGTCGAGTCGCGCCCGCCGATTACGTGACCTATTTGGCCGCAGCCATCAGTCAGATCGCTGGAGCGGTCAACAAGCAGACACTGGTGCTGTTCAATTCGCTGTCCGTGATCGAGCAGGTCTATCAAAAGCTCTGTGCCCAACCCGAGTTTGCCCAACGCGAGATCTTCGCCCAAGGCATCAGCGGCAGTCGTGAACGCATTGCCAAACGCTTTGCGACCAGCCACGGCGCCATCTTACTGGGAGCGGCCAGCTTCTGGGAAGGTATCGACTTGCCCGCCGAACAACTGGAACTGCTAATTGTGACGCGCTTGCCGTTTGATTCACCGGACCGGGTCTTCGTCAAGGCCAACTACGCGCGGCTCGAGGCGGCTGGCAAGAATCCATTTTACAGTGCGGCCTTACCCGCGGCGACGTTGAAGCTGCGGCAGGGAATCGGCCGGTTGATTCGGACACCGCACGATCGTGGCGCTATTGTCATTTTGGACCAACGCCTGATCGAACGGCACTACGGGCAAAGCATCTTACGGGCCTTGCCGGCAGATCTGCCGCAGACCACGGGCGACACCAGTGCGATTGCTCAGGGATTAGTTAATTTTTTTGAAAAAAAGACGAACGATTCGGTGACGCCCCCCGAAGTCTGATATAATTGGAAAAGATTGAAATTCGACAAGGGAGACCGATGGAAATTGATGAGACAACAGTATCAACGACGTCAGCGGCCGCGTCACTGGGTCCTGCTGAGTGTGCTGCTGGTGATCTTGGTGATTCTGATCAGTGCGGCGGTGATGGTCAATAAGGCCACCAAGCCCCTGACGCAAAACCAAGCGCATGCAGAAGCCGTCGCTAAAAAATCCGGTCATTTGACCAGTACCAGTCAGTTTTACTGGACCAACTTGGATACGACCTACTACACCGTGGCGGGCAAGAACAAGGCCAAGCAAAGCGTTTACGCGATTGTGCCCAAGACCGGCAATGACGTGACGGTCTTGAAGCAAAGTGCTGGGTTAACGCGTAACACGGTGCTACAGCGGGTCTGGCAAAAGAACCCCAAGAAGGTCTTATCCGCGGCACTGTGCATTTTCAACGGCAAGCCCGCGTGGCAGGTCAGCTACCTGAATCAGAGTGGCAAATTGTGCTACGTGACCTACCAGTACAGCACGGGTAAAATGCTACAACAGATTTCCAATATTTAAGAACTGGAGGCGGGATAACGATGCAACTAGCCAAACGCGCATTAGCAGTCCAACCTTCCGCAACCTTAAAGACCGGGCAACGAGCCCAAGAACTACGGGACGCGGGAGTCGATGTGATCAACCTGAGTGTCGGCCAGCCGGACTTTCCGACACCTACGGCCATTAAGGACGCCACCGTGGCGGCAATTCGGGCCAACCAGGTCGACGGTTACACGGCCACGGCGGGCATCTTGCCGCTGCGCCAGGCGGTAGCCGACCATTTAAAGGCCACCCAACACGTGACGGTCGCGCCCGAACAAGTCGTGGTGACGACCGGGGCCAAATTAGCGCTCTACGCATTGTGCCAGGTGGTCTTGGACCCTGGGGATGCCGTGCTGTTGCCGGCGCCTTACTGGGTCAGCTACAGCGAACAGGTCAAATTGGCTGGCGGGGTACCGATTGAAGTGGCGCCCACGGCGAGTCTAAAGGTCACCCCGACCCAGCTAGAGGCCGCCGTGACACCTGCGACCAAGGCCATTATCTTGAACTCACCGCAAAACCCCAGCGGCCTGGTGTACACCCCGGCCGAACTGCGGGCCATCGGGGAGTGGGCCGTGAGTCACGACTTATTGATCGTGGCCGATGAGATCTACGGTGATCTGATCTACGATGGGCAACGGCCAGCCACGTCCATGTTGACGTTGGGCGACGACATCGCGAGTCACACTGTGTTGGTCAACGGGGTCTCGAAGACCTACGCGATGACCGGGTGGCGAATCGGGTACGCCGTGGGGCCCCAAGCCCTCATGACCGCGCTGACCACGGTCCTGTCACACGTGACGGGCAACGCGGCGGCCGTGAGTCAAGCGGCCGCCTTAGCCGCATTGACCGGCGATCAGGCCCCCGTCGAGCAGATGCGCGCGGCCTTTCAAACGCGGCTGGACACCATTTATCCGCTGGTCACCGCATTGCCAGGCTTTCGGTTAGACCACAAGCCGCAGGGGGCGTTTTATCTCTTCCCCGATGTGAGTGGTGCGATGGCACGCAAGGGATTGACCACGACGGCGGACTTTGTGGCGGCCGTCTTGGATCAGGCCCACGTGGCTGTGGTGACTGGTGAGGCCTTTGGGCTACCGCACCACATCCGGTTGAGCTACGCCACGGACCTGGCTTCTTTGCAGGAAGCCATGGCGCGGCTACAGACCTTTATGACCACAGATTAAACAACTTTTTAACGATCGGACCGCAAACGTTGGGTTCGGTCGTTTTCATTCAAATCAGGAGGCTTTCACATGGAGGATTTTATCCAACGTTACGTGCAGGCGGGACAGACTAGCGTGGCCAACTACCTGCTGGATCATTTTCGCGAGGTGGGGATGACCACCGACCAACTGCTGGTCTACTTTCAACTGCGGCGGTACATGGACCGTGGTCGCCAACTGCCCAACGCCGACGAAATCGCGGCGCACCTGGGCTGGGATAAGCAAAAGGTCTATCAACTGCTACACGAATTGATTACGCATAAGTTAATGACGATTACCACGGTGACCGACAGCCAAGGGCAAAAACAAGACGCCTATGATTTTCGCTTGTTGACTGAGAAACTCAGCCAGTTGGCCGTCCAAGAGACCCAGCAACAGGCCCAAGCGACCGTCAGCAATGACCGCTCCGCCGTGTTTAACCAAATCGAAACGGAATTCGGTCGGCCGCTGTCACCGCTAGAAATGGAAAGTATCACCCAGTGGCTGGATCAGGACCATTACCGGCCCGAGCTGATCCAACTGGCCTTAAAGGAAGCCGTCCTCAGTCAGGCGTACAGCCTGAAGTACATGGACCGCATCCTGTTGAGCTGGGAACGCAAGAATCTGAAGACGGCCGCCCAGGTCCAACGCGAAAAGGAACGCCAAGAACCGCGGCGCACCAATCCAACCAACGGTAACGGGACTGGTGGCGGCGAGGTGCCGGACGTGCCGATTTTTAAGCTGACGGATCGGTAATGGTGACGAGTGAGATAAGGGCGTTTAGCTGGCGAGTATTTAGGCCGATAACTGAATAATTTTAAAAAATGCGCAACAGAGTCTGGGAGGATTTCCTGGGCTCTGTTTTTTTGGAGCTATTTTTAGCTGAAGGTTGAAATCAAAATTAACGCGTTGTGCCGTAACCGCGGTGTCCTGACACCTTTGGCGAACGGTAGGCGGCCCGTTCGCATTGTGAGGCTGAAGTCGACAATTTTCAACTTTTCCTTGCTATGGAACGCGTTCCATACGGTATGCTAAGGGTATTCAGAAGACGAGAGGAGTTTTCCCATGATTCAACACGTATTTTCCGATATGGATGGGACCCTGTTAAATAGCCACGGTGAACTGAGCGACACGACGATTGCGGCGGTGAAAGGCAGCTCGGTCCCCGTGACTTTGGTGTCGGCACGCGCGCCTTTAGAGATGGCCCGGGCCATCGCGCAATTGGGACTAACAGCGCCACAGGTTGCTTTTAACGGCGGCTTGATCTTTCAGCCACAGACCGGTGACGTCCGCTTACGTGAGGCGTTGCCCGCGGCGGCTAGTCAGGCCTTACTGACGACGATTGAACGTGACTTTCCCAGCGTGAGTGTCAGCGCCTACGACCAGACCACCTGGTATGCCCACCGGATTGACGCCGGAATCTTGCATGAACAGGTGTTGACCCACCAAAGCCCAGTGGTGGTGCCGGGACCCTTGGCGACGCTGGCTCGGACGCGACAATTCCTGAAGATCATGTTGATCGGAGGAGACGCAGCGGTGATGACGACCCTGCAGCGGACGTTAACGCAACTGAATCTGCCCGTCAGCATTAAGCAGTCGGGCCAAGAATACCTGGAGATCACCAGTGAGCGGGCGCAAAAATCGCGCGGTATCGCGGCCATCTTACGCCAACGCGGGATTTCAGCGCAAGCGGCTGCGGCGTTTGGGGATGGCCACAACGATTTACCGATGCTCCAAACAGTCGGCCTGCCCATCGTCATGGGAAACGCCACTCCTGAGATTCAGGCGGCCGGACGTTACGTGACCAAGACCAATGATGAAAACGGCGTGGCGTACGGGTTGACGCACCTGCTAACGACCGGTTAAGGTTAAGACCAGAAAGAAGGTGCCGGGATGGCAACGATTAAAGATGTAGCGCGACTAGCGGGGTATTCACCGGCGACGGTTTCGCGAGCCATCAATCACAGTGGTTATGTGTCTAGACAGGCGACCGCTAAGATCCAAGCGGTGATTGCGCAGTTAGACTATGTCCCCAACGATATTGCCCGTGACCTCAGTCAGGGCCGGACCGCTAACGTGGGCGTGGTGGTACCATACCTGGCGCACCCGTATTTCACCCAGGTGTTCAACGGCATTCTCAAGGCGGCCTTTGCGGCGGCTTACAACGTGGTCTTACTCCAATCCAACTACGACGCCGACCGGGAGAGAGGCTACCTGGAACAGCTCCATCGGCGGGCGTTTGACGCCTTGATCTTCACCTCCCGGGCCATTCCGTTAGCGGAGTTGGCCGCGGCCCAAAAATACGGGCCCATCATCTGTTGTGAAGATCCCGGCGACTACCCGTTGGCGGCGGCCTATTCCAAACGGACAGCCGCGTATCGTGCCGCATTTTCCTGGATTCGCACGCAGGGCTACCAGCGGGTCGGCTTGACGTTTAGCCGCTCCGCACAATTGAGTGCAACGACGCGGTTGACCCTGGCCACGTACACCAATAGTTTTGGCCAAGCACCGGCCCCGGAAAATATTCGCCTGGGGGTGACGACCTTTACGGACGGTTATCAGGCAGCGCAGGCGTGGGCCAGACTGGCTAGTCAGCCGGACTTCATCTTTAGCAACGGCGATGACATTGCGGCGGGCATCCGTCAATTTTATGTGGACCACCATTTGCTGGTTCCACCTCTAATGGGTCAGGAGAACCAATTGTCTAGTCGCTTGTTAGGCCTGCCAACGATCGACCACCATTTTGAGCGTGTCGGGGCCGCGGCCTTTGATTTGGCCGCTAGCCGCCAGATTGCGCGGGTACCGGTGGCGGCTGACTTGATTTTGCGGTAGTCCGCGGTTATGAGTGGCAAGAAACCAGCGCCAGCTAAGCCCGATGCCTGTGGCCACGTGATGTGTGCCGCTGGTCATTAATAAAAATCACCAGAAAAAACGGCTCTTTGTCAACCGGTGTTGATGGGGAGAATTTGAGAGGTTCAATTCACTTACGAATTGGGCCTCTTTTTTGGACCCGAATATTGAATTCAATCTGTATTCTGTAGTGGAAGTTAG
>NZ_RKLX01000021.1 GCF_004745505.1 Levilactobacillus suantsaiihabitans
AACTTCCACTACAGAATACAGATTGAATTCAATATTCGGGTCCAAAAAAGAGGCCCAATTCGTAAGTGAATTGAACCTCTCAAATTCTCCCCATCAACACCGGTTGACAAAGAGCCATTGAAAACGTGGCCGGTCAACCGACCCCCGTACCATTTTTGGCCAAAACAAAAGGGCCCGAAAAGTTAACTTTTCGACCCCTCTTGCAGATACGCTAATTAATTAAAATTAGTCGTCAATTTCCGTAACGGTACCGGCACCAACGGTGTGGCCACCTTCACGAACAGTGAACTTCGTACCCTTTTCAATGGCAGCTGGTTGGATCAGTTCAACAGTGAACGTCACGTTATCACCAGGCATAACCATTTCTACGCCATCAGGCAATTCGATAACACCAGTGATATCAGTGGTGTGGAAGTAGAATTGTGGACGGTAGTTTGAGAAGAATGGCGTGTGACGGCCACCTTCTTCTTTGCTCAAGATGTAGACTTCACCCTTGAACTTTTCGTGCGTTTGGATCGAGCCTGGCTTAGCCAAAACTTGACCACGAACGACTTGTTCACGGTTGATCCCACGAAGCAAAGCACCGACGTTATCCCCGGCTTCACCAAGGTCCAACGTCTTCCGGAACATTTCAAGACCGGTAACAGTCGTCTTCAATACGTCGTCATGTAAACCAACGATTTCAACTTCGTCACCAATCTTAACAGTCCCACGGTCGATACGGCCAGAAGCAACAGTCCCACGACCAGTGATCGTGAAGACATCTTCAACTGGCATCAAGAATGGCTTGTCGTTTTCACGTTCTGGCGTTGGGATGTAATCGTCAACGATATCCATTAAGTGAAGGATAACCTTTTCTTGTTCTTCGTCGCCTTCAAGAGCCTTCAAAGCTGAACCACGAACAACTGGAATATCGTCACCAGGGTAATCGTATTCAGACAACAGCTCACGAACTTCCATTTCAACTAAGTCAACCAGTTCGTCATCGTCAACAAGGTCAGTCTTGTTTAAGAAGACAACGATGTATTCAACACCAACCTGGCGAGCAAGCAAAATGTGTTCACGGGTTTGTGGCATAGGACCATCAGTAGCGGCAACAACCAAGATAGCACCGTCCATTTGGGCAGCACCAGTGATCATGTTCTTGATGTAGTCAGCGTGTCCTGGGGCATCGATATGCGCATAGTGACGCTTTTCAGTTTCGTATTCAACGTGGGCAGTGTTGATCGTGATACCACGTTCACGTTCTTCTGGAGCAGCATCGATATCAGCGTAATCTTCGGCCTTTGCTAAACCTTTGTCAGCAAGTACCTTAGTGATTGCAGCAGTTAACGTCGTTTTCCCATGGTCAATATGGCCAATAGTACCAATATTTACATGGGGTTTAGTTCTTTCATAATGTTCTTTTTCAGCCATTAATGAAACCCTCCTGTATTTTATCGCAAGTGCAACCCGTCTTCCGAAGAAAACAAATCACCCTTTGCGTAAAATTATACTACTTCTTTTCAGAAAGGGAAAGCTGGAACCCTCCCAAAAAAGAATCCTTGACCAGTATATATGCTGAAGAATTATTTGTAAACTAAAATTTCACTCATTTTCGAGTTTTTCCGGATTTTAATGGTCAATTGCGCCGAAAAGTTCAGCCATATAGCGGTTCAGCGTCGTTTGCCAGCTTTGCATGGTTTTTGTGTCTTGGTCGCTGAGGGTCGTCGTCAGCGGCAACCCGGCGATGGTTTGGACCCAAGCAACCGGTGACGTGATGACCCGATCAATAAACGGATACAGCATCATCAGCTGCAGAGTCACCGTCTGTTGTAAATTCGCTGCCAACATGGGATCCATTTGTCCCAAATCATTTTGCAAATACGCTTGAATGGCCCCGGCCGCCTTGCTGGCATTGACCGGCTGAAGTTCGCCGGTGTCCACCGGATAGACCTGGTCATCAAGCCAATGGAGCTTCACGGTCTGTGTCACGTGCAAGCGCATCAGTCCCTCCAACAAATCAGCACGCAAAAGCGGATGCAAGAAGGGATCGACTAACAGATACTGGACCCCCTGCAAGTATAGCGCTAGCGGTAACTGCCGGGCCCGTTCCAGGCGCTGGCGCTGCTCGTTAAAGGGCACGTCACCTAAGTGATAAAATTGTTTGGCGATGACTCGCTGGGTGGCGGCCAGCTCCGTGGTGGCCGCGGCTTCGGCAGCTTCCACCTGGGTCAAGCCCCCCGCCCGCCAACTATCCGCTTGCGCGACCTGACAAAATTCCCGGGCAAAAATAAATTGTTGGTTCTTCAAGGCCACGTCCAGTCGCAACTGAAAATGCTGCGCAGAATCCAAATAAACCGGATCCTGTTCGGCGGCATATTGTTCGGCTAACAGGTACTTTTGGTCATGGTAGAGACTGGCGACCAAATAGCGGTTCAATTCTGGCGTTTGCTGGTCGTGATACAGCGTTTCAAACAGCGCACTGGCTGTTGACCAGCGACGGTCGTCAAAGGCCGCTACGGCCCGTTTAAAGGCATTATCCCGGGCGGCAGGACTGGAAAAATCTGACATGGTCGTTTCCTCCTAAAAATAGAGAAGCCAAAACGGACCACACCCGCGACTTGCGGTTGGCCCGTTTTAATTAAGCTTTTTTCTCGGCCGTAGCGGCGGGTTTCTTACTGTGCCGGCGCTTCCGGTTACGATGTGGTTTGTTGGCAGTGGCCGGTTGGTCGGACTTGGCCGCCTTAGCCGGTTTCTTGGCCTTATTCTTGTTTTTGGCCTTCGCTGCTGGCGCCGATGTCGCGGCCTTACCGTTTTCCTTGGCCTTGCCGGTGCTGCGGCGATGATGTTGATTGACTTCCATAATGACCGGTAAGATCACTGGCCGCCGGTGCGTTTGCTCGAACAAGTAGTGGCTCAGGTGTTCACGCACGTCTTGTTTCAAATGGCCCCAGTCAAATTCCTTGTTGTCTAGGTTATTTTGAACCGCCTTGCGAATGATCTGGGCACTTTCTTGCATCAGATCTTTGTTGGCCTTCACGTAAACGAAGCCCCGCGACGTAATCTTGGGATCAGCGACGATCTGTTTCTTCTTGCGATCGATCGTCACGACCGCGATAAAGATACCGTCATCAGCCAAGACTTTCCGGTCACGTAAGACGATATTTCCGATGTCACCAACGCCGATACCGTCGATCATGGTATCCGTGACGTCAATGCCTTCGCCCAGGCTCATTTGGCCGTCGGCATAAGTCAGCACATCCCCTTTGGCCAAAATAAAGATGTGGTCGGCCGGCATTCCCAATTCCAACGCAGCATTGGCGTGCGCATTTAATAACCGGTATTCCCCTTGAATGGGAACCAAATATTTCGGTTTCAACAAGTTCAGCATTAATTGTAAGTCGCGCTTATAGGCGTGACCCGATGAGTTCAAGTCATCCGAAATGGCTTTGACTTCGCCACCGGCCCGGTAGATCATGTCACGGGTCTGGGCCACGGTCGTATCCATGGCGTGAGATGGCGTGGTCGTGATGTAGACCAAGTCGCCTTCTTGGATGTTCAAATCCTTTTCTTGCTTGTTGGCCATGCGTTGTAAGGCCTTGATGGGTTCGCCCATCTTCCCGGTCTGTAAGATGACCGTCTCGCCCGGCTCTAGGCTATCCAATTGTTCTGGCGTGACCAGTAAGTCATCGGCAAAGACCAATTTGCCCAGCTTCATGGCCGTGTTCACGATTTTTTCCAAATCTTGGCCCATCAGGCACACCTTGCGGCCAGTTTGTTGGGCGGCGTCAAAGACCTGTTGAATCCGCAAAATATTCGACGCCACACAGGCCACGATGACCCGGCCGTTTTGGTAATGGAACGTTTCTTCAATATCTTCGGCAATCGTTTGTTCCGACGCATTCATGGCCGGATTTTCAGCGTTGGCGGAGTCACTCAAGACGGCTAAGACCCCGGCTTGACCGATGGCCCCTAACCGCGCGTAATCCGTTTGATAACCAGTCTTAGCCGTTTGGTCAAACTTAAAGTCCCCGGTGTAGATGATTTGGCCTTCATCCGTCTTCAAGTCGATCCCCAGCGATTCTGGAATCGAGTGGGTCGTGGAGAAGAAGGAAACGACCACGTCACCGAAGTCGATTTCGGTCTTTTCATCAATTACGTGGAAATCATCGTAGCCCTTCACGTTGGGTTCAGCGGCAACGCCAATTTTAGCCAAGGCAATCGTCATTTCTGACCCAAACACGGGAACGTTGAACTCACTCAAAAAGTAAGGCAGCGCACCAATGGCATCGGCATGGCCGTGCGTCAAGAAGACAGCGACGATCCGCTCCTTATTTTCGCGAAGGTAGGCCCAATCGGGAATGACCACGTCGATCCCCAAAAGTTCATTTTCCGGATACTTTAACCCACAATCTAAAATGTAAATTCCGCCGTTAACATCGACGGCGTACATGTTCTTCCCGTTTTCGCGAACACCGCCAAACGGGATAATCTTAATCTTTGCACTCATAAGTTCACCTCAAGAATCTTCGTATAGTTTTAACAATCCTGACCAATACCGTCAGCATTTTCTGCTGGGTCACAAAGCCCAGATTCGTCCATAATTAAATCTTTCTCCATTCTACCATACTTTAGCGGTGAGCAGTACTAAGATAACAATTGGGCAAAAGAAAAAGCCCCCAGCCAGGATTGGCCAGGGACTCCGGTGCGGCGAATTAACGACGCAGACCTAAGCTCTTGATTAATTCACGGTAACGTTGAACGTCAGTCTTCCGTAAGTAAGCTAATAAGTTACGACGGTGACCGATCTTCTTCATCAACCCACGTTGTGAGTGGAAGTCTTTCCGGTGTTGTTGCATGTGAACGTTGATTTCGTTGATATCAGCGGTCAAAACGGCAACTTGGACTTCAGTAGAACCCGTGTCACCTTCGTGACGAGCGTATTGCTTGATGATTTCGTTTTTCTTTGCTTGACTAATAGCCATGGTAAATATACCACCTTTCAAATAAGTGCCCGAAACTGAGTAAGTCGGCAGTGGCCGCCAGGCGAACTAAGTTAGGGGTTTGTGCCGCAGCACAGTTATCTACTATACGGGACTTTGGCTAAAAGTGCAAGTCTTTTCCCATTAACGCCTATCAAGTAAAATTACTTTACATTTATCTCGACTAGCTATTGCATTCGGTCCTAGCCTTCTGTATAATAACATACGTTGAAATTAAGATTTCCGGTACTAAGGATTTCTCATTCGGAGGTGAAATTTTCATGCCAATTATCAAATCAGCAATCGAACGTGCCAAGACTAACGTTAAGGCTAACGAACGTAACTCTGCACAGTTAAGCGCTATGCGGACTGCCGTTAAGCGTTTTGAACAAGCTAAGACCGCTGGTGCCGACAACGCGGAAGACTTATTCCGCCAAGCTAGTGCCGCAGTTGACAAGGCTGCTTCAAAGGGCTTGATCAAGCGGAACAAGGCATCTCGTGACAAGTCACGGATGGCTGCACGTTTAGCTAAGTAATCAATTAATCAAAACGATTAGATGATGCAATCAGGAGGTCGACCAATTTGTGGTCGGCCTCCTTTTTTGTAAAACCGCCCATGAGTCGTTGCCCTTCGCGAAATCTATCAATCAAAAAAGGACTAAGATCAGTGCCACCCATGATGGTTGCGGCACTGATCTTAGCCTTTTTACTGCTCTGAAAGTTGAAAGAAGGAAATTAGTTGAAACGACTGTTAGCAGGCGATTCATGGCGTCAAAAATAGTCGTTTACAGCCACCGGATAAGAACTCGTCGCCTACCGTTAATTAACACAGTGCTGCCTGGTTTCATCAATTTTAGATGTCAGAACACCATCATTACGGCGACCAACTTCCCCTAAGCCACCTGTCCGGCAAACTGCGTCATAAACAGCGAAAACAGCATTTCCGGGTCCATAGTCGAAGACTTCATCTGCTGTTCGACGCGAAAGAGCCCCAGGTAGGCACGGTTCAGGTCGGTCAGTAAAAACCGCCGTTGACTCTGCAAGGCCAGCTTGATGCGGTACGGGTGGACCTTGAGAATACTGGCCAGCTTGCCTTGGCTGTATCCCTGCTTGGCCAAGACCTTGGTCTGAATCAACAGGCGGAATTGCCCCTGCAAGATGGCATTGATCCGCAAGGGTTCTTCCTTGGCCTGTAAGAGCTCGCGGTAAAGCGTCACCGCCCCCGCCGTATTCTTGGCCAAGACTCGGTTGACCAGGTCAAACACGTTTTGCGTCAACGTCTGGGTCACCAGCCCGGTGACGGCGTCGCGGTCGATGGTCTTTTGCGGCAAGGCAAATAATTCCAGCTTGGGCAATTCACTCATCATCAGCGTCAAATCGGCATCCGTACGCTGAATCAGCTCGTTTAAAGCGGCCGGTGCCATGGTGTAGCCGTCTTGTTTCAACTGGTTCGTCACAAATTGGCGGACGTCGCGCTCGGAGAAATTGCCGATTTCAATCGTCGTCGCCACTTTTTTTAACTGCTTGCTGACCTTCTTGCGGCCGTCTAATTTTTCATACGGCGCAAAGAAGACTAGCACGGTGCTGGGCATCGGTGACCCCAGGTACGTCTGCAGGCTGTCGATGTCGTGGTCGACCTTTTGTTTCTTGGTCTCCCCCGTTAGAAATTGGGGATTGTCGATGCACACGACCCGGCGTTCCCCAAAGAACGGTGCGGCCATGGCGTCATCGAGCGCCACTGCCAGTGGGACCGTATCCATGTCATAACTGGCAAAATTCATGGCCTGTTCTTCGGTTGGGACGACCTGCTTGAAGCCCGCCTTGAGTCGGCGCTGTAAATAATCCGCTTGCCCCAAGATCAGGTACACATTGGCCAGTTGTCCGCCCGTCTTTAATGTTTTTAAGAGTTCCGTAATTGTCACGATTCGTGTGCCCCTTTAAGTTTAGTTTGCCAATAGCCCTGCGCGCCGCGATACGTGTAGCGAATCATCCCACTGGTCTGGGTACTGACCGCGGGGACGTTTTGTTCTCGCAATGTCGCCAGCGTTTCCGCATTGGGATGGCCGTAGCGATTTTGCCGGCCAGCGGAAATAATCGCCCAGCGTGGCCGCAGTTGCGCAATAAATTCGGGCGCAGAGGCCGTCTTACTGCCGTGATGTCCTAATTTTAACACGTCGGTACGCAGCTGCGCATCCGCCGCCAACATTTTTCGTTCACCCGCCTGGTCCAAGTCGCCCATGAACAGAAAATTCAGGCCGCCAAAGGTCCCCTGCAACGCCAGCGAATTCTCATTTTCCGCCGGCGCGGCGTGATCCGGGTGCCGCACCAATAGTGGCAAAGCCTGCCCCGTTTTGATGGGAACCACTGGGGGGAGTTTGCCCGCCAGTTTTTGTTGCCAGGCCGGCTCCGCCTCCATCCCCGCCGGAACCAACAGACGCTTGACGTGAAGCTCCTGCAAGAAAGCCAGCAGATCGCCGATGTGGTCCGCATCGTGGTGGGTCAAATACAGATCGTCTACGTGATCGAGACCGCGACTTTTCAGATAATTGATGTTGGTCCGTAGTGCCGCATAGCTAGGCGGTGTCTTGGGGACCCAGTCTGGCTGGCGAAAGCCCAAGCGTCCGCCGGTATCGATCAAACTGACCCGCCGATTGAAGGGCTCGCGAATCAAAATACTGTCGCCCTGACCCACGTCAAAGTAAGTCACCTCACCGCTCAACGGCAAGTGAATCGCCCCGTAGACCAGGCCGTAACTGGCCAGTAAGCCGATCAGCCACTTGCGGCGATGTTGCGGTGGCCGGGTGAACAACCACCAGGTCCCCGCCAGCCACAACCAGGCCACCCACCAGGCCGGCTTGCCAAAAGGCACGTTGCCCGGCAGTCGCGCGAACCAGGCCAAACCGGCATCGAATTGTTGCAGCGCCCAGGCACAACCGCGACTGATCACGGGCAGCCAGGGATGAAGTACCGTCCCCACCAGCGTCAACGGCAAGATGAGTACGGGAAATAACGGAACCACCGCCCAATTGGCGAGTAGTGTCAGGCTGTGCCACTGAAACACGCCCGTCAACAAGCTGGGCAAGCCTAGCAGAGTCAGACCTCCCTGCCGCCAGGCGCGCGATTCCTCACGCAATAAAATGAGCCCTAACGACAAACCGTAACTCAACTGACTGCCCAACTCAAATAAGAGTCCGGGATTCACGAACACGCCGATCAACAGTGCCATTGACCAGGCATCCAGCGTACTGATGGGCCGCTGGCACCGTTTACCTGTCAGCTGGACGCCCCGCATCAAGCAGGCCCGGAGCACCCCACTGCCGCTACCAGCCAAGATGAAGTAGGCCGGCAGCCCCAAAAGCATCCCCCATTCCCAGTGCTCGCGTTGGATGCGCAGATGCACGCACACCCACTCGACGGCCGTCAGTAACAGCGCCACGTGCATGCCGGAGATGGCAAATAAGTGCAACAGCCCCAGCCGCTGCATCCCCTGTAGTTCAGTCATGGTCTCCGCAGCTTTGGCCCCCGGCAACAGGCCTAGGGCGTATACCCGTAGTGCCCCGGGGAGCCGTTCGCAGTAATGGATCAGCCACGCACGCCACCCGTGCCACCAGTCGCTAAACCAGCCCCACCACCTTAAAGGAGCGGCCGTTCGGTGGGTGACGCTGGTCAGCTTCAAGGTGTTAACAATGCCGCGATGACGCCAATATGCCGCGCCATCGAATTGATTGAAGTTGGTCGCGGGCAAGATGCCCTGGACCTGACCGCTCACTTGCCACAGCGTGGGCCGGGTCAGGTGCTGCAACGTCTGCAGTTCGGCGGCCGACTTGGCCACGCCACGCACGGTCAACCGTTCACCGGTCTGGCTATTTTGACCAACGAAATAATACATCGCCCCGCGCACCGCAACAGCATCCGGTTGGACCCGCAAGGTCGCGGTCATGGTCCGGGCCACGTCGAAGGGCAGTTGCCGTTGCGTCAGCTGGTGGTCACGCCACAGCCAATACCCCCCAAACAGCCCCAAGAGCAACAAGGTCACCAACCAGGTCGGCCGGTGATGCAGCGTCCACACGCGCACCAACACCAACAAGAGGAGCCCGCTGCCGGCCCAGGGATGTCCGCTCAACGCCACACTGAGTGCCAGGACCGGCAATACCGCTAAGAAGCCGTGGTTCGCCACTAATCCTGTTTAGGTTGGTCCAACGGCAAGGTCGCCAGCAAGGCGGGATCCACCGTGACCTGATTCAATTCGACGTGCTTCAAGGCGATCAGCTTTTGGGCGTACGGGTCATTGTGGTAATTGCGCATGTAGGTGATCTTACGAATCCCCGCTTGCAGTAACATTTTGGTACACTGCAGGCACGGAAAATCCGTGACGTAAATTTCGGCGCCATCCGTGGCCTCGCCAAACTTGGCACACTGTAAAATGGCGTTCATTTCCGCGTGAATGGTCCGCACACAGTGACCATCGACGATGTAACAGCCCTCATCCAAGCAGTGGTCATCGCCCGAAACAGAGCCGTTATAGCCCGCCGCAATGATCCGCTTATCACGAACCACCGTCGCCCCGACGGACAGCCGGTTGCAGGTACTTCTGGTGGAAATGACTAACGCCTGTAGCATAAAGTATTGATCCCAAGGAATTCGTTCGCGTTTCACGTTGATTACCCCTTTGCAAATTTTAGTTTTAAGTATACCACCAGTCATTAAGTGGTGAGTTGATCTTGTAAATTAGCAACGGTTTTTTCGCCGAAGCCGGGCACCTGCGCGAGGTCCGCCACCGTCTGGAAACTGCCGTGTTCCGTACGATAGTCCACGATTTTTTGCGCTTTCTTCGCCCCCACACCGGTCAATTGTTGCAGGTCGGTCACCGTGGCCGTGTTCAAATTGACCACGGTCGCGCTGCCACTGCCACTGCTGGCCGCCGACCCACTACCGGTTGCGCTGCTACCAACAGTCGCGTTGCCACTCGCGGCCGCTGCGGGGCGTTTCTCCCCCTTCAACGGCAAATACAATTGTTGTTGATCCGTCAGCCGCGTTGCGAGATTGATCTGTTGGCGGTCAGCCCGGTCGACCAGGCCCCCAGCAGCTTTAATGGCATCCGCCACCCGCATCTCCGCCGTGAATTGGTAGAGTCCGGGATGACGGACCGCCCCTTGAACATCCACAAAGACCCGGGTATCGTGACTGCTGGCCTGACTGGTGGCCGTCGCCTGGGTCTGCGCACCGGTAGCATGCGATTGACCACTACTGCTGGTCGTCGCCGGTGGAATCGCAGCGGGTAAGGCCGCGGGCGCCGGTTGACGCAACAGTAGCCAACCGCCGATCACCAAAACGCCCAGTACCCCGACTAGTCCCAATACCTGTTGCTTCCGTGGCAAGGTCAGCCACCATTCCTGAATTTTTTGTCCCATCACATTGCCCCCTTTACGGTTCAACTCCGTAAAAATGGGCCAGATATTTTTTAATTTGGTTATTTTTTTCAAAAATAGTGGGTGACAACGCCATGAACCGGACCGACTGCGTCCAAACGAAAACGAGCCCGGGGACAAAACCTCCCGGGCCCGTTTTCTTCACCTTGACATAGCTGAAACGGACGTCAACAGACAGCCAGCTTCGGCTCACCAAATCATCCAAAGACTAAGATTCTTCGGTGACCAGCCTTAATGTTCACCGGCTAATCGCCTGCTAGCCCACACTTCTCAACTCTAATGGTGTGTTTCTAAATATTTCACGGCGTCACTAAAGGTCTTCACCGGCACAACCTTCATGTTCGGCGCGTATTTCTTCGCGGTCGCCTTCGCCAATTGGTAATTGGTTTGGTGATGCTCCTCATACTTCAACAGGAGCTTAGACGGTTTGACGTAGGGCGCAAAGAAGACGGTGGCGCCCGCCTTTTTGGCCGCGACGATTTTCTTGTCGATACCGCCGATTTCACCCACGTTGCCGTCACCATCGACCGTTCCGGTACCGGCGATCTTTTGGCCGTGACGCAAGTTCTTGCCGGTGACCTGCGTGTAGATCTGCAGGCTAAACATTAAGCCCCCGGATGGCCCCCCGATTTGACCGGGATCAACCGTGACCTTAGGCTTGGCAGTGACCTTGACGTTATCGGTTAGGGTGATGCCAATGCCCGCCTTCTTGGTCGGCAACCGCATCAACTTGCGGGTGGCGTGCCGCGTCTTCCCATTATGCTGATAAGTAATCGTTGCGGATTGGCCCACCTTTTGGCGTTGAATGTAGTGTTGGTAGCCGACCATAGAATTGAAATGACGGCCGTTCACCTTCGTCACGGTATCGCCCACCCGCAAGGTTCCGGCAAACGGCGATTTGTCATCCACGCTCAAGACGTAAATGCCCAAATACTGCCGTTTGACCGACTTATGCGCCGCTTTATAGGCCGTATAGATCGACTCATTGATGGCGCTTTGCATGTAGAAGTCCTGCACCTTGTCGTAGGTGGCGTTGCTCTGGCCACCGGTCACGTCGTCCACACTTTCAATGCTGTAAATGGGATTCAGCTTGGCGTACAAATAGCTGACCGGCCGGGCCTGTGACAGTGCGACTGAGGTAATCATGTATTTGCCGGCGTGCTTGTCGGGATGACCTGGCATGCTGACAAAGGTCTTTAAATTGTCGGCCTCGCCCGGTCCTTCGATGTACTTGGGCAACGGCAGGAAGAAAAAGGCCAATACCAACAGCGTGAGGCCGACCGTGATAATGATTTGACGCCATTCACGTCGCGTAAATTTGCCCATCTACTGGTCACCTGCCAGTCGCGCAACCATGGCGTGCGCCACGACTGGGGGAACCAGGTTAGTGAGGTCGCCACCGAAGCGGGCCACCTCCCGTAAGAGGCTAGAGGAGACAAATTGATACTGAGGCGCGGCCATCAGGCACACCGTGTCCACGTTGGCATCCAGCGTGCGGTTCATCCCCGCAATGCCCTGCTCGTATTCAAAGTCCACGCTATTGCGGATACCCCGGACCAACACGGTGGCGTGGCTGGCCCGCATAAAGTCTACCGTCAACCCACTCTCGACGCGTACCGAGACGTTGGCCATGTCACGGGTCGTCTCCTCGATAAAGGCCACCCGTTCGTCGGTGGTAAAGACGCCGCGCTTAGAGGTGTTCTGGCCAACCGCCACAATCAGGTGGTCAAAAATTTTGCTGGCCCGCGTGATCAGGTCTAAATGGCCGTTGGTCAACGGGTCAAAACTTCCTGGAAAGACTGCAATCGTCACTCGTCTTCACTTCCTAACCCATAAATCGTCAGTTCGGTAATCCCATAATCGCGCCGTTCGATGAAGTGAAAGCCCTCGATATTATCGGGCAATTGGGCCTTTTGGTCCGTCTCACACACGATGCGCGCCGTGGGTGTCAACAGGTGCAGCTCTCGTAGCCGGGTCATTTGGGCCACGATCTTTTGTTGGGCGTACGGCGGGTCAAAGAAGACCAGATCAAATTGGTCGCCGCGGTCGGCCAACTCCTGAACGGCCCGATTGGCGTCGCGCTTTAAAATCTCAAAGCGTTCTGGCACCTTGGTCACGGCCACGTTGTCCTGAATCGTCTTGATGGCGGCATATTGCCGGTCGATCAAGACGGCCTGGTCAATGCCCCGTGAGACGGCTTCAATGCTCAGACCGCCCGATCCGGCAAAGAGGTCCAGACTTCGCCCGCCATCAAAGTACGGGCCAATAATGTTGAACAAGGCCTCCTTGACCTTATCCGTGGTGGGCCGGGTCGCCATACCAGGCACGGCCTTTAACCGCCGGCCCCCAAAGTCACCTGCTACAATTCTCATTCATCATCATCCTCTGTCTCTGATTGCTTATCTGCGGCCATTTCTTCGGCCACGCCGTTAAATGTTTCACTGATCTCTGGTCGTTTTGAGGCCACCACGCGTTTCACGAACCGTAGCTTGCCCAATTGTTCGGCCAAACTGGCCACGTCTGCTTGATTGACGTATAACACCACGTAGCGCATCTTCTTGGACACGTACATCACGGTGCCGTAGCGCTTGAGCTGACGCGTCTGTTTCAGACTATACGTGTACACAATCAGGCTCTGACGTGCTTGTATTTCAAATGCCATGGTCTAACCTCCTCTAATTAATGTGTCATCCGGTAGCGTTTCTGCCGGGCACTGATATTCATCACCACACCGAGGACTAACGCTAACGTCCAGGTACTGGACCCCCCGTAACTGATGAAGGGAAAGGTGACCCCGGTGATGGGAAGAAAGCCCAGTACCCCACCCAGGTTAAACGCCGTCTGCACGGCCAAATAGGTCGCCGCCCCGTAGCAGACCAACGACTGGTAGGTCGAGTTGGTCCGCACACCCACCAGCACGGTCCGCAAAATGATCAAGAATAACAGGGCAATGACGCCTAGAGCCGTGATGAGCCCCAACTCCTCGGTCAAAATGGCCATGATAAAGTCGGTGTTGGGTTCTGGCAAATACCCGGTCTTTTGGATACTGTTACCCCAGCCGACGCCGAACAGGCCACCGTTACTGATGGCATAATAAGAATTGACCAATTGTTGGCCAACGCCCTGCGCGTGCTTAAAGGGATTCAAGAAAGCCACGATTCGTTGTAACTGATAGGAGTGCTGTCCCACCGACAGCCCGGATATCCAAGCCAAAAGTGGAATCACCACACCGAAGCCGCCAACGACGGCCCCTGTAAAAATCACCTTCGCCAGCCGCGAACTGAACCCACTGCTCAGAAACAGCACGAACATGATGGCAGCGTTGATGGCCATCCCACCTAAATCGGGTTGCGCAAAGATCAATCCTAAAATCAACAGGCAAACCAACAACGGCTGCCGCATGGTCGACCACCAGGTGTAGGTCTGCAGGTCATCTTGTCGCTGAGCAATCGCATTGGCCAGCCAGATAATGATGTAAAATTTCACAAATTCGGCCGGCTGAATGTTGATTGGCCCCAGATGAATCCACCCGGCGGCCCCGTTAACGGTTTGCCCGATCACCAGCAAAAACGCCAATGCGCCATAGGCCACGTACCCGGCCAACCGCAGTAAATTGCGGTTGCGCAGCTTATTAATATTCATGGCCACCATGAAGGTCAAAATCACCAGCCCCATGATGACATAAACGGTCTGTTTGAGTAAATAGCTACCCGGACTCCCGCCATTTTGTGAGCCGATATCCGCACTGGCCGAATAGACCATGACGATACCGAAGACGCTCAAGATGAGATACGGGACCAGTAACCAATAATCTAAATATTTTAACTTTCGCATACGATGAAATCGCTCCAAGCCTACCGTCAATTAACGGTAATCGAATGGTCTTATTATACTACACCAGGGATTCCATTGGGAACCGTTAATCCACCTGTGCCGTTATTAACGGAATCTTAACCCACCACCCTGCGCCACCACGCAAAAAAACGGTAAGGCCCATGAGTTTCCCCACTGGTCTTACCGTTAAAGTTTTGATTAAATTTAATTACTTCCGTGCAGCGGTCTTCCGCTTCTTGGCAGCCTTTTCCCGTTCGCTGGTGTTCAGGATTTGCTTCCGCAGACGCACGTGTTCTGGGGTGATTTCACAGTATTCATCATCATTGATGAACTCCAGTGATTCTTCCAGAGACATCTTCAATGGCGTCTTAACCTTGGCAATATCTTCTGAACCGGCGGCCCGGACGTTGGTTTGGTTCCGACCACGGGTGATATTGACGGAGATGTCGTTGTCACGGCTGTTTTGGCCAACGATCATCCCTTCGTAAACTTCAGTCCCGGCTTCGGTAAAGATCGTACCCCGGTCTTGAATGGCCATGATGGCATAAGTCGTAACCTTACCAGAGTTGATGGAAACCAAAGTCCCGTTGTGACGACCTGGGTTCCAGTTCTTGATAACTGGCAGGTACTTGGAGAACGTGTGGTTCATGATCCCGTACCCACGAGTCAAGGACAAGAATTCAGTCGAGTAACCGATCAACCCACGAGATGGGGCTAAGAAAGTCAGACGCGTTTGGCCGTTACCAACGGCTTCCATGTTCTTCATTTCACCCTTCCGTTGGGAAAGCGTGTCAATGATTGAACCGGTGTATTCGTCTGGCGTATCGATTTGAACGGATTCAAATGGTTCGCAACGTTGGTTATCAATTGTTCTGTAAATAACTTCTGGACGAGAAGCTTGCAGTTCGTAGCCTTCACGACGCATCGTTTCAATCAGGATGGACAAGTGCAGTTCACCACGACCGGAAACAATCCAAGCACCCGGGTTATCGGTGTCGTCAACCCGTAAGGAAACGTCGGTGTGCAATTCACGCTTCAAGCGTTCTTCGATTTGACGAGACGTCACAAACTTCCCTTCGCGACCAGCAAATGGTGAGTCGTTGGTCCGGAAAGTCATTTGCAGCGTTGGTTCGTCGATCCGTAAGACGGGAAGTGGTTCCAACGTGTCAGGGGCCACAACAGTTTCCCCAACGTTGATTTCATCCATCCCGGAAACGGCAATCAAGTCACCGGCCTTAGCTTCGTTGATTTCCAACCGCTTCAACCCAAAGTACCCAAATAACTTGGTTACCCGGAAGTTTTGCTTGGAACCGTCAAGCTTCATAACCGTAACGCTGTCGCCGACCTTGATCTTACCCCGGAAAATCCGGCCAATCCCAATCCGACCAACGAAATCGTTGTAATCGAGCATGGCAACTTGGAACTGTAAGGGTTCGTCACTGTTGTCAATTGGGGCTGGGATGTGCTTGATGATCGTATCAAACACTGGCTTCATGGTGTGTTCTTGAGAGGAGATTTCTGGCTCGTAGCTAGAAGTCCCGTTCATTGCTGAGGCGTAAACCACTGGGAAGTCCAATTGGTCTTCGTCGGCACCTAATTCGATGAAGAGGTCTAAGACTTCATCAACGACTTCGGAAGGACGGGCGCCTTCACGGTCAACCTTGTTGATGACCACGATGGGCGTCAAGTGTTGATCGAGGGCCTTCTTCAAAACGAAACGGGTTTGTGGCATCGTACCTTCGTAGGCATCGACAACCAGCAAAACGCCGTCAACCATGCGCATGATCCGTTCCACTTCACCACCAAAGTCGGCGTGTCCTGGGGTATCCAAGATGTTGATTTGCTTGTCGCCGTAACGAACGGCAGTGTTCTTGGACAGGATCGTAATGCCCCGTTCCTTTTCGATAGCGTTAGTATCCATGGCACGGTCTTCAATAGAAGTGTGTGCGTCTAACGTGTCGGATTGTTTCATCATTTCATTAACCAGGGTCGTCTTCCCGTGGTCAACGTGGGCAATGATGGCAATGTTGCGGATATCATCTCTGATTTTCAAGTGTATTTCTTCCTTTCGTGCTTGGTGAATTAGATGGATCACGGCATGCTTACGTCTGTAAGTACGCTTATTGTAGCGTCAATAGCTGGTAAAGTCCATCCGTATCGGCCAGCCGCATAAAAAAACTGTGACAGGGTCACAGTGAGACGTCATCTTCTTCGATTTGGAGAATATCACGTTGCGCTTTTTTCGTCGCTACTAGTACAAGGTTAGATGATAACATATCGAGTGGTTGGCCGTCAATAGTTGAGACTTGAACCCCGAGCGTATTCATCAAGACTTGACCAGCCGCAATATCCCAAGGCTTCAGATGAGAAATGTAACCGAGCGTCTCGCCCTTCATAATATTGATCATTTCAATGCCGGCACTGCCGGAAATCCGCATGCCTGCACTATCATGCACAATCTTTTGCATGTGCGCGACATCGTGAATAACCAGCGGCCCACTGGCGCCAATCAAGCCATCGGCCAAGGCAATGTCGGCCGGTGCACTGACCGGACGCTCATTGGCCCAGACGCCGCCCAGCTGCGGCCCTCCGTGGTACAGGACGTTGTTCATGACATCAAAGATGTAGCCCAACTGCCCCACGCCGTCTTGGTAAATGCCAATCATGATGGCGAAGTTGTCCTGTTGTTTCACAAAGTTCATGGTACCGTCAATCGGGTCCACGATCCACACCCGACCCTGCAAGCTGGTCAGGTGATCGCCAAACCCTTCCTCACCTAAAACTTGCGCTGTCGGGTCTAGTCGGCGAATCCCCGCGATCAAAAATTGTTCATTGGCTTTATCCACGTTGGTGACTAAATCCTTGCGATTCGTCTTTTCGGCGACCGTCAATGGATTGCGCATTTTTTGCAAAACATTTTGCCGGGCCTCCTTGAGTAACGCAATGACGTCCGTGTTTAGTTGCTGCCAGTCTTGACTCATGACTTTGCCTGTCCTTTCATCTTGATTTGCCCGCTTTCACTGCGAGCACGTTTCATCGTCCGGTAAATACTGTAGCCCGCCGCTGCTTCAAATTCCTTATCCAGTTGCTTTTCTTCAAACTTCTGGGGCACGACCGCTTGAAAATCCCGGTAGGCCGCAATCAACGCCGTGCTGGCCACACCTTGGGGCAATTCATACGCGTCTTCCACCCGCTGATAAAGCGTGGTCACGGCGACAATATCGGCCGTTGACCAGTCCGGTTGTAAGGGGTAAGCATAATTCTTCGGTTGCATTAGGCACGTCCTTCCGTTTGCTGGCCTTCAATGGCCGCAATCTGTTCTCGTAAAGTCGTCACGGTGGCGGTGTACGCCTGCTGTTCATCTTCGGATAGCACCAAATTCGTCAGGTGCTTGACCCCACTGGCATTCACCAGCACGGGTGATGCGGCAGCAAATACGGGCGTCTCCGCCTGTAAATTGGTCACTGGCGCAATCAGGGGTTGTTCAGCCAACACTGCCCGCAGCAGCTGAATCAGCGCCATTGAGCGTAACATGCG
The DNA here is from genome assembly GCF_004745505.1 of Levilactobacillus suantsaiihabitans. Taxonomy (GTDB): domain Bacteria; phylum Bacillota; class Bacilli; order Lactobacillales; family Lactobacillaceae; genus Levilactobacillus; species Levilactobacillus suantsaiihabitans. The sequence continues at coordinate 17,765 of NZ_RKLX01000021.1, forward strand.
TTGGTCTTCTTGGGCCTCCCGTTGCAGCCAGCTGCCCATCTTGCCCAAATCATCCGCGCTGAACTGAGCATCTTCATTGGCCAAATACATCAAAATCGGTGCCGGGCCCACGTAGGTCCGACTCCACGCAACGATAGGATCAGCGGCCGTCCCAACCACGGCCGCCTGGACCGCCGCTGCCCCCACGCCCAAGCGCTCCGCAAGCCGGTACGTCAATAGGCGTGTCAGCGGAAAGGTCCCCAGTCCCCAGATTTGACTCTGGTTGAAGCCCGAGAATTTCCAGGCAAAATAGGTCAATAATTCGTCGTGGTCACCGGCAAAGACCAACTGGCCCTTGAACCCATTTTCCACGATGCGCTTGATAAATAACCGCAGCTCAGCGACTTCCATGGCTGGCGCCGTCGTCGCGGTGGCTCGGTCTAAAATGACCAGCCAATCTGCCTGGCCATAATCAGCGGCCGTCCCCACCCGCAAGGTCAATTGCGGGCACAAGGCGCTAGCAACCACCAACGCCTGGTAGCGCGGCGTATCATCAGTGACATTGGGCATCACGACACAGTCCAATGGCAAATCCGCCACCAACAGCTGACGAATCAGCCGGCTGGCCTGGTCAAAGTTTCCCTGCACGATCAACATCGGTTTCACGCGTGACCGCCTCCTTCACGAACAGTGATTTGACTCTTTGTCTCGTCAGTCATAATTCCATTATAAGTGAACGTCACGGGATAGCAAGTTGCAGCCTCGATTTTTTACGAACCGCCCCATTAGCAACCGCTTGCGCTCACGGGCAAAACAAACGAGCCTGGGGGCAAATTCTCCCAGGCCCGTTCGCGTCACCATGACATAACTGAAACGTGCGCTAAAAATAGTCGTTTACAGCCACACAATACGAACTGGCCGCCTACCGTTCGCTAAATATGGGTTGGAACGCTGGGGCGGACGGGCCGAGCCAAAGAACGGTCTCGACACCTCGCTTTGAGCCGAAGTTCGCGTCTCAAAGACGCCAGTTCCCTAAGCGCCATGAACCGTGTCGCTAAGGGAACTCCCACGGCTGAACCCATATTTAGCGAACTCTCGGCTACGGTAGTGCGTGTTAGTAACAGTTGCCTTAACCCCAGATAGCATCTGCATTGACGACTAGTCTTTGATTACCACAGTGTTACTGATAACCTCCACCTTGCCGGAGGCAGTCAGGGTGGAGCCAGCTGTTTCGGCGGTGTTGGCTGAGAGCTTTTCTCAGCCTACAGCGCGGGACGACTTGAGAGACTGGCGGGTTTTTCCAGGCTTTCAAGCGAGGCGGAAAACCGCCCTTCAGGCTGGAGACGTTCCTCAGAGCAGGTCCCACCCTAGCCTGACGCAGGCGCCTGGTTTCACCAATTTTAGGTGTCGGAACACCGTCGTTACAGCAATCAGCGCGTTAATTTTGGGTCAACCTTCAGTTAGCTCACTCTCAAAACAAAAAAGGGCCGCCATCGCTGGCAGTCCTTTTTGTTTTTCACAATCACAAGTGACTTTAGATATGAGTTGGGAAGCCCAGCGCGATATCGGCAGTTTCTTGGATTGGTTCGTTCAATGTTGGGTGTGGGTGAATGGTCAACGCAACGTCTTCAACGTTCAAGCCGTCGTTAACGATGATTGATAATTCACCAGCCATGGTGCTGGCTTCAGGACCAACCGCTTCGGCACCCACGATGTTCTTGTTGTCGTCATCCGTGTAGATGAACCGAACAAAGCCATCAGGAGCGTCCAATGAAACGGCCCGAGCATTCCCAGCAAATGGGAACTTCGCGGTCTTGACCTTGATCCCCTTGTCCTTAGCTGCAGCTTCGTTGTAACCAACAGTTGCAATTTCAGGATCGGAGAAGCAGACAGCAGGCACACTGAGCCAGTCGTTAGCCGTCTTCTTACCGGAGATGGCACCAGCAGCAGTCTTGGCTTCGGCAAAGGCCTTGTGAGCCAATGCAGCACCAGGAACAGCGTCACCGACAGCCCAGATGTGTTCTGAGGCAGTCCGGCCTTGGTTATCGACTTCGATTTGACCATGGTCGTTCAACTTAACCTTGGTGTATTCCAAGCCTAAGTCATCGGTGTTTGGCTTACGGCCAACGGTGACCATGCAGTAGTCAGCCTTGATCGTAGATTCCTTGCCGTCGACAGCGTAGGTCACACTGACACTGTTGTCGTCTTGCTTGGAACTCTTAGCCATCGCGTTGGTGATGACGTCAACGCCCTTCTTCTTCAACTTCTTAAGCACAACGGAAACCATGTCCTTAGTGAAGTTAGGCAGAATTGAGTTCGTGCCTTCGAGGATCGTTACGTGAGCACCTAAGCTAGCGTAAGCACCAGCCAATTCGGTACCAACGTACCCACCACCGATAACAACGAATTCCTTAGGGATTTCAGGCAAGTTCAAGCCACCAGTAGAATCGACGACCCGACCTTCAAACTTGAAGCCAGGGATTTCGATTGGGTGAGAACCGGATGCAATAATAATGTTATTGAATTCGAAGGTCTGACCCGTATCAGTGGACATGAATTGCTTTTCGCCCGTAGGCATTACCCGTAATTGGGTGTCACTCAGGAAGACAGCTTCCCCGTTAACAACGTCAACGTGGTGCTTCTTCATCAGCATCTTAACGCCGCTGGTCATCCGATCAACGACCTTCTTTTGCTTCCAGTCCTGAGTCTTAGCGAAATCAATCTTAGCTGATTCCGTAGAAATCCCGTAGGTGGAACCATCTTTAGCTTGTTCCAAACGGTGACCCGCTTGAATCAAGGCCTTAGAAGGTACACAACCAACGTTTAAGCAGACACCACCAAGGGTATCGGACTTTTCAACTAAAGTGACCTTTTGGCCTAATTCAGAAGCCCGAATAGCGGCAACATAACCGCCGGGTCCGGCACCAATGATGACGGTGTCCTTTTTTTCAACATCTGCCATATTATTCCTACCCTTCCATTAACAACATTGCAGGATCATGTAACAATGCCTTCATGTCGTTCAAAATATTTTGAGCTAAGGCACCATCAATCAGACGGTGATCGTAACTCAGAGAAAGCTTCAACATGCGGCCAACAACGATGTCGCCATCTTCGTTAACTACAGGGGCCTTTTCAATCCGACCAACACCTAAAATCGCAACTTCAGGTTGGTTGATAACTGGTGTGAACCAGCCACCACCGATTGAGCCGACGTTAGAAATCGTGATGGAACCACCGGCCATGGAAGCTGGGCTTAACTTGTTGTCGTAAGCAGCTTGCGTGTTTTCAGTGATTTCCTTGGCAATTTCGAACATACCCTTGGAATCGGCAGCCTTGATGTTTGGTACGTAAAGACCATCATCAGTGTTGGTAGCGATACCAATGTTGTAGTAGTGCTTGTAGACGATTTCCTGAGTCGTGTCATCGATTGATGCATTCAATTCAGGGTACTTCTTCATAACGGCAACCAAGGCCTTAACAATGTAAGGTAAGAAGGTCAAGTGAATGTCTCTGTCAGCAGCGGCTTGCTTGTACTTCTTGCGGTTAGCCATCAAAGCAGATACTTCAACTTCGTCAAATGACGTTACGTGAGGCGCAATGTCCTTGGAAGTCCGCATGCTCTTGGCAATGATCTTCCGCATTGGTGACATTGGTTCACGAGTTTCCAGATCTGGGTTGTCAGCGTTCCAAGGCTTGATAGCTTGACCAGCAACGGCCTTGCCACCGGCTTCGGCAGCTGGAGCAGCAGCGGCTGCAGGTGCAGCGGCGCCATTGAAGTTGTCGATGTCAGCCTTCAACACTTGTCCGTGGTTCCCGGTTGGGGCAACCTGGGTAATGTCAACGCCCTTGTCACGTGCGTATTGACGAACAGATGGCATTGCCATAACTAACTTGTTTGGATCTGAAGCAGCAGGCACACCGGTAGGAGCGGCAGCTGGAGCAGCAGGTGCTGCTGGAGCTGGGGCAGCTTCTGGTTCTGGCGCAGCTTCTTCAGCTGGAGCGTCGTCTGCAGAGTCGCTAGCTTTGCTCAAGTCAGCAGGGGTATCTGAACCATCGTCAATAACGATCAGTGGATCGCCAATTTCAACAGTGTCCCCTTCTTGTGCAACAATTTGTGATACAGTACCAGCAACGGGTGATGGTAATTCCGAAACAGACTTATCGTTTTGGATTTCGACTAACGTGTCGTCTTCCTTAACTGCGTCTCCTTCTTTAACAAGCCATGAAGAAATTTCGCCTTCGGCCATTCCTTCACCAAGCTCTGGGAGTTTGAACGTATAAGCCATGGGAAAACTTCCTTTCTTTCATCTAATGCAGGATGTCTCCCACATCGTTAATTTTATCGTTTAATGTTTAGATGTTAATTTTAGTAGTTGAAGATTTCGCGAGCCTTAGCTTCGATATCATCGGAGTTAGGGATCCAGTCATTTTCAGCTTGGGCAAATGGGTAAACGCTATCTGGAGCAGCTACCCGGCCAATTGGGGCATCCAATGACATGATCTTGTCTTCAGCAATGTCTGATGCAACCACGGCGCCGACACCGGCCATCCGTTGTGCTTCTTGAATGACAACAACCTTGTGGGTCTTGTCAATGGAAGCGTAGATCGTATCAGTGTCAATTGGTGACAAGGAACGCAGGTCAATGACTTCAGCAGAGATGTTGTCCTTAGCTAAAGCATCGGCAGCGGTCAAGGCTTCGTTGACTTCAGCACTGTAGGCCACGAGGGTAATATCAGTACCTTCGCGAACAACCTTAGCAGAGTCCAACGGAACAGTGTACTTGTCATCTGGAACTTCATCCTTCATTGAACGGTAAAGTTTCAAGTTTTCCATGAACAGAACTGGATCGTCGCTTTCGATAGCGGAGATGACTAAGCCCTTAGCATCGTATGGGTTTGATGCGGTAACAACCCGCAGACCTGGGGTGCTAACAAAGTAGTTTTCCAAGTTATCGGCGTGCATTTCAGCGGTGTGAGTCCCACCACCAAATGGCGTACGGATAGTAACAGGGAAGTTCTTTTGGCCACCGAACCGGTAGTGGTCACGAGCCAATTGGCCAACAATCCCATCCATTGCTTCGAACGTGAAGCCCATGAATTGGATTTCAGGAATTGGCCGCCAGCCAGTTAAGGATAAACCAATAGCTAAACCTAAGATACCGGATTCAGCAAGTGGGGTATCGAAGACCCGGTCTTCGCCGTACTTGTCTTGTAAGTCAACAGTAGTCCGGAACACACCACCGTTTTTACCAACATCTTCACCGAAGATCAATGTCTTAGGATCATCCGCTAAGACTTGATCCAGACCAGAAGTGATCGCTTTGATATAAGTCATTTTAGCCATGATTACTTCGACTCCTTTGCTTCGAATTCTGCAATTTGTTTCTTAACGGCTGGAGTAGGAACATTGTAAGTCCACTTCAAGAAGTCAGAAACCTTTTGTGCAGGTGCTGCTTCAGCTTCCTTCATAGCATCCTTGAATTCGTCTTTGTATTGTTCAACTAACTTGTCTTCTTGATCTTGTGACCAAACGCCCTTGTCAGTTAAGACCTTCCGCATACGAATCAATGGATCTGCATCGAACCAAGGCTTTTCTTCTTCCTTAGTCCGGTAACGAGAAGGATCATCACCAGCAGAGGAGTGAGCACCATAACGGTAAGTTAACGTTTCAATAACAACTGGACCATTACCAGCAACGGCAAAGTCACGGGCTGCCTTAGCAACTTCGTGAACGGCCACGATATCCATCCCATCAACTTGGACGGAAGGAACACCCATGGCAACGGCCTTTTGTGCTAACGTTTCGGCACCGGTTTGCTTCTTCCGTGGAACGGAAATAGCCCAACCGTTGTTTTGAACGAAGAATACGGCAGGTGCTTGGTAAGCACTGGTGAAGTTGATCCCTTCGTACCAGTCACCTTGTGAAGTACCACCATCACCGGTGTAAACAAAGGCTACGCGGTCTTTGTCGCCGTTCTTCTTGATACCCAAAGCAACACCAGCAGTTTCGGCGTATTGGGCACCAATGATAATTTGTGGGAATAACATGTTAGGGTTTTCATATTGGTTACCCTGAACATGACCCTTGGACCATAAGAAACCTTTTGCAACGGTAGTACCGTGTTGAATCATTTGTGGTAAATCACGGTATGCAGGTAACAGGAAGTCTTGTTCCTTAAATGCGGTAACACTTCCCATTTCACTGGCTTCCTCACCGGCAGTTGGAGCATAGAAACCGAGGCGACCCTGACGGGAGAAGTTCATTGTTTGTTCGTGTAAGGTACGCTCCCAAACCATTTTCTTCATGAAGTCAACAAGTTGGTCATCTGAATATTTTGCCAACGTGTCTGGATCAACAACCTTGCCATCTCCATTGATGACTTGAACCGGGTGCTTATACGGATCAGCCATCGTAGCTTTGATTTTGGCAAAGTCTACAATCTGTTTGCTTCCATTAGCCATAAGTAACACTTTCCTTTCACTTGATATGAAATTGTTAACTAAAAGTGAGTTAACGTTGCGTTTCCTGACTACGTTTAAAATGTACCATTTTTTCAGAAGTCATGCAAGCCCTTTCATTGTGACAAATAAAGGGATCCGGCCAAATCCCTACTCGCAGTTGTGATTATCTGTTTTCGGTTTTTTTTGAAAATAGAAACCGTTTTCTTTTCATTTCATTTCTTTTCGGGGGTATGTTACAATGGAAAATAACTAGATTTAAATTTAAGCGGAGGTAATTGCTCGTGTTTCTCATGAAAGATATTGTCCGTGACGGTGACCCCGTCTTACGCCAAGAGGCCGCGGACGTCACGTTCCCCCTCTCAGCGGAGGATCAACAACTCGCCAAGGACTTAATGGAATATTTAGTGGTTTCGCAAGATCCAGAACAATGTAAGAAGTATGGTTTGCGCGCCGGCGTCGGTTTGGCTGCCCCTCAAGTAGGTGTTTCCAAGAAGATGGCGTCCGTTTTGGTTCCAGCCCCAGAAGAAGGCGGCAAGTCCCCCTTCACCGATGTCATCATCAATCCGGTCATCGTTTCCGAATCCGTCCAAATGGGCGCTTTGACCGAGGGTGAAGGTTGCTTGTCCGTTGATCGCGACGTCCCCGGCTTCGTGCCCCGTCACGACCGCATCACCCTGCGTTACTACGACGTTAATGGAGAAAAGCATCAGGTTCGCCTGAAGAATTACCCCGCTATCGTCTGCCAACACGAAATCGACCACATGCACCGGACGCTGTTCTACGACCACATCAACAAGGACGAACCGTTCGCCCGCGACGATGACATGGTCATGATTGAGTAGTACCCGTTTCAGCAGTCGTTATTAACATTGGCTTTGTGAGCTTGGACAATTTGTCCAGGCTCTTTTTCTTTGGCCACTAAATTCAGCATAGTGGTTGCTGGCCGCCTTACCGTTCGCTAGAGATGAGTTGGAATGCTGAGGGCAGACAGGTCGAGCCGAAGAACCCGTCTCAAATTAGAAAAAAACGATGGTCGTATCTCCCCTTGTGCTGTCACCCCGCCTAGTCTCAACCAATTTTGTCGCCCCATTGGGTTCACCATATCGTCACTACCACGACCAACATCCCCCGCTGGCACAGCGCATGATTCAGGCCATCTCGTCTTCGCTCACTAACTGACCGTTACTAAAAAGGCGCTTTCACCCCGCTGATACGGGTCAAAAGCGCCTTACTACCGCGTTTATCGACGATTCAGGCTTCCCCAATAAACGCGTTTCTTCCATTATATTGTGATTATTTTAACAATCTTTAGAGATCACGGACGGCCGGATCGTTTAATTTCTTTAAATCTTTCAAGTACTCGACGGTCGACTCGTTCATCAGGTATGCCACGTCGACGTGGAGTTGGCCCTCGTACAGCCAAATATCACTGACCACAAAGGCCGGCCCGGCGACGACTGCCTTGATGTCGTGGTCAGCACTAAAGCTGGCCAAAGCTTCATTAAAGGCCGTTTCTAATTGCGGCAACCGTCGTTTTGCGTCCATGCCAATCGGCATCGCGTACTCAAAGGCCATGACGCCACGCCCCCAGACGTCCGCCACCGTGACGGCCGACGTAATGTGGCATTCTTCTTCCGTCAACACATCATCATTGACCAGTCGTTGCAAGGCCGCCTTGACCGCGACATCCGTTTCATCTTGGGCATTTCGCCGGACCATCCGCGTCGCTCGTTGGACGATCATGCGGTGAATCATGATATAAATAACCAAGGCAATGATGATCCCAATCACGATTTCTACTATTAGTGCCATGGCGTCTCCTCCGTTCACTTCACGTTAGCTTAATCATAGCATGTTTTCCCGTCCAGTGGTAATTCTATACAATCGGCTGAAACTATGCTAAAATTGTGCTAATTGTTGTGTAAGCAACCCGCAGTTCGGCAGGACATAAATAATCTATCGTTCGCTCACGAATCGGTAAATTAAATCGTTTAAATTGAAGGAGTTTTGTCTGTGATTTACAAAGTATATTACCAAGAAGATAAGAAGCGGAATCCTAAGCGCGAGGATACGCACTCTCTGTACCTGGAGGCCCCAACCGAGGTTGAAGCCCGGGCACAAGTGGAAGCCCACACGGACCACAATATCGAATTCATCGAAGCTATTGAAGGCAACACCTTAGCTTACGAACAACAGAATCCGAATTACAAATTAACGGAGTTCACTGAATGAACAAGTTAAACGTCAAAAATAACGAGACCGCTATCTTTGGCGTGGGTGGACTTGGTGAAATCGGAAAAAACACCTATGGGATCCAATTTCAAGATGAAATCATCTTAATTGATGCCGGGATTAAATTTCCAGAGGACGAACTGTTAGGAATTGACTATGTCATCCCCGACTACCAGTACCTCGTTGAAAACCAAGCCAAAATCAAGGCGCTAGTGATCACCCACGGCCACGAAGACCATATTGGCGGGATTCCTTATTTACTCAAAGCGCTCAACGTCCCCGTTTACGCGGGGCCATTAGCCTTAGCATTGATCAAAAACAAGCTTGAAGAACACGGATTACTTAAATCGACTGAACTACACACAATTGACGATGACACTGTGCTCAAATTTCGGAAGATGAGCGTTTCTTTCTTCCGGACGACCCACTCCATTCCTGACACGTTGGGAATCGCCGTTCACACACCAGTCGGCACCATTGTGGAAACGGGTGACTATAAGTTCGACTTAACACCCGTCACCAACCAGCCGCCTGATCTGCAAAAGATGGCCAAGCTGGGCGAAGAAGGCGTTTTGTGCTTGATGTCCGATAGTACGAACGCTGAACGCCCGATCTGGACGAAGTCAGAAAAATGGGTGGGCAAATCCATCCGCAAGATTTTTGACCAAGTCGAGGGCCGGGTCATCTTTGCGACCTTCGCTTCCAACATTTCCCGGATTGAGACCGCCTGCGAAACGGCATTGGCTCACGGCCGGAAGATCGCCGTCTTTGGCCGGTCGATGGAAGCCGCAATCGTCAACGGTCGTGAACTCGGGTACTTAAACATCCCTGACGACGCGCTCGTAGACGCCAACACCATTCGCTCCATGCCGGCCAACAAGGTCATGATCCTCTGTACCGGCTCGCAAGGCGAACCCATGGCGGCCCTTTCCCGGATCGCCAATGGGACCCACCGCCAGATTGCGATTCAACCTGGCGACACCGTGGTCTTCTCCAGTAACCCAATTCCTGGGAACACAATTTCCGTGAACCGGGTGATTAACGAACTGGAAGAAGCCGGCGCTAACGTCATTCACGGTAAGGTCAATAACATTCACACTTCCGGTCACGGTGGCCAAGAAGAACAGAAGCTGATGCTTCGGCTGATGAAGCCCAAGTTCTTCATGCCGATTCACGGGGAGTACCGGATGTTAAAGATCCACACCGAGTTGGCGGAACAATGTGGGGTCCCACTCGACCACAGCTTTATCCTGCAAAATGGTGACGTGTTAGCGTTGACTCAGGATTCAGCGCGAGTCGCGGGCCACTTCACTGCCGGTGACGTCTACATCGACGGCTCTGGTATCGGTGATATTGGCAACGTCGTGTTACGCGACCGTCAGTTACTTTCTGAAGAAGGCCTAGTGGTCGTGGTGGCCACCATCGATCTGAAGAACCAAGAAATCAAGGCTGGTCCTGACCTGCTCTCCCGTGGATTCGTCTACATGCGCGAATCCGGTGAGCTGCTCAATGAAGGCCGCCGGCGCGTCTTCCAAACGATTCGCCGGGCAATGCGCAATCCTAAGGCCACTGAGGCTTCGATTCGCAACGCCGTCATTGATGACTTGCAAAACTTCTTGTTCGAGAAGACCGAGCGTCACCCAATGATCCTGCCAATGTTCATCATGACAAAGTAATCGCTTAAAGGTCTGAGACAACTGTCTCGGGCCTTTTTTTAGGCATTAACTGAAAGTTGAACCTAAAATTAACGCGTTGATTGCCGTAACGACGGTGTTCCGACACCTAAAATTGGTGAAACCAGGCGCCTGTTGGCACATGTTTCGACCATGAGGCCATTTTGAGACGTGCTCCTCGGCTCAAAGCGAGGTGTCGAGACCGCCCCTTTGGCTTCGGCCCGTATAGTCGTGACCACGCTCTAGCTAGCACCATCCTGGGCGTGGCGTTGTATCATGTGCCAGATGACAGTCCACGGGCTGGTAAATGATAATGACGCCCGGCCGCGAAGCACGTCCTTTGGTTGGAACCATTCCCCAGAACCGGTAGAACCCTCGTCAGCCATAAACAGCTGATCTCTACCCACCCACAAAGTTTCCGGATGAAGCCGTTGACCGGCCAATTTGTTACAACTATGGAAAGACTGCGATAATCACTAGGCACCCCGGACGTTTTCGTTTATAATGAAATGGACTAAAAATTGAGAGGAGCAGTACGGTGAGTGTCCAGTTCTATATCATCCTAAATGAACATGCGGGAAGCGGTCACGCCGGTACGCTTTGGCCTCAGATCAAAGAACGCTTAGATGCGACTCAGGTCTCCTACCAATTAGCAATCTCGGCCTACCCCCACCACACAGTTCTTCTAAGCGAGCAATTCGCGAAACAGCTCCCTGATGAACCCCACCAAGATTGGGTCGTTTTGGCCATCGGTGGTGATGGGACTCTCCATGAGGCCATCAACGGTTTAACGAAACACCATCGGGATTATCCGATTCCCGTCAGCTACCTCCCGATCGGTTCTGGCAATGACTTTGCTCGCGGCGCCGGCCTGTCTTTGAAATGGGAAGACGCCTTTGACCAAATCATTCACTGCACCCACGCCACGACTTATGACGTGGGCACCTATAATGAAACCATCAAGCAGGAGCGCGGCGTCTTCACCAACAATTTGGGGATTGGCTTCGACGCCGCCATCATTGCGCAAGCCAATCAGTCGAAGGCGAAGGTTTGGCTCAACAAGCACCACTTGGGGTCACTTTCTTACCTGGCCTCAGCGTTAGATGTATATTACAACCAAACGGGATTCACCCTCACGGTCCACGTTGGCAATCGACGGGATATCTATCCACACGCCTTCTTGGTAACTACAACTAACCATCCCTACTTCGGTGGCGGGGTCGGTATCGCGCCGGGCGCCACGATCACCGATCACCAGTTGCATCTCGTGGTGATTGAAAAGCCCAACTTTTTCAAGTTACTCTGGTTAGCGCTACGGCTGGTCTTTAAAAAGCACTTAACGTCTAAAGCCGTGCACTACTATCAGACAGATAAGGTCCACCTCACCGTCCCGGCCATTGAATATGGGCAACTCGACGGCGAAGAAATGGGTGGGCGCTTCTTTGACGTCTACGTGGGTGTCACCCAATACCCGTTCTGGTTCGATTTAACGATTTAAGCCAGGCGCTAACAAAAGAGGCTTCAACCGACAAACTGGTTGAAGCCTCTTTTTTAGTTTGGTTTAGATTAATCCTCGGAGGCCGCCATGGCTTCCAAGATCATGTCCAGCTGAGCGCACTTATTGGTCAAGTCGTTCATCTCATCGCCGTACCGCGGTTCAATTCGCACCGTTTCCGAACTTGAATGAACATTTTCTGACTCCTGACGTTTTAACGTGGCTAATTGGGAATTAGCGCGACGATATTCCTCCAGAATTTCAATTCGATTACTCATCTTTCTCACGTCCTTAACCTAGTTTTATTTATGATTAGCTCATGTCTCTAAATGACAAAAAGAATCATAACACTTAGGCGCGGATTTGTTAACGAAAATCTAAACTTTTTTCAGCGATTTTTTAAAAGTGGCTAAAACAGGCGGTCGGCCTGAAAACGCTCTACTTCAACGTTCCGGCAAAGGAAGGCATGAAGTACTTGCTGATCGACTGCACCTTGACGTTTTGTCCAGGTTCTGGAGCCGCTACGAATTGGTTATTCCCTAAGTAAATCGCGTCGTGGTAGGTTGCGCCCTTCGATCCCCAGAACAAAATATCGCCTGGCTTGGCAGAACCCACGGAATGCGTGGACACGTAAGCTTCTTGAGAAACCGTGTTGTGGGGCAAGCTGACGCCCAAGGCGTGTTGGTAAACATACGCAACCAACCCGGAGCAGTCCATCCCACTCAATGAGGAGCCACCCCAAACGTAAGGGATGTTGGCCGAGGCCAATTTCAGTGCTAATCCGGTGACTGACCCCGACGTTAACCCCGCCTTGCTGGTCGTCTTCTTGGTGCTGGTACTGGTAGCGACTGAACTAGCACTAGCCGCCGCACTACTGCTGGAAGTCGTGGTACCTTGCGCACTGGAAGCCGTTGGCGCCTGCCGAGCGACGGCCGAACGCGTGGTCGTCTTCAGACGCTTGGTCTTCTTGGTGGTCGTGGTGGCCGTGGCGTTTTGACTGCCCGTTTGCGTGGTCGTCTTCGCGGCTACCGACGTCGTTGATTGACTGGTAGCTGGTTGGCTTTGGCTAGTCTGGGCTTGACTGGACTGACTGCTTGTTTGACTCTGGCTCGTTACCGTCTTCGGAGCGGCCATGCGACTCCGCCGAGTAGGCGTCACGCTGCTAGTTGTGGCCTGGCTTTGGCTGGTAGCCGTCGAACTAGTCGAGGAAGTCGTCGTAGAAGCCGCTTGTGACGTTGCTGACGACGTTTGTGCCGGTTCACTGCTGGCAGATGTCGATGACGTGACCTTGGCCGCAGACGGCTGCTGAACGGCTTGTGCGACCTTGGCGTGTTTCATGGACTTGGTTGTTGACTGACTGGTTGCGCTAGATGACGTAGCCGCCGTCTTTTGGGCCTTGGTCGTCGCCGTTTGTGACTGACTCGTTGTCGGCGTTGACGAAGAAGAGGCTTGACTAGTGGTCGATTGTGACGTTACGGTCCGACTGCTGGTTGCGGCCTGCTGCTTTTGTTTGCTAGCAGCGGCTTGTTGGGCAGCCACAATCTGGGCTTGCACCGCGTTAGCCTTCTGCGTGGTTTGCCGCGTCGCACTGGTCTTAGGCGTGGTGCTAGTCGTGGCGGTCTTGGTTGCTGAAGTTTGTGGAATCGTCAACTTCTGACCGACACTTAACATGTCGCCCGTTAAGTGATTCGCCTTTTGTAATTGGGCAACAGACACGTGATACGTCTGGGCGAGATCCCACAGCGTATCGCCTGATTTAACCGTGTAACTCTTGTGCGTAGCCTTCGCCGACTTCACCTGCAGGCGTTGCCCCACGAAGATCAAATCGGTCTTGGCATCGATTGAATTCTGTTGTTCTAAGTCCTGAACGGAAACACCGAGTTTTTGTGAAAGATCCCACACGGTATCCCCTTGCTTTACCTGGATGCTGTCCGCATTTGCGGTAATCGTGGCCCCCGCCGCGAATGCCCCAATGGCACCGACGACGCCAACAACTGCTTTTGTTTTTCGTTGTCCTGTACTCATCTTCACCAACACGTCCTTTTATGACTTTAGATTTTCGAACAAATTTGAACATGGGTCGCTGAACCAAAAATTGAGTTCGTGCCCCAGTCGTTCATAGTCAATACGAATCACAAACTAATAGTACCACACGTTTTCCCAGTTCATTGTGAAATATTAAGGAATTATTTACGGATTTTCGCCGATAAACTGACGTTCCCCTTCGCCCTTTCTGAAAGGATTCGTCCCGCTGAAAGCGCTTAAAATCAGTAATTAGCGGTCATCGCTATCAAAACATTTGTTCTTTTTCATTCATCAACCGATTACGTGTCCGTGCCACGGATTTCCAAATTTGTGATATTTCACTGCCACTTGCAGAATACAAGTTAATATTGCTATCGCTTTCTGTATCCTACAACTGTTCTGCTAGCCGCCGAGCTTGTGAAATTTAAAATTGGACGCAAAAAAACGGGCAAAACCTGCCCGTTTATTCGTTAAGTCACTATTCTTACTGCCTCTAACCGAGTAATCCCTTGAACCAATTGACGATCTTTTGCCAAATTTGCACAATGAAGTTCTCGGCTTTTTGGGCATCGGCGCTGTTGGCGAAGTCCTTCACGCCAGCCATTTTATCACCGATACTATTGGCGAGGTTATTGGCCACATTGGTGACGTTGGAGATGTAATTCTTGCTGGTGGAGACCGGCGCTTGTTGCACCTTGCTCAGGGCAATCGCGATGTTGGTAATCTGCGTGGCGCTGGTTTGCCCGTCGATTCCCTGCTTGGCCAAGGCCTTTTTCAGCATCTCTTCAATGTCTGCCTTGGTGGCCAGGTCATCGCCGTTTTGCCGTTGCTTGGCCAGGTCTGAGGAAACAGAACCGACAGCTGACATCAACTTCCCAGGATACTTCTTATTGCTGCTGTTCGAGTCAATCGCCGGCTGGGTGGCATCCAAGACACCGTTGGCCGCCTGCGTGTTTTCTGAGTTCAACGTTAATCCATCTGACGCCAAAGCCTTGTAGACCCCGGTCAAAGCTGATTCACCGGAAACGGACTTGTCGGCCGTCACCGTGATGATCACGTCCTTGACCCCGGCCATCGTGGCCACCATGGCGTACTGCTGGGAGGTCACTTCGGTAATGTTATTACTGCCATTGTATTTGGCAATGTTGACCTTGACCCCGGTCCCTGGATCAGCTGGGGCCAACGCCACGGAACTGATCATGCTGGCATCAGTGGTCCCGGCTGAATTTAAATACTGCGCGTAGTCACTACCCGTTGCCGTTAAGGCCGTGTAGTTGGATTTAACACCCAAGGCCGTCGCCACGGCGTCTTTGTCCTCGCTGGCCAATCCAGCGCCGTAGACCACGTAGGCCTTGGACAGCGCCTTGGTCTGCACCGTACTGCCGCTGGTGGCGGAACTGCTGGTACTACTGGTATCAGTCGTGGCATCCGTGGTATCGGCATGAACCGTGAACGTTTGCCCACCAATGCCCACGGCTAAGGCCACAATGGCGAGACTTAAAATAACGCGTTTTATCTTCATGAGTAATCCCTCTCTTTTCATTTCGGGAGTCACTTCCCCTTGAAACAAGTATAGCAGGTCCCCACCAATTGCGTGAGTTCCTGCCATGAACTTAGAAAATTCTTCAATTTCGGTTTATTGCCAGAAACGCCGAGCCCCGGCATATTCGGGCGCTAATTCGCTGGTGGTGAGGGGCGCAATTTCAACGGTCTTGCCCGGCTTCGGTGCGTGCAACATGTGGCCATTACCGGCGTACATGCCGACGTGATGGGCTTGGCCCGTGCCATGGTCATGGGCGAAGAAGACCAGGTCACCAGCCACCAGTTCCTCTGGGGCGACAGGATAGCCGTTGGCGAATTGGTCCTGGGTATCCCGGGGAATCGTGTAGCCCAAGGCCCGGTGTAGCGCATAGATCAACCCGGAACAGTCAAAGCCCTGAGGCGTGATGCCCCCCCACAGATAAGGCGTATCGATGAACTGTTGGCCTAACATCAAGAGGCGGCGACCATCATCTGCGCCATTGACGCCCAACTTAGCTGCATCGGCCGCGATCCAGCCTTGGCCCAGTGGCGTCACGACTTGAATCCAGTCGGCATCCTGACCCGTCGTGGTTAAAATGGTGCCCAGCGGCAAGTCCAGCAACGGCTTGCGGTCAGCATCCAACAACGCCGTGACCGGGTGGACCAGCCGCACCGTCGTCGTTGGGTATTCGAGTTCCTCATCACTGGCGGTCAGTTGTGTCAATGGCAGCCAGCCCGGATAGCCGCGCCGTTCCTGACGCCCCGTCTGCCGCGTGACAAAGACGTGGGCCCATTCACCCTCGATTCGGTCTAAAATGACTCGGTCGTTGAATAACGCCTCGGTCACCGTTCGATTACGGTCGGCCAGCTGTTCCTTTTCTGCGGGCTTCAGGCTAGCTAACCACGCCGTCAGGTCCCCATTCTTCAAGTAAGGTCGATCTGTTTTTGTTACGGCCGTTGGTGCTGACCAGACAAGCGCCGTCGGTACCTTGATCCGTCGAATTTCCATTAAAAACCGCCTCCAGTATCTTTACCCCCAATATACCAATAATTCAACCAACTTACTAGATTATCCCGCCACCTTTCGGGATTTTTTTGCCGGTTTTCGGGATTTGGGGTTACTGCTGAAAGTTGACCACACCGTCGCCACCCGTTGCGCAAATACTAGGCTGGCAGTCTGCGGGGGGAAGGCACCCATTTACCCCCCAAAAGCCAAAACGGGCCTGGGACAAAACCTCCCAGGCCCGTTCGCGTCACCTTTACGTAGCTGAAACGTGCGCTTAAAGGCAGCCGGTTCCGCTTAAATCTGTTCACCAAACAATCCAGGATTATTCGGCTAGCAGCCTTAATGCTCGCCGGCTAATCAGCTTTTAGCTCACTCTCGTTTGGCGAACACCCTATTTTCCGATAACGTTCATTCCCCGAACGCTTGCTTAAAGTGCCAGGTAGGCTTCTACCACGCGTTCTGGCGTGAAGCCGGCCATGGCTGTGACGGCCTCGCCTGGGCCACTGGCACCGAATTGTTCTTGGGTCAACATGGTGCCGTCTAGGCCGGTGTATTGGCACCAGCCCAAGCCACTAGCCATTTCGACGGCGACCCGGCGGCGTAAGTGTGACGGTAAGATTCGTTCACGGTAATCCGCCGATTGGGCATTGAAGCGTTCAAAGCTTGGAATGGACACGACCCGCACGTCGTGACCCAATTCGCTTAATTTTTCCTGGGCTGCTAACGCCAGATTTACTTCAGACCCGGAGGCCATCAAAATACCTTCGGCTTGGTCGTGGGCATCGGCGACCACGTAACCGCCCCGCTTGACCCCAGCCTTGACTGCAGCGGGCTTAGGCAGTGTTGCCAAGCCTTGCCGGGACAAGACGATAGCCGTGGGATGGTCCGTCGCTTGCACCGCGGCTAACCAAGCGGCCGCGGTCTCATTGCCATCGGCTGGTCGGTAGACCGTTAACCCGGGGATCGCCCGCAAAGCGGCTAATTGTTCCACCGGTTCGTGTGTCGGCCCATCTTCCCCTACGGCTAGGGAATCATGGGTGAAGACGTAGGTCACGGGTAAATGCTGCAGTGCGGCCAAGCGAATGGCGGGCTTCATGTAGTCCGAGAAGACGAAGAAGGTCGACCCGTAGACTTGAGTACCGCCGTGCAAGGCGATGCCGTTCATGGCCGCGGCTTCCGCGAATTCCCGGACGCCAAACCATAAGTTCTTGCCTTGCGGATTGGTTGCGCTGAAACGGTTGCTATCGGCCACTGCCGTTTTATTCGAGCTAAACAGGTCCGCGGAACCTCCCCAGAGATTAGGCAAGGCGGCGCTCAACTTCTGTAAGACCTCGCTACCGCTGGCCCGCGACGCCAATTTATCCTTCTTGTAATAGGTCGGCAGCTGGTCGGCCAAATCGTCGGGAACGGTCTTGCTGACGCCTTGGGCAAAGCGGGCTGCCAATTCCGGTTGGACGTCGGAGTAGCGAGCCACCAAGTTCGACCATTCCTGATGACTGGCCCAACCCCGTGCCTTGATGGTGGTCATGAAGCGTTCGTGGACCGTTGCTGGGACCGTGAACGGATCACAGTGCCAGTTGTAGTTGGCCCGCGTCGTTGCCAGATCCGCTTCACTGAGCGGGGCACCGTGCACCTTGTTCGTGCCGGCGTTGGGGCTCCCGGCCCCGATCTGCGTCTTGACTTCGATCAACGTTGGCCCGCTTTGGGCATTTTTCGCCAGGCGAATGGCCCGGTCGATGGCGGCAAGGTCCTCACCGTCATCCACACGCAGGTAGTTCCAGCCGTAGCTCTCAAACCGTGCCGCCACATCATCACGGCAGGCGTTGCTGAGCGGGCCGTCTAGGGAAATATCATTGGAGTCATACAAGACGATCAGTTTGTGCAATTGTAATTGACCGGCCAAACTGGCAGCTTCGGCGGCGACCCCTTCCATCAGGTCCCCGTCCCCACACAACGCATAGGTGTAGTGATCGACCACGTTTAGGTCCGGCTGGTTGTATTCGGCCCGCAAATGACTTTCGGCCATTGCCATCCCAACGGCCATGCCAATGCCTTGGCCCAGTGGACCGGTCGTGGCATCGACCCCCGGCGTCACCCCAACTTCCGGATGGCCCGGCGTCTTGCTACCCAATTGGCGGAAATTCATCAGGTCATCGCGGCCCAACGCAAAACCACTCAGGTGCAACAGGCTGTAGAGCATGGCCGAGCCGTGGCCCGCGGACAACACGAAGCGATCCCGATTGAACCATTGCGGGAAGGACGGGTCGACCCGCAAATGCCGTGAGAACAGTACGTACGCCATGGGCGCTGCCCCCAGCGGCAACCCGGGGTGACCAGAGTGGGCCCGCGAAATCATGTCCATGCTGAGCATCCGCACGGCCGTGACCGCTTGGGTGTCCGTTTCGTCAAAATTCACTTGGTTAGTAACGACTTCTTCATTCAACATTTTTAAATAACCTCACTTAAATCGGCCGGACCAATCACAGCCTAGTTTTTGGTTGATGGCACAAATCCATTGATTTTACCGGTAAAAATCGATTTCGTTCATCGACTTTCATCACTATACCAATTTAAATTAATTTATGCAACCCCTCTCACAAAAGTTATTGTACCGGGGATTGTCTTTGAATAAAATCGAATATACCAAATAGACCGATTCAGCTATGTTGCAACCGGTTGTCCCAAAACGCAAAAAAAATCGCCAACTTTTCCGAAAATTTCGGTTAAGTTGGCGATTTTACCAATTGTTTTCTGTAAACTTATTTTTGGCTAGCGGCTTCGATCTGCGCAACGGTTGGAATCGAAGGCATAGCCCCTAAACCTTGGACCGTTAAGGAGCTGGCACGTTGGGCAAAGACCAGTGCAGTGGCCACGTTGCTGAGGTCGGGCTTCAATTGCGAACTGAGGGCGCCAATGAAGGTGTCCCCGGCCGCCGTCGTATCCACGGCCTTGACCTTGAAGGCTGGCACAAAGCCAGAGGCCTGTTCGGTCGCGTAGTAAGCACCCTTACTGCCGACGGTGATGATCAGGTTCTTCACGCCCATTTCGCGGAATTTCTTGGCATTGGCATCCATGGAGGCTTCGTCCGTGACTTCGATGCCAGTTAATTCGGCACTTTCCGTTTCGTTCGGCACCACGAGATCCGTGACCTTTAAGATCTCGGGATCGATGGTCGCAGCCGGCGCGGGGTTCAGAATCGTCGTCACACCATGTTGCTTGGCAATCTTGAAGGCTGCCAGTGTGGCCGCTTGGGGTGTTTCAAATTGGGTCACTAAGAAGTCAGCCTTGGCGATCTCGTCTTCGCGCGCTTCGACTTCAGCGGCCTTGATCTGTTGGTTGGACCCCCCGTAAACCAGGATACTGTTCTGACCCGCCTCGTCCAAAAGGATAAAGGCAGATCCGGTCCCAACCGTCTTGTCCGTAATGATGGCACTGGTATCGATACCATCGTTGTTCAAGGATTCGACCATGAACCGGCCCGCATCGTCGTTGCCGACCTTACCGATGAAGCTGGTTTCGGCACCGGCCCGAGCAGCGGCAACGGCTTGGTTAGCACCCTTCCCACCAGCGGCGCTACTCTTGTTTTCAGTTGACAACGTTTCCCCTGGCTGAGGCATCCGCGCCACGCGCAGCGTCGTATCAACGTTCAGACTTCCCAGAACTGTAACTTTGTTTGACATAATTAACCTTCACTCCTTAAACAGTGTCCGATTTGTAAAACGTTTTACTCCATGCTGACACGCCGGGGGTAAACGTTTAGATTACTCCTAGCGTATCATGTTTCGAAAAGGCTTACAAGAACTATTTAAAATTTATTTCAGTGGCGCCGTACTCTCACGCTCCTGCAAGTTGACCGGTAGATCGACCAGCTGGGCGGCCTGGCGTTGGTCCTTGATCCGGTTGATCAATAAGGCCGTGGCCTGTTGACCCATGGTCACGACCGGTTGATGGATGGTGGTCAACTTGGGCACCACGTATTCATCCAGGTCGATGTCATCGTAACCCAGCACCGAAATATCTGCGGGGACCCGAACGCCCTGTTCGTGCAGGCCGCGCATCAAGCCCAGGGCCGTTTCGTCGTTGATGGCAAAGACGGCCGTGGGGTGTTGCGCCATGACGGCGGCTGTGGCCTGATAGCCCCCCAGCTTGGTCATCGGCGAGTGAATCGTGGCCGTCTCGGGCAGGTCGATGTGGTGTTCGGCCAAGCGCCGTTTGAACCCGGCCACCCGGATGCGCAGGTTTTGCGTCGGCTTTTCTGGCATTAAGACGACAATCCGTTCGTGCCCTAACGACAAGAGATGATCCGCCGCCAACTCGCCCCCTTGGGTATCGTTGATCTGCACGCGGTCCAGGCTCGGTCCCCCGTTTTGATCGATCAACAGGTAGGGAATGCCGTTTTTCTTTAAAATATTATCAATGGCTTCCCCCGTAATGGAGGCACTGGCAATGATCAACCCGTCCACCGCCCGTTTGATCAGCTCCTCAACGTAATAGCTTTCGAGCTTCTCATCGTGGTTGGCACCAAAGATCAACGGGATAAAATGCTGTTCACGACTGGTCTCTTGGACGCCGCGAATAAACATGCTGAAAAAGGGATTACCCAGGTTCGGGACCAGGACCCCAATGGTTTGCGCCGATTTCATGATCAGGTTGCGGGCATTGAAATCGGGAACGTAGCCCATCTCTTCTTGCAACTGGTGCACGCGCCGCCGCGTATCCAGACTGAAGCGTTCACCCTTGCCATTTAAAATTTGCGAAACCGTCGTGACTGAAACACCCGCCGCCTCGGCCAGGTCTCGAATCGTTACTTTCCGTGTCATAGTAACCCCCACCGTCTAGATTGAACTGCAGTTTCTGAAACGCCCGCTCGCCACTTGCCCGAGCCAAACGCACATAGCGTAACCTAAGTCTTATTATACCCCATGGCTCCAGGTTTTTTGCGACAATTTTTATGAAAATTGACACCCCAGTCATTTTCACGAGCGAACAGCTTGGCGACTCGGAGTCAACCGCCAGAATCCTCGCCATTCGGCTCCTAGCGTCAAGATGAGTTGCTGACCACCGTTAGTGACCAACCTCCCGCCAGCAATCTCGCGTTTCTAAGCGACAAAAGAGGCATCAGACATTCGCAACGAACGCCTGGTACCTCTCATTTTTGGGCCAATTAAGCCTTTAAAATCTTATCAATTGCGGCCAATTCTTCTGGATCAAATTCCAGGTTTTGCACGGCTTTGACATTTTCTGCCAAGTGACTGGCCTTGGACGCACCGGTGATGACACTGGTAATGACCGGGTTGTGCAAGAGCCAAGCCAAGGCCATGTGAGACAACTTCTGCCCCCGACTTTGAGCAATCTTGTTCAGGGCTTGCAACTTCTTGGTCATCTTGTCTCGACCATCGTCCAAGATAAACTCGTTGGACCAGTGGATGTCCACGTCGGCGGGAATCCCGTCTAAGTATTTATCTGTTAATAAGCCTTCAGACAGCGGCCCGTAAGCAATCGCCCCGGCGTTATTTTGCGCCAGCATGTCAAATAACCCATCGTCATTGGCGGTCTGGTTCAACATGTTGTAAGACACTTGGTCGACCACAAACGGCGTGTGCAGTTCCTTAAAGATCTTGATCATGGCTTCTGCTTGTGGCTTGGTGTAGTTGGAAATCCCAACGTACAACGTCTTCCCGGCCCGGACCAGGTCGTTTAAGGCCACGGCCGTTTCTTCAGGAGACGTTTCTGGGTCGAACCGGTGGCTGTAGTAAATGTCCACGTAGTCCAGTCCTAAGGCTTGCAAAGAGCGGTCCAGTGAGGCAGTCAGCGCCTTGCGGGAGCTCATTTGTCCGTAAGGTCCTGGCCACATGTGGAACCCGGCTTTACTGCTGATGACCAATTCGTCGCGGTAAGGCTTCAGTTCGCGCTTAAACACCTCACCAAAGAGACTCTCGGCCGCATATGACCCAGGGCCGTAGTTCGCCGCCAAGTCAAAACTAAAAATACCAGCGTCAAACGCCTTCAGGATAATGTCACGGGTATCGCCGTAATTGGCGTTTTCCCCAAAGCTATGCCACATCCCAAAAGAGATAGCGGGCAGTTGGAAACCCGTGTTTCCCGCCCGTCTGATGGGCATTTTTTCGTAACGGTGTTCATCTGCAAGATACATTCTGCCACATTCCTTTCCACTTATACCTAAATTAAAGTATAGAGAATTGGTGTGGACCAGTCAAGTTTCTTGTGTAGATTTCGCCAGAATCGTTCGGGATTTGTCTAACCAAATGTGCTAAAGCAGACATGGGTTCCCGGCCGTTTTGCGCCGGCTAATAACTATTGCCCATACCAAAAGTGCCATCAACACCGTCACAGCAATGTTAATGGCACTCGTTATTTTAAAATGCAGGTTGAACCTAAAATTAACGCGTTGATTACCATAATGACGGCGTTCTGGCATCTAAAATTGGTGAAAGCAGGCGCCTGCGTCAGCCAGGGTTCCGCCTGCTCTGGGGAACACCTCCAGCCTGAGAAGCGGTCTTCCGGTTCGCTTGAAAGCCTGGCAAAACCGGCCAGTCTCTCAAGTCGTCCCGCGCTGTAGGCTGAGAAAAAACCTCAGCCAACACCGCCGACACAGCTGGCTCCACCCGGGCTGCCTCCGGCAAGTTGGCGATTATCAGTAACACTGTGTTAGTCAAAGACTAGTCATTAATGAGCTACTACCTGGGGGTAAGACGACTGTTACCGACAAGCACTACCGTAGCCGAGAGTTTGCCAAATATGGGGTGGCACGCTGGGGCGGATCGAGCCAAAAGACGGTCTCGACACTTCGCTTTGAGCTAAAGTTCACGTCTCAAGATGGCCTCATGGCCGAAACGTGCGCCAACAGGCAACTGGTTCCGCTTAACACTGCTAGGCAAATAATCCAGAACCAGGATTATCCGCCTAGCACCGTTAATGCTCGCCAGTTAACCGCCTGTTGGCCCACTCTTTTTAACCTACTTCACCTTAGTATCGCTCAACTTAACGGCTTGTGAGACGTGGCCGTTGGTGGCGGCCAGCAAGGACTTGGCCTCCGCAATCGTGCCCTTGGTCTCGATCAACACGATGGCTAATGGCACGTTGTTATCGGAGCGTTCCAGTGCCCGTTCCGCGGCCAGTGTGGACGTTTGGGTGGCCTCGGCGATGATCTTCTTGGCCCGTTCGAACGTCTTGTCGTTGGTCGGGACCACGTTGATCATCAGGTTTTGATAGACCTTCCCCGTCTTGATCATGATGCCGGTCGACAGCATATTCAAGACCATCTTCTCGGCGGTCCCCGCCTTCAACAGCGTGGCTCCGGTAATGATCTCGGGTCCCACGACCGGCGTGATCGGATAATCCGCCAGTTCGGCCAAGGGACTGCCCTCGATACACGAAAAGCCGATGCCCACAGCGCCGTGGTCCTGCGCAAAGCGGAGCGCGGCCAGCGTGTAGGCGGTCTGGCCCGACGCCGCACTGGCGATGACGATGTCCTTGTCCGTCAACTCGACGCCCGCCATGTCGGCCTGGGCCATTTCGACGGAGTCTTCGGCGGCCTTCACCGTGTGGGTCAAGGCGGCCTCGCCCCCGGCGATCAGGCCAAAGGTTTGCTCGCCACTCAGCCCATAGGTCGGCTGAAGTTCCGTGGCATCAATGACGCCCAAACGACCAGACGTCCCGGCGCCAACATAGATCAGCCGCCCGCCTTGATCAAACAGCGGATAAGCCGCATCGATTGCCGCGGCAATCTGGGGTAATTGCTTCTGGACAGCGCGCGCCACCCGGTGATCTTCCCGGTTGATCGTCGCCACCATTTCCAAGGTCGATTCCCGGTCGATGTGCGTGGACCGGTGGTTACGTTGTTCTGTCAGTAATTCATCAAATTGCATAGTGTCAGCCTCCAACTCCGATTAATTCTCACGGTTATGTATTCGCTTTCATAACGCCTAATCTAGGTATAACATGTTTCATAATTAATTTCAATTACGATTTCGTTTTCCGCGTCCGTTTCCCAGCTTTTTCGGAAAAATAAAAAAGCAGCTGGCAATCGCCAACTACTTTCATAGAAAAGTCGTCGCTGTGACAACGACTTTGCGTAAATTTAACTGAAAACTTTACTTTTCGACCTTCATCCATTGATACCCGCGACTCATCCCCGCTGGGTTCCAAACGTAGCCCGACACCTTGTCGTTCCACATTTCCACCGTGGCTGGTTGGTACAGCGGGATGACGCCTTGTTGCGACATCAAGCGCTTTTCAGCATTGACCAGGTCTTGGTAGCGCGCCGTAGGGTTGTTGGCATCTTGATTTTCCGACGCCTTCACGTAGCTGTCGTACTTGGCATCCGAGAAGTCCCCGTTGTTATTGGTGTTGCCGGTGCTCATCAAGGACAAGAAGTTGATTGGATCCGCGAAGTCCGCCCCCCAGTTGGTCAAGACCAGCTCGAAGTTCCCGGTGTTGGACCGACTCAACCGCGTCTTGTAAGGCAACGTGTTGATGGAAACCTTCACATTCGGCAGCTTTTGTAATTCAGCTTGAATGTATTGGGCCACAGTCTTGGTCACGCTGGTATCATCGGCCATCAGCGTCAGGTTCAACGACTTGGTCCCTGTGGCCTTGAGGCCGGCCTTCATCAAGGACTTGGCCTGCTTCAGATCATAGGTGACCCCGGACTTAACGTAGGCGTCCTTGGCAAAGTCGGCGTTGGTCTTGGGATTACGTGACAGGTTTTGGGACACGAAGCCCAGCGGTGCCTTGGAACCATCGCGCAGGACACTCTTGGCCAACTGTTGCTTGTCGATGGCCATGGACAAGGCTTGCCGGACCTTCAAGTTCCGCAATGCCTTGACCTTCTTTTGGTTCATCTGCATGTAGTAGGTGCTCCCACCCACGAAGGTCTTCATTTCCTTATTGTTCTTCAGGTTGGCAACCTGCGTACCGTCTAACGTCGTGGCGTCCAATTCCTTCTTCTGGAAGAGGCTCAAGCCCGTCGATGGATCGGCGACCACTTGGAAATGCATCTGCTTTAAAGTGATGCCCTTCTTGTCCCAGAACTTGGTGTTCTTCTTCAATGTCCAGCTTTGACTGGTCCCTTGCCACTTGGTCATGGTAAATGGCCCATCGTAAGCGGTCTGTTGACTCGAGTGGCCGTAGTCACTGCCGTACTTTTCAACCACCTTTTGTTCCTGCGGGAAGAAGGTCGGGAAGGCCAGCAGTAGCTTAAAGTAAGCGACTGGCTTGCTCAACGTGACCTGTAGCGTGTGCTTGTTCACGGCCTTGACCCCCAGTTGACTCGGAGCCACCTTGCCATTTTGCACGGCGTTGTAATTCTTGATGCCGGCCATCAGGTAGGCGTACTCAGAAGCCGTCTTGGGATTGACCGTCCGTTGCCAGGAGTAAACGAAGTCCTGCGCCGTCACCGGCTTGCCGTCGTTCCAATGGTTGTCGGACCGCAGCTTAAAGGTGTACTGCTTCCCATCCTTGGACACCGTGGTCTTGGTTGCCAAGGCGTTGATCAGCTTTTCGTTCTTACCCAGCCGATACAACCCTTCTTGCGTGTGGTACAGCATGGTCAGGCTGCTGGAATCCGATGCCTTCGAGACATCCAGCGTGGTGACCTCCGCCTTCGCCGCGAGCTTGACCGACTGATCGGCCGCCAGCCCCGACTTAGACGTCCTGGACGACGACTTTCCGCAAGCGGCCAAGCCCCCAGCAACCAGTAACGCTGCCCCTAGTAATAATCCAATCTGTTTTCCCTTCAAAACGTTCGCTCCTCATTCATCTAAAATAGTCTGATGTAACAATTTTAACTTACCTGCACGTTCAAATAAAGCCCCCAGCTTCAAGAGGACCGCTTCTTGTCCCTTACCGGCATTAAATTGGATCCCCAATGGCAACCCATCTGTCGTCACCGCCGTCGGCAAACTCAGTGCTGGTTCCCCGGTCAAGTTGGCCTGTTGGGTAAACGGCGAGCGGGTCAAGGCCGGCAGCCATTGGTCATAGATCAACTGCTTTTGCGCGGCGGGTTTCAAGCTGGTGATGTCGGCCATCTTGGCGGCATTGTCCGCAGAGACCAGTGTGTCACCGACTTTCGGGGCGGCCCAGGCCGTCGTAGGCGTCAAAATGACCGGATACTTGGCGTGCAATTGTGCCATTTGCCAAGCGGCTTGGTCCCATTGTCCCAATGCCAAACTGTATTCGGCGGCCGTCGTGTTCCGCCCCGTTTGGTACAACGCCCAGGTCAACAGTTCCATGTCGTCGGCAGTCAGTGGTCGGCCGATTCCAGCTTGCATTTGGCCCATGAAGGCAGCCGTTTCCCCGGCATTCATGGTGTAGTAACTTTCCATTAAGGCCACACCGTCAATGGGGTTCTTAACCTCTTCCACGTCAAAGCCCTGGTCGCTTAAGAAGGTCACGGCCGCTTCAACCGCTTGCACGGCGTCCGGACTGACCGGCGTGCCCACCGGGGACTCGGTGGTGTAACCAATGACCCCGGGTTGGACCGGCTGGTCGAGTTGCGCCAAGAAGCCGGGCCGCTCCAAGGGTTGCTGGAAGACCGCGGCAGGCTGGATCGTTTGTAAGCTATCCAGTAAGGCCGCCGTGTCGGCCATGGAACGGGTCAGCCCAAAGTCGATGGCCGCCCCTTCCCAGGACCGCCAATCGCCAGGGCCCACGGGAACCCGGCCTCGAGTCGGCTTCAAGCCAATGGTCCCCGACCACGATGACGGGATTCGAATCGAACCGCCCCCGTCACTGCCGGCTGCTAGTGGCACCATCCCGGCAGCCACGGCCGCGCCGGCCCCACCGGAGGACCCCCCGGGTTGATAGTCGGTGTTCCACGGGTTGTGCGCGTCGCCGTAGATTTGGGCGTCCGTGATGTTCTTGAACCCAAATTCCGGAAAGTTGGTCTGCCCGATCACAATGAACCCCGCTCGTTGCAGGGCTTCCACGAAGAAACTGGTCTGCGTGGCCACGTTATTCTTGAGTAACCGCGACCCGCTGGTGCTCGATTCTCCCTTGAGCTGTTGATCCAAGCCCTTCAGGAGTAAGGGCACGCCCAAAAAAGGCTGCCCGTGATCCTCGAGTGCCGCCGCTTCTTTCAGCGCCTTTTCGCGCCGCGTGGTGATGACCGCGTTTAACGCCGGGTTTTGCCGGTCGATTTCCGCCAGGGCCCGTTCAACCAATTCTTGGCTGGTGACCTCGCCTGACCGCACGCGCTTCGCCCAGGTCAATGCCGGGGTCCCAATCCAATCCGTAATTGCCAATACAACCGCCTCCTATAATTCTATCACCTAGCCACGACCACCACGCCGCAGCCAACCTTTTCCTTCACTCACCAAGTTGTTGAAAAATTTTCACGGTCGACCGTGACCGGTAAACCACTAATTATTGGTAAGTTAATACTTTCATTCTACCACGTACTGGTTGTAAAAGCGTTTCCAAATAGTTATACTTAAAAAGTCTTAGGTCACAAATCGAAAGGAATGAAAATTGATGAATAAGACGAAAAAATGGTTGGTTTTAGGTTTAGGGTTAAGCTTAGTGATGGGCGTCGGTCTCGTTGGTTGCGGGAAGTCCTCATCAGAGTCAACGAATACCAAGGTCGCAAACAAGAAGACCTTGATTGTGGCGACGTCCGGGACGCTGTACCCCACGTCGTTTCACGCTTCCAAGAACAGTAAGCTGACCGGGTTTGACGTGGAAGTCGTCCGCGCGGTCGCTAAGGGCTTACACAAGAAGGTCGAATTCAAGGAACTCAGTGTCGACGGCCAATTGACCGCGGTCAACTCCGGTAAGGCTGACATGGCGGCCAACGACTTTGGGCTGTCCCCGGCGCGCAAGGATAAGTACGCGTTATCCACGGTCTACAAGCACTCATTTAACAGTATCATGGTCCGCAACAGCGACGATTCCGGTATCCACAACTGGGCCGACATCAAGGGCAAGAAGTCCGCTGGGGAAGCCGGGACCGGTTATCAACGGCTCGCCCAACAATTAGGGGCTAAATTGGTCAACTACGATAACGTCTCCAACGATGTTTACCTCAAGGATGTTAAAAATGGTAAGACCGATTTCATCATGAACGACTACTATCTGCAAAAGTTGGCACTGAAGGCCATTCCGAACAACGGCTTACATCTGGTCAAGAACATGTACTTCACCACCAGTGATGACGGCCAAGGCGTCGGCATCCTGATGAAGAAGAGCAACACCAAGCTCAAGGCCGAGATCAACAAGGAAATCAAGAAGTTATTGAAGGACGGCACCATCAAGAAATTGTCCGAAAAGTACTACGGCGCTGACGTGACGAAGAAGCCAAACGTCAAGATTGCCAAGAACTTTACGATCAAGTCCAAGTACACGGGCCAATAGAAAGTCAGGTGGCGCCACTGTGCTCAAGTATTTCTCGATTCCGGGCTTCTTTAATGCCAAACTAGCGTGGTCGTCGATTCCCCAGATCTTAGCGGGCCTGCCGATGACCATCTACCTGACCGTCATGGCCTTTATCCTGGCGACCATCTTGGGGATGTTTCTCACGCTGGCGCAACTCAGCCACATTCGGGTGCTCCACTGGCTGGCGCGGGCCTACATCTCCTTCATGCGGGGCGTGCCGATGCTGGTCGTCTTGTTCATCGTCTACTTTGGCTTTGGCCTCACGGCGGTTCCGGCGGCCATCATCTCGTTTACCATCGGGGCAGCGGCCTTTGTGTCCGAGGTCTTCCGGTCCTCATTTCTGGGGATCGACCACGGCCAATACGAGGCGGCCTACTCAATCGGCCTGCCCTATCGCAAGGTCATGCGGCTCATCATCATTCCGCAAGCCTTCCGCATCAGCATTCCGGCGCTAGGTAACATCTTGCTCGACATGTTCAAGGGCACATCGCTAGCCGCCATGATCACGGTGACCGAAATGTTCATGGACGCCAAGATCGTTGCCGGCGCCAACCAGGACTACATGACCATCTACATCACGATTGCCATTCTGTATTGGCTGTGCTGCGTGGTCCTAACGGCGGGACAAAACCAGCTGGAACGGTACTTAGACTACGACCGGAAATCCATTCACATGAAAATGATTTAACGTTTAAAGACGCGTCCGCTTGGCAGCAATTCTGCCGGGCGGACGCGTCTTTTTGGGTGAACTGCTGAAGGTTGAACCTAAATTTAACACGCTGATTGCTGTAACGACGGCGTTTCGACACCTAAGATTGGTGAAACCAGACGCCTACGTCAGCCAGGGTTCCGCCTGCTCTGGGGAACGCCTCCAGCCTGAGGAGCGGTCTTCCGGCTCGCTTGAAAGCCTGGCAAAAACAGCCAGTCTCTCAAGTCGTCCCGCGCTGTAGGCTGAGAAAGAACCTCAGCCAACACCGCCGACACAGCTGGCTCCACCCTGGCTGCCTCCGGCAAGGTAGAGACTATCAGTAACACTGTGTTAATGAAAGACTAGTCGTCAATGTAGCTACCACCTGGGGTTAAAACGACTGTTATTAACCCGCACTACCGTAGTCGAGAGTTCGCCAAATATGGGTTCAGCCGCTGAAAAGAGTGTGACGACAGGCGGTTAACTGGCGAGCATTAACGATGCTAAACGGATAATCCCAGTTCCGGATTATTTACCTAGCAGTGTTAAGCGGAACCAGTTGCCTGTTGGCGCACGTTTCGGCTATGAGGCAGGCCACTTCGACGTGTTTCTCGGCTCAAAGCGAGGCGTCGAGACCGCCCTTTGGCTCGGCCGCCCCAGCGTTCCAACCCATATTTGGCGAACGGTAGGCGGCCAGGTTGCATTGTGAGACTATAAACGACTAATTTGAACGTCACGAGGCACATGATCACAGTAGTTCCAACTGATTGCCGTCTTTCAACCTTCAGTTACTGGTTAACCGACGCTCAAAGTGGCCTTACTCCTCACGAATGGCATACTTGCGCAACTCTGAATTGGCCGCGAACGCTAGTCCCGTCACCAACATCGCGCCACTGAAAATTAGGAGAAAAATTTTCGGCGACAGGCTACCACCAATCAGGCCAAACAACAAGCCCCCTAAGCCCATCGCAAACAGCGTGAATGTGTAGTAGGCGCCCATGACTCTCCCCAACAGATCCTTGGACAACATTGATTGCATGATTGGTGCCTGGGCGGTTTGTTCCACCCCTAAGGCAACGAACACTAATCCATAGTAAGCAACGAAGATGTAGTGATTGGCAATCAGCACAATGGGCGCCATGAGGAGGGCAAACCCAATCGAACTGGCGACCAGTAAAGTGCCCAGCGCAAATTTGCGACTTAACCAGTTCGCCAAGACCGTCGACCCCACCAAGATGCCAATCGCACTAAAGTACTCCAGTAAGCCTAAATATTGGGGGCCACCCATTCGTTTCGCTAAGAGGACCTGATACACATCGAGGCCGCCAAAGAGAAAGTTCATGATGACCGTAAATACCGTGAGAATTACTAAAGATGGTCGCCGCAGAATCACTTTGAAACCGGTGCTCCAGTCAGTACGGCCCGCCTTCACTTCCGTTTTAGCCGTGGTCGTATCCGCCTGGTTGTGTTTCAATCTGCCAAAGAAGCAGGCACTCACTAAGAATGTCAAAACGTCCGTCACGACCAACGACAGGACTGAAAAGACGTGCAGAATGAATCCGGTCAGGGCGTTAAAGAAATAACTCACCCCATTGTAAGCAAATGCCATGTACGACGCAGCTTGGGGCAATTCTTTTTGGCTAACAATTTGGGGTAAGAGAGCATCTTGCGTCGGGTAAGAATTGACCCCAAACATCGCCGACAGAAACGAGAGTCCGAGGATGACCCCCGGATTTTGGCGAAAGATGACCATGGCCACGGCGACACCACTAACGCACAGCGCCTGACCAATTTCACACACGATTAAAATCGTCTTTTTGGCGTATCGATCAATGTACCGCCCGAAAACAAACAAAAACAAACTGGGCAGTACTCCAAGATGCCTAATAGAATCGTCCCCGCTTTAAACTGGATGAAGTACCAGCCCAAGGCAATTCCGTAGACGCTGTCCCCAGCATTACTGATAGAACGCCCGATGAAGATGTTTCTAAAATCACTTTGATGCAACACGACGATCACCTTCTTTTGCTTAACCAACGCATGATGCCGTCTAGCCTACCGACTCCTCACCCAAGACCACTGGTTGACTGACGACACTTTGTATCCACATCCTAGTCCTTTCTTCACGGAAACGCAGCTCCCCCCCCGCGGTTTGATAAGTTTGCGAAGCAACGCCCCGTGATGCCCATTTCTTTGGTTCTATGATATTTGGTGTTGATGGAGAACTCCATCGACGCCATTTTTGTATAAAAAAGAGGCATATCACCTCTGTGCTACAATCAAGTCGTCGAAACCAATTGAAAGCGAGGAA
>NZ_RKLX01000022.1 GCF_004745505.1 Levilactobacillus suantsaiihabitans
TGGGCCAAGAGTTCAGGCGTTTGGGCAATAGCCCGGGCAACCGACATCGGCGCCATGGTCGAGGACAGGACCAGATCGACCCCGGCGGCGTATACGGCCTCGAGGTCTTTCCCGACGCAACCGGCTACTAAAATGACCGGCTTGTCCTGCTGCTTGGCTAGCCGTGCGATTCCGATTGGCGCTTTACCCATCAGTGACTGGCCATCGATTTGGCCTTCCCCACTGATGACCAAGTCCGCCGTCGCGATTTTTTCCGCCAAGTAGGTCAACCGCAAGATTTCCTGAATCCTCGGTTCCAGTCGACCACCCAAAAAGGCCAATAACCCAAAACCAATCCCCCCGGCGGCACCAGCACCGGGAACCGCGCCCCAATCCGTTCCCAACTGCGTTTGACACAGATGCTGTAAGTTTACTAACCCGGCATCGAGTTGGGCAACCACGGCTGGCGTCGCACCCTTCTGGGGACCAAAGACGGCCGATGCGCCTTGCTGGCCAGTCAATGGATTCGCCACATCCGTTAAACCAATGATTTGCGTGTCAGCCAGTCGGGCATCGAGCTGACTCAAGTCGATGGTCCTGATATTTCCCACTGCCGCACCAGTCTGGTCAATCAACGCGTGCTGGTCATCGTAAAATCGCGCACCTAGGGCTTGAGCCAGACCTACACCGCCATCGTTGGTGGCACTGCCACCGAGGCCCAGATACAGTGTCGTCGCCCCCGCATCCAGCGCCGCTTGGATGACCTGGCCGACGCCATAACTCGTAGTCGCCAGTGGATCTAACTGATCACGGGGAACTTGGGTAATGCCGGCACCCTCCGCAACTTCTAAAATAGCCACGTGATCGGCCAGCAGGCCCCAATGTGCCGTCACGGGTTGGCCCAGCGGTCCTTGAATCGGCGTCGTCATGGCCCGGCCCCCAACAGCGGTCAACACACTGGTAACCGTCCCTTCGCCGCCGTCCGCAATGGGTACCGCCTCGACCTGGGCCGTGGGTGCCACCTGTTTAATGCCCCGGGTTAAGTACGTCGCCACTTCTTGGGAGGTTGCACTGCCCTTAAACGAATCCGCCGCTATTACGATTTTTGTCATCCTACGCCACTCCTTCATTAGATAGCCCCATTATACCGCATTGCCTCCTTGCATCAGCTACGCCTTATCCCACCATCACCAATCACCAAATACCCTTAAGTATCCCTTAACTTTCCCCAATCCCCCGCACAAACGCCCCACCAATTTCGTTAGTACCAGTAGACGCCACTTTTTGGCAACGCCAAAAAGGGCCGCCAACTCACAGATTGGCGACCCACATGTCCCAGCGAACTGACCCTACTTCAGGTAGGTCACAGCGCTGCTAACATTAATTTTTTTGGTTGTAATGCCGTTCTTATAGAAGTTATCGGCCATTTCTTGTTGTTCCTTGATAACGCTGGCGTACATGCCCCGAATGCTGTAGCGACGGCGGTCAACCATTTTCTTGACCACTGACTTCTTCAGCTTCAGCGACTTACTGAGCATGGTCGTCAATTGCTTGTGATGCGTATCGGCCCATTGCATGTCGTCTTCCAGGTATTTGACCAGGTATTTCGACACGGTCTTGTGCGACTTGGCGTAGGATTGCATCGATAAAATGTAGTCCCGGTTGTTACTCATGCCGACCCCATTGCTCAAGGCCTTGGCGTTTTGCGTCAGCTCAGCTTGAGCCGTGTACGGATCCCAGGTGACCCAAGCATCGATTTTGCCCTTAGCAAAGGCGACACTGGCCGCCGATTGGTCCATGTTGACCCAATCCACGTCGTTGACTTCCAGACCGGCCTTCACCAGCAGCTGGAGCAGCAGGTATTGGGAACTGGTCCCCTTGGTATAGGCGATCTTCTTGCCCTTCAAGTCCTTCAGCGAGTTGATGCCGCTGTTCTTCTTGACCAGGATGCCGGACCCCTTGGCCTT
Organism: Levilactobacillus suantsaiihabitans; assembly: GCF_004745505.1. GTDB lineage: Bacteria > Bacillota > Bacilli > Lactobacillales > Lactobacillaceae > Levilactobacillus > Levilactobacillus suantsaiihabitans. The sequence continues at coordinate 1,947 of NZ_RKLX01000022.1, forward strand.
GGTCGACCCGACGCCGACGTAGGCCAGCTTGGTTCCGGCCGATTGGGCCGTGACGGGTGGCGTATCCCCGGCCCGAGCGTAGTCGATACTCCCGGACTTCAGGGCCTGCATCAGCGCGTTGCCGTCTTGGAATTGCTTGAGAACCAGGCGATAGCCCTTAGCCTTCATTTTCTTGACCAGCTTGCCGCGTTGCTTGGCGATATCAAAGGGATCTCCCTTTTGATACCCGACCGTGACCGTGGTTAATCCGTTGGTGTGACTGCTCTTGGCGCCGTCCGTTTGCCGGTAGCCGTAATAGGCGACCCCGACCCACAGAACCAGCACGATGCCGACCAGCCATTTTAAAAATGTCCGCTTGGTCCGACTCATGCGCTAGCACCTAATTTCACCGGATCGTTTACGACCAGGTCCCGTAACTTCGGCCGCAAGACCTTACCCGTGGCGTTGCGCGGGTAATCGCGAACGAACAGCACGTGCTTCGGTTGTTCGTAGCCGGCCAAGGACTTCTTGGCTTGGTCGAAAATGGCCTGTTCTTGATCCGCTTGGCTGCCGCTATTCGGCCGACTGATGACGACCGCCGTGACGGCTTCACCGTACAGGTCGTCAGGCGTGCCAATGACCGTGACTTCCTTAATGAAGTCCAGTTCACTCAAGACGTTTTCCACCCGGGCTGGGGCGACCTTTTCGCCACCCACACTGATGATATCCTTCTTCCGACCGTTGATGTAAAGGTAACCATCGTCGTCGAAGTAGCCCAGATCCCCGGTCAAGAACCAGCCGTCCTTGAAGGAATCGGGGTGCGGATCGAGGTAAGACTTGATGACGTGGTCGCCCCGCACCGCAATCTCACCGGATTGTCCCGGCGTCGTGGTGAATTCGCCGTCGATCAAGATAGCCATGTCAGTACCCACCGGCAAGCCCACGGAACCGACCTTCGGCTTGTCAAATGGGTTCAACGTGCATTGACTGGCAGTTTCGGTCATGCCGTAGCCCTCCAAGATGCGGGTGTGGTAGGTGTCTTCGAAGTCCGTCAACTTTTCTAGCGGCAAGGAGAACGACGAGCACCGGACGAACCGCAAGTGGGTCTGGTCGTTGTAAGCGGCCTTGGCCTTGTCGTTTAACAACAAGATGTTGATGATGGTTGGTACCACGGAGGCCCAGGTTACGCCGTTATCTTGGACCTGTGGCCAGAAACGACTGGCTGAGAACTTAGGCGTGATGACCATTTTACCGTCGGATAGGCGCGTTGATAAGACGGAAACGACCTGCGCGTTGATGTGGAACATCGGCATGGTAATCAGCGTCGTGTCGGCAGCCGTCAACCGGTGAGCGTCGATGTCGTGTTGGGCACCGTGACGAATCAGGTCGTGGGTCAACCCTACCCGCTTCGGCTTTCCGGTGGTCCCGGACGTGTGCAAGATCAGCGCCAGGTCCTCTTCGGTCGGCGTCGCAGCCACATGGCCGGCAACCGCCGTGTCCCGAATGACCGTCAACTTATCGGCGGTGTTGAGCGTCAAATCGGCGCGTTGCGTTTGTCGGTCTGCCAAGACAGCGTCGACCAGTTCGTCGGCCACGATGACCGCCGCGTAGTCGTGTTCCTTCAGGTCAGCCAGCATTTCTGCTGCTGGCGTATTGGCGGAAACGGGGTTCATGATGGCCCCGATTTCCCAGATGGCTTGCGTCAAGACGGGGTACATCCCCGAGTTCGGCAGGCACACGTAGATGACGTCGCCGTGGCCCACGTGCAGGCCGCGCAGTTGATCGTCGAGTTGGTCGACGTCGGCCGCGAGTTCTGCGCCGGTGTACCACTGATCGCGGGACTCGTCTTTGATGATCTGATCGTTAGCGTGTTGTTTTAATTGATTGGTTAATTTAAGCGTTACTTTTGACATGTGAACGTGCTCCTTTCGAGAACAGGTGCCATTGTGGCCGACCAATCAGGATACCAAATGGCGGTACCTTGAAGCAGAACCACGAAATCAGCAGAGCGCCACCGGCCACGAACAGGTAGCCAACGGGCAGCAAGAGTAATAGCAGCCATGCCGGTAAGCTGATGTGGGCCAAGATGGCATTTAAGGCAAAAATCGGTAAACTTTGACATAGGTAGATCCCGAAGGAAACCTTGGAGAAGGCTTGAATCAGGTTGTCTAGCCAGTCTGGTAAGCCGTGTTGGCGCGCCTTGGCGTACTGCAGACCGAACCAGAGAACAAATAAAATCATAAAGCAGTCGTAAATGAAGATGAACGGCTGGTGCACGGAGAAGATGGCCTTGCGACTCAGCTGCAAGATGTCACGGTCCCCGAAGAATAAGAAGACCGTACCGATGGCCATCAACCCGGCCATCCAGTTGATGAACTTGTGGTGCTTTTCAATAAAGGCGACCACATCATCGTAGTGAATGGCGACAAATCCCCCAACCACGAAGTAGAACTGGTAGACAAAGACGTTGTTACCGTAAGCGCGGAACCACCAGAGCCAGTTGCTGGTGTCGATGTGGGGCAACCAATATTTGATGCCCGTGATCAAGAACAGCTGCACCCCAGCACTAATGCCGATGATGGCGAAATGGTGATCCGGGAGTTTCTTAAACATATAGACGATCGCGGGGAACAACAGGTACAGCTGGAAGGTAACCACAATATAATACATGTAATACTCATTCCCATACTGCAACGCGTTGCCCAAATGGGCCCAATACTTCGGCCAATCGATGCCGCCGCTGGCAATCAACGTCGCGACGATCATGATGATGGCGTTCCAAGCAATGTAGGGGACCCCAGAACTGATGTAGCGTTTTTTCCAAAATCGTAACCACTGATGATCGCGGTTGTAATAATTCAGGACCAACACTAACCCGGTCATGAACATAAAGCCCATTCGCGTAAAATGCAGGGCCAAGTGGGTCGCTTCTAACAATAATTGACTATTCGTGGTATCGACCAAGCGGTTCTCAAATGCCGTCGTGGTGTGATTGAGCAACACCCCACCGATGAACATGACCCGCATGAGATCAACCTCATGTAAATACCGCCGTTTTTTCCGTTCGGCCACGGTCTCACCTCTTCTAACGGGTCGCCCCGTAATTAATACGCCTTTAGTTATATCATTCGATTAACCCTGACGTCCTGATGGTTTTCTAAACAGAAAATAAGAATTTCTTAGATAACCTCATTTCTGGCTTAAAAAGACCAGTCACCATCTACATTACGCTTGATAATCCACTAGTTATAGTAGAATTCATAAAGTTCACAACTTGTTCACAAAAAAGTCAGTTTTTATTAACAAAGCTCCTTCGGCAAAAGTGTTATATTGTTAAGTGTTACATAGCAGTTGGGGGAGCTTGGTCTTAGTGACCACTCCCCCTTTTTTTCGACAATTTTTAAAGGAGATGGCTCATTTGCAATTCAAACACCCCCGGATGGTAACGCTTGCTATTGCCTCCCTGGCAGTTCTGACAGTCGGTTTGGCCGGTTGTTCTAGTTCCAAGAGCTCGTCAAGCTCATCGGCGGCGAGTTACAAGATCAAGACGAACAAGTCCGTGTTGACGGATGCTCAAATCAAGAAGAATTTGGACACCAAGATCATCACGACGCGCCAAGACAGTCAGAAGAGTTTGACCGCAACCTATAAAGCAGCAGCACAAAACAGTAAGTACACGTTGGACAACCCCTACGTCAAGGTCAACCCGTACAAGACGTCCCCGCTGTCCGCATTAGTCACGTTCAAGACCAGCGACGCTGAAAAAGTTAGCTACACGGTCGTTGGCAAGTCGGACAAGACGTCCATCACCAACACCGTTAAGGGTGGCTACACCACGACGCACCAAGTTCCCGTTGTGGGGCTGTACGCCGACACCAACAATACGGTGAAGATCACCGCCACCAACAAGGATGGCAAGACGACCACCAAGACGCTGAAGATGCAGACCGGTAAATTACCGACCTACGTTGCCAACGCCACGATCACGACCAAAAACGTCGACAAGTCCAAGATGGAGATCGGCAAAAACAAGCTGACCATCATGAACCGGACGACCAAACAACCCTTCGCCATTGACGCGGACGGCGCCGTGCGGTGGTACAGCACCGACTACTCCCAACACACGATTGAACAGTGGTCGGGTGGCCGCATCATGATGCTGTCGAAAAAGGACGTCAACTCCGACGTTTATAACGATTTAATTGAAACCGACTACTTGGGTCGGGTCTACAAGGAATACAGTTTCGCGGCCAACACCAGTAGTTCCGATGCAGCCAGCATCAGTAAGGCCGCTGCCAAAGCCAACAGCGAAACCACGGTCATTCACCATGACTTGGTCGAACTGCCGAACCACAACTTCCTGGCCACCGTTTCCGACGGGTCCAAGTACAAGGAAGACACCATGGTCGAGGTTTCCCACAAGACTGGTAAGATTGTGAAGGTCATCGACATGAAGAAATTGCTACCGAAGTCCATGTGGACCAAGTACGCTAAGGGTGCCGATGGCAAGATCGACTGGCTCCACCAAAATGCCGTGGACTACGACAAGAATGACAAGTCCATCGTCATTTCCAGCCGGAACCAAGACATGATCATGAAGCTGGATTACAAGACCGACCACATCAAGTGGATCTACTCCGGTAAGAAGGCTTCCACGTGGCCTAAGGCTTACCGCCCTTACCTGTTGAAGCCGGCCAAGGGCACCGTCATCACCGGTGGTCAACACGGGATCTACCTGCTGAACAACGGCGGCAAGAACTCCGCCAACAGCGAAGACTTCCTGTTGTACGACAACAACATTGCCGTCACCAACGGGAACAAGAAGACGTCCGGGAAGTACTCCCAAGCCGTGCAATACCACGTCAACGCCAAGGACATGACCATCAAGACGACCTGGTCTTACGGGAAGTCCCTGGGTAAGGACAACTTCACCTACGTCATCGGTTACGCCGAACGGCAAGCCAATGGTAACACGCTGATCGACTTCGGTTACAAGCACAACGGTGCGCAAAGTAACGTCATCGAAGTCACCAAGTCAGGCAAACAAGTCTTCAACGCCACTATGAAGAGTGCCGCGGACAAGGCCTACGCCTACCGGGCTTACCGGGTACCGTTCTACAGTGCCGATTACCAATTCGACGCCACAAAATAGACTTTTGTTCCACGTGAAACACCCCTGAGAGCTTTTCTCAGGGATGTTTTTTGGGTTGGATTGCGATTTACTGAAGGTTGAGTCTAAAACTGGTGAAGCCAGGTGCCTGCGTCAGGCGCTAATTTCCCCACCATCTCAGTGTTTCCACCGCCGCCGATGGTTCTGCTGGTAAAGCCAAGCAATCAAGGCGACCACCAGCAAGATGGGCACTAAAATGGCGTAGCCCGCCAACAGGTGACTGAAGGCCGCAACCAGAACGGCGCCGGCGATGAAGCTGCCCAGCACAGCGAAGGTGTCTCGGGCCCTGCCACGAGCTTCCTGGTCGTGATAACGCAGGCTGTCGACCAGTGATTCCGTGGCCGTGCGCAGGTTGCCAGTCATCATCAACGGCGTGAACGGCGCCCCCTTGATGCGGCGAAATTCCTGCAACTCCACGGCCGCCGCCAGAGACAGCAATGCGGTGGCTGCCCAGTCGGGAATCACGTTGGTCGTGATTAAGGTAACGATTAAAATAGCAAACTCCAACCACAACGCCACGCTCTGTGGGCTCACCTGGCGTTGGGCTAGCCAGTGCTGCAACAACCGCGCCACCGCCGTGCCCAAGGCAAAGGCCAGTAGCGCCGTCAAATACCGCCCCATTTGGGCCAATTGTAAGTGGCCGAAGTTAATCCCCAGTAAGATGAGATTCCCCGTTTGTAAGCCCGCAAAGACGGCGCCGTGTTCCAAATAGGAATAGGCATCGAGCGCCCCGGCAATCATGGTCAAACCACTGCCGAAGATCAACTCCTCGTGGGCAGGAAAAGCTTTCTGTCTCACAATATTCACCTCTACACAAAAATTTCGTTCTTCCAGTATACGAGAAATTGTTTAAGTTTTTCCAAGGACGACCAAAAGACCCACCAGCAACGGCGGTCCGTCACTGATGGGTCAAGGGTTTACGTGGCTAGTTAAATGTTTCTAAAGACGTGGTAATCAGCCGGATGAAGGCGTCTCGGTCGAGGTCTAAGAGCACATCGGTATTCTTGGGCTTGCCAGTCAGTTCGTAATAATCACAAACGGTTTCGCCTCGTACCAATTCACCCTGCGTTTCGACGTCCACGTTCATCAACTCGCTGTGGAACATCTCTGGATGCAACAACCAGGCAATCGTACACGGATCGTGTAGCGGCGCGCCTTTGAAGCCCCATTTAGGATTTTCATGGTACAGCTCAAAGAAGTTCAGCAGGCCGTAAAAGGCGTGGGCCACGGGATTGTCGATTTGGCCGATAGCGTCGATCTCTGGCTTTAAGATCTGCGCCTTGTGAGTGACGTTCAACGGTGCCATCGTCAACGGAATGCCGGCGTTGAGCACGATTTTGGCGGCTTCCGGGTCGACGTAGATGTTGAACTCAACGGAAGGCGTCCAGTTGCCCAGCCCCATGGCACCACCCATGAAGACGACGCGGGCGATCTTGGCTTTTAACTCGGGATAGACGCGCAAGAATAGGGCCAGGTTGGTCATCGGTCCGGTCACCACCAGCGTCACCGGTTCAGCGCTGTGTCGCAAGGTTTGGGCCATCAATTCGATGGCGGTCAAGTCTTGGACCGCAAAATCCGGGTCAGGCAACTCGGCACCGTCCAGTCCGCTCTTACCGTGAACGTTACCGGCCGTTTCTAACGGCTTTAACAGCGGTGTGCGGTTGCCGCCAGCCACCGGGATCTCTTGGTGGTGCATCAGCGTCAAGAGCCGCATGGCGTTGTTTAACGTCTTCTCCGGCGTCTGGTTACCGGCCGACGTGGTCACGGCCAACAGGTCGATCTCCGGGTTGGCCAGCGCCAGCATCATGGCTAAGGCGTCGTCGTGGCCGGGGTCGCAGTCTAGAATAATCTTCGTTGTCATTATCGTTGTCTCCTCTTCAGGTCATTAGGTCCATTCTAAACGAAAATGGCAGCGCTTTCTACCGGACACAAAAAAATTCTCGCCACCATGACGAGAATCCACGTTCATCTATTCGATTGGGCTAGCTGGGTTCGAACCAGCGCATCACGGGATCAAAACCCGTTGCCTTACCACTTGGCTATAGCCCAAGAATTGTAGTCATCACTGACCCAACAGAAATAAATTTTATCATTAAGTAGGGGGATAACGCAAGTCTTTTTTGAAATTTTTTGCCAAGAGATTTAGTTGCGTCGGTCAAATCAAACCGTTACCATGAATTGTGTAAGCAAAAAGTTGCCGATAACCATGATTATTAATATTAATAAACGATTATTAATTATATGAGGTGAAGACATTGACCGGAAAAGTTACGATTAAAGATGTTGCCAAAGCAGCAGGAGTTTCAGAAGCGACCGTTTCACGGGCGTTAAGCCACAGCCCGCGGGTCAAACGTGACACGAGTCAAAAGATTCAAAATATTGCCAGCAATCTGGGCTACCACCCTAACGACCTGGCCCGGAGCATTCGCGTCCAGCAAACGCACACCCTGGGGCTAATCATCCCCGACATCCTCAATGCCTTCTTCACCCACCTGAGTCGTGCCATCGAAGACGCGGCGTCGCGAGCGGGCTACGACGTGATCTTGGTCAACACGGATGAGAACCTGGCCAAGGAAGCCAGCGGTTTGAATTTGTTATTAGAAAAACAGGTCGACGGCGTCATCATCACCAGCGCCGGTGGCCCCACTGACTACGCCGCCATCTTAGGGCCGACGCCGGCCGTCTTCGTGGACCGCATGCCGCCGACCCCCAATCACGCGCCTTACGACCGGGTCTTGGTCGACAACGTGCAGGGCACTCGCGCCATCGTCTCCCAGCTGATTGCCCAGGGTGCGACCCGCGTCGGCATCATCAACAGCGCAGTGTCCTTTACCGCCAGTGAACGTTTGACCGGCTACCAGGAGGCCCTGACCGCGGCCGGCATCGAACCGGACGAGGCCATCGAGGCTACCGCCCGCACGGACAACAGCAACGTCCAGCAGATGACGCGCCAGCTATTGATCAATCAAAAATGTGACGGCCTGTTTGTTGCCGACAACACCATCATGCAAAGCGTCTTGCGCAAGCTTCCGGACCTTGACGTCCCCCACCTGCAACTCGGTGGCTTTGACGACCAGGACTGGTTCGACTTTCTCCCCCAGCCCATCGTCACCGCCCGTCAGCCGATTGCCGAACTGGGGCAAACGGCCATCGATCGGCTGGTCGCCAAGATTGAAGACCCCGACCTGTTGCCGGAGGAAATTCGCCTGGCTGCGACCACCATTTCACGCTAACGTAATTCCCAGAAATAACCGGGCCAAATACGCCGCTTGCGTTTCATTGAACCGGCAGTCACGGACCGCCCAGTCGGACACCCGCAGTGTTTCAAAGCGGCAGGTACTCAGGTCATGGTGTTTCAGCGAGGTGCCCGAAAAATCGGCCTGGTTCAGGTCGCAGTCGGTGAATTGACACTGTTTCAGCGTACTTTCCCAGCAGTTCAGTTCCGTGAGCTTGCTGTGCTGAAACGCGACCTGGGTCAGCTTGGTTTCATTAAAATTCGTCAATGAGCCGTCACAGTCCACGAACGTGACGGCTTTTAGGGTGCCGTGATCCAGGGTCGTGCCGACCAACTTGCAGTTTTCAAACCGGACGCGAAACAGGCTGATACCCGTGAAATCGCAGTTGACCAGCGTACAATTGCGAAACAGCGTATCGGTCACCTCGAAGCGATTGAAGGTGTCGCCCATGAACACCATCCCCGATAACGTCGACTGGTCGATCAGCGGGTGTTCCAACTGCTGTTCCGTGATGGTTTCTTGTTTCATGGCCACCTGGGCCAACAGGTGGTCTTCGGCTTGGGTGATGCTCGTGAAGGACTGGGGAATCAGGACTTCGGTGGGAATTTGGGGTGCTTGCATGGTGTTTCAGCTCCTTTTAGGGGTAGTATATCGCAATACCAGGCGACTGAATAGCATGATAATCACGCCTTCGTCAACCTTTTTTAGCACAAGATTATCCGCTCAATCAACCAATTCCAAGTGATCCCATCTCTGCTTGTCATCCCCTAATTCATCCCGTACACTAAAACTTATCAGGAAAATTCTCGAAAAAAAAACGAACCACCCTGGCTGGGGTAGCTCGTTTTTGCTTTACTCGCCAATCCAGCCACGCGAAGGTAGTGGCGGTACTTTTCACAAGATTGATGAGGTGCTTGGAAAAGGATTGGTGAGGTTGTTGCTGTTGATTGTGGGTTGGGCGGCTTTTTGCATGGGCGAGGTTCGCTCAGAGCGTTGCGGCCGCTCTCACCCTGTCTATCCGGAAACTGGCGGCCTCCGAAACGTGTTCCGCGAGCTAGACTCCTGCGCTTAACCCAGCCAAGAAAATTTCCCAAGCCCAGGGTGGATTCTCCTTGCTGGTAAGGTTCGCTCAGGGCGTTGCGGCCGCTCTTGCCCCATCTATCCGGAAACCAGCGGCCGCCGAAACGTGTTCCGCAGGGCAGCTGGTTCCGCTTAACACCGCTAAGCAAATAACCCAAACCCAGGGTTATTCACTTAGCGCCGTTAATGCTCGCCAGCTTAGCGCCCTGCTCCACACTCTTACTTTAAAATCTCACAAAACTCAATCGTCTCATGGTTTGGTCCCAAAATGTTGAAGAACCGAATGCCCTTGTCCCAGAATGATGGGATAGATTGGATTTCGTCGTTGACCAGGTCTAAGCCCTGTTCCTTAGCGGCGGCGAAGGCCTTGTCGACGTCCGTGGTGTTGAGTGAGATGTGGTTGATGGCGCCGGCCGTTGGGTTGGTCGGGTCGCCTTCCCAGGTTTCAATCGTCAAGTTGCCCAATCGCATGAAGGCACAGCGGTTGTCGCCATTGGGAAATAGCCCAGCGCGCTCAAAGCCCAACGATTCGTAAAACGCCATCGTCTTGTCTAAGTCTGCCGTGGGAATTCCCACGTGTTGAATTCCAGTAATAAAGTCTTGAACTGCCATTTTGCATTAGCTCCTATTCAATCTTTTGTCCGACATCAACGGCCTGGTGCTTCAGCTTCGGGAAGATCACCTTGTCGGCCACCCCGGTAATCCCACCTTGGGCGAGGAAGGCAAAGACCGTCCCCAACCCGAAGTTGGTAAATTGCCGCGTGATGACCAAAGCGATAACTGCCATGATGGTCGGCGGAATGTAAGACGCCCACATGGCTTTGGCCGCTTGCCCCTTAAAGTAGCGGAAACGCAGGATCTGCATCAAGTCATCGGCCGGGTGCAACACCAAGTTGACCCGTTGGTAAATGGAAATGGCGACCGCGATAAACGCGACACCTAAGAAGTTCAGCGCGACGTAGAGGATGACCATCCCCGTACTGCGTGCCTCGGGAAGGCCGGCAAATAACGCCGGATATTTCCCATCAAAGAAGTCCTCAAACACTTGAATCAACGCGGAGAACGGGACCATGAAGACCATGTTTCCGGCGATTCGTTTCCAATCCCAGTGGTGAATCAAGATGGCATTTAACACCGCCGTCAAGAATCCCATGATCAGAAACGCCCAAAACAGGTTCCAATGAAAGGCCGTTCCCAAGTTGGCTTCGGCTGCGGACCAGTAGGCCGCCCCCAAGAAGGACGGGTGAATCTTAGCGCTCGTGACCAACGTCAACACGTTACCGGCCGAGTTGATGACCAGTGACAGTGCGAAGTAGGCAATCGCCTTGGACATGGAAATCGTCCGTTGGTTACTTACCGTAACGTCGGCACCCGTATTCAAATCGCTTGCTGCTTCAACTTTCACAATAATCCCTTACCTTTACTAGTCACTCACTTTAACGACAGCCTTGCTGACACCAGCAACCTTGCCGTTTAAGACATCCTCAACTTGTTCCAAACTGACTTCGTGGCTGATCAAGGATTCCACATCCAATTGACCGCTGGACAACAGGGCGATCCCGTCTTCGAAGGCGTAGGGGTTGATAAAGGCCCCTTGGATCTTCAATTGCTTTTGGTAAACTTCGTAGGTGTTCATGGAGAAGGTCTGATTTGGCTTCCCAACACCGAACATCAGGACTTGGGCGCCCTTCTTCGTGGCTTCAACGGCTTGTTCTTGCGTTTGTGGCAACCCCACGGCTTCAATCACAACGTCGTAGTCGGCAGGAATGCTGTCACGCGTGGTGTTGTAGGTGTTGGTAACGCCAAATTTTTCCTTGTTGAAGGCTAATTTTTCGTCCACGATACCAGCAAAATCAACTTGGTGCACCCCGTAAGCTTGTAATAATTGCACAAATAATTGCCCCATGAAACCATCGCCGATGACCAATGCCTTTTGGTAAGGCTTAACGCTCAGTAAGCTCATGCCATGAACCGCACAAGAGATGGGTTCAGTCGCGGCAGCGGCCTTTAAAGACACGTTGTCAGGAATTGGGTAAACGACGGATGAAGGTGCCGTGAAGGATTCTTCCAAGCCACCATCGCGGGTCACCCCAACGGCGGACAGGTTGTCACACAGTTCTGGGCGGTCGGTCCGGCAGTATTCGCATTGGCCACAGTAGATGTTGGGGTCAACGGTAACTCGGTCGCCGACTTTCACGTTGGTAACGTCACTACCGATAGCGGCAACGATCCCGGAGTTTTCGTGGCCCAACACGATTGGTGGCACAGCGTCAGCAGACCCTGGCAAACCGGCGTAAAGGGCCCGGTCAGTCCCACAGATGCCAGCGTAGGCGGTGTTGACCAATACTTCGTTGGCTTTAACCTCTGGCTTGGCGACGTCTTGGATCTCCATCTTTTTGGTTCCCGTTAAAACTAAGGCTTTCATAAGTTAAAATTCTCCCTCTCTTACTTGTTGTATTCGTTAAGTGCTAAGGCAAAGTCCCCTAGCGTGGCTGAACCATTGTCTTTGACGGCCGGCATCACGATGTAATCCGTGAGCTTGCCGACGTTGACATAATCATTCAATAACTCAGCAAATTCGTGCCGCACCTTTTTCAAGAAGGTCTCGCTGACGACACCGCCACCAAAGACGATTTTGTCGGGCCGCATCATCAACGTGACTTGCAGGGCTGCTTGCGCAACGTAGTAGGCCATGATGTCCCAAACGTGGTCGGTCAACGGCACGTCCTTACCGGGTTTCCCCAGCCGCGCGTCGAACGTGGGCCCGCTGACCAGACCTTCCAAGCAATCCCCGTGAAATGGGCAAATGCCGGCGAAATTCAAATCGTCGGGGTGGCGCTTCAAGCGAACGTGCCCCATTTCAGGATGCCCCAAGCTGCCGACGAAATGCCCGTTAATGACGGCGCCGGCCCCCACGCCGGTCCCAATCGTGAAGTAAACTAACGAGTCAATATTTTCATTGAACAGCGTGGACATCACGTACTCGCCATAAGCAGAGCCATTCACGTCGGACGTCCAGTACATCGGCACGTCTAGTTCCTGCTTCAGCCGGCCCACGAAATCCGTGTTGGCCCAGCCCGGCTTCGGCGTGTTGGTGATGTACCCGTACTTCGGCGAGTTGTGCCGCAGTTCGATGGGCCCAAAGGATGAAATGGCAATCGCCTTTAGTTCTGGGAACTGCTTAAAGTACGCGATGGTCTTGCTTAAGGTTTCTTCCGGGGTCGTGGTCGGAATCCGCACCTTGTCCTTGGTTTGATAATCTTCGTTACCGATTGCACAAACAAACTTGGTTCCCCCAGCTTCAATACTTCCGAGTTGCATAGTTGCTACCTCCATATTTACGCCGGGGGCCGTGACCCGCGGCACCTTTTATCTAAGTTATGATGACTGATACAGTCATTTTTAAATCGTTTTCAGTATAGCAACCTCCCAGCGAAATTTTAAGGCGTTTTTCCGCATCGAATTTTCAGAAAAGACGCCAAAATCGCATGATTATCGAAATGCAAACGATTGTATTTATCGTGAAATTAGTCACTTGTTCGACAAAAAAGGGCGTTTTGTTCAGTTACTGGTAACGCTTTCATTATCTTTCAGCCCTGAAAGGCGCCCCGCCAATTGCGACGGGACGCCTCTGGATGATGCTATTTTTTTGGTTGGTGGTGCTACTGAATGCACTACCGCAACGTGCGCCACTGGCCCGACTTGGGCACGCCACCTCACCAACCCAGCGCCCCAAGACCGGGGCCGGTCACGACCTAGTCAACGTCGTCCGCAAGATGGTCAGCACCTGTTGCTGGGCCGGGGTCAAGACGTGTGACGACCGGTAAACGATACTCGACAGAAACGCGGGTTGCTCGTCATCTAGCAATTCCAACCGCGCCACATCGGGACGGTGCTGGTCAACAATGCCCGTTAGGAAAGTGACCCCCACATTTTCCGCGACTAGATTCATAATCGCATGGGTATCCGTCGCCCGGAAAACAACGTCTGGTCGGAAATGGTTCCGCCGCGTTAACAGATTAAATGCCGTGTTATGCACAAAACTATGATTAAAGAGAACAAACTTTTCTTGCTTCAATTCACTAAAGTAAATCCGTTTGCGCTTGGCTAACGGGTGCGCCGCCGACACAAAGATGTTGAACGGTTGGCGATCAAATTCTTCGGCAATCAACGACTTATAGGCAAGCGGTGCCGTCGACCCTAATAAGGCCAGGTCCGCCTGCCCATCACGCAGGGCATTCCGGAGCCAGACCGACCCGCCCGTCAAGGTTCGGATATCTGCCAACATCCCCCGTTTCTGCAGAGACGCCGCCACCTGGGGAAAGTAGTAATTTTCGATGATCGGCGGGAGTCCCAAAACCGTCTGATCCTGCGTTAAGTGCGTAATCTCCTGATGGGCCAAGGCCAGCTCTTGGAGCACTGATTCCGCGTGAACGGCCAGCTGCCGGCCACTTGCTGTTACCACCAATTCATGATGAACCCGGTCCCGCAAGACGAGTTTCGCCTGAAATTCGGCCTCTAATCGCTGAATCGCCATGGTGATTGTCGGCTGGGTAACGCCAAATTCGTTAGCCACCTGCGAAAAGTTTTTTAATTTAATTAGGCGATCGAAATAGGCCAAGTCTTTTGTGTTCATTTTAACACCCCTTTGTCACACTGATTGTAACCCCATTATAAATTATTTTTATAGTCGCTGCCACATTTGACTATACCCGCCTCCCGCCGCTATGCTGTTTCTATAGAGTTAATCAAATAACTGGAGGCATCATTTATGAAAAACGCAGATGCAATTTTAAATAACCCCTTTCTAAATAAGGGCACAGCCTTTACGCAAGCCGAACGCCACGCTCTCGGCCTGGTCGGCACACTACCTGCCCACGTCCAAACGCTGGCTGAACAGGTCACGCAGGCTTACGCGCAGTTCCAAAGCAAGTCCAGTCACTTGGAAAAGCGCCTCTACCTGATGACCCTGTTCAATGAAAACCGGACCCTCTTCTTCCGCTTGATGGCTGACCACGTCGTTGAATTCATGCCCATCGTGTATGATCCCACGGTGGCAGATTCTATTGAAGCATACAGTCACCTCTTCACGGATCCCCAAAACGCCGCGTTCCTTTCCGTTGACCACCCCGAAGATTTCGAAGCTTCCCTGAAAAACGCTGCTGGCGGCCGTGATATCCGCTTGGTCGTCGTCACTGACGCTGAAGGCATCTTAGGAATGGGCGACTGGGGCGTTAACGGCGTCGACATCGCCGTGGGTAAGCTGATGGTCTACACGGCCGCAGCTGGTATCGATCCCGCGCAAGTCCTCCCCGTCAGCATTGATGCCGGAACGAACAACCAAAAGCTACGCGACGATCCGCTCTATTTAGGAAACCATCATAAACGGTTGGCTGGTGACCCATACCTGGACATCATCGACCAATTTGTGACGGCCGAACGGAAGCTCTTCCCCGAATCCTTACTCCACTGGGAGGACTTTGGCCGGGCTAACGCGCAGGTCATTCTTGACAAGTACCAGGACCAATTTGCCACCTTCAACGATGATATTCAAGGAACTGGGATGGTCGTGTTGGCCGGGATCTTAGGTGCCTTGAACATCTCTAAGGAAGATATCAAGGACCAAAAATTTGTCACGTTCGGTGCCGGAACTGCTGGCATGGGCATTGCCAACCAGATTCTTGATGAATTACAACGCGCTGGCCTATCCGAAGCAGAAGCTCGCAAGCACTTCTACGCGGTCGACAAGCAAGGGCTGTTATTTACGGATACGCCGGACTTGACCGCCGCACAGAAGCCCTTTACGCGCGATTGCTCCGAATTCGCTAACGCTGACGACTTAACGACTTTGGCCGCCGTGGTCAAGACGGTTCACCCGACGGTCTTGATTGGGACTTCCACCCAGCCCGGAACCTTTACGGAAGACATCGTCAAGGACATGGCCGCCCACACGCCACGGCCAATCATTTTCCCCCTGTCTAACCCGACCAAATTGGCCGAAGCAACCGCCGCCGACCTCATCAAATGGACGGATGGCAAGGCCCTTATCGCAACGGGGATTCCCGCTGACGACGTCGATTACCGGGGCACAACCTACCACATTGGTCAAGGCAACAACGCCTTAATGTACCCCGGCTTGGGCTTCGGCCTAATTGCCGCAACGGCGAAGGTCTTAAACGGTGAAACGTTATCTGCCGCTTGCCATGCCCTTGGCGGCATCGTTGACACGACCCAGCCTGGTGCGGCGGTCCTACCACCCGTTTCTCAATTGACGGAATTCTCACAAAAATTGGCTGAAATCGTGGCCCAAAGCATCCTGGACCAACAGCTGAACAAGGAACCCATCGCAAACGCCAAGCAAGCCGTTGCGGCCATGAAGTGGGTTCCAGAATACCGGCCGATCGACTAATCTGCTCGCTGCCGATTGAAACGGGAGCCTGTGACCGCGCCTGGCAATGGGTAACCCGACCACTAAAAAAGACTTTTTCAGAACGATTGCAATTCTGAAAAAGTCTTTTTTGATGATGCCAGCTATTTGTTTCACGTGAAACAACACTGGGCAGTCAAACAGTTTTTTGAACGTGCCGACCAGCTTATCGAACTTTCAAACGGGTTCAACCCGGCTATCTCTGCATTCTTGCCTGGTAAGCCCGACTGTAAGCATCGACCCCACGCATGGCTTGGGCCACGTCGTCTGGGGTGACTTCGAATGGCATCCGGTCCATGGTATCTGCGGGTGCCGTAGCTTGTTCGCCGACCTTTAAGAGTTCTGCATCCGTAACGTCTGGAATCTTCAGGTCTGCTAAGGTCGTTGGTAATCCTAATGACAGGTCAAACGCCAGGTAGCGGTCGAACTCTTCTTCAGTCCGACCTTCCAAGAAGAGTTGGGTCAACGTGCCGTAAGCCACCTTTTCCCCGTGGGTCAGTTCGTGGATTGGGCCGTCTAACGCGGTCAACCCATCATGAATGGCATGGGCCGCGGACAAGCCGCCACTTTCAAAGCCGACCCCACTCATCAAGGTGTTGGCTTCAACGATCTTGTTCAAGGCGTCGGTCACGGCGTGTTGCTTGACGGAAGCCAGGGCCAACCGACCGTACTTGAACAACGTATCTTCACATTTTTGGGCAATCGCGTTGCCGACCAAGGTCTGCTTGGCCCCCAACATGTTGTCGCTGTTCCCCTTAGCAACGGCTTGGGCTTCGACGTTCGTCGCTAAGGCGTCCGCAATTCCGGAAGCCAATAGGCGCGCTGGGGCCCCAGCAACCAAGCGAGTATCGATCAGGACCAGGTCAGGGTTCTTGTCATAGAACCGGTAAGCCTTGAATGATCCGTCTTCGTGATAAATGACAGACAACCGCGAGCAAGGTGCATCGGTCGAAGCCAGTGATGGCAAGATGGCCACTGGCACCTTCAAGTTGTCGGCGATGGCCTTGGCGGAATCCAAGGTCTTCCCGCCGCCTAACCCAATCACAACGTCGGCGCCAAAGTCGCTACCGATGCCCGTGATCCGGTCGATCTCTTCCGGTGAGGCCTCTCCGCGGAAGATGACCTTGTGGACATCAAATTTGTTTTCGGTTAAGTAGTCTTTAAATTGGTCACCGACAATTTTGTAAACGGCAGTATCCGCCATTAAAATGGGTTTGCGACCTAATTTTTCTAAGTATTGAACACTATCAAACAAAACACCTTTACCTTGAACATATGAAGCGGGACTCCCAAACATCTGTGTCATTTAAAATCGCTCCTAACTGTTTTTGTGATAGTTGTGATTGATTGAATGCTGGTTTGTATGTGATGTTATTCACAACACCTTCTATTATAAAGATGAAACCGGTTAACATCAAACATTTTCCAACACCCCTTGCCCCAATTTTCCGGATGTGCTAAACTAGCGCTACCGTATCAAACTGAATACTTTTGTTCTCTAGGGTTCCGCCAATTGGGTCTGGTCCGAGAGAGAACCTGTGGCTTAAGCCGCAGACACGGAAGGGAAAAAGCCTGGGAGATTTTGTCAATGACTGACAAAATTTCTCGGGCTTTTTCTGTATAAGGAGGATCTTTTTATGTGGCAACATTGGGTGACCGTCGTTCTCGGCGCGGTCTTTGAAGTCAGCTGGGTCGTGGGGTTTAAACACGCCACGACACTATGGGAATGGCTAATCACTGGCATCGCTGTTTATTTAAGTTTTTATTTTCTGATTCGGGCCAGCCGGCACATCCCCGCCGGTACGGCCTACGCCGTCTTCGTTGGGCTGGGAACCTTGGGCACCACCAGCGTGGGTATGCTAGCCTTTGGTGAACCCGTCAGCCTGGCTAAGCTTGCCTTGATTGGGCTCTTACTCATCGGCATCGGTGGGCTACAATTTACCACGAAAGGAGGCCACTAATCATGGCTTGGCTATTCCTAATTTTTGCCGGGCTGAGCGAAATGCTCGGCGTGACCTTCATGAACTGGGCCCTGCACGCGAAGAAGTTGTGGCTGTGGCTCGCGATGATTGTCGCCTTTACCCTCAGCTTTGGCGGCCTGGAACTGGCGCTTAAGACGCTGCCCATGGGGACCGCCTACGCCGTCTGGACTGGGATTGGGGCCGCCGGTGGCGTGATCACCGGGATGTTATTTTTCCACGAGTCCAAGGACTGGCGCAAGCTGGTGTGGGTCACCGTCATTTTAGGGGCGACGATTGGCCTCAAGCTAATCGGTTAACGGTAAGACCAGGTTGTACCAGGTCTCGCCCGCATGCGCCGACGCCGAGACACCCTCGTTAACGTAACCGTTGCGCTCGTAAAACGGGACCAGGCGCTGCAGGCAGGTCAGGGTCACGGCTTGGCGGTGTTGGTGGCGCGCAACTTGTGCTAACGCCGTGAGCAGTTGGCTCCCCAATCCCGATTGACGGTAGTCCGGACTAACTGCCAGGCTCAGCACCGTCTGGTAGGGATCCGTGGTATTGTTGGGCGTTGATTTCTCGAATAGGGCGTCGGTCAAATAGCGCTGGTCAAAAGCGGGACCGACGATGTATCCCCGCACCGTATCGCCTTCCTTGGCGACCAAAAAGGTATCCGCAATCAGCCGAATCCGTTCGGCCATGCTGGCTTCACTAGCCGCTTCGGCGGGCATGAAGCCAGTTTTTTCGATGGTCATGATTTGGGCTAGGTCTTGCGGTTGCGCGGAATTAATGGTGATGGTCATGGGTATTTCCTCCTAAAGATTGTCTAGCATCAGTATACACCATACCAGAGTACCAATAGGTTGATGGTCACGACCGATAATTTTCATCACCGAAGCGCTTATTCGCAAAGTGCTTGGCCGCAAACTTGCTACGGTAGGCATACCCATCGACCCAGGCGCCGGCGCCGCTAGCGAGTTGCAAGGTATCGTAAGTCTTGCCATGAATCCGGTGGTGGCGCTCGCTGTAGTAACTGCCAGCACCAGCACCTTGATTCCAGCCGTAGGTCCACAGCCACTTTTTCCCGACTGTCGCAATAATCCAATGTTGATGCCGTTTGGACCGGGGGTCACCCGCCACAGTCACAGGCCTGGAATGCAGATCATAAGTCCAATTGCTGCTCCGCATTTTTGTCGCTGTTATTTTCACTCGGTAGTAATGCCCATCACTATAGGTATACCAAGTCCCCCAAAACCGCTTGGGAAAAGACCGCAGCGTCCGTTTCCCCTGGGCCATGGCAGGTTGGGTCACGGTGAGACCGCCGCCCAGGCTCATTAGCAATAACAACATGCCAATCGATCGTTTCATGCGCCTATCCTTTCACGTGAGTCGTCAACTTAAACCGGTCGGGCATCGCAAAGTTATTGTGACGATTCTGCACGAAGTAAAGGCTGTGGCCCTTTTTCTTCAAGCCAAATGTCACCTTGCCCCCCAGCACGAAGCCGATGTGCTGGAGTGTGCCCTTGAACTGATAATGCCCATGCACGTGTTGATACTTGAGGTGCTTCACTAATTGTAACGGATTGTTCGAGATGCTCAGGCTAAACGTCTTGGCTTTGACCTCAATCACCGGCGCAAAGCCCGCCGCCGAGTGCTTGCCAATGGGCGTGGTCGATTGATACATGCCCCGTAAGTGCTTCGGTGTGCCGTGATGCCAGGTAGCCGCCTGCGCCCCGGTCGGAACCCCCACGCCACCTAACATCACCATCAATAAGCTTAACCACATGATCCGTTTCATTTGCAATCTTGCCAGCTCCTCTCAAAATCCCATTCCAACAATCTCTGATGGTTACTATCTTAAGTGACTTAACGCCCATTAGCAAGCACTTTCACTCCATAAATTTTATAATAATCCGGCTATTAGCGAGATTAATATTGAATATAAAAGGCCGATATCATCCGGCCCATAAATTCCTTCATCATTCAGTTAAAATGTCCGCACAATCCGCGTCACAACGCACCGGCCACCCAACAATACCTCACTGAGCTGTGCTTGCGGCGCCGGTGTGTTCCAATACCGTTGGGCTTGGGCGAGCTGGTCACGCACCGCGGCCCCATCCGTGACGGGCAACAGACCGGCATCCCCGGCAAACGTGGGCCCGGTCGTGGTGATCTGGACCATTTGCAAGACTTGCCGGCCATTCTTTTCAAACAAGTCACGCCAAGCCAGCGCGTGATCATAGGTCCGGGCGGCAAACAGGCAGGCCAGTCGCGACGGGTAGTCGGGGTGGTCGCGCAACCGGACCAGTTCCAACACCGTTTCCCGCAGCGCGTGGACTTGGCGGTCTCGGTCACGACGCAACTGCGTGGTCTGTGCCGGCGTCAACGTTAGCCGCGGCGTTTTTAACAACTGGTCCCAGGGCAATTGCTCGCCATGGCCCCAAAAGACCTTGGCCTGGACGTTGGCCTGACCCTGTGAAAAATCAAAAACCTGCCGCTCATGGACGGCCTGGCGCGTGATTAAATGGTAGAAGACTGGCATACCCCTCACCTCACTGACAGAATTAATTGAAGGTTGAAAGACGAGAATCAGTTGAAACTACTGTTATCATGCGATTCGTGGCGTCAAAGATAGTCGTTTACAGCCACATAATGTGAACTGGCCGCCTACCGTTCGCCAAATATGGGTTGGAGCGCTGGGGCGGACGGGCCGAGCCAAAGGGCGGTCTCGACACCTCGCTTTGAGCCGAAGTTCACGTCTCAAAGACGCCAGTTGTCTAAGCGGCACGAACCGCGCCGCTAAGGCAACTCCCACGGCTGAACCCATATTTGGCGAACTCTCGGCTACGGTAGTGCTTGCTAGTAACAATTGTCTTAACCCCAGATAGCAGCTGCATTGACGACAGGTCTTTCATTAACACAGTGTTGCTGATAGCCGTCAACTTGCCGGAGGCAGCCAGGGTGGAGCCAGCTGTGTCGGCGGTGTTGGCTGAGGTTTTTTCTCAGCCTACAGCGCGGGACGACTTGAGAGACTGGCGGTTTTTGCCAGGCTTTCAAGCGAACCGGAAGACCGCCCCTCAGGCTGGAGGTGTTCCCCAGAGCAGGCCCCACCCTAGCCTGACGCAGGCCCCTGGTTTCGACAATTTTGAGTGTCAGAATACCGCCGTTACGCCAATCAGCGCATTAATTTCTCTTTCAACCTTCAAGAATTAATCTCATTATACACAAAAACGCGGGCCAGCTGTCTGGTCACGCGCTTTTATGAAGCTATTTATTTGGCGAGCTTAGCACCCTTGTTAGCGTAGTACATGGAACCGATGTTACCGGAAACGCTGAGCTTACCGTTCTTGTAAACCAGCTTAGTCACGGAAACGTTCTTCAGTGGCGTGCCTTTGTACTTCTTGGTGACCGTTGAGAGGTATTCGTTGATGGACATCCCGGAACTAACGACCAGCACGTTACCGCCGCCGCGCTTCTTGGTTGCCTTGGCGATAGTCTTCATTTCCTTAGCCATCCGCTTTTCAACTTGCTTGGAACTTTCAGCCCGGTCAGCCTTGACCAATTTCGTCTTTTGGCTGTTCTTCTTGTCCAGCTTGTAGTAAGCGTCTTGCAGCTTGGTCCAGTAGTTCTTGCCTTGCTTGGCCATCATTTCGTCACCGTTCTTGAAGCCGTAAACACCGGCGATCAAGGCGTTGTCTGCCGCAATGCTGTCCCCTTCAAAGCTACCGTAGCCGCCTTCACGCAGGTACTTGGAAACGTTGACCTTGACCTTCTTGTTGCCAGAGTACTTCAGGGCGTGCTTGGCCGTGACTTGTTGGCGCGTCAGGTTCCCCGCGTAAGCCGCCACGAACTTCTTGCCCTTTAATCCGCGGCCGAGGTCGTTGGCGACCTTGGTCCCGTTCTTAGTCAGCGGGAAGTCACTCCAGCCTTGGACCCGGCCCATCACGTTCCCAGTCGTTTCCCCGTGGCGGGTCAAGTAAATGGTCACGGGCTTGGTCGTGGTCTTCTTCTTGGCTTGGGCAGTGGTGGTGCCACCGATCATGGCAACGGCCCCCGCTGTAACTGCTAAGACGCCCAGAACTTGCTTACCGAACTTCATCATGAATCTCCTCCGTATATGTATAAAATTATAAGACCTATCACTAAAATTGCCGGCTTAGTCAGCCAGGTTAAACGTTTTAGCAAGCGCTTACAAGTATAAATTTAGCATAAAGTCTACCGGAGCACAACGCCTATTTGTCAAAATTCCGACCCGCCGTGGCGCTTCCAACTCGCCAAAAAACGTGTGTAACCAACTGGGCGTTGGCGACACACGTGATTAACTGCGCTTAAAATTTTAATTCATACTCAAATTTCAATTTTTTATAATAGTCTTGTTCAATCAAATCCGTCGGGCGAACCTCCCCCGGCTTCATGTCGAAGTAGGCCACGCCCGCCTGTTTGAGCATGGTGTAGACGAACTGCGAACAAAACATGATGTTGGGCTTGGCGGAATGCTTGGACACCAGCCCAACCATGTTGTAGGCGCTGCCCTCACGGTTGATTTCGGCAATCTTCTCGGCAATGGCCTGCTTTTGGGCCACCGTCACCGGCAAACTGTAGACCAGCAGGGACGCCCCCGCCTTTTGGTGGAAGAACTCCAGCGTCTCGGCGTTCATGCCGGGAGGATAGACGTTATCGCCGCCGTTATAACTAATGATCGTTTTCAAGTCCCGGTCAAACGCCAACGACACGTGATTGAACTGCTTGCGTGTGAACACCGAGATCATTTCGCTGGCCGCACTCCCAGTATTCGAGACGGCCAAGTAGATGCGCGCGTCCGTCATCGTGGCCTGAACCGCCGCAAAGTAAGCCGGGGTCAGGGTGCCATGATTGATGTAGTGGACGGCGCTGTGTCGCGGCAGGTCCGCAATGATCGTCTTCACGTGGTCGACGGACACCTTTTCCTTGGCCTCGGCGGCGCTGTTGAGGAGGTCGCTGAGTTTGTCGGCACTCTGGCGCAGCTCATCAAAGCTGACCGTCGCGGCCTCTTCGACCGTGGGAAGGTAAAACGCGGTCTGGTTGTTGGTCGTCACGAACCGTTCGACCCATAATGGCAAGACGACCAGCATCACGCCGACCAATTTAGCCACCAAATAAGCCGGGAAGAGTCCCCGCAACGGAAAGACCCCGACCGAAACGAAGACGATCTGAATCACCATCAGGAGCCCGTACACCACGGTCAAGCCAATCTTGGCCGGGTGAGGAAAGTTGGCCAACCAGGTCCGCAGCACCATCACCGCCGCGATGTAAAGGTAAACGATAATCAGGAGGGGTGGGTTGGCGAATAAATATAAGCAACCTAATAAAATCCAGCCCATCCCCCGAATCTTAATGGACTGGAAGTAATTGATAACGTCGTTCATGAAATGGTAGTCTCCTATCTCAAACGGGACGTTCAACACTAGCCGTCTGATTTTTCATGCAAATAGTATAGCATATCTGGCCTGGATTACCAGCTCACCTCGTTCTGATTGACTAGGAGACTAAAGGTTGAAAGGCGAAAATCAGCTGGAACTACTATTAGCATGCGACTCATGGCCTTAAAAATAGTCGTTTTCAGCCTCACAATGCGAACTGGCCGCCTACCGTTCGCCCAATATGGGTTGGAACGCTGGGGACGGGTCGAGCCAAAGGGCGGTCTCGATGCCTCGCTGAACCCATTTTTGGCGAACTCTCGGCTACGGTAGTGAATACCAGTAACAGTCGTCTTAACTCCAGGTGGTAACCGCATTGACGACTATCACTAACACAGTGTTACTGATAGTCGTCAACCTTGCCGGAGGCAGCCAGGGTGGATCCAGCTGTGTCGGCGGTGTTGGCTGAGGTCCTTTCTCAGCCTACAGCGCGGGACGACTTGAGAGACTGGCGATTTCTGCCAGGCTTTCAAGCGAACCGGAAGCCCGTCTTTCAGGCTGGAGGTGTTCCCCAGAGCAGGCGGAACCCTGGCTGACGCAGGCACCTGGTTTCACCAATCTTAGGTGTCAGAACACCGCTGTCACGGCAGTCAATGCGCTAATTCTAGTTTCAACCTTCAGCTAGGAGACCAAAGCAGCCACCCCCACGACCAACCTCGCGAGAGCAGCTGCTTTTTCAATTCTATTCTGCTTGATGCCGGCCACTAACTGACCTTTTCCAGGGAAACCAGATGACCGTTGACGCTGACGCCGTACGTCGGAATGGGCCCGCTGATGACCGTCACGTTGGTCGTGGTGGCCGTCAGTTCGATTTCCAAGACGCTTGCGGCGATCTTCATTCGGTAGGTCAACCGTGTCAGTTCCTTCGGCAAGTGATTGGTGAAGTGGACCACCTCGTCTTGGACGTAGAAGCCTGAGAAGCCGGCCACCAGTGCCAACCAGCTACCGCCGAGATTGGCCAAATGCAGACCGTCGGCGGTGTTCTTTTGGAGGTTGACCAGATCCATTTGCGCCGTATCCATGAAGTAGTGGTAGGCCTTTTCCGTGTCGCCCATCCGCGCCGCTAGAATGCTAAAGATGGAGCGTGATAAGGATGAATCGTGAGTCGTAACGCCTTCATAGTAGTGGTACTCGCGTTTTAATTGCGACAGCGACAGGTCCTCTGGGAACAGATAGTCCGCCAGCAACGTGTCGGCCTGCTTAGCAATCTGGTAACGGTAAATGGTCAACGGGTGGTAGTGCAGCAGCAACGGGAAGTTCTCCGGTGCCGACTGATCGACCGGCCACCGCGGTTTGCTCAAGAAGCTGTCATCCTGCTCGTTGATTCGCAATTCTTGACTGTAAGGCAGGTAAACGTGTTGGGCCAGGTTGTCAAAGACGTCCAGGTCCGCGGAGCCGATGCCAAATTTTTCGAGGCCGTGCGGGTCATCCTTGAGGATCTCACGGGCCAGGTAGGTGACCAAGTTAAAGTTATGCTTGGCCAACCGATTGGTGTAGTAATTGTTATTGACCAGCGCGGTATATTCATCCGGTCCGGTCACCGTGTGAAACTCAAAACGACTGTCCGTGCCGACCTGATGCCAGGACCCAAAGGCTTCCCAGAAGTGGGCCGTTTCCAAAACCATTTCAAAGCCACACTGCTCAATGAAATCGATGTCGCGGGTAATCTCATAGTACTTGCCCACGGCGTAGGCCACGTCCGCATCGATGTGATACTGGGCGGTGCCGGCCGGGAAGTACGCGGAGGCCTCTTCGCCGTTGATGGTCCGCCAAGCAAACAGCGCACCTTGGGTCACGCCCAACGCCCGTGCCCGTTGCCGCGCCTTGGGTAAGGTCTGGTAACGGTACAACAGGAGCTGCCGCGCCATTTTTTGATTCGTGTAAATGAAGTACGGCAACATGTACATTTCCGTGTCCCAGAAATAGTGGCCCTCGTAGCCAGAGCCGCTGAGCCCCTTAGCCGCAATGTTGGTGCGCCCATCCCGACCAGCCGCTTGATTCAGCTGGAACAGGTTGTAGTGGATGGCCAAATCGAGTTCGTCGTTGCCCCCGACCGTGACCTCACTGCGGTTCCACACGTCCTGCCAGAATTCACGGCTGTCTGCCAGCAAGGCCGACAACGAGTTGGCCATGAACGTCGCGGCAGGATCGATGGTATTTTGCTGGCCCATTTCACCGACATAGACTTCGTAGGTCAGGCTGTGCGTCCCCTGATCGCTCAGGTCAACGTTCTGGCGTAACAAGCTGGCCCCTTCCGTCAGGATACCCAGGTAAATGGTCACGGCCAGCTTGGTCTGCCGCGTCTTAACGTGATAACGTTGGAGGTCCCGACTGACAAAGGCCGTTTCGCAAATCGGCAGCCCCGCCATCCGCGTCTTCCGTGGGTCGGCAGAGGCAATCGCTTCGGCTTCGGCCGGCACCGCGATGGCCTTGCTGACGACGAGACCGCCGGCAAAATTGCCCGCCGAAAAGCTGTAGTCAATGGCCCAAAATTCCGTCTTGGTCTGACCAATGGCTGATTTGACGGTCATTTTGATGGTCTCGCCCTGCAAGGTCTGTAGCGTATAGTGCTCGACCAACGCGCCGGTTGAGAGGTCCAGGTCGACGCCAGTCCGCTCGCTGTTGGTGAAGTCATGCCCGGTGGCCGTGGCCACGTGCAAGTGCCGCAGATCGGGTAAATTTAAAATCGTCTGGTGCTGCGTCGCGTAGCCGATACCGGCCTCCCCATAGGTGATGGGGGCGGTTTCATAAAAGCCATTGATGAGCGTCCCGGTAATGGGATTGCCCGTAATCGGGTCGTTGGCCCGCACCCCAAAGTGGCCATTTGCCAAGGAGAACACCGTTTCCAGGTACTCCGGTTGGTGGTCCGCTACGTCGTTTAACGTTAAATGATAGTCGCGTAAAGTCAAAATAATCTCCCCCATAACTCGTAACGTTTAAATCAGTCGTGCCGCCGTGGCTAGTGCGTCTTCCACCGCGGGCACGTTGCCCGTGAAGTTCAGAAACGCGTGGCTGATGCCGCCATACCGGAAGTACGTGGCGTCGTCATTGGCGTGGCCAACCTTCTTGATAAAGGCCTCGTCTTGTAATCGGAATGGATCGTATTCGCCGACCAGCACCGTGACCTTGTGGAAGGTCTCCGGATCCGCTAGTAACGGCGACAGCAGCGGTGCAGTCAGATCGACCGGCTGATCCGCCACGTAATACCCACTCATGATGGTATCGAGCTGTTCAAACAGCTGGTAACTGCGGTGCAGCGCATCCCGTTGCTCATCGACGATGGGAATGCTGCGGTCGTCCCACAGCGGGCCGTTGAGATCCGAGCCCTGAATCAGCGTCGGGTAGAACAACAGGTGACTGGCAATCGTGCAAATGCCCATGGACTTGCACAGCTGGCTGACCGCCAAGGCAATCGACCCGCCGGCAGAATCCCCGCCTAACGAGATTTCCTGATAATTCTTGGTCATGGCGGCCACGACCGCTAAGCCATCGAGAATGCCTGCTGGATAGGCCTGTTCGGGCGCCAGGGCGTAATCCACGTTGTAGACCACACAGTTGGCTTGTTCCGCCACGAACTTCAGCGCCAGCAACACATCTTCGGGCGTCCCACCGTAATAGGCGCCACCGTGGAAATAGATCAGCGCCTTATCCGCGGTCAACCGGTCCATCCGGGCGATGCGAATCACCCGGACCCGCCGATTCATGGAGACGATCTGTTGCATTTCAATCTTCATTTCCACGTGCGTCAGATCCCGTTGTCCCGAGGTTTCGGTCCCTTGCCGTAGACTGAACAGATCCGTTGGCAGCTGCGGGTTCTGCTCAATACCTGCCACCGTCTCCCAAACCAATGGCTCAAATGTGTGAATCGGATCACGTTCCTTAATCCAGCTGGTGACCCCATCCTCAACGCTAGAAACGTGCATGGCTTGCAGTCGTTTCAACTCATCGTCGTACCCCAAAGACTGCTTGGTTGTCGTATCATTCAACATTGTGATTACCCCTTTTCGTGAAATGCCGTTACTCCGAAATTTGCTGCTGCAATCACTGGGCTCTCACCGTCCACCCGCGCGTCATCCCCATGGCACCCGGGGTTACTGGCTACGTTTTAGCACCAATCCGGACTGATGTAAACCCAGCTATTTTCCGTAACACAGTTCTTACTTGCCGCCTTACCGTGGCGGGAAATCTAGGCTGGAACGCTGGGGGAGGACGGTCCGAGCCAAAGTCCGGTCTCGGACCTTGCTTTGAGCCGAAGCCCCCGTCTCAAAGTCACCAATTTTGTAGCCAAAATCGCTACGAAATTCCCCGGCTGAGCCTAGATTTCCCGCCACTCACGGCTACTGTAGTGGCTTTTACTGACACCTAGGTTAACCTCGTCCCCCATCTGGCTGTATTCATTCAATCGTGAACCAGCTTACGGGTGGCTTGCAGGTCACCTATTCAGACTGCCACACCGTCCTGGAGCGACAGACATTCCTCCAGAACAAGCGGCGCGTCCGGCCGGCGCAAGCGCTCATACCTCTACATCAAGCGCCTTAGCCAGGCCAACTGGTCGGCAAACCAGGTGGCTACCGTGGGCTCGACGTAGCGCTCGCCAAACGTGGCGTCGCGGTCTGCCCCGGCGGCAAATGCCGTGAGGGGCCGCGCCAGGCTCAACGCGTGGGGACCGTGCGGATACAGGTGGAACCGGACCGGCACCCCGACGCGTCGCAGTGCCTGTACATAGTCCTGCGCATTTTGTGGCGGGACCAGTTCGTCCGTTTTCGTAGTCCAAATAAACGCCGGTGGATTTTGGCTCGTGACCAGTTGGTCGGCCTCCGTCAGGTCCCAGTCGCCGCTAATGGCTTGCCGGGTCGCCGCATCTGTCGGCCAGCCCAGCCGCAAGCCAATCACGGGATAGGCCAACACCACGGCTTGGATTGCGCCCAGCGTTGCCGGCAAGCCACACGTTTGCACCAGCTGGGGCCACAAGTCGGCGTACAAGGCGGCCACGTGACCCCCGGCCGAGAAGCCGACCAGCAAGATGCGGTGCGCGTCGATGGCGTAGGTCGCGGCGTGCCGTTGAAACGTGGTGACGACTTGGGTCAGCTGATACAGCGCGGTCGGGTAGACTGGTGGCTGGTCAATTAACCGGTAAGCCACCACGGCGACGGCATAGCCCGCGGCCAAATACTGAAGGGCCACGATCTCATTTTCCCGGTCACTGTAGAACCGGTAGCCGCCCCCCGGCAGTAGAATCACCAACGGCCGCCGCGGTGGCTGGTCGAAGTCAGCGATGGCGGCCGGTTGATAGTAGGTGACGGTCACCGGAAAGTCCGGCTGGCCGAGCGTTAATTTAAGCGTCTTCATCGTCTAACTTCTCGGTTTCTAGTGCTTTGGCCGAAGCGATTTCGTCTTCATCCAATTGGTAGAAGAAGAACAGGATGACCAGAATCAGCAAGGCCAAGACGATTGGTAACCAAACGAAGCTGGTGCTGATGGCCGTCAGTGCCTTGGCGCCTTGAATCTTCGCGGAGGCTTGGAAGCCACCCCAGGACAACAGCCAGCCAGAAACTAAACCACCAAAGCCCATGCCCAGCTTGGCACCGACCATTGGCACGGAAGACAGGATCCCGGGTTCGTCAATGTGCATTTCGGACCGCGCGTATTCGACGGTGTCGGCAATCATGACGAAGGAAATGGAGAACGCCGCGCCCATGGCAATCAGTGCGATAATATTGCCGGCAAACAGCAGCGGAATGCTCTTGAAGTGCATGATGGCTTCCCCAATCGCGAAGACGGCCATCGATAGAATCATGACGTTGCGGTGTTTCATAAATTTACTTAAGAACGGAATCGAAATGTTCCCAATCACGGCAACGATGACCAGCCCATTGAAGGCCCCGACCAGGTCTGCCCGCCGGTAAACGTAAGTCAGGTAGTAGACCGCCGTTTGCATCCGAATCACCCAGAAGGTTTGTAGTAAGATGAAACTCAAACTCAAGATGACCCACGGCTTGTTCTTAGCGGCCCCCTTTAAGGATTCGCCGATGGACAAATGCCCCTTGATTTCCGGCGCGTCCGCGGATTGGTCAACGATGTCATCTTTTTCCCGTAAATTGGCAAAGGCACCGAAGAACAGGACGATGATGGCCAAGCCAATGATAATCCCCCAAATCATCCAGCCCTTTTCGGCATTCTTGCCACCTAATTTGGCAACCATCGGCAGAGAAATCGCGCCAATGACCGCGGTCCCGATGTTGGTCATGACCATCCGAGCACTCGCCAGGTTGGTCCGTTCGTCAGGATCTTTCGTCAGACTTGGTAAAATAGCGGTAATTGGTGTGTTCGCACCGGAATAGACTAAGCTAAATAACGTGTAAACCAATGAGATCCAAGCTAATTGAAAGAACTTGCTGCCACCAAATGATGGATTAAAGAACAGCAGCATGGTGAGAATCCCCAGTGGAATACCAAACCACAAGAAGTATGGCCGCGCTTTGCCGTATTTTGAGTGCGTGTGGTCGATCAAGAACCCGTAAACCACACCATCAAAGGCGTCGATGATCCGCACCACGAAGAACAGGGTCCCAACAAACGCCGGTGAAATGCCCATGACCGTGGTGTAGTAGAACAGCAGATACAGTCCAACAATTTGCCAAATCAAGTTCCCAGCTAAGTCGGTTGACCCGTAGAAGAACCGTTGTTTCCATAACTGAGCTTTACTCATGATACTTACCTCCCCCAAAACTTTTTTCAACTATCTAGTTTCTTGTAACCGTTTACATCTAAAGCATAACGGCTAAGACCCTTGAGCGTAATCCTAAATTATGACCGCCCACTTACCTTTTCTAACCACCTCTTACTTATTGACCAATTGGTTAACCCGAATTGACTAACCAACCATTGGGTTCGTCCCTATCATACGCGATATTTGTCCCAATCAGTGGTTAGGGGCCTTTATTAGTTATCAATTTTAACCAATTGGATATTAAATTAACCTATCAACGAACGCTATTTAAGCCAAAAAACAGCCACCGTTCCGACAACACGGGAACGGTGGCTGTTTGGGGTCAATTACTGCGGGCACTTAGGCCTTCGTCAGGTAGTTGGCCTTGATTTGTTTGATTTGGGCTGGGGTAATCTTCAAGCCCTTCTTGATGTAGTTGTTCATGGAACCGTATTGGCCCTTCACTTCGCTGTAGAACAGGTTCAACAGCGCTGGCTTGGCCCACGTCACGTTCAATTGGGTGTTGGACAGTAAGTAATCGCGTTGGATGTCCTTCTTGCTAACGCCCAGGATGGTGTAGAGAATGGCGGCAGAGGTCCCCGTCCGGTCCATCCCGTGGGAACAGTGGAATAACAGCGCGCCTTTCTTGTTCTTGGCGGCCGCAACTAAGAACTTGTGGTAGCTCTTCTTAGCGGCAGGCTTATTCGCCATATCCCGGTACATGCCCTCATCATCGTTATCGTAGTTGGACTTGGTCCCTAAGATGGAGGAGCCTAAGTATTTGGCACCAGCGATCTTCACGTCTGGTTTTTCGGCAATCTGCGCCTTGGTTCTTAAGTCAAAGACTTCTTTGACATGGTACTTCTTAGCCAATTTCTTGGTGTCAGCCTTCGTCAGTTTGTCTAGCGAATCACTCCGCAATAAACGGTCCTTCTTCACGCGTTGACCGGTCTTGGTCTTGTACCCACCCAGGTCACGGACGTTTTCCGCTCCCTGTAATTTGATCGGTGCATTGACCTTCTTGGAAATTGCTGGCTGTAAAGCCGCGTCTGCTTGGGTCGTGGCTGCTTGTGCGGGAGCGACTCCTACCCCGAGTAAAACTAATGAGCAACTAATTGAAGCTAACATGGCACGAACTTTCATAGAAATTGATATCCCCTTTCTGTGATAAGTTCACTTTACCAAGGCTACGTAAATTTTTCGCAAGCTTCTTGTAAACTTTGTGTATTAATCGTTGTGGGTATTATTAATATTTTAATACTGAGGGATTTGTGCGTGGCAAATGTTCGTGAAACAGTTCTGTCGCTGTTTCATTAATTACTTGGTAATAGTGGTTAATCCGCTCGACCGAAAATGGCTTTGTTGGCTGGATGCTAATATTTTCTTTAAAGATCCATCAATGATGTTAACATCCCATCCGCATCAATGATTGGTGTGGCACCAAATCGTCCTTCAATGTAGCGCTTCATGTAACTGATTCCCTGGCGCGACGTGTTTCGCGAATCTCTGAAGTCAAAGATAGAACGCAACTCGCTGATTCCCTGGAATCCCTTCTCGACCAAGTAGATTTGATCCACGCGTAGTGCTGAATCTAGGAGTGGCAAGTCATGAGTCGTCAGGATAACTTGGTTCTGATTGGCCGCGAAATTAAAAATTTTAACCAAGGCTTGCGACAACGCTAAATGTAAAGAATCGCCAAACCCATCGACTAACAACGTCTTGCCATCGCCGGTTAGCTTCGCATTAATCATGGATAACGCCATCAACAAAAGTTGCCGTGTTCCCCGTGACTCACTGGTCAATGTCATCTTCTTGTCCTTACCCGTATACTGGCCGTCTGTGTCATAAACCTTGTGCCCCATCAAAAGTTGGGGTCTATCCCCCTCAAGTAGATCACTATCAACAATATTAAAATCGGCAAAATGTAAAAATCGCAATAGTTGTTGCTTAACCCGTTTATTTCTCACCAAAACAGCCAATTCTTCAGGAATTTCGGCCTCATCAAAATCGGCCACAAAAACTAGATCCTCAGCGAACCAGGTCATGACAGCAATGGCCGCAGCATCATTATTTTGCTGTGCCATAAACAGAAACAAGGTATTGGCCTTGGTTCGCTCCGCCACTTCAGTTAAGGCTGACGGCAGCGTTAGAAATTTCTGCCCCACCCGTTCAAAGTAAACCGTCTCTCGGTTACCATGAACCTTAATCAGGGCTTCGTGTTGAATCGTCTTTTGATCATACGAAAACTCATATCGATACTCAGCGTTACCCTGTTTAAAATCCACTGCGAACCGCGTCTCAGCATTACCCGAATCCGCATCCAATAGGAATGGTGTCGCTGGTAAAGCATCTGTTGCCTTGGCTGGATTGTTTAAGACCATTTGCTGCATGGTCTTGATTCCCGCTAACAAATTCGATTTTCCAGCACCGTTGGCCCCAAATATCAGCAAACTTTTTAAAACGGCAGTCCGACCAATGTCCAGCGTATTGGTTCGCTTATATTTACTGAGCCGCTCACCTACCTCGGCGGATAAAGTCGTTTCAGTCTTAAATGATTTAAAGTTTTCCATGGTGAAATCAATCAGCACCATCATTCACCCCTTTTTAAAGCGATACTGTATTGTCGCATTTAACGAAGTTTTTTTGTGATTATGTGCATCATAATTATCTAAATTCATGATGATCGTTAATATAATCCCGTTAATATAATCCACTAAAATGTAATTATTAGACATGTTTTTTGAAATAAGCTAAAAAAGCCAGCTCACAAAAATTTAGCGTGAGCTGGCTTCGGCGTCAATTTTTAGTTTCACTGCTAATTAGCCAACATCTAAAACATGTTCACGTGTACAAGTACTCATCTCACTAAATTGAAAATTCAATCAACCCAATAATTATCTAATTACCAAATGTCGCAATACTTTGATCTATTTCTTGACGTAAAACTTGTACAGCAATGACAACTTCCTCCCCATTACGACCGTTAAGTGCATCATCTAAGTCGTTGTAAGAATCCAAGATTTCCTTTTCATCACTTCCATAACGTCCCTTAAACAAGCGATACGTTTGAATAACGCCTTGAATGTCAGCCGGATTATTGGCATCCAAGTATCCCATCTCATCAATCACGTGATATAAATCTCGACCACTAGCGCCATCATGATACGCAGCCTTATAGCTCATATGCACAAACATCCCCAACGCATTATCCTGCACCTCTTGTGACATCCCCATCACAATCTTCTTCATCGCCGCAATATCTTTCTTCTGCCGCGAGTAAGTGGGTTGCTTGACCAGGTTCTTGTGCCAGACCCAGCCCTTCACGTTGCCGGCCTTATTCTTCACGTAGTAATACTTCACGACCTTGCCGTTACTCTTGCGGATCTTGGCGGACTTGTAAGTATAGAAATTCGTTCGCAAATACTTGCTGGCCTTATGGACCCGCTTCTTTAGCTTGGTATTCTTATAGAAATACCCACCACTGACCTTGTAGGCCCGTTTCTTCATCTTCTTAGTCTGCAAGACCCGCGTTTTGGCCTGAGCTGGCACCGTTTCGGCGGCCGTGGCCCCCATGGTCACTAACGCTAAGGCTGCGACTAGCACTGTTTTGACTCGCATCTATGTCTCCCACTTTCCTGGAAAAATTTTAAACCAATCCTTTTCCCAGTATAGCGACCCATCCCGGCCGTTAAAAATACGGTGGACGGGCAACGTGACGTGCCGAGTTACCCGGAAATTTCCGTAAACAAATAGCCAGCCCCCAAACACTTAGGCTGACTGACTGTTTAACGTTCTAAAGATTGAAAGACGAAGATCAGCTGGAACAATTGTTATCACATGCTTCATGACATCAAAGATAGTCGTTTACAGCCTCACCAGGCAAACTGGTCGCCTACCGTTCGCCAAAATAGTGCCAGCCAGTAACAGTCATCTTAACCCCAGATAGTAGTTGCATTGACGACTAATCTTTCATCAACACCGTGCTGCTGATAGCCATCAATCCTGCCGGAGGCAGCCAGGATGGAACCAGCTGTGTCGGCGGTGTTGGCTGAGGTTTTTTCTCAGCCTACAGCGCGGGACGACTTGAGAGACTGGCAGGTTTTGCCAGGCTTTCAAGCGAGGCGAAAGACCGCTCCTCAGGCTGGAGCCGTTCCCCAGAGCAGGTCCCACCCTAGCCTGACGCAGGCGCCTGGTTTCATCAATTTTAGGTTCAACCTTTTTAGTGTTCTAACAACTGGTTCAACCAGTCGACGTAGTACTGTTCGCGCCCAATTGCGTGGTCCAAGATCAGGTAGTGGCCGTACGCCTGGTCAATGGCGGCCTGGTCGGGAAAGACCGTTTGGCGCCGCTGCTTGAGGTGGGCCAACTGGGTCCGATGCAAGACGGCTTGTTCCTGCAACATCGGCTGGAGCCGCGGGTCGTCGGCCGACTTGATAAAGTAGAGTTTCAAAATAAATTCATCCTTGGTCGCCGCCAGCTCTGGTGAGGGTTCGCTGACCCAGGCCACCAGTTTCTCGTGACCGGACGGCGTCAAAGAGTACTGTTTCTTTGCCAGTTTTTCCCCGGCAATCGTATCTTCATGGGTAATCTCCCCCGCCGTTTCCAGCCGCTTGAGCATCGGGTAAATTTGACTGTGCTGGGCCTGCCAAAACTCGCCAATTTCATTTTCAAACGCCTTCGCTAGGTCGTAACCCGTTTGGGGGCGCTGATTCAAAAGGCCTAAGATGATGTATTGCAATCGATTACGCTGACCGATGATTGCCAGCTCCCTTCTATGACGTGTCGTTCTCTCTTCATTGAACCAGTTCCCCCGCAAAACTGCAAGGAAAATTCTTGACAAGTCGGCGTATTGCCGTTATAGTAATCAAGTAAATTAAAACATGTAATTAATTACATGTTCACTCGCAGAATAGAAGGAGATTTTCACATGACTAAAACATTTAAAACGCTTGATGATTTCTTAGGCACCCACTTCATTTACACCTATGACAACGGCTGGGAATACGAATGGTACGCCAAGAACGACCACACCGTCGACTACCGCATCCACGGCGGCATGGTCGCTGGCCGCTGGGTGACCGATCAGGAAGCCAACATCGTGATGCTGGTTCCCGGTATCTACAAGGTGGCCTGGACGGAACCCACTGGGACCGACGTGGCCTTAGATTTCGTCCCTAATGAAGGCAAGTTAAACGGGACCATCTTCTTCCCCAAGTGGGTCCAAGACCATCCCGAAATCACGGTCACTTACCAAAACGAACACATCGACGTGATGGAAGCCGCCCGGGAAAAGTACGCCACTTACCCGAAGCTGGTCGTCCCTGAATTCGCCAAGATCACTTACATGGGCGACGCTGGCCAAAACAACGAGGACGTCATCAGCGAAGCGCCTTACCCTAGCTTGCCCGACGACATCCGCGCCGGTAAGTACTTCGACGCCAATTACAAGCGGATCAATAAGTAATTATTGCTGGAAAAAGGACACTGACATTTGCCGATTACGACAGTCAGTGTCCTTTTCGATTGACTAATTATTTAGCGATGCTATCGACCCACATAAACATGTTCGTCATGTCGTAGTCCCCAGCATGCCCCGTGTTCCATTGCACGTGATAGTTGACGTCAACACCTGCGTTCTTGAGTTTTTGCGCGAGTAGCGTTGGCACAGCGACTGACGTATTGCTATCTGTTTCACCATAACGAATCCAGAAATGCTTAGCCATCGTGGCTTGAGACTTCCGGCCAATGTAGGCCATCGGATTCATTAATTTAATGATACTGCTGTCAGCCATCGTCGCCCCACTCTTGGTGTTACGTTGCTGACTGAATTTGGTAAAGTGCTTAGCATTGGTGGTACTGTCGCCAAACTCAATATTCTCTGCCTGACTGACGTTCAGCGCATCGAAGGCCGGTGGCGTCTTGGAACGGCCAACTGACTTGAAGTACTTCGTCAAGTTCACATCGGTAACCTTGCCATTCTTAATCGTCAACCAAGGATATTTGCTAGTCTTAATGGTGATTCCCTTATTCAAGGCCGTTTGCGCCGAATTCATGATTTCTTTTTTAATCAACGTTGCAAATGAACCAGTACCGTCACTGTTTAGTTTCAGTGTCTGACCATTGGCCTTGATACCAGCTTGATTGACGTAGCTAACAAAATCTTGTTTCAACTGCTTAGACAGCTTCTTTTGCTTATTGGTCAGCTTGGTTTGGCTGTTGGAAGCCCCAGGGGTCATGCTGGCTCCGCTAATGTTGTTGACTCCGTTAAATTCCCATTCGTAGGCCGTGTTGGCATTGTTCAAATTTGTGATGGGGGCAAAAACAAAGGCAGCAAAGATACTATCGCTGGTATTCGCAGCGCCAATCGCCTTGAGGTAAGGCTTGTACTCGGCGTTGTTCCCTGTCGAGCCCAACAATGCGGACATGGCGCCTCCCGCACTAGTCCCGTCGGAAATAATTTTATTGGTATTACCAGCTAACCGTGACTGATTGAATTTCAAATACCGAACTGCCGCCTTCAAATCAACAATCGCGGCTGGCGCCTTCCCAGTATATTTACCGCTTTGCTTGGTATCACGCCCCCGAGCTCCTGGTGCGGCAACCACGTACCCCTTAGCCAACGCGGCCTGTGTCGCACTCGTACTGGAGGCACCCCCATTGGCATTGAGGTTGCTACTGCCACTAGGTGCCTTGCCTGTAGGCTTGCTACCTTGCATCTTGCCGCTCAATTTATTACCGGCTGGTGCACCACCACTCATTGCACCGGCTGTTAGTGTTCCCGCTGTCCCAGCCATGTATCCGCCAATATTGTTTGGCATGAAGATGGGCGCCGTGGACTTGGAATAACCATTAATTTTCTTGTTGTGGAAATACTTCTCCGGCACGTAAATATTCATACTTTGATATTTCGTATTGACCGGCTTGCTAACGTAAACGAGGTTCGTGTAACAGCGGACCTTAATTTTTTGCTTGTTTACCGTAATGGTTTTGGTCGTGTACTTTTTGGTGTTCAGTTTTAGACTCCGCGTTTTGCCACTGTAAGTCGTCCCCCCACGATAGTAGCTCACCTTGTGCTTATAAGTCACCTGGCTCAACGTACCACTGGGACTACTGGTTGTGGCTTTCTTGGCCGTTTGGTTACTGCTGCAAGCCGATAAGCTCAGCACCGCTGTCATCGCCAAAGACAGCGCTATCATCTTCCGTCTAATCATCTGATTTGCCTCCATATCAAAGTTGATTCAAGCTTAGTATACCCAAAATCGTTTTAAATATCAGTATTTATATTGGGTAACTTATCCAGCGGGTTACCGAATTTATTGAGAGGCATTTTATCCCCAGGTTGCGGTATACTGAGGGCAAATCCCTCAGAAAGTAGGTCATAGACTGATGGCAAATTATATTAAAGAAATTCGCGAACTGGTCGGTCATAAGCCGCTGATTTTAAATGCTTCGGCGGGCATCGTCGCCAACGACCAGCAGGAAGTTCTGCTCAATCTGCGGACGGA
The DNA here is from genome assembly GCF_004745505.1 of Levilactobacillus suantsaiihabitans. Classification (GTDB taxonomy): domain Bacteria; phylum Bacillota; class Bacilli; order Lactobacillales; family Lactobacillaceae; genus Levilactobacillus; species Levilactobacillus suantsaiihabitans. The sequence goes on from NZ_RKLX01000022.1 coordinate 39,467, forward strand.
CACCCACAACTGGAGCCTGCCCGGTGGCTACCTGGAATACGGCGAGTCCTTTGCCACCGCGATGGTTCGCGAGTACAAGGAAGACGCCGGTCTGGATGTAAAAGTGGTCAAGTCTCTGGGCATCTTCGATCAAGGTTTCACGAAATACCCCAACGGCGACGTCACCCAGGTCATTTCACAACTCTACTTGGTTCAGCCCATCGGCGGCCACACCCTAGATGAGGCGACAGACGAAACCTTGGATTTAAAATACTTTCCGTTAGACCAGCTGCCCCCACTGCTGAATCAGCAGACGGCCGACATGTTGGCCGCGGCCAAGACTTACTTTGACCAGCTATGACTGGCATCATGCTCTGCAAAAATAATGCTACGGACGTATCGACCGCTTTTCTCTTATTTTTCAAAGGACCAATCCTTAGCTTTGACTCTGCTTGCCATCCCCCAATCAGATGTGATTGATTCTATCACCGAAGTTGCGGATGTAATGAACAATAGTAACCCGTCACAGGTGGTACCGTTGACGCCTTTGAACGGAAATTAAATTCATGACACATAGTCTATCTTTCATAATTGTTTTCATAAACACTAAATCCCCTGTAAGCGTAATTTTCCGTTTGCAGGGGATTTTAGTGCACCAAGCATCGGTTACAATCACTGCCAGCAACTCGGCTGATCTACGAAATCTGCTAGACACTGCCGATAACGGCCCCACACCTGTCAACTCATTTGTGAAAACCAACCACCCACTAGACCGGGATTGGCGTATAATAATAAACGTAGCAAAAACTTAAGAAACCATTTGGGTGCGGGCGCCAAGTATTTTCAGCGAGTCCGATTAACGTCATACATAGTTGCCCGACGCCCGCCCATCAAGGAGTGAAGATAAATTATGAAGACTTGTCCCAACTGTCACCAGAAAATTGCGGCAAACAGCATGTTCTGCGAGCACTGTGGGTTTGACCTCAGTCAGACGCCGGCCAAGCCAGCTCGCCGGCAACGACATCACACGTCGTCTAAGTCGGGTAAGCGGTCTAAATGGCTTAGCCGCGGCGTTTGGTGCGTATTGGCGGTCGCCGCAATTGCCGTCATCGTCTTGGGCGTTTCCTTTTACAACAAGCAGGCTGGCAAGGAAAAACAGGTCGCCACGATCACGGATTACATCACGGATAACCAGAGTGATGACTTGGCGGATCACTTAATCAGTGACAACCCCAACCTCAAGATTACCGGAGATACCGTCCAGCCACTGTTGACGTACGCCCGGACCCATCCCAACTACGTCAAGGAGATGAAGGCGGACCTGCAAAAAAATGGTGAGACGCGCGACCACACCTTTTCTTTGGTCACAGCCGGGCACAACCTGTTGGTCTTTCCCATTTATAAACTGCGGGTCACGACCATGCATCCCGTCTTGACGACCAACGTGGCCAACGCGACGTTGATGGCCAACAGTCATGCGCTAGCCACCTCGAAAAATGACCACTACACCTTTAAGGCCGGGCCGCTGTTCCCCGGGCATTACACCTTTAAACTCAGCGGTAGTCGCTCCCACGCCAAGGCGACGGCTAACCTGATTGCCAGTAACGATGTTGCCAAGCACGTCGACCTGATCGCCCAGTCCAGTCGCCGGGCCCACGACACCACCAATGCCAACGACGATGAGGCCAGCGTGAGCGACGCCACCAACGGGACGGTCACGGACAACACGACCCATGATGATGACGATGATTACGACGATAATGATGATTACGATGACTTGTCCGTCAACGCCCAAACGGCGGTCGATGAGCTTTATTATAACGATTACATTGATAGCGAAGACGATTACACCTACACGGAATCAGAGGCACATCCGGACGTGACCGAGGTCAAGCTGTACGACGCGGATACCGGCGACCACTACAGCACCTACCGCTACGATGATATTCACGACATCCTGTCCGAATACAATTCCAGCACTGGCAAATTTGAGACTGTCGACACCGACGACTAACAGAAAGGATTTTTCCCAATGAAACAAACCTACTACCGGATCTGTTCCAACTGCGGCAACCAAAATGCGGCCGACGCCAATTTCTGTCTGAAATGTGGCACGACGCTTTCCGCCGCGGATGAATACGCGTTGATCCCCCACGCTGCGGACCAGACTTTCCCCCTGATTGACCTGGAGTTGACCCCCGACGAGGTCGCGCAAACCAAGAACTTCAAGATTACTGAAGACCAAAATATCCCCGCGGGCTACCGGTCGGCCGGCCTGATCTTTGCCGAAAGCGACGTCGCCCCACGCGCCGGCGCCAAAGCCGCTTGGGAAGACTTGTTCAAGCACGTCTACGCTCTACTCCTGGCCAAAGGCTATGCCGGTGTGGCGCGCGTGTCGATCCAACCAGAACCGATGCAGCCCAGCCAACTCTGCCTGTACGGCGAGGCGCTGGTCGTGGATTCACCTTCTAGAATGGAGGCGCGCCCATGACCCCATTGACATTTCACGCCCCGGCCAACGATCAACCAGGGGCCCAGGCGAATTTCTGCCCCAACTGTGGCCAACCGGTCGCCCCGACCGACACCTTCTGTCCCAACTGTGGCTACGACCTAAAGGCAGCAGCCCAAGCAGCCGGTCAAGTGCAACCGACGCAAACGCAACCCACCAACGCCTCGGCCCCCGCAACGCGACGGCCCCGGCAACCCTGGTCCAAGAAAAAGAAACGTCTCTGGTGGGGAATCGGCGGCCTCGCCGTGGTCCTAGTGGCCTTCTTCGTTTGGGGCAGTAGCCATTACTCCCGTGCGGCCACGCTCGACCGGACCATTAGCGACATCAAGAGCGGCCAACATTTAACGGCGGACTTCACCAGCGCCAGCACCGATCTGACGCTCAACAAGCAAAAGCTCCTGCCGGTCAACCGCTACTACAGCGACCACGCCCGCGACCTCAGTAAATTAAAGGCTGACCTCGCCAGCAGCGGCCGGTCCAGCGATGGCAACTTCGTGTACGAACAAACTGGTCGGCATTTCCTATTCTTCCCGAAATACCAGATCAGCGTTAGTCCCGTCTACCCGACCGTGACCACCAACCACACCGGTAACGTCATTTCGCTAGACAACCATAAAATTGCGACGGCCACGACCGACAGCTACACCAAGAAACTCAGTGCGCTGGTGCCCGGCGAGTATCACCTGCAATCAAAGGGCCGAATTGGCGGCCACAATTTGACCAACAGCGGCGACTACCACATCACGTCGAGCAAGACCTACGACCTGCAGCTGACGACCATCACCGTGGACCTAGACACGGTACCCGGATCCGCCGTTTACCTCAACGGCAAGAAGCTGGGCACCGCCGACAGTAGCGGGACCTACCGGCTGAAGAACGAACCGTGGTCCTCCGACATGGCGGTCTACGCGGCTTACACCTCTGATATTGGGAAGGCCACGACGGCCACGACCAAGCTGAAAAAGAGTGACGATGGCAGTTACGTCGACTTGGATTACAAAGATATGATGGCCGAAAGCGACGCGGATGAGTTGATCAGTAACCTATTTGAAGCCGCCGATGGCCTAGCTAGATTTGGCGGAATCGATGATGCGACTGACGACGATGGTGACCCGATGTCTGACTTCTTCGTGAACGGTGCCAGCAACGCCTACTACGTCGACCTCAAGAAGATGGCCAAGGGGTATAACGATAATGACGACCTGGACAGCATCGGCATGGATACCGACGTCACAGCCGTCAAGCCCGGCCCCAACGGTACCAGCATCGTCACGTTTACCGTGGAGTATACCTTTGGTTTGACCAACTACGATTACGACCACGTCCAAGACTTCCAGTACACCGCCACCGTTCAACCGGCAGGCAACGACAACTCGTCGCAGAGCTATGAAATCGTGAAATACGGCCACGCGGTCAAGACCGACGACCGGCACGAAGACGAAGATTAAGGAGACGTTACCATGACTGATCAACCCAAATTTTGCCCACACTGCGGCAATGAATTGAAACCAGACGCCCAGTTTTGTCCCCAATGTGGCTACGCGGTGGGCGCGGCGCTAAACGAAACGGCCCAACCGGACCCCACACCAGCCGCCCAACCCCAACCCGCACAGACTGAAACACCCACCCCGACGGCCCGGCGCACGGCCAACCCGTCCGGCAACTATTTTAACTGGTACTTCGCTACATTGCGGCATCCCAGTCAAAACTTGCCCGGCACCAACCGCTTTTTCGGCCTGATTTCGCTGGTCGCCGAAGCGTTGTTGCTGTCGCTCACGCTGGTCATGCTCAGCCAAAAGCTGACGACGATGGCCATCCGGACGATGGACCAATACGCGGCCGCTGAACTGAGTCGGGTGCTCAACGTCAACGGCTTGATCTTTAAGACCGGCCTGACCCTGTTCTTCTTAGTCATCATCGGCTACGCCATCTACGTGGGCATCAGCTACGCATTCCGGCGCATCATTACCGGCGAGTCCCAGAACTTCTGGGACTTCCTCAACCACTTTGCCGGGGTGACCAACCTCTTATTGATCTTCAACCTGATCACCTTCTTGTTGGGCCTCATCACTGGCGCTGGCAACCTCTCCAGCCTGAGCATCTTCTTGCTGTTCCTGGTGCCCGCCAATATCCTGATCAGCGCCGCGTTTATCTTCATCATCATCGACGACGTGCCCACGCCGCGGATGGACAAGTTCTACGCGGTCCTGTTGGCGGAATTGGCCTTGGCAGTCGCCTTTGCCATCTTCGGCTTCATCGCGGCCAATTTGGTCGGTGGCTCGATCGTCAGCTACGTTGAATCCCTCTATAACAGCGCGCTTTAGGTGCGGAAAAATCGGTTAGGCTGCGGCCTGGCCGTTTTTTTGTGCGGTCTAGCGGGCGGTGACAGTCTCGGCTGGGACGTACTCCCCCTTGGGCGGACGGTAAGCCAGTAATCAGCTACCCCTTCGCCTGCGTTTAGTGGTATCCTAGAGGTTATTCTAAACGAAACGGTGGCGGACAATTCATGAGTTTAATCTATATCAAGCGGGCGACGATGGCCGATATTCCGGCAATCATGACCATTATTGGCAACGCTAAGGCTTTGTTGAAGGCCGATGGCAGTCCGCAGTGGCAAGACGGGTATCCAGACGAGACGGCCATTCAGCGCGACATTATGGCCCAATGTAGCTGGCTATTGATGATCGACGGGCAGATTGCCGGGACCGCGGCCCAGGTAATTGCCGACGACCCGAATTACCATGAAATCGCGGGTGCGGGCTGGCAAAACACGACCGACCCCTACGCCACGATTCACCGGATTGCCCTGAGCGCGGACTTCGCGGGGCAACACCTGAGCCATTTCTTCTTCTCGAATCTCATCAGCCAGGCCTACCAAGCGGGCATCCGTAACTTTCGGATCGACACGCATGACCTGAACAAACGGATGCAGGCCATCGCGACCAGCCTGGGCTACCAGTACCGCGGCATCATTCACGTGGCCGAGCCCGGCGACAATGCCCGCCGTGCTTACGAGTTGAATTTAGGGGTTAAGCCGACCAATCTGTAACACCACAGGGCGTGATTGGCGGTCACTTAGCGGACGACCACCCGGATTTGACGGGACAAATTGCTAAAGTCGTGCATCTTTATGGCTATAAAATAATTTCAGGATGATGTATAATGGTCAGTACTGATTGTAACTGCATTTTTACCCAGAAAGGGGATTTTCTGTTTAATGTATCGATTTTTCGTCCAGCCACAAGTGAACGTGGCAACGCAGAAGTTAGCGGGCTACGAGCTGTTATTGCGCTCGTATCATCACAATTACTGGGTGACGCCGACTGATTTCACCGCGCTCCCGATGGACCAGCAGGTGTCCCTGTCCTATCAAGAAATCACCAACATCTTGAAGGACCACACCGACAATCCCGAGATCTCGCTGAACTTAAACCGTGAGCAATTCTCGGACCGCCAGACGATTGGCCACTTAATTCACTTAAAAAAGTCCATTAAAAATTTAAACCTGATCGTCGAATTGACCGAGGCGCCTAGCCTGGAAGAACTCCACCGCTACGTGGCGTTGTACCGGTCGTTTGGCATCAAACTGAGTCTCGACGACGTGGGCACTGACAATCCGTGGGGCCCCCACGTGCAAGACGTGCTGCCCTTCATGGACAGTATCAAATTCGCCATGCAAAATTTCCGCTTGCAACACCGGCAAAAGGAATTGCTACCCAGCTTAAAAGCTTGGCGCAAGATTGCCGACATGTACCAGCTGGGCTTCACGCTGGAAGGGATTGAAGACCCTAGCGATGTGGCCCTGGCCAAGCAGTACAACGCGGAGATGACGCAGGGGTATTACTATAGCAAACCTGTGCCTTATGCGGCTGGGTAGTTGTGTTTTAGGGTATAGTAAAGGGAACGCTGGCTTTTTGCTGGCGTTCCCTTTTTTGGTGTCTTCTGATCACCGCAACACCGTTTCAAAAATTACTTGCCACGTATCACCCACAGCGTCAAGGTGCCTTACAGAGTCTGGTTTAAACCTGGCTGAACTACCCAAACATAAAAAATACCTCGGTACTTCAGAACACGATAAATAATCAAATGGGTTTCGCGCAAATTAAATTTGCGCTATTCTAACAACCGCCAATGCAAGTGATAAATAATCAGACAATTTGAATAAAATTCATGCTCTGTCTGGTTATTGGGTAACTAGTATTTATTAGCAACTGTCCTTGGATTTACCGAAAACATTCGAAATAATCAAAGCTACGTACCCCATCGAATAGCGCAAAGATTTCCATCATTTAGTTATTAGACAATCCAGTCCATTTCATCAGTCAGTCTCATCCTATGCCGGCTTATCCGGCTTGTCTATACTTGTTTCAGCTGATTATCTATTTATGATGGAGATGCATTTTAATATTCACGTACCACGTTTTACCCCGCATAATTATCCAAAAATAAAAATGTGAAAATCATGATAAATAAAATTATATTCCGCCCCCATTTCCCGGTTCTTTCTATATATTCCACCAAAATCACCGTCACACAGCGCAATCAACCATTTTAAAATTCCCTGTTGACAAACCGAACTGGCCTCGTTATTATTAGAGCCATATTAGAAATACACGAACGCATCGCCAGGAAGAGTAGTGACTCCCGCTAAGTCCAGAGACCACCGGTAGCTGAAAAGGTGGCTTACAACGGAGTCGTGAAGATGAGCCTGGTTGCTAACAATTGGTGGAAGCTGATTGTTCGATTTGAAGCCCGTTACCGCTTCCGACTTTTGGCAACAGAAGTTACGGAGATGGTGGATGTGAGTCCCCCATAAATCAAGGTGGTACCGCGAGTGAAATCGTCCTTATGTTTAACTAACATGAGGACGATTTTTATTTTGAGGAGATGTTTTGGATGAAGAAAAAGGGAACGATTTTAACGGTGGCGGCCCTGAGCCTCCTGACATTAGCTGGCTGTGGGAGCCAATCCAGTGCCAACAGCGATGGTGGTAGCGCCAAGTACGCGGCCGACCAAACCTTGAACTGGACGGAAACATCTGAGCTGGCCACCAACGATCTGGCCAAGGCCACGGACACCTTGAGTTTCACCGTTTTACAGAACACGCAAGAAGGTCTTTATCGCTTGAACGACAAGGGAACGCCGGCCAACGCGTTGGCCACTAAGACCAAGCTGACCAACGGTGGCAAGACCTACACGTTTACCCTGCGCAAGGGCGTCAAATGGTCTAACGGCGATCCGGTCACAGCCAAGGACTTCGTTTACTCCTGGCAACGCACGGTCAATCCCAAGACTGCTTCGCAAGACGCCTTTTACTTCTTCCAGGTGAAAAATGCCGAGGCTGTCAATAGTGGCAAAAAGCCGCTGAGTTCGCTGGGCATCAAGGCCGATGGCGACTACAAGCTGACCGTGCAGCTGACCAAGCCTGTTTCTTACTTCAAGAAGTTACTGGCCTGGCCGCTCTTCTACCCGGTCAACCAAAACGCCGTGCAAAAATACGGCAAGAAGTACGGGACCAGTTCCGCCACGACCGTGTACAACGGGCCGTTCCGCTTGACCAAATGGAACGGGACCAGCACCACCTGGACGCTGGCCAAGAACAAGACTTACTGGGACAAGCAAGCCGTCCACCTCGACAAGATCAACACGGTCGTCACCAAGAGCACCACGACCAGTTACAATTTATTTAATGCCAAAAAGACCGACGAGACCTTACTCGACGGCCAACAGGTCAAGAACAACCAGAATAACGAAAACTTTGTTAAACGCCTCCCTACCGGTACCCAACGCCTAAGTCTGAACCAAAAGACGGTGCCTGCCTTCAAGAACGTCAACGTCCGCAAAGCCTTCTCCCTGGCCATCAACCGGCAACAATTGGTCAAAAACGTCTTGCAAGATGGTTCGACCGTTTCCAAGGGCTTCGTTCCGGCTGGCATGGGCAACAACCCCAAGACCGGCGAAGGCTTTGACCAGGAAGCCGAGGTCAGTTCCGCCGTTTCCTACAACCTGAAAAAAGCCAAGCAACTGCTGGCTAAGGGGTATCAGCAAACGGGTAAGAAGTCGTTAGCCGTCACCCTGTTGGTTTCCGACACCGACGCCAGCAAGCAAACGGCCGAGTTCTTACAGAGTTCGTTGCAAAAACTCCCCGGCGTGAAGGTCTCCATCAACACGATTCCTTACGTGCAACTGATCACGCGCCAACACAACAAGAATTATGATTTGACGCTCAGTGGCTGGCAATCCGTTTTCGCCGACCCCATCAACTTCTTGGACGTTTACGAATCCAACTCCAGCTACAACACATCTAGCTGGTCCAACAAGCAATACGATAAGTTGCTGGACGAATCCGAAAACCAAGACGGTAATCAACCGGTCAAGCGGTGGGCTAAGTTGGTCCAAGCCGAAAAGGTCCTGATGAACGATCAAGGGACCATCCCATTGTACCAACCCGCCAAATCACAACTGTTACGAAAGAATGTCAAAAACATCAACTACAATCCCGCTGGTGTGCCTTACGACTTCAAGACGACTTACATCGCCAAGTAAGCTAGCCGCCTAAGCGCTTCGTCCACCACCGACCAATCCCCCTAGTCGTCGGTTAGTGGCAGGCTTCATCAGCCAGCACCACTTGTCAGTTCCCATAAATGTCTTTATATAGTAGAAACAGGTCCCCATCGGCGTTTGAAGTGCGCTTCGATGGGGACCTGTTTTGTTGTTTATCCGGCTCTTTGTCAACCGGTGTTGATGGGGAGAATTTGAGAGGTTCAATTCACTTACGAATTGGGCCTCTTTTTTGGACCCGAATATTGAATTCAATCTGTATTCTGTAGTGGAAGTTAG
>NZ_RKLX01000023.1 GCF_004745505.1 Levilactobacillus suantsaiihabitans
AATGAAGCCGCTTAGGGTAAACGTCCATTTTATATTATTTCGAATGACAACTTGACAGGGGCCAGTACATCCGCCCCAGCGTTCCAACCCATATTTGGCGAACGGTAGGCGGCCAGTTCGCACTGTGAGACTGTAAACGACTAGCTTTGACGTTATAAGGCACATGATAATAGTAGTTTCAGCTGATTTTCGTCTTTCAACCTTCAGAACAAAAAGAAGACCAGCAAAAGACCCACGTCCCCCAAGGCGTGGGTCTTATTTTCCCCCAAAGACTCCAATGGCCAAAACTTATCCGTAGCTGCCAAGTCCACCTTCCCCCGAAGGATGGGCTGTGGCAGACTACACGTTGGAAGTGCCATAGGTTCAGTCGTTGCCCCCACAACGCCTAAACTTTACGGTCTGGTTTTCAATAAGGAATGATTTGGTTACGGCCCAAATCATTCGTGGTCAAACGACGATTGGAGCACTCCCCTAAGCGATCCAGTTAAGTGGCGGCACCAAGCGGTTTGCCGGTACTATCACGCTAGTCGTTCAACCGATGTTACGAGTTCATTATATCGAGGATTACCTAAATCGATAATCCCATAATCTAATGATTGGCTTACTAAATTTAACCTTATTCTCACCGAACGTGGTATGCTAGTGTCGTAAAGAGTAAGTGGAATTGGTCTATCTTGTTTGCAGCGGGCAGAATGGGGGAATCGCACATGCCGCGGCCGTATCACGAACGTTTAAATTTTACCATGACCTTGCCCTTGCGCGTGATTTCGCACGGGACCTGTGGACCGAAGATGGTCTTGCCTCATTGGCACCAGGCTATTGAATTGGCCTATGCCTATAAGGGGCATCCGGGCACGGTCCACATTGGGGGGTCGACCTACCACATGGAAGAGGAGCACCTGTACGTGGTGAACTCCGAAGTGGTGCACAGCTATGAGACTTTTTTAGACGAAACAAATCAGATCATCACCTTGCTGTTACCGCAAGCCTGGTTGTTCCAGGTGGTCGCAGCCAAGCAACTGCCGTTTTGGGGACCGCTGGATCTGGACCTGCGCTCGGCGCCTTACTTGGACCTGGCGCGCTCGGTCCACACGCTGGCCACCAATGCGCTGACCGAGCCCGATGACCGGGCGGATTACCTGGCCAGTCTGGGGGCGGAATACCAATTGGTGGGTGAATTGCTGAAGCATTTAACCGTCAATGGTCAGGTTAGCAGCGACCAATTGCCGTTGCCGCAGCCTTTGCGCCAGGCCGTGACCGAGATTCAAGACAACTACGGCCAACCCGTGTCGATTGCCGACATGGCGGAACGGCTCAATTATTCCAGCGTTTATTTTTCCCGCTACTTCAAGGAATACATGGGCATTTCGCCTAAGGCCTACCTGGGACAGATTCGTCTGGAGCGGGCGACGCAGCTGTTGATGACGTCGAAGACCTCGATTCAAGAGATTGCCCTGCAGACGGGCTTTCGGACCGAGAAGAACTTTTTCGTGACCTTCAAACGCCACTACCAGATGACGCCCAAGACCTACCGGGAGAAATATGCCGCCGAGCAGTCGTGGACTTAGTGTAATCATTGCTTGTTCGGGCGTTTTATGGTAAACTACCCTAACATGTCATAACGAATATGAGTTGAAACCAACGTCGCCGTTAACCTGACACGTTGGTTTTTTACGCGAAAATTACAGGAGGTATCGTTCATGTTAACCGTCAATAATGTCAGTATGCAGTTCTCCGACCGGAAGCTCTACGACGAAGTTAATCTCAAGTTCACCCCAGGAAACTGCTACGGGGTCATTGGCGCTAACGGCGCTGGGAAGTCAACGTTCCTAAAGATCATTGAGGGCAAATTGAAGCCAACCAGCGGCAACGTCTCATTGGGGCCCAACGAGCGGATGTCGAGTTTGAACCAGGACCACTTTGCCTTTGAAGACAACTTGGTCATGGACACGGTCATCCGGGGCCACAAGAAGCTTTACGATATCATGACTGAAAAGAACGCCATTTACATGAAGCCAGACTTCAGCGACGCAGACGGGATTCGGGCCGCTGAACTGGAAGCCGAATTTGGCGAAATGGGCGGCTGGGAAGCCGAAGCGGAAGCCTCCCAAATGCTGCAGGCCTTGGGCATCGACGAGTCACTCCACCAGGTGCCAATGAGCGAACTGACGGAGCCACAAAAGGTGAAGGTCCTCTTGGGCCAAGCCCTGTTCGGCCATCCCGACGTGCTGCTATTGGACGAACCGACCAACGGGTTGGACGTGCAATCCATCAGTTGGCTAGAAAACTTCCTGGCGGATTACGAAAACACCGTCATCGTCGTTTCCCATGACCGGCACTTCTTGAACCAGGTCTGCACGCACATGTGTGACGTGGACTTCGGTAAGATCACGCTGTTCGTCGGCAACTACGACTTCTGGATGGAATCCAGTGAGTTGGCGGCGCAGTTGAAGGCCAATGCCAACGCCAAGAAGGCCGACCAAATCAAGCAGCTGCAAGAATTCGTGGCGCGGTTCAGTGCCAACGCGTCGAAGTCCAAGCAGGCCACGTCGCGGAAGAAGCAATTGGAAAAGATCACGTTGGATGACATCAAGCCGTCCTCACGGAAATATCCGTTTATTAAGTTCAATCCGGAACGCGAATTGGGCAATGACTTGGTGCGCCTGGAACATGTGACCAAGGCCATCGACGGCGTGACGATTTTAAACGACGTGAGTCTGACGCTGCGGCCGGGCGAAAAGGTCGCCTTCATCAGTCGCAACGACCTGACGACCACGACCCTGATGCAAATCGTTTCCGGCGAATTGGCACCAGATAGTGGTAACGTGGTCTGGGGGCAAACGACCAGCACGACCTACCTGCCGAAGAACGTCAACGACTACTTTGCCGAAAATCAAATGACGGTCATCGACTGGCTGCGGCAATTTGCCTCCAAGGAAGAAAGTGACAACACCTTCTTGCGCGGCTTCTTAGGGAAGATGCTCTTCTCCGGGGACGACGTGAACCGCGAAGTCGATGTTATGTCCGGGGGCGAAAAGGTCCGGGCAATGTTGTCGAAGATGATGTTGAGCAAGGCCAACGTGCTGTTGCTCGATGATCCCACGAACCATTTGGATCTGGAATCCATCACCGCGTTGAACGACAGTCTGGTCGGGTTCAGTGGCAGTATCCTGTTCACATCCCATGACCACGAGTTCATCCAAACGATTGCCAACCGCATCATCGAAGTCAGTCCCAAGGGCATTGTTGACCGGGCGGACACGACTTACGATGAGTTCTTGGCTCATCAACAGGTCCAAGCCCAAGTTGCTAAGCTGTATGACGCTGAATAAATCACTTTAAAAGACAGGCGGTGTCTCGCCACAATGACCAGCACGGTCGTTGCGGCGGGGCACCGCTTTTTTTCTGAGAATGGGCCAAAAGGCGATTAGCCGGCGAGCGTTAAGGCTGCTAACCGAATAATCCGGGTCTTGGATTGTTGGGTTAGCAGTTTTAAGCGGAACCAGGCTACCTTTGGGCGCACGCTTCAGCTATGTAAAGATGATGGGGCTGGTAGCCGCAGACACTGGTTTATACAAACGGTAAGGCGGCCAGCGCGGACAACGTTAACGGCCAAGCCATTTTTAGGGCGAAACGTTGAGCGAATTAATGGCGTGCGACCCTAAAACGATAAGGGTTGTGTGACCCTATAAGTGCATGTTAAGTTGGGGTTGTAGGCGGATAGTCTAGGAGAAATGATGAGGAGGATGAACCATGACCAAGGTTGATAATGGCCCACAATCAGGGCACGTGGAACTTGATTTAGACCCACAACTGCTACAGAACGTGACGCAGGTGTACCAAAAATACGGGATGAGCGTCACCACCGCGATTCACTTGTTCTTACAACAATCGGTGAGCGACCAGGATCTGCCCTTTGATGTCGAACTGAGCCCCGAACAATTCCGAGCAGAAATTGCGCGGGAAAAGGCGGCGGGCGATACGCAGTCGCTGGCCGCCGTCGAAGCCCTGTGGCCGGATTGCCCCGATCGTTGAACGTTAAAACGGGTCCGCCGCATTGGTGTTTGCCAGTGCGGGGACCCGTTTTTGCGTTGATTTAGATTGCGTGGGGAAGGTGGCCGAATTCGAAACTAGAACAGCCGAATCAAGACGACCCCGCCAATTAACACCGCTAACCCCAACAGTTGGACGGCGACCACCGGTTTGCGTTTGGCACCGAGTAAGCCGAACTGGTCGACCAGCAGGCCTCCGGTGATTTGTCCCAGTAAGGCAAATACCACGGTCTGGCCCGTGCCGATGATGGGCGCCAGGTAGGCGTTGCCCAAAACGAAGAGTCCGCCCATGGCACCGCCTAGCCAGATCCACCACGGCTTGCCGCGGCCGACTGCGCGTTTGATCTCCTTGAAGCTCCGGTGGACGACGATCACAATAATGAGGAGGCCCAGCGTTCCAATCAGAAAGGAAATGAAGGCAGCGTGCAACGGCGAGTGAAGGACCAGCCCCAGTCGGCCGTTGATGGTGGTCTGCGTGGCGCCCAAGGCCCCGGTCACGATGCCCAGCAGACGCCAGGGCCAGGGGTTGCCGGTAGTGGCGGTCGCCGGTCGATGGGCCAATAAATCTGGCAGGGCCACGGTGATGATGATGCCGGTCAAGGCCAGAAGTAACCCGAGCACGCGCACCGCTGTTAGCGGTTGTTGCGCTGAGTGAAACCAGCCGAAATTGTCGATGACCGACCCCATGAGCACCTGCCCCAAGATGGGCATGATGGCCGTTTGCACGCCGCCGATGTGCGGGAACAACAAGATGTTGGTCGTGAGAAAAATCACGCCCAGCAGCCCACCAATCCAGATCCACCAGGGCTGAGTCGTCAGGGTGGTGGGGGTGATGCCAAAGGATTCACGTTGAACGCACATGACGATGGCTAAAAACAGGGTGCCGATGGTAAATGAGACGAATGACGCTTGATAAGGTGAGCCGATAAAGCCGCGTAGCCGTGAATTGACGGCCGTTTGTAACGAAAGAATGATACCAATAACGATTCCGATGGTGATGGGCAGCATGGCAGTTCCTCCTCGCAGATGGGGTGATCGTCGTGCCCCAAAAAAGAGGGCGCCACGAAGGTTCCCTCTAAGTATAGCTTATTTGTCGGCTAAAATCGCCAGTTCATCGATGCGTTGGAAGAAACCGTCGTGATCGACCGTGGTGACCAGCGTGATGGGCCGGCCGGTCGGCGTTTCAAAGGTGCGGCCGCGGCCTGGTCCCGTGGTCAAGACGTCGCTGGTGACCTGCTTGGTCGTGACGATGGCCGGGGTTTCACTGGCGACCGTCGTGAGCACGTCCCAGAGGAAGTACGTCGAGTTGGTTTCAAAGTGCTGGAGAGCTGGCACTAAGGCGTACCCCTGGCCGATGAAGTCGATGGCCGGGTGTTGCCGTTGGGTGGCCCAATGTTGGCGAACTGCCGGCGTCAATGGCACCTGCCGGGTACTTTCCAAGCCGACCATTTGAATGGCCAAATCGCTGTCCCAAACGGTCTTGACGGCCTCGGGGTCCCAAAAGGCGTTCCATTCGGTCGTGCCGTCTTGTTCCGGTTCGGCGACGTTACCGCGGCCGTCAAAGGTGCCGCCCATCCAGTAGAGCTTGTCGATCTTAGCGGTGATGCTGGGGTCGACGGTCAAGGCTCGGGCCAGGTCGGTGAGTGGGCCAGTCATGACCAGTGTGGTGGGGCCGTCGGTGTGAGTCACCTTGTCGATGAGGTCCAGGTGTGCCGGCTTTTCCGCAACGGGCGTGGTGATGGTGCCGGCTTCGTTGAGAATCGGCAGGGCGTCTAAACTAAAGGCGTCCAGGCGCCACTCCTTGGGAAAAGGATGCACGCCGCGCGAATCGGAAGCGGCGACGTCCAGCTGGGCGCCGTGGCCGAACCGGTCGATGATCTTACGGCTAGCGGCCAGCGCTGGTTCCAAATAGGAATCCGCACCAACCACGCCAACGCCGGTCAACCGGACGTCGGGCATCTGAAGCAGTAACAGTAAAGAAACTAAGTCATCGACGCTACCGTCGTGGTTAAAGTACACATTACGCATGAATAATCTCTCCTCTTATACCGAACATTTTCCAAAATATCTGATTTGATAGTTCATATCTTACCGAATTTGACAAGTGAATGCAAGGGGTGAGTGAAAAGATTTTTAGACAAGAATTGTGAGTTAAAATTGTGTTTTAGGGTAAAAGGATTTAATAAGAAATCGCTGATACATCAACCTGTTTACTAATATGAACGATAGGCGATAGTTGATTTTTTGATAAAGAGCTTACATAAAATTTGTAATATCCGGTGGATGTGCTGAGTGATACCAAAACGGTAAAACACGAACTTTAAACCGTTTTACCCCATGAGCAGGTGGCCCCGGCTGGCGACCGCCCCCTGACCGCGCCGCTATTGACGTTCAGCCCCACCTCGGCGTAAGCTAAGATTAAATTAGCGAGAGGGGCGGCAACATGAATTTCAAAACCAATGATGGCGTGAACATTGTCTATGATGATCAGGGGAGTGGCACGCCCATCGTCATCCTGACGGGGATCGGCGGTAGCCGCAAGATTTGGGCGGCCCAGGTGCCCGTGCTGGTAGCGGCCGGTTATCGCGTTATTAATATTGATGCTCGCAATCAGGGGGCCTCGGACCAAACCGTCCAGGGCCGGCGCATCACGCGACACGCGATGGACGTCGCGGAATTGTTGGCGGCGCTTAAGGTCGACCAGGCCATTTTGTTGGGCAACTCCTTGGGAGCGGCGACGTTCTTTGCCTACTTGTCCCTGTTTGGCGAGGCCCACGTCAAGGCCGTCATCGACGTGGATCAGAGCCCGAAGATGGTGGCCGAAGCCGGCTGGCCATACGGGTTTAAGCAGTTGACCTGGGATAACTTCCCCCAGTTATTGGCCGAGCCAATGGGCAAGTCCACTGCGGGCCGGATCGATGACGGCGTTTACGCGCAAATTCACGCGGAAAAACAAACCCACCCGTACGATGCGGCATTGAATTACCCATTGATGATCGACCACGCCGCCCAGGATTGGCGCGACGTCTTGTTGCATCTGCAGGCGCCATTTCTAATCATCGCCGGTGGCAAGTCGCCGTTCTTTAACCCCGAGTTTGCGGCCATCGCAGCCAAGCTAGCGCACCACGGCACGGCCAAAATCGTGCCGGATGCCGGACATATCGTCATGGCCGAACAGCCAGCGCAGTTTAATCAGATTTTGTTGGCTTTCTTGAAGACGCTGGATTAGCGGCGGATTGGGTAAATAAATAAAGAATACAGGTCAAATTCTCAACCGAGAATTTGACCTGTATTTTTTATTGGGCACGTTAAATTTCATTGTTAGCCGTTAAAATCCGTTGCGCAATTCCCTCGTCGATGACGAGATCTGTGATTAATTTACCGCGTAAAGCACCTAACGCCGCGTAAGTCTTAAACTTGCTTTTGATTACTGCGAAGCGTCGGGGAGTCGCCAAGACTTTTTCTAATGGAATGCCGACAACGGTATCTTCCTGAGGAATTAGGAAATTTCCCTGAATGTCGTAAGGTCGGCCGAACAACATTCCGGCAATCTGACTGGTATCAACGCCTGGGAAAATTTGGTCTTTAACGTTTTTCCAGGTAGGAATGGAGTCTATTGATGAAATCGTCCCTACGCCGCAGAACAGAAAGTCCATTCGGGAAGCGATAGTCATTGTTTTTTGTAGGGCGGGTTCTTGCGGTAGCAGTTCTCGGACAGTCTTGTTAGTGACATAAAGCGGTGCTGGTAGAGTGACATAGTCGGCTTCAAAACGCGAAGCGGCGTGCTCAACCATTCGAGTTGATCCAGCCCGCGAATTGTATTTCATGTTTTCGCCAACAAATTGTGTGAAAGTCAGGTCTTCTTGCAACTCTGAATTGAAATGCTCAATGATGCTGTGAACGGTGCTCCCCCAAGCTAGGCCGACTACTTGGCTTGCAGAGATCAGTTGCTCAATGCGTTCGGCGGCGTACGTCACGATATTATTAGCGTTCGTATCGGAGTTACCATCCCCCCGTAAGATGGCAATGTGCGGAATCCCAAAGACTTTTTTAAATTGTGTTTCAAGCTGGAAATTGCGGGAAACAGGTGCATTGATCTGGATGGAAACAATCCCAGATTTTAAGGCCTCATCCAGGTCCTTAGTGATGAGGTATCGGCTCAAACTGTATTTGCGAGCAATATCTGAGATGGCAAGATTACTGTAATAGTAGTCTTGTGCAATCAAGACTAGCAGCTCTTCGTGAGTCAAATTCTTCTCCATATGAGTAATCCTCCGCTATGAATTCATGTTCAAGATAAGTATAACATTTTAACAATTAATCCGTTGTCATCTAAGCGTTGTTAAACGTTAGTGTCAATTTGTCTAAGCCCGCTCCGGCTGATGTCTCTCAATGGGGACCGAACAGATTGGTGGAGAAAATACCAAGGACTATACACGGTTGTGAATTGGTTTTCAATCGACACCACCGGTAAGCTGTAGATGTAATCGCTTTAACGATAATTGTCCAGTGAATTTTTAAGTTGCTTGTTTAAAATTATAACTGAACATTTAGCAATTTTAAATAACTTGTTTTAAATATTTAAAAAATAAAATAAATATTTGCAAAATTTAAAAAAGCGTGTAAGATGGAACCTGTTAAAAGGTGCACGATATTTTTAAAATAAACATCATGATGTTGGCAACAGGAAGGAATGAACCGAATTGGATAAAGATGAAATCGTTGAACTCCATGAGGAAAATACTGGGGTACTCGAGATTGGCGCTGAGATGGCCGTCAACAATAAGACGGATTTGGGAAAAGCTTATACGCCAGGTGTTGCACAGATTTCCAAGGCTATTGAACATGATCCGGAATTGAAAGATAAATTGACAATGAGTGGCAAGCTAGTCGCCGTAGTCACGGACGGTTCAGCCGTTTTGGGCTTAGGCAACATTGGCCCTGCCGGTGGCTTGCCCGTCGTAGAAGGGAAGGCATTGCTCTACAAGGATTTAGCTGGGGTAAATGCTTTGCCATTGGCAGTCGATCAAGTACCAGTACCCGACTTTGTTAAGTCCATCAAGAATTTATCACTCTCATTTGCTGGGATTCATTTGGAAGACATTGCCGCACCACGTTGTTTTGAAATTGAAGAACAGTTGGCAGACCAATTAAATATTCCGGTTTACCACGATGATCAAGAAGGCACCGCAATCGTCGTTCTCGCCGGATTGATCAACGCAGCCAAAGTGGTCAATAAACCCTTGAAGGACTTAAAGGTTGTCTTGAATGGTGTCGGTGCTTCTGGTGTTGCCACTGCCAAGTTACTGAACGGAGTTGGCATGAAGAACATTACCTTGGTTGATATTGATGGTGTCGTTAAGCCAGATTCCACTGGATACAACGCATACCAAACTGGTTTGGCCAAAGAGATTGGTTTAGACGTCAACGGCAGTACGTTGGACGATGTGATTGATGATCAGGATGTCTTTATCGGTTTATCTGATGCCAATGTGTTATCTGCTAGTCAGGTTAAGCGCATGGCCCAAAATCCAATTATCTTTGCCTTGGCTAACCCTAAGCCAGAAATTGATCCACAAGTTGCCCACGATGCGGGTGCTGCAGTGATTGCCACTGGTTCCAGCCAGTATGCCAACCAAGTCAACAACATTCTGGTATTCCCTGGACTGTTCAAAGGTTTACTGCGAAGCGGATTGAAACGAGTTGATCTGGATATTGAAGCCACGGCCGCTAAGGCATTAGCTAGCTTAGTACCAGCACCAACCGCAGAACGAATCGTGCCAGGCGTCTTTGATGAGGGTGTCGTTGCCACAGTCACCAAAGCCATCATGGCAGCCGCTAAATAATTTAGTGATAAAGGAAGTTTAGACCTCATGAGTATATTTTTAACTTCAATTCAAAGTGTTCTTGCAATTGTTTTGATGATTGCAGTTGGTTACTACGGCCAGCAAAAGGGCTGGTTTGACGAAAAGTTTTCAGGTTCTTTGTCCAAGCTGATTATGAAGATTGCCTTGCCAGCTTCAATTTTCATGGCAATGATGAAATACTTCAATCCTACTAAATTAGCGACGTTGTCCATGGGTGTTATCTACACAGTAATTTCTATCTTAGTGGGTTATGTGGTTGCTTGGATTTTTGTTCGAGTCGTTAAGGTTCCACGTGGTCGTCGTGGATTAATGATGACGGCGATTAACGGTGCTAACACGGTCTTCATTGGGATGCCACTGAACGTTGCGCTGTTTGGGCAAATTTCAGTACCTTACTTACTGACGTATTATATTGTAAACACGGTTATTATTTGGACCTTAGGTGTTTGGGTAATTGCTGGGGATGACCCGACAGTTGACCGTGATGGTGGTAGCAAAGCAAACTTTGACTGGCATCATTTGATTCCAACGCCATTGTGGGGCTTCATTATCGCGTTACCGTTCATCTATATTCCTGGCTGGGAAAATGGCTTGATGAAATTGACTTTTGCTACGACTGCCTTAACGGATATTGGGGCACTGGTAACACCGCTGTCGTTGATTTATATTGGGATTATGCTGAAGCGTTTTGGGATTCTCAACATGCGCTTCGACGGCAACGTGATTTGCACATTGTTAGGACGATTCGTCATTTCACCAATTATCATGGCTATTATTATTTTCTGTGGCTTACACATTGGGGTTCACATGAACGATGTCTTCCAGCAAACCTTGATCATCCAAGCTGCCACGCCGTCATTGGCCGTTTTGCCAATCTTGGCGAATACGTACCATGGTGATGTTAAGTTTGCAACGAACATTGTGGTTTCCACGTCGGTTCTCTTTATTGTCGTGGTACCAATTATCATGGTTATTCAAAACCTTTAGTTGGGTGACGCTGACCGAATTGAAACATTAAAAAGCAATCAAGGGAAGGGGGAGATTACCAATCGAACAAGCAGTACAGACTTTGAATTTAACTGACGTAGCTGTTTTCAAGGAATGGCGAGAGTTTCTAGAGTCTTTAGGAATTACAAACTTTCAGGAAAATGAGTTGCAACAGATCGACACGACTTTAGGCATGTACAACGAACAGGGGAGCCTAATTGCGACTGGTTCTGTGGCGGGAAACGTTTTGAAGTACGTGGGTGTTTGCAATAAATTTTCTACGCAAGGTAGCCATTTTAATTCAATCGTCTCAGCCTTAATGAACTTGCTGGCTCAGCGTGGAATCTTTCACCTCTTTGTCTTCACTAAGGTTAAATACTCAGCGAGTTTCCAGCATGTCGGTTTCCATGAGTTAGCTCAGACCGATCTGGGAGCCATCCTTGAGACGGGGGATACGGATGTGAACGACTATGTCCGTCGCGTAGAAAAAGTAGCAACCGAACGACGTTTGCTTCCGGCTAAACGGGTTGGGGCCATCGTGATGAACGCTAATCCATTTACATTGGGCCACCGTTACTTAGTGGAACAAGCGGCTCAGGAAAATGAATTAGTCTACGTCTTCGTGGTCAGTGATGATGTCTCGCTCTTTACGACGGCGGAACGGTTAGCATTGGTTAAGCAGGGAACCCAGGACCTAAAAAATGTCGTGGTTGTCACTGGTGATCAGTACATGGTTAGCTATGTGACATTTCCGGCCTATTTCCTACCGACTGCGGACGAAGCCATTCAGTTCCAAACGACTCTGGATGCGCGGCTATTCCGAGATCAAATTGCACCAGCACTCCAGATTCAAACCCGTTACTTGGGGAGTGAACCGATTTCTAGAACGACCGGTATTTATAACCAAGTCCTACAAGCGGAGCTACCACCGTCCGTTGACGTCAAGGTGATTTCGCGACTGACCCATGGTGATCAGGTCATCACGGCGACGCGGGTCCGCCAAGCCATTGCTGAGAACCAGGCTGCTAGTGTTTTAGATTGGTTACCTGCAAATACAGCGGATTTTATTCAACAAAATTTAGCAACGTTACAAGCTAGAATTCAGAAAGGAATGAACATTAATGGAAATTAAGAAAACAGCGATTGCCGGAACCTTGGAATCTTCTGACATTCAGCTTACGATTTCTCGGGCCGACAGTGGCATTACCATCGACCTACAGTCAGATGTTAAAAAAGTGTTTGGTGATCAGATCGAGGCAGTGATCAAAGAAACCTTGAAGTCCCTGGATGTTACGGCTGCAAAGGTCAAAGCTGTTGACAAAGGTGCACTGGATTGTGTCATCAAAGCCCGGACGGTTGCGGCCGTTCAACGAGCTGCTGAAACAACTGACACACCAGCATGGGAGGTGCTCTAATGGCTGAGAATGAAGAACGTTTACGGCGAACGATGATGTTTGTTCCAGGGAATAACCCGGCAATGGTCAAAGACGCTGGTATCTATGGTGCCGACTCCATTATGTTTGACTTGGAAGACTCTGTGTCCTTGCCAGAAAAGGATGCTGCTCGTCTATTGGTCTATGAAGCCTTACAAACGCAAGACTACGGAGATGCCGAACTGGTTGTTCGAGTCAATGGCCAGGATACGCCATTTTATGACAACGATGTGAAGGCCATGGTCAAGGCCGGTATCGATGTTATCCGTTTGCCAAAGGCAGAATCACCAGAAATGGTCGAAAAGCTGGAAGCTGACATCGCTGCTGCTGAAAAGGAATTTGGTCGTGAAGCTGGGTCAACGCACTTGATGGCCGCTATTGAAAGTGCCAAGGGTGTGCTCAGAGCTGCCGATATCGCCGCTGCTTCTGATCGGATGATTGGGATTGCCTTGTCTGCTGAAGATTACACGACAGACATGAAGACGCACCGTTATCCTGATGGCCGTGAACTGGAATTTGCTCGGAACATGGTCTTGCATGCGGCTCGGGCTGCTGGTGTGGCAGCCTTTGATACTGTTTTCACCAACATGGATGATACGGAAGGCTTCTACCGCGAAACGGAATACATTCACCAACTTGGGTTCGACGGTAAGTCATTGGTTAACCCTCGTCAGATTCCAATGGTCAATAAGGTCTACGAACCAACGGAAGCTGAAATTAAGAATGCCAAGAATGTCATTAACGCTATTCAAGAGGCTAAGTTAAAGGGTTCTGGTGTTATCTCAATGAATGGTCAAATGGTTGACCGGCCAGTTGTTTTACGGGCACAGCGGGTAATGAAGTTAGCTACTGCGTCTCACTTAGTTGATGAGGAGGGCAATTATCTTGAAAAGTAAAGTAAATCGTGAATTACCAGATGATTTAATGAAAAAGCTTGATTACAAGCCATTCGAAACGACTGAAATTGGCAACCCAGATGTTCAACGAGTTGCGCCTAAGGTCCACGTTTCAACGGGGGATGACAAGATTGTCAGCTCAATCAAGCAAGTTGTTGCAGATACGGTCAAGGATGGTATGACCATTTCGTTCCACCACCACTTCCGGAACGGTGACTTTGTCTTTAACCAAGTGATGCGAGTCATCATTGATGCCGGGATCAAGAACCTGACTTTGGCACCATCTTCATTGACAGGTGTCATGAATGATATGGTCATCGAAGCTATTAAGGCCGGTACCATTACGAACATTACCAGTTCTGGTATGCGTGGTTCTTTAGGTGATTTTGTTTCCCATGGTGGGTTAAAGAACCCCGTTATTTTCCGTTCTCACGGGAACCGGGCCCGGGCTATCGAACATGGTGATATCAAGATTGACGTTGCCTTTTTGGGTGTGCCAAATGCTGACCGTTTAGGCAATGCCAACGGGATGGAAGGCAACGCGGTCTTTGGTTCATTAGGGTACGCCTTGATGGACGCCCAATACGCTGATAAGGTTGTCTTGCTGACTGATAACATCGTCGATTACCCGAACACACCAGCTTCTATCAAGCAAACGCAAGTGGATTACGTGGTTAAGGTCGACAAGGTCGGCGATCCTGACAAGATTGGTTCTGGTGCTACTCGGTTTACCAAAGACCCTAAGGAATTGAAGATTGCTTCAATGGTTAATGATGTCATTACCCATTCGCCTTACTTCAAAGATGGTTTCTCGTTCCAAACTGGTTCCGGTGGTGCCGCATTGGCCGTTACCCGCTACCTGCGTCAAGCAATGATTGATAACCAAATCAAGGCTTCCTTTGCTTTAGGTGGTATTACCAAACCAACGACTGATTTGCTCAACGAAGGATTGGTTAAAAAGGTAATGGATGTTCAGGACTTTGACAAGGGCGCTGCTGATTCAATGCACACCAGCGGCAATCAACAAGAAATTGATGCTTCTTGGTACGCCGATCCAGACAACAAGGGTGCTATGGTTGACCAATTGGACGTGGTCATCTTGAGTGCCTTGGAAATTGATACGAAGTTTAACGTCAACGTCATGACCGGTTCGGATGGTGTTATCCGTGGGGCAATTGGTGGTCACCAAGATGCCGCTACTGGGAAATTGACCATCATCTCTGCGCCGTTGGTTCGGGGCCGGATTGCAACGGTTGTCCCTGATGTAACGACCGTTGTTACGCCAGGAGACTCCGTTGATGTTCTGGTTACTGAATTTGGAATTGCTATTAACCCGAAGCGGACTGACTTAATCTCAGCTCTGGGCAATATTCCTGGCTTACCAGTTTACAAGATTGAAGACTTGCAAAAGATGGCTGAAAAGCGCGTTGGCAAGCCAAAACCGCTTGAATTTACGGACCGGACTGTTGCCTTGATCGAATACCGCGATGGTTCAATCATCGATACGGTCAAAGAAGTTAAGGACTAAAAGACTGATTAGGTAACAAGCGTGTTAGATTAGTAATTAGCCACTGCGACTGTACTGCCGTAGTGGCTAATTGCTATTACGTTGCGGTCAATGATAATGAATGGCACTTTTAAGGAGGAATCAGTGATGACAGTAGATATTTTTAAAACGGGTACGCGAGTTGATATTGCAACGGTTCTTGCTAATAAAGATCGGCGAGCGGCTTTTCAACAACAAGCGTTGCGGGTTGCTCCAGACCGGACTTTACTGTCAATTAAGTTAAATATTCCTGGCCCCATTAAGAATAACGAAGCCATCACGTTCCTGTTTGAACAGGGCATTCAAGTCCTTTCGGCGTTGTTAAAGAAGGAGAATATCGTGGTTCAGCAATTAGCCCATTGGCAGGGCGTCACCGGTAATGAGCTCTTCTTACAGACACCAATATCAGCACGAACTGTGAAACGAGTTGCGGCCAGTTTTGAAGATAGCTCTCCTTTAGGCAGAATCTTTGATGTGGACGTCCTGGATGGAACGGGCCACTCTTGGTCACGGACAGAGCTTGGTGCAGACGTCCGGCGCTGTTTTATCTGTAATCGTCCCGCCAAGGAGTGTGCCCGTTCCCGGCGCCATACTGTCGTCGAGTTACAGAACTATATTTCTGACTTATACCAAAAGACATTGACCACAAAGGAGTAGACAACACGTGACAACGACTAAGACCACTTCAACTTTAGCAATGGATGCTGTTCGGGCAATGCTGTACGAGGTGTCAGTGACACCAAAGCCCGGCTTGGTAGATCCAGCTTCGCAGGGACCGCATCCTGATATGACGGTATTCACCTTTATTGACAGTGCGCTTAGTCTACTTCCTTATTTTGAAAAGTGTGTCGCAATGGGGCTAGCCTTTGACGGGGATGAGCTGACCGAGTTATTTCAGCAAATTCGGCCGCTGGGCGTTCGTGCGGAGCAAACCATGCGGACCGCTACCAATAATGTGAATACCCACAAGGGTGCCATCTTTTCTTTGGGAATTTTGGTCACCGCAAGTGCTTATGCGGATAAGCAAGGGGTTGAGTTACGGTCAACTGTTCAGACAATGCTCCATGGCTTGACGGCACACGACTTCGATGGTTTAGCCGAAAAGTCGCGTGACCAGTTAACGGCTGGAGAAAAACTATACTTGCGTGACGGCATTACTGGTATTCGGGGGGAAGCAGAAGCTGGGTACCCCACGACGTTTAATATTGCTCTGCCTGCCTTGCGACAAAGCACGGGGACACTCAATCAGCGACTCTTGGATACCTTGCTCACAATTGTTGCGAATACTACAGATACTAATTTGGTGAAGCGCGCTGGCAATGCCGAAATCATTCCCTGGGCTCATGCACAAGCACAAGCCTATCTAGCAAATGGCGGGAGTAAAACACCAGCTGGCTGGGAGAAGTTGCTTGAGCTTAATCGTATTTTTGAGCGAGATAATTTGAGCCTGGGAGGATCTGCTGACTTGCTGATATTGACGGCCTTTTTAGGGTTAAGAGAAGGTATTATTCAAAACGATAGTTTCAATCTATAGCCTAATACGTTTTTGAGTGGGTCTGGGGAAATTCTCCAGGCCCATTTTTGGCGGACGGTAGGTTGCCAGTGTGATGCTAGGTTGCCCCCCGTTTAGCCAGAATTAAGAAACTCCACGTATACTAAAGCCTAAGTTAACCACCAAGCAGTTAACAGAAAGGATGAGTGTCAGGTGAAACCAGTCCGTCAAGGTCCGAAACATTGGCTAGCCCTGCTGACCGCCGGCATCTTGCTCTTCGCCGGTGGCGGGGGGACGGGGTACATGCTCGGCCAGCAACAGGCCAAGTCCGCGCAACCCACGCAACTGAAAAACGCGCCGAAGGGGAAACGGCCAGCTGGCGCCCCGAGTGGCATGCCAAGTCAAAGCAGCAGTAGCAACTAGCCCCGTCAGTAGCGCCCCGTGAGACGTTGCGGGTGGGAGCCGACCCATTAAAATGCAAATAAAAACGAGCCTGGGAAAAAATTCCCAGGCTCGTTCGCTTTGCCTTTACATAGCTGAAACGTGCGCCAAAAGGCAGCCGGTTCCGCTTAAAACGACTAACCAAATAATCCAAACCCAGGATTATTCGGTTAGCCGCCTTAACGCTCGCCGGCTAATCGCCTTTGGGCCCACGCTCATTTTACTTTATTTCATGGCAGGCTTGATTTCGTTTAACTTAACGGTAGCGCTACCCGGATACAATGCCATTCGTTGGGCCCGGTAGCTCCAGTCGCCGTGCTTGAAGTGGGTCCGGTCGACGTCAAAGACGATTTGGTTGGTCTTGCGGTTGACCTCGACGAACTCGCTGCGTTTCCCGTTGCTGGCGTAACCAAAGCCAATCAGCGTGTTGTGGCGACCGACAGCGTAACTACTGCCGACGATGTTGGTGAAGTTGCGTTGGCCCAGGGATTTCCCGAAGCTCCAGGTCTTGGTGACCGTGTACTTCAGTTGGTCGATGGACACGATTTCCCCGGCCGACCATTTCTTGGATTGCTTGGTCTTGCCCCGCGTGACCGGCACGTTGTTGTCATAGAACTCCAGGGCAATCGATTCGCCCTTGTTCTTGCGCTTGTGAATGATGTTGACGGCGTGTTGGCCCCCGCTGTAGCGGAAATGCTTGGTCGTGGGCTGCAGCAGGTAGGCCTGGTAGCGTTGCGGCAGCTTTTCCGGCGCGGCTAAGATCCACTGCAGTTTGGTCGTCTTGTAATTGATGGCAAAGATCATATCCTGATTACGCCCGGAAACGATCAGCTCGTCGCGTTGGGGATCGTAGACCATCGAGTTTTGGTGGAACCAGTCGATCTTCCCGTCGGCCCGGTGCGTCCCGTCGTACTTGGTGTAAGCCGATTTCGGCAAAATACGCTTGAGGTCAATGACCTTGACGATTTTGGCCGTCTTGTAGTCGATCTCAATCATGGTGTCTTCCACGTACTTACTGCTGCCGTCGTCGACCGTCAAGAGCAGGTTGCGGTTGGGCAGCTGGATGGCGTCGTGGTGAATCACCGTGTTGGTCGCTAACTTACTGTGGTCCTGGCGCGTCGGAAATTGGCCTTCGAAATTGTACTGGCGGTAAACGCGACCGTAAAAGTCGGTCTCCCGGAGCGCGTTGTATTTATGCTCGCTAGCCGAAATCTTGGTCAGAATCAACAGGTGGTTGTTGGCCAGGCGTTTGAACACGTGGGAAATGGGGTTGGTGCTATACCAGCGGACCTGACCGCGGGCGTCCAAGCCATACGTGGTGCCCTGACTGGAGACGGCAAACGTCAACCAGTTATTACCCTTACCCAGTGCCATCTTCTTGGGGTGGCTGGTCTTGAGCGTGTTCTTGCCGATGCCGTGTGGCGCCTTGCCCGTTTTCAGGGTGTAGGTGGCGTAGCTCTTATGGCCATTTTTCTGGGTAAACGTCAGCGTGACCCGATTGGTCCGGTTGGCGTACAGGCCGAGGACCCCAATCGAATGGGCGGTCCGGTAGCCAGCCACGTGTTTGGTCAACGTCGTCTTCGGCGTATCGCCGTGAACGGTCAGCTTGACCTTGGTCGCCGCGGCCGTCTTGACCAAGATCAGCCCAGATAGTGGCGAAGTTTTATAAGGATTGACGATGACCTTGGCGTGCGTGATGCCTGGCTTGACGTGGCGCAGGTCCTCACGGTAGGCTGCGTTAAGCTTGTTGGTGGCCGTCGTGTTCTTGGTCGATACGGCCGGCCGCAAATTGAGCTTGATTTGGTTGGTCGACAGAATGTTTTTCTTGGCATAATGTTGATGGACCAACAAAAGCCGCCGAACGTTGTGCCGCTCATGGTAGGCGGTCGCTCCGCCGCCAATCACTAGCACGACCAGTACGCCCAGCGTAATCTTCCAAAACTTTTTCATGATATGTAAAAACTCCTCAAATATTTTCCGTGTTAATCACGAGTAAATGCTCTTGCCATTTTAGCAATTATTTTATAAAAATTCAACCGGACCCCCGTGTGACGGCTTTTTCCCGGGGACGGTAGGCGGGGGATGAAAACAGCACCTCCACCAGTGGCTACGGATTGCGCGTTTCGATAATCCAGATGAAGGCCTGTTCTTTTAAGGGGCAATGGGTTAAGTAAAGTTAATTGTGCACCACCCTATCGTCAGGGGCCGAAATCTTGTATACTGTTCCTATCAAGATGAGATGGGCGCTGCCTGTCGGGAGGAGTACGTATGGATAAGCAAGATCGGGTGAACTTTAAATTAGGGGCCAAACAACAGGTTTCCAACAATTTTAAATTCTACCTACTACTATCAATTTTATGGATGGCGATGCAGTGGATCGGCGGGAGCATGTATGCCCGTGACCTGAACTGGGCCGAACGCGTCTTAAGCGATGGCAGCGCTACGGTTGGCTGGAATGGCTTCTTCTCGTTTGCTGGGTTGTTCTTTTTGGTGGCCAGCATGTTGCGGATGGGGGTTCGCTTGACCATGATCGACCTGGACCGGGGCAAGATCGAAGCCGACAACCCGATTCAGCGGTCATTTGCGCTCTTTGACAAGGGCCAGTACTTCCTGGGGTGGATCTTCATCAGCATTCTGACGGGGATTTTCGTGGCGCTGTGGTCACTGCTGTTCGTTTTCCCAGGGATCATCAAGGCCTACGCCTATTCGCAAGCCTTCTACATTTACCGGGATGCGGTCGACCGCGGTGAAAAAATGACGGCGTTAGAGGCCATCACGGCATCGCGAAAATTAATGGACGGCAACAAGGCGTTTCTGTTCATCATGGACTTGAGCTTCATCCTCTGGTTCATGGTGGAGGCCATAACGTTCAATATCGCCGGTCTGTTTGTCAATCCGTACTACGACCTCACGCGGGCCAAGTTCTACAACCAGCTGGTCGTGCGGGAACAAGACGTTCCGGGCGGCACACAGTTTACAGCGCCTGGCCATGAGTCTGAAAATTAATGACGATCGTGAAAAGACTTGCCGCGGGCAGGTCTTTTTTGGTTAGTGATGGGGATTGGTGGGTTGCAGTTACGTATGGTCAACCTGGTCGCCTACCCGGGGTGAAATTAACGTGTTGATTCCCGGAGTGGTGGGGTTGTGTCCACTAGGATTGGTGAAACTAGGCGCCGGTATCAGCTGGAATTCTGGCTATTTTAGGGAACAACTTCCTCCGGCTGATTTTGGCAAGTTGACGGCTATCGGGAACATTGCATGTAGCTGATAAATTAATTGCTACCAAGGGTTAAACCAATTGTTATTGATAACCACCTCTGTAGCCGAGAGCTCGCCAAATATGGGTTCAGCCGTGGGAGTTCTCTTAGCGGCGTGGGCCATGCCGCTTAGGGAACTGGCGTCTTTGAGACGTGTCCTTCGGCTCAAAGCGAGGCGTCGAGACCGTCCTTTGGCTCGACCCGTCCGCCCCAGCGTTCCAACCCATATTTGGCGAACGGTAGGCGATCAGTATTAACTATGAAGCGGTCAACAACCGAATTTAACGCCATGAGTCACATGCTAACACAAGGTTTAGCCATTAAATCAAGGCCATTCGTTAAACCAGCAGCGAAAAAAGCTTGCCAAATCGAGTGTACTAGGTATAATAGTACACACAGGACACGTAGCCAAACACCAAGGGGTGAACCAAATATGCAAATGAATGACTCCAGCCTGCCGTACTACGAACAGCTGGTTTGGCGGGTCAAGCAACAGATCGTCCAGGGCATTTTGAAGCCGGGGGACCGGTTGCCGTCGGTCCGCGATATGGCGCGGCAAGAGCAGCTGAACCCCAACACGGTCAGCAAGGCTTACAAGCAATTGGAAACACAACAGGTGATCACCACCGTTCACGGTAAGGGCACGTATGTCCGCGAAACCGCAACGGCGCCGGGAGATTCGGCCCAAGTGGTCGCCAGTAAAAAACAACTTTTAACGTTACTCACGGAGATTCGCTACCTGGGGGTGCCCCTGGACGAGGTCGTGAGTTGGATCAAACAGGCATATGAGGGGGTAGAGCAGTGACCTTACAGGTGAAGCAATTAAGCAAGCAAATCAATAAACACCAAATCATTTCGGACGTGACCTTTAACTGGGCACCGGGCGAAATCATTGGCTTGGTCGGCAGAAACGGCGTCGGTAAGACCACCTTGTTTCGGACGATGGTCAACCATTACGTGGCCGATGCGGGACAGGTGTTGGTGGATGACCACCCCATCCAGCAGGCGCCCACGCGGCAACGCGAGATTTTCTTCTTAGACACGCAGTACAATTTTTTGAGCAATTATAGTTTAAAGGAACTGCCAGATTTCTACAGCCTGGTGTATCCCAAATTCGACCGGCAACGGTACGGCGAGCTGTTACGGCATTTTGACCTGAACGCTGGCGACCAGTACCGGCGGTTATCCAAGGGGATGCGGGCGATGGTCAACATCATTTTGGCGTTGACGTCTAACGCGACGTACCTCATTTTGGACGAACCCTTTGACGGGCTGGACGTGATCGTGCGCGAAAATATTGCGACCATGGTGATTGATGAGGTGGCCGATCAGCGCAAGGGGTTCTTGATTTCCTCGCATGATTTAAACGAGCTGGACGGCCTGAGCGACCGTGTCTTGTTGCTCAAGGACAGTCAACTGGCTCACGATTACAATCTGGAAGCCATCCGGGAAACGGCCAAGAAGATTCAGCTGGTCTTGCCGGACAAGACAATTCCGGCGGTGCTCAAGGAACACAGCCACCTGATTCGCGTTTCCGGACGCGTGTTGGTGGTCGTCATCACGGACTACACCGACGCCATCGACCAGCAGTTGCGGGCACTGCATCCCGTCTTGTTGGAAGAATTGCCGTTGACACTCGAAGACCTGTTCCGAGCGAACTTGGCGCACGATACAGGCTATCAATTACTCAAGTAGGGGGTAGGGACTTTGCAAAATCAAGTAACGAAATTAATCTGGCGACGACACCGCCGGACGTTTGTGCTGGCGGGGCTCCTTTCTATGCTGGTCGCGGTGGCTAATGACCTGATCACCCTGCACGGATTGAACCAGACGCAGGGACACTATGAATTGGTGAAGGCCAGCATCAATCACTGGGAAGTGTATAATACCAGCAACTTTCCGGCGTATTCCTTTTGGTTGTTGATTGTGGCCTGGCTTCTCGGCCTGGTGTTAATGAATCAGGACCTGACGGATAACTTTAATCAATTCTTATTCAGTAGCGGCTTTTCCCGTCAGCGGGTCTATTGGACCAAGTTGTGGCAGGGCCTCCTGGCAATGCTGGTCATTGTCAGCTTGACGCTGGCCGTGCAGTATGGTATTTTTTGGGTCAGTCTTCCGGCCAGAATCGGGTTTCATCTCGCCTGGCCGGGACTGATTACCTCGTGGGGCTATGGCTTGGCCGGCTCACTGGGGATGTTTGCGATGTGTTGGTTTGCGGCCCTGATCGTGGGGCAGACCGGCGCCTTAGTCGTGACCCTCATTGGGTTCACCCTGTCACTGTCCGGCGTGGCCGCTATCTTTGAACAACTGGATAGCAACGGTGGTCTGGGATGGAACTTAAGCGGCGCCCAAGTGGCTTGGCTATCTGCCGGGTCCTGGGTCATGGCGGCCCTGATCCTATTCATCTGGGGCGCGTACCTGTATCAGCACCTCTCGCTGGAACACAATGGCGAATATCTGCTGTTCCCAGGTTTGCGCGTGCCCGTTTACATCGTGTTCGTCGTGTACGTGACCGGCATCAACGGGTTCAACGGGACGGATACGTACAGCACTATCATCAGCTTCTTGGTCTCCGCCGCCTTCGGGTATTTCTGGCTCTGGCGGCCCGGCATCATGGCCAAGTGGCATCGGTGGCGCTCACAACGCGAAGGCTAGAGAGTAAGTCGGCGTAGGGTTCAAACGCACAACGGGTAGTCCACGGATTACCAAGGGGAGTGACCAGTGGCGTTGGGGAACGCTACTGGCAAATGAAAATGGTGTTCCTGACTGTCAAGACAGTTGGGAACACCATTTTTTGTTGAATTTGATTTTAGCAATGTTGCTGGAGCGGCTATTCTTCCGTTACCAGTTAAGTTGCGGCTGGGCCACCGCAACGACAGTCTCGTCAGCCAGCTGGCGCCTAAGGTCAAGTCCGGTGCAAGTACCAGTCGTAAATGGCGTGGGCCGCGTCGGCGTGGAGGTAGCGCAGCTCGATGGCCTGGTTGTGGTTGCCGTGGCGGATGTTGACTACCAGGTGGGCCAGGTGCGTGCGTTTCATCCAAATCGACCGGGTCAGTTTCATCGACTGAATCTTTTCGGTGGGAATGTAGTACAGTTCTCGTTCCCAGAAGTGGCCGGTCTGTAACGCCAATAGCTGTGGGGATAATCGGGCGCCGGCCGTATTCTTAGCGGCAAAGCGACCCTGTAGCGCGGCAATCGGCAAAAGCAGCAGGCTGATCCAGCCCCAACTGGGCCATACCCACCACAACAGGGCGATGGGCACCGCGACGACCAGCATGGTATTGCGAATTTGATACCAACTGCGGGCGACGTGCAGGGCGGACAGGTCCGGTTGGTGGTCCGGTAGCCACTGAATAAACGGCTGCATGGTGTCGTAGACGATGGCGTTGTCGATCACCGGCATCACGACCAGGTCGTTGTCGTCGTCATCGCTGGCGGCCTTGGAGGCCACGAGAACTTGCACGGTTTGGAGTCGCAGCCATTGCCGGAGGATATTTTGCTTGATCCGGACCCCCTGTAAGCGGTCGAGCGGCGCCGTGACCGTGTTGCGTTGGAACAATCCCTTGGCCGTGACCAGTTGGTGGCCGGCACGGGACAGTTCGAAATGGTAGTAGCGCGTCAGGGTCCACAGAAAAGCGCCCAGCCAGGCAATCAAGATGATGACGATGGCCCCGCCAATCAACAAGGTCAGTCCCAAGTGACTGGCATCGTTGACTAACGCGTCAGTCACGTTGCGGGGAACCTTGTCGTATAGGCCTAATAGGACCAATAGAAACGGAATGAAGATCAGCGAGGTCAGGCCGAATTTGACCAGGTCCCGGTAATTGATTTGATAATACGCAGCCGGGGTGTCAGTGACGGCCGCTGGTGCGGTGGTGGGGGTTGCGTCGTCGGTCGTCGGGTCTGGGGCGGACGTTGCCGCCGGGGCCTGCCGGTAGTGGTTGATCTGTTGAGCCACCGTGATGGGGACCGCGGCCAACCGGGCTTCCGGGGCGCTGTCGCTGTGACTGGCCGTTTCGATCAGGACCTCTTCTAGCTTAAACGGGCGCAGGTAGAACCACTGCTTAGATTGGACCGTTTGGATGCGGGCGTAGGGGATGTGCTCGTGGTGCCGCACGAAGACGCCGGAGTGGACCACCACCGCGTCGGGCGCGACCACGTAGGTCAACGTCAGCCATTTGGCGAGTGGCCAAACGAAGAAGGCGATGATTAAAATAATCATAATGCCCCAGAACCAAATCGAGGTGTGGTCGTGATTGGTGAATACCAGAATCAGTAAAAACCAGTAGTCCTTGATGGATTTGGCGATGTGTTGGAGCAGGCCCAATGGATGCGTGCGTTTAGGCTTGGTCATGGCGCGCCTCCTGCGCCAACCGCATGATTTGTTCACGGAGGCGCTCAGCTTCGGGGAGTTCTAGCCCTTCGATGTCGTGGCTAGTGGATGCGGTCGCAATCGAGACCTTGGTCAATTTTTGCCACTGCAGCAGCGGGCCGGCGTTTAACGTGACGTTTTGCACCCGGGCAATCGGGATGGCGACGCGTTTTTGGAAAATGAACCCAGCTTGCATTTCCACCGCCAGGTCCGTGATGTGATAGCGGGTGAACCGGTAGCGGTACGGGATCAGGGCGGCTTCGATGAGCGGCTCGATGACCGTGAGAATCAGGGCAAAGACGGTGATCCAAATGGACCAATCCCAGTAATGGTGCGTCAGCCAGAGCAAGCCGCTGATGACCAGCAGGGCGCCCAGGCTGCCCAGGGCGCTAATGCCCCAGATGCGCTTAATGCGGGGTGGTAATTGATGGTTGGTTGATGGCATGAAATAACTCCTCCCTTGAGTGGTAGTCTAAGTGTAGCAGGCCGGTGAATCCTTGACAATGGTTGGGTGAAAACAGTTAGGTACTTAACCAAAATCGGCGTCAACGGTTAGTCCCATCAGACGAAAAAGTCTGTCAGCGGTTACGGTCCGGACCAGTAGGGTGTCAAACGTTTAACCTGACGCAGCGTGGTCAAAATGAGGATTGACGCAACCTGGTGGACCCCGTATAATAGCTAACAACAACCAAATCGTCCTTTTAATTTAGTCCCGTGAGGCTAACAAAGGTCCGGTAGTCACTTAATTTTAATGTGCGCTAGCGGCCTGACTCCTTGCGGGATCCGGCCGCTTTTTTCATGGCCGACGGTTGTAAAGAAAAGTAGGAGGAGTTTTTTTCATGGCACAAATTTACGTCGCAAGTCCATTCTTCAGTCCCGAACAGGTCGACCGGGTCAAACGCCTGGAGGCCGCCTTAGAGGCCAACCCCACGGTCAAAGATTTCTACTCCCCGCGGTTGCACCAAGACGCTGCCAACGAACAGTTTACCAAGCCATGGGCCACGGAGATCTTCCACCGCGACATGGACCAAATCGCGGCCGCAGACGTCATTGTGACGGTCATCGACTTTGAGGCCAAGAACCTGGACTCGGGGACCGCTTACGAACTGGGCGTGGCCACGATGAGTCACAAGCCCATCCTGGCCTTACAAGAAAAGGACGAGGCGGTCAACCTGATGATCACCGAAAGCCTGCACTGGTACACCAAGGCGGTCGACGACTTCAAGACGTATGACTTCAACACCTTGCCGAAGGGCGAATTCGTCGGCGAAATCCTGTAAGCTGGTCACCTGGAGTTGCCTGGGGCTACGGGGAGCCTGCGTCAGCCAGGGTTCCGCCTGCTATGGGGGACACCTCCAGCCGGAGAAGCGGGCTTCCGGTTCGCTTTGAAGCCTTACTAAAACCCGTAAGTCTTCAAAGTCGCCCCGCGCTGTAGGCTGAGAAAGAACCTCAGCCAACACCGCCGACACAGCTGGCTCCACCCTGGCTGACTCCGGCAAGTTAACATGAATCAGCAACACCATGTTGGCTAGAAGCCAGTTGCCTGTTGGCGCGCGTTTCGGCCGCGAGACGTTGAGCCCTGTGACTCAATCCGCCGCCCACAACCGGCGGAACCCCTGGCAGCCGCAGGCAACTGGTTTGTACAACAAATAAGTGAATAAAGGAAAGGTGAGGAACCGTGGCTCAAGAGGTTAAAACAGCCGCAACAACGCACACCACGCCCGAATTTGGGCGCGTGGAGTCGATTCCCATGGCGCATCGGCGGATGTCCAACTGGGATTTGTTTGCGACTTGGATTGGTGCAAATGCCAATAACGGAACGTGGTACATCGGCGGGGTCATTGCGGCCTGTGGTTTTGTCACAGCGTCCACGACCCTGGTGATTGTCGGCCTGATCTCCTATGCATTGCTGGCGGTGGCCAGTTACATGGGGTATCGCACCGGCGTACCAGCCATGGCGCTCACTCGCGCTTCATTTGGCCTGCGGGGGAGTTTCATCCCGTCCGCAATCAACGTGATTCAATTCATCGGCTGGGCGGCCGTCAATACCTTTATCGCCGCCACGTCGATCAGCTATATCTTCGGCGAACTGTTTGGTTGGCCGCTGTATGGCAAGCCCGGCGGCACGTTTGGCTTGATCGTCGGCATTTTGATTATGAGTGTCTTGCATTTATTGAGCATCTCGTTGGGTGAAAAGTCCGTCCGCTTGATCGAACGCATCGGCATCATCCTGGTGGTCGTCTTCGTCTTATGGGAATCCGTCGTGGTCTTTCAAACGGTCTCCTTTCACGAAATTTTGGCGTGGCGGGCACCAGCCAACTTACGGATGTCCTCCGGGGTGGCGGCCGACACGTTAGCGGCCTTCAACTTAGCCTGGGTCACCGCGGCTTCGGATTTCAGTCGCTTCACGGCGAAAAAGTCGGCGGCGACCACGGCGTCATTTCTCGGTGCCAACTTCGGGTTATTCTGGTTCGCCTTCATTGGCCTGTTCGCCACGATTGGCACGGCGGTGTCGCTGAACCATTTCGACCCCAATAACTCGGATCCCAGCACGGTCGCGGCGAAATTGGGCCTGGGCGTGATTGCCTTACTGGTCATCGTCTTGACCAGCACCACGGCCAACGCGGTCAACCTGATGTCCGCTGGGTCGGCGCTGACCAACATGACCCACCGGTTGTCGCTAAACGTCAGTCTGTGGATCGTCACGATCACGGCGACGTTGGTGACGTTCATCCCGGTCTATCTGGCCAGCTTCCTGGACGTTTTTGAAACATTCTTGGATGGCATCGGCATGTTTTTGGGACCGGAAATTGCCATCTTCTTGGTCGATTACTTCTTCTTGAAAGGCAAGCAGTACCGCCTGCCGGAACTGACCAAGGTGCGCGGCGCCTACTGGTACAGCCACGGCATCAACTGGGTCGCCGTGGCCAGCTGGGTGCTGGGCGTGGTCGCATACTGGGGCTTGAAACAAGTCGCGGTGATTGCCACCACGGTCGGTGCCACCTTCATTGCGATGGCGATTACCGCCGTCATCTACTGGATCGGCATGCGCGTCACGCGTGAAAAAACCGTTGCTCCCGCAGTCAAATAGCATTCGTGCACGCACGGTTGGTCGGTGGTGAAAGGCCAGCCGTGGCGATGCACCCAAAAATAAAAGCTCTCTCGTCAGTCCTTTGCTGACGAGGGAGCTTTTGGTTTACAATTTGAAGGTTGAAAGGCGAAAACCAACTGGAATTATTGGTATCATGCAACTCATGACGTCAAAAATAGTCGTTTCCAGCCTCGTAATACGAACTGGCCGCCTACCGTTCGCCAAATATGGGTTGGAACGCTGGGGCGGACGGGCCGAGCCAAAAAACGGTCTCGGCACCTCGCTTTGAGCCGAAGCCCACGTCTCAAAGACGCCAGTTGCCTAAGCGGCATGAACCGCGCCGCTAAGGCAACTCCCATGGCTGAACCCATATTTGGCGAACTCTCGGCTAAGATAGTGCATGCCAGAAATAGTCGTCTTAACCCCAGATAGTAGCTACATTGACGACTACTCATTAATTAATACAGTGTCACTGATAGCCGTCAACCTGGCTGACGCAGGCGCCTGGTTTATACAACCTCACATCTTCACAACCCCCAAAAAGAGCCTGGAAAGAAAAACTTCCCAGGCTCTTTGCGTCGCCTTTACCTAGCTGAAACGTGCGCCAACAGGCAGCCGGTTCAGCTTAACACTGCTAGGCAGTTAACCGCCTGTTGGCCCACTCTTACTTAAGCCAGTTGCGGATGGACGGCCAGCTCTCGTGGTTGACGATGAGCCGGGGCGTCTCGTTGAGGTTGGTGTCAGACGTCACGATCCCCGAATCCAACGTGGCGACCCAGTTTAAGTCTTGTTGGGCCAGAAAGTTGTTGATTTGAGCGGTGCCGCCCCCATAAGGGTAGGCGAACGACGTGGCGGTGACGCCAGTGTGGTCCTTCAACTCCTGGACCGACTTGGCAAAATCACGTTGGAATTTGCCGTAGTAGTGGGGTTGTAGGAAAACCGGTTGCATTTTAGCAGTTAAGTGGTGCAGGTTGTGGGTGTGGAGCCCCAGGGTCATCAATTCGCCGGCGTCATCTTGCGCGGCCTTGATTTCCTTCCAGGTGGCCATTTGACTGCCTTCACGGTACATGCCGGTGTTGCCGGTGATGATAAAGGTCGTGAAGGGGAAGTTGTAGTGGCGCATCACGGGGATGGCGTTGTCGATGACGCTGCGGTCGATGTCGTCAAAGGTTAAGACGACGTATTTGCCGGTGATGGGGCGGTGGGACTGCACCATGCGCGTCATGGTCGTTGCCGAGATGACGTTGACGTGGTGTTTTTTCAAGAAGGCCATTTGTGCGGCAAACTCATCGGCGGGCACGTTGAATTCGTGGAGCTGTGAGTTGTTGGATAGGGTCTGGGCGATTTCCGTGGGTACGGAATGCTTGAGGACCCGGTGGTAACAAAAGACCATGATGCCGTTTTTCATGTGCTTAAAACGAGCGGGTAGGGCGTAACTTTCTTCGGTCTGGTGTTGCTTGCTGGCTTGGCGTTGGTAGGTCCAGCCGAGGCTAAAGACCAACGTCAAGACCAGGGCAATCAACAGGCCCTGACGAGTGCGGCGTTTCATGCGTGGTCCTCCTTTGTCAGGTGGGCCCACCGTAAACCGCCATAGATCGGTACGATGAGCAGTAACACGCCAATCAGCATCAAAATGGCATTATTGGCGTGGGGCTGCAGGTTGAGCAACAGGTAAAGACTGACCAAGCCGTCGCTGTACCAGCCAAGGCTGAAGCTAATGTTGGCAAAGACGACCAGGGCGATGAACAGCCACAGGGCGATTAAAATCACGGCCCGACAGATGCGACTGGCGCGACTCGTTTGGTGACGCACGATTGGATCAAATTTTGGATTTTTCACGGTTATAACCCCCGATCTGGACTCCGCCAGGTCCCTTTACGTTGCGGACTGACGAAGTAAGAAGCGATAGCGGACAAGCAGCTGACCAAATTGATCATCCAATAGTACAGCACATAGATGGGCACCAAGAGTAGTTCGGGACCCGCTAAACGCGCCGTTACTTGCGAGGACACGAAGCCCACCGTAAATTGGATGCCACTCAGGCACAACAAGATGACCAAGAGGTTGCCGTCTAAGGACAAGCCGTGTAAATACAAGAGCTTGATCGTGTAGGCCAGGATGCTCAGCGCCGTGGAAATAGCCCAGAGATTGCTGACGACGGTTTCGAGTAACAAGAACCGTTGGCCCCACGGATTGCGGTAAAAGCCGCGCCAGTTGGTAACCAGCACTTCCAGACCGCCCCGTGACCAACGTTGGCGTTGCTTGATCAAGCCGCGCAGGCGTTCTGGAACCAGAATCCAGCAAATGGCCCGCGGTTCATAGGCCACGCGCCAATGATGACGGTACATCCGCCAGGTGATGTCGATATCTTCGGTCATGACGGCCGGATTCCAACCGCCGACCTGTTCCAAGGCTTCGCGACGAAAGGCCACGATGACCCCGGAGACGGTGGTGATGGAGCCAGTCAAATAGGCCTGGGCCTTCTTGATCAGGTCGATCACCCCAATGTACTCCAGCAATTGGAGGCGACCTAACAGGTTAGAGCGGTTTCGGACCACGGGTTTCCCCGTGACGGCACCGACATCCGGTTGCGACGTTAAAGTCGTGACCAGTTGATTAACAGCGTCGGGGGCCAACAGGCTATCGGCGTCGATGCCGACGATGTAGTCGCCCTGAGCCGCCTTGAGTCCCTGATTCAAGGCGTTGGCTTTCCCCTGGTTCGTGGGCAGGGCCACGATGGTCATTGACACGTTGGGCCAAGTGGCCTTTAACCGGTTCATGATGGCCAGCGTGTCGTCCGTACTGCAGTCGTCGATCAGCACCAGTTCGTATCGTTCATAGTTTAAACTGGCTAAAGACCGGACGGCAGCGTCGAGTGTGTCCGCTTCATTGTGGGCGGGAACCAAGATCGACACAAACGGTTGGGTTTGCGCATCAAGGAGGGTCCGCGGTTGTCGGCGTCGATAGAAACTCGAAAACAGACAGCCCGTGATCCAAATGATGGACACGAAGATTGGATACCCGACCACAAAGGCGGTATTGAGATTGTTAAACCACATAACTTTGTATTCTCCCCCAGAAATTCACTTCACATTATTAATTAGCGGCTATCAGCATACCACAGCCAAGCAAAGAATGGAAAGGCTAAAATGAAAAATGACGAAATCGTAATCTTTAATAATAATATTAATGAAAACGTCATTTACTTGAGCGGCCGGTAGCGCTGGTTGACAGCAGCCGTGGTAAAATATAGAAGAAAAGTAAAACTGAAAGGGTGATCGAAATGATGCAACAGATGCCAATCCTGCCCCTGGTCCAACGGCTGACGGAAGGCGAAAGTGTGACGTTGTCGACGGATAAGGGTGAAGACGTTCGGGTATCGCCGGAGGTCGTCGATGGTCAGTTGACAGGCAACTTTGTCAGTACCAGTCTCCCGGGCGTTCGCTATGACGATCCCCGGATTATTTTAAAGGAAACACTAGCTAAATTTGATGAACAGGGCGTTACCATTGACAGCATTGATTAGCTGAACCCCTGATTGCCCCTGAACCGGCGACAACCGCCGCGGCTCAGGGGTTTTCGGTATACTCAGGGGGGGAATTACAGGGGGAGAGAGCAGTGAAGATTGATTTTGCGATGTTAACGGCCAAGGACCTGTTGAAGATCCAGCTGTTGACGTATATTCGTGACCAGGACGGGGAGTTTAGCCTCACGGATTTCGCGACCATGGCGGACGTGAGCTATTCGCGGGCCTATCACGTTTTATTGAATTTACGCAGTGATCTGTTGGTGCGCGACCAGCAGACGGTTTTGACGAAAGACTTACTAACTACCCGCGTGACGATGGACGAGTACCGCCATTGGCTGTACCGCCAGAGCGTGCCGTATCTGGCCATGCGAGCGACGTTGACCGGGGAATATCGACAAGCCAGTGATTTTTGTGCGGCTCATGAAATCAGTTTGTCAACCTTTAACCGGCGGATGCGGCCGATGAAACACGAACTGGCCCAGTACAACCTACAACTGGTGGCGAGCCCGTTAAGCCTAGCGGGTAACGAAACGTTGATTCAGTTGCTGTATTTTATGCTGTTCACCACCACGCTGACGCCATTGACCGAGCTACCAGCGATTCCACCGGAGCTAGCGGCCTTACACCAGGGCTTGTGCCAGACCTACACGCAATCCGGCCTGTACCAGGATGCGGCTAGTCTCCAGCAACGGCGTGACTTGATGATCACGCTGGCGCTGTTGCGATTGTCCCAAGGCCACCGCTACCCAGCATTGCGCTTGCCGCTGGCCCACCTGACCGACCTCCGCGAACTGGCCGGCCAATTTCAAACGTGCCTGGGTGACACGCCGCAACAAGCCCTGACGGAGTTGGCGACGCTGGATTATTTGCTGACGAGTTCGCCATACTTTGTACGCGCCCTGCAGCCTAAGGCCATGGCTCGGCTGTATCGGGGACTGCGGCATCGCAACGGCCGCTATCAGCTGGCGCCGGGGGTGACCGAATTGGCCGACTTTGCGCGGGGGGATGACTGGTTTGCCAACTGGCTGTTCTCCCTGTGCCAATTCATGTTGTTGTTCCGGGTGGACCCGCTATTGCGGCCAGAAATCACGGCACTGTATCAGCCGACGCCGTCCTCGTCCGCGGCGGCCCTCATCATGGCGAAAAATATGGGGCTGCTGTACCCGCAACAGGTCGGCAAGATGGACCTGCGGATGGTGCAAAAGTATTTGAGCAAATACACGAACGGCTTGACGTTGACGTCGGCCAAGGTCGAAATTCTAGTGACCTACGACATGATTGGCGTGACCACGGATATCTTCAACCGCCTGTTGAGCGGCATCGTTCACCTGAGCCTGTTGACGGACCAAACAACCATCGACCCACAGCATCGCGACAACTACATCGTGGTGTACGGCGTCGATCCCCGAGCGGCGGCGTTTGCCCAGCGCGAACAGATCGAGGCCTTTCACTGGGTCAAGGAGTTGCCCTACGGCGAGAACCTGGACCGACTGATTCGCAAGCTGCGGCATCACGAGATGTCCCTGTTTGCGTTGGACTTTAACAACCACAGTCATCCGGAAGCGGAGGATTAGGAGTTAGCTGGCGGACGAACTTTCAGCTAGAATCATTGTCACCATGCGACTTCTGACGTTAAAAATAGTCGTTTTCAGCCTCACGATCCGAACTGGTCGCCTACCGTTCGCCAAATATGGGTTGGAATGCTGGGGCGGACGGGTCGAGCCAAAAGACGGTCTTAAAGTGGCCTCATGACCGAAACGTGCGCCAACAGGCAACTGGTTCCGCTTAACACTGCTAGGCAGTTAACCGCCTGTTGGCACACTCTTTTCAAGCGGCTGAACCCATATTTGGCGAACTCTCGGCTAAGTTAGTGCTTGCCAGTAACAGGCGTCTTAAACCCAGGTAGTCGCTGCATTGACGGCTAGTCTTTCATTAACACAGTGTTGCTGATAGCCGTCAACCTTGCCGGAGGCAGCAAGGGTGGAGCCAGCTGTGTCGGCGGGGTTGGCTGAGGTTTTTTCTCAGCCTACAGCGCGGGACGACTTGAGAGACTGGCGGGTTTTGCCAGGCTTTCAAGCGAACCGGAAGACCGCTTCTCAGGCTGGAGGTGTTCCCCAGAGCAGGCGGAACCCTGGCTGACGCAGGCGCCTGGTTTCGCCAATTTTAGGTGTCAGAACACCAATCAGCACGTTAATTTTAGGTTTAACCTTCAATCATTAAAATAAACAAACGAGTCCGGGCATCTGTGGTCGTGGCTCGTTTTCGTGTCATGGCCAGATTTTCTCTGACGCCGGCGCCCAAACGACCGGTGAGTGCGGTAGAATAGGAGTTAATGAAAGACGGGAGGTGGCGTGATGACGCCAGCAGCATTTAGTACCGGGCGGGTACAAGTCAATAAAACTATTGCGGAGCTCCGGCGCATGGGCAAGGCGGCACGGACGCAGGTGCCGTTTGCCGCGCTGGGGAGCTATACCCCGACGAACCGCGACAGCAATCAGATGATGGACCGGATTCGCCAATTGTTGATTCCGGAGCTGTTGCCGGAACGGACGCAACGGATGGGCGCATCGGCGTTTGCCTTTTTCCGGGGAACGGCCGAATTGATGGAAGCCGACCTGCGCGCACAACCAGACTCGACGATTGCCACGTTTATTTGCGGGGATGCCCACATTGGTAATTTTGGGTTTTACGCATCGCCAGAACGGCGGCTGTTGTTTGACCTCAACGATTTTGATGAAGCGGGTATCAATCCCTGGGAATGGGATTTGAAACGACTGATGGTCAGCGTCCTCTTGGCGGCCCAGGCTAACGGGTTCAAGGATAAGAAAATCAAGCAACTGCTGCCGTTGGTGGCCACGACGTATCGCAAGAGTATCAAGCACATGTTTGAACAAACTACGCTCAGCCGGTTTTACCCGATGAACGAAGTGGAAA
The DNA here is from genome assembly GCF_004745505.1 of Levilactobacillus suantsaiihabitans. Taxonomy (GTDB): domain Bacteria; phylum Bacillota; class Bacilli; order Lactobacillales; family Lactobacillaceae; genus Levilactobacillus; species Levilactobacillus suantsaiihabitans. Next base: position 33,898 of record NZ_RKLX01000023.1, read on the forward strand.
AGCTGGTTCAAGCCAGTGCGCTGGATGAGGACAGCTCCAAGCTGTTGACGTCCATCATGGGACGGGCTAGCAAGCGTGACTCCGAGCAAGTCGTGCGTAAATTTACCACGCTGGATGTCCGCGGCAACCTGTGCTTCCGGGAAAATGCGCCGCGAACGACCCACGTGGATGATGACGTGACCAGTCACATTGCCGCCTACTTCGCGGCCTATCGGCAAACACTGCGGCCCGACGTGAACCTCTTGTTGTCGCAGTATCACATCACGGATGTGGTCCGGCACAGTGTCGGCGTCGGTAGCTTTGGCTCGCGGTGTTACTTGGTCTTGTTGACCAGCATCGACGGCTCCCATCTGGTCTTACAGGTCAAAGAAGCCTTACCTACGCGGCAACAGGGCAGTCAACAGGCTACGCACATCACGGTCGCCCTGGAAAAAACGGAAGGTCAACGCATCGTGGATTGTCAAAAGATTTTACAGTCGGCCTCGGACCCATTTTTGGGCTACTTCGCCGGCACCGAACAGAGCTTCTACGTGCGCCAGTTCCGGGACATGAAGGAATCCATCGACCTGACACAACTGGACTGGGACCAATTTCAAACGTACGCCAACACCTGTGCCTGGACATTGGCGATTGCCCACTGCCAAAGCCCAACGGCGGCCATGATTCGCGGCTACCTGGGCAACGGCAAGCAGTTTGACGAGGCAATGAGTGACTTTGCCTGGGCCTATGCCGACCAGGTTCAGCACGATTACCAGGCCTTCGTCGACTACCGCCTGGCTTAGCGGTGTGCCACAGAAATGTGGTTCGTGATATAATGTAAGCGGATACATTTGGGAATGGGAGTGTGAAGCGGATGCCAGATCAGAAACAGTTACAGAAGTTGACCCAGATTTATACGTTGGTGACGCAGTGTTACAATCAGCCCTTGCCGGAGCTGGCCATTAATCTGCCGCAGTGCCAGCTGATGACCTACGTCGCGGCGGAGCAAATGACAGTCGCCCAGGTCGCCCACAAGCTGAACTTCTCCGCGACGCGCACGTCCAATCTGGTGGTCGATCTGTGCAAACGCGGGTACCTGAAGCAACAGGTTGCGGACCACGACCGCCGGCGCCGCTACCTGGGGCTGACGCAACTGGGAACGGAAAAAATGGCGCTGATCCAGCAACAACTGCCCACCATTTTACAGGACACGCTGCGCACATTGCGCGACCAGAGTTAACTTACATAGCAACAACTAAGCGCCTGGGAAGGCTGTCTTCCCAGGCGCTTAGTATTTTGGTTGAAGTTAAAAGGATGATTGGTCGGCGCTGTATCGCTGAGATGAGGCTTGCCAATAGTGTGGCAACCAATGGTACTAGCTGAGTTACGTAGCTTGATGACAGTCACCGGCAAAAGGACTGGTAGCAATCCGAGGGCATTAAAACAGGGTTGCTAACAATAGCTACCGTAGCCGTGAGCCAAGCAATTATGGGTTCAGCTTACAAAATACATTGACCATATAAATTGGGCGAGACAAAGTGTGTCACCATCACGACGGTAGTCACCGGCAAATAGACTGGTGGTAATCCGAGGGCCTTAAACCAGGGTCGCTGACAATAGCTACCGTAGCCGATAGTTTGCTAGATATGAGTTCAGCCGTGGGAGTTCCCTTAACGGCGGTGTTTGCCGTTTAGGGAACTGGCATCTTTGAGACGTGGGTTTTCGGCTCAAAGTGAGGACCGAGACCGTTTCTCAGGCTCGGACCGGTCCGCCCACAGCGTACCGACTCATATCTAGCAAACGGCAAGGCGGCCAGCACAATCAATATTGCAAATGAAGTCGTACCAGTGGTTTAAACGCCGTGCTTGCGGGAGGGCTGGCGACTGGCGGCGTGGCGCCGTGACCAGCCATCGGCGACGACTCCTGCCACTACCAGGGTCACCAAGCCACCGGCACCCAGCGCCCCCAACCCGATGGCCGTGGGGGTGAGCTGCCACGCAATCAAGGCGGCGAGTCCGGCCAGAACCAAGATGGCGATGAACAGCGGCGCTAATATTTCAAAAAATACTTTGAGATTTGACATGTTTGCTCCACTTTCTGAAAAAAAGAATTTCCCACCATTATCCAACAAGAACTGTGAAAACACAAGAAAATTTGGTATTTTTGGGGTTATTTATTTAATGGGTAATATAAAATAAAAGTTAGGAACCATTAAAAAATGCTTGATAATCCCCGCGTAGTCAGTATAATGATTGCATAACATTGAGATAGGGGAGTGGAAAACATGACAGACAACGTTTCAACGAAGTCGCCTTTGGTCGGCAGCGCAAACGGACCGTCATTGCAAGAAATTAATGGATCAGTCAAGATTCCTAAGGAAAAGGGGTTCTTGAAGAACCTATTGGCCTTTTCGGGACCGGGGGCGTTAGTGGCCGTGGGTTACATGGATCCGGGGAACTGGGTCACGTCGATTGGTGGGGGTGCGCAGTACGGGTACCTGTTGATGTCTGTGATCTTGATTTCGAGTTTGATTGCGATGTTGCTCCAGTACATGGCAGCTAAACTGGGGATTGTGACGCAAATGGATTTGGCCCAAGCCACGCGGGCGCACACCACCAAGCGCATCGGTGCCATTTTGTGGGTCGTTACGGAATTGGCCATCATGGCCACGGACATCGCCGAAGTGATTGGGGGCGCGATTGCCCTGCAACTGCTGTTCGGTGTGCCACTGATCTTAGGGGTCTCCTTGACCGTGTTCGACGTTTTATTACTATTGTTATTAACCAAGCTGGGTTTCCGAAAAATCGAAGCCATCGTGGTGTGCCTGATTGCGGTCATCCTGGTGGTCTTTGCCTACGAAGTGGTGATTGCTCAACCTAATATGGGTGCGGCCGTAGCCAACTTTATACCTAAGCCAGAAATCATGCATCCAGGACAATTGACCATGGCGCTGGGAATCGTCGGCGCGACCGTGATGCCGCACAACCTGTATTTGCATTCGTCGATTTCACAAACACGGAAATTTGACCGTGAAGACCCGGCTGAAATGGCGCGGGCCGTGAAGTTCACCACCTGGGACTCCAACATTCAGTTGTTTGGCGCCTTTGTCATCAACTGCCTGTTACTGTTGTTGGGAGCAGCGATGTTCTTCGGCAAGGGGACGGACCAACTGGGAACGTTCGGCAACCTGTACGCGGCGTTGCAAGACAACCATTTGGCCGGCGCCGTGGCGTCACCGTTATTGTCCACGTTATTTGCGGTCGCCCTGTTAGCCTCCGGGCAAAATTCGACGATTACCGGGACCTTGACTGGACAAGTTATTATGGAAGGTTTCATTAATATGAAGATTCCGCTGTGGGTCCGGCGCCTGGTGACCCGGCTGATTTCCGTGTTGCCCGTGATTGCGGCAACCATCTTCTTCGGTGGGAGCGAACGGGCTTTGGACAGTCTGCTAGTCAACTCACAGGTCTTCTTGTCCATCGCGCTGCCATTTTCCATGATTCCCCTGACAATTTTCACCTCATCCAAGAAAATCATGGGTGAACAGTGGGTCAACAAGCGCTGGGTAACCGTGTCGGCCTGGGTCTGCACGATTGTCCTGACGCTGTTGAACGTGCAGATTGTCTGGACGACACTGACGGACTTGTTCTAAGATTAGTCGGTAAGACGGACAGTGTGACCAAATTTAAAATTTACGCGCAGCCAAGCCGGCGTCTATTGACTTTTCGCCCCGGGGTCGGTATCATCAAGGACATAAGCTAAGAAACAGTCCAGTAGTGATGGCGGCTCCGGTTAAGAGATTTGACGGTGCTGGGAGTCAAAACGCCCGTGGTCACGAATTACGCTGTGGAGCGGCCGAACTTTTCGGCGGGTCATTCCGTTAACGATGACGAGCGGTTGTCAATCGACAACAACTTGGGTGGTAACGCGGATTTTAATTCGTCCCTGATGGCAGAACGCCATTGGGGGCTTTTTTGTAGTGATGGTAATTTTAGGAGGAAAAGATATGTCGATTATTGATGAACTGAAGTGGCGTGGCGCCATTAACCAACAGACTGACGAATCCGGCTTGGGTGACTTGGTCAACGAAAAAGCAGTCGGCCTGTACGCTGGGATTGACCCCACAGGGGATTCCATGCACATCGGTCACTTGATTCCCTTCATGATTTTGAAACGATTCCAGCTGGCGGGACACCGGCCATACATCGTCATTGGGGGCGCAACGGGGTCCATTGGGGATCCTTCTGGTAAAAAAGCTGAACGGGTCTTACAAACGATGGACCAGGTTCACCACAATGAAGTTTGCTTGACTAAGCAAATGGAACACCTCTTCGGTCAAGACGGCTCCTTCAAGATCGTTAACAACTATCAATGGTTATCCAAGATTTCCTTATTGGACTTCTTGCGGGACTACGGGAAGCTGTTCAACGTCAACAACATGTTGAACAAGGAAGTCGTCGCTTCACGGTTGGAAGTCGGCATCTCATACACGGAATTCACTTACCAAATCCTGCAATCAATCGATTTCCTTCATTTATACCAAGCAGAAGATGTGCAATTACAAATTGGGGGTGCCGACCAATGGGGTAACATCACGGCCGGCATTGACCTGATCCACAAGCAAGAAGGCGCCGACGCCAAGGCATACGGCCTGACGATTCCGTTACTGTTAAAGGCGGACGGAACTAAATTTGGGAAGTCCGAAGGCGGCAACATCTGGTTGGACCCAGAAAAGACCTCACCATATGAGTTCTACCAATTCTGGATCAACACGGATGACCGCGACGTCATCAAGTTCTTGAAGTACTTCACCTTCCTGGACCAAGATGAAATCAAGGAACTCGAGGAAGCTGTGGCGACCCATCCAGAAAAGCGCTTGGCGCAAACGCGTCTGGCCGAAGAAGTTACTGAGTTCGTTCACGGTAAAGAAGCCGTGGTCGAAGCCCAACACATCACGAAGGCTTTGTTCTCTGGGGATGTTGCCGACTTGACGGCCAGTGAAATCGAACAAGGCTTCAAGAAGATGCCATCTGTGACGGTGAACGCTGACCAAAAGAACATCGTTGAATGGTTGGTCGACGACACGAAGATTGAATCTTCGCGGCGGCAAGCACGAGAAGACCTGACCAACGGGGCCATCCGCATCAACGGCGAAAAGGTCACGGCCACGGATATTGACATTGATCCAACCAGTGCCTTCGATGGCAAGTTTGTCATCGTCCGGCGCGGGAAAAAGCGGTACTTCTTAGTCCGCGTTGCCGGTTAATTTAGAAATTTGCGAAGCACGAACACGTCACGAGCGCGTTCGTGCTTTTTTATTGCTGAAATAAAAACGAACGGTTGCGGCAATGAAATTAGGAAACACACGGCCGTCAGGTAACTATCTTGCGTGCTTTCAGGGGTAAGATATGCCTTTGAAAAAAGGTTGATTTATTTTCAGATTTTAGTTGACGGTAGGGGTTGTGGTTGGTATAGTTATATATGTTGTCACGGCGATTCACCAACTAGACCAATTCGATGAGTTGAAAATAGTTGTTGACAAAGATGATAACAAAATGTTATATTAATTGAGTTGTCGCTTCTTGATAACACATCAACGAGAAACGCTGTTAAATCAAACTTCTTGTTGACATCACATCGGTTAAATGATATGATGATTAAGTTGTCTGTTAGAGCAGATAACTTGGTAGACCTTTGAAAACTGAACATTGTTTCGACAAACCAAATATGTGTAGGGCGGTTTGATACTTGGTATC
>NZ_RKLX01000024.1 GCF_004745505.1 Levilactobacillus suantsaiihabitans
CAAAATTTTGAGCGAACGCATCGAGGTTTCAAGCAAATTCAAGATACGTTAGAATCCATGTATTAGAAGCTAGCTAATGGGAGAGGACTTCCATTTACACAAAAAATTTGACACTCCCGATGAAGAGAGCTCCCTGCATAGTCTGTTTTTAATGCAAACTATTGATATAGGCTAGACTTAAGTCTTTGTCATTAGTACTAATCGACTCATTACCAGTTAACGTATTTAGATATGCTTGCAATACAGTATGTTCTTCAACGAGTAAGAAAAATGATTGCTTGCCGTTTTTTACGGTTAAATTATAGGCACCTGCGTCACCGTTATAGCTGTCACGGCTCTGAAAAACATTACCTAGCTTAAGGCTCAGCTTATAGCGGTAGTGTTTACCAATCTTTGTTCTTTTAGTAGTTACGCCATTAACTCGCTTATTTAAATAGTATGTGATTGTTGAGTGAGTTCGCTTAAACTTCTTAATTTTTGCATAGTAAGTAGCACCAAAAGACTGGCCCGACTTATGGTACACTAATTGGCTATCAGCTGTAACTGAGATAAACGGTAATTTAGTTGCCGCACCATCATATTGTGCTTGACTAGTCTTAACCGATAACTTAGGAACGCTGGCTAAAGAGTTGTAAGAAAACGCCGTATTGCGAACGTATTTTTTTACAGCCCCATTATTAACTTTATTCATAGGATAACTGTAATGCCAGTTTCCTAGTTTTTTTACACGCTTTTGATTCTTAATGCTCAGTGTTGTATTATCCACATTTATAATGTTCCCCTGATCATCAGCATAACCAGTGATTACGGACCCTTTTGGTAGGGTTGCCGTTTTGTGCTTGAACTCGTTGGTCAATTTAAGTGACTTGTTTAACTTGTAAGTCTGAAACCGATTATACGGAGAAATAGTTTCGTTTTTTTCAGTAACGCCTATACCAGTTGTAAACGTTGTGTTGGCATTAAAGATATTACTAATATTAATTTTAGCAACTTCTTTATTTACTTTACTTTTAGCAGACGCGTCAGTTACGGCCATGCTCCCCACCATGGCACCTAGCAGCATTAGTAATGCGGCGCCCTTTCCGTTGATTTTGAACAAACAATTACCCCCTAATATAGTTCCTTACTAGACATTATAGCGCAAGCCCACTAACCTTAAAAACCACCCTATTAACCGGCAGGGTGGTTTACTGTTGTTCATTTAAAGCAGCTTCCCGCTGGTTAATTAGTTCTCTGAGCTCTTGCAGGTCGTCAAGTGTGGCCTTGGTGCGGATAAAGCTACGCGCGCTAGATCGGGCCCCCAAGTATCGGGTTCTTTCTTTATGCTTCTCGTCCCACTTTTTATTGGCCCTAGCCCGTGCCTCAGTGTATTCATTTTTAGCCATTATGACTCACCCTAACTAAGTTATAAATCGCCAGCAGTAAGCCAATAATAGAAATCCCCAAAGCTGTAATTGAAATGATGTGCGTCATTACTCCCACTCCCTTTGTGTGATAATATTGTCCAATAATAATTGGGTTGCCGCTCGCTTGTTGCTTCTATTTATGTTGCCTGCAGTGCCGCTTTGGCTTTCGGGTAGCCTTAGCAACGACAATCAGGTTCATTTTATCACCCTCTCTACACCTATTACAATAAACTACATGCAATGTATTGTAACCAGCGTTTCGGCAACTTCCTCAAATTTTTTGGTGCCCATTTCTGGGGATATTCATTGCCTAAGCACCGCCGTCATGCTCTTATGTGAGGGTAAACGAAAAGGCCTGATGGTTTGCACACCAGCCCCTTTCACCGCAAGCCGCTTTAAAGGCGGTGACAGTTATAGACCAATTAAGTCGCCCAACCCGTCAAAGTTAGGGACGGCTTTTTTATTTACGCTTGTCTTCGGTTAGGTCTTTTGGCCTGTGGGATGGCTTTAAGCCAAATCGCTGCCCACTACTAGAACGTACACCTGATGGGCATTACGGCCGCTCTTGTAAGCATTGGCTAAATTAAAAACCGGTTCCACTAGCGACCTGAGAGGCGTTGGTAGAACCGGTTTTGGGTTTAATGATATGCAGATTAACTTTAACGAACGGCAAATGGGCAGCCGAAGCAGCGCTAACGGTCACCCATGATTGCACCCACGCGAGCTTGGAGTTCGGGCACCACAGTCTCCGTGAACCACGGGTGCTGGTGCATCCAGCCGTAATTTAACGGCGAAGGATGGACCAACGGGAAGTAGTCCGGCAGATAGTCCGCGTAGTGTTCGACCGTAGCCGTCAACGTTCTCTCACGGTGTGGCAGGTAGTATTTTTGCGCGTATTGGCCGATCAGAAGTGTCAGCTTAATGTCCGGCATCAGTTCGAGCAACGGCGCATGCCATTTTTCCGCGAAGCCCTTGCGTGGCGGCAAATCGCCGCCGTGAGCATGCTTGCCAGGATAGTAAAAGTCTAACGGCAACACGGCCAGCTTACCGGAATGGTAGAACTGGTCCTTGGTCACGCCCATCCAGTCGCGGAGCCGATTTCCACTGGCGTCGTCCCAAAAGGTCATCGACGCTTGCGCCTGGCGACTCGGGGCCTGGCTGACCAATAAGATTTCGGCCTGGGGGTCAACGTGATACAACGGCAACATCCCCTGCTGCGTAAAATCGCGATTCATGGGGTCCGCTTGAATGGCTTGGAAAATTTCTGCTGCTTTAGAAATCGTCATTTTTTCACAAACATCCTTACATTTTAAATTGATACCGCTTACTAATTACCTGACCTAAAACCGCCTACTCCGAGTCGACAACCTATTTTCGACTGAGTACCGGTTAAACACCATGCTGGCGTGCGATGCAAGACCATCCCGCCGGCTACCGCCATTTAGGGCGTTGGCCCTACGGCAACGGCCGCACCAAATACACCTCGCGACAAAAGCCCTTCATCCCGTTGAAGACGCGTTGGGCCCGTGACTGCTTGCTGCAGAGGCCAAAGACGGTCGGCCCCGTCCCGCTCATCTGTGCGGCGTCGGCGCCGAACTTCATCATCTGCTGCTTAAGTTGGGTAATTTCCGGGTAACGATGGGTCGTTAATGGCTCCAAGGCGTTGCCCATGACGGCACACATGCCGGCGATATCTTGCTCGCGCACCGCTCGTAACAGAGCGTCGATGTCGGGGTGGTCGAGTTGGTCGTAGCGAATCTGCTGAAGGATGCTGGGCGTCGACACGCTGACCTTGGGCTTGGCCAACACGACCCAGGCCGCGGGTAATTTCGACAGTGGCGTGATGCGTTCCCCCCGTCCGCGCACGTGTGCCGTGCGACCGTAGACGCAATATGGCACGTCTGAATCAATCTGCAGGCCCAGTTCCGCCAGTTCTTGCCAGCTAAGGCCCAACGACCACGCCTGGTTCAACCCGCGCAACACGGCCGCGGCATCCGAGGATCCGCCCCCCAGACCGGCAGCCACCGGAATATTTTTCTTGATGCGAATATTCACACCCTCGTCGATATGATAATTGGTCTGTAACAAGTTCGCCGCCTGAAACGCGAGATTGCGTTGGTCATTGGGCAAAAAACCACTATCAGAGGCGACGCGGATGCGTTTGTGTTTGGTTAACGTCTGAATTTCAACGTAGTCTGCCAAATCCACGGACGTCATGACCATGTTCCACTCTTCGGCACCATCCTGGTGGTGGTATGGCGTGTCGAGCCCGAGGTTTATCTTGGCTGGTGCCTTTTCAATCAGTTGCATGCGCTCACCTGCATTCTACTAGGTAGGGCACCCTACCATTATCGTGAATATGATTAAGCCCATTATACTATGGTTTTAGGCAAAATAAAAAGGCCTTGTTAGGCCCAATTATTTATTCATCAAAGTCAACTTCGATGTTTTTGGTTAAAATATCGGTATAGCTGTATGAAACCCGTTCAAACGAATTTTCGTTTTGGTCTAGATCCACTACGAAAACGGCTGGATAGGTTTCCCGAAGAATTCCATGCCGCTCTGTCGTTTTTTTACGACCGGCCTGAGCAATCACCATCAACTTTTCGCCGATGCGATCATCCAGTTTATTCTTAATGTTCGCTAAACTTGTTGGCATGCACTTCACCTCTGTGAAACAATTATACCATCGTTTCACGCGAATTGCAAATTATACCACAACCGGCGTAAATCCGCAAGAATCCTCAATTGGTAAGGGTTACATAAGTCCTTCATTGTGGAAAGCGTTGGTTAATTCGATGAAATTTATCAAGGTTAGCCGTTCTGGCCGTAACTGTCGGGAAATTCCCGTCTGATTTAAGACCGTTTCAATCCGTTCCCGGACCTCAGGCTGCTTGCCAAAAATCCCCTGAAGATTGTTCCACAAGGATTTCCGCCGATGAGCGAAGCATCCCTTAACAAAACCAAACAGGGCCTTGTCTTCGTACGGATTGACTGGTAGCGCTTCACGCGGCGTCAGACGAATGATGGCCGAATCCACGTTGGGTTGCGGAATGAAGGCCGTCCGCGGCACATCAAAGGCAACTTCCACGTGCGCGCGGTATTGCATGACCACGGACAGCGACCCGTACGCCTTGGTGCCAGGTTGGGCCACGAGCCGATCGGCCACTTCGGCTTGCATCATGACCACGATGGCCGCGAAGTCCACCGTACTCTGGAGCACGCCCATCAGGATCGGCGTCGTGATGTAATACGGCAGGTTGGCAATCAGCTTGACGGGAGGGCCGGGTTCAAACTCGGACGCGACCACTGCTGGCAAATTCGCCTGCAAGATGTCTTCGTTGATGACCTTGACGTTGTCGTAATCCATCAGCGTTTCGTCCAACACGGGCAGAAGGTTCTCATCGATTTCAAACGCCACGACCTTGCGCGCACGCTTGGCGATTTGTTCCGTCAACGCCCCGATTCCGGGACCGATTTCAATCACGTTGTCCTGGTCGGTCACGTCGCCCGCAGCCACGATGTTGCGTAAGATATTCAAATCCGACAGGAAATTTTGACCCAGACTCTTCTTCGCTACCAAATGATACCGGTTCAGAATCGCCTTGGTTCGGGCTGGTGAGCCAATTTCAGGGACTTCATTTTTCATTTATCTTCCTCCTTCGCCCGCACCTGCTTGAGGGCGGCGGCAAAATCAGCCGGTTGGATGCCAAACATGCGCAGCCGCTTTTCCAACTGCTTGCCATTGATGTAACCGATCTGTAGCAGTTCACCCAACTGCTCGCGGCGTTCTTTGGCACCGGGACCGCCAATCAAGCCCGCGGCCAGCAGGTCTTCATGGGTGATCAGGGTCGGGGCCGCCGTGGTCTCGGTGTACACGTGGCTGAGCGCCGCGCGGATAGCCTCTGGACTGGCATGCTCCACGCCCAGTGAGCCCCCGGCCTTATCCGGACGCCCCTCTGCCTTGGGCAAAAAGGCGTGTTTGGCGTTGGGCACGGCTTCGGCCACAATCTTGCGAATCTTCTCGCCGGAAAAGTCCGGGTCAGTGAAGATGATGATGCCCCGCTGGTCCGCTAATTTTTCAATCAACGCCAGGGTGTCTTCGTCAATCGCGGAGCCGCGGGTCTCAATCGTGTCCGCATTGACGGCGCGGTTGATCTGCTTGGTATCGTCCTTGCCCTCAACCACGAGCACTTCTTTAATCTTTTTCATTTATCTTGTAAAACTCCTCTGCGTTCTTAAACGTGGCCGCCGCGATGGCTTCCGGGGTGGTTTCCCGTTCCTTGGCAATCGCTTCGACCGTGTAGCGGGTAAAGCCGGGTTCGTTTTGTTCGCCCCGGTGTGGTTCTGGCGTCAAATATGGGGCATCGGTCTCGACCATCATCACGTCCAGCGGCGTTGCCCGCACGGAATCGTGGACCTCGTGGGCGTTCTTAAAGCTGGCCACACCAGAATAGGAAATGTGCATGCCCAGGTCCAAGAATTTCTTCAACCACTCGGGGTCGCCGTTGAAACTGTGCATAACCCCACCAATGTCGCGGATATCCGCGTCCTTGATGATGCGGTACGTGTCTTCAAAGGCATCGCGGTTGTGGACGGCAATCGGCTTGCCCACTTCTTTGGCAATCGCAATTTGCCGGGCAAAGACCTTACGCTGGACGTCTTGCGGCGACGTGTCCCAGTGATAGTCCAAGCCAATTTCTCCTAGGGCCACGACCCGGTCATCGGCCAACTGTTCTTCCAACAGCTTTTCGGCCGCAGCGTCATAATTCTTCGAGTCTTCCGGGTGCCAGCCGACCGCGGCATACAACTGCGGGTACTGGTGTGCCAACTTGATGGCGTCGGCATTCAGCTGCGTGTTCGAGCCGATATTGGTCATCTTGACCACACCCAAGTCGGCGGCCCGCTTGAGGTAGCCGGGCACGTCGTTGATGAACTCTTCGCTGTTCAAATGCGTATGCGAATCAAAGATTTTCATCGTGTGTCTCCTTTGTTTTTACTGCTTTTTGTTAAATGGTTTAAGCCATCCGCCTTACCGTTCCGCGAAATCCAGGTTGGCGGAGACCAGTGCCTGCGGCTGCCAGGGGTTCCGCCTGCTATGGGGGACACCTCCAGCCCAGATGCGGGCTTCCGGTTCGCTTGGAAGCCTGGCCAAACTCGCCAGTCTCCCAAGTCGCCCCACGCTGTAGGCCGAGACAAAACCTCGGCCAACACCGTCGACACAGCTGGCTCCACCCCTGGCCTCCTCCGGCAAAATAGTCCCCGTCCAAGTCTTAAACGCCACAGCCATCCCAATTGGGATGTGTTACAGTAGCAACCACCATTATCAGGCAGTCACGGATGATGATTCCAATAGACGCCAACCGCTTCTTTACACCACTGGTTGCCGACCAACTCATTGTAGCCGAGAGTGGAGCGAAAACTAGGCTCAGCCGGAGAATTTAGCAGCGCTCTTCGCTGGTAAATTGGTGACTTTGAGACGTGTTCTTCGGCTCAAAGCAAGGGCCGAGACCGGGCTTTGGCTCAGGCCGTCCTCCCCCAGCACCAGTCCCCCCCTAGCTTTCGCGCAACGGTAGGCGGACAGCGTCCACATTGCCCGCAACCAGTGTTTATAACAAAACGCGGTCGGCGTCTCATCGATCCGCCGCCCACGTTTTGGTTATGGTTTATTTAATTTCTAGCTAACGTCGGAACCGTTGACCATGCTGTCAGGCAGCGTCAAGAGTTGGACTTGACCGTCGTGTTCGGCGGACAGCAACATCCCCTGGCTGACTTGACCGCGCATCTTGCGTGGCTTCAAGTTGGCCACGATAACGACCTTCTTGCCGACCAGTTCTTGCGGTTCTGGATACCATTGGGCGATGCCGGACAAAATTTGCCGGGTGCCTTGGTCTCCTGCATCAAGCTGGAACTTCAAGAGTTTGTCGGCCCCTTCAACGTGGTCGACCGCCTTGACTTCGGCGACCCGCAGTTCGATCTTTTCGAATTTATCGAAACGAATCTCTGGCTTGTTCAAGGTCAGTTCACCGGCCTCGTCACTGGCAGCGGCTTCTTGGGCTTTCGCCTTAGCAGCCATGGCAGCGCGACCCTTCGTCTTTTCCGACTTGGTCATTTGACCTTGAATAAAGTCGACTTCTTCTTGCACGTCGATCCGCGGAAAGATGGGTGTCCCCTTGGCAACAACTTGCTTGCCGGCTGGTAAATCAGCCAGTTGCAGGTTCGTCATACTTAACGTAGCTGGGTCCAAGCCCAATTGGTCAAAGATTTCCTTAGGCGCATGGGTCATGACTGGGCTGATCAGCGTGGCGATAACCCGCAGACTAGCGGCCAAATGGGCCATGACGGCGGCCAGTTGCGTCGCTTGACTGTCATCCTTGGCCAAGTTCCATGGTTCCGTTTCGTCAATGTACTTGTTGGTCCGGGAAACCAGTTTCCAGATTTCGGCTAAGGCGTCCGCGAAGTGCATTTGATCCATCAACTCATGGTAGTTGGCGATGACCGTGGCGGCCGTCTGTTCCAAATCAGCATCAAAGGCCGTGACACCAGCCTTGAACTCAGGCAATTTGCCGGCCTCGTACTTGTTGATCATGGCAACAGTCCGGTTCAACAGGTTCCCCAGGTCGTTAGCCAGGTCATAGTTCAAGCGGTCAACAAAGTCTTCCGGCGTGAAAGTCCCATCGTTTCCGTAAGGCATCGCACGCATCAGGTAGTACCGCAGTGCGTCCAGGCCGTAACGGTCGACCAAGGTTTCGGGGTAAATGACGTTTCCCTTAGACTTGGACATCTTACCGTCCTTCATCAACAACCAGCCGTGCGCAAACAGTTCGTCTGGGGCTTCGATACCCAAGGCGTGGAGCACGATTGGCCAGTAAATCGAGTGGAACCGGACGATTTCTTTCCCCACCATTTGAACGTTAGCGGGCCAGAACTTCTTGAAGAGGCTCTCGTCATCGCTGGTGTAACCTAAAGCGGTGATATAGTTGAGCAACGCATCGATCCACACGTAGACCACGTGCTTGGGGTTGCTCTTGACCGGTACACCCCAGGTAAAGGTGGTCCGGGAAACGGCGAGGTCTTCCAAACCTGGCTTGATGAAGTTGTTGATCATTTCGGTCATCCGGGATTCCGGTTGGATGAAGTGCGGGTGGCTGTGGTAGAAGTCTAACAACCAGTCAGCGTACTTGCTCATCTTGAAGAAGTACGACTGTTCCTTGACCAACGAAACCTCGTGGCCAGAAGGCGCCTTGCCACCGATGACCTTGCCGTTGTCGTCGCGGTAAACTTCGGCCAGTTGCGTTTCGGTAAAGTACTCTTCATCATCTTCGGAGTACCAGCCTTCGTATTCACCCAGGTAAATGTCGCCCTGCTTCAACAGGCGTTCGAAAACTTCTTGAACGGCGGCCACGTGTTGCTTGTCGGTCGTCCGAATAAATTTATCATTAGAAATTTCCAGCGTCTTCCACAGTTGCTTGATGCCCTTGGCCATGCCGTCCACGTATTCTTGGGGCGTTTGGCCTTGCGATTGGGCCTTGTCTTCGATCTTAAGACCGTGTTCGTCGGTCCCGGTCAAGAAGAAAACGTCGTAACCGTTGCTGCGCTTGTAACGCGCAACCACGTCACAGGCGATGGTCGTGTAAGAATTACCGATATGTAACCGCCCGGATGGGTAGTAGATCGGCGTGGTGATGTAAAAACTTGGTTTGTCTGCCATAAAATAAAAGCCTTCCCTCGCTCTAAATTGTTCCGTGATTATCGGGTTAATTTTCATTGTAAATTCTAATCAAGTATAGCATAAACCCCGGGCGAGCCATAGCGCTAACCCGGGATTTTTGTCTAAGAAATGACCGGCAAAACGTAAAAGCGTGGGTGCCAAAAGACCATCAGCTGACGCACGTTTCCGCTATGTCGGGGTGACGTGCAAGAGCCTGGGAAAACCTCCCAGGCTCTTGGATGCCATCTTGGGTAGTCGATCCAGCCGCTGTGACCCAAGCGTTAGAACAAGTCCAACTGCTGAGGAGCCAAATTTTGCCAGTGGAGGCCAAGAATCTCGCGGAGGCGCAATGCATTGGGAGCCGCGTCTCGACCAGAATTGTTGTTAAAGATCACACAGACATCTTTGGCCTGGGCGTCCAACCGCTTGGCCAGCGCCGCGAATTCCTGCAATTCGGCTTCCGAGTAGCGGTACAGTGTCCGGGTCTTGCGCCAATCCTGGCCCTGATTGAACCAGCCCTTGGCGTTACGGCCATGCAGCCGCACGACGGCGAGTTCCGGCGTCGTGACCGTTTCAACTAGCGGAATCCCATCATTCAAATTGTGGGGTTCGTCGGTCGTCACGTTGGTGAAGTGCAACGATTTCAGGTAAGCCGTGACGTCGGCCGTCATCCCCGGCGTCACGAACCAGCTAGGACTACGGAATTCCACCGCTACCGGCAAATCGCCCATCAAGACCCGCACGCGGCGCAGGTAATCAATGTTAGCGGTCGTCCGGTTGAAGAACGGTGGAAATTGAAAGAGCACCGTCAACAATTTGTGCGCCTGGATCAATGGCCAAATCGCCGAACGAAACTCGGTGAACGCCGTATTGATGGCCGCTTCGTCATCCGCGTGTTGGCGGTCATGGCGGGTCATCACCTGGTTGGCCTTCAAAATGTAGTGAAACCCGTCTGGCACGGCCGCCTGCCACTTTTCAATCGTACTTTGTCGGGGAATCCCGTAAAATGGCGTGTCCAACTCGACCGTCGGAAAATGCCCAGCGTATTCACTAAGCGTGACCGGCCGCGTCTCACCGCCAATTAAAGCGGGATGCTCCGTCCAGGTGGTTAAACCAATCGTAATCATCCCAGCCCTCCTGACTTAACTCATTTTTAACAATCACTTTGATGGGGCCTGACCGCCTATTGGCGGCGACCAGGTCCCGTTAGACCACCCAAAATCTTGGCCGTCTTTTAATCTTCAGCTTTTACTTAAACCGTTCAAACTGCTTGATCAACTCGGCTTCCGGCGTGGTCAACCGTCCACTTAATTGGCCAATCAGGCGTTTGCCGGTCAGCCGGTCGTTGTAACGAATCCCCGTCACGCACAGGTCGATCAGTGCAAAGATGGCGGTGACCAGCACCGCTTGGCTGCGGTCGAAGCTGGTATTGAACAGCGTCACGATTTGCCCGCTGAAGGCCAGCTGTAAGATACCGTAGATGACCAAGGTGTCGGGAATCAGCTGGAGGCCGCTTAACCAACGCAACCGGCGAACCAGCCGGCGGAGTTGGCGAATGACTTCTTGATGGCTCATCAGCGTTACCCCCGGACTTGCAGGTCATTGAAGAACGTGGTGGCTTCAGCCTGCACCATGTCGTAGTCAAAGCCCAAATCTAATTTTTCCTGATTGACGACGACCACCTTGGCCGCCGAATTGCGGTAATCCAGCAAGCCGGCGAACGGGTAGACGCGCATCGAGGTCCCAACGATGACGACCAAATCGGCTTGGTTCATCGCCGCCACGGACCGTTGGATGTTTAATTCATTGAGCCCCTCATCGTAGAGCA
Organism: Levilactobacillus suantsaiihabitans; assembly: GCF_004745505.1. Lineage (GTDB taxonomy): Bacteria > Bacillota > Bacilli > Lactobacillales > Lactobacillaceae > Levilactobacillus > Levilactobacillus suantsaiihabitans. Next base: position 10,946 of record NZ_RKLX01000024.1, read on the forward strand.
CGACGTCCGGCCGTAACCAGCCCCCGTCCACGTCATGATGAGGGTCCTTGAGATATTGTTGCCACGGCACCTTGGCGCCACAAACCTGGCAGTAGACCCGGTACATGTTGCCGTGGAACTCGACCAAATGCTTGGTGTCGGCCACATGGTACAGGTTGTCGATATTTTGCGTGATGACCGTCGCCCGGTCTTGGCGCGTCAATGCCGCTTGTTTTTCATGAATGACATTGGGCTTGGCGTCCGGATGGTACAGGTTTTGCTTCACGTAGTCGTAAAAGACTTCTGGTTCCTGTGCCAGACAGGCGTGACTCAAATAATACTCGGCGTTGCGGTGTCCGGTGTACAGGCCGTTTTTCGACCGGTAATCCGGAATCCCCGACGGCGTCGAAACGCCCGCACCCGTGAGAAATACGATGTGCTTGGCTTGGTCAAAGGTTGCTTGTAAGCTCGCTTCCATCCCCATCATCCCTTCTGAATTGATTGGCTTAGATTAACGTAAAATGTAAGGCATCTTCAGTTGTTTAAAGAGGTCTTCCACAGTCATGCTGTAAATCTTGGTAAAGTATTCCGGTGTGTCATCCTTGGGCGCCGGTGACGGCAACACGAAGGCGTTTTGTTCATCGGCCTTGTTGAAGCCGACGTACCCGCGGCGTTGCGTGGTCTTTTCGTGCATGTCGGAGTGGTACAGTTCAAAGATCTGCTTGACCTGTAACCCCAATTGCCGTTTGGACAAGACACTGGTCAACGTGGTGAACTCGGTATTGTGCAGGGCCGGCAAACTCCAGGCTTCCAGCTGTTCGTCGAAGGCCTTGAAGAGCTTGACCACGTTACGGCGCAAGCTAAATGGTGAATCGACTGGCTTGGCCGTGATGACGCCGTACAGCTTCTGGGCCGCCGCAAAACTGATTGGGTAGTCGCGGGCGAACTGATCCATGATGGCCTGTTCGTCGGTGCCAAAGAAGACCAAGGCGTCCAACAGCGTCAAGGTGCGCAACGTCATTTCATCATCGACCGGGTTCGGTTCCGGCTTGATGGTGGCAGTGACCCCCTTCAAGTATAAGTCCTTGATGTGGTCATCGATCAGGTGGTGCTTGCGTTGTTCGCTGACCACCACAATGTGGCTGACAATGTCGTAGAGTTCAGTGCCCATGATCATCAACTGTTCATCGAGGGCGGGTTGGCCCGTGGTCAATGAGAAGAAGACCTGTGGGAAACCGGACAAGATCATCAGTAAATGCAACAGTTCGTGGGACGCCGTGTAGTTGGGCGCCGTCAAATCGGCCACTTGAATGGCGATGTCCTTGCCCATTTGCATCTGTTGGGCTTGGTCATGCCGCACGAAGCCGGCTTGCAGCTCACCGATCATTTGGACGGTAACCTTGCCGGGGTAAAGCGCATTGACTTGGTTCAATAAATCTTGCACTGTGTCGTTTAATTCAATATCTTTTGCTTGCATGCGTGTTCAATTCCCCTATTTCTTTAAATTTGCTTGGCGGACGGCTTGTAGTGCCGCAGTCGCTTGTGCCATGGTCGGTTGGGTGATGGCGGCGAGGCGTTGCACCACCGCGGGCAATTCTGCGGGCGTCGCGCCGACGGACAAGGCCAGTGACTTGCGCTGCAGAGACATGTGACCGCGTTGAATCCCGTCGGTCACCAGTGCGCGCAGTGCCGCCACATTTTGCGCCAGCCCCACAGCGGCCGTCACGCCCATCAATTGCCGGGCATTGGTCACCTGGGCCAGTTGCTGGTTGACCTTGACCAACGGCAACACGCGCGTCGCCCCGCCGACAAAGCCGAGGGCGAGTGGCACGGTCAGTTCACCGTGCAGTTGGCCATCGGCGACCCACCAGCGACTCACCCCTTGGTAATGGCCGTTGCGGCTGGCGTAGGCGTGCACACCGCTTTCGACTGCGCGCCAATCATTGCCCATGGCCAAAACCACGGCGTCGATGCCGTTCATGATGCCCTTGTTGTGAGTCACGGCGCGGTACGGGTCCACCTGGGCGAAGTCGCTGGCCGCCGCAATGCGTTGAGCGACCGTCGCGCCGTCAATGGCCTTGGTCTTGAGTTGGTCGACTGGTACCTGACACCGCGCCGTGACCAGACTGTGCGTGGCGTAGTTGCTTAGGATGCTCATCAAGATGTCCTCGTCGCGGTGCAGCTTGATGTCGGCCGCGACCGCCTCGGTCAACGTGTTGACCAAATTAGCGCCCATGGCTTCGCCCACGTCAATGAATAAGTCGAGCGACACCCAATCTGGTGGGAGTTGCCGCACCCGAATGGACCGCGCCCCGCCACCGTGCGTTAACAGGCTGGGATGAGCCGCATCGGCCACCTTTAACAGGCGCTGCTGGTTAGCCAACAGCCACTGGGCCAACGCATCCGGATCAGCCACATGGTGAAAGACGATTTGGCCCATCAATTCGCGCTGCGTAATCGTGGTCGTGATTCCTTGGGGACTGGTCAACAGCCGGCCGCCGTTACTGGCCGCCGCAATCACGGACGGCTCTTCGGTGACCATCGGCACGGCCAAGTCGTGACCATCGACGCGCAGATTGACCGCAACACCCTCCGGTAAGCCGTAGGTGGTTAAATAGTTTTCAATTAAATCTTCATCGGCCGTTGCCCGGTGAGCGGCGATCGTCGCCAGTTGCGCGCGGGTCAGGTGACTCCGCGTGGCTAAGCGTTGCCGGCGATTCTCATAAGACAAACGGTAGAATGGTTGTGGCCGCATTGGTCAGCCTCCTTAACGTTGGCTCAGATACTCCGAGATAATACCTTCGCGCACGCCGCTTTCCGAGAAAATAACGCGGTCGGAATCCAGCATCTGCAGGAGCGTCACCAGGGGCAACATCCCGCCGATAATAATATCCGCGCGCTCGCTCTCCAGGCCGGAAATGCGCTTGCGTTCATGCAGGGGCACGCGCAAGAGGCGTTCAAAGGTCTTCATGACCTGCCCCGTGGTGAGGCGGTAGCCGTGGATATTTTCCACGTGTAGAATCTTTTGCTGCTGGCGATTCATGCGGGCCAGCGTCCGGTTGGCGCCGCCCAATAAGACCAGCGGCAGGTGTTTGGCATCATTGAGCCACCAAATATCCTGGAGCCGCTCGCGTAAGAAGACTTGCGCGGAGAACAGGTCGACCGCCGTGACCCGGTCATCGAGCCGGAACTGTTCCGACAGATTGACCGCGCCAAACGGCACACTGATCAGGTTAGCGTCGCGCCCGTCCTTGACGTGGACCAGTTCACAACTGGCCCCGCCGGTATCGAGCAACAGACAATCCTTAATTTTCAGGCGATTGACGGCCCCCAGGTAGTCATAGTAGGCTTCCTGGTCGCCGGACAGCACCTCCAACTCAATATTGGTGGCGTCCGCGACCCGTTTTAAAAACTCATCGCGGTTGCGTGCCTGCCGCACTGCCGCCGTCGCAATCCCCCGGACAATTAAATGCGGGAGTTGCTCGTAGTACGGCCGAAACGACTTGAGCGCCGCAATCGTCCGGTCCATGGCCTTGGGTTGGAGAATCTTCTCGGGACCCATGCCCTCGGACAACCGACTGTCCGCCTTGACCCGGTTCACTTCGCGATAAGTCCCGTCATCATGCAGTTCGTTGACGGCCATTCGCACTGAATTGGAGCCCAAATCAACAATTGCTAAATTTTGCATGGTGCATCCCCCGTTTCAGCCTAGCCGAAGTAGTCGATGCCAATGGCGTGCCGGACTTCGTGTAACGTCTGGGCCGCCACTTGGTTAGCCTTTTCACTACCCTGCTTCAAGATATCGTAAACGGCGCCTTCATCAGCCGCAAAGGCCTCACGACGTTCGCGAATCGGTTGAAGCTTGGCTTGTAAGACTTCATTTAAGTACCGCTTAATCTTAACATCCCCGAGGCCACCGTGCTGGTATTGTGCCTTGAGTTCTTCAACGTGATCGCGGTCTTCGGCAAAAATGTCCAGATAAGTGAAGACGGTGTTGCCTTCAATGTGACCCGGGTCTTCGATGTGGACGTGTTCGGGATCGGTGTACATGGACATGACCTTCTTTTGAATCGTGTCGGCACTGTCGCCCAGGTAAATAGCATTGTCCAAAGACTTACTCATCTTGGCGTTCCCATCGAGGCCTGGAATCCGACCTTGCCCCTTTGGTGGGAAGTAACCCTCGGGTTCTACTAGGATTTCTTGTTGGTAAATGTTGTTGAAACTCCGTACGATTTCGCGCGTCTGTTCCAGCATAGGTTCTTGGTCTTCACCGACAGGCACCGTGTCGGCCTTGAACGCCGTGATGTCAGCGGCTTGGCTAACCGGGTAAATGAAGAAGCCGGCTGGCACACTTTCACCAAAGGCCTTCTGCTTGATTTCGGTCTTGACCGTTGGGTTGCGGTTCAACCGGGAAACAGAGACCAGGTTCAAGTAAGCCATCGTCAATTCATTCAGTGCTGGAATCTGGGACTGGACCAAAATCGTGGACTTAGCGGGATCAATCCCAACAGCCAGGTAGTCCAAGGCCACTTGTAACAGGCTGTGGCGAATCTTTTCGGGGTCGCGCGCGTTATCGGTCAAGGCCTGCATGTCGGCAATCATGATGTACGTATCGTAGTCGCCCGTATTTTGCAGCGCCACCCGGTTCTTCAACGACCCGACGTAATGCCCAATGTGCAGTTTACCTGTTGGGCGATCACCAGTTAAAATCACGTGTTTTTTACTCATTAAACGTATTCTCCTTTTCTAAAAAGGCGCCCCATTGGCCAATGCCAATAGGACGCTCCTGCGCGGTACCACCTAATTTGTGGCCATCTATGACCACCACTTTTGTCAATAACGGTGACACCGCGATAATTTATTATCGATTGGGTAAAACTTGCTTGATCCACTTCGACCGTAAAACCGTTTCAGCGCGGGCGGTTTTTCTCTGCGATTGGTCTACTTTTATCAAGCTCCATTCCCTTATTTTAGTGGTTTTCCAGCGTAAAGTAAACTGGTATCTTCTACAAAGATTTTTATAGTGGGTGACCGCTGAAAATAACCGGAACTCTTAGGGGGCCGCGACAATACTCCAAATCAATTTCGTCGTATATACACCCGGTTGCCAGGCATCCGTGTGCACGTTGAGGGTTAGTCCTTGACCTTGGGCCTTGCCGATTGAAGAAAGCACCTCATTATCTTTAGTCGTGACAACATCTCGTGCCTCAGTCGATAGCTGCTGCAGTGGTTGCTTATGCCCCGGATCAAAGCTTATCGTTGCGTTTAAAAATTCGCTCCCATTGCTTAGAGGGGCCATCTGGCGTAACGTAATTCGTTCGGCGGTCTTAACCCGGCGATTGTCCGTAATATCCAGCAACTCACTATCTCCGGTAGTGATACCCGGCAAATTCTGGCCAAAGTTACGACTCGTTAAGTCGCCGAAGCTGACGGCGTTTGCTTTGATATCGATTTTGCCATCAGTAAAATCCAGGGTCACCGCGTTACCCTTAAAAGTTCCCAGCGATTGGGGCGGCGTCTGTCCGTCGTATCCGCGCAACTTGATACCGGTTTCGTAGCGTCCTTTAGACATCGTTGGTACCTGAAAGGTGACGACGACCGTGTGCGTTTTTGTCTTGCTAAAGCTCTGATTCTGCACAGCATAAGTCTTATCGATACGATTATCACCGACAACGGTATAAGGCGCCGGTTGATTGTCGACGCTGACGTCAGAAACAATCGCTTCTCGTGGCAAGTTAACTTCTAAATCACCTGTGTTGAGTTTCGACGCCGGATTTTGATCAGTCACTGTTCCAGTAAGCTGGCAGGTGTCATTGGCAATGACCGCAATGTCAGTCGATTCGGAAAAATTCAACAAATCAGTTACATTATCAATGGCATTCGTGATCTTAACGCTGGGCTGCGTGCTGGGATTAACATTCAGCGTTGCCTGACCCGTCTTAATCGTCGTAACCGTGGCCTTCTCGTCAGATTTAATCTTGACCTCAGCAAAATACCGATTGTGATTGTCGGCTGGTGTAGTGGCAGGAACCGTATAGCTGGTCGCACGTTGATTGCTAACCACGGTCTCCTTGCCAGCACTATCGATGCGGTGCCAAATCACTTGCGTGGGAGCCTGATCAAATTTTCCTAAAATTTTAAACGTGGCAGGCCGGCCTTCATCAACCGTTTGTGAATTCAGACCATCACCAATCGTTATCTGCACACTGGCCGAAACGGCGGTACCATCGGTATTGGTCATTGTTCCCGTGATGGTAACGATGCCGGAATCCCGATTCTTATTGGCCATGACCTGACCCGATTGGGCATCAACGGTCGCTAAAGCCGGATTAGAACTCGACCACTTGAGTTCCCCGGTGGCATCAGTTGGCGTTGGAGTGGCGTGAACGTAGGTTTGTTGGGCATCCCCTTGGTTGTTATAGAGGTAATTACTGTCCGTCGTTACGTCCAATTTTTTTGCTGATACTGGATTAGGCTTGGTTGTTAGCTTGGCGACTCGTGAGTACCGATCTTTTTCAAACACCCATCCGTAGTAATGATAGTGCTGCTGATAGTACACCACTCCCGCTTGCTGCGGTGTGACTTTCAGGTTAGCACCCGTTGCTCCATTAACTTTAGCCCACTTACTCATGCCAGCTTCCAATTGGAACCATTGAATCGTCTGCTTGTCCCCAAAAGGCCACGGAACTGAACGATCAGCCGCTGAACGCACAAGCGAAGTCCGCAATATTTTCTCATGTCCAACAACTGTGTAGCTATCTGCTGGCTGTAAATTAAATCCCGTTGTCCTATAGAATCCAAATATTCTCTGTGGTGCTGGACTTTCAGCCCCAACGCCTTGAATCGTCCCCGCCGCCAGCGCTACCTCACGCGACGGTTCAGTTAGCTGCCGAATTCCCATAGCGGCTAAGGCAATCAGCACCATCACCAACAGTCGTACCAGTCTTCCTACTATCATGATCAATGCCCCCTCCACCGCGTTTTCTGCGATTGCAACTTACTATCAACTATTCTTTAGACGGGTTAGACGTTAATCTTCTTCATTAACTTTCCCAGAAATGAAGTTACGATGCACCCATTTTCCAGTATTTCCCAGAAACCAGCGACCTAGTTTTCGCTGAATACTCAAACTTCTTTCGATGACTGCTATCAACTAAGGATTTTGTCTAATCTCAGTATACCAGATTATCGCCCCTAATCACCATTATTAGTGTAAATTATTTTAATTGTATTCCATTACAATTAAATTTATACAAGTCCCCGCGGTCATTTCCCCAATCCCGCCTGTCCCACCGCATTCTCCAAGCTAGATTGATTGACACAGCCCCCAATAATGACTAAACTTGTTAGGCACTTTAGTCTACCCAAAGGAGGCGGTCGTTTTGACCACCAGCGAAGAAGCTCAGGAACAACAGCGCGTCGACCGCGTGAGTGATGAGATTGGCAAGCGCATTGATAAGACCGCTGCCGACTATGACGCGGCGCACCAAGAGCTGCGTAACGTGTTGAAGAACTATAGCGAAAACACCTCGGTCAACTGGTTTGAAGTCGATGACCGAATCGAAACCAGTGCCGAACTCCAGCAGCAACGGGCCTTAGTCTCGCGGCTGACAGAAAACCAAAACATTATTCAAGGACAACTCGATACCTTTAAGGAACTCCAAAAATCCCCGTACTTCGGCCGCATCGACATTCAAGACCCGGACGAAACACAGCCGGAATCCCTGTACATCGGGACCGCCTCGTTTGTCAACGACGATCAGGAATTTCTGGTCTACGACTGGCGCGCGCCCATCTCCAGCGTTTACTATAACGGGGTGCTGGGCCAGGTCGCCTACGACACGCCGGCCGGCCCGCAACAGACCGACCTCTTGAAGAAGCGGCAATTTCTGATCCAAGACGGCAAAATCGAGAGCATGTTTGACACCAACGAAACCGTGGGCGATGAAATGCTCCAGCACGCCCTGGGCGAACAAAACGACGCCACCATGCAAAATATCGTGGCGACCATTCAACGGGAACAAAACGATATCATCCGTGATACCAAAAGCGACCTGCTGGTAGTTCAAGGGGTCGCTGGCTCGGGCAAGACGTCCGCAATTTTGCAGCGCATTGCCTTTTTGCTGTATCACAGCCGGCGCGACCTCGAAGCGGACCAAATCGTCTTGTTCTCGCCCAACCGCCTGTTCAGTCACTACATCAGCGACGTGCTTCCCAGCCTGGGCGAGCGCAACATGCGCCAGGTCACCCTGGCCGAATTTCTCACCCAACGCTTCCAGGGGCTGAACGTCCAAACGCAATTCGAACGCTACGAGGCCGACCAACAAGCGCCGGTCAACCTGCCCCTGCGGCAATTCCGCGAAAGCGCCGCGATGATGACCGCCGTGCGCGATTACTGTCTGAACTGTACCGCCGACGACCTGAAGTTCACCGACATCCGCTTCAAGAGCCGCGTGTTCTTCAGTAAGGAAGAGATTCGCGACATCTATCGGCAGATCCCCCTGGCCGCAGCCCCCGCTGACCGCTTGTTACGGACCAAAAACGTCCTGGAAAAACGGCTCAAGCACCGCATCGCCGAAGAAGCCAAGGCCGACTGGGTGCGCGACACCATCGACCAACTCAGCGACGAGGATTACCACAATCTGTTGGGCGAAAAACACCTGGGGCAATTTGAACAACTCGATGACGAAATCGACTTCATCGCCCGACAAATCGTGCGGCGCCGGCTGCGGTCCGTGGACGATGCCATTTACAACGGTTACTTCCTGGACGCCTACAGCCAGTTCACCGAATTTCTCAAGCAGTGTCCGTTGCCCGCCGACGTGCCGGCAGCGGATTGGCAAACGGTCATCGACGGCTACCAACACGACATTGAGTTCCACCGATTGGCACTGACCGATGCCGCACCGTTACTGTATTTGCGCGATATTTTGACCGGCGGCGGGGCCAATCACCGGATGCAACACCTCTTCGTCGATGAGATGCAAGACTACTCGATGGCCCAGCTGATCTACCTGCAACACGCCTTTCCACGCGCCAAACTAACGCTGTTGGGCGACAGCGAGCAGGCCCTATTCAAAGCCGTGGAGGCACCGGAAGCCATCTTGAAAAAGCTGGATGCCGCGCTGAACGTCAAACGCGCCCGGCTGATCACGTTGCGGCGGTCCTACCGCTCCACGCTGCCCATCACGACGTTTGCCAAGGCCTTACTGCCCGACGGCGACCAAATCGAGGCCTTCAACCGGCCCGGCGACCTGCCTAAGGTCATCATCCGTTACGACACGGCGGCCGCGTTCAAAGCCTTGGCCCACGAATTGACGGTCGAGCTCGCCACCAACGGGACCGTGGCCATTCTCACCAAGAGCACGGCCGAAGCCAAATACGTTTACCAAGAACTGCACCGCGACTTCGACCTGACCCGGCTGACGGACACCGACCGTTCCCTGCCGAAGGGCGTCGTGGTCCTACCCATCTATCTGGCCAAAGGCTTGGAGTTCGACAGCGTGATTGCCTACAACGTGTCGGCTGACAACTATCCCGACGAGCAACTGACCGGGACGCTGTACACGATTGCGTCGCGGGCCATGCACCACTTGACGTTACTGTCGATTGGCCCCGCTTCCCCGCTGATTGCCTCCGACAAGATCCCCGCGGCTGACCTGACTATTGAACACGAATTTCAGAACTGAAGGTTGAACCTAAAATTAACGCGCTGATTGCCGTAATGACAGTGTTTTGACACCTAAGATTGGTGAAACCAGGTGCCTGCGTCAGCCAGGGTTCCGCCTGCTCTGGGGAACACCTCCAGCCTGAGAAGCGGTCTTCCTGTTCGCTTGAAAGCCTGGCAAAAACCGGCCAGTCTCTCAAGTCGTCCCGCGCTGTAACCTGGCAAACGACGCCAGGTAACACCGCCGACACAGCTGGCTCCACCCTGGCTGCCTCCGGCAAGTCGACAGCTATCAGTAACACTGTGTTAATGATAGACTCAACGTAGCTATTATCTGGGTTTAAGACGATTACTACTGGCAAGCACTACCGTAGTCAAGAGTTCGCTAAATATGGGTTCAGCCGCTTGAAAAGCGTGTGACGACAGGCGGTTAACTTCCTAGCAGTGTTAAGCGGGGAACCCGTTGCCTGTTGGCACACGTTTCGGCCATGAGGCCACTTTGAGACGAGTTTCTCGGCTCAAAGCGAGGCGTCGAGACCGTCCTTCGGCTCGACCCGCTCCAGCGTTCCAACCCATATTTGGCGAACAGTAAGCGGCCAGTTCGCATTGTGAGGCTGATCCGACTATTTTTGACGCCATGAGTTGCATGATACCAGCAATTCCAGTCGATTTTCGTCTTTCAACCTTCAGTTTCAGAATTAGTTTGTTACGCCAAACAGCCTCCCACCTAATTGCGGTGGGAAGCTGTTTTTTCGTTTGGGTGACTAGATTAGTTGGTGCTGGCCGCAAGCAACGCTGCCCACCTATTTCAACGCATTGGGCGTCTTAATCGTGGCAAAAGCCGCCTTGCGCACGTAATTGTCGTATCCCTTGTAAAAATGCAACTGCTTCTTGGTCGCCTTCACCTTATAAGTCAGGCGTTGCCCGTCGAACTGGACCGTGCTGCCCTTGGGCGAGTACTGAATGCCGGATAGCCGGTAAACGTGCTTGCCTAACGACTGGTATTTCAACTTCTTCAAACCATAACCGGGTAACCGATAATAGCGCGCGCTGGCGGTATCGTAGCCGAACAGATTGCCAGTACTCTTGGTCTTGCCGTACGTGATGTAGGCCTTGTTATCGGCCTTGCCGTTGTAGTACCAGGTGTGGCGCATCACTTTGGGCGTGCCAGTGTGCCAAGTGGCGGCCTGCGCGCTGGTCAGGCTGGTCGCGGCTAGACTGAAACTAACGGCAGCCAGGCCAATCAAAAAATAGGGTTTACTCATGGTGTTTTCTCCTCCAAATCCGTGTGCGAATCATCCCGCATTTAAATTTACGCGTCTTCCCCCTAGAAAGCAAGCGTGATTATTAACTGATTGAACAAATCCGTTCAACCGCGCGCACCCAGAAATTGCCTGGCAACCATATCAGTCGCCGTTCACAACCATTCGCGGGTTAAAACGAAAATCGTTGACGCCGGCCACTAACTTCGGTAAGGTAGGGTTAACCAATCTAGAACCCGCAAATTGGAAAAGGCGTCCGGGAGGCATCCCAGGCGCCTTTTCTAACCTAACGCGGGCTATCGAGTAAACAGTCAACGATGAGGGCAATCCCAATACAGATGTCGCCGACCGTCAACCACCAGCTCACGGTAAACGCCGTGCCGATGATCAAGAAGCCCATCCCCACCAATACCAGCAGGCACCCTAACCAAAATTCAATTTGTCGATAAAATAACCGATTAAACCGCATCATACTCCCCTACCCTTTGCAAAATTTCTAAGTGTTCCCCAACACTGTTAGACGGCCTGTTCCGGGCGTCCCGTCGGCATGTGTTTCAATGCCTGTTTCAATAATAATGGCGCTAAGACTGTCGCTAAAATAATCACTAAAATCATGGCGGAGTAGTCGCTGCCGCCTAGCAGACCAGCCTCATGGCCAATCTGGGCGGTGATCAGTCCCATTTCACCACGGGCAATCATCCCCGTACCGATGACGGTACTGCTAAGATTGCTAAAACCGCTCAACCGCGCCCCGAGGCCACAGCCAATTAGCTTGGTGACACAGGCCAGCACCGTTAGGATGACGATGATGCCCAGGTTTTCGACCAAGTGATCCAGGGTCATATTCAACCCCACACTGACGAAGAAGACCGGAATGAAAATGGCGTTGCCCAGCGGTTCGACGTGGTCAGCCAAGACGGCGCGATACGGCGTGTGAGCGACCGCGATGCCGGCAAAAAACGCGCCAATGGCACCACTTAAGCCGACGATATCGGCGATCCAGGCCATCCCCAGACAAATCACCATCGACATGATGGTCACACTGGACGGCACCACCAGACGCTCACTCAGATGCATCAAGTACGGCGCAATCCATTTGACCAGCGCGTACGTGCCGACGAAGAAGACGACCTGTTCCATCAAGACCAACGCCAAGGCGGGTTGACTCCCCGCCATTTGGATGCCTTGGCTGGCCAGCAGACTGATCATCAGCGATAACAGAATCACGCCAATGATGTCGTCGGCGACCGCAGCCCCTAAAATCGTGGCGCCTTCACGCGTGGTCAACGCATGGTATTCCTTTAACACGGCGACCGAAATCGACACGGACGTCGCGGAAAAAATCACACCAATGAAGAGGGATTCCAGTGGCGTAAAGCCCCACCACCAAGAGGTCAGCCCCATCAGGGCAACGGGAAAAATCACCCCGGAGGTCGCAACGACGATCGCCGGGCGCAGATATTTCATTAGTAACTGCAGATTGCTCTCCAGCCCCCCGAGAAACATCAAAATCACGACCCCGATATCGGCAAATAGACTGACCAAGCTATTCAGCTGGACCCAGTTCAATAATGCCGGTCCCAGAACAATGCCGACCAGCAATTCGCCGATCACGGCCGGGACGCCCAACCGGTTCGACAGGTTCCCTGCCAAGGTCGTCAGAATCAAAATTAAACACAGCGTTCCTAAAAATGCCACGCGGACCCCTCCTTCTTTTAGTCTAATAAATTCTATCATACGCCAAATCCGAGTAACACAAAAGCACCACCTGACAATTCCAGGGGTGCTTCTTTAATTTTATGGGTCTATTCTATCTTTTATGGATAATCATTGTAACGTTGACCTAAGCGGACTCTCACTAGCCAACCGGCGACGAGACCCATCCGCTCGCAGCGTTCCAGCACAGCCTACGCGTAACGGTAGGCAACTAAGCTAGTTAAAGTAAGTCAGATCAGAGGCCAGCGTTGGGTAGGCCAGAATGGTCTGGTTGATATCCGCCGTGCTCATGTGGTTTTGAATCACGAAGTCTAGGTAATTGATGACCTGTTCGGCTTCGCTGCTCAACACGGCCGCCCCCACGATGTTGCCACTCTCCTGATCCACGACCACTTTGATTCTGGCGGCCGGGTCAGCTGTCCGTTGGTAGCTGTACCAGTGGGTCAGGTCCAGATCATTGACGTGATACTTCTCCGGTTCCGCAACGGCCTCGGCGGGAGTCACGCCCAACTGGGCCAATTGCGTTTTGCCATAAACGACCGACGGAATGACCGGGTAGCTGATTGGGTCAGCCGCGCCGTTGGTCAGCGTGGCCGTCAGGTAGCGGCCTTCATAGCCGGCCACCGGCGTTAATTTTGGCTGAGGCCGATCGACCACGTCGCCTAGGGCAAAGACATGGTGATTGGTGGTCTGCAGCCGGTCGTTGACGGCAATCCCGTGCGGCGTGGTGACCACGTCGATGCGTGCCAAATGCAGGTCGTCGATCGCTGGTGTCCGCCCAGCGGTGGCGAAAACTAGGTCCGACGTCCAGGTCTCGCCACTCGCCGTCGTCAGTTGATACTGGTCATCAACGGCGACAACGGCGGTCACGTCCGTGTCCAATTTCACGTCCACACCCTCGGCCGTCAACCGGTCCATCAGGTCGTGGACCAGGTCGCCGTCAAAGGCCCGCAACGGCCGCCGATTGTGGTGGACCAAATGGACCCGACTGCCGGCCGCACTGGCAATGGCGGCCAGTTCGACGCCGACGTAGCCCGCTCCAATCAAGGTGATATCGGCCGGTAACGTGTCCAAGTCCAAAAAGTCATTGCTGGTGCGCAATAGGTCCTTGCCCGGAATGTCGAGCAATCGCGGTTCTTGGCCGGTCGCAATGATCCAGTTGGCCGCGTTCAGTTGGTCCTCGCCTACGGTCAAGGTGCCATCGGTATTGAAACTGGCCGTCCCGTGAAAGGTCGCAATACCCGCGGTTTTGAGGCCTTCCAGGGTCCCGGACGGAATCTTTTCCGTGTAAGCGCGCTTCTTAGCCATCGACGCGCGCCAGTCAATTTGCGGCACACTGGTCAACCCATGACCCTGCAAGGCTTCACTGCGGCCCTGAGCTTCAACGGCAGCCATCAGAATCTTCTTCGGGTCACACCCGCGGTTTGGGCACGTGCCACCCCAGAGGTCCTTTTCCACGACCGCCACGTTCAGGCCGTGGCCGTGTAATCCGTACGCCGCCGCTAAGCCGCCGGGGCCGCCACCAATAATCACGACATCAAATTCTTGCATCGTTTCACCCTCCATTTCGTCTCATCTACGCCTTCGAGTTTAGCACGAAAACGACTTAACCTCGCTTAATTTGCTCCGCGGCCTCGTGATGGTGGACTAAGAGGTAGTTGAACCCGATGTAAAGCATGATGACGATACCCGTGATCAGGTAGACGGGCCCGGCTGGAAATTTTTGAAAGAACACGCCGTACGCCGCGGTCCCTAATGGTAAGGCCAGCTGCATCAACGTGCTAAAGGTCGACCCAACGCGGCCCAGCAATTTGGTCGGCACCGTCATTTGCATGTACACGGACATTGGCGTGTTGACGAAGGCCAGGATGACGCCAGAGAAAAACGATAAGACAATTAAACTGCCAATCAAGATGGCGGCGCGCAACGGTGCGATGAAGCAGATGCCCATCACAGCGATGATACCACCTAACATCAACGATAGTCGTAAGATGGCCAGCAACACATTTTTAAACCGCGGCAGGACCGTTAACACCAGGTTGCCCAACAACACCCCACCGGCCACAGCACTCAGCACCCAGCTCAACCGCGCGTTACCCAGATGACGGGTCTGCACGATGGCGTACGGCAGGCCGACGTCGATCGACGCCAATAAGAAATTCAAAAAGATGCCCAAGATAACCACGGACTGCAAGGTAAAATGGGTATGGATATAGTCCAGACCCACCTTGAATTGCGCCCACTGTGACTTGGGCGCACCACTGTCGGTGGCATTGGCTAGCGGGTGGAAGCGCATGCTCAACGCAATCAGCCAGGTAATGGTTTCCACGCCGAGTTCCAACCGGACGATGCCCTCGAACCCAATCCAGGCGTACAGCGCGGCCGCAACCAATGGGGAGATCAGCTGAATCCCCGCCATCGCCGCCTGTTCAATGGTCGACAGGGTCTTCACGTGGTTATCGTTGACTAGCTCGTGGACCGAGGCCATGTAGGTGGTGGACGTGACCTTGTCCGCGCTGGCAATCACGGTCAGCACGACGATGGCCAGGACCATTTCGTTACTCACGTGGGGCGCCAACAGTGCATACACGCCGTAACTCAGAACCACGATGCCCCGACTCGTCAACAGCAGTGGCTTGTGCCGGCGACGGTCGACCAGGTTACCGACGGGCATGACTAGCAATAAGCCAACCAGCGGATAGATGATGGAGCCCAGGCCAAAGCTAATAGCCGAATGCGTCGTGTGTAGCAGCATTAAGCCCAAAGCAAAGCTGAAGACATCCCCACCCAACGTGCCAATGATATCGCTACTGGCCGCCTTGACAATTTGAATGATCGACTGACGATTGGTGATTTGCCCGTCCATCGCGACACCCCCTCATGATAATTGTTCTAATTATACTCTCATAATATTTTAATTTAAAGACTGTTTTCATCATTTCCCGCACATCAGGTATTTCGTGATAAAATAACCCCTAGAAACAATTGAAGGGAGTACACGATGACATTCTATACTTATGGATACCTTACAAATCATCACAGCAACTGGCAGTACCTGCGAATTGCCTTGATTATCGCGCTACTGGCGGTCTTCATCGGCCTATTCATCACCTATCTGCGGCACAGCTGGAACGTCAAATATAAAGATATGAGTATCATCACCGGCACGTTATTGTTGCTCGTCTTGGGCTTTCAAATCAACAGTCTGGTCTCCTTGCGTTCGGCCACCGAACAGACCAGTGAGATCACGGGCATTGTCAAAAACGTGGCCAAACAGCTGGACGTGCAGCCCAGCAAGCTGGCGGTCAACGCCACGACCACGAACAATAACCTGTTGATCAAGGCCCCCAGCGGCTATTACCGGTTAGCTTACAATGCAGACGGCTCCGCCTACGTGGTGGAACGTGTCCAGCTACAGCGGCCCAAAGTCACCATCGTAAAGGAGTAACGGTATGTTTGTCTATTCAGATGTCTTCATTAAATTACTAGTCGGCTTCATTTTTATGACGCTGCTGATCAACTTCTCGGGCAAGGGCAACCTGGCGCCGACCTCGGCCATCGACCAGGTCCAAAACTACGTCTTAGGGGGCATCGTCGGCGGAGTCATCTACAATTCCGCCGTCACCCTGATTCAGTTCGTCATCGTCTTGTTGATCTGGTCGCTCCTGATTTTGGTCACCCGCTACCTGAAAATTCACGTGCGCGCCGTGGGCAAATTCATCGACGGCGGCCCCATCACCGTGATTCGCAACGGCCAGCTGTTGGTCCACAACTGTCTGAAGGCCAATTTATCGGCCAAGGAGATTGATTTCAAATTACGAACAGCCGGCGTTTATCAAATCAACGACGTCAAACGGGCCATCGTCGAGCAAAATGGCAGCCTCACCGTCCTGCGCCAGGGCGACGGGTCCATTCGCTATCCGGTCATCGTGGACGGTCAGATTGACTACGACGTCTTGGAATTGATGAGTCACGACGAAAACTGGCTCTTGGCTCAACTGAAACAACACGGCGTGGCCAACATTCGGGACGTCTACATGGCCAAATACGAGAATCATCAGTTTGAAATTACGCGTTACGAACAGGAGTAACCGGTATGGATTTGGTGGTTATTTAATTTAACCTTCAACCTTTAACCCTAAAAGTGGTACGCTAGGATTAAAGCTAAGGAGATGACGCGCATGGCCGCAGATCGGTTAAGTGAATATTGGGACGTGTATGACCGGCGACTCCAGCGAGTGGGCCAGCAACAGCGTCAGGACCCCGTGCGCCCGGGGTGTTTTCATTTGGTGGTCGACGCCTTTATTTTCAATCCCGCCGGTGAGGTCCTCTTGCAGCAGCGCTCGGCCAATAAGCTGAACTTTCCCAGTTGTTGGGACTGTTCCGTCGGCGGTTCCGTCGTGGCGGGGGAAACCATTACGGACGCCATGCACCGGGAAATGACCGAGGAATTGGGCCTCGACCTGCCCGTCAGTCCGGCCGACAACTACCTGCTCCAGCCCCATTCGCATTGGATTGAGGCCTGGTTTGCCTTTCAAACAGACCGGCAGCTGGCCGACTTCACGATTCAACACGAGGAGCTCCAACGCGTGGCCTACTTTGACCTGGCCACCGCCCATGACCACCTGAACCAAATCGGTTTTAACGCCTACACCGTTGAGTTGCAGCGGGCGTGGGAACATGTACATGAACCATTAAAAAAACGTGCTTAGTCGTTGGACTAAACACGTTTTTAAGTCTACCTAGTGATGTGTTTCGGATCGTGACTCTCCTGACGAAAGGCCGCTAGGAGAGAGCCAAACCAGTGTAGCGGCGTAAAGGCCACTGGGCCTCGTTTCGGTTCGCTACGCATAAAGGGATCTCCTTCCTACTCGTCTATAGCTGCTAAAGACTGGCTGACGAGTCATGTTCATTTCGCAAATACCTTCTATTCCGTGGTCGTTGCCCTAGTCATGGTCGCGACGCTTCTTCCAGCCACTCAGGGTGAAGGCCGCTAACAAAGCGCCGAACCAAGCCAACTTGGACTTCTGTTCGCCGGTCTGCGGTAAGGCCCCTGAGCTATAACTGGACCCAGAACCACTGCCGCCGTTGGTGTGGCCGTAACTACTGCCGGAACCACTGCCCCCTGAGTAACCACTAGCGCCAGAACCGCCGCCGTAACTCAACCCACTTGGCGCGCTGCTACCGGTGGAACTGCCGGTGCCATCAGTCAAGTCGTCATCGGCAGACCCCGTGATTTCTTGATCTGCGGCCTCATCATCGTCCAGCCCTGTTTGGCCAGCTGACCCGCCAGTGTGGTCTAAATCGGTACCGGTCGTGTTGCCATCACCAGTGCCGGAGCCGTTGCCCGTGGTACTGTCATTGCCGGTGGTGTTGCCACTGCCTTGGCCGTTGCCGGTGCCAGTGGTGTTGCCTTGGCCGTTACCGGTGTTGTTGCCATTACCATTGCCTTGGCTATTGCCGGTGTTATTGCCATTGCCGTTACCTTGGTCATTACCAGTGTTATTGCCATTGCCGTTCGTATTTCCATTACCAGTGCCGTTACCGTTGTTAGACCCGGAATTGTTGCCATTTCCGTTGCCGGTGTTCCCATTCCCGGTGTTGTTGCCGCCACCGTTCGTGTTCCCACCAGTACCGGTATCATTTTGGTCTTCATTACCGGAACCGTTGCCGCTGCCATCAGAGCCGTTACCGTCTCCACTGCCGTTAGAGCCGTTACCATCGCCACTGCCATCAGAGCCGTTACCGTCTCCGCTGCCGTTAGAACCGTTACCGTTTCCACTGCCACCAGAGCCGTTGCCGTTGCCACTGCCGTTAGAGTCGTTACCGTCTCCACTGCCGTTAGAACCGTTGCCGTCCCCACTGCCGTTAGAACCGTTGCCGTCCCCACTACCATTAGAACCGTTACCGTTTCCACTGCCGTTAGAGCCGTTACCGTTTCCACTGCCACCAGAGCCGTTGCCATCGCCACTGCCATCAGAGCCGTTACCGTCTCCACTGCCATTAGAACCGTTACCGTTTCCACTGCCATTAGAACCGTTACCGTTTCCACTGCCGTTAGAGCCGTTGCCGTCCCCACTGCCACCAGAGCCGTTACCGTCTCCACTGCCATTAGAACCGTTGCCGTCCCCACTGCCGTTAGAACCGTTGCCGTCCCCACTGCCGTTAGAGCCGTTACCGTCTCCGCTACCACCAGAGCCGTTGCCGTCTCCACTGCCGTTAGAACCGTTACCGTTTCCACTGCCACCAGAGCCGTTGCCGTCTCCACTGCCGTTAGAGCCGTTACCGTTTCCACTGCCGTTAGAGCCGTTACCGTCCCCACTGCCGTTGTCGCCGTCGTTTCCGTCAGAACCGCCGTCGCCACTGCCAGCACCGTCGCCACCGTCGGATCCACCGTTACCACCAGATCCGCCAGAGCCACCGGAACCATTGCCACCGCCTGGCTGGCCACCGTTGCTGTTACCACCACCAGCGCCGCCTGTGCCTGGTCCGGTTACGTTACCATCGCCACCTTGGCCCGGCTGGTCACCGCCATCACTATCGCCGTCACCTGTGCCTGACTGGTTATCGTTATCATCCCCGTCACCAGTCCCAGCGCCGCCAGACCCGCTACCGGAACCGTCACCAGTGCCTTCATCGCCGCCACCAGTACCAGGATTTCCACCGTTGC
Source organism: Levilactobacillus suantsaiihabitans (assembly GCF_004745505.1). Classification (GTDB taxonomy): domain Bacteria; phylum Bacillota; class Bacilli; order Lactobacillales; family Lactobacillaceae; genus Levilactobacillus; species Levilactobacillus suantsaiihabitans. The sequence goes on from NZ_RKLX01000024.1 coordinate 30,240, forward strand.
CGCCACCTGTGCCGGGGCCAGTTACATCACCGCCGTCGTTGGTATCGCCATCGTTGCCATTGTCGGAACCGTTGTGGTCGCCGCCACCGTTCCCGTCGCCAGAACCGTTGTGGTCATCCCCACTGTTTCCGTTATCAGAACCGTCGTGGTCGTTTCCACCGTTCCCGTTATCAGAGCCGTTGTTGTCGTTTCCACCGTTTCCGTTATCAGAACCGTTGTTATCGTTCCCACCGTTTCCGTTATCAGAGCCGTTGTTGTCGTTCCCACCGTTCCCGTTGTCAGAACCGTTGTGGTCGCTGCCGCCGTTCCCGTCGCCAGAACCGTTGTGGTCATCCCCACTGTTTCCGTTATCAGAACCGTCGTGGTCGTTCCCACCGTTTCCGTCGCCAGAACCGTTGTTGTCGTTCCCACCGTTTCCATTGTCAGAACCGTCGTGGTCGTTCCCACCGCTTCCGTTATCAGAACCGTCGTGGTCGCTACCCCCGCTTCCGTTATCAGAACCGTCGTGGTCGTTCCCACCGTTCGTATCGCTGCCGTTGCCAGCATCGTGACCATCGTCCTCATCATCCCCGTCGTCAATGTCCGTGGACGCGACTTCAAAGACGTGGGTCACTTCTTGTTCCGTTTTGGTAAAGGAACCGGTTAGTTCACCTTTCGTTTCCTTGTAGATGTACCCGTCAATATCCTTAGGCTGCGCATCGTAATTTTCTCCCAGCGCACCGACTAAGACGTCATCTTCACCGATTGTTTTGCCTGCCGTATCAACGTAATGAACCTTCACCGGCGCGGCGTGACCTTTCGGCTGGTACTGTTGCACAAAAGTCCACAGGACGCGGTCTGGGTTTTGTGGATCACGAATTTCCCCCAGCATGGCGAACCGGTCATGATTGTCTTTCAGATTGGTCAGCTTCCCATCCGTAAAGTTATCCCCATCCCGGACGCTTTCAGGCACATGAAGCTTGTCGTAAACCAATCCTTTTTGGCCATCCGGTTTGGCTTCCCCACCGCTAAAGTGGATACGGTAAAATGGCATTGTCGAAATCAGGTCTCCAGTATCCTTATTCCGCGTTTCTTCCGCATACATCGGCACGGCAAAGCGCTCGAGCGGCTTCATTTGATACTGTTCCCCTTCCCGGGTATGGGTGCCGTTGACCAGCTGACCGGTCAGCTTGCTATCCACATAAGCCGAAGCATCTGAGATGAACTGGTTGTCGCCGTTGAAACTTTCCAACTGCAACTGACTCAAAATACTGAAGTCTCTGATCTGACAGCCGCTCAGGTCCAAATTCTGCAATTTCATCATCCCCGCCAACGGCTGGATATTTGACAACCGGCTGTTCATCACCTTCAACGTCCGCAAATTACCCAAATCTGCAATCGGATTCAAATTAACGACATTCCCTTTGGGCATAACATGTGGGTGTTCACCATAATGGTTGTTCCCCTCATCGTCAAAATTGGTAGCTGCCCCGTCTAAAATCAACGTGTGTAAATTTTTTGCCTTCTCTAAGCCTTTCAGACTGATCGGCAGGCGGTCTTGAATGCCGCTACCCACGACCGTATCCTTATCGACAATGATTTCTTTGATGCTGGACATGTATGACCCCTTGATGTCGCCTTCCTTCTGGATGTTCTTTCCCTGTTGCTGAAGCGTTTTCAATACGATTTTTCGCAAATTTGGGCTGGGCATCCATTCAAAAACTGAGGTCTCTTTGCGAGTGACGTGACTGTACTTATCGTTATCCGTTGCGTCGGCGCTGGCCTTGGGTGATTCCAAGAGCATCCCCGTCCCCACGAGGGTTGCTGCTGCCGTCAGCCATAAAGTGGTGCGTACATTTTGTGCCATGTTGATTCTCCTCCAAAATAATGATGTCTATAATTGCCTGTTGTTCTCTCTCCGATAATCAATATCCTATCAGGTTAATAGACAGAAGAGAATAAGTTCTTGATTGCACAATCAAAAAAGGAACCCCCGCCTTTGAACGGTGATTCCACAACACGGCCTAACGGACCGCAATCGCCCGCGAGTGGCGGGATTGGTACACTTTCATAAAATTACGCGTCCCGGTCCAATAAACTTTATTTGGCCACGACTTTTTCATGTACGGATCAGCGACTAAGAATTGGCCCCGCCGATACCCAACCAGGGTCAAAACGTGGTACGGCCGGGCACCCTGCATCCGCCAAGCACCCGCAAAAATCACGGCATTGCCGCGTTTGATCTCTTTGATCAATTGATTTTTCGTAGCGCCAGAAATATTGGCAGCGCGGGCGTCATATGTTTTGGTATAGGCCGTTAGGGGCTTGGGATAAATCGTCCGCGTTTCTCCGGGACGACTCTCCGTGTACGGGTTGCCCACGAAGCCGCGACTGGGAGTCTTAGCCTTAGGCATCTTGGTAATGATGGTCTTGAGCGACGTTTTGCGCGCAATCCCCTTCACCGACAAGGCCATTTTCAAGCTCGCTGCTTCACAGGCATTGGGTGCGTAAAGCGGGTAGAGCTGGCTGGTGTAGGTGTAGGGTAAGACGAACTGTTTAGGCGTCCGCAGGCCCTTTTGGTTCAGCCAGCCATACACGTGTCCACGCCGGCTGATTTGCACGTAGGTCGCTTGACCGGCCCGGGCCACCTGGTCGATTTGAACCAGCTTGCCCTTGAGCTTACCAGTCTTTCGGACGGCCTTAGCCGACTTGGTATACGGTTGGTTCCACAAACGCCAGCCGGCACTGCGAACCACCTGCGAGACCCGTGAGCGTCCGGACTTAGGAGCCGTGGTCTTCGCCTGGGCAGTCAGACCCCCGACCAGGCCCAAGCCGATTCCCAAACTAGCCAGCAACGTGATGATTTTTTTCATTTTTACGCCTCCTTATTCGACCGCAACGGCGAAATGCTTGTAGTTATAGCTGCGGGCAAACTTCTTCGCACTGACCCAATACTTACCATGGTTCGGATCCGCCACGTGATAGCCGCCCTTGCGATACCCGTCCAGCAACATGACGTGACTGTTGTTGATGCCGGTCCCCCAGAAGTAGTGACCGTATTGGGCTTTGGCAAAGTGCAGCGTCACGTAAACGACGACCGGATTGTGCCGCCGTAATTGTGCGCGTAACTGACTTAACTTGGCGCCGCTAATGTTCTTCACTGGCGTGTAGGTGTTGCCCCACTTCGCCAGCGGTTTGGGAAAGATGGATTGAAACACGCCCGGCGTGACCTTGTAGGGACTCCCGGCAAACCCATTATTCGGATTGTTATTTTTACTGCGTGGCAGGTGCTTCATGAAGGCCACCAGCCCGGTCGATTTCAAAACGCCCTTGTAGTGCAGCCCCTCCAACAGACTCGCCGATTCGCAGCCCATCCAGGCTTTGACGGCCTGTTGACTGATGTAGGGTGCACCCAATTTGACCGTTTTCGGCGTCTTCAAATAACGGTGCCAGACCCAGCCCTTGGCCGTTTGCTTGGCGCCTAAGGCCTTAACATAGTAGTAGCGGTACGTTTTACCATTGGCCTTTTGCACCAGCGCAGACTTGCTGATTTCCCAAGCCGTGTGCTTAAAGTTCCTCAGCTGATGCGTCGCGCGTAACGTTAACGCCCCCTCGCTAGTCTGAAACGCATACAAACTGCCAGCCGAGTTACCCGTGACCTTGCCAAATTTGGCGACCTTTTTCTGCGACACGATGTGCTGCGTCGTGCTGGCCTGCGCAGACAGCGCCCCGGTCCCCAAACTCCAGGCCCCGGCAATTGCCAAACTCAATGCCATGGTTTTAAACTTCATTTTCCTATCTCCAATCTGCTTTAACTCTGACATATAGTTAAAGTATACAGCGGAAAACCTTCGGAATACAAGGATTGTTAGGATATTAATGGGTTCGACCGATGGTAATTTAACGGGTTATTTAGCATGCAGAATACCTTCATCTTTGACCGCGTCAGCCCACCAGCATCAGCTATGATCAAGTATTCCCCGCTGTTCCGAAAGAGAGTGAGACAGACAAAAGGCGATTGAACCGACTGCTCTTTGGCGCACATTTCAGCTATGTAACGGTGACGCCAAACGAGCCTGGGATAGCTTTGTCCCAGGCTCGTTGCCAGATATGCTTAATAATGGTCGTTAACCTTCAATCGCGGCTTGTACCGCTTGCCGTTCGGCGTCCGCCTGCCAATGCCCGTTAGCGCCGGAATAATGGTTTAACTTAAACACCCGACGCGTAGCTGACTTACTTAACGTGTCAAAAACGACATTGCCTAACGCAATCAACTTAGCCGTTTGCGGAATGCCTAAGTCAGCTAAGTGTTGTTCTAAGGCCTCAACTTGGGCTTTCCCCGGTTGAACCGCCGTACTGTCACTGTTAATAGTCGCATCTAAATCCGTCATAAACGCGCCCCACATCTCAGTATCATATAGCGCCGCCGCCAAGCGATAGTCCATGCTTCGCTTCGGTCCATGGAAGCTCAAAAATGGCGTCTGCGGATCACGGTCAACCTCGGCATTACCGCGATTTAACCCGACGATCACATACTTAGTGGTGGCCAATTGTTGCGCTAAATCTTTTGACAACGCTGAAGTTGGAAAATAGTTTGGTTGATAAACCTCACCAAAACGTGCTTCAACGGTTTGGGGATCCTGTCCCGCTACAGTGGTCGCGTCTGGCGTGGACCAAAACGCCCAACTATCTAACAGACTAAACGGTAATTTTTGCATGTGTGCCGACTTCCTTTCAGAGATTAATTCAATTGAACACCCTTATCATAGCAAATCACCCTGACACAACATGTCGTTTACGACCACTCCACAAAATTATTTTAAAAAGGTTCATCAGTGTCCCCGCATCTTAAAGTAGCACATCAACACGCCCTCTAGTTCCACCGGATTCCAAGCTAAGTCGTCATGCCAGTGATGTAACGATGTAACTGCTGACTAAAATACCGATAACCAGCTTGCGCAACTGCCGGTGCTAATCGGCGATCGACACTGGCACCGGCATAATTAAAGCGTAAATAATAAGCTTGCTCATCCGCTAAATGCCACTACAAGATCCGGGCCCAATCTAATTGCCTGACTAGTGCGCGTTTCGTCAGCGGTACCCAGAGTCGGCGTCCATTCCAAAGTTGGTGCCTCGTCCCGTTATCGGCCGTAGTGGCATTACCAAATTGATGGGCACCCGATCCCCTGTCGGCCCGGTAAGCCACGAAACCTCATCGGTAAAACCGCCATCTCCCCACAAAGTAACGGCAAGAGCCGGACAAACCCAGTTGTTTGACCAACGCTTGTAAGCGTACTGCAAACTAGCTAACACGCGCTGCATCAATTGTGGCACCGTCTGCGTGGTACTGCTGATGCCCCCTGTCTAAAATGGATTCTAATGTTTTCCGGTGGATTGTAAAGAAACGCGCCTGGGAGGTTTTATCCCAGGCGCGTTTGCTTCACCCTTACATAGCTGAGACGGGCCCAAAAGGGTGCCGATTCCGCTTTTCTTTGTAAAGACATTCTAATTTGTCCTGATAAGCCGCTTATTGGATTTGAACCAACGACCTCTTCCTTACCATGGAAACGCTCTACCTCCTGAGCTAAAGCGGCATACTCTTATTATCACCGATTTTAGGTACGGTGACAACCTGACTGTACAAAAAAAGAACCCAATCACTGGGTCCTTTCAGTCGCGTGGCAACGTCCTATCCTCGCAGGGGGCGATCCCCCAACTACTATCGGCGTGCTAAAGCTTAACTTCCGTGTTCGGCATGGGAACGGGTGTATCCTTTAGGCTATCGCCA
>NZ_RKLX01000025.1 GCF_004745505.1 Levilactobacillus suantsaiihabitans
ATTAATTAGCTCCAGCTTCTCCATGGCACTAAACTTGACCTTTGACATGTCATATTCCCTCCGTTGATTGTCAGATGAATTATATTATTTCATTTGACAACCCCAAAGGGATCATAACAACCTAAAGAAGGCGTTCTCCAGCGAAGACGAATTTCAAGCTTATTTCAATAGACTCGACTTACCAAGTGAGCTTATCATTCAGGGACTGTACGGTGTCTCACAATCCGATATAGCAAGAATTGATCTAGAATCTACTAGGGCCTTAATGGAAACTGCTCTCAACAAGCCTTTTATAGACTATTTTGTCTCACAGGATGATGGCACTTACGTAACCGGGAGTATTTCCTTTATACAACAAGCCCCCTACATCTACAGCCTAGGTGACCTTCCCACCGCCACAACGAACCCCCAGCCAGCCCCAGCCACCAGTCAACCAGTCACCATCCACTACGTCGACAGCACTGGCAAGACGCTAAAGCCGGACAAGACATTGACTGGCAGTCTCGGCAGTCACTACACTGCGACGCCACTAGCTATCACTGGCTACACGTTAAGCCAAACCACCGGTGAAGAAACCGGGACTTTTGACACCACCGCCAAGACCATCACCTACACCTACACCAAGGACCCATTAGCCGACGTGGGTGGGCTAGCTCCTAAGAATACCGTTATCTATGCCACGAAGAAGATTGGCCTTTACCGTCAAGCCACCTTTACTAAGCAGGCTCGCAAACAATGGTATGCTAAAAAGTCCCGCATCAATCGGCCCATGTTTGTAGTGACCGGTTATGCTAAATCTAAGAACGGCGTCAAGCGCTACCACGTTAAGGACGTTAATCATTCAAGCAAAACCAATGGCCAAACTGGCTATGTGACCGCCAACGCCAAGTACGTTACTCACGCCTACTACGCCACCAAGCATCAACGAGTCACCGTGATCAATCCCCAGGGGGTCAACGCCTACAGCCAGAAAGATCTGACTGGTCAAGCGGCACACTACCAACAAGGCCAAGTACTAAAAGTTAAGCGCATCGTCCGGCACAATCTCACCACCCGCTTTGTCCTCAGCAATGGCCGCTACATCACGGCCAACAAGTCACTAGTCCAAGCTGGTAAGGTCACGATGCCCAGTCGTGTGCGAGCTAAAGGCGCGTTGAACCGGTATACTGATGTTCAACTGACCCGGAAAAACCGTCACTACAGCAAGAAAGCGTCAGCCACCTTTACCGTTAAGGGGTGGGATTACACCAACGCAAATAATTTCGGCAAGCGTGATACCCTCCGCTACCGCGTCGCCGGCGGCTACATCACCGGTAGTCGACACCTGATTACTGTCGTCAAATAAACAAGAAACTTAAATAGTCCGCTCCCCACACCACCAATTACTGGTGACGGGGAACGGACTATTTATTTGCTTGTAAATCAAATTTCACAGCGCCCCGGCGGCCCACCTGCGTCAACGCGTACTCCCGACTTCCGGCGTGCGCCCCTTGGTAGTAGCCAAAGATCGCCGCCCCGATCCGTACCGGTTGGTCTGACGTTTGCGTGTAAGGCACCGGCGCAATCTGCGTCGTCGTTCGTCGATAGGCGGCCGCCTGATTGTCACTGTCGCTGGCCGCCTGCACAAAGCCCATGGTCGCCACGTGTAGCGTTTCCTGGCGGCCCTTTACCGTCACGACAATTGGCTGGGGCCTGGGCTGCTTAAACCTGGTCCGTTGTAGCTGCCTGAGTCGGCGCTGCGCATTGGCAATCACGCGCCGGTCGGTTTTGATCGTCGCGAAGCTCACCACGGTGGCGTTTTGGTTGCGCCGTAAATTTTGCCGTTCCGCGGCCAGTTCCGCGCGCGTCGTCTTGATCAGGGCGCGCCGTTGCTGGGTAAAGTCTTGTTTGGCCCAAGCCGCGCCCCTAATCTTGACCTGACGGGATGACAGCTTAGCGGCGGCGCCCAACGTCACCGACCGCGGCACCCGAAACGTTAACGTTCGCCCGTGTTGTGTCACCACAATCGCCCGTAACGGCGTCTGCGCGTTCGGTCGCGTCCGACTCCGGGCAAAATACCACACCCGCGGCTGAGCGGCTTGACCGGTCCGCTCAAACGCCACGGCCCGTGACGACCGCCGCTGTCGGCCACAGGCACCTAAGCTCACGGCCGCCAAGACAATCGCCCCCACAATCATACATTTTTTCATGAACGCCTACTCTTTTCCGGCGGCTCAACACCGCAAGTAATTTCACTCATTATACCCGAAATCAGCGCTAGCCGCTGAACAAAAAAACGCCAGCCAGCAGCCAGCGTTCCGTCATACTTGATTCACTTATTCGGCGTGATTGTGGCTCCCCCGACTCCGGTTGGAGTTGCGACGCTTGTCGTGCAAGCTGTCGAACCCAACGAAACCAGCGGCCACGGCCCGTTCGTTGGCGCGGTGGAGCACCTTGATGAAGCGTTCGGCCTCTTCCTTGCCGCCGAAGAATTCCAACCACCGGTGGAACCGGTCGTCAGTGGCTTCGGATAAGTTCCGTTGTACCCGACTGCCGGCCGCGGTCAGCGTAATGTACTTCACCCGCCGGTCGTTAGGGTCAACCTTTTGCATCACGTAGTTTTCCTTCAACAAGACATTGACCTGGCGCGCAATGGCACTCTTGGAGACGCCTTCCAGCTTAGCCAATTCAACCAGGGTCTGGCCGTTCTTACTGCGAGCCACGTTGTCCATGACCATGAAGGCCTCAAAGGTTAAGTTATATTTTTGCGTAGGAATGGAGACAAAGTCACCAATATATTTGAAAATGTGCATGTAGAGATCGTCAAATTCTTTTTTCAATTCTGCTTCAGTTACAGCCTCATTAGTCGATTCTGTCATTATCAGTCCATTACTCCTTCTAGTCCAGCGCCGGGCGCTGTCATTTTCATCCACTCGTGCTTACGTGCCTGAATGGATAACCCTCCGTACATTTTACCATGAAATCAAGTTATCCAGTAATGTTTTAAATTAGCTTTTCAAAACAGAACAGGTGTTCTATAATGAAATTAATCTTAGTCATTAAGGATGTGAGCTTCATGATGCCACGCGTCAGTCATTCAATTAAAAGCCTACTCCAGCGGGCCTACCAAAATAATTTGATTACCACGCTAATATTCAACGACGTTACTTATACCGGAACCGTCGACTTCCTGTCGGCGACGACCGTTTACCTCGGTCTGTCAGCTGGTCGCACCCAGGAGTTACCCCTCGCTGGTGTGCACCGGGTTCAATTACACCAATCGCAGTCTTGGTGGTACCTTTATGACCAGTCGCCACAGTAACTTCTTCTAGTATCGCCTCTCCTCAGCAAAAAATAAACCCTTTTTTGCTAAATTGTTGGTATTTTCTTGACAATATCTTGAAAATGCCTGTGTTGGTTCTGCCGTCTAGCTTTAAGGTCAATCCGCAATTGGTCTTAAAGCCCTTTTAAGTTAGTCCTAGTCTACCTTGATTATAACCCCTCCAGTCGTGCCTGAGTGACCACAGTTTCAGTGAACTGGTAACAATTAGAAAGTTATATAGGATAATTAATTGAATGGACTAAACCAATTGCCGTCCAAAAAGCCTACCACGGTCAATAAAACTGACTATGATAGGCTTTTTATTTTGACTTAGATTAACCGAATGCTACCGGTGTTGGCTAATACGCCGACATGGACTGTCGGGTTTTCCCCCACTGCGCCGACCTTGTGGTGCTCGTCGTCCAGGGATAATTTGGCCTCTTGCGGCGTCCGTACGCTGGCGTTGCGATTCTTCACGTCAAAGGCGTAAGCCGTCAGTAGCGGCATCTGCAGCGTCGTGCTGCCCCCTTGGCTATCAACTTGCACGTCTGCGGGCAAGGCGTTGAATTGCAAATTCACGCTCCCGTTGTCGGTGTGATACCGCCCGCCGCCACGCAGGTTCTGACCGCGCAGTGAGCCGTTGGCCGAAGCGGCTTGAACGTCACCGGTCAGGCCGTCCAACTTGATGGTCCCATTGTGGTTACGCGCGCTTACGTTGCCTGTGTGGTCGTAGAACCGGATGGCACCGTTGTGAGACTCAACATGCACGGTCGCCGTGCTTTCCTTTAAGGTCACGCTGCCGTTCTTGCTGTCCACGGCAATGTGGTCGGCCTTGACCTGATCCAGCCGCACCGACCCGTTAGCCGAGCGCAAGGTCAACCGGGCCAGTTGATCATCGAAGGCCCGCATGCTGCCGTTGCTGGCATGGGCATCCACACTGACGGGCGCACGCAAGTCACTGATCTCCAGGCTGCCGTTGCCGACCTGCACCGTGACCTTTCCCGCCAACTGCGCCGGCAAAAAGATCTCGGCCCGGGCGTGTAATGGCCACAACCGCGGCCGGTCCCCCTGATTGACCTGGAGCACATTGCCGTGGCGACTGGCGTGCAGGTAGTAGCGCGCGTTGTCGCGACTCATGTACTCGTTGACGACGATCTCGTCGGCGTTGGCCGGTCCCAATTTGACCGCCGCATCCCGGTAGTTGATCTCCAAGCGCTCCAGGTCCGTGACCGCAAACGACTGGGTGTTGACCAGCCGCAGGGATTCCACGAAAGTCCGCCGCGGCCGCTCGCCGTTGATCTTGACGTCATCGCCATTGACATCGACCAGGCCGTTCGCCACGGTGACGTGGTCGCCATCTACTTTGACCAGCTTGCCGAAATCCACCTTATCGTTTTCGCCGTCGACCAGGACGTGATCGCCCCAGGTGACCTTGTCGTCGTGAATCTTCAGCTTGCCGATTTGGACGTCCGACTGACTGTGGTGCTGGTCAGCCGATTGGTCCTCTTGGTCATCGTCAGTCGGCGTGTCCGCGGAGCCAGTGTCGTCGGCCGCCACTTCCTTAAGCAGCGTGTCGATGTCGCCCAAGTCAGCCATCGCCGCATCAATGGCAGCCTGGGTGTCTTGGCCCTGATTAATTTTATCCGTGACGGCTTCAGTCAAGTCGCCAACCAATTCTTCTTTCAACTCTGTCAGTGCCCGTGAAGGCTGGTATTGGCTGAACAGCTGGTCCAGTCGCGTCCGAATTTCCATCGTGATATCGTCCATGAGTTAGTCCCCCTCGGTAATCTTGCCCGTGATCAGGGCGTCAATGATTGGTTTGGCCACCTGCCAAGCCGCGGTGTTAGCCGCCAACAGGTCCTGACCCGCCGCGGTGATGTGATAGTATTTGCGTCGCGACCCCTGGGATTCATCGCCCCAGTAGTCCGTCAGCGCGCCATTTTTCTTCAGCCGGCGAAAGACCGTGTACAACGTGGCCTCATTCAGCTCATAATGCCCGTCGCTCAACGTCTTGACCTGCTTGGCCACCTGATAGCCATAGCTGTCGCCCTGCTGTAAAATGTTCAAAATAATCGTATCCGTATGGCCCCGGATTAAATCTTTGGAAATAACCTCAGCCATGGTGCCACTCCCTTTGCTTTTCAACTGACATTACTGTACCACGTACTACTGTGCGTGTCAAAGTAATTTGTTTGAAACAGTATTTTTGCTGACAGTGTGGGTTGAGCTGGCCGCCTTACCGTTCGCTAGAGATGAGTTGGAACGCTGAGTCGGACCGGGCGAAAATCACGTCTCAAAATGGCTTCATAGCCGAAACGTGCGCCAACAGGCAACTGGTTCCGCTTAACACTGCTAGGCAAATAATCCAAGTCCGGGATTATCCGCCTAGCACCGTTAATGCTCGCCAGTTAACCGCCTGTCGGCTCACTCTTTTTAAGCGGCTGAACCCATATTTGGCGAACTCTCGGCTACAGAAGTGCTTACCAATAACACTCGATTTGGCCCTTGGTAGCAATCAATCGGCATCGGCCAAGGATGTGGCACCATCTGGATCAAAAGACTGCTCCTCAGAATGAGCATCTAACCTCAAATAAATAATTGTCAGAATAACGATGTCCAGACAATCATCACGTTAGTTCTACTTTCGATGTTCAATCATTTAAACCACACCCTAACCGACGGCAGAAAGAATTCACATCATCTGGCGAATCCTCCCGACGCCAGGTGGGGACTAGCTTTTTCGAAGCCGTACCTGAGTCCATAAAAACTTTGGCAGCTACAGCGTGGTCGGCTATCCGCTATTGGTCGCGGACAACCACTTTCGGAGCCGTGAGTTCGCTAGAGATGAGTTCAGCTGTGGGAGTTCCCTTAGCGACACGGTCCATGGCGCTTAGGGAACTGGCACCTTGGAGACGCGGGTCATCGGCTCCCAGGTGAGGTCCAAGACCGCCCTTTGGCTTGGGCCGGCGCCCTCAGCGTTCCAACTCATCTCTAGCGAACGGTAAGGCGGTCAATACATACAACGTTGCCCACGACAAAAAACGGTTAGCCAGATGTGCGCTAACCGCTGAATAGACTAAGTATGTCGTTTAAACCCTATGTGCCGCTATTTCAGCTCCGTGAAGGCGCCGGGGAGAATGCCTTCGACCGTGGTCTCCGTGAAGGCGCCCTTTTGGTTCGTCAGGTAGATCGGCGCATCCGCATCGAAGAACTCGGCGATGACTTGCCGGCAGATGCCACAAGGCGCGATGGGGCCATCGGTGTTCCCGGTAACCAATAAGGCGGTAAAATGTTTTTCGCCCGCAGCGATGCCGGAGAAGATGGCGGTCCGTTCTGCACAGTTGGTGGCACCGTATGACGCGTTTTCGATGTTGCAGCCGCCGTAGATCTTGCCACTGGCACCGACTGCTGCTGCGCCGACGTGGAAGTGTGAGTACGGCGTGTAAGCCTTGTCCAGCATTGCCGTTGCCACCCGCAATAGTTCTTGTTGATCAGCCATGATGATTCCTCCTATTTATAGTTAAAGGTTTTACGTCTCCTATTGTGACATAATTTCATTGAAAGCGCTACCATTTGCACAAATTTTCTAGCTATTTCTTTAATTTTTAGCCAAACTGGCAAAGTGGTCGGTGGACTGTGCTACACTAACCTCACGTCAACAATCAATTGGGAGCGTACATATGAAAATTTTTCGGAGTATTATGAGCTGGGTCATCCCCGTGCTGGTGGCCGTGATTTTAGTCCTGCTGGTGCGGACCTACCTGTTCGAGGTGGTCAAGGTTTCCGGCGACTCGATGGAACCCAACCTGGTCAACAACGAGCGGATGTTTGCCATCAAGCCGTTGAAACTCAAGCGGCTGAGCGTCATCGTCTTTGATGCGTACGGCGAAGATCCCACGGCGGCCAAGAATACCAACTACGTCAAACGCGTAATTGGCCTGCCGGGCGACAAGGTCGTTAGTAAAAATGGTGTGCTCTACGTCAACCATCACAAAATCGACCAGTCCTTCATCAGCGAGGCTGAACGAACCAGTGGTACCGGCAATTGGTCGCTAAAGAGCCTGTCCAAGGCCGGCAACTGGCACTACCAGGGTAGCCGCGTTCCTCAGGACCACTACTTCGTGCTAGGCGACCATCGCAGCATTTCCGAAGACGGCCGGGCCTGGGGCTACGTCAATGCCAAGAAGGTCATGGGTGTAGTCAAGGTCCCGTTCTGGCAAGGAACTAAACAACACCGCATCAACGTCAATGATTTGGCCAAATAGCCTTAAAAAACATCCGGATTCAACCTGCTGTGGCTGAACCTGGATGCTTTTTTTGACGCTATTTCATGATCAGTTTCACTTTATTTCCAGTGACAAACGTCCCGTCACGTAAGACCAGTCGCATCAGCAATACGAGTAAAACCGTTTTAACGACCTAACCAATTACCGAAATCTGTCCCCAAACCAAAAAGGAACCCCCTCATCGGCAAGTTCCTTTCAGTATGGGGCGCAAGCAGTGCCCACAGTGTGTTAAGTGATTGGCAGTCGCAAGGAAGACGCCCACTTAAACTGCTGCACCCCGCAGATTTAGCTAAACATCTTCTTGGTGGCTTTCAGCAAGGTCTTCGGGTCCTTGTCGTACCGCGGCGTATCGACTAAGTTATCCATCGAAATGCCCGTGAAGTGGTAAGCGGCAATTTCACCCGAACGAACCGCACTTTGTTCCGTGAAGATCATTTGGTAAGGTTGTTCTGCGAATTCACCCGTGAAGGCCAAGTTGGTCGAGTGCGCAGGAATCACCTCTGGCCGGTCCGTCTTGGCGCGGTTGTTGAACAGGGCTGAGGCGTAAGGCATGTAAACCGGAATGTTATTGACGATGCTGTCCATGATTTCGGTTTCCTTACTCTTGATGTTCACCGGACCAGGGTCGACCTTGGACAATTGGCCAATCAATTCTTGGGCCATTTCCTTCCCGGTCATCTTGATGTATTGCTTGTGGACGAATTCACCCGTCCGCCGTGGGTACAGGAAGTAGCCCCAAATAACGGATTCGTTTGGCTTTTGCGTAGTAAAGTGAGGTTGGTGGTGCACCACGATGGACATGTTGACGTCCTTTTGGCCCAGCGGCGTGATTGGCGTCGTGGACAGGAAGGAGTTCAGCGCGTTGCCGGGAACTTGGGTCGTGATCCGGGTGATTTCATTCAACAGCAGGTGGTTCTTCGTAGTCAGAGTGAAGCTGACCCATTCGGAATTCTTGCGGTCGTTGAAGAACTTATCCGGCGTCCCCAGGTTGTAGAAGTGCTCCGTGGCCTTCTTCCACAGCGCGGCACTGATGCCGTATTCCATGTTTTCTGGTGCTGGCGTGTCGTAATCGCCCATCGTTGCGGAGTCCGTGATCGACCCGTTGGTGAAGATGACCGCGGTGTCGTCGTCAATGTCGACCAGGTCTTCCGTGTCCGTTTCCAGGTTCTTGACGTGCAGCCCCGTAACCGTGATTTCATCTTGGAGCGGGCTGTCCGCAAATTCCCAATCCGTCACGATGCGGTTATCGATAAAGGTGACCCCTTGATCCTTCAGGTAGTTGATCAACGGCAACATGATACTTTCAAATTGGTTGTACCGCGTCCGGTTGACCCCGACCAGGTGCTCGATTTGTGTGAATTCGTAAATCATTTGGTGCATGTAGCGCCGTAATTCTTGCACGGAGCTTTCAATCCGGAAGGCGAAAGTCGTTTCCCACATGTACCAAAAGTTGGTTTGGAACATGTGCGGGTCGTCCTTGAAGTATTCGGCGATGGTAATGTTGTCTAGCTTGGTTTCTTCTTCATCTGGCATCAGGACTAACTTGGACAGTAAGACCCGGTCCTTGTTATTCAGTCCCAACTTGCCGCCGTCGATGATGCCCTTGCCGCCTTGTAACAGCCGCGCCTTGTCATAGGTCCGGTGGTGGGCGTCAAAATCATGGGTATCTTCGGCTGCCGTCATCCCCTCTTCAGTCGCAGAAGGAATCCGGTCTAACAAGTCCATCAAATCAACGTAAGTCCGGTAATTCAACATCCGGCCACCCCGAGCCACGTAGCCCGTGCGATTAGCCAACGGGTGCGCCTTGTTCCAGTATTCATCACTGAATTCGCTGGTCGTGCCCCCATCGTTAGCACCGTGCATGTCGACCCCATAGAAGGTAATCTGCTTACCGTTCCAATGGGCTTCTTGAATCAGGTAAACCGCTGCGGCCATATTGGCTAAGCCCGCACCGATCATTACTGCTTTTGTTTTGACCATCAAAAACACCTCCGTAGATTCATGTGCCTTTTACGCTTCCATTATGCTTGCTTTGTCATGCATTGTAAAGCGTTTACTTTTAAAATTAGCTATTTCTAAGAAACGCTAGGAAACCTTAATCTGACGGCAATTACAACAGGTCGTGTTGCATCATTTTGGTCCAAATTGGGTAGTCCACTCGTCGGCCTCACTGGGTAAAATTGGGGGCAGCCACTGCATGAATCTTAGGATAGCATACTAAAGCGGTCACCTCACGCGATTTGCATTATAAATACTGTTATACCGGGGCTGAGGCGGTGTTTTCAGGCAAATGTGGCCCTTCCATCTAGAAACGAAAAGAAGCTTGCGAAATCCAAAACTGATTTCGCAAGCTTCTTTGATTAACAGAATCCTAGCAAGTCTACATCGCCAATCCCAGCATGCCCGCAATCGTGGCCGCCAGGGTCAAGATAATGATGATACCGATAAACGAGATCACAAAGCCGGCGATGGCTAAGCCCCGTGGCTTCCGGAATAATCCAATGAATGAGAACAGGGCACCTAAGAACCAGACCACCCAATCCACAAATGGTACAATGGAAGTAAACAGTGAGATCAGGGCCAAGATAAAGCCAGCCGTCCCCAAACCGTTGCTCTGTTGCTGGCTCTGTTGGATGTAAACGGTATTTCCAGTCCCCTGGCCAACGGGTTGTGCGGTCGCTTCCACATTGGGTTGCGCAGCTGGCTTCGCACTCGGTTGCGCGGTTGCTTGTCCCGCCACCGCAGCCTGAGTGTTGGTACTGGCTTGTTGCATCTGCGGTTGAGGAGCCACCGGTGAAGCCGCAGCCGTCGCCTTGGTTTCTGGTTTGACCGGTTGTGATTTTGCCTTGTCATTAGCGGCCTTAGCCGTCTGCTTGGCCGTGTGCCGTAATTTTTGTTCAAACCCAGTTGCCTCACTGCCACGCGTCCAAGCGATGCTGTATAGCCCAGCTAAAACCGCAATTAAGGCAATGACGCCCAACCAGATGTTGTAGAACATTGCCCGGGTCACCAGCGTAAAGATCAACAGTGCGGCAACAATAATAATTGCAGTTACCCAGTTATTTGCCACCCAATTGACCATCGCGTCTAAACGTTCTGTAAAGCCACCATTACCGGCCGTGCCCCCCGCTGACTGTGCTGATTGCGGCGTTGATTGTGACGTTTGATTCGTCTCAGTCGTCACGTGCGTCGTGTTATCTTGGTTCGCCGATTCGTCCGTTAGCTGGTACCCACACTTGGGGCAAAACTTAATCCCCGCTGTTAACTTAGCCCCGCAGTGCGGACAAAAATTTGCATTTTTCATAGTTTTCCTTCTTCCATTTTTCCGGTCTCAATAATTCTACCCTAAAACAATACTATCATAGCATAACCATTACGTATTGCGTTAGTTGATTCCTATTTTTTAGTAGCGCTGCTGCCGATATTAGCAACCTAACGGCAATTACAACAGGCCATGTTGTTTTTAAAACTTGGGCATCCACTCATTGGTAGCACCAGACCACGATCGCTGAAATTGGTGGCCGTCAACGATATGGTTCTTAGGATAGCACACTGCGGCAATCACCACACGCGATTTGTCTTATAAATGCTGTTATACCGGGGATGACGTTACTTTTGACCGTTTTTAGTCAAATAACGCTTTTAATTCATTAGCTGCATATTTAAAGCCACTAACCTGACATAAAATTTGGGGGTTGTCGTTGGAGATTCTATCGTTAATATTGTATTCGGCTATAGCTTTAACTATTCCTGGGTTACTGTTAGGCTTCTGAAAGTGGTATTTAGTATGCTTACACGAACGTGGCGTTTCATACTTTGTGCAGCCTCTTTGATAGGCAATTGCAACTGGATCATGTGTCGATTCGGCCAAATGATCATACACCAACTTGTTCCAAGTGCTCTCTTCATAGATTCTACAATCGGTGGTCAGCGTCTTGCTGAAATACTTCATCGCTAGAATCTTAGCCTTGGCCCAATCTTTCTCCAATCTAATATCAGGCAGACTTAAAGACATATTTTCTAGATGATTCCAGAACGTATTAGCACCTTGCTTGTACTGAATACCAAATAGATGTTGCAAATTATTTTTGTGAATGACAATGAACATATGAGACATGGGCGTCTTTAAATTCTTGTGGTAGCCTTTGGGCTTGACTTGGTAAAAATAACAAAACTTTTTGTGCAGCATGTGATCTCTGACAAAGAACAGGGTATTTTGCATATCTTCCAAGTTGTCGAGCAAAAATCTATGCTTCTTTGCATTAAATACTATCCAATCCTGTTGATTATTCATAATTCCCCCCATGCCAAATCATTCATTATCCAATTTTTAGTGATAAAAAAAGATGAGCTACAAGGCTCACCTTCTTGCCAACTTTTTAACGTCCTCGATAGA
Organism: Levilactobacillus suantsaiihabitans; assembly: GCF_004745505.1. Classification (GTDB taxonomy): domain Bacteria; phylum Bacillota; class Bacilli; order Lactobacillales; family Lactobacillaceae; genus Levilactobacillus; species Levilactobacillus suantsaiihabitans. Next base: position 11,984 of record NZ_RKLX01000025.1, read on the forward strand.
CGCCTCCATTAAGAGGATTCCAAAAGTGCTATCCTTAACCAATAGCTTATCTACCCGAATTTGTATGTGACTCAAATGTCACACTGGGCTGTCAGCGCCGCCCAAAACTTCTTTCTAACAAAAATATATCAGGGTAAAGGTCAGCTGTCAATCAAAACACCCTTATAAATACTGTTATACCAAGGCTGAGGCGGTGCCTACCAGTCGCCATCGTTCACCCCATCCAAAAAAAGCCTGGGGCAAACCGTCCCAGACTCCTGTGTCTCAAATTCAAATAACGCTAACACCTAAACCTAGTCAGCTGCCATAAACTTGCCAGCGGTTAAGGTAGACGCCTTAACCCAGCCTTGCTTGCTGATGTAGAGGTATTTCACGTTCTTCTTGTTTTGCTTGATGGTCATTTGCTTGGTTGCCGTGAAGGTCTTGCTTTCAGGTAAGACACCCTTCTTGGTCAGCGTCACCTTGGCCCGGTCTGCGGCAAACTTGCCGGTAAAGACGGCTGGTTGCGTCCCTTTGAAGTGGTAAACAGCCTTCTTGATCTTCTTGGCGTTGACCAGCGTGTAGGTCTTGCTGGTGATCTTGTCGGCAGCTTTCTTCACGACCTTTTTGCCATCAGCGGCCATGAATTTGCCCGCGGTCAATTTGGACAAAGCGACCCAGCCTTTGACCTTGCCATTCGCCGTCTTGACGTAGGCGTAGGTGACTTTCTTAGCTTTGGTCGTCTTAGTTGCCTTGGTTTTGACAACAATCTTCTTGGTGGCGTAGTAAGTCTTTTGCCCGGCCAGCGTGCCCTTCTTGGTCAACGTGACCTTAGGTTGATCAGCTGCAAAGGCGCCGCTATACAATGCTGGTTTGCCACTCTTCACGTGGTAAGCAGCCTTCTTCATCTTTTGGCTGCTGAGCAACAGCAACGTGGTCTTCTTGGTGGCTACTTTAGCTGCCGCAAAGGCGGTTGTTTCTGCTTGGGCTGGCGCGATAGCCCCTAACCCCAAAGGTAATACCATCGCTGCAGCCGCCGCAATCATTGCTACTTTTTTCATCATAGTCGTTTTCCCCCTGTAAGTGATCTGGTGAACTCATCTCTGAATTCAGTCAGTATCATAGCACGCCCACGCGAAAACGGCCGCAAAAGATTCCAGAATTACCGCAAAAAGCCTAAAAAAATTGGCCGGAGCGGTAAACTAACCCAACTAACTGCGACAGCGCCAAATAGGTGCCCAGCTAGATAATTATACGGCACACGTTTCGGCCATGTGGCCAGTTTGAGACGCGACTTTCGGCTCGTTGAGACCGTCCTTGGACTCGACCCGCCCCAGCGTTCTAACCCATATTGGGCGAACGGTAGGCGGCCGGTTTGCTAGCCAAAAAAACGAGCCTGGGGCAAAACCTCCCAGGCTCGTTCGCATTACCTTTACTTAGCTGAAACGTGCGCCAAAAGGCAGCCGGTTCCGCTCTCGTTTTCATTTAATGTTTGTGTGTCTGCTGATAAACGCCTTTGGCAATCAACGACGTGTAGTAGCGATTCCCGTGATTGTTCGGGTGCACGTGGTCGCTGACGAACCAGCTGGTGTGGTCCTTGGCCTCGGCATACCAGTCGATGACGTGGACGTTCTTGTATTTGTCCGCGGTCTTGGCGATACGGCTGTTGACCGAATTTTGCCACTCTCTGGTTGGCACGTGGGCCGTGACCCAGAAAATCTGACGGTCCGGACCGATGGCGTGGACGATTTGGTCCGCTTGATCCGGCGTCACGTAACCGTTAGTCCCGATGTTGACCAAGACGTTCTTCGCTAGCTGGCCGCGTTGACTCAGACTGTTTAAGATGCCCGGCACCGCGTCGGCTTGCCGTCCGACTGCCCCGTCGACGATGGCGCCCGGAAAGACATTCTGCAGGTCGCCCGAGTCATCGAGCAAGACGGAATCCCCGACCGCCGTCAGTGGCGTTTGTTGACTGGTCAACAACTCATCGGCCGTCAAGAAGTAGTACTTGGCCGTCTTTTGGTTGGCCGCCGACATTTTAGAAAACGCCACGGCCTTGTCGTGTTTGGCCTTCGAGGCCTGCTTAGCCAACGCCTTTTGTTTCTTCACCGCCGCAGCGTTTTTCTTCTTAGCTGCAGCCTGACGCGCGGTAATCGTCTGCTGTAAGGCGGTTGGCTTGGCGGCAGCGGGTTGTTGCATGAAGCCCACGGCCGTCAACCCGAATAGCAGCGCCGCCACGACGCCCAGACTGTTAGCTAGCCGGTGTGCACCGGGTTGTTGCAAATAGCTGCGCACGTCGTTGGTCAGTTGGCCGTAATGGTAATGCCGCATCGGATTTTCGATCCAGCGGTAACTCAGCTCCGTGACCAGCATGATCAGGGCCACCTCCACCAAGGAGTTAAACAGCGGGTGATTGCCAATGTTGATGCGTGATTCATAGAAGATCATCACGGGAAACTGGTACAGGTAAATGCCATAGCTGCGTTGTCCCACGTAACTGAAGACGGGATTCGTCAGCACCCGGTTCAAATCACTGCCGGGATGGGCCACGGTACCGACCAAGATGCCGGACAAGACCGTGAACCAAAACATCCCGCCGCGATACGTGCTGGCGGCCTGGCCGTTCATGGTAAAGAACATGTAAATCAGCAACAGTAAGGACACGCCCCCGGCAATGTCTAGGCTCAAGCGGTGCGCCGGCGTGACGTTGGCATTGAGTTTATGTGCCGGCCAAAGAAAGGCCATGGCGGTCCCCACCAGAATCGCAAACATCCGCGTATCCGTCCCGTAGTAGACCCGGTTGGTATTGGCCGGGTCATACAGCACGGCCATCAAAATGGCGGAGAAAATGGCGACCCCCATGAGGATGGCCGCGGCCCGGGCGCGTTTACGCAAGAACCACAACAGCGCCAGCACCACCAGTGGCCAGACCAGGTAGAACTGCCCTTCGATGGACAGCGACCAGAGGTGGGTAAACGGCGACTCGCCGCTGAACCGGTCGAAGTACGACTGGCCGTGTTTGATTTCAAACCAATTGTAGCCGTAGATCATGTTGGTCAAGACGGTCCCACGAATGTTGGCCAACAGATTCCGCTGAAAGAGCGTGATATAGGCGGTCGTGCCCAATAACATCGTGACCAGCGCCGGGTACAGTCGTTTTAACCGGCGACCATAAAAGCCCAAAATATTGATACTGTGGGTGCTATCCCACTCCTGAATCAGCAGGTAGGTGATCAGATACCCCGAGACCACGAAGAAAATCGGGACCCCGAGATAGCCCCCCTGCAACGTCGAAGGCGCCAAATGGTAAATAATGACCCCCAAAACGGCCAAAGTCCGAATTCCATCGAATCCGGTTATGTATCGCCGTTTGCCCGCGCGCTGGGCGCGAATAAATTCTCGCGAGACCCGCGTGTAAGATTGATCCATGTTCATTGCTCCTTCTCTTAAAAAAACCAGTAACTGTCAGACTGGCTATACTCCCCCAACTGGTGGTACGCCAAGTGATTCGGTTGCCTTAATTATCTAGACTATTGATATATGAAACGGTAATTCACTTGTGAATCGTCACATGTTGACGGCGAACACCGGTCCAATGCCCGGTCCGCCCGTCGTTTTGATTAAACTAATCATATAATGTTTACCCGGCCGAAACAATGATTTTAAGCGAATTTCACAAAATGTAAAATTTGACATCTGGGCCACTCCGTCGCGCGGGTCGGTTGCGGGCAACTTAGTCCGCAACCCCCCACTAAAAGCGGCAAACTTGAGGCGCGTTAACGACCGGCTAAGCCTACATGTTAGCACGATTTGGGCAAAAACGCACCCCCTAATTGTTCCATGGGGGCTCGTTTTTTCGCTGAACCATTGGTCGTTTACGACCGGTTTTTCCAGTGGGAGCGGCCCACTTGGTTAGGTCAGCGACCCAACTCACCCTTTCCCGGCTCAAGACAGCAGAAAATTCTCCAGCCACGGTCAAATTTCCCCTGAGAATTAAGCGCTTACATGTTATACTGAAAGGAACTTAACCATTGAAGGAGGAGTTCCGTGATGTCCCACGTTAAACCTTTTACTCAAGAAAATGTGCAACACTATCCCAAGGTCGAGCTCCACTGCCACTTGGATGGCTCGCTGTCCCGCGATGCGCTGCGGCAAATGGCGGCGGTCACGGGGGCCGAGCTTCCCGCCAGTGACGCTGAGCTACACGACCTGACCAGCGCACCGCTGGAAACCGAAAGTCTGATCCAATACCTCAAACGGTTCCAAGTCGTGACCGACCTGATGCAAACGCCCGAACAGCTCCGCATCGCCGGCCGTGACATGGTGGCCACCGCGGCCAAAGACGGCCTGATCTATTTGGAAGCCCGCTTTGCGCCCCAGATTTCGACCGCGCAGGGGCTGTCGGTCAAGGAAGTCATCGCCGCGTTGCTCGACGGCTTGCACGCTGGGACTCGGGAATTCGGCGTCCCCGTCAACGCCATTGTCTGCGCCATGCGGGACCGCCCGTTAGACGAATGCATTAACGTCTTCCAAACGGCGGCCGAATTTGCCGACCAGGGCGTCGTGGGCCTGGACTTTGCCGGTGACGAATACAACCACCCGGCTATCGACCTGGCCCCCGCGGTCAAGGCCGGCCTGGCAACCGGTCTGCCCTTTACCCTGCACGCTGGCGAGGCCGGCCCCGTCGACAACGTGGCGGTCTCCTTGACGATGGGGGCTAAGCGTATCGGCCACGGCGTACACATGAGCGGCTTCCCAGCCACCATCGCTCAGGCCAAACGCGCCGGTGCCACGATTGAAATGTGCCCGACCAGCAACGTCCAGACCAAGGCCGTGGACGGCTACGCGAACTTCCCACTGGCTGAATTTCTGAGCGCCGGGTTGAAGGTCACCTTGAACACCGACGACCGCACCGTGTCCGACGTGACGCTGACTAGCGAGATCATGAAGATGCATGATCAATTCGGACTGGATTGGTCGCTGTTGAAGAAGCTGACGCTCAACGCCATTGACGGCGCCTTTATTCCGGAGGCGCAAAAGGCCCAGCTCCGCGCCAAGGTCCAAGCGGCGGAAACCGTGACGGCTTAACCATCAGGTCGGTTGGCGTGGGCTACGACGTCCGTGCTGGCCGCCTTACCGTTCGCTAGAGAGGCATTGGAACGCTGAGGGCGCCGGTCCAAGCCAAAAAGCGGTCTTGGACCTCAACTTTGAGCCGATAACCCGCGTCTCAAAGTTGCCAGTTCCCTAAGCGCCATGAACCGCGCCGCTAAGGGAACTCCCACAGCTGAACGCCTCTCTAGCGAACTCTCGGCTCTGGTGGTGAGTGCCAGCGACTATTAGTCACGGTTTTCCCCCTATTGCCGGGCTGTAATTGGTCGAACGCCATCAGACAGTAGCCCCTAGACAGCCGAAATAACTTTTCAAAATCAAGCGGATCTGGAGAGTTTATCCAGGTCCGTTTTTTCATTGCTCCCATCATGTTCCGGTCTCGCGTTTGGCGAGCGGTAGCCAAACAGTAAAGCAGTTCCCCGTGCTATACTGTGGTTAAAGTAATTTTTAGAAAGCAAGGTGCTTCGATGTCGTTAGACTATCCCTACCAAGACGCGTTCAACCGGCAGTTGGCCGAACGGGCCATGGCCGATGCTACGCGCGCTGAGTACACCGCAACGTTGAAGGATTTCTTCCATTATCTGGAGAACTTCAACCCGACCTACCAGCGCGAACACCGGGTCAATCAGCTGCAGACGCAAGACGTTGAGCAGTATCTGGCCATGTTGGTCGATTCCCGGCAGATTCAAAACCAGACCTACAACAAGGTCCTGTCGCATTTGAACGTCTATTTCAAATTCTTGTTCTCCCACAACTGGACGCCCTACCTGCCAACGCTGGACCTGAAAAGTAAACCCAAGGAAGCGGCACAATCGGTAAACTATCGCTGGGTGGACCGCCTCGATGACCTGCTGGCCGACCGGCGGCTGCACGTTTATACGCGGCTGACCCTGTTGCTGGTGGCCCAGGGCTACCCGGTCCAAAGCTTTCTCAAACCGGGGGTCACGGCGCAACTCGACCCGTCCGCTTGGCCCGCCAGCGCGCAGACCTTTTTGCAGGAGTTCCGCGCCTTCATTTTGCCGCTGCAGCAGCGGTTCCAATGCGACGACTGGTTTCTGAAACAGCGAGCCGCCGCGGATCCTCATTTGACGCTACCAGGGCTGCACAAGTATTTGCGCCCCGATGAGGCCATCACCGGCTTTGCGCTCAGCCCGACCGTCCTCTACCAAGGTTACTTAGTTAACTATCTGCGGCGCCACCCCCAAGAAACCGATCGGGAAGTGGTTTCCGCGCTGCACCTGCCCCCGGATTCCATCGACTATTACCGCCGTTTAAGCCAGCGGGCTGACTAATTTATGGCTTTTTCGTTTAACCCCCTTATACTATAAGTAAGACTAGTCTTTTGGGGGAATCATCATGAAACGAAAATGGGGATTATTGGCGGGCTGCCTCGCTTTGGTCGCACTGATCATCGGGGCTGTCGTCTGGACGCAATCGCGCCATACCAACGTGCGCACGGCACCGGCGACGCACAATCGCCTGACCAAGCAGGACGTCACGGCCACCGAAGTCAAGGTCAAGCCATGGGGCAAACTCAAGCACCCACTCCAGCTGCCCATCTTAATGTACCACAGCATCTCGACCGGCAACCAGCTGCGCGTGCCTAAGCAACAGGCCGTCGCCGAACTGAATTATTTGAAACGCCACCACTACCAAACGTTGACCACCACCCAGGCCATCCGCGCGCTGACCACCAACACGGTCCCGCAAAAGAAGGTCGTCTGGGTCACCTTGGACGACGCCTACACCGACAACCAGAAGCTCTTGCCGACGCTCAAGCGCAACCACCAGCACGTCACCATCAACGTCATCACGGGCTTCACGCACAAGTCTGACCACCTGTCATTGGCCCAAATGCAGGCCCTTAAGGCCACGGGCCGCGTCGACTTTGCCAGCCACACGGTCCAGCATTTGGACTTAAACGCCCTGACCGCCACCCAGCAAAAACAGGAGCTGGTCGCCTCCAAGCAATGGCTGGACCAGCACCTGCATCAGAACACGCTACTATTGTGCTACCCGGCCGGCCGCGCCAATCGCACGACACACCGGCTGGCCAAGCAGGCGGGCTACCGAGTCGCGCTGACCACCACAGAAGGCGTCGCCCAGCTGTCCCAGGGGCGCTACAACCTCTCGCGGCTGCGCATCACCCCGGGCATGAACCTGACGACCTTCGCTGACTTGATTCGGGTGACGAATTCGTGAATTGAGAGCGGAGTCCGGCTATCAGTTGAAGGTTGACCCTAAAATTAACGCGCTGATTGCTGCGATGACGGTATTCTGAAGATTGGTGAAACCAGGCGCCTGCGTCAGGCTAGGGTGGGGCCTGCTCTGGGGAACGACTCCAGCCTGAGGGGCGGTCTTCCGCCTCGCTTGAAAGCCTGGCAAAACCGGCCAGTCTCTCAAGTCGTCCCGCGCTGTAACCTGGCAAACAACGCCAGGTAACACCGCCGACACAGCTGGCTCCACCCTGGCTGCCTCCGGCAAGGTAACGATTATCAGTAACACTGCGTTAATGAAAGGCCTTGTCGTCAATGCAGCTATTATCTGAGGTTAAGACGACTGTTACTGACAAGCACACCGTAGCCGAGAGTTCGCCAAATATGGGTTCAGCCACTGAAAAGAGTGTGCCAACAGGCGGTTAACTGCCTAGCAGTGTTAAGCGGAACCAGTTGCCTGTTGGCGCACGTTTCGGCTACTTAACCGGGAACCCACCTCCATTATTAATGTAAGCGTACCCATTGCGATAAGACTGGCTTCGGCGTACAATGAAGGTAAAGTTAAAGCATTCACAAGGAGGTCAGCCTTATGGGGAGCGTCGCAACATTAATTACCTGGTCAGCGATGATTGTTTTGATTGGTGCGGAAATTGTACGGGGAATCTTTATGTTTAAAGGCTAATTTAGACCACTAACGATGGCGGTCAGTTCTCAGGTTGTTGGGAATTGACCGCCTTTTTGCTGCAGCAATTTCCAGTGGCCGCGGTGCACATCCCCGACGTGCCAAGTTGCCCGTGAATTTCATCACCACAATAGTTTCGCCTGTTGACAGGATTGCCGCCAACTTATAGAATAATGAGTGCATTCTACAAGGAGGAATTCACTGTGAAACGTCTAAAACTAATCTTAACCACGCTACTCGCCGTCATCAGCCTGGTGGGTGGGGCCGTGGTTGCCACGACGACCGCCAATGCCAAGGAGAAAACGCCAACTTGGAAACAGCCATCGGAGACCAAGGCTTACCCGAATTTAAAGAAACATAAGCACGCCTACATCAAGGTGTCCATCGCCAAGCAACGCGTCTACATCAGAACCAGCAAGCACAAGACGCTCTACACCATGGTCTGCTCGACCGGGAAGAAGTCGTCCCCTACGCCGACCGGGACTTACCACATTCAAAACCGGGGGACGCATTTTTACAACGCCGGCTCTAAGGAAGGCGCCAACTACTGGACGTCCTTCAAGTACTGGGGCACCTACCTGTTCCACTCCGTGCCCGTCAATGCCCACGGCAAGTACATCGTCAGCGAGGCCCACAAGTTGGGCAAACGCGCCAGTCACGGCTGCGTGCGCTTATCCGTCGCCGATGCTCACTGGATCTACAGCCACGTGCCGGCGGGAATGAAAGTTGTGATTCACTAAGATTAGCTATAGCGCGTTTCCATCGAGTGGTGGGGACGCGTTTTTTAGTCAGCCGGTTTCCCTCACCCGCCAACTACGGTAAACTAAGGATAGCGCTTCATTTCACAGTCCATTCAAGAAGGAGTTATTCTATGCTTTTAGTTGCACTATTCGGCACTCTGACCGCGCTGGGTATGACCATTTTGGCCTGCATTCAGCGGCCCGAGCGCTGGCGGTTACTGGTTGGTACCTACGTCCTCTTTTACCTGGTAGCGCTGGGCATCGTTTTCAGCTCGCTGCCCAGCAAGACGCCCGCCAGTCTGATTGGGATGAACCTGGTCTACGGTATTTTCTACCTGCCACTGCTGGCCTTCAACAGTCCCCAGGCCAAAGTCGAGGTCGAACGACGGGGAAATTCACCGTTTAATTTCCACTTGCCCCGTATTAACTTCGGCACGAAAATCGCCGCGGGCGTCCTGGCCGTGCTGGTGGTCTTGGGCCTACTTGGGTCGCTCCAAACGCGCTTTGGCGTCAAGGCCGTCTACAATTCCTTGCGTATCAAGACGGTCAAGACGGCGCCGCTGCTGGACAAGAACAGCACGCCCATCGCCATTTCACCCAAGACCGTGCGCAACAAGATGAACAAGGCCATGAGCACCGTGCCCAACACGTCGTACTACCGGCTGGGAGACCTACAGACGCAGGTGGTCAAGGGCAAGACCGTCTACATCGCGCCGGTCGAGTTCGACGGCTTTTGGCGCTGGCAACGCGCACGAGTGACGCCGGGGTATTTCATCATCGACGCCACCAACGTCAACGCCGAACCGCATTTCGTCAAGCAAGCCATGAAATACACGCCGAGCGCCTACCTCTTTGACGACGCCCAGCGAGTCATTTACAACCGCTTCCCCAGCTGGGTCCAGGAAGGCCAGCCGCAACTGGAAGTCAACGACCAGGGCGAACCCTTCTTCATCCAAACCGTCTACAAGGCCCGCGGGGTGTCAAAACGCATCAACTACCGCAGCCTGCACGTGGTCGTGTTAAATGCCAAGACCGGCGCGACCAAGCTGTACACCGCCGCTGGTGCGCCCGCATTTATCAACGAATCCATTGCCTCGTCGACCGCCGCGGAAATGAATGAGATCTTCGGCCGTTACGGCAACGGCTTCTTCAACGCCTACTTCAACAAGACCGGCGTCAAGCTACCCAACAGCAACGGTACCGAGGATGGCGTCACCCCGGTTGCGGACAAGCACGGCAACATTTCGTACTTTAACGACTTCACCTCGCCCAAGACCAGCGCCGACTCGACCATGGGGTACTCCATGATCAACGCACGGACTGGGACACTGACGTATTACACCGGTAAAAATATCGGGGTCATGGACAGTGATGGTGCCAAGAAGATTGCCGAAAAGGAATACGTCGCGCAGAAATGGTCGGCGACGATGCCCATCATGTACAACATCGACGGCACGCCGACCTGGGTGGTTTCGCTGCTCGACTCCACCGGGGCCTTCCGGAGCTACGCCTACATCAAGGCCGCCGACCAGAGTGTCAAGGCGTACGCCACCACGGCGGCCCAGGCACTCGATCAGTACCGCGTCCAGTTAGCGGCCGCCGGCTCCACGGCCAGTTCGACCGCCACCAAGTTGACCAAGGTCCACGGCACCGTGACCCGGGTCGCCATCGTCCCGAATGGCAGTAGCCAAAGCGTGCTGTTCGCCATCAAGGGCAACGATTATCTCTGGTCGGTCGGCACCGGCGATTACCCCAAGGCCGCACTACTGCAGGCTGGCGACCAGGTCAAGCTGACCGCCAACGTCAATCGGCAGGCCAAGACCGGGACCGTCCAATCATTTACCAACGAGACGTTTAAATAGGCCCTTATTCTTACTAACGAAATTGGCCGCGGATTCGTCACCCCCGCGTGGCTATCACGGTCAGTTTTCGTTGGCTGGCGTTTGTATTTTGCGCTTTACTAAACGAAAAGACTCAGTGGCATCCTTAATTGGCTGTCGCTGAGTCTTTTTATTCCTGACTGAAGGTTGAAAGTGGAATTAACGCACTGATTGCCGTAATGACGGTGTTCTGACAATTAAAATTGGTAAAACCAGGCGCCTACGTCAGCCAGGGTTCCAACCCATATTTGGCGAATGGTAGGCGGTCAGTTCATATGTGAAGCTACAAACGATTATTTTTAACGTCAGAAGTCGCATGATAACAATAGTTCTAGCTGATTTCCGTCTTTCAACCTTCAGCTCTTCACTTTCTTCAACTGAATTGGCGCAATAATACACCAGACTTTTTCATAAGTCTAAAGTTATTCTGGTAGCGATCGCAGATTATTAATTTGACTGATTTTGCTCGTAAAACCATTGCCCTACTATGTTCTAATGGTCCGTCGCCTGTGGCTTCGTTTGGGAAACCAACCGTCTACCCTTGCGCACCAGTGACCAAAATCGGTACGCCCACCAACCGCGAGAACCCGTATTTAGCTTGAGCACCACAACGATGTATCGTCAAAATGGTTCCCCCTTTCGTTAAATAACACGGTTGATTATTTCTGAAAAGAGAACTACTATAGAAGGTGGCAGGTAGGCATTTCACCAGCATCTCAAAGCTGTCAAAAAATGAGGAGAGCGACCATGATGAGACATCATTCAAAAGTAGTAACATTAATTCTTGCACTTGCATTGGGTGGCACGTTACCGGCAATGACTGCGCACGCCCAAGAGTTGACCCACACGTATGCCAATGGTGAAGCCTTGCAGATGACTTCACCAGGAGATTATAAGCTAGACGATTTTACGGGCAATAACGATCTCTCCAGTACCTCGGCGTGGGTCTTAAAACAACCGATCAGAATGTTTGTCAATGATACCCTGAGTGGCCTTGGCGTCTCTAACACGAAAGTAATCCACTCCATCCATCACCCCAGCGACGAGAAACTCCAAACGACTATCGATCCCTGGGGTCAGTCTTACGACAAGGATACCTTCACCTTAACAGGCAATCATTTGTCCGAACCCTATTCGGTGAAAATTTTCTACAATTTTGGGAGTTATGAACTCCTACAGGCCCAGTTGCCCATTTTGGTTTACCCGCAGCCGCAGATCAACGCGACCGGACCGTTTACCATTTACCAAGGTGGCAAATTCGTTGGCGATGACCGGACCATTATTCAGGACCCTTGGATCGATCAATCTTGGACAGGCAACAATTGGTTAAATCAAACGACCTTTGCCAATGACGGCGGCACAATCACGAATGATGCCACTCAGATTTTGGGTGACCAAGACCAGCACACTACCGCCGCACCAGGGTCATACCAAGTCACCTATCACGAAACCACGGCCAACAACCTGACCGATTCGTTGGCGCTGGAGTCTTCCGTTCAGGCCACCGAAAAATGGCAGGTGCTCGCCACCCCAACGATCAACGCGGCCACTACGGCTAAGGCTAACACCAATACCGCCGTTGATTTAACCCAGGGCGTGACGGTAGCAGATGCCAACCACAGCGACGCCAAGCTGGCTTTCGGCCAAGATGACGCTGTGACCAAGCCTAAAGATAGCGACATGACTGTCCAGGTCAAGGTTTTGGACAGTCACCAAAACCCGGTTTCCTTAACCAATCTGTCCGCCCAGAAATTCAAGGCGGCCGGACAATACACCATTCAATACCGTTACCACTACACCGACCAATTTGGCACAGACTATGCGCCGATCACAGCGGAAACGAAGCTGACCGTCAGCGGCAGTAGCGCAAGTACGGACCAGCCGCGCGTTCCCAGCAATACCGGCAGCTCGAGCAGTTCGAGTACCACGGCCAACAGTGACAGCACGTCGAGTAGCTCATCTTCAGCGGCCGCAAGCAACGCCCCGTCTGAACCCAGCTACCACCACGGTGCCGACGCCGACACCATTGCTCCCGCAAAATCCAGTCAAACCGCAACCTCTCAGGCCAACCGCACAACCAAGCAGTCAGCGACGCCTAACCTGCGGACCGGCGCAGCGGCGGACCAAGTCACAACGGCGCCTAGCCAAGCGACCCACGCCGCGACGCCTTCATCGGCTTCGCAACAAACTGCCGCACGACAACCTCACAGTCAAAGTACCGCCAGAATCCCGCAACTGAACGAAACCAGTAGTCTATCGATTCTAGTTGGCGGACTGGTCTTGTTACTGGGGACCCTGTTGATTCGCAAATTAGGTAAGCGTGAAAAGTAACCCTCTACTGATACCAACGAAATCAAGCAGACAGTTGTCACCCCCAGCCGCTGACCTCGGTCAGTTGGCGTTGGCTGGCGTTCGAGAGTTGATTTTTACCAAACGAAAAGACTCAGCAAGCAGCCCTCATTGGCTGTCGCTGAGTCTTTTTGAGTTCATCTAAAGGCTGAAGGACAAAAATCAGCTGAAACTATCGTTATCATGCGACTCATGGCATCAAAAATAGTCGTTTATAGCCTCACAGGGCGAGCTTGCCAGTAACAGTCGTTTTAACCCTAGATAGCAGCTGTATTGACGACCAGTCTTTTATTAACACAGTGTTACTGACAGCCGTCAAACTTGCCGGAGGCAGCCAGGGTGGAACCAGCTGTGTCGGCGGTGTTGGCTGAGGTCCTTTCTCAGCCTACAGCGCGGGACGACTTGAGAGACTGGCGGGTTTTGCCAGGCTTTCAAGCGAGGCAAAAGACCGCCCCTCAGGCTGGAGCCGTTCCCCAGAGCAGGTCCCACCCTAACCTGACGCAGGCGCCCGGTTTCATCAATTTTAGGTGTCAGAACACCGTCACTTCGGCAATCAGCGCGCTATTTTTCCTTTTCAACTTTCAGGCGTTCATCTAAACCATTGGCGCTTCCCAAAATCCCTTGGTATCCACCTGCGTTTGGGCGGCCAAGTCCTCCAGCTGACTAATTTCGGCGGGCGTCAAGCTGACCTTTTCCGCACGTAATTCACTGGCGATGTACTTTTCCTTGGTGACACCGATGATGGGCGTCGTTCCCTTGGCCAGAGCGTAAGCGGTCGCGACCTCGGCAATCGAGGCGTTTTGCCGCTCGCCGATGGCCTTCATGGCCGCGGTCAACTTGGTCAACTGAGGCAAGGCGGCGTTGTACACCTTGGCTCGCTCACTGCCGGCCGGTAACGGGTGATCCACGTCATAGTGCCCCGTCAGCGCGCCCTGTTCCAAGACCATGTACGCGTAAAACGTGATGTGGTGTTCTCGGCAATAATCGATGATCCCCGCCCGTTCTGAAGACCGGTATAGCAGGCTGAAATGATTTTGCACGGCAGAAATTTGGATCCCCGCCTTGCCTAAAATTTCGTTGGCCCGTTTGATTTGTGCTAGGTTGTGGTTGGATACACCCACGCGCTTGACCTTGCCGCTTTGAACGAGGGGAATCAATTCCGGCGTCCATTTCTCCACGTCGTCCGGGTTATGGATCCAGTAAAGGTCCACGTAGTCCGTGCGCAGCCGGCGCAGACTGCCCGCCAGCATGTCGGCCATCTCGTGGTCACCCGTGCCGGCCATCCGCGGCGTGAATTTCGTCGACAGCTGATAACTCTCCCGCGGATAAGGCGCCAGTAATTCGCCGACTAAATTCTCCGCGGTCCCTTGACCGTACGCATAAGCCGTGTCCCACAAGGTAAAGCCATGGGCCATCCCTGCCGTCACCACGGGCTTCAAGCTCGTTGCGGACAACGTGTCACCAAAATAGCGATTGGACGCGGTATCGCCCCACGCCCAAGTACCTAAAGCAATTTTCGGTTCTGTCATTCTGTGAAAACCCCTTTCTACCTTTCAGCCTAGCATACCGCTGTGGGAGGAGACAACTCAGGAGTCCAGGTTGTCTTAGTGAGCCATCATACCGAGCTAAGTCCTTGGTGCGACCTAAAGACGCCTGGGGACGTTCGCGTTACCCGTACAGTGCCGAAACGTGCGCCGACAGGCAACTGGTTCCGCTTAACACTGCTAGGCAAATAATCCAGAACCGGGATTATCCGCCTAGCACCGTTAATGCTCGCCAGTTAACCGCCTGTCGTCACACTCTTTTTCGTTACCGCTGATAATTCATTTGATCACGCGTCAGTGGTCCCACCAGTTCATGTGGCAGATACGGTTCTTCCAAGTACTGGACGTCCGCCGGGGTCAGCTTGAGGTCTAAGGCCTTGACCGCGCCCGTCAGGTGACTGGCCTTGGTGGCACCGATGATGGGCGCCGTGACGGTTGGCTTTTGCAGCAACCAGGCCAAGGCGACCTGCACGCGGTCCACGCCGTATTTAGCGGCAATCTCGCCGACGCGCTGGATGATGGGCAGATCCAGTTGCTTACTGTCATCGTACTTGGAGCGAGCGACGGTATCAGTAGCGTAGCGCTTGGTCTCGCCGGCCCAGTCCCGGGTCAGTCGACCGGACGCCAACGGACTGTAAGGGGTCACGGCAATGTCTTGGTCCGCACACAGTGGCAACATTTCCCGTTCTTCTTCACGGTACAGCAGGTTCAGGTGGTTTTGCATCGAGACGAATTTGGTCCAGCCGTGTTGTTCCGCGACGGCCTGAGCCTTTTCAAATTGCCAAGCAAACATCGCCGACGCCCCGATGTAGCGGGCCTTACCAGACTTCACCACATCGTGTAACGCTTCCATGGTTTCTTCAATTGGCGTGTGGTAATCCCACCGGTGGATGATGTACAGGTCCACATAATCCGTTTGCAGGCGCTCCAAGCTCTGATCGATCTGTGACATGATGGCCTTGCGCGACAATCCGGCCACGTTCGGCGCCTTTTCTGGCGTGAAGAAGACCTTGGTCGCTAGTACGATCTGGTCCCGGTGCGCCAAGCGTTTCAGCGCCTGTCCCACGAACCGTTCGCTGTCACCGTGCGAGTAAATGTTGGCGGTATCAAAGAAGTTGATGCCCAGATCTAAGGCTTGCTTGATGACCGCCGTACTCTGCGTCTCATCGACCGCCCACGGGAACATCCCCGTCGACGCGTTGCCAAAGCCCATCGTGCCCAGGCACAATCGCGAAACGTCTAAACCTGTGTGTCCTAATTTGGTATATTCCATCATTACGCTTCCTTCTGGCCACTGAGCCGCAGCCAATTACCACTAAAGATTTGTTGTTGAACAGCCGGCGAGACCGCCATGGCCTTGACCGCGGTTTCGATCACCGCAGTCGGGCCAACGGGGGGAATGCCAAATGGCGAATCCGTGCCAAACAAGACGTGGTCGGCGCCAAAGAACGCGGCGGCCAGATCCAGCGCCTGCGGATTGCCCAGGATGGCGGTGTCCACGTAGAATTTCTGAAAGTCTGCGTAGTTTGCTGCCGACTGAATGTACTTGATGCGCTGGCTGAAGTACGGAATCATCGCCCCAGCGTGATGGACGATGATCTTGAGCTGAGGGTGTTGCTGGAAAATACCGGCCGCCACGATGTCGTTCATCGCCTGGGTCAACTCGTACTCCCAACTGAAGCTGAGATTGTTGTCGGGCTTGCGGTCGTCAAAGACGGGATGCAGCCAAATGGGGGCACCAATCTCGGCTAATTTGGCAAAAATCGGCTGGTAGACCGGTGCGGCAATCGATTCTCCCAGCGCGCGGGTAAAGAGCTGCACGCCGACCAGCGCATCACTGCCGGCCACCTGCTCGTCGATGATCTGCAGGGCGGCGGGCACGTTGTTCATCGGCAACATCGCCACGCCCGCGGGAAAGACGTCCCGGTTAGCCCGCACGATGGCCGCCAATTCGGCGTTGGCCTGACGACACAGGTCCGCCGCCTGTTCTGGTGCAAAGAAATCTTCCGGATTCAGATTGACCGCCGATAAGACCTGTTGGTGGTCAGCTGGTAGACTGGCCTTGTGCTGAGCCAGGTCCGTCAGTAAGGGATTTTTCATGTAAGGAAATTGATCCAAGATCTGGGGCTTCAACGCCTGCATTTGCGCCAAAAACTTCGGCGGCAAAATATGAGCGAACACATCAATCACTGTCATGGCTGCGCTCCTTAATACCAGCTGGGCTGGTCGCCATCCGTGCCGGCCTTGTCCAAGCCAACGCTACTGTTTTGATACGTGCTGGGGTCGTTGAGGACCTTCAGGGCAAAGTCGGCCACGCTTTGGCGTGAGACCTCGGTGCCCTTGAAGCCGTCCGCCAACGTGGTGACCTCGTAGTCGACCTCATCGTTGTCCGTCAACCAGGCCGGCCGAATCTCCGTATAGGTCAATCCGGACTTTTCGACCAAGTCACTGGTCTTGCGGAAGGCCGGTAAATAAGCCCCAATCATCCGCTCGTTCCACTCGCCAAATTTGCCCGGGACCTCGTGGTGGGCGCCCAGGGAGCTGATGTAGATCAACCGAGTCTGGTGGGTTTGGTGCATGGCATCAACTACGCTTTGGGTCTGCGCATCGAGGTCGGCCCCACCTAAATTAGAGTAGACTAGGTCCACGCCGGCCATAGCTCGAGCGACCGCCGCCGTGTCGTGGACGTCGCCATCGACCAACGTGACCCGCGGATTATCCGCGTACTGGTTGAGCCGCGCCGCATTGCGCAGGAATAAGACCAGCGTATCTGGCGTTTCGTTCAATACCCGTTGCGTGAGTAATTGGGCCATGGCGCCGTGAGCACCGAGAATTAAAATTTTTGTCATGTTAGTTTCCTCCTAATTTGTACTTTGCATCGTTCCCCTGTATGGGGGGCTCGAAGGTTGAAAGACGAAGATCAACTAGAATCATTGTGATCATGAGCCTCATGGCGTTAAAATAGTCGTTTTCAGCCTCACAATGTGAACTGTCCGCCTACCGTTCGTCAAATACGGGGTGGAACGCTGGGGCAGGTCGAGCCCAAGACCGGTCTCGGCAACTCGCTTCGAGCCGAAGTTCGCGTCTATATCCGCCACACAGCCGAAACGTGCGCCAACAGGCAACTGGTTCCGCTTAACACTACTAGACAAATAATCCAAGACCGGGATTATCCGCCTAGCACCGTTAATGCTCGCCAGTTAACCGCCTGTTGGCCCACTCTTTTTTAGTCAGCCCCATTGGCGACCAAACGGCGTTCTGGCAACGTCGCGATTTTGGTTTCTAACCGCCCCAGCGTTGCCGTCAATTCGGTGATCTGGTCGCGTAAATCAGCGGCTTGCGTGGCCAACAGTTGGCGCTGGTCAGCAGATGAGTCTAGGCGTAAGAACCGTTTAATCTCATCCAAGGTCACGCCACACGCCCGCAAGTCCAGAATCTCGCGAATCCGGGCCAGGTCAGCGGGCTGATAGTCGCGCATGCCACTGATACGAGCCACTGGCGCCAAGACGCCGATCTCTTCGTAATACCGCAGCGTCCAAGCGCTGGTGTGTAATTGTGTTGCTGCTGCATTGATTTTCACGGGACACCCTCCTTATTTCTGACCATTATCGGGGCAAGATTTCAATTGTGGCGGCTTGCGGGCCGACCTGAATCATCGGCAATAGGTAGGCACTCTGCCCATATTTTTGCCGATAAGCCGCGTCGACTAGCGCCGTCTGGTCCGTGACCGGGGCAAAACTGACCGGGTAATTTTGTCCGGCCAAGTAAATGCGCCCGGCGCGCTGCTGCACCGCGGATTGGTACCACGATGAACGCTGGCCGTGCCACGCTCGCACGTACAGGTGCTGGTCCACGACCACCGACCAGATCCACGTCGGCGTGCCGTAAGTCCGACCATCACTGTAAAATGGTGAAATCCGCAAGTCATCGGCGACCGCGAATCGTTGTAACTGTGCTGGCGTCCATCTCTTCATGCGTCGCCCTCCTCTTCGTTTACAAGCCCTATCTTACGGCTTGACTTTTCATCTGTCTAATGCTTATATTAAATTAAAACATATACATAAAAGCTATAGGAGGCAAGACGATGGAATTACGGGTGTTACGGTACTTCTTAATGGTCGTGCAGGAGCAAAATATCAGTCAGGCGGCCACGCGGCTTCACGTGTCACAACCCACGATTTCGCGGCAACTCAAGGACCTGGAAGCAGAGTTGGACACGACCCTGTTCGTTCGTGGTAACCGCACGATTCAGTTGACCCCGGACGGCGAATATTTCGCGCACCAGGCCCAACAGATATTATCGTTGACGGACAAGACGCTGGCCAACATCCACCAGGAAGCCGACCTCAGCGGCGCCGTCTACATCGGCAGTGCCGAGGCCCGCAGCATGTTGACAGTCGCCCAAGCCATCGGTCACCTCAATGCGCAGCACCCTCACGTCCGCGTCAACATTGTCAGCATGGATGCCGCCGAGATTCATCGCCAATTGGTGGCCGGCGTCTTTGATTTCGGCGTGGTCATGGAGCCCATCGACAAGTCCGATTACGACTTCTGCCGGCTCCCTGGGGAAAGTCGCTGGGGCCTGCTGGTCCAAAACGGTTCGCCGCTGGCTCAGCAAGCCACGGTCAGTCTGGACGACGTGGCGCAGTCGCGCTTGATTATCCCGCAACAGGGCGGTGACCAACGCCTCCACGACCTCTTCGGCTTCACCAGCGATGACCTGACCGTCGTGGCCACCTACAACCTGCTCTACAATGCGTCACTGCTGGTGTCCGCCGGTGTCGGTAACGCGCTAGGCCTCGACGGTATCATCAACACCAACCAGTCCGACCTGGCTTTCGTACCATTAGAACCGCGGATCTCGTCCGGGTCCAGCCTGGTCTGGCTCAAGGGGCAACGGTTGTCTGCCGCGTCTCAGGCCCTGCTGGACCAAGTCCGCTTGGAACTGGCCCCGACCGCGGAGTGACGGTCCTTGCTGAGTAGCTATTGTGGGAGTTGACCGCCTACCGTTCGCCAAATATGGGACTGGAACGCGGTGGGCGGACCGTTTCGAGCCGCAGACCACGTTTCAAAGTGGCCTCATAGCCGAAACGTGCGCCAACAGGCAACTGGTTCCGCTTAACACTGCTAGGCAAATAATCCAGAACCGGGATTATCCGCCTAGCACCGTTAATGCTCGCCAGTTAACCGCCTGTTGGCCCACTCTTTTTCAGCGGCCGTTCTCCGGTGTCGTGGTGCGGTTTTTCGATCAATATCCCTTTTAAATTCCATTGGACAAAAAACAGGCAGTCGATTTCTCATGTGAGAATCTACTGCCTGTTTTAGTCTGATGAATAGTTTGTACTGTCACTACGTCACCCTATCCGACGCCGATATCCGGGCACGGTGCCGATGCCTGCCCTAATCCGTTGACATCCTTTTGATTCGCCGTAACACGCGGGCTGGCGAACCGACGACCACCGTGTTGGCCGGGACATCCTTGGTGACGATGGCGCCGGCACCCACGATGGCATTTTCGCCCACGGTGACGCCGGGTAGAATTACCGCCCTTGCCCCAATCCAGGCGTTGGCTTCGACGTGAATGGCCTTGGCCTGGACGTCGCGCCGATGGGTCGGGTCTTCCAAATGATTGACCGTTATCAGCATCGCCCGCGGCCCAATCAAAGCTCCGCGCCCCAGGTAAATGCCGCCCAGGTCCGTGAACATGACGTCTTGATTCACGTAGACGTCTTCGCCAATGAAAATGTGGGGCCCAAAGTCACTGTGAACGGGCGCGTTGACTTCCGCCGAGGCCGGGACCTCGTAGCCGACAACCTGACTAAGTGTGGCCCGCCGCTGTTCTGGCGTTTGGTCCTGATTGTTAAATCGTTTTAAGAGCGTCTGTGTGCGCTGGACGGTACGCTGGATTTCCTGAAAGTCAGCGCCATTAAAGTCTAAGGGGAGCCCCGCCAAGGCCCGTTGAAAAATTGTTGGTTCTGTCATCGTTGGTGATTACCTCCGTTGTGTGTTTACGCATTAGTATAGGAGCTGAATACTGCCATAGCAAATACTTAAATCAAATATTCAGCTATACATTTTAAACATGTTAGCGGAAGCTGGATATCAAAAAAACAGATTCGCGACGGGGGAGTGGCGAATCTGCTTTTTGATTAGTTAAGTTGTTTGTCTGTCTGTATGTTAGTGGTTTAACTGTTGCGATGATGCTGGGGTGGGCGCGGCCTCCGAAACGTGTTCCGCGAGCCAGACTCCTGCGCCAGCCAAGAAAGCTCCCCAAGCCCAGGGGAATTTCCTTACTGACACTACTTGTTCAAGGCGTTACGGCCGCTCTCGACCGATATTATCCGGAAACCGGCGGCCTCTGAAACGTGTTCCGCGAGCCAGACTCCTGCGCTTAACCCAGCTAAGAAAACTCCCCAAGCCCGGGGGAATTTCCTTAGCTACGTTAATGCTCAGAGTCTAACCGGCTCGCTCCACACTCTTTTTTCCTAATCGCCAACTGGGTGCCAGCCGTTCTCGTCCGTTAACCGGTTTAAGAAGGCCATGTCCTTGTCGCTGATTTCGAAGTCTAATTGGGCGTTGGCTTCGACGTGGCTCATGGCGCGGGCCTTTGGTAATGGCGCGACGCCATTTTGGATGACGAAGCGTAGGGCCAGTTGGGGAATCGAGACGCCGTAGTTGCCAGCGACGCGTTCCAGTTCTGGACTGTCGACCAAGCCACCAGTTGCCAGTGGTGAGTAAGCCTGAACCACGATTTGACTGTCTGTCGCCGTCTTGACGATGGAATCCTGCGTGTGGCCCACGTAGTACTGAATCTGGTCGACGGCTGGCTTGACCGTTAAGCCATCCCAAGTTAACAAGTTTTCCAGGTCGTGGGAATTAAAATTGGAAACCCCAATCGCCTTGGCCCGGCCACTGTTGTAAATATCTTGCATGGCGCGCCAAACGTCGCGGTTTTCGACATCATGGTTCGACCCCATTTGGGCCCATGGCCACGGCGCATGGATAATATAAGAATCAACATAATCCAGGTTCAAGGCCGCCAGACTACTGTCAAAGTCTGCCATGGCCGCATCGTAGGTCTTGGATTCAGCGGGCAGCTTGGTTTGAACGAAAATATCCTCGCGAGCCACGTCGCTAGCGGCAATGGCCTCGCCAACACTTTGTTCATTTTGGTAAGCCTTGGCCGTATCGATGAACCGGTACCCGGCCTTTAAGGCATTGCTGACGGCGTCGAAAGTTTCCTTACCGGGACGCGTCTGCCAGGTTCCAAAGCCGACCTTAGGCATCTTGAGGCCGTTGTTTAACGTAAACGTATCTGTAATTGTAGGCATGTGATTTCCTCCTTCATTGCTTATGGAATTGAGTATAGCCCCTTCGTGTAGGACTAAGGCAAGGGAAAATTTAAACTTTTTTGGCGACTTATCACCCAATCAGCTAATTAATTTTAAAAATTTTTCTGCTTATTCACTAATCACCTGTTCAATCATCGTAAGTGCTGTGCTTAAAGAGCTTCTCGCCGGTAGACATTCGCAATCAGCCGTTAAATTCCGTTAGAATTTGACCAAATAATCCCAAATGGCATTTGCATTTATATCAAAACGGCATATACTTACTAATCGTAAGTGACAAACCAAAACATTTCCCGCGTTCTCGCAGGCGCGGATGATGACCGATGACATGAATACAGCATTTAACGGAGGTATTTCACAATGGATACGACAACGACACAATGGACTAAAGACCAATTAGATTTATTCTTAAACAACAAGACGCTGACGATGAAGCCTTACAACCCCGATATGACCACCTTTGAAGAGGAATCTCCCGTCTGGGAAGTCGTCGTGGACGGCAACGTTTACTCTCGCGGCTGGAACGGCGACCAAACCAAGTGGTACATGGCCGCAACCGCCCAAAACGCCGGTGCCATCAGCGTGGGCGACCGGGACTTTGCGGCGCGCTTTGAAGCCGTGACCCACTCAGCCGAACTCGACGCCAAGATCACCGCCGCCTACAAGGCCAAGTACGACGGACAACGCTCACTGCCCAAGATGATCTCCGACGGCCCAACCTACGCTACACTTCACGTGCTGCCTCGCTAGGCGAGACGGTACGGCACGCAATGACTAAGCACGTCCCCACGCCGCTTAGTGGTTGCGTGTTTTTTGTACGCATCTTGGAAAAACAGCCGTTCGCCACAACAGCCATATGCGCCGGCCGCCCCGTTCGTCCCGCCTTTAATAGTTCCAATGTAACCGGTTCCCATTGTGCTAGCGCAAATTTCCATCTACAATTAGAGTAACTGAAGATTGAAAGTAGAATTGACACGTTGATTTTCAGAATGACGGTGTTCTGTCCACTAAAGTTAGCGAAACCAGGTGCCTGCGTCAGGCTAGGATGGGGCCTGCTCTGGGGACCACCTCCAGCCTGAGGGGCGGTCTTCCGACACAACTGGTTCCACCCTGGTTGCCTCCAGCAAGTTGATGGCTATCAGCAACATTGTGTTAACGAAAGACCTATCATTAATGCATCTATTATATGGGGTTAAGACGACTGTTACTGACAAGCACTACGTTAGCCGAGAGTTCGCCAAATATGGGTTCAGCCGTGGGAGTTCCCTTAGCGGCGATTCATGCCGCTTAGGGAACTGGCGTCTTTGAGACGTGTTTTTCGGCTCAAAGCGAGGCGTCGAGACCGCCCTTTGGCTCGGCCCGTCCTGTTATGATCCCTTTGGGGTTGTCAAATGAAATAATATAATTCATCTGACAATCAACGGAGGGAATATGACATGTCAAAGGTCAAGTTTAGTGCCATGGAGAAGCTGGAGCT
>NZ_RKLX01000026.1 GCF_004745505.1 Levilactobacillus suantsaiihabitans
TAACTTCCACTACAGAATACAGATTGAATTCAATATTCGGGTCCAAAAAAGAGGCCCAATTCGTAAGTGAATTGAACCTCTCAAATTCTCCCCATCAACACCGGTTGACAAAGAGCCCATTGATTTAATGAGAGACCCGAAAATTGTGATACAAATGCGGCATGATGTGCTTGTCCGAGGCGGCGATGATAACGCCGTTGAAGAGAATGGAGTACAGCGTACCGACGTTGACGGAATAGATCTGCCGGGTGAAGACGTAGCAGATAGCGATCATCACGATCGGTGGGATGAAGTCGACGAACTGAGAGGCCGTCGCCCGGCCGCCCAGGTACATGAAACGTAGGATATTTGACGTGTCATCGTTGGGATGCATGATGAGGTTGGCCCGTTGGTAGATGGAAATCGAGCAGGCGAAGATGGTGACCCCCAGGATGCTGAGGAGCATGCGCCAGCCGAGGCCTAAAGCGGGGATGCCCCATTTGGTAAACATCGCCACAAAGAGATCAATAAAGTAGCTGAAGCAAGAAATAAAGACGACCTCGCCCACGAAGCGGGGAATGTCGACCTGATGGATCAGAAGCTGATTCAAAAGCGCGCTGCAGACCCCGACAATCAGGAGAATGACCCCCACGTTGCCGTGAATCCAGTAAGCAATGTTCACGGCCGCGGCGGTCCAAATCCCACTCCCGGCGTTGGCGGCGACGCTCAAGGCGTTACCAAACGCGTTTAACACCAGGCCGATGATCAATGCCACGACCCGATAAGACATCCGATTCTTGTGCTGTTGCTGTTCCAAAACGACTCACCTCGACAAGTTTTCCGTAGCGTTTCTCCTATAGATAGCCGGTAGCTAAGGATGAACTGGTCTTGGCCCGTTATGAATAGATATTAAATGTAGCGGATATTTATTACCTAATGATACAAAAAAATCAGCAACCACGAAGTTAACTTCGTGAAAGCTGATTAGTAAGTGATGGGCAGTCAGGGGATCGAACCCTGGACCCACGGATTAAGAGTCCGTTGCTCTGCCAGCTGAGCTAACTGCCCATGTGATTAAGTTGTTGCTGTTGTATGTCTTCCATATCAACGAGAACTATCATATCATGCGGGCGGGGGGTGCGCAACCCCTTTTGCGAAAAAAGTTGATTTTTATTCAAAAAAACTGGGTATTTTACCAAAAATAAGGAATCCAAAATCCCGGTTTCACGCGGATTATCATTATTTTTGTGGCGGGTAAAATTTTTTCAACTTTTTTTCGAAAAAATTCAAATAGCGCGTAATTTCGGCAGACAGCTAGCAGTCAGACTGGCAAAAAAGCACAACTTTTTTTGAAATGCCGTTAAAATCACGGTTTTCCTAAGCGAACGCGGTCAATAACGGTCGCAAATTTAGTCGAATCCCAAATCTGCGGAACCGGATATTGCGGATTACCCTCCGCTGCGGCGCCGGCGGCCAAGGCGGGGATATCGGCTTCTTGAATTTGGGAAAGAGGATCCGGTAAATCAAGGTCGGCGCGTAGGCGGTCAACGGCCGCCATAAATTGGTGCGCACATTGGGTGTCATCCGTTGCGGTCAGGCCAATGGTTCGACCCAGCGCCGCTAATGCTGGCACCACGCTATCACCAAACGCGGCCATGACGACGGGAAGAATGACCGCGTTGGCTAGACCGTGGGGCACATGATAGCGACCGCCGATCCCGTGGGAAATGGCGTGTACATAGCCGACATAGGCACTAGAAAAGGCAATGCCCGCATCATGACTGGCGATGAGCATCCGTTCACGTGCGATGAGGTTGCTGGGATCTTGGTAGGTGGCCCGTAGATAGCCAAAGACCAAGCTTACAGCGTGGCTGGCGTGTTCTCGGGCCGACCGCGATCCAAACTTATTGGTGTAAGCTTCAATGGCGTGCGTCAGCGTATCCATGCCAGAGTAGGCGGTCATTTTAGCGGGAAGTCCCGTTAAAAGTTGCGGATCAAGGATGGCGAATTTTGGAATTAAGAATAGGTCATCAATCGGATATTTCCGGTGAGTCTGTGTATCAGTAATTACGGCACCGGCGGAAACTTCAGAACCAGAGCCAGCAGTGGTGGGAACAGCAATGAGTAGTGGAAGGGGACGATGAATCTTCATGGTCCCCGTCATGGACTGAATGGATTGCCGCGGTCGAACCAGCCGGGCCCCCGTCACTTTTGCACAATCCATCACGGAACCACCACCGACAGCAATTAGGGCTTGTGCGCGTTGGTTAGTCGCCGCTTGCAGACAGGCTTCGATGCAAGCGATGTCTGGATCTGGCTTAACGTCTGCGAAGTAAGCGTAGTTCACACTAGCTGCGGTTAAGGCGTTGAAGAGGGGATCCAGAGATTTACGCCGAATAAATCCGGGGGTGGTGACGACTAATACGCGTTCAACGTGATGTTGCTGGAGAATGGTGGGAATCCGTAACATACTGTTGGCACCGGAAATTGTTGTTGGTTGGAAACGACGCTGTAAAGGTTGCGATAGACTCACGGCAAATTGCTGTGAGCGATAAAACCAGGTCGACATCGAAAGACTCCTCTCAGTAAGGGATAATTCATAAATTAAACGTAGTATGGGCTTGCCAGGTAGCACTGTCAATTAATTGGTTCGGTCGTTCCGGTGACCAGTGTTAGTCGAGAAACGTTGACTTATTTGAAAAGTAATCGTCATCAAAATGTAAGAGTTTCGAATCACTAAGTAAATCGGTCGACTTTTCATGTAAATAAAGCGCTTTAATGATCAAAAACAGCTATTTTGTTCAGGACACCCCGATATTTCCCGGGAAATATCGGGTTAAAACAACCTTAAATCCTTGATAGACTAGGACTGAAAGAAACTTCATGATGTGTTATAATTCAAGTAGCGTTGCGCTAAACAGCACTGGAACCTTATCAGTCTGGGCAACGCCCCTGAGAACCACGCGGACACGTACCAATCGTGTCCCACTATTCCTTGACTTTAAACGATGAAATAAAATTGAAAACACTAACTGGAGTGGCCCCATTGACGGTGGTACATTGACACCCAATGGCCGGCCTGCCGGTAATCCTGCAATTACCGGATTCGCTTGTATTTCCCTTAAGGAGGAAATTTTTACTATGCCTAAGAAAATTCTCGTTGTCGATGATGAAAAGCCAATTACGGATATTATGAAGTTTAATTTAGAAAAAGAGGGCTACGAAGTGGATGTGGCCTACGACGGTGAAGCCGCCATTCAACAGGTCGAAGAGGGCAATCCGGACCTGGTCATCTTGGATCTGATGTTGCCGAAGGTCGATGGCCTGGAGGTCGCACGTGAGATCCGCAAGAAGCACGACATGCCGATCATTATGGTTACCGCCAAGGATTCCGAGCTGGATAAGGTCTTGGGGCTGGAACTGGGCGCCGATGATTACGTGACGAAACCCTTCTCGAACCGTGAACTGGTGGCCCGGGTCAAGGCCAACTTGCGGCGGCAGAACACCGCGGCCCACGCGCAACCAGAAGAACCCGAAAACCAAGACATTGAGATCGGTGATTTAACGATTCATCCCGAAGCTTATTCCGTGTCAAAGCGGGGCGCCAACATTGAGTTGACCCACCGGGAATTTGAACTGCTCCATTACCTGGCCCAACACATTGGCCAAGTCATGACCCGTGAACACTTGCTACAAACGGTGTGGGGCTACGACTACTTCGGTGATGTGCGGACGGTCGACGTGACGGTCCGGCGCTTGCGTGAAAAGATTGAAGATGCTCCGAGCCACCCAACCTGGTTGGTAACGCGGCGGGGCGTCGGCTACTACCTGCGCAACCCAGATTCTGACCAAGCTTAAGCTAGCGGCAACGCTAAATCTCGCATTGAGGAGTATGTGACTTCGTGAATAGTAAAATAAAATTTTTCCAGTCGATTCACTTTAAAATCGCGCTGGTCTTCGCGCTACTCCTACTTTTAACGCTGGAGATCGTTGGCGCCGTGTTTGTGCGGCAGTTGGAGCGGCAAAATTTAAACACGTTTAAAGCCCAACAAACCGTGCAAACCTACATTGTGAATCGCTTGTCTGATG
Source organism: Levilactobacillus suantsaiihabitans (assembly GCF_004745505.1). Taxonomy (GTDB): domain Bacteria; phylum Bacillota; class Bacilli; order Lactobacillales; family Lactobacillaceae; genus Levilactobacillus; species Levilactobacillus suantsaiihabitans. Next base: position 4,069 of record NZ_RKLX01000026.1, read on the forward strand.
AGTTGACGACGACCAATACCACGAAGAGTGATAAGCAGATCAAGTCGACCCTGTCTGAAATCAACAATACCAATAACGCGCAGATTCGGGTGATCGACAACAAAGGGACCATTCGGGGGACCAATGAGGTCGATAACCAGGGGATTGTGGGCCAAAAAACCACGGATAACAACATTAAGAATGCTATCTACAATAACCGCGATGTCGTGCGCACGACGTACAATTCGCAAAACAACAGTCGTTACTACACGACGATTACGCGGTTGATTCGCACCCAGGGCAATAACAGCGAGTTAGTCGGGGTTATTTACATGCGCTCGAGCCTCGATTCGGTCTATCAAAATATCAATCAAATCACGCTGATCTACGTCTCCGCGATGTTTGTGGCGATTATTTTGGGACTGGTCATGGCCATCATTATTTCCCGGGCAATAACCCGGCCAATCGATGAAATGAAGAAACAAACGTTGCGCATCGCCCGGGGGGATTACTCCGGTCACGTCCACGTTTACGGCAACGATGAGCTGGGACAACTGGCCAGTGCCGTCAACAACCTGTCCGTGCGGGTGGAAGAGGCGCAGGAATCCACTGAGTCCGAACGCCGGCGGCTAGATTCCGTCATGGCGCACATGACCGATGGGGTGATTGCAACCGACCGCCGCGGGAACGTGACGATCATTAACGAAACGGCCAGCAGTTTTCTCGATAACGAACCGGACGACGCCGTGGGCAAATCGATTCTGGACCTCTTAGACATTCGTGACGACTACACGTTGCGCGAATTGTTAGAGGACCCGGACGACTTGGTCTTGGACTTTTCGACCAAGGAACACGACCTGATCTTGCAAGCCTACTTCTCTTTGATTCAACGAGAATCGGGCTTCATTTCCGGGTTGGTCTGTGTGCTGCACGACGTTACCGAACAACAGAAGATCGATCAGGATCGTAAGGAATTCGTTTCCAATGTGTCCCATGAATTGCGGACGCCACTGACCAGTGTGCGGGCCTACATCGAATCCTTGTCCGAAGGGGCATGGAAGGATCCCGAGGTCGCACCGCGTTTCTTAAAGGTCACCCAAGAAGAAACGGACCGGATGATTCGGATGATCAACGACCTGTTGACGCTATCACGGATGGATTCCGGAACGCAAAAAGTCGACCTGGAAATGGTCAACTTGAATGAATTATTCAATTACGTCTTGGACCGCTTTGACATGATGTTGAAGCAAGACGACAAGCCAGAAAAGACCTATACCATCAAACGCGACTTCACCAAACGGGACCTCTGGGTCGAAATCGACACGGACCGCTTCACACAGGTGTTGGATAATTTGATGAACAACGCGATCAAGTACTCGCCAGATGGCGGCGTCGTCACGGCGCGCCTGCTGGAGACCCATAACAACGTGATCTTGAGCGTCTCTGACCAAGGGCTGGGGATTCCGCGGGCCGATATTCCGCGGATTTTTGACCGCTTCTATCGAGTGGATAAGGCCCGTTCACGGGCACAGGGCGGAACCGGCCTGGGCTTAGCGATTTCCAAGGAAGTCGTCCAAATGTTGGGTGGCCGAATCTGGGTCGATAGTCGTGAAGGCCGCGGGTCCACGTTCTACATTTCCTTGCCTTACAAGCCGTACGATGAGGAGGATCTCTGGGATGAAGATAACTAAAGCATTTCTACCACTGGGGTTGACCCTCGCTGTGGCGGTCAGTGTGGCGTTATCGGCCATGATCTGGACGAACCCGGCGCAATACGAACGTAGTCGGCAGCGCAGTTCGAACACGCCCACGACCGAGCTCAATACCCGGCCGCAAAAGGATGTGTACTTGCCCACGCAGGTCGTGTCGACCGACGCCAACGGCAATCAGGAACTCCTGAACAACCGGAAAGTCAACCTGACGACCGAGGTGCGCGAGGCCCTGTCCAAATGGGACCTTGGTGGGATTCGCAGCGTGCGGACCAGTTCACAAGCGGACTATTTACGTTACCTGACGACCAAGAACAGCCTGTTACTGTCGTATTCGGCACCGGTCAATGTGAAACTGTTCAATACCGTGTTCGGCAGTCGCCTAGCGCGGTTGTCGACCGAGTTCTCGCGGATCATGATTCCCCTGGACAACACCAAGGCGTTGTATTTGTTGAATGATCGGGGCCAAAAGGTCTATCGGGTGACTGTACGCAAGAGTAATCTGGGCGCGCTTCGCAAGATTTTGAAGGAAAATCTCTTCCGGATCAACGTGAAGATGCAGTGGCTGAATCACTCGGTCATGCCGTACGTCACCAATACCGTGACGGTGCAGGCCTACAGTTATTTGGTCAACCAGCAGTCGACGGATTACTTCACCACGCGCTTGCTCAACAAGGGTGAATCGACCAATGTGTCGGCCAAGAAGAATAAAGATAACACGATTTATAGCGATGGCGCCTCGCGGCAGTTGACCGTTTACGACAAACGGGGAACGGCTTTGTACGAGGATTACAGCGCGCTACAGTCATCGTTTACCTTTAGTCAGGCCCTCACGGCTAGCTACAACGCGGTCAAATCAATCGGGATCCCCATGGAAAATCTGCGTTACTACGGGTACACCAAGAGCAACTCGACCGTGACCTATCGGAGCTTCGTGGAAGGTTTCCCGATCTTTAACCAAAGTAATTACGGCGCGGCCCGCATCCAAATGCTGTCACAAGGCGTACGGCGGTACAATTTTTCGCTGTACAGTCTGCAGGTGCCAGTTCCCACGGACAAAAAGGCCGAAAGCCTCCCCAGCACGCAACGGGTCATTGACCAGTTGCTGGCTGCCGGGTATGACAAAAAGAAAATCGTTACCGTGCAGTTGGGCTATCAGTGGCTGGCCTCGTCCTCCTCGGATAAGGTGGTCAACCTGACGCCAACCTGGTACATTTACTATCGGGGCAGTGGGTGGAAGACCTACGATCAACTGTTGAAACAGCAGCAATAAACCGGTCAAAAAGGAGGGCGGTCTGGCATGGATTTTCGCCGCATCGAGTGGTTATTTCTAGTCGCGTTCATTGTCATTGATATCTTCTTGTTCGCCGCCTTTCAGCGCGATACATCCGGTGAGACCGATACCACTTCAGCCCGTTCGGCCGATAGCGATACGACCATCATCAAGGAAATGCGAGCGGACGACATTACCTTCAGTTCGCCGTCCAAAAAGGTGGGCGAGGGCTACTACATTTCCACCAGCAACGACGATAGCATCAAGAGTAGCCTGACCAGCCTGTCTGATCAGACCGTGCGGTACCGGACGGATGGCACGATTAGCTCGACGTTCAAGACCGCTATTACCGGTGTCGACCCCAAGCATCCGGACAAGACGCTGGATACCGTGGTCAACAACGGGGCGCTGGTCTTAAACGGCACAGACTACTATTACAATCAGCAGTTATCGAGCCGCAACACCGTCGTGTACACGCAACACGTCACGGACGGCCAGATCTATTCGCGTTACGGCGAGATTCGCTTTAGCCTGACCAATGACGGCCAGGTCACGGGATATGAACAAGGTTATCTGGCCAACGTTGCCACGTTGCGCGAAAAAACGGAGACCATTTCCGAACGCAAGGCGCTGATTTGGCTGTACCAATATAACCAGATTGCCAACAATACCAAGATCGTTTGGACCAAGCTGGCCTACACCCGCTACTTCACCTTGAAGAACAGTAGCGTCTATATCCCGACTTGGGTCATCGCCGTCAAGGCCAATAGCGGCAACAACGCCGGCGTTCTCCAGCTGAAACACGTCAACGCCTTCACCGGGGCCATCCTGACCAAGGATAGCAACGTGAAGACCGTCAGCGGAACGTCGACGACCAGTGAGTGAGTAAATTAAAGTCAATGAATTCAATAGCAGCGCAAAGGCGGCCGTGAGCCGTCTTTTTTGTAGCAATCTAAAGGCTGAAAGACGAAAATCAACTGGGACTATTGTTATCATGCGACTTATAACGTCAAAAGTAGTCGTTTACAGCCACATAATGCAAATTGGCCGCCTTACCGTTCGCCAAATATGGGTTGGAACGCTGGGGCGGGTCGAGCCAAAGGGCGGTCTCGACGCCTCGCTTTGAGCCGGAGAACACGTCTCAAAGTGGCCTCATGGCCGAAACGTACGCCAACAGTCAACTGGTTCCGCTTAACACTGCTAGGCAGTCAACCGTCTGTTGGCCCACTCTTTTTCAACGGCTGAACCCATACTTGACGAACTCTCGGCTACGGTGGTGCATGTTGGTAACAGTTGTCTTAACCCCAGATAGTAGTTACATTGACGACTAATCTTTCATTAACACAATGTTGCTGACAACTGCCAACTTGCCGGAGGCAGCCAGGGCGGAGCCAGCTGTGTCGGCGGTGTTGGCTGAGGTTCTGTCTCAGCCTACAGCGCGGGACGACTTGAGAGACTGACGGGTTTTGTCAGGCTTTCAAGCGAACCGGAAGACCGCTTCTCAGGCTGGAGGTGTTCCCCAGAGCAGGCGGAACCCTGGCTGACGTAGGCACCTGGTTTCGACTATGAAGCGGGCAACAACTAATCCTAACGTCATCAGTCGGATAGTGACAATGGTAAGGCGTTGCCATAAACCGATTAATATTAGTTACAAGACCGCTGAAATGCGGTATGATAACGGTATCGAATTTAAGGAGAGGTCGAATTGGATTTGCGAACGGATACAGCAGTAGCAGATGACTTGCGCATTAGCATTTTATCGAGCGGAAGTACGGGCAATGTGGCCTACGTGGAGAGTCCCAACGAACGGATCATGATTGATGCGGGACTCAGCGGCAAGAAAATTGAAAAATTAATGGGCGATATCAATCGGAGCATGAGTGATGTCAATGATTTGTTGGTCACCCATGAACACTCGGATCACCGCCAGGCCGTGGGTATTTTGGCGCGGCGGTATGAACAGTTGAACGTTCACGCCAACGCCGGCACCTGGGACGCGATGGCCGGTAAGATCGGCAAGGTCGACCTGGCCCAAAAGCACATCTTTGCGCCAGACACGGTCCAAACCTTTGGCGACATTGACGTCGAGAGTTTTTCCGTTTCCCACGATGCGGCCGAACCCCAATTTTACGCGATTCACTATCACGGCAAGACGTTTGTGATCCTGACCGATACCGGCTACGTGTCCGAACACGTCGAAGGGGTCATCAAGGATGCCGACGCCTACTTGTTGGAATGCAACCACGACGTCGAAATGCTGCGGATGGGCGAATACTCCTGGCCGCTGAAGCAACGGATCTTGGGCGACAAGGGTCATCTGTCCAATGAGGAAGGCGCCGACGCCTTGATGGACGTCTTGGGGAACCACACCAAGAAAATCTATCTCGGACACCGCAGTCTGCACAACAACATGCAATCACTGTGTCATTTGACCGTTGCCTCCATGATGGAGAACCGCGACTTTGGTGTCGGCCATGATTTCCAACTGATCGATACCAATCCCGAAGAGGCCACACCTTTAGTCGCTTTGTAGAAGGCGGCAGTATAAGTTTTGGTAAACTTTAGGACTTCAGCACCGAATCATCAAGAAAAATTCATACTCAGTCGTTACTATAAAAATTATTAAACGACCGGTCGGCGGGTTCAGTCGCTGATCGATGAATGGGAGGGTTCGCGCGTTAGCGCAATGTGATGGATAACAACAATAATCAAAACAACAATTTGAATGACGATAACCAAGCAACTCCAACGCCTACTCCGGCACCTAAAAAGCGGGGTGGCCTGACCTTAACCAAGGTGGCGGTGACTGCGCTGGTTGCCGGCCTGTTAGGTGGCGGGGCCGCTTACGGCGGCATCAACTACCTCAATAACAGCGGCATCAACGATACGGCGGTCCCATCTGGCAGTAACAAGAGCGGCAATGCGTCGACGTCAAACGTGACGGTCAACGTGTCTAGCCAGTCGACCAAGGCCTTCAACAAGGTCAAGGGTGCCATGGTCTCCGTGATCAATTTACAAAAGCAAAATAGCAGTAGTAGTACCTTAGGCCAATTGTTCGGTCAGGAATCTTCCGGCTCCAGCTCCAAGTCGAAGTCGGAATTGGAAGAAGCCTCCGAAGGGTCCGGGGTCGTTTACAAGAAGAGCGGTAACACGGCTTATATCGTGACCAACAACCACGTGGTGTCCGGTTCGTCCGCACTGCGCGTGGTCACCAGCTCCGGTAAGCAACTCCAGGCCAAATTGGTCGGGAAGGATTCCGTCACCGACTTGGCCGTCTTGAAGGTCAATGGTGCGGACTTGAAGACCGTGGCCTCGTTCGGGAATTCCGACAACGTCAAGGTCGGGGAAACCGCGCTAGCCATTGGGTCACCACTGGGTAGCCAGTACGCAACGTCGCTGACGGAAGGCATCATCTCCGCCAAGAAGCGGACGATTGAAACGACCAATTCGTCGGGGACCCAGACCGGTAACGCCACGGTCATCCAGACCGATGCCGCCATCAACCCCGGGAACTCCGGTGGGGCCTTGATCAACGTCGGCGGGCAAGTCGTCGGCATCACCTCGTCGAAGATTGCCAGTGATGCGGAAGGGACTAGCGTTGAGGGGATGGGCTTTGCCATTCCGTCCAACGAAGTCGTCAAAATCATCAATCAGTTGGTCAAGAACGGAAAAGTTGTGCGGCCCGCGTTAGGCATTACCTACGTGGACTTGGCCAACGTTTCCAGCGCCCAACAGAAGTCGATCCTGAAGTTGCCATCTAGCGTGGAAAACGGGGTCGTGGTCATGAGCGCCAGCGCCGGGTCACCCGCTAAGAAGGCCGGTTTGGCCAAGTACGATGTCATCACCGCCTTGGGTGGTCACCAGATCTCTGATCAATCCACGTTGCGCGACATTCTGTACAAATACAAATTAAATGATACGGTTTCCGTCACCTACTACCACAACGGTAAGAAGAAGACCGGGAACATTAAGCTGACCGAAACCTCTTCACAATTACAGAGCAGTACGTCAGCGACCTCAGAATCATAGGGTAAGCAAAATGAAAGCGTCCGCGGATTTTTCCAGCGGACGCTTTTTTGTCGATGAGAAGTGGGTTGATGAAAAGCCGAAGTTTAAGGAGGGTTTAAGCGAAATGAAAACGTACCCGCTGGTAACTTTCACGAACGAAAATACAGGGATGCCTGGCGGTAATTCAGGGGCAAAACTGGTGGTGAAAAAAGCTGTGGATAACTTGGGGGATAAAAGGGTACAATGGATAGGGGAAAAGTTATGAACAGGAAGAGACCGGCAATGGAACCGGTGCAAAAGTTATCCACAGGCCGTGGGGATAACTGTGGATAGAAAAACATTTTGCCGTCACTTGGAGACTTGAACCCAGTCACCATGCGGTTTGTAAGCGGATAGCCCGAACGGACGTTTTGTCGCGGACCGGTGGATAACTAATTTTATATTGACATTTTGCAAAAAAATAAATGTGGGGGGTCGCTCAGAAGTACCCCCAATATCTAGGAAATCAGATTGTCCACCTGTGGATAACTTTGTGGACAACCTGTGTAAAGGAGTGGAATTATGAACATCAAATTCGTCGTGGTGGGCAAGTTAAAGGAAAAGTATTTCAAGCAGGGAATTGCGGAATATGCCAAGCGGCTGTCGCGTTTCTGTAAATTTTCAATCGTCGAGGTCCCCGATGAAAAGGCCCCGGAAAATCTATCGCAGGCCGAAATGGACCAGGTCATGGCCGCGGAGGGCGAGCGCATCTTGAGTAAGATCAAGGATCGCGAATACGTTTACGCGTTGGCTATCCTGGGCAAGGAGCGTTCGTCAGAAGAGTTCGCCAAGGAGATCCAAGACCTGACCACCTACGGCCACTCAGACATCACGTTCGTTATTGGCGGCTCTTTGGGCCTCACGCCAGCCGTTTTGAAGCGCGCCGACACCCAGATTTCATTTGGCCGCTTCACGCTGCCCCACCAGTTGATGCGGCTAGTGTTGACGGAGCAGGTTTACCGGGCGTTTATGATTAATGAGGGGAGTCCGTATCATAAGTGATGGGGTTTAAAAAATCACCGTCAAATGTCGTATGGAATTATTCTCCAGTATACTTGACGGTAATTTTTTGTAAGTTGCATTCTTTAAGTAGTATGGTCCAGCAGAAAGATAATATACGTGTGACTTGACCGCCTCATTGATAGCCTTAGTGTACAAATTTTGGAAGCTTGTTTGGGTGAAACAACTACGCGTACTTTTCCTTATAAATAGTCCAATGAAAATGAATTATCCGTATTTTCAAATGTGTACGATTACCATGAAGGCTTAGTGTATCTGACACTAGGCCTATTTTTGTGTACAGAAAGGATGTTGAATTATGAGTAAGAATGTCGTCTATGATGCTCTATTTCCAATTTACCAAGAGTTAAATGATTTGGTTAGTGAGGAGAATATGCTAAAAATTTATAGCTATTGGCGAGGGTCGCAGTTTAGTCTATCAATGCGATTGTATGATTCCAAACAGCTGAGACCGATTTTAAAGGCATCGAGGACCAGCAATAAGGATTTGATTAGGTTATATGGGTATTCCGAGCGCTGGATTCGAGATAACCGTCGGTAAGAAGTTAGTGTAGACTTCAAGGAAAGTGTAAGTACTTTTGTAAGGTCATTAAGCAGTTACGAAAAGAACCAGTATCGACTAAAATTTCAATTGAGAGGTGGCGAGTTAATGGTCGAAGATGTTGAGATAAGAGCCTTACACCAGTTTTATCGGAGCTTAAGTGAAGTAGTTGGCACAGAGGCCATGTTGCGTATTCATGCTCAGTACAAAGGGACGCAGTTGAGTATTCCAATTCATCTATATGATCGTAAACTGGCCGCTCAGCGAGTGAGAGAAGAGTTTGATGGACACAATCAAAAGGAATTAGCTCATAAGTACGGCTATTCGCAGAAGTGGGTGTATAAAGCTTTGAGGCGGCGTGAAGAAGGTAAGATAAAGGAGGAATAAGTAATGGGACTTGTCTTGTTAATTGTTGTTATCGTGGGTGTTTGGATTGCACATAGTAAATTTGGTTTAGGATGGGGTAAAATAGGAGCTGGGGTTGCAGCAGGTTTCTTCCTTTTGACGCGATGGGCATTTAGCCAAGATCATGAGCGTAGCCAAAAGATAAATGCGCGTTCTAAACGGTTGAGTCAGCTGACCAATGAAGAACTGAAGAATTACGCCAACGATTATACGAACTCGCCAGAAGAACGGAGCTCAGCAACTAGAATGCTGAATGCGCTTCGTGAGAATGGAACAGGTCCATTCTAGTAGTTACTTTAAATGGGTTGATTAATTATTAGTAATTAAAAATTTGGAGGGAAACGTAATGGGTAAATTTAGTAAAGTAGCAATGACTGCGATGCTAGTATTACTGGTGGGTGGAGCAGTACCGACCACGGCCAGCGCCGCTACATGGCACAAAGGAACTCCAAAAGCGCTAAGAGGAAACTGGAAACGTAGTTATAATGATCGTGGATCAAAGGTTACTATTCACTTCCGCATCAAGTCCAAGTCAATGGATATCAGTCGTCCAGGTTGGGCTGTGGAGAGTTGGTCAAACTTGAAGTATCGGAAAGTGGGAGCTGGTACTTACAAGATTAAAGGGACGTATCGAAATGGTGGTATGTTAACGCAAAAGAATTCGCATATGAAGGTCAAGAAGAGTCACAGCAAAGTTACGTACAAGAATTCGTGGTCTAAAAGTTATTCATACCTTGGCTGGTTCCACAAGTAACAATTAAAATAGTAATTATAACTTTAGGGTCAATCGACGTTTCCATACAACGTTGATTGGCCCTATTTTTGGGTACTGGATCATAGGAACATAGAAAAAGGAGAACGAAATTATGACAGAAGCAGCAATGACAAATCCCGTAAGTTTCAAGCTTGAAGATACGGTAAAGTTCAACAGGGTAAGAACTCATCGGTATGAGTTAAGAATTACGTGGAATCAACCGGCCAAGAAGCTGGCTATAATTATTATCAACTTTCCGGGTAGATACTTGTCTGACAATGAATTAGACAGATATACGGCGGGGCGGAGGCACCGCCGTATTTTTTTAAATCCTAGTGGATAATTGCTGACATATCAAGGATATTAACTGCTTTATTTTGGCTTGATTATACTCGTGGATTATGAGGACCATCTTAGATATCGCGTCAAAGTGCAGACGATTCTACTCCTTACGAAATGAACGTGACCCGTTCATTCCTTGGGTCGTTGCGATTGAGGCTTATATATATTGAGATTATTCTTGCATGGGTTTAGACTGAGAATTTACTGTAGGGGTAGGCAGGTCAGCCCCAAGCTGCCTGATACCCCGGTAGTTAAATTCATCGTATAAAAAATGAGCTAGCAGTTAAGCTAACCCAGACTCATTAGTTGTGAGTAATTTGCAAATTACCTCTGCACCGGAGTAAGCATCCCACTGGTAGGCAAACCAGAGACACAGCTAAGATGTCGAGTAAAATGTACATATCCATTACCCCCTTCAAGGTATCGTAGAGACAACTTGAGAATAGAGATAGGAGCACAGTGCTTAGAACCGGTAATGACAGATAGCAGGAGTGGGAATCGAACCCACGAGCTCTAAGTTTACATGTAGGGTTTACTTGCGAGAATCGTTATATCATACTTGAATCACCTGATTAGAGTAATCGCAATGTAGTCTGTTATATATCGTCGTATCATAAGTGATGGGGATCTAAGGATATGAAATGCTCTGAAATTTTAAAAGTGCGATTTATTCGAAAAGTAGAGAGATAGTACTGTATAATAATCTGTAAATAAGCCATTGTTTTTTATTTTTATTTAAGAGAAGGGGAGTAGGCATGGAAAGTAATTTTGAATTTCTTAATCAAGATCAAGACACGCAGGTCCTTTATGACACTTCAAAAGATATTGAAGATTTATATATTATGGGAAAATTCAGTAATGAATTTGAATCTATTCGGAAAGTGATAGAGAATGTCGCAAGACAAGTACTTGATTTGAGTTACTTTTCGATAGGTAGCAGAAGTAGTTTTAATGATTGCTTGCGAAAAATTAAAGAGAATCAATTAGCTAATCAAGATATTATCAATAAATTTTATGACTTAAAGGAAACTGGCAATTTAGCTGCACATACCTTACATAAGTATTCAAAAGAGGAAGCACTCGAGGGTTTGAGTAAAATGTATTACATATTGGTTTGGTTTATGAACCAATATATGGATGGCAATCAAGACCCAAATGGTTTTGTTGAGCCTCACCGTTCAACGCTATATCAGACTGCAGAACGTAAACTAATTTACGTACAAACTGCAAATAACAACGATGGACAGTGGCCAGCGTATGTCGGTTTAGAAAAGGTTGGGGATGCCTCGATAGATAGTTTCGAGATGGATAACCGGCCGAACAGCAATGACTTACGAAAAGTTGCAGATCATCGAATTAAACAATATATGGGAACGGCTGGAGTCCCATATAAACTGCAATGGGCAGAGTTGGCCTATCGTATGAAGGATAAGACTTGGTTTCGGGATTATGATGTGCATGATGTTCTTCAACGATCAGGTGTAAAAAAGGAAGAACGTGGTGAAGGACAAGAGTGGTTTAAAACGGATGTAGAGACTGCTAAGAAAGCAATTCAGGCTGTTAAAGAGGGAAAGAAATCTATTGATTCCCCAAGTGTGGATTCAAATAAGATCGAAATAGTTCTGCGTCCTGAACAAAAAGAAGCGATTAAAAAGACAAAATTAGCATTTAAAAGTAATGATAAAATGCTTTGGAATGCCAAAATGAGATTTGGAAAGACTCTGTCAGCATTACAGCTGATAAAGGATCAGAGCTATCATCACGTGTTAATTATGACTCATCGACCAATTGTTGATGCCGGGTGGTTTGATGATTTTAAGAAGATTGGGATGCCAGAGGCCGGGTATATCTATGGCTCGAAAAGAGAAGGAGAAGATTTTTCTGTTTTAAAACAAACTGATAAATCTTTTGTCTATTTTGCCAGTTTACAGGACTTACGCGGGTCAGAAATCGCTGGTGGTTCAGCGGGAGATAAGAATCGTGATCTGTTTGCGATGGATTGGGATTTAGTAATTGTGGATGAAGCTCATGAAGGAACGCAAACTGAATTGGCTAATCGAGTTACTGATTTGGTAGTAAAAAAGGGAAAAACAAAGTTACTTGAGCTGTCAGGGACACCCTTTAATATTCTTGATCAGTATGATGAAAACCAGGTTTACACATGGGACTATGTCATGGAACAAGAAGCGAAGTATAGTTGGACGAAGGAACACCCAGACATACCCAATCCATACAATGGTCTGCCTACGGTGTCAATGTACACTTTTGAAATGAACAGAAATGGCAACAATCAAAAGTTTACGGAAAATGGGAAAGGTTCTTTTAACTTTAGAGAATTTTTCAAAGTTGATGAACAAGGAAAATTTGTTTACGAGAGTAAAGTTCGTCAGTTCTTGGATAACATCACTTCACCAGATAGCCGAACAAACTATCCTTTTGCAACTAGAGAATTTCGTAATAGACTACGACATACGTTGTGGATCTTACCTGGTGTAAAAGAGGCTAATGCGCTAGAGAATTTAATGAAAAAACATCCAGTTTTCGGGATGGAATACAATATTGTAAATGTGGTGCGCGATGGCGATGATGAGGTAGCATCGGAAAATGATGTAGAGAAAGTAAAGGAAGCTATTGGGGAAGACGCTGGGGCTACTAAAACCATTACTTTAACAGTTCGAAAAATGACTACAGGGGTTACTATCAAGCCTTGGACAGGAGTTATATTCTTGTCTAATACGAATAGTGCCATGCAATACCTTCAAGCCGCATTTCGAGCACAAACACCGTATTCATCTCCGACATTCGGGAAGAAGACAAACTGTTATATTTTTGACTTTGCACCAGATCGAGCGCTAACAGTTATGGCAGAGTCTACACAATTGAATACTGGAGTTGGTAAGAGAACCAATGGTGCACAAAAGAATAAAATGCAGAAACTAATGAATTTCTTACCAATCATTGGTGAGACTGGTCAAGGAATGAAGCCCTTTAAAGTCGATACATTATTAGCCAAAATAAAAAAGGTGTATGCAGAAAAGGCAGTTCGATCAGGTTTTGATGATAATTCTTTGTATAGCGATGAATTGTTGATGTTAAAGGATGTTGATCTCAAGGCATTTAATGATTTAAAGGCGATCATTGGTGTTACTAAGTCCGAAAAAAAGCCAGCTAAAGTAGATGTAAATAATCAGGGGTTGACTGATGAAGAGTATGAGCAAGCTATCCATGGTGAGAATAAGACTAAGCGCGATCGTACACCTGAAGAGCAGGCAGCAATGGACAAGATGAAAGAATTAAAAAAGCAACGTAAAACGATGATTTCCATCTTGCGGTCTATTTCAATTAGAATTCCAATGATGATTTATGGGATGAATGTGGAATTGGACAAAGATATTAATATTCATAAGTTTATCAGCCAAGTTGATGAAAAATCCTGGAAGGAATTTATGCCTAAAGGTGTTACTAAGGAATTATTTCGGCAATTCAGTAAGTATTACGATCAGGATATTTTCATTGAGGCGGGAAAGATTATTCGTCAGCGAGTTAAGAAATTAGACGGTCTTGATCCGATTGAGAGAACGGAACAGTTAGCTGGTATTTTTGGTACATTTCGAAATCCTGATAAAGAAACGGTACTGACTCCATGGAGAGTCGTGAATATGCAGTTCGGAAAAACTTTTGGTGGTCTATCCTTTTATGATGATAGTTACAAGTATGAAACGGTCAACGGCAGTAGTGCTACCCATTGGATTGAGACATCATACACGCACAAAGTTTTTAGTCGTAACAGTCATATTCTCGAGATTAATGCTAAGACTGGATTGTATCCGTTATATGCAGCATTGTCGATATATTGGTCAGAATATCAAAAGTTAAACAACAGTAATGCTGGAAAGTTTAGCTTTGAAGATGAATTATTGATTTGGCAGCGAATTCTGCATGAAAATATTTTTGTTATTGCTAAAACGCCGATGGCGGCAGCTATTGCTAAAAGGACGTTATCAGGATATCGAGATATGAATATGAATGTTGAATTCATTGATGATATTATTCAAAATGCAAAGGTAGATATCCAGGATGAGGCAAATAGGATAAGGAAGGTATTTAGCGGTATGAAATTTGATGTTATTATTGGAAATCCGCCTTACCAAGAGAGAGAGGAAAATACGAGTGATGGTGCAATATATAATTACTTTATGGACCTTTCCTATGAATTAGCTCCAATTGTAGTCTTGATTACACCAGCTCGGTTTCTATTCAATGGTGGTAAAACACCCAAAGAATGGAACCAAAAAATGCTAAATGATCCACATCTAAAAGTGGTCAAGTTCTATAGTGATAGTAATGAAGTCTTTCCGAGAGCGGAAATAAAGGGAGGAGTTGCAATAACCTTGAGGGATAGCAACAAGGAATTTGGCAAAATAGGTCTATTTGTGCCATATCCTGAACTTAAAAGTATTGTAAACAAGGTTAAAATAACATCTAAAGAAAGCTTATCGAGTATAGGGTTTGGACAAAATAGCTTTAGATTTACGGGCACACTTTATGATGATTATCCAACCCTAATTGGGATTCAGAGTAAGGGGCACCAGTACGACTTGAAGTCTAATGTATTAGATAAGTTATCAATTGTTTTTCAAAATAAGCAATCTAGTGATGGGGATGTAGAGATTATCGGTCTTGTAAATAAAGCACGTACAGTAAGGTATATAAAAGCGAAGTACATCAACAACAAGACGAATATGTCTTTCTATAAAGTTGTTTTACCAAAAGCTTTTGGTAAGGGCGAACTAGGTGAGAAGATCGCTCATCCATTTTTAGCGATACCAGGTGTTGGACTAACGGAAACGTTTATTAGTTTTGGTAAATTTAACACGAAATCGGAAGCTGAAAACTTACTTAAATACGTTAAGACGAAGTTTGCACGAGTGATGCTGGGAGTAAGTAAAACCACTCATGATAATACGGTAGCAAAGTGGAATAAAGTACCACTTCAAAACTTTACTGTGAAGTCTGACATTGATTGGTCGTTACCTATTCCAAAAATTGATCAAAAATTGTATAAAAAGTATGGATTAGATGACAACGAAATTGCCTTTATAGAATCGAAAGTGCAGGCGATGAATTAAATGCCTGAGAAGCTTATTAAGTCGTCAGACCGTGTGAAAGATCATGGGGAAGTCTTTACTCCTCAAAAAACGGTCGATTTTATGTTGGATCAACCAGAAGTGGAAGAGAAAATTAATGATCTGATGGCTACCTTTTTAGAACCATCTGCTGGTGAAGGCGCGTTTTTGGTGGAACTGCTAAAGAGAAAGATTAACGTGGCTGCTGGAAATAGCGCAACGATTTCTGAGTTTAATGAAAATTCATTGGTGGCCTTATCAACATTGTATGGCATTGAGTACTTAGAAGATAATGTTGAGATGTTAGTGATGAATATGATTACTACGTTTGTAGAAAACTATTCACTGTTGACCGTAAAAAAATATGGTGTGCAACCGGATGATAAGGTTGAAAAGAGCGCTAAAGTTATCATTAATGCTAACATGGCACAAGGGGATACTTTGAAACGAGAAAACTCGGAAGGGAAACCCATTATCTTTAGCGAATGGAAAATGATTCCGGGAAAAATTAATAAGGTGCAACGCTCCGAGTATACTTTCGAATCGATTGTTGACGGTGGGACTGCAAATGATACGGTAGTAGGCTATCAAAAAGGACGTTCAGAGCAATTATCATTATTTGACCTTGATGATAGGGGCTCACACGAAGAAGTGAAAACACCTAAAAGCTATTCTGTGGTTAAATGGATTGATATTTATCGACAGCAAGTGGAGTAACTTCCAGATAAACTGTTAGGACAGACTTAGTTACAGTAAGTACGGAATTTACAGGAAGCGAATAGCAGTACACCCTGACGTTGGTTAGAGTGTGCTGCTATTTTAGTTTCGATGGTAAGAATTTATATGGCGAATATATTATTTTTTTAGTTCAACTCATTTACCACCATAGAAATTAATCACGGTCATGTGCTTGGCCGATTTGTAAATAGGGTGTTTGTATTTTTTCTTAGTCAATAGCGTGACGCGACCGGTGTCTTCACTGACAACGGGCACGTAGGCCAAGGCTTTTTGATGGCCGTACTTAACGGGTCGAACCTGGCCATAGCTGATCTGTGACGCTAGTGGATCCCAGTGTTGTTTCCAATTAAGCGCAAAGGAGTACCAATGGTAGCGGGATTTTCGTAAATTGACATTGGGCAGGTTTCTTTTATAAGCAGTTTTCCAGGATTTTGCGTACTTTAGGGTCCGCTTACCGGCTGTGGTTGCGACCGTAAAGGACTTTTTGTTGATGACCAGTTTGCTGGGGTGTTTATCGTAAGAAGATTGATAGCCATACCAGGTGCCACGCAAGGCTTTAGGCGCTGTTTGGATTGATTTGTCGGAATTACCAAATGTCCAAACGACCTTCGCGTCAGCGGAAGTATTGGCCAAGCCAATGAATCCAATGACAGCAAAGAACGCCATTAAGCCCGTTTTCATACGCCAATGTTTCATGAGTGAGTCCCCCTTTTTGTAGTTTTAGTATACTGAAACTGTTTGGGGGGCTCAAATGCAGATGGCAAGGAAGTCTGCAATGGCTGTTATCGCGACTAGCCAGCGACATTGGTGGTTTAGGCCGCTTAATAAATGATCCCCTTAGTGAATTGCAGGTGTGTCTGATCCAGGAGATGCAGTGTACCAAAGACGCGGGACGGCTTGGTGACTTCCAGCCCGGTACCGTTATTTTCAACCAGTTGGCGCAATTTTTAATGAGCAGGTTAGTTGCTTTAAACAACTAATTCGTTATAATAATAGCTGGATAGTAAACCGCTTTCACACTGTGTTGAGCGGACACGTCAGGAGGGACCAGGAATGAAGCCGTTTGTACCGATTCCGGTCGTAGACTCGAGCCTCTACCTATTCGGCGGACATCAGCGGACTGTGCCAGGTGGGTGGCAGTTCTTTGAGCAGAAACACCAAGCGTTTGAGTTGATGTGTGTCGTTGAGGGGCGACAGACCACGGAAATCAAGGGGAATGGTGCCTTTGATTATGGTGCGGGAGAAGTCATGATCATCTCGCCAGGGACCTTGCACACCAACAAAAATACCAGTGAAACCGCCAGTATGACCTATATCTGCTTTCACTTCAGCATTGAAAGTCTTGAGCTTAAATCGGAATTGCTCAGTAGTCTCGTCAATGCCGTGATTCCTGCCAATCATCCCGTCGCCCAGGCGGCCATGACGGCGGCGACAACCATCGTTGCGGCCAGTGCTGACCGGTCCTTAACCAAGGAGCAGGCCAATTTGCGCATCCAGATTGCCGTACTCACCTTTTTTTACGCGATTTCCACCAATCTGCAGGCCTTTACGCAGCGCAAGACCGGCCATTATAGCGAAAGTGAGGCTAAGACGAGTCGCCAAATGGCCTCGCTGATCAAGCAGTACATTTTGAAAAAAGAAATTCCGGCCTTTTCTTTCGCCACAATTTGCCAGCAAGTCGGGGTTAGTAGCGGCTACGGGCACCGAATCTTCAAGAAGGTTTACGGGGTGACCCCGCTTCACTACATCGAGAGTCAAAAGTATAACAAGGCCAAACGGCTATTGGGGTCACCGGAGTATTCGATTGAAGACATTGCCTATCTCATGGGGGCCAGCAGCGTTTCCAATTTTAGCAAGCAATTTAAGAAATGGTCGGGCATCACGCCGAGTCGTTATCAGCGGCAGTTGAAACAAAAGCGGCGGGTGCGCACCGTTAAAGAAAGTGGCTATTTTGAATAGTTTTGGTCACAAAAAGATAAATTCCCCCGTCAAACGTTGATTTGGCGGGGATTTGTTTTACCTGACAGGTCAGGATTTAACTAAAACCGGTCATGAAAGAAGATAGCGCACTTTTGTGAAAGCGGATACAATTCAAGCTGTAAGTTAGCTAACGGAGAAATGAAGTGAGGCGTCGGCCAACGACTCACTGGACAACTTGTTGGTAGTCTCGGCTACCAAATACCTATTTTCCAATCTGAAAGGGGTTCTCGCACATGGCCTCCAATACACAGGCTAATGCCACAGCGACTCAGACGACCGACGAATTCGCCAAGCTTTCTTGGCGTGAACGAATCAGTTATGGCGCTGGTGATCTCGCGCAAAACTTAATCTTTGGTACGGTTGGCTCCATGCTACTTTTTTACTTGACGACAGTTTATGGTATTTCGGCCGCAGTCGGCGCAACCATTTTCCTGGTGGTCCGCTGGGTCAACGTTTTCTGGGATCCGTGGGTCGGCGCCTTTGTCGACAAGCACAACTTTAAGAAGGGCAAGTATCGTCCGTACTTGATCTACGGCGGGATTCCGCTGACTATCATGGCAGCGCTGCTCTTCTTGCCCATCGAGGCTGTCCGCGGTAATGTCTTCTACGCCTTTATTGCCTACCTGGCCACCGCGTTGATCTATTCATTCGTGAACATCCCCTATGGCGCGTTGAACGCCTCCTTAACGCGGGACAATGACGAAATTTCAACGTTGACGACCGTCCGGATGACGGAAGCCAACATTGGTAACTTGCTGGTTTACACATTCTTGCCATTATTTGTTCAAATGGCTTCACCCAATCCTCAATCCAAGGACATTGGCTTCTTCGGCATTCACATGAACTTAGGTGACTATACCTCACCGAAGGCCGGTGGCGCGTACTTCATGGTGATGGCCATCTACATGATCATCGGTTTCATCATGTTAATGGCTACTTACTTCGGTATCAAGGAACGCGTTTTACCGACGCAAAAGGAATCCGATGCCGTGAAGTATGCTGATCTTTGGTTGGAATTCAAGCAAAATAAGCCACTGCAGATTTTAGGCCTGTTCTTCTTGATTGCCTTCACCTTCATGTTCTTCGGCAACACGGTTTGGCCATTTTACATGCAGTACAGCATCGGTCACTCCGAATGGATGGCTTCAATCAACTTGATTGGCTCGATTCCTGGGATTTTCTTAGTCTTCTTGTGGCCAATCGTTCGGAAAAAGATCGGTAAACGCCAATTCTTCTACGCCTTTTTGACACTGTTTATCATTGGGACGTTGATTCTGTGGGTTTGGTCGTTCCCAGCCTTCAAGAACAGCGTGGCCCTCGGGTACACCGGTCGCTTCCTGATGCAGTGGGGGATTACCGCCGCTACCGGTTACATGTGGTCGCTAGTTCCAGAAGTCGTTTCCTACGGCGAATACACGTCCAAAAAGCGGGTGGCAGGGATCATCAACGCCATCATGGGCTTGTTCTTCAAGATTGGATTGGCGCTAGGCGGAATTATCCCGGGTTACATCAACGCCTTCTTCAAATTTGATGGCACCAAGGCAACGCAAAGTGCTGGCGCCTTGATGGGAATTCAATGGTCGATGATCTGGCTACCAATTATTTTGGCGATCGTTGCGATGTTTATCATGAGTCGCTACACGTTGACCGATGACGAAGTAAACCGGATGAACGAGGAGTTAACAGCAGCTCGTAAAGCCGGCATGGACTAAAGTAATTGAGATGAAAGGAAGATTTCTGATGAAGATTCAAAACCCTGTACTACCAGGTTTTAACGCTGATCCCAGTATGATTCGGGTAGGGGACACCTACTATATCGCCAACTCGACCTTTGAGTGGTTCCCTGGCGTGCGCCTGCATGAATCCAAGGATCTGGTTCACTGGAACTTACTGCCGTCACCGCTAGCCACGACGACCTTGCTGGATATGAAAGGAAATCCGGCATCTGGTGGCATCTGGGCGCCGGACCTATCCTACGCGGATGGCAAGTTCTGGTTGATCTACACCGATGTGAAAATTACGGACGGTCCTTTCAAGGACATGACCAACTACTTGACCACGGCAACTGATATTCGGGGACCCTGGACGGATCCGATTAAGATTAATGGGGTCGGGTTTGACGCCTCCTTATTCCACGACGAAAACGGCCGCAAATACCTGGTCCAGCAGACCTGGGATCACCGCGAGTACCATCACCCCTTTAACGGCATCACCTTGACGGAATTCGATCTGGACACCATGCAGTTAAAACCGGAAACGGCGCGAAACATTTTCAACGGGGATGACGTTAAGCTGGTTGAAGGACCGCACCTTTACCAAATCAACGGCTATTACTACTTGTTCGCTGCTGAAGGCGGGACCGTCTTTACGCATCAAGAAGTCGTGGCGCGTTCCAAGACTCTTGACGAGCTGTCCTTTGAAGAAGAACCGGATGGACCGTTCATTACCAACATCGATACGCCAGACTTTTACCTGCAAAAGCAAGGCCACGGCGCGTTGACGTCCACCCCAAGTGGTGAGTGGTACTACGCTTCGCTGGTGGCGCGGCCATGGAACCACGCCACAGAATCCAGTCACGATCCCCGGGGCTGGAGCACGTTGGGTCGTGAAACGTCGATTCAAAAGGTCGAATGGGACGACGCAGGCTGGCCACGAGTCGTTGGCGGTCACGGCGGTCAAGTAATGGTTGAGGCGCCTAAGGATGCCATCTTAACGGATGCGCCGAAGGACCACTCCCAACACGATACGTTCGATCAGTCGACGCTGGACTTAAACTGGAATACGCTTCGGCAACCATTTACGGCTAAATTGGGGACTGTCGGCAATGGTGCATTAAAGCTGGTGGGCCAGCAGTCCTTGTCGAGCACGTTTGATGTCTCACTGGTGGCGCGTCGTTGGCAAGCGTTTAACTTTGATGCCGAAACGAAGGTGAAGTTCGATCCGTTTAGCTACCAGCAAATGGCCGGGTTGGTCAACTTCTACAACGACAAGCATTACAGCTGGATCTTCATCACCAACGATGAACAAAAAGGACGGGTCATCGAGGTGGCCCAAAACGACAACAACCACTACACGTCCTTCTTAAAGGACCAGGCGATCGCGATTCCGGCAGGGACTGAGTTTGTTTGGTTTAAAGTGAAGGTTCGCAAGGAATCCTACACGTATCAGTACTCCTTTGACGGCCAAAACTGGGAAACGGTTCCGGTTGAGCTGGATGCCGCCATCTTGTCAGACGATTACGTGCTCCAGACCTCGGGGGGCTTCTTCACCGGCGCCTTCGTCGGCTTGGCCGCGGTAGATTACGCTGGCTATGAAGCGGTTGCGACGTTCGACCACTTCGATTACCAGGAATTACCAGATTAGTGATTTAGAAAAATAAACATTGACGACCGTCTTGGCAGACCTTGCTGAGGGGGTCGTTTTTTCGCGTGATAAAAGCGCCGTCATCCTTACTAACGAAATCTAACGGGCGTTTGTTATCCCCTATGGCGGGGACTTAAGAAAAATGTATAAACTAGGTGCAGCGCGCAATGCCGGCGTTGTTACGCTGACTTTACGTTCAGTAATCACCCGAAAAGCGCTTTGCTTAAGGGTTTATTATTTCTATGCGCAATTTGTAATCATCGAACAAATTCATATGATTGAATAAGCCAAAAGATTGTGATACATTGATCGTGATTAGACGACATATTTTGACGAAAATAATAATGCGCAGGATTTCATGAATCTTGGGGGGGATTTGGACATGAAATTAACTCAGCGAAATGAAAATCGACGGCTATTTTTGACCGGGGCGGTGGCCCTGACGGTTGGGACGGTGGGCCTGGCGACGACGGCCCGAGCCGATAGCGCCGACTCATCGGAATCAGGGGATGATGTTAGTCAGATAGCTAGCGAGCAGTCTCAAGACCAGCAAGTCGCGCTTAAGCCGAGTGAATCCACCGGCGAACAGAGCAAGGATCCGGCCGAAACACCAATCGCATCAGAATCAAGTCGCGGCAACAGCTCTACCGGCACCCCGGAGAAGTCCGTAGCCAAGCCGGAAGTCGAGAGTGCCGTGGCGGATACTACCAAAGAAGAACCAACCACGTCAACGCCGGCGCCCGCCGATAAGCCTAAGCCGGCACCCCAGGCGTCAGCGTCCAAGGCCCCGGCACTACGGATGGCCAAGGCAGCGGTGGAGACGCCACCCACGGTTGATGACCTGATTCCGGACAAGAACTTCCAGCAAATCGTTTTATTTGCGATTCAACAGGACAATCCGGATGTAACCGCTGTTTCGCAGATTACGCCGGATCTGTTAGGGAAATTGACGGAAATTAATTTGAATTCCGACGCCGCCATTGCTAGGCAACAAAACGATCAAGCATTTTATAATGCGGTGACGAATGCCAAGTCACTGGCTGGCTTGGAGTATGCCAAAGGCCTACAAAAATTAATAATCTTCCCTAACGCCAGTGCGAGTCGAAAGTGGGGGAATACCAGCTTAAACGGCCAGTTGACTGATTTGTCGGCCATTAAAGAATTGACCGGATTGCTCACGCTGACGCTTAAATATAATCAACTAACTGATGCGGACACGGCACCATTGGCAGGTTTAACCAATCTTACGACCATAGATTTGTCGCACAATCAAATCAAGGACCTGTCGTTCATGTCAAAAATGGTCAATCTGATCAATATCACGTTGTCGTACAATGATATTTCAGATGTATCGCCATTGCGGAATATCACCGCATCCCCGGGAATCTTTTCCTTTGGCAACAATCATATTTTTGATATTATGCCGCTACTTGGCCTCAATTGGCAGCCGTTTTTGGGGCAGACATACTATATGATTTCTGCCGGGAATCAAACCTGGACTTTAGACCCGGTGCGCTTAAATTCAGCCACGCAAACGTTATCCACTTGGTCCTTCGCCTATGATAATCTGTATGACTTTAATGAATTTATGATCGGGGATCCGCAATCGGCGGGGAGTAGTCGCATCATTGGCGCGGCCAACTGGGTTACTTGGAGTGACTTGACCGCTGCGCCAGGGCAATCGGGCCAGCTTGTTTTGGATTGGGACGTTAGTCGTCACAATGACCTGACACGGCCGGAAGCGCCTAAGGGGTTAACCTTTGCGGGAAAAATCTTCGTGCCGTATACCCTGCAGGAAGGTGTCGATGCCGTTACGGTAGCTTTTCAGCTTGATGGTGGGGTGAAGATTGCCCCGTTCGTGATTCTCAACGGCCAGCCGGGCACGACTCTAGACGTGTTGGATGACCCCTCCGTTCAAGCGACCATCGCCGACCTGGAGCGCCGCGGGTTTACTTATGAAAAGCCCGCCAAATACACCCCGGACTTAACGGATACAACTGAAAGTTCGACCGTCACCTACACCGACGATGCCCAAAATATTACGCTCCTCTTCAGTCCCCTCCAAAAAATCTACCTGGTTGACGAAAACGGCCAACCCATCGGCCAAAAGCTGGTCAAGGAATTTGGCAAAATTGGGACGACCTGGCAAGTTGATTTGCCTAAAATCAGCGGCTACACCTACGACCACGTCACTGGCAGTGGCACGCTCACCGATCAGACGCTGAGCGGCACGATTCAGGACTACAATGACGACATTTACGTTTATTACCAGAGCACGGGGGAACCGGAGAAACCGCCAGTCACGCCCGTTGATCCGGGAACGCCGGTCGAAAATGGTCAGGTCACGGTACACTATCAAGATGAGGCTGGCGTCAAATTAACGGATGATCAAGTCTTGACGGGAGCCGTGGGAACGGCCTACGCAACGCAGGGGTTGACGTTTGACAATTACAAATTGACCGCGTTGCCAGCCAACGCGACGGGGACGTTTACCGCCGCGGTCCAGGACGTGTATTACATTTATCATGATGAGACGGTGAAGCTCCCGGATAAGGGTGACGATCAGCAGCCCGACACCGGTGAACCGACGTTGCCGCAGATACCGCAGCCGCAGTCGCCAAACGCAACGGCCGTGTTGGCCCAACAGGGGGATGCACCGGCAATTTTGAGCGATGGCCTTGCCGCGATGGTCACGGCCGAACCGGATGAAGTCGCGGCTCGCCAAACAACGTCCCCGACGCAAACACCGCGTCAAGCGCCACGGGTCACGCGCCAGCGCCTGGTCGTGCACAGTCGAGCACGTCGGGTCGGCGTGCGGCCTGCCGCTAAGGTAACCCCGCGGCCAGCGACCGAGTTGCCCCAGACGGGAGACCGCCAGTACTCAGCGCTAGTGGGGGCAGCGTTATT
Organism: Levilactobacillus suantsaiihabitans; assembly: GCF_004745505.1. Classification (GTDB taxonomy): domain Bacteria; phylum Bacillota; class Bacilli; order Lactobacillales; family Lactobacillaceae; genus Levilactobacillus; species Levilactobacillus suantsaiihabitans. The sequence goes on from NZ_RKLX01000026.1 coordinate 28,253, forward strand.
CGCCGCAATTAGTAGCTTAGCGGGGGCGCGATGGTTCAAACGACAATGAAAAGTTAACGAATCCACTTGCTTGGGCGTGCTAAGCGAGTGGATTTTTTGGGCTAGCCGACCGAAGTCAAAACAAGTCGCCTGCAACAGCGGCCTTGTTAGTGGAGATCTAAGCAATTTGGACGACGATTTTCCCTTGAGCGTGGCCATTTCGAGAGTAAGTCAAGGCTTGGGCCAATTCCTGAAAGGTAAAGGTCCGGTCGAGAACTGGCTGTAACTCGCCAGCTTCGATGAGTCGGGTGAGTTGCGTTAGCTCCTGGCCACTTGGTGACATGAAGAGAAATTGGTAACGCACGTCACGCTGCCTTTCCAAGCGTGACAGACGGCGCGTAGCCAAGCGAAACAACGTCTGTTTCCAGTGAGGCAGACCATAGGCTTTGGCGAAGCGCGCATTCGGCCGACCAGAAATGCTGATGATTTGACCGCCGGGTTTGACCACTGAGAAGGCGGATTCCAGACTTTGACCACCTAACGTATCGAAGACAGCGTCGTAGTCCGCCAAGACTGTCGCGAAATCCTCTTGATGATAATCGATGATCCGGTCGGCGCCTAGTGTGCGGACTAGCTCGAAATTGCGCGAGCTAGTCGTCGTGGCAACCTGAGCGCCCAAGTGCTTCGCCAACTGGATAGCAATCGTGCCAATACCGCCAGCACCGGCCTGAATGAGCACGCGTTGACCGGGCTGCACGTGCAACAGGTCATGAAGCGCCTGGTAGCTCGTCAGGCCGACCAGCGGAATGGCGGCCGCTTCCGCAAAGGTGAGATTTTGCGGCTTTAAGGCAATGTCGTCGGGATCAATGGCGAGGTACTCCGCGAAGGTCCCCATGCGGTTCTTTCGGGGACGACCGTAAACGGCGTCACCAACTTGAAATTGGGTGACTTGGGCGCCTACTGCGACGATTTCGCCAGAAAAATCGCTGCCGATGATGAGGGGCATTTGATAGGACAAAAGGAGTTTTAGCTCGCCGGCCATGATTTTTAAATCAACTGGGTTGATGCTGGCAGCTTTGATTTTAACCAGGACATCAGTTGGGCGAAGAGCTGGTCGGGAAACGGTTTCGAGGGTGGGGGATGCTTGGCCATAGCGGTGAATCACCGCTGCTTGCATGGTGTTTGACATAAATATGGCAACTTCCTTCGGTTTATATTTTTAAACGATCAATGAACATAATACTGGCTTCGTTTAAAAATGTCAACGGAATGATTAGGCATAAGTGGTGATTTACTGGGAGTTGACAGAATTAATTTAAAATGGTTTAATGGTTTAAATTAACGAACAAATAGGTGATTAAATTGTCAAATTTAACTAAACTAAAACACGAATTCACAAAATCAAGTGACTTTCTTGTGGCCTTGGGTGACCAGAAGCGCCAAGCCATTATTGTGGCCTTGCTGGACCCCCAAGTGATTCACCGAGGACTTCAAGTTACTGATTTAGTGGGGGTCACGGGTCTGTCACGGCCAGCGGTCTCCCACCATTTAAAAATTTTAAAGGACGTTCAGCTCGTTGATTATCGGCGGGAAGGCACCAAGAACTTTTACTATCTCACGCATCAGACGAAAGCGATTGACCAGTTGAAGACCCTCTTAGACCACGTTACGGAGACGATGACATGCAATCAAAAAGTTTAAAGAAAATGCTAATCGTATTAACGAACACGACTCGCTATGGTCAAACGACTGACCCCACCGGCTTGTGGTTGAGTGAAGCCACCGAGTTTGCTTTGCTGGTTCAGCAGGCGGGCTATCAGGTGGATTATGTCAGTCCCCAGGGTGGGTTCGTCCCGCTTGATCCGCGAAGCATGAAGTATACGGATGAGGAGATTATGACCGTTTACGAAACCGCAGACTTTCAACGACGGGCTTTGATGAACTCGTTGCGGCCCGCCCAGGTGGTTCCGGCTGATTATGTGGCGATTTACTATGCGGGCGGCCATGGGGTGATGTGGGACTTTCCCGATGACGAGGCGCTGCAGACCATTGCCGCGGCCATCTATGGTCATGGGGGCTACGTCACATCGGTTTGCCACGGCATTGCGGGACTACTGAACATTCGGACAGCCTCAGGGGCGTATTTGATTGCCAATCACCGTGTGACGGGGTTTACCAAGGCCGAAGAAGTCTTGGCTGGCAAGCGTTCAGTGGTGCCGTTTTTCAATCAGGCGGAAGTGCAGAAGCGGGGCGCAATCTTTACAAAGAAGCGCGCGTACAAGACATACGCCGTCCAAGATGAGCGACTGATCACGGGGCAGAACCCCTTTTCAGCGAAGGCAGTGGCACAGCTGTTACTTCAAGCGCTGGCTGAGAATGTGTAAGCAGAATAGGAGAGTGGGCCAAAAGGCGATTAGCCGACGAGCATGTAAAGGTGAAGCGAACGAGTTTGGGAGGGTTTCCCAGGCTCTTTTTTTTGCTAGAACGAGACGAATTCAGTTAAAAATGGACTGAACGAAATTAGTCGTTGGTGAACAGACAATCGGGTGTTTATTGTGGAAAATAGTTAACCTAGTGGTATAATTTAGGAGGAAACAAAATACATATTCTGATGGAGGAGACGTCATGAAACTGAATCAGCTCGTGATTACGTTAGCGTTGAGCTTGGGGGTAGCCGGTGCCGTTACAGCAACGACCCAACCGGCTAGTGCGGCGACCGACAATAGCCAGTATTACAAGACCTACCGCGCCATTCCAAAGGTGTTGCGGGGAACTTGGCGAACCAAGGGATACACTGAATACAGCGGTGAAAGTAAGAAGAAAGTACGCTGGACGTATACATTTAAGAAGCATTCTTACACGATGAAGGTTGATTTCCAAGGTAAAAAGAAGTCCAAGACCATCCATTTCTTAAAGAAAGAAATCCGGGATATTGACTATCGTTACAAGACGAAGCAGTATGAAATTTACCCAACCGCTGCGACTGATAGTAAGCGCGCATATGCGTCAATTCTATATCTGAAGCCGGCCAAGAAGCACGGGAAGAAAGTCATCAAGTCTTATCCGATTGTCGGGAAGCATATCACTTACTTGTATCGGCGGTAGGATGTTTCATGTGAAACATTTTGGCGCTAAAGAGAGGCGTTGCTCATGGTAGAATGGGTGCCAGCGGAAAATGGGGTAACTATTGGACAACTGGGGACAGAAGGCGGCGTTATCTTTCGAGACGAGGAATGGCCCGGTGTGGGGCGAATTACGTTGGAAAGGAAGCGGACGGAGGCGGCAATTACTTGTGGGCTATACGGGACTTTCTTTGATACGGCATTTACGTCGCCAGCGGAAGGAAATCAAAAATACGATGCCATGAAAGCGGCCCTGGAGAAGTCACCAGATGATGTTCAGGGGCTTGGGGAATGGTGCGATTGGTTTGTTGGGCATTTTTAAATCTGAATGAAAAAGGACTCCAAATTCTGGGGTCCTTTCATGTTTCAATAAGATTATTCACCGTGATTCAATTCCAGCAGCCGTTGCCGCAGCGCGTCATCGTAGGCCGTCAGGTACAACCCATACTTTCCCCGCTTCATCAAAACGTTCAAGACGTTGGCGATGAAGGTCTTGTACTCATCACGGGTGAAGTGCTTGTCCTTGCGCTTCTTGAAGATTTCCTTGTGCGAGTATTTTTCAGGGATGATGGTCATCGTGTCAGTTTGTTGGTCATAGCCAAATGATGGGCCGATGATCATGCCGACATAGTTCAGGTCAAAGCCCTGTAGCGTGTAGATGGTCCCCACCTGCGTGATGGAGCCTTCGCGCTTGGCCCAGTGCGTGCGTTGCGGATCCCATTCATCCCATGGCAGGTTGAAGGAGTCCATCTCAACGTTGTGGCGACCGTCGATCCGCGGGAAGCCCGAGGTGGCCACGACCCGGCTCATGCCGACCTCCTTGTTGCGCTTCTTGATGTTCTCGAAGAGTTCGCCGGCCGTGTCGAACATTTTAAATTCAAACTGGCTGTTGTCAGGGAAGGGCCGCAACGGCTTTTCAGCGGTCAGGTCGTCCATCCAGGCCACCTGTTCGTCGCTGGCGACCATCCGGTACTGGAAGTTCATGCTGAAGAGTTCGTGGGGGTGGTTGCCGATGGTCTGATAAAGCAGGTCCTTGTCCCAGTACATCTTGGATTGGAAGACCTGGTCGAAATCGTAAACGACCACGACGACCTTGGCCAGCGCCATCAGGTCGGTCAACTGGTTTTGGCCGCGGTAGTGTGCGTAGGGTTCGGATTTGGAATAGAGTAAATGGGCCTCGTCGACGAAGATAATATCATATTTTTTATGATTCTTCTGGGCGTAGTTGATCAGGGACGTGGGCCGCCGAATCTCACTGGCCTTCATGTTGGGAATCGATGCGGCGAGGTCGCGATAGGCCTTGTAGAGCTCGGGGTGGTTCACGACCAACGAGGTACGGTAGTGCTTGTCAGTCATGTATTTGCGGACCAGTTCCATCAACACGACGGACTTACCGGTCCCCGCTGCCCCTTCGATGATGGCCACGGAAGACGTGTCACCCGTGAGGCCTTGCTTGATGTACGCGTTCAGGTTGGTGATGACGCGCTTTTGGTCGTCAGACAGGTCCTTGACGAAGAATTGTTCTTGTAAGATTTTATTCATAAGTAAACTCCTAATCAGTTGAGTTGTAGGCAATGCCGGCGCCTATACAAGGTCTAATTATAGCAGTTATGCTGGAGATGCGCGGGCTAGTTGTGGAGAAAAGGGTTTTCACAATTTTAAAAATGGCTAATTTTGAAAATTGTGGGCGCTCAGTTGTGCGGCGGCGCGGGCTACGGTATGCTGAAGGGGTTATCGTACTGGAGGAATCATTGATGCAAGTAAAACTAAGTGACATCATTGAGGCCATCGATTTCACTGACGATGGGATGACCTATTACTACAACAAAAAGACAGGGGAGGTTGAATTGGTCGTAGATGGCATGGCAGATGATGACGCCGTGGCCGACGAAATCGAAGACAATTTTGACCAATACTTAAGGCTACCCAGTCACTACGAAATTAATGACTATCAAAAAATGGTCGAATTCATTGCGGGTCTACCAGCTGGCAAAGAAGCC
>NZ_RKLX01000027.1 GCF_004745505.1 Levilactobacillus suantsaiihabitans
AAAAAACATACACTTGCGGCCACAAGTGTACGTTAGCTAAAAATAATTAAATAATTTTTTTAAGACCTACTTAGGCCAGTTTTAGTATACGCTTTTTTCGATGGAGTTTTCATATAAAAGGCGATTAGCCGGCGAGCATTAAGGATGATAACCGAATAATCCCGGGCTTGGATTGTTTGGTTATCAGGTTTAAGCGGAACCGGCTGCCTTTTGGCGCACGTTTCAGCTACGTAGCCTCAAAGTTATGTTTTGTACTAAAACCCAAATGATGGAAGCCAGATAGCTTGCAACTTCATAGCGAAAACTTCCGGGCGACCATTTACCGATAGCCATCATCTTGGCTCTTGTTAGCAACTGAACTGCCGACTAATACAGTGTACTGACACCTACACCTCGCCGGAGGCACTGGTCTCAGCAATCCCAGTTGTCAGAAACCCAGTTACGTTTTGACAAGCCAGAATCACTAGCCATCTTAAATCGTGAACACCACGCCTAAAATGATGTAGCAAATCCCGCTGACCAAACCGAAGCGCGCAAAGGTGTTCACCACGATTGGTGAATTCTTCACGCTAGCCACGTGCTTGACCGGGACCTTTTCACCGGGCAACGGGTCGACCTTGTCCTTGCGGTGCCACAAATGCCGCCAACCCGTGAACAGGTGGCCCTTCAACAGGACGCAAATGGCGCCAAACACGATCAGCGCCAGCCCCACCATGAACAACAAGTTGCCAATCGTCATAAATGACTGACCGACTATTTTCATCACTAATGCAACCAGCAGGCCCGCCGCTACGGTACCTGTCGCTGCGCGTTTCCAGTTTTTCATTTGCTTCAATCCCTTGCTTTAATCTGCAGGCCTTTAAAAAAAAGAGCCGAGGACAACTTGCCCCCAGACTCTTTTTAAAGTCTATTTGTTTTATTGTTCATGACTCCGGAAACGGTTCTTGAACAATGGGCTGACTGGCCGGTTTTCGTTGATCCGCTTGATGGCTTGCCCAATCAGGGGACCGACAGAAATTTGTTCGATCTTGTCGATTTGCTTGTCGGCCGTCAATTGAATGGAATCCGTCACGACTAATTTCTTAATCGGTGAATTCTTGATCCGTTCAATGGCGGGGCCGGACAAGACGGGGTGGGTACAACTAGCGTAAACTTCCTTGGCACCCGCGTCCATTAAGGCTTGGGAACCCAAAGTAATCGTGCCGGCCGTATCGATCATGTCATCGATCATGATGCACCGCTTGCCCTTGACATCCCCGATGATGTTCATGATTTCCGCCACATTGGCCTTAGGCCGCCGCTTGTCGATGATGGCAATCGGGGCCTTCAAGAATTCGGCTAGAGCCCGTGCCCGCGTCACCCCACCGTGGTCCGGTGAAACGACAACGGCATCTTCTGCCAAGCCACTGTTGATGAAGTAGTCCGCTAACAGCGGGGCGCCCATCAAGTGGTCGACTGGCACGTCAAAGAATCCTTGAATCTGTGCCGCGTGCAGGTCTAAAGCTAGAACCCGGGTCACGCCAGCGGTTTGGAGCATGTTGGCAACTAACTTGGCCGTAATTGGTTCGCGGGAACGCGCCTTACGATCTTGGCGTGCGTAGCCGTAGTACGGAATGACCACGTTGATGGTGGCCGCACTGGCCCGTCGTAACGCATCAATCATGATCAGCAGTTCCATCAAATTGTCGTTGACCGGGGCCGACGTCGATTGAATCACGTAGACGTGGCTGCCCCGCACACTTTGTTCGATGTTAATCCGAATTTCGCCGTCACTGAACCGGTCCACCGAAGTTTTCCCTAATTCGACACCAACTTCGTTAGCAATCTTTTCTGCCAACGGTTTGTTGGAGTTCAACGCAAAAATCTTTAATTTAGGGTCAAAATATTGCGTAGCCATAATTTCCTCCAATAGCGTATAGTCTGTCTGAATTTCCTACAACAATTTTATGCTATCGCGCTAGGAAACACAAGGCCTTCACCTTAATCTTCGCCACGATATGGCAGTTTCTGATAATAATTGGGCTTGTTGGTCTGCCGTGCCCGGGCAATGGCCATGTCGTATTGCGCCACGCCATCAGTGATCGTCGAGCCCGCCGCGATAAAGCTGTGGTCGGCCACTTCGAGTGGGGCCACTAAGTTAGAGTTCGAACCGATAAAGGCATCGTCACCCACCGTGGTCTCGTGCTTGTGCTTGCCGTCGTAATTGACGAAGACGACCCCACACCCCACGTTGATGTGCTTGCCCAGCTTGGCGTTGCCGACGTAAGTCAAATGACCCACCTTGGTGCCCTCACCGATTGTGGCCTTCTTGACCTCGACAAAGTTACCCAGGTGCACTTTCGGCCCAATGTGTGATTCTGGCCGCAAGTGGCTGTTAGGGCCGATGTTAGAGCCGCTTGCCATGTCGGAGTCTTCTAGAAGTGAAGACGTCACGGTCACGTGGTCGGCTAACTTAGCATTGCGCAATTCGGAATGCGCCCCGATGTAGCAGTCCTCACCGATGACCGTGTCGCCCTTTAACAGCACGCCCGGTTCGATGATGGTGTCGGCACCGATCTTGACGCCGGCATCGATGTAGGTCGTGGCTGGGTCGATCAAGGTCACACCGTCACGCATGTGTTGTTCGTTGATGCGGTTACGCATGATCTTAGTCGCCGCGGACAAGGCCACGCGGTCGTTGACACCCATGGATTCGTCGAAGTCGGCCATTTGGTAAGCCGCCACGATGTCGCCTTGGTGCTTCAAGATTTCGATGACGTCGGTCAGGTAATATTCCCCCTGCGCGTTGTCATTGGACGTTTCGTGAAGGGCCTTGAACAACTTTTGGTTGTCGAACACGTACACCCCGGTGTTGATTTCATGAATCTCTTGTTCTTCGGAGCTGGCATCCTTTTGTTCCACGATTTTTTCCACGATTCCAATATTGTTGCGGACGATGCGGCCGTAGCCGGTAGGATCCGGCGCAATCGAGGTCAAAATGGTGGCCGCCGCGTGCTTGGCTTCGTGGTAGGCGAAGAGGTCTTCAAACGTTTCCGCGCGGAACAACGGCGTGTCGCCGCTGACGATCAGCGTGGTCCCCGCTTCGTCTTTCAACATCGGTTCCGTTTGGAGCACGGCATGGCCGGTCCCCAATTGCTTGGCTTGCAGGGCGTATTGCGTCCGGTCACCCAGCGTGGCTTCGACGTCATCGGCGCCATAACCCACGACCGTCACGATCTTGTCCATATGCGTCTGTTCAACTTGGGTCAACACGTGGTCGACCATGGCCTTGCCACAGACTTGATGCAACACTTTGTAGAGCTTTGATTTCATCCGGGTGCCCTTACCGGCAGCGAGGATAATGGTATTTCTAGTCGTCATGCTAACTGTCTCCTAGCTATTTTAATTGAGAATCGTCGCCAAAGATCTGGGTCAAATAGTTCCCCGGTGACACGCGAATCTGTTCATCAGCGGTCTGAATCTTCAACAGTGACGTGTACTTACTAACGGTCCGTTGGCCGGCAAAATCACCTTCGGCAAACACCGCAACCCCCGCCAATTGGGAATCGAATTCATCGACTAAAGAACGCAGACCACCCACGGTCCCGCCGCCCTTCATGTAATCGTCGACGATCAAAACCCGGGAATTGGGTTTGACGCTTCGTTTGGATAGCGCCATGCGTTCGATACGTTTGGTCGAGCCGGACACGTAGTTGACGCTGACGGTCGAGCCTTCCGTAATCTGCGAATCATGCCGCACAATGACAAACGGCACACCGAGGTAGTTGGCCACACTTTGCGCCAACGGAATTCCCTTGGTGGCCACCGTCACCACGACATCCACGTTTTGATTTAAGTACTGCGTGGCTAAGATCCGCCCAATTTGCCGCAAAGCTGAGGGCCGCCCCAAGATATCGGACATGTATACGTAGCCACCGGGCAAATACCGGTCGGCTTCGGACAGTTCGGTGATCATATCATCCACAAATTGTTCCGCTTCTTCGCGCAAAATGTAGGGGATGAACCGCGCACCACCAGCAGCGCCAGGGACCGTCTCTAACAGACCCGTGCCCCGCGTCTGGAAGGTGCGTTTTAGAATCGTCAGGTCTTCACTGATCGAAGACTTTGCTGATTCATAACGCGCCGCAAAAAAGGTTAATGAAACCAATTGATGCGGCCGTTCCAATAAATACCGGGTCATATCAACCAACCGGTCACTTCTTCTGACTTTCAACTTCTTCACCTCAACGATTTCTTTAGAGTTAATTGTAAGCCCAATTTTAGCATAAATGTTCGGGTTTTTCGTTACATTTTCGTGAGAATTCCCAAAACTTGTTTAAACTTAAGAAATTACGGGCCAAATTCCCGGGTTTTTGACGAATTTGTTGGCGATTGGTCTATCCCAGGTCGTTCGCCCCAGTCCCTAGGATACAACACTCGCGCTCACTTTGCGGACTTCACGCTTTGGCTTCACCGGTTGTTACTGGCAACGTGTGACGTACTGGCCGCCTACCGTCGCACCCAATATGAGCAGGTTCGCTGTGGGCGGACGCTCCGAGCCTGAGAAGCGGTCTCGAAACTCGCTTTGAGCCGAAGCCCACGTCTCAAAGACGCCAGTTGTCTAAGCGGCATGAATCGCGCCGCTAAGGCAACTCCCACGGCTGAGCTCATATTGGGTACAACTCTCGGCTACGGTGGTGGGCACCAGGCGACGCCCCACTTAATCGTAGACGGCAGCTCACTTAACGACTAGCTCCCAACTAACATTAAAGTTCTGAGGGGCAACGAGCTAATGTTACTTTCAACCAGTTAGTTAAAGCATTTAAAAACAGGCCGCTTCCTCATAAATTGAGGAAATCGACCTGTTCATTCGAGTGATTAAAATTGTTGGCCAGTGCGGTGACCACGCGGCTACGATTGAGGCGCATTCTTGGTTTCAAAACGACGGACCGTTTGGGAGAACGGTCACTATCTCGCCGGAGGCAGGCAGGGGTGGAGCCAGCTGTGTCGACGGTGTTGGCTGAGGTTTTGTCTCAGCCTACAGCGTGGGGCGACTTGAGAGACTCGCGGGTTTAGCGAGGCTTTCAAGCGAACCGGAAGCCCGTTTCCCAGGCTGGAGGTGTCCCCCATAGCAGGCGGAACCTCTGCCTGACGCAGGCAGCTGGTTTCACCCTACTCCGCCGTCTGGAGCTTTTGCCAGCCCAAGGCCAGGAAGTAAAAGACCGCTTCGATGGCCGCGATGAAGAAGGAGACCGGGTAGTTGGTGACGTAGCTTAACGTTAACCCAGCCCAGACGCCGATCAGGGCGAGGCCAACCGCCAGCGTCATCATGCCGCCGACCGTGTGGGCGAAGTATTTGGCCGTCGCTGCTGGCAGGGTCAACAGGATGAAGATCAACAGTGACCCCACGATTTGTGCTGCGACGCTCACGCTTAGAGCTACCAGGACCAAAAACGTGATGGACAGTGTGTTGGTCCACAGTCCCTTGACCCGCGCACCGGTGTGGTCAAACGAGTCGAATTTCAAGAACCGATAGATCACGAACACGACCAGCAAGACCAGCACGGACAACCACAACATTTGCCGAACGTCGCTGGCACTAATGCCGATGACGCTCCCGAACAGGATGCTGGTGGCGTAGCTGGCATTTTTGTTGGCCAACGACAAGAACAAGATACCCAGCCCGATGAACAGCGCGGAAATGGCACTGGTGGCCGCTTCCCGGCGTTCACTGCGCGCACTCAGCTGGCCGACGATGACCGAGCTGATGACCGTAAACAGCAGCATCCCATTCAACGGGGCCCAGCCGGCAAAAACGCCAAAGGCCGCCCCGGAGAAGCCGATTTCGGATAACGTGTGCGTTAAAAAGGACATGTTGCGGGCAATCACGAAGACGCCCATGATGCCACAGATGATGGCGATGATGGTGCCGGCCGCGAAGGCGTTGCGCATAAATTCATAACTAAACATTCTTCTCGCCCTCCCAGACCTTGGCTTGGGTCAACCCGCTGATGGGGCCCTGTTCGACCCCGTCCGGCGTTAACATCAGATATTGCGAACTGTACTTGCGGGCCATCGGGATATCGTGGGTCACGAAAAGCACCGTCAAATGCAGCCGCTGGTTCAATTCGATGACCAAATCGAGCAACTCTGTCTTGGTGACCGGGTCCAAGCTGGCCGTCGACTCGTCTAAAATCAAGAGATTGGGCGATTCCACTAACGCCTGGGCCAAGTAAGCCTTCTGGCGCTCCCCACCGGAAGCCTGGCCAATCGGCCGTTTCGCCAACTTGGTCAGGCCGGTTTCTGCTAAAATGTGGTCGATTTCCGCGTGCTCCTTGCGCGATAACCACGGCCATTTCCAGCCGGTCAAGTTCAAGCCGACAAAGTCCTTGATGGTCAACGGGTAGTCGCTGTCGATGTTGCGAAATTGCGGCACGTAGCCAATCTTGACGCTATTGGCGTTGGGCAAATAGGTCACCTTACCCGTGGTCGGTCGCAACTGATGCAAGATAGCACGCATCAGCGTGGTCTTCCCCACCCCATTTTTCCCGACAATGCTCCAAAACTCGCCCTGACGAATCGTCAGATTGAGGTCGGCAAAAACCGGGTGATTGGGAAAGGTCACGCCCAAATTTTCAAGTTTTAAAATTGCTGGTTCACTCATGGCTATCCTCCTGAATCCGCTGGACCTGGCGATACTGTGCAAGCATCCAGGCCCGGTACGTTTGATGCGTCGGCATGGTCTCGGTCACCTTGACCACCGGCACGTGGTATTGGCGCGCCAGATTGACCATGGCGGTGACGTTTTTGCTGGAGTTCTGTGTGTTTTCCACGAAAAAGGCGATTTCGTGGTGCTTGATCTGTTTCTGCAGCTGAGTAATATCGGCCGGCGTCGGGTCGCTGTCCTCTTCAATGGATTGGGCAAAATGCCCGTCGCTGATGCGATAACCCATCGCCGTGAGTGCCAGGTCAAAGACCGGTTCACTCACCGCGACCTTCTGACCGTTGGCGTGGCGCTTGATCTGTCGCGCCGTTTGGGCCAGAACCGCCAATTGCTGCTCGTAGGCCGCGCCCCGGCGTTTAAACTCAGCGGCGTGCCGCGGTTCGATGCGGCTAAACTGCTGCACCAGTCGCCGCGTGACCTGGGTCATCACGGTGGGGTCCGACCACAAATGCGGATTGTCCCCGGTGGTCTTGCCCATCAGCTTGCCAATCGTCAACGTCTTGGTGCCAGAGCCTTCATTGGCCGCGACGACGCGGTCCATCCAGCTATCGTAGCCCAGCCCGTTTTCCACCACCACGTTGGCCTTGGCGACTAACTTAGCGGTCTTCACGTCCGGCTCATAACTCTCGGCATCAATGCTGGGACTGTTGATAATCGTTTGTACGTTACCGCGATTTTCTAAAATCGCCTGTGCCGCTTCACCATAGAAACCCAGTGTGGCGACCACGTTGATCTTGCCAGACTGCTGCGGTTGCGCCGCAGGTTGGCAGCCAGCCAGCGTCAAAAGCGCGACGAATGCGGCAACCACCGCCAACCAGCGCGTTTGCCGCCACCAATTTTGTCTTTGCAAGTCCGTCATCCCCATTCAAAATTTTTTACAACTATTCTTTGCGTCTTTAATATGTAAACAGTAATGATTACCGTTTAGTAGTTTACCAGAAAATGAAAACTTGTCAACAAACTTTCGCGCTTGACGGGGGAATCTTTGCACAAATGTAAAAGAAATGCTGGGGAGATGCGTCCAGAGCATTAACACCCCACCGACAGAGCCATAAAAAAAGGCACTGGAAAAATCTCCAGTGCCCTGTCGGTCGAATTTTAGGTTAACAAGATTATTTTGCTCCTCGCTGGAAGCGATTAAAAGGTAAATCTTTGCGTTTAAAATGGACTCTCAAGATCCGTCGTTGGGTTCCGTGCTCAGTGCGGCCTCTCTGGACGCGTCAACTGTAGCAATTCAACGGATTAGGACTGATTTTACAGTATAGATCACTGAAAGTCAATCAAAACTTATTAATTCGCAAAAAAGCCAAGCCTCTTATCCTGCTTGTCCACCATACTCATGACAATGGCGCTAGGATTACCCCCACACATGTGGGGAACACTTTGTTGATGGTACCCGTTTGCACTTCAGGATCACCCCCACACATGTGGGGAACACTGTAGCTTCGCAAACGCGACGGCGTCACGCTGGGGATCACCCCCACACATGTGGGGAACACACTAAGGAAACGCCGTCACACCGGGATTCTATTTTTCAAAAAAGCTGTTTTTCCTTTAACTTGCTCGCCAGGCTAAAAGTTGCTTGAGCATCTGACAAGGCATGGTGCGGACTGGTATTTTCAATGCCATAATCAGCTAGAACAGTTTCCAGCCGATAGTTATCCAGAAATTTGTTTGACTTCTTGACCAATGGCATCAAATCAATAAATCGATTTGACAGGCTGGGCTGCCCAACTTGTTTAAAAGCGGCCCGCAAAAAGCCCTCGTCAAAGCGCAGGTTATAGCCGACAACGGGCATGTCTCCGACAAATGCTTGCAAAGTTCGCAATCCATCCGTCAGACTAACCCCTTTCTCATTCAGCTGCTCACTGGTAATTCCCGTCAATGCCGTTATACCAGCCGGAATCTCTTGAGCCCCTTTAATCAATTGATACGACTGTACCATTTGCCCATCTGGCCCTCGTTTGACAGCACCAATCGAAAGAATCGCATCCTTGACCGCATCCAACCCAGTAGTCTCAATATCAAGACTGACTGCCGTGAGCTTTTTCGTCGATGGGTGCGACTTTCCACCAGCGTTGCGCATCATCACCTTGGCACGATGGAATTTGGCGGCATCACTAAAGCCATGCTTCACACCACCTGTTGCTTCCTTCAGGTGCATCATCAGCGGAATACCATCGAAGTCAACAACTTGTCGGTCTTGACGCGTCGTCCTGAATTGATACCCCAATTCATTCTGAGCATTATAGACCATGGTGGCCTCGCCTCGACCGATATTTTCCATAATGCGATCCCACAAGGCATCTCGTACCCGGGCGCTCACATTGCCGACGTAAACCCCCGTTTGGATTTCTTGATACCACTTGGTTAGATCACCTTTTAACGATTTCGGAACTTTGGTTAACGTCACCACAATCATCGGCGTTCCACTTCCTGAAGCTCATGATACTGCACGCCAAACTTCTGCAGTCCCAGTCGGTCGTCCCACAGGCTGACCATATCAACTTCCGCGTCATCTTCTGAAATCCCCAAGAGACTCTTCAAATCCTTCACCATCCGGACCACCAACTTACTTTGGACAAAAACATCGCGCATGGCCAGGCGCACCTTTGCGCCGATATCCGCATCATCGCCGTATTCCTTAGTCACGCCGAACGCGACTGGTATCGAAAATTCTGCCTTATAGAGGTCTGCAAAATCATAGACGAATGAAAGGTCATGACCGGTATGGACAAAGCCCAACCCCGCTGAGGCACCCAAAGCCGAAATCACGCTATAGCTCAAGCCATAAAGCGCCTGATGTGCCGCAGTTAGCGCCTTATTAATTGGCGTACCCGCTTCGAAGTTATCCGGATTGTACTCGCGTCGTGACCAGGCAACCCCGGTTCTTTCAGACTGGTCGAGGTACACTTGGCGCACACGAGCGCCTTCCTTTCCCCGCAGCTGTTGCATCGTTAGCTGAGAAACATCTTCGTCCGGAAAGCGCATCTGATACATTGCCCGCGCAACTTTCACGCGTGATCGCTGGTTCGACACCAACCTAGCCTGGGCGACTAGTAGCGTTGAAGCATGGTTGAGGGGACGGCCATACGCGTACTGCCGCACGCCATATTCACCAACCCAGACAACACCCAGTCCCGACTCGCCGATCAGTTCCATCGCCCGGTGGGTCACATCCACACCCGGTCCCAGCATCAGTACACTCAACATCGCTGCCGGAACGTTCACGATGCCGCGCTCATCCAAAACCTGAATTGCACTGTCCTGCCGGTTTAATTTGGCATGTTCTAAATACAAAAAGGTGATTCGATCCCGCACGCGTCCCAATTCATAGCGTTCCGGCTTCTTAGCCCCCACCTGCTTTTTTACCATGATTACGCCTCCGGAATTACCGTCATTAAGCCCATCCCGTATGCTTTTTCGCGACCAAGTCCTTGGGTGAGTGTTTCCTTGAAGGCCGCAACATCATTAATGCGCAAGAGCCCTTCAAAGGTCACTCGACTCAGGCGGACTCCTCGGCCAGCTCGCCGATGAAGCGTTGGCCACTCCCGACCAACGATGTCAAATGACCAAGTCGGCGCACCATCCGAATTTTCCGCCGCGACATTTTGAATCAGACTAAAGCCAGCTCTTTCTGCACGATCAATCAACCACTGTCTTTGTTGTTCAACGGTGATGTGGGGAACGACGCGACCTTGTTTCCTCCCCGGCACCGTAATCGTGTGCGTCGGATTGGCCGTCAATCGAAACTGCAACAGTTGGCCTTCATGCAACTGGTCTAGCAAGTGGTCATACGCTTTTGTCATGACCGTTCCCTGTACACCGTACGTGGCGAGCTTCTCCACATCGGGCTTTTCTTCACTCAAAACGAGTAAATACCGCCGCCCGCCTAGCTGGTCGATCCGCCACAAATGTCGTAACCGTTCATGGACAGCAATTTCAGCTGGGAAGCTTTGTTCGACCCAATTGTGATAGGCGCCCAGGTGCGTCAAATCTCGAGTCTTCGCACGGTTGTTACTGTCGATTTCTACTCTTGATAGGTACATGCTTACTCCTCTCCGAGCGCAGTAAATGGATCGTGCTGGGTGTCCAGGTCACTGCTCTGCGCGTCTAATTGATTCAATGGAACCGTTGTCCTGGCAATGGCCCGAAAGCCGTGTTGTCGATCCCGCTGATTAAAGGAAATGACCCGGTCCTTAACCAACGCACTCGACTTATCAGCCAGCAGACCGGCGTCGGCAATGATTTCCAAACTACTTTCCTGCTGTCTTCGTTGATACCAAGAAGCCGCTTGCCACTTCAGGTCTTGTAACACGGCGACTGGTGCCTGGTCAGCAAACTCTTGCATCTCCAGCACCCCTGCCGGCGCATTGGACCGTCTTCCCAAAAACAATTGGAACCGCGGATGTTTAAGTGCAAACTTGATGTTATCAATTACCGCGTCATCTTCATGACCCAAGGCCACCACAAAGACGGCATCTTGAAGATAATCGCGATAGGTGATCTTTCGCGTATCCTTTTTCCATTCGACAGTTTGAAAATCCGTCAATTGGCGCCCGACCTGATCGATTCGCACCGCAAAGCTTAACTGATTCAGCGTCAGGATACGTTGGTCATTGCGGCGATAGCCCAAAGCCGCTGCTACCATCCCCACCACCGCACTCTTAGTGGGATAATCGTTGGTCGTCCGCCGGGCAAAACTGGCTTCATTCCCATAGGACTGCAATGGTGCCGTTAACTTAATCGTTAGTGTCTTCATCCTGCATCACCTCTGATAACTTGGCCGTGACTTGGTCCAGAAGATCAGATAATTTGGCCACAGTCGTCCCAATTTGTGAGTCCGCTTTACCCAAGACAAAGTTCGCGACTGGTTCGTCAACGTATGCTTGTGTTCGCTGGTATTCGCCTTCCAGTCTCGTCACTGACGGCGCAACGTAACCGCTGTGGGAAACGACCGGATTTTCAAATGCCGACACTAAGTTGACTGGCGTGTCCTGCCGAATCGTCACCATCACGTAGCTAGGCAGCGTTTTATTGGCAAAGGTATTCTGCTTACCAGTCGGCATCGACAGCAAGAAGTCCTTGATAAAGTCAGCCGTTCCCTTAATGGCGTCCGTCACATTCAGATTGTGCGCCAGCTCATTCAGGTTCACATTGGCATACCGGTAAAGGGTCGCGGAATTGAAATCAATTGTACCCAGCATTGCCGCTCCGGCATTATCCTCTGGTTGTTCATCATCCAGCGCCGTAAAGTAATCGTATTCGGGAACCACTTCATGGGTGGAAATGGCGTGTGCCACTTGTGCCGACGCATCTACGTTTAATTCAGGGTTGTCTGCTACCATTCGGCCGAATAGCGCCAGGTCCAAGGATTGATCACCTTTCAGGACCTTCTTGATTTCCTTCTTATCCAGTTCCTCATTGTCGATTGCGTACTGGGCCAACTTGGCAATCTGACCACGACTGACTAAGAGCAGGGCGCCCGTTTCATTGTCCTTCTTTTTGTCTACTTTGATGCCGGCCAATTTAAAGACCTCTGCGACTTTTGCCTGCACCGTCTCATCATCCAAAGTTGCGTCCAAGTTTTTCAGTTCAGTCGCCAGCAGATTGGCTGCCTGCTTCGTCCGCTTCCCGGCAGAAACGTGATCTTGTTTAAAGACATCACGAACGGCCTTTTTCCAGCTTTGCGAAGATACCCGGGCACGTGTCACACCACCGTATAATGCGGTTTTCGGGGCGCCAGTGTCATCCCGGTTGATGTTTGATGAAGGTACCGTTTGTAAGACGCTTAAGTCAACATATAGATTAGTCATTAGTGTTCTCTCCTTTTGATTTGGCTGCTTGAACTGAGTAATACTGTTGTCCCCAACGTAACCGGACGCGGCTGGCTTGCTCATAACTGCCTTGTAAGTTATCTAAATCTTGTGCCAGCAACGCATAGTCAATCTGTTGTGCACCCTGGTGCGCTTTTAAGATGCTGACTAGGTGAGTCAGACTATTAATGATGCCTGAAACACTGGTCGTCGCTAGCAACGGCTGTACCCGCCGATCCATGGCGACCCGTAAGTCCTCATCTCCACGTAACCTGCCTAAGACACCAAAGAATGTTTCACCCACGGCGTCTTTTCCCACTGCTGACGCATAAACAAATGCGTCCTGATTGCCTTGCTGGTGCAGCGCGTAAAACCGCGTTGCCGTGTAAACGGCCGTCTCCGCTGCGGTAGGCGCCCCATCCTTGGCGTGACTCAACTGGCTTTCGTCCAGATGGGCCATGATGACTGGCCAAACGGCTTCGGCTCGGTGACTGGTAATCGTTGGGGCATTTCTGAGACTCGCTAGAATGGCCTTATCCGGATTACCATCCCGGTAGAGCGTATTAATAATTTGACTGGTCGCTTTTCTAACCTCACTTGGCATAACTTTCATCACTCCTTCTTCAAATCAAGATCACGCCGGACCTGATACATCAGGCGATTCTTTGCGGTAAAAATATTCAAGGGACCGTAGTCACCATCATTGATTCCCTTAGCATCTCGTGGCGAGCTGGCGCGCATTTCATCATCGACAGCCATTACCACAATCTTTTCCAATTGGGCCTTCCAGCGATTGATTTGGGCATCCCGGTCATCTTGGCCACTCAATCCACTTAGCCAGGCCTTGAAAGGACCATTCAAGCGTTCATAAAATTTGGCACTCATGCCACTGGCAAACGTCCGGGTATCTAAATTGCGAATTTTTCCCAAATTCACAGCGAAATGGTAGTAGTCCTTGCCAATCGTCTGCGTGGTCTCAATGGCTTCTTCGATTCGCACCGGCCACCGCTCTGTCAACTCCTCATCGAATAGAACGTCGGCTTGCATTTCCAAATCATCCACCACTTCTGCCGCGGGTGATTGGGAAGTGGCATTGCCATCACTCACCAAGGCTACTGAATTCAAGAATAACGGTGCATCCTTTGCAATCAGGTGCTTTCGCTGGAGCGTTCTCAACCAAATAACGATTCCCGGCTCATGCATGTCATCTGCTCTGTGAACATTGACGTACTGCCCAAAGTTGCGCCACATTGCGGTTCCCAGAGAACGCAGACTCTTCCCTACCGGTCGGTAAGCACTAGTCTTTTTATCAAGTCTCCAAGTCGTCATCGGCTCAATCAAAGCCCCCTCGTACGCAAACATCGGGATTCCCGCACTGAGGATCGTGGGCCGCCCATTTTCGCGCCAGTCAATATGCAACAGCCGTGACCACGCGGTATAGAGTTCCGCCAAATTATCGGGTAGAATTTGGGCCTTACGCTGCTCAACGTAGTCACGAATCGATGGCACTTCCCAAACGGGCTTTTGCAACGCATAATCCGCGTCTTCCTGACGTACATCTACTAAAATCAAGTTCAACATCAACGTCTCGAACAGTGTTTTCCCCTTCGCAAACACCGGATTAATGCCATAAACCCAGCCCTTGGCGTTAGAGAATTTTTCCTTCGTGACCACCTTGGTTTTATCCGTGACCCCCGTAAAGTTTTGATAGGTGACCACCCAGCGCGCCAGTTCATCCAAAGACACTGTGTTCTTGGCTTCCCCAGACTTAGGCGCAAACGTATCCGGCGTATTGGCACTTTCCGAAATCCGCCGATTCATCTGTTGGACTAGCACTTCACCCTTACCAGTAGCCACTTTTCTATTCGCTGGCACCAACGCATCGTAATCCGCAGTCGCCGCCTGATAAAAGGGATGATCACCCAAAAATTCGAAATCCGCCCTGTGAGTCGTTAAGTAAGCCGTCACCGCAGATGAGAAATGACCCGCTTGGTAAAGCTGCCCCCAAGTCGCAAACAGAGTCTCTTTACCCTCTTCGTCATCAAATGTATCCAGATCGAGGTCTAACGTCTCAGGTGACGCTACATCCCCATCCAACCATTCATATTGAGTATTGTTCGCATCCACGCGCGAATAAACCGTTGTTAGAATGGCTAAGAGTAGCCGTAACAAAGCAAAGTCTTGACTGTGCATATCACCGGCCAGTTGCCGATAATCAGCCGCGTTTTTGAACAAGTCAATCAGAGAAACCATCTTTTCTTGATTGGACTCAACCGTCACCACCTTGATCCACGGATCAGTTGCTAAGTTAAATTTTTGACTATCCACCAATATCACCTTCCTTTACATATTTTAAGCCGACCTTTGCGGAATACGTCAGTTGCCAACCGGCAAAACTGATCGCCAGATTTTCATCCAGTGGCAGCGCCAAGGCACCTCTGAGCCAAACATCGCTTTGCCAGCCAGAAAAGTAGTGACCGGTCAAAGTCTCTAGACGTTTAATGGCCTCGTCAATGTTCGGCGTCACCGCAATCGGCAGGCGAATCACCTGCTGAGCAATTTTCTGTGAAGGGGCCTCGCTTAACCGTTGTCCGTCCAACAGGAAGTCACCTGCGTCCGTATGCTGTACTAGGATGACCTCCAGCGTTTCCTTGATGTCCCGCACGGCCGCGGCGGCCTTTTGCTCATTTTGGGTGACGTCGCCCAGATTGCGTTCCAGCCAACCGTGGATCGTGGCATCGGCCGTCGTTTTAGGATTGGCAATCTGATAAACGCGGGCTTTTCTTTTCTCAGCCTTCAAGTGATTCTCGAACTCATCTTTTGCGTCGGCAATATCCGGTACATCATCATCCGTTGCTGGATCATAGACTGCCTGGACCAGCGGTGAAATATCGTCTGGCAGGGCAATCGTATCCTGCAAGAAATGATCCGTCTTCATGAGTAAATACTTGCTATAAATGGCTTCGTTGGCCTCCCCATAGTCGCCCGGCCCAGCGATTCCCATCACAAAGACTTGCGGAACCTCCAGCATTTGCGGGCGGGCGATTTGGTGTCGATGCAGCCGCCCAGCACGTTGAAGAATTAAATCCATGGGCGCAATATCCGTGTATAGCACATCGAAGTCAATGTCCAAAGATTGCTCCAACACCTGAGTGCCAATAACGACCAACTTATCTGGTCGCTGACCGTGCTTACCAATCGCCGCTTGTAGTCGATTAGCCTGTGCCGTTCGATCAGTTGCCAGAAAGGCCGAATGCAAAATCATCGTTGGTATCTCTGCTGGCATCTTTTCGGCCAACGTCTGGGCGCGTTTGACCGTATTAACGATAACACCGGCAACGCCACCGCCGGCCAGCTGATTCACGACGTGGGCAACGAGTTCTTCATCAGCCACGTTCAGACGCTGCACCTGTAACTTCGTCGGCTGCTGATCACTCTGACCAGGAAAAGTGGTCACCTGTTTCAGGTGATGACCGTCCAACAGGCTCAGCAGTGGATAGGCCTGCGTGTCTTCCCAATCTTTTGGTGCATCTAGCTCATAGTGCCGGCCATATTTGCCCTTTAAGTAAGCGTCCAGTAGTTGATTTCGTTTGGCCTTCGGCAGCGTCGCGGACAAAATGACAATGGGCACATGGTAGACACCTAGCCACCTCAGCGCCTTATACAGATATTGATTCATGTACGAATCATACGCGTGAACTTCATCAATCACCACGACCTTACCGCTGAAGCCCAAATGGCGGAGGAAGAGGTGCTTTTGCTTCAGACCCAACAGTAGGAGATTATCAATCGTTCCCACCGTGAATTTTGTCAAAATGGACTTTTTCCCGGAGAACCAGCCATTAACCACGACCTGGCCTGTGCCATCATCGTCATAAATATTGGTTGCGTTGGGCAACGCTCGATACGTCTGGTTAAACTGAGATTTTCCGTGCATCAAGCGAATTGGCAAATTCTCGGCTTGCTGTCTAGCCAGAAATGCTAACCAATCGTCTACGCGATCAAACATGGCATCCGTCGTTGCCTGTGTTGGTAACCCCATGAAAAGGCCATCTCGCCCGGTAATATTCGCCAATTGTTCAACCGCCAGCAAAGCAGTCTCAGTTTTCCCAATTCCCATCGGTGCTTCGATAATCACCATTCCCGGGTCTAGCGTCGCACCAATTGCCTGCGTCATCGCCTTCTGGACGGGGCGGGGCTTAAATCCCCAGCGCTCCTGATAGGGGTCGGGGTCCGAATCCGTGAGAGCGACTTGTTGGGGATACCACTCGCCAACGGCATCCCAGGCTGTCATCGCTTTTTGAAAACGTGTCTTGATTCCCTCCTTTGGCCAGGCACAATCCAACGGAATCAAAGGAAATAGTGGCGTCTGTTGGTCATCATCCAAGTGTTCACTGGACGCCAGCCAGTCTGCCATAATGAGGAGCCCTTCTAGGATAACGGCCTGTGGCTGGGTTATGTTGGGAATATCTTTAACCGTTTGGTAGCCGGCTGACTTCAAGCCGTATTCGAAGAGCTCCTGTTGAACGTCTCGCCAGGGTTGCTGAATTTCCGGGCGAATATCGTCTAGGTAATAGTTGGCTGTGTAATTACCAATTTGATCATCTGGGGGATAGTCAGCTGGTTTACCATGGTGCCCACCAATGATAGCGCCTATCGAATCAGGAACGCCCAAGCCTTCCAAAATTGCCTCCCCAGCCAGCGCATGCGGCGATTCTTTCGTAGAGGATAGGCGTAGATATAACGAATCAAAATCAACAAACCCCACCTGAGTTAACTTTGCTCGTAAGTATTCGTCTAGTGACTCGTCCCGATTATAGGATTCCTTGGCTTGAAAGGCGGCTGAAATTTTTCCAAAATCATGAAAAAAGCCCACTAGTTTAACCAGACGTTGACTCTCCGTCGCTGATAACGTTCCCTGTAACAATCGCCGCTGGCCTGGACTTAACCACTGATTAAACAAATAATTAGCAACATTTTGTGTGTCCAGTAAATGCACAATTAATGGTAACCAGGCTTGCTGACCATCTTCGGACCGCTTCTTGGCCCATAATGCTGCTGCACGCTTTGATATTTCCACTGCCATTTTCTTTGCCTACCCTTCCCCTAATTACGGTTCTAATCAGCACCTGAAAGCGCTAACTGACCTGTTAATATTTCTAAGATACAAGTCAATGAGGCTCACGTCAATACCATCAACATCAAAAATAATCCTTATAGAATCACTATTTAAATGTAGAATTAATTTTATGTCTACATCATTATAACATATGTTATATTACTAAACAATTATGAAAACACCCCACACTTGTGGGGAACACATTTATCATGGGCCCTTTATAACATAAGTTATAGGATCACCCCCACATTTATGGGGAATACTGGCGCCTTCACCTATGACCCACATCCCCGTGAGAGCTATCTGTGGAAATAACTTTACACTGAAGAGTCACCCCCACACCTCTGGAGAACACTAGGATAGCACTCGAGGTTTCTTGAGTCAAACAGGATCACCCCCACACATGTGGGGAACACTTGATTTCGTTTTGCACCGAAACTACAAGTTCAGGATCACCCCCACACCTGTGGGGAATACGGACACGAAATATTAATTTCCAAGGCACCAATGGGATCACCCCCACACATGTGGGGAACACGAAAGAAGTGGCTTAAAAATGGCAGAAACAGGAGGATCACCCCCACACCTGTGGGGAACACCGGGCGTTAAGTCTGACGATATGGGGGCAGTTAGGATCACTCCCACACCTGTGGGGAATACCTGAATAGTCCGCTGCCTTAGTTGTGGCATTGTGGATCACTCCCACACCTGTGGGGAATACACTAAAGAAACGCCGTCACACCGGGATTCTATTTTTCCCAAAAGCCATTTTTCCTTTAACTTACTTCTTTGATGCCCTAACAAAACATCCTCAGTAAGGATCCCAAGACTACTAGAAAGTAGATTAAACCTATATCATAATCTACCCCCGCACATAAGGCGCCAAGAAATCAGCCACCAATCGGTCATAGCGGTCCGGGTCCTCCTCGCGCGTGGCGATGTGTGCCGCTACTGGGTCGCGATACTTTTGCTTGGGACCCGCGGAGGCTTGGTACAAGAGGTCCAGGTTTTCGACGGGCACCGTCTCGTCATTGGCGCCCTGAATCAGTAATAGCGGGATGTGGCTCTTGCGGAGCTGATTGGCGATGTCGCCGTCTGCCAAACGGTAGTCGCCCAGTCGTGAGTACTGATCGGCAATTGCCAGCGTCGGTTGGGTGGGCACGTGAAATTCGTGACGCATCCGGAAGCGGGCCTCGCCCAAAACGGACGCGTAGCCCGAGTCGGCGATGATGGCCTTAACGTTGGCCGGCAACTTTTCGCCAGCCGTGGCCATGACCGTAGCGGCGCCCATGGAGATGCCTAACATGACAATTTGACTCTGGTCGCCGTTTTTGGCCACGACCTGGTTGACCCATTGCTGGTAATCGTGCCGGTCAGTCCAGCCGTAGCCAATCGTATGACCATCACTCTCGCCGTGCGCTCGGGCGTCGGGCATCAAGACCGCGTACCCCCAGTCGTGAAACACACGTGCCCAGGGAATCATTTGCTCGCGGGCGTGACCCAGGCCGTGCGCCAAAATGGCAACCTTGTCCGTGGGCTGTTCAGCCGCCAACCAGCTGGCCCGCAAGCACAGGCCGTCTTGACTGATCTGGGTCCACTCAACCGGGTGGTGGCGCAAGTACCAGGCGTTGTCCGCCGCCGTATTTTCACGAATCGCCCGCTCCTTAGACTGCCGGCGACTCCGGGCGTATGACCGCGTGGCGGATAAATACAGTCCCGCCGCGGCGCCCAAGACACTCACGGCACCCACGGCAGATAGCGCTGCCACGCCGCCGACTACCTTTTGCCAAGTCTTCATCAGTAACGACCCCATTTCTGTTTTTTTAGCTACCTCCACTGTACCGAAATTCGGCGATGGTTGCCACTAATTCACTTAGAAAATTCTGCACGCATTGGGGCTAGTCACTGAGCCCGGGACAAACCTCCCAGGCTCGTTTGTGTCACCTTTACCTAGCTGAAACGTGCGCCAAAAAGCAGCCCCGGTTCCGCTTAAAACTGCCAACCAACCGATCCAACCCTGGGATCATTCGGTTGGCAGTCGCAATGCTCGCTGGCTAATCGCCTTTTGGCCCACTCTCCTATTCACAGCCTCACAGCTTTCAGGCGCTGACCACCTTCACCGTGGTATCATCCCCATTTTCCAAATAAAACTGGTACACCGCGCCAATCAGGTTCGCGTCATTGTGAAATTTGCAGGCCGTGATGTCCGCCATCAGCGGGGCGCCGTGTTGGTGCATCAAGCATTGCACGCGCTGCTGCAAATCAGCCACAAAGCCGGGGCGACCGGAAATCCCGCCACCGATCAATAAGCGCTGCGGATTCAGACTGACGAACAGATTAAACGCCGCACAGCTCAACCAGTGTAGCATATCATCGATACAAAACTGGGCCAGGTCATCCCCCTGTTCCGCCGCCCGATACACGGCCTTGGCCGACACGGGGTGCGTCAACTTTGCCAATCGCCCGTACCGTTCCGCCATCCGTACCGGGCTACCCAGCTCACTCAACGTCTCACCCTGTGCGGTCATCACCTGGTAGCCAAATTCACCGGTAAAGTTTTGCCGACCGGCCACCAGTTGATGGTCCAAAACCACCGCACCACCCACACCGGTGCCAATCACCAGTAAGGCCACATCGGCAACGTCGCGGGCATTGCCTTGCCAAGTCTCGGCCAGTGCAGCACAGTTGGCATCATTTTGAATGCTGACGGGGAGGTCTAAAGCTTGGCGTAATGCCGTCTTGATTGGAAAACCATTGAGATAGTCTACCGCACTGGTGCCCGAGATTCTGCCGGCCACAGTGTCGACACTCCCCGGTAAACTAATGGCCACGCCCGCAAATGGCAACGCCAACGTTTGCCGCAACTGCACGATGGCGGTCAACAGTGCCGACCAGGATGCTGGCGTCGCAAAATGGTCCCGACGAATCAGCCGTTGTTGGGACCACACGCCAGTTTTGACGGTCGTTCCGCCAATATCAATCACTAGTAAGGGTTCAGGCTGGGCTGTCATCCGCGTCACCCGCTTTCTGGCCGAGTTCGGCCCCGTTGGTCGCAATCACGTGCTGGTACCAGTAGAAGGAATCCTTGCGATACCGCGCCAAGCTGCCACTGCCGTCGTCATTTCGATCCACATAAATAAACCCGTAGCGCTTGGACAGCTGCCCGGTGCTGGCCGACACAATGTCAATCGCACTCCACGGGGTGTAGCCCATGACGTCCACGCCGTCCTCGAGCACGGCCAGTTTCATTTGCACGATGTGGTCCCGCAAGTAGTCGATCCGGTATTGGTCGTGGACGGTATGGTCCGCCTCTAGCTGGTCGATGGCCCCGATGCCGTTTTCCACGATAAACAGTGGTAAATGATAGCGGTCGTTCATCCAATTCAGCGCGTACCGCAAGCCTTGGGGATCCACCTGCCAGCCCCACTCAGATTGTGGCACGAAGCGATTGGTCACCAGGTCGTGGGCCTCGTTATAAGAAAATTGGTCATCTTCATGGTCGGTGGCTTGCGTCGCAAAGGACATGTAGTAGCTAAAGCCCAGGTAGTCCACGGTCCCCCGCTTCAGGTTAGCGAGATCAGCCTGCGTGATGTCGAGGTCAAAGTGCTTCGCCTGGAAATAACGCGTTAACCAGGTGGGATACTGCCCCTCGACTTGCACATCGGAAAACCAAAACCGCGATTGCATCGCCCGTTGCGCCTTAAAGACGTCTCGTGGCTGGTCGCTGGCGGGGTAAACCGGCGAGAAGGCCACCATCGCTCCAATTTGGAAATCGGGATTGATGCTATGGCCAATCTGAACGGCCAGTGAACTGGCAACGACCTCGTAGTGCGCCGCCTGGTACATCACGGCTTCGGCGTTTTCCCCGGCGTGGACCTGAATCCCGGAATTGGTAAACAGCGTGAAGGCGCGGTCATAATTGGTTTGATTATTAATTTCGTTAAACGTCAGCCAGTACTTGACCTTATCCCGAAACCGGGTGAAGACGGCCCGAGCAAAGCGCGTGAAGAACGTGATCGTTTGCCGGCTGCGGAAGCCACCATACTGGGTGACCAAGTGGTACGGCATTTCAAAATGCGACAGCGTCACGACCGGTTCAATGCCGTACTTCAGGCATTCATCAAAGAGGCGGTCGTAAAAGGCGAGCCCGGCCTCGTTGGGTTCTAACTCATCCCCCTGCGGAAAGATCCGTGACCAGGCAATCGAGGTCCGAAAACAGGTGAAGCCCATCTCGGCCAGTAGCTTGATGTCTGCCGGATAGCGGTGGTAGAAGTCCACGGCCTCATGGTTCGGGTAAAATTCACCAGGCTGCACGCCAGCGGTAATACGCCGCTCTTCTTGGTTCCCCGCAGCGGTCATCACATCGGCAACGCTCAGGCCCTTGCCACCCACATTGTATGCGCCTTCAACTTGATGGGCAGCAACGGCGCCACCCCACAAAAATCCATCTGGTAAAGTTGTTTTTGTCAAAATCGTTTCCTCCTTATATTAGCTTGGTTCACAATAGTCGCTCACGCTGATGCCAAAGAAATGAGCCTGGGACAAAACCGCCCAGGCTCATTCACACATCACCTTTACATAGCTGAAACGTGTGCCACAGGGCAGCCGGTTCCGCTTAAAACTGATCACCAAACAATCCAAGACCAGGATTGTTCGGTGATCAGCCTTAATGCTCGCCGGCTAATCGCCCTGTGTCCCACTCTCATACGGTGAAGCTAATGATGAAAAATCAAACGCGTGCCTGGCATATCCAGCACCTGGTGAATGGCCAACGACGCCCCACCCAGTAAGGTGGCGTATTTCACGTCCTTGGACATCACTAGTGGTGGCACCAGCGGCATAAAGCTCAGTTTCATCTGAATATTTTTCAAAAGTTCTGGTAACTGTTCAACTAGTGGTGAGTTGAAAAAGATCATCTGCGGGTCATAGGCCACGATCAAATCACTGGTCACGATAGCCAGGTGATAGCACAGGTCTTCTAATAGACCGGCAATCTCCGGGTCACCCTGCCCCGCCGCTTGGACCAATTCATCCAACGAGTAGCGGGCAACGTGCTTTAACGTCGCGGCCTTCTTCAACAGGGCCGCCTCGGACCACTCGTGATCAAAGCTGGGCAGCTTGGCCAAACGTTGGCGGCCAGTGCCCTGGATCATGATCTGGCCGATTTCGCCAGCCCGGCCGTAATTGCCGCGATAGAGCTGCTTGTTCAGCAGGATACCCGCGCCGATTCCCTCGTGAATGCTGACGGCGACCAGACTTTGCAGTTCTTGTTTACTGAAGTCCTGCTCGAATACGGCCGCCAGATTGGCCTCGTTTTCCATGATGACCGGCACGTGGTAGCGCTCTTTGAAGGTGCTGACCAGGTCGTAATCATCAAAATCCACGAACGGTGACGTGACGATTTCGTTTTCGTAGACCACACCGAAGATGGCGATGGAGATGGCTTGCAGGCCATTTTCCACGTCAAACGTGGGCAATTGGTCCACCATCTCGACCATCTTGGCCACGATCTCTTGAACGGTCGCTTGTTGCAACGGACTTTCGCTATAACTCAGGGCCCGGCCATCCAGTTGGGTGACCAACATTTCCAGGATTTCTCCGGAGATGCTGAAATTGATCACGTAGCCGTAGGTGGCATTGAACGCCACGAGTTCGGCGCGGCGCCCACTGCCGGCTTTGGCCACGACCTCCCCTTGACTGGCGACCAACTTGCGGTCGATAAAGGTTCCGACGATGTCAGACACCGTCACTTTGTTTAAGCCCAGTAATTTGGAAATCTCGTTTCGCGAAATGGGTCCGTGATTCACAATCGCTTGGAGCACCGAGCGCTCGTTGTGATCACGCATCACGTCCTTGTTGATAATCATGCCGTTCACTCACTTTACCTAATTATTCGCCATCCGCATCATTTTCCCGGGCATGCTTTTCTGCCAAGTCGCTTTGCATTTGCTTTTCAATGCCGTCAACGTGGTAGAACATCAGGGCAATTCCAGACAGGGCAAATCCCAAGAGTGGGACCCAAATGTAGTTCAGTTCAATCCCGTGCAGTGCGGAAGCCGTTTGCGTATGATTGGCGACGTAACCGGTCCCGGATAAAATCCAGCCGGTGATGACCCCACCAATCCCCATTCCTAATTTAGCACTAAAACTGGAGAATGAGGTAACAATTCCTTCAGCGCGGACGCCATTTTTCCATTCGCCGTAATCCACGGCGTCGGCCAACATCACGGCAATCAGGCCGGAAACGTACCCGGTTCCCAGGTAACCGACGATGGTGGCGAAGATAATCATTGGCACGCTCAGGTGAGTAGCGCCCAGGCTCAATAGGAGTTGGCCCACGACCGCGAGAATCATCCCGCCCAACATGGTGTTCCGTTTCCCAATCAGCTTAGACGTCCATGGTGTTAAGACCACGGCCACCAGGGCAACGATTTGTAAACTCAGGACAAAGGAAGCCAACTTGGCGTCGTGCATGTTGTACTTGAAGAAGTAGACCGTAACTTGTGAACGCGTCTGCATCCCCATCCAGTAGATGAAGTTAATGAAGATGATGATTGCCCATGGCCAGTTTTTCTTTAAGGCCTTCAGGGACTGCTTAATTGGAATCGACTGGCGAGAACTCTTGGTTTGGACCCGTTCAGTCGTGTATTTGAAGACGAAACCAAAGATGATGACCACGATGATGCCGACAATCAAGGCCCAGATGAACCAGCCGCGTGCACTGTCCGTGGAGCCGTTACCGAAGTAGGCAACCATCGTCAAGGTGATCCCGGTGATGATGGTGGCGCCGGCCGTTCCCATGAACTGGCGAATCGTGGACAAGGTGACCCGTTCTTGCGGATTGCTAGTCAATGATGGCAAGATGGATGTAATGGGAATATTAACCGCTGAATACAGGACATCGACCCCAATGTAAGTCACGTAAGCCCAAATCAGTTTCCCGGTCAGACTCATATTGGGTGTGGTGAAGACCAACACACAGAAGACGGCAAAGGAAATCGAGAACCACAACCAGTACGGTCGGCTCTTCCCCCACTTGGTATGGGTATGGTCGATCATGATCCCCCAGAACGGGCCGTCAAAGGCATCGACGATCCGCGCGACTAAGAACAGGGTCCCCACGGCCGCGGCGCTGATGCCAAACGTATCCGTGTAGAAAATCATTAAGTAAGTCCCCACCATTTGGAAGGACAGGTTGCAGGCAAAATCACTAAAGCTATAAGCAATTCGTTCATTCCACGGGACCATGTTACGCTCGGCCACCGCAGCTTTAGGAGCATTTTCACTCATAAGTACACACCTCGTTAAATTACGATTCTGATATTGAAAACTGAGCTGTCGACGTTCAAGAAAATTCAATTTTCAAATCACAGCATACTGTAACCGCTTCCAGTTGTCAACGCCATTTTAGCCGGTTAGTTGTTCTGCCCAACTATTTTGCCAAACTGGTGGCCGCGGCACGCTTAGAGACCCGGGGAGTTGCCGCATTCACCCCCGAGTTGACGACCATTTTAAAAAATTTTTCCGGGAACCGGTCGAACCACCCATCCCCGTCAAAGCCCATGATAACAGTCTTAGCCGTTAATCTTCTGTGCAACCGTTTGTCCTATTTTTCGACTAATCACCTTGTTTCATTTAAGGGACATTGTTGAGGGGCCCTGGCCGCGAATTTTTCTTGATGAAAGCGTTGACATTTGACCGTGACCCACGTAAACTGTGTTTGTCGATTAAGAAATTCAATTTTTTAAAAAATCCAAGAGGTGTTTATCCATGAAATTTACGAATGGTTACTGGCTCGACCGGCCACAGTATCAAATCGAGTCGCCACGGGAAGTCTTTGACTACCGCCAGACCGACAAGCAACTGACCTTGTATGCGCCGTTTAAGTTCATTCACGAACGCGGCGACGAACTGAACCTGGGGATGAGTACGATCGACCTGACCTCCCCCATTGAAGGCGTGATTGGTGTCAAGCTCACGCACTTCGACCAGGATACCCACGGGCCGTCCTACCACATCAACAACCAAAACCCCGACGTCACCATCACCACTAGCGATGAGGAACTGACCTTCACGTCTGGCGAATTGACCGCTCGGATTCCGTTCCAAACGGCCTTCCAACTCGACTTCCTGCACGGTGACCACTTGTTGACCCAGTCACTAGACAAGGCGCAAGGCGTCATCCATGACAAGTCCACCAATACCGACTACATGCGCGAACAACTGAACGTCGGCGTTGAAGACAAGGTTTACGGCCTGGGCGAACGCTTCGGGAACTTCATCAAGAACGGCCAAGAAGTCCGCATCGACAACCAAGATGGTGGGACTGCCTCCGAACAATCCTACAAGAACATTCCGTTCTACCTAACCGATGCCGGCTACGGGGTCTTTGTTGATCAGCCGCAACCCGTTGATTTTGAAATCACGTCCGAAAACGTCGACCGCGTGCAATTTAGCACCGAGGGCCAATCCCTGCAATACTACGTCATCTACGGCCCCACCCCACAAGAGATCTTGCACCGCTACACTGAGCTGACGGGTAAGACCCAGTTGCCACCAGCCTGGTCATTTGGTCTGTGGCTGACGACGTCCTTCACCACGGATTACAGTGAAGCCACCGTCATGAAGTTCATCGACGGCATGAAGGATCACGATATTCCATTAGATGTATTCCACTTTGACTGCTTCTGGCAAAAGGGCTTTGAGTGGTCCAACATGGAATGGGACCGTGACGAGTTCCCCGACCCCGAAGGCCTGATCAAGAAGATTCACGACCGCGGCATCAAGGTCTGTGTCTGGATCAACCCGTACATTGCCCAAAAGGGGAAGATGTTTGCGGAAGGCAAGGAAAAAGGCTACTTCGTCAAACGCGAAGACGGCAACATTTGGCAATGGGATCTCTGGCAAGCCGGCAACGCCTTTGTCGACTTCACCAACCCTGACGCCGTGAAATGGTACCAAGGCAAGCTCCAAGCCCTGATCGACATGGGCGTGGACTGCTTCAAGACCGACTTTGGTGAACGGATTCCCGTCGATGACGCTGTCTTCTTCGACGGCTCCGACCCTAAGCGCGAGCACAACTACTACACCCTGCAATACAACCAAGCGGTCTTTGACACGCTGGCTGCTGCTAAGGGGCAAGACGAAGCAGTGGTCTTCGCCCGTTCCGCTACCGTGGGCTCACAGAAGTTCCCCGTTCACTGGGGTGGCGATGCCCTGTCGACCTTTAAGAACATGGCCGACACCCTGCACGGCGGCCTGTCCTTCCTGAGTTCCGGCTTTGCCTTTTGGAGTCACGATATCGGTGGTTTCGAAGACGGTCCGGATACACCAACCGCTGATCTGTACAAGCGGTGGACCCAATTTGGCCTGCTGTCTTCTCACAGTCGTTACCACGGCAGCAATGTTTACCGGGTACCGTGGAACTTCGATGATGAAGCCGTGGAAAACACGCGGAAATTCGTCAACCTGAAGTTGTCCTTGATGCCTTACCTCTACACGCAAGCCGCCCACAACACGGCTTACGGTAACCCGTTGATGCGGCCAATGTGGTTCGACTTCATGGCCGATCGCACCGCCCACACCCTGGACAACCAGTACATGCTGGGGAGCCAGATCTTGGTTGCGCCCGTCTTCAACCACGAAGGCCACGTCAACCTCTACCTGCCCGCTGGCAAATGGACCAGCATCATTAATGACGATGAAGTCTACGACATTCAAGATGGCAAATGGCTCAGCTTGGACTACGGCGAATTAGACCTGCCTGTTCTGGCTAGAGAAAACACGATTCTCTTACGGAACCCACAAGCCGTTCACGCCGATTACGACTTCACCAAGGACCTCGACATCCACCTGTACGACATGCACGAAGGTACGACCACGGTCGCCGTCGTCAATCAACAGGGCCAAGATGCCGGGAGCGTCACCGTAACCCGTCACGGCAACGAACTGGCCATCACGACCACCGGCCTATCCGGCAACGCCACTGTCTTGGTCCACGAAAATGGCCAAGTCACGAAGGCAGCCCTGGCTGGCGACGCGGTCACGATCACGCTGTAATTGGTTTTGGGATAAATTAATTAAGATAAAAAAAGACTGTCCAAGTAGACAGTCTTTTTGTTTGCATTTATTGCAAGCCCTGAAACTGACAAGAATCAATTGTATCATTTTGATAAGACATTAGTCTAAAGATGAAGAGAGTGTTTAAATAATTATGTGTAAATAGAAAAATAAGCAATTGAAAAGGGAAAGCCTCTCCCTTATGATAGTTAGCAACCACACTCACTTCATAGGACATAGGAGGCTTTCCCCATGAC